>JAVJRL010000010.1:0-316919 GCA_040285615.1 Allomuricauda sp.
ATTGGCCGCAATGTCGGCACTCTCCTCCAAAGAGGACAGGTCCGCTGAGAAGCTCGTCGCTCCCTCGCTCACGGTAACCTCGTTGGTACCACCGTTAAAGCTCACTCCCGTGATGTCGTCATCCGCCGTGCTGTCAACATAAGCCTTGGTGGCCGCGTCACTCGCCACCGTCGGGGCTCCAAGTCCGGTCAGTACAAGTCCGTTGGCATCGTTGCCGTCGGTGAGCACTTCCTCGATGTTCTGTATCTCGTTCGTGGAAGATAGATCACCGTCCGCGGCGATATGGTTCGCAATGTCAGTTGTGTTGGTGGCGATATCCGAAGCATTGGTTGCAATATCAGTCGTATTGGTGGCGATGTCAGTTGTATTGGTTGCTATTGCTGCAGTGTTCGTCGCGATGTCCGAAGCGTTCGTGGTAATATCAGCTGTATTTGCAGTAATATTTGTTGTATTCGTTGAGATGTCGGAAGCGTTCGTCACAATGTTTGTTGTATTGCTTGAGATATTCGAGGCATTCGTGCTGATATCGGCAGTGTTGGTAGTGATATCTGCCGTGTTAGTTGCTATATCAGAAGCGTTTGCTGAGATATTCGAAGCGTTCGTAGCAATATCCGTTGTATTGGTTGAGATATCAGCTGCATTTGCAGAAATATTTGTTGTATTCGTTGAGATATTCGAAGCATTCGTGGTGATATCAGCTGTGTTCGCGGCTATGTCCGTTGTATTGGTCGATATAGCCGCAGTGTTCGTCGCGATGTCCGTGGCATTGGCCGCAATGTCAGCACTCTCTTCCAAAGAGGACAGGTCCGCTGAGAAGCTCGTCGCTCCCTCGCTCACGGTCACCTCGTTGGTACCACCGTTAAAGCTCACCCCCGTGATATCGTCATCCGCCGTGCTGTCAACATACGCCTTGGTAGCGGCATCCTGTGCTGCTGTAGGATCGGCCAGATTGGTAATCGCCGAACCTCCGGCATCGTTACCTTGAACCAAAACTTCATTAAGCGTTTGATTATCAGTATTTATCAAAGCGGCAAGATCGGCCAAAGCTACAGCATAAGAATTGGCGTCAGAATCGGTAATCACTAAATTAGTGTTCGCACCATCAATATCAAATGAAGTTACCGTAGTATTGGAATCTGCAAGGACATCACTCAAACTACTTAAATCGACATTTACATTTCCTCCATCCTCTAAAGAGAGGGACAAAATATTTGTAACATCATTAAAAGTAAAACCAGTCAACTGCTGACTATCTGAGGCTGTAAGCTCCCATGAATTACCATCCCAAAAATAAATAGTGCCAGTATTGGTATTTACATAAATATCTCCCAAATCCGCTCCTGTGGGGGTTACCGCACCTGAGCTAGAAACATCTGTTCCTTTCAGAACTTCACAATTACATTGGTCCTGAAGGGTTACTGTGGTTTGAGAAAAGGCAATTCCTGAAAAAAGCAGGAACATTAGTGCAAGTATGCTCTTTTTCATGAGGTTACTATTAGTTGAGGTTCTATGCTGTAATTTTGTTGATTCTTTAAACTTCTGGTTCTTAAATTCTTTTGTGATTCAATACACCGAATTTTAAACCGAATACAAAATTACCCTCACTATTAAGCGTAGAAAATAATTGTTGTGAACAGATGGAATCCTACTGTCTAACCTACAAATGTTGAGGTTACCCTTATATTTTTTTTACATTTTTTTTAAGACAGTTCGCCGATTAGCCCAATTATACCGATTAATACCATACATAAAATCTCTTATTAGACCAGCAAAAAATGAACTGATTACCAGCAGTCGAAGCAACCCTTTGGAAGATAAATCAACAAAAAAAACGACCCTCAAAAAAAGAGGGCCGTTTTTTTTAAACTTACTTTTTATCCCTTATTCAAATATGATAAATTCAGATCTTCTGTTAAGTTGATGTTGTTCTTCTGAACATTGAACACCGTTCACACAATCGTTGACCAATCTGGTCTCTCCAAATCCTTCGCCCTGTAACCTATCAGGAGATATACCTTTGGAAATCATATAATTAACCGTAGACTCAGCTCTTTTTTGTGACAACCAAAGGTTATAGGCGTCAATGCCTCGACTATCGGTATGAGAGTTTACCTTAATCTTTAAACTCGGGTATTTTTCCATGGCCACAATGACTTTTTGAATCTCTATTTCCGCATCAGGTCTGATGTTGAACTTGTTTAAATCGAAATAGATAGTACTCAACTGTAATAGCTTTGCCAAGTCATCGCCAAAACCTCCAGTGACCACATCTCGTTCCAAATAGAAATCCACGATTCTAGGTTTTCCATCAGAAATAGGTAAATATTCCTCAGCCGGCACATAACCGTCTCTGGAGGCTCTTACAAAATTACCTTTGGAGCAATCCAATTGTAGAATATAGTTACCATCAGAATCAGTAATGGTAGATGAAATCTCGTTGTTTTCCTCGTCGATAATCTTTACGGTAGCTCCTGCTAAAACTTCGTTTGAAATTCGATCCCTGACCGTTCCCATTACTTCCTGAATACAGTCTAATGTGAGTGGTTCGTTCTCCACAAATTCATAGATATCATCATCCCCCATACCTCCGTCTCTATTCGATGAGAAGTATCCCGTTTTGCTTTCTGAATCGAAAATATACGAGAAATCATCCTTAGGTGTATTTACGGGTTTCCCAACATTAACTATGGGCTGGGTATAATCGTTATATGCAATCTTGGTAGCAAAAACATCCAAGCCCCCCAATCCTTGGTGGCCATCAGAAGAAAAATACAACACTCCATCTTTGGTGATGTAAGGGAAGGTTTCCCTAGCTATTGTGTTGATATTATCTCCCAAATTTTTAATAGGACCATAGGTACCATCACCAATAATATCCGTTACAAAAATATCTGACTCCCCCAAACTACCTGGCATATCGGAGACAAAATACAGTTTCTTGCCATCTGGGCTCAACATTGGGTGTGCCACGGAGTAGGAGTCACTGTTAAAAGGAAGTTCCACAATATTGGTCCATTCTCCATTAATATTATCTGCACTATAAATCTTTAATCGAATGATTCCTTCCTCATCTTTTTTCTTTCTACCATCCATGAAATTATTTCTGGTAAAATACATGGTAGTACCATCTTTGGTCACTACCGAAGTAGATTCATGAAGTCTTGTATTGACTTCACCTTCCAATTTTACCACATTCTCGTTGGATACACTATCCGCGTTGACCTTGTATAAGTCTAAAAAATCCCTTGCATTCCAAGTATGCCTATATCGAGCAAAATTTCCTGTATCGCGATCAGAAGCAAAAATGAGCCCCTTCTTATAATAGGCAGCGGCAAAATCCGAATATTTACTGTTATATGGGAACGGCTTTACCGTATATCTTCCTGAGTTCTCCTCGATTTTTGCCATGTAATCCTCGTCAAAATCCACCATGGAAGAGGTCATTTCTCTAAAATCCTCCATGACACGTGCAGCCGAATCATAGTCCCCAACCGACTTTAAACTCTGTGCATATCGGAAAACATCCTCAACGGACATTTCATCTGGATAGGTTTCTTCTAGTTTTGTATATGTATCGGTTGCTTCTTGGTACTTGGCATTAAAGTAATAAGAGTTCCCCAATTTTTTTAACAAATCAGGCGAGCTATATCCTTTATCCAACACTTTTTTATAAATATCGATTGCTGGACTAAAAGAATACTGTTTGTATTTTTCATCGGCCCTTTCCATTACCCTGGAAATCTGCTTATCGGGAATACTATCCTGTTGCGCGGTTACTTTTACCAAGCATCCGCTAACGATAATCAATAATGTGAGTATTCTTTTCAGCATTCTAAACTAGATTAAAAGAATCTTGGTGATATGGTTCTCTGGAATGATTTTAGCAATTCCAATCTTAGGAACACCTCAAAAGATCCGTCGTTGAATTGTGTTCCTCCCAATTCTGTTGTTTCACGATCATAGGCCAATCCCAACATAATCTGCTCAGATACTTGAAAACCGACCAAACCACTAACTGCAGCATCCCAACGGTAAGCTGCCCCAAAACTAAATTTATTCGCAAACAGGAAGCTTGCGGAAAGATCTACTTGTAATGGTGCCCCCCCAACGGCTTTTGTTAGCAAGGCTGGCTTAAATTGCAAATCTGCTCCTATATCGAACACATATCCTGTGATCAAATAAATATTCATGCGTTCTGCAGATAGAAAGTTGACACCATCACTTGAGTTATCATTATCAAAATATTCCGATTCCAAAACATTGGGTGCAGAAACTCCGGCATAAAACTTATCTGTATGATAATAGATTCCAAGGCCAAAATTAGGCGTGAACCTATTATCAATATTATTTTGATTGACTACTTCTTGGTCGAAATTCCTAAGTCCGTTGAAGTCTAGACTCAACATATTTCCTCCGGCCTTTAAACCAAAAGATAATTTGGCATCCATAGAAACATCAATGGTGTAGGATACGACGGCATCGAGATAGGTTTCCTGTACAACCCCGTCCCCGATATTGTCATTTACGATTGAGATACCGTATCCCAATCTACTATTCTGTATGGGAGAGTGCAGATTTAAAGTAAAGGTTTCAGGAGCTCCATCCAAGCCTACCCACTGGGATCTGTACAACCCCGCAAAACTAAGTTGTCCCCTTGATCCAGCATAAGCAGGATTAACACTCAATGTATTGTACATGTATTGCGTGTACTGGGCATCCTGCTGGGCCATTGCACCCGTGCATACAATCCCAATAAACAATAACGTAGTTAAAAAATGCTTTTTTATCATTCTATCAATATTGTTATCTGCTTATATAAATGTATTCGGAGTCTGTAAAACTACCCTGTTCGGTTTCGTAATTAAATATATAAAAATAAACCCCTGCAGGTAGGTAATCGTTGACACTTAGGGCTGATTTACCCCTTACTCGCCCATCGAAAACATTGTTCACATTATCATAGTTACTGCCCTCAAATACCTGAGTTCCCCAACGGTTGAATATTTTAAGTGTGCTCGATTTGATGAATTCCACACCACGAATAAACAAAAAGTCATTTTTTAAATCCCCATTTGGGGTCAACATTTGATTTACTTCAATATCTTCAACTATTACTGTAACCGTAGCCGAATCGCAATTATCTGGATTTGCTGCTTCACAAATAGTATAATCAATGGTGTAAGTACCCGCTACTGTTCCCGGATTAACCCTAACACTACCATCTTCGTTTATGGTTAATTCATTTGTTGGTGTAGAAGTCAATATGACGTCTATCAAGGATACGGTTTCATCGTTTAAAGTATCGTTGAACAATACATCACTATCTGCAATAATACCACCTCCTGAACCGGCGTTGTAACCATCATCAACTGCATCGATAATATTATCTGCTCCTTGCATTACCTCAACAGTTACTGTAGCAGAATCACAATTGTTCACATCCATAACATCGCAGATTGTGTATTCAATAGTATAGGTCCCTGCTTCAGTACCTGGCACCACGCTTACACTACCATCTTCGTTGATGGTTAATTCATCTGTTGGTGTAGAGGTCAATATGACATCAGCAAGTGTAACAGGTTCCTCGTTGTATGTATCGTTGGACAATACATTGCTTTCTGGGATTTCCCCGCCATCACCAGTAGTTGTGGTATATGAATCATCTACAGCATTGATAGCATTGCCCATATCTTGCATTACCTCCACAGTCACTGTTGCAGTATCGCAATTGTTCACATCCATAACATCGCAAACGGTATAATCGATGGTGTAAGTTCCAGCCTCGGTTCCGGGCACAACGCTTACGCTTCCATCCTCGTTGATGACAAGCTGCTCCGTGGGCGTGGAGGTCAAAATGACATCGGCCAAGGTTACCGGTTCGCCGTTGTAAGTATCGTTGGACAATACATTACTGTCTGCAATCGCACCATCTTCCCCTATGCTTGCGGTATAATTATCGTCCACCGCATCGATGATATTTCCAGCTCCCTGCATTACCTCAACGGTTACCGTAGCTGTATCGCAATTTCCAGAATCAGCTGCATCGCAAATGGTATAATCGATGGTGTAAGTTCCAGCCACGGTTCCAGGCACGACGCTTACGCTTCCATCCTCGTTGATGACAAGCTGCTCCGTGGGCGTCGATGTCAGAACGACATCCTCCAAGGTTGCAGGTTCACCATTGTAAGTATCGTTGGACAATACGTTGCTATCTGGGACCGTACCATCATCGCCTGTTTCAGCGGCGTAGGCATCATCAACCGCATCGATGATATTTCCAGCTCCCTGCATTACCTCAACGGTTACCGTAGCTGTATCGCAATTTCCAGAATCAGCTGCATCGCAAATGGTATAATCGATGGTGTAAGTTCCAGCTTCGGTTCCGGGCACAACACTTACGCTTCCATCCTCGTTGATGACAAGCTGCTCCGTTGGTGTTGAGGTCAAAATGACATCGGCCAAGGTTACCGGTTCGCCGTTGTAAGTATCGTTGGACAATACATTGTTATCGGGGATAATTCCACCGTCTCCGGTTTCTACCATATAAGCATCATCGATAGCATCCAAAGTATTGGCGCCTACCTCAATATATATAGTTGCAGAAGCACATACACTAGGGTTGGGCAATACATTACAGACTTGGTAAATTATAGTAACTGTTGAATTGGATTCAGAGGCTACAGGTATATAGTTCACGAAACCAGTTTCGTCATCAAAAGTAACAACACCGGATGCGTCGCCACCAATTCTTGATAAATTGGTAACACCTACATTGTTTGAGGCATTATTTGGTAGATAGTCGTCATTCTCTAAAATATTTATTGCTACTTGTGTAACTGCAGGAGTTGAACCAAAGTCATCATTGGCATTGGCCATTAATGGGTCTGGGTCTGTTTCATTTGGATTGCCGTCATCATCGCAATCAAGTGCCTCCCAATCTGCTGATTGTGGAAGGGTTATACTTTCTGGATTATAGTCGCATGGATCCAATGGGTCCGTTCCATCTTCCTTCTCATCACCATTGGTAACCCCATCGCCATCACAGTCGGAACTGTTCCAGGTAGAATCAGGAGCAACGGTTTGACTGTCCAGCACAAAATCGCATGGATCTTGTGGATCGGTGCCATCTTCATTCTCCTTTTCGTTGGTCACACCATCGCCATCACAATCTGCATCGAGGTAGTCGCCACTTTGTGGAAGTGTTATACTTTCTGGATTATAGTCACATGGGTCCAATGGATCCGTTCCATCTTCCTTCTCATCACCATTGCTAACCCCATCGCCATCACAGTCGGAACTGTTCCAGGTAGAATCAGGAGCAACGGTTTGACTGTCCAGCACAAAATCGCATGGATCTTGTGGATCGGTGCCATCTTCATTTTCTTGTCCATTGGTCACTCCATCACCGTCGCAATCGTCTTTTTTCCATTCTTCGGATGGTGAACAATCCTGATGTTCCGGCACAAAATCACAAGGGTCCAATGGGTCTGTACCATCTTCTTTCTCCTGTCCGTTGGTCACACCATCCCCGTCGCAATCGTCTTTTTTCCAAGTTTCAGATGGAGAACAATTCTGATGCTCCAATACAAAATCACATGGGTCCAATAGGTCTGTACCATCTTCTTTTTCCTGTCCGTTGGTCACACCATCACCATCGCAATCGTCTTTTTTCCAAGTTTCAGATGGAGAACAATTCTGATGCTCCAATACAAAATCACAAGGGTCATTGTGGTCTGTACCATCTTCTTTCTCCTGTCCATTGCTCACACCATCACCATCACAATCGTCCTTCTTCCATTCTTCGGACGGTGAACAATCCTGATGTGCCAGCACAAAATCACATGGGTCCAATGGGTCTGTACCATCTTCTTTCTCCTGTCCATTGCTCACACCATCGCCATCACAATCGTCTTTTTTCCAAGTTTCAGATGGAGAACAATTCTGATGCTCCAATATAAAATCACAAGGGTCATTGGGGTCTGTACCATCTTCATTTTCTTGTGAACATGTAACCCCGTCGCCATCACAATCTTCATTCGATAATTCTGCCATCAAGGGATGCCACAAACTGCTAGTGTTCCATACAGGGGTTGTTCCATGGGCCACCTCACCAAGAACAACAGAATTATTGAAATAAGAAGGGGTATATAAATGGGCAAAACTAAAGGACGAAGTAAGCCCAAATATCAAAATCAACACCATAAAGGTGAATTTTTGAGCTACGTAATTCCTTAGTCTCACAAAAGTAAAGTTCTCCATAAATGATAAGTTTTGGTCAACTAATCACCATGGCTAAAAGTGGTTCTCGTAATTGTAAGAAAATTGGGGTTTTCTTGTTTGTTTTAATGTCACTGTCCTTTCGACACACATTAACTCAATTACGTCACATAGTTAAACTATTTGACAATTACCTCCTATTTTAATCGATAAAAGGCGATTTCCTCATCATTACTTACCTCATCTACCTGTTTTGCAAATGAATACTTTCCAAGTAGGATGGCCAGTGAAATTAAAACAGGCGAAAATTACTTTTCTTTTTGGTTTTGACTAGTTTAAATCCTTTATTTTTTTCCAATTATATTAACAATCCCGAATCCTCTTAAAAATGAGTGGCAAAACATATAAATCCCCTATTTTTGCCGAAATTTTTGTTGATGGAATTTGAAAAGGAAATAGCAAAACGAAGAACTTTTGGCATTATCTCCCACCCTGATGCCGGAAAAACAACCTTGACCGAAAAATTACTGTTGTTCGGTGGTGCAATCCAGGAAGCTGGTGCCGTAAAAAGCAATAAAATCAAAAAGTCGGCTACGAGCGATTTTATGGAAATTGAGCGCCAAAGGGGTATTTCTGTAGCTACTTCCGTATTGGCCTTTATTTATAAGGACAAGAAAATAAATATTCTGGATACACCTGGGCACAAAGATTTTGCAGAGGATACTTTCCGAACTTTGACCGCTGTTGACAGTGTTATTGTGGTAATTGATGTGGCCAAAGGTGTAGAGGAACAGACTGAGAAACTGGTAGAAGTTTGCCGTATGCGGAATATTCCGATGATCGTATTCATCAACAAATTGGACCGCGAAGGTAAAGATGCTTTTGACCTTCTTGATGAAGTTGAACAAAAACTAGGCTTGAAAGTAACTCCACTAAGTTTTCCCATTGGAATGGGATATGATTTCAAGGGTATCTACAACATCTACGAAAAGAACATTAATCTTTTTAGCGGTAATAGTAAAAAGAACATTGAAGAAACCATTGCTTTTGATAACTTGGACAATCCAGAGCTGGAAGAAATCATAGGGGCCAATGCAGCCGATGAATTGAGGGATAATTTGGAACTTGTGGCTGGGGTTTATCCGGATTTTGATAAAGAGGCTTATTTAAAAGGCGAATTACAACCTGTCTTTTTTGGTTCTGCCTTGAATAATTTTGGAGTACGAGAGCTTTTGGATTGCTTTGTGAACATTGCCCCATCTCCACGACCCAAAAAAGCAGAAGAACGTTTAGTAAATGCCAATGAAAAGGATTTTTCCGGTTTTGTTTTTAAGATACACGCCAATATGGATCCTAAACACCGAGATCGTTTAGCATTTATAAAAATTGTATCAGGTACTTTTGAAAGGAACATCCCCTATTTACATGTTAGACAGGGTAAAAAACTAAAGTTCTCCAGTCCCAATGCATTTTTTGCCGAGAAAAAGGAAATTGTGGATATATCCTATCCAGGGGATATTGTCGGTCTTCATGATACTGGAAACTTTAAGATCGGGGACACATTGACCAGTGGGGAAGAATTACATTACAAAGGGATACCAAGCTTTTCTCCGGAACACTTTAGGTACATCAATAATGCCGACCCCATGAAGGCAAAACAATTGTACAAGGGTATTGACCAGCTTATGGATGAAGGAGTAGCCCAGTTGTTTACTTTGGAATTGAACGGACGTAAAGTAATCGGTACTGTTGGAGCTTTGCAATATGAAGTAATCCAATATAGATTGGAACACGAATACGGTGCAAAATGTACCTACGAGAACTTTCCCGTACACAAAGCCTGCTGGGTGGAGGCCGAAGATGAAAACAACGAAGAATTTAAAGAGTTTAAACGCGTAAAACAAAAGTTTTTGGCCACGGATAAAAGAGGGCAATTAGTATTTTTGGCAGACTCACCCTTTTCTTTACAAATGACGCAACAAAAATATCCTTCGGTAAAGTTGCACTACACTTCGGAGTTCGAGTAAAATTCAATATTCTATAGCTCACAGTATTCTGAATATGAGTACATTGGATGCTTCATGTATCTTTTTTTTGTACATTGGATAACATAACCAATTAAATAAAAGATATTATGACGACTTCAGTAAAACCACCAACCTGGTTCTGGGTGGTGAGCGTTATCGCACTTCTATGGAATTTAATAGGTGCTTTTAATTATCTCAACCAAGCTTTTAACCAACAGGCTATTTTAGAAACTTTGGATCAAGCGCAACGCGAAGCTTTTGAAGGAATCCCTGCTTGGGCCACAGCAGCATTCGCTATTGCCGTATTTTCTGGAACTATTGCATCAATTGGCCTTTTGGTTCGTAAAAAATGGGCGAAGCCGCTTTTTATTATCTCCTTGATTGCGGCCGTGGCACAATTTATCCACTGGCTATTCATTTCGAACGCAGTAGAGGCCTTTGGTCCCTCTACCTACGCTATGCCCGTAATTGTGATCATTATCGGGCTTTACCTTATCTCTTTTTCGAAAAAAGGCATTCAGAAGGATTGGCTAAAATAAAGTACAATAAAAAAGCCCTGATGATTCAGGGCTTTTTTTATGCTTCTCCAGTGGGTCCAAAATTTAATGGTATTGCTGGTTGTTCGTAGTCTTGTATTGGTCCGTGTGCCTTTTCAAACCTGCTTACATTATCATTCAATGCCTTAAGCAGTTTTTTGGCATGCTGTGGCGTTAAAATTACCCTGCTCTTAACCTTCGCCTTCGGGGCTCCCGGCATTAAGCTTATAAAGTCCACAACAAATTCGGATACGGAGTGGTTGATAATTGCCAAATTGGAATACGTTCCTTCCGCAGTCTTTTCATCCAACTCTATGTTGATCTGTTTCTGTTTTTTCTTTTCTTCAGCCATACTTTTGTAGTTGTATTAAAAAGAAAAACCCCGACCTAATGGCCAGGGTTTGTTTTTATTTAGAATTTGAATTCCTCTTTTCGGGCCATGATTTCATCGTACTCCTCTTTAGAACCTACAATGATACTGTCATAATCCCTCATACCTGTACCGGCCGGAATCTTGTGACCTACAATTACATTCTCTTTCAATCCTTCCAAGGTATCTATTTTACCACTTACAGCGGCTTCGTTCAATACTTTAGTTGTTTCCTGGAACGATGCTGCCGAGATAAAGGACTTCGTCTGCAACGATGCTCTTGTAATACCTTGCAAGATCGGTGTAGCAGTTGCTGCCACAGCATCTCTTGCAGTCACCAAGGTCTTGTCCTCTCTTCTAAGAATTGAATTCTCGTCCCTTAGTTCACGTACAGTCAAAATCTGTCCTGGTTTCAATCTTTCGGAATCGCCGGCATCCTCAACAACTTGCTTACCAAAGATTTCATCATTCTCGTTGATAAAGTCGTCTTTGTGAACCAACTGATTCTCTAAGAAAATGGTATCTCCCGGATCTTGGATTTTTACCTTACGCATCATTTGTCTCACAACAACCTCAAAGTGCTTATCGTTGATTTTCACACCCTGTAAACGGTACACTTCCTGTACTTCGTTCACCAAGTATTGCTGTACCGCAGATGGCCCTTTGATAGACAAGATGTCTTCCGGAGTAATAGAACCGTCGGACAATGGCATACCTGCACGTACGTAGTCATTTTCCTGAACCAAAATCTGGTTGGACAATTTAACCAAGTACTTTTTGATATCACCTGTCTTGGACTCAATAATAATCTCACGGTTACCACGCTTGATCTTACCGAAGGAAACAACACCATCAATCTCGGATACAACGGCTGGATTGGATGGGTTACGTGCTTCAAACAGCTCGGTTACCCTTGGAAGACCACCTGTAATATCACCTGCCTTAGCAGATTTACGTGGGATTTTCACCAAGATTTTACCTTCTTTCACCTTCTCACCATCATCGATCATCAAGTGGGAACCAACCGGTAAGTTATAAGAACGTAATGTTTCACCTTTACCATCCTTGATCAACAAGGTTGGAATAAGTTTTTTGTTTCTAGATTCAGAAATTACTTTCTCTTGGAAACCGGTTTGTTCATCGATTTCAACTTGATAGGTAACCCCTTGCTCAATGTTTTCGTAAGCAATTTGCCCAGCGAACTCAGAAACAATCACACCATTATATGGATCCCATTCACAAATCACAGTTCCTTTGGTAATCTTCTCACCATTCTTGATGAACAATTGAGAACCGTAAGGAATGTTGTTTGTACTTAATGTGATTCCTGTTTTTGGATCAACGATCTTAACTTCAGAAGTTCTGGAAATGACAATGTTGGTTTTACCACCTTCACTGTTTTCTCCTGCTACAAGTCTTAGGTCTTCAATCTCTGCAATACCATCAAACTTGGACTCCAACTTGTTATCCTCTGAAATGTTACCTGCAATACCACCCACGTGGAAGGTACGCAACGTTAACTGTGTACCAGGCTCACCAATGGACTGTGCAGCAACAACACCTACAGCTTCACCTCGTTGTACCATTTTATTGGTGGCAAGGTTTCTACCGTAACATTTGGCACAGATTCCCTGTGGCGCCTCACAAGTCAATGGAGATCTTACTTCTATTTTCTCGATTGGAGCAGCTTCCACCCTTTTTACATCGGCTTCATTGATTTCCTGTCCTGCTTTCAGCACAAGTTCTTCGGTCAATGGGTTGTACACATCGTGCAACGATACCCTACCCAAGATTCTCTCACCTAAGGTTTCAACAATCTCCTCGTTTTTCTTTAATGGTTCAACCTCGATACCTCTCAAGGTTTCACAATCTTCGCTGTTCACGATCACATCTTGTGAAACATCCACCAAACGTCTGGTCAAGTAACCCGCATCCGCTGTTTTCAAAGCGGTATCCGCAAGACCTTTACGTGCACCGTGTGTAGAGATAAAGTATTCCAAAATCGACAATCCTTCCTTAAAGTTCGAAAGAATCGGGTTTTCGATAATCTCTCCACCACCCGCTGTGGATTTTTTAGGCTTGGCCATCAATCCACGCATACCTGTCAACTGACGAATCTGCTCTTTGGACCCCCTTGCACCTGAATCCAACATCATATATACAGAGTTAAATCCTTGCTTGTCTTCACGAATTCGCTTCATGGCCAATTCGGTCAACATGGCGTTGGTAGATGTCCAAACATCAATAACCTGGTTATATCGCTCATTGTTGGTGATAAGTCCCATGTTATAGTTCATCATAATACCATCGACCTGCTCGTTTGCCTCACCGATCATATCCTGCTTTTCTGCAGGAATAATAATATCACCCAAACTAAAGGATAGACCGCCTTTGAAGGCGAAATCGTAACCCATGGATTTAATCTTATCCAAGAACGCCGCGGTAGTAGGCACATCGGTAACAGCAAGAATGTCCCCAATAATATTCCTTAGGGCTTTCTTGTTCAATACCTGGTTGATGAATCCTGCTTGTTCTGGCACTTCTGTGTTGAACAATACACGACCTACTGTGGTTTCAATAATTTGATAGACCAATTCACCTTCTTCGTTAAAATCTTTCGCTCTTACCTTGATTCCAGCATTAAGCGAAACTTTTTTCTCGTTAAAGGCTATTTCTACTTCTTCAGAAGAATAGAAGGTAAGTCCTTCACCCATAACAGGTTCTTCTTTGGTAGATTTTTTGTGTTTGGTCATATAATATAGACCCAATACCATATCCTGTGATGGTACGGTAATCGGAGAACCGTTTGCTGGGTTAAGGATGTTCTGAGAAGCCAACATCAATAATTGTGCTTCCAAAATAGCCTCTGGCCCCAATGGCAAGTGGACTGCCATCTGATCCCCATCAAAATCCGCGTTAAATGCGGTACATGCCAATGGGTGCAAACGTATCGCCTTACCTTCTATAAGTTTAGGCTGGAAAGCTTGTATACCCAATCTGTGCAATGTGGGGGCACGGTTCAACAATACTGGGTGTCCTTTAAGAACATTTTCAAGAATATCCCAAACTACGGGCTCTTTCTTGTCAATAATCTTTTTGGCAGATTTAACCGTTTTTACAATACCTCTTTCAATCAATTTACGGATAATGAATGGCTTGTAAAGCTCGGCTGCCATATCTTTAGGTAGACCACATTCGTACAAGTTCAATTCCGGTCCAACAACAATTACGGAACGAGCAGAATAATCCACACGTTTACCCAATAGGTTTTGACGGAAACGTCCTTGTTTACCTTTCAATGAATCAGAAAGGGACTTTAATGGTCTGTTAGATTCTGTTTTTACCGCAGATGCCTTTCTTGTGTTATCAAAAAGGGAATCAACAGATTCCTGAAGCATACGTTTTTCGTTCCTCAAAATCACCTCTGGTGCTTTGATTTCCATCAAACGCTTCAAACGGTTGTTACGGATAATCACCCTACGGTACAAGTCGTTCAAATCGGATGTGGCAAAACGTCCACCATCCAACGGTACCAATGGACGCAATTCCGGTGGAATCACTGGAATCACCTTCATGATCATCCACTCAGGATTATTCTCCCTGTTGTTTTGCGACTCACGCAAAGCTTCCACTACCTGAAGACGTTTCAGGGCTTCAGTTTTACGTTGTTTTGAGGTTTCAGTGTTCGCCTTGTGACGTAGTTCGTAAGACAATTGCTCCAAATCGATTCTGGACAATATGTCAATCAAACACTCGGCACCCATTTTGGCGATGAACTTGTTTGGATCATTATCCTCCAAGTATTGGTTCTCGGTAGGGATGGATTCCAAAATGTTCAAGTATTCTTCCTCGGTCAAGAAATCCATTTTATTGATTTCCTCACCTTCTGGACCTTTGGCAATACCGGGCTGGATAACCACATACCTTTCGTAGTATATGATCATGTCCAACTTTTTGGATGGCAATCCCAAAAGGTATCCTATTTTGTTTGGCAGCGAACGGAAGTACCAGATGTGTGCCACAGGAACTACAAGGTTAATGTGCCCTACGCGATCTCTACGTACTTTTTTCTCCGTCACTTCAACACCACAACGGTCACAAACGATTCCACGGTAACGGATTCTCTTGTATTTACCACAGGCACATTCATAATCCTTTACAGGACCAAAAATACGCTCGCAGAACAACCCATCACGCTCTGGTTTGTGCGTTCTATAGTTAATGGTTTCAGGTTTCAACACTTCGCCACGGGACTCGGCCAAGATAGACTCCGGAGAGGCCAATCCTATAGAAATTTTGTTGAACCTTTTTTGTGCGTTATTATCTTTTATTCTAGCCATAACAATATGGTGATGATATAGTTAATGTATATAGTATTCTATTCTTCCAAACGGATATCCAAGCCCAAACCTTTAAGTTCGTGCATCAATACATTGAAAGATTCTGGCAATCCAGGTTCTGGCATGGTCTCACCTTTTACAATGGTCTCATAGGTCTTGGCCCTTCCGATAACATCATCCGACTTAACGGTCAATATTTCCCTAAGGGTAGATGATGCGCCGTAGGCTTCCAATGCCCAAACTTCCATCTCTCCAAAACGCTGACCACCAAACTGTGCCTTACCACCTAATGGTTGCTGTGTAATCAATGAGTATGGTCCAATAGATCTTGCGTGCATTTTGTCGTCTACCATGTGACCTAGTTTCAACATGTAGATAACACCAACGGTTGCACGTTGATCAAAACGCTGGCCTGTTCCACCGTCATATAGGTAGGTATGTCCAAATCTTGGAACACCTGCTTCATCGGTAATCTTGTTGATTTGATCCAACGAGGCTCCATCGAAAATTGGTGTCGCATATTTCTGACCCAATTTTTGTCCGGCCCATCCCAATACGGTTTCGTAAATCTGACCAATGTTCATCCTTGATGGTACACCAAGTGGATTCAATACAATGTCCACTGGGGTTCCGTCTTCCAAGAATGGCATATCCTCTTGACGAACGATACGGGCAACAATACCTTTGTTACCGTGACGACCTGCCATTTTATCACCAACTTTAAGCTTACGCTTTTTGGCGATGTAAACTTTGGCCAACTTCATGATACCTGCAGGAAGCTCATCCCCTACGGAGATGGTAAACTTGTCCCTTCTTAGGTTACCTTGAATATCGTTCAATTTGATTTTGTAGTTGTGCAACAAGTCAGCAACCAATGCATTGGTAGCGTCGTCCGTTGTCCAGCTTCCTCCAACCAAGTGAGCGAAATCGTCTACGGAGTTCAACATTTTGATGGTGTATTTCTTTCCTTTTGGAAGTACTTCTTCACCCAAATCGTTGATTACCCCTTGTGATGTTTTTCCACTGATCAAACTGAACAATTTCTCGATCAATTCATCTTTCAGTTGTTGGAACTTCACTTCGTAGTCCATTTCCAATCTGGCGATGGCCTCTTTATCTTCGGAACGTTTTCTCTTATCCTTGATGGAGCGGGAGAACAATTTCTTGTCGATTACCACACCTCTCAATGATGGAGAAGCTTTCAATGAAGCATCCTTAACATCACCTGCTTTGTCACCAAAGATGGCACGCAACAATTTTTCTTCAGGAGTTGGGTCTGATTCTCCTTTTGGAGTAATCTTACCAATCAAAATATCTCCTGGCTTCACTTCAGCACCGATACGAATCATACCGTATTCGTCCAAATCTTTAGTTGCTTCTTCGGATACGTTGGGAATATCATTGGTTAATTCCTCTGCACCCAATTTAGTATCCCTTACTTCTAAGGAGTACTCATCCACGTGGATAGAGGTAAAGATATCTTCACGAACAACTTTTTCAGAAATCACGATCGCATCCTCAAAGTTGTACCCTTTCCAAGGCATAAAGGCAACCTTCATGTTTCTACCCAAGGCCAATTCACCTTTTTCGGTAGCATAACCTTCACAAAGCACCTGACCTTTTTTCACCTTGTCGCCTTTTCTTACGATTGGCTTCAAGTTGATGCTGGTACCTTGGTTTGTTTTTCTGAACTTCACCAATTGGTAGGTCTTTGAGTCATCCTCAAAGCTTACCAAGCGCTCTTCTTCAGTCCTTGTATATTTTATTGTGATTTTCTGCGAATCCACATATTCCACAACTCCATCTCCTTCTGCATTGATCAATACTCGGGAATCTGTAGCTACTTGTCTTTCCAGACCTGTACCTACAATTGGAGAATCTGGTCTCAACAACGGAACGGCTTGACGCATCATGTTTGATCCCATCAATGCACGGTTCGCATCATCGTGCTCCAAGAAAGGAATCAAGGATGCGGAAATGGATGCAATCTGGTTCGGTGCAACGTCCGTGTACTTCACCTCTGTTGGATCCACTACTGGGAAATCGCCTTCTTCACGGGCAATTACCTTTTCTCTTTCAATAGTACCATCTTCAGCCAATGGAATGTTGGCTTGGGCAATCTTCATTCCTTCTTCTTCCTCTGCACTTAAGTAGATATGATTTTTTGTATCTACTTTTCCATCTTCAACTTTACGGTAAGGAGTTTCCAAGAAGCCCATATTGTTTACCTTGGCAAATACGGACAATGAAGAGATCAAACCAATGTTCGGTCCTTCAGGTGTCTCAATCGGACACAATCTTCCGTAGTGGGTATAGTGAACGTCACGCACCTCGAAACCAGCTCTTTCACGGGAAAGACCACCTGGTCCCAATGCGGACAATCTTCTTTTGTGTGTAATCTCTGCCAACGGGTTGGTCTGGTCCATGAACTGGGACAACTGGTTGGTTCCGAAGAAAGAGTTGATTACGGATGACAATGTCTTCGCGTTGATCAAATCAATCGGGGTAAACACCTCGTTGTCACGAACGTTCATACGCTCACGGATGGTACGCGCCATACGTGCCAAACCTACACCAAATTGTGAGGACAATTGCTCTCCTACGGTTCTTACACGACGGTTGGACAAGTGATCGATATCATCAATCTCCGCTTTGGAGTTGATCAATTCAATCAAATACTTGATGATGGTAATGATATCTTCCTTGGTCAAAACTTGTTTGTCCATTCCGATATCCAAGCCCAATTTCTTGTTCATTCTGTAACGACCTACTTCACCTAAGTTGTAACGTTGGTCAGAGAAGAACAATTTGTCGATAATACCACGAGCTGTTTCCTCATCTGGCGGCTCTGCATTACGCAATTGTCTATAAATGTGCTCTACCGCTTCTTTTTCCGAGTTGGTAGGGTCTTTTTGCAAAGTGTTGTGGATGATGGCGTAATCGGATTGTGCATTGTTCTCCTTGTGAAGCAAAATGGTCTTCACGTCGGCATCAATGATTTCATCGATATGCTCTTTTTCCAAAACGGTATCACGATCAAGTACAATTTCGTTACGTTCGATGGAAACCACTTCTCCTGTATCCTCGTCCACGAAATCCTCATGCCATGTGTTCAACACCCTAGCGGCCAATTTACGGCCCAATACTTTTTTAAGCCCGGTCTTGGAAACTTTCACTTCTTCCGAAAGGTCAAAGATTTCCAAAATGTCCTTGTCCCTTTCAAAGCCGATGGCACGGAACAAAGTAGTTACCGGTAATTTTTTCTTCCTATCAATATAGGCATACATCACCGAGTTGATATCGGTGGCGAATTCAATCCAAGATCCTTTGAAAGGAATTACCCTGGCTGAATACAATTTTGTTCCATTTGCGTGGAAAGACTGTCCAAAGAAAACCCCTGGAGATCTATGCAACTGGGATACTACAACTCGCTCTGCTCCGTTGATCACAAAGGTTCCACTAGGAGTCATATAAGGGATGGTTCCCAAATACACATCCTGTACGATAGTTTCGAAATCTTCGTGCTCTGGATCGGTACAGTACAATTTTAAACGTGCCTTTAAAGGTACGCTATAGGTAAGTCCACGCTCTATACATTCTTGGATGGAATATCTTGGTGGATCAATGAAGTAATCCAAAAACTCAAGTACAAACTGGTTTCTGGTATCTGTAATCGGAAAATTCTCCATGAAGGTGTTGTAGAGACCTTCGTTTCCTCTTTCGTCAGATTTAGTTTCAAGCTGAAAAAAGTCTTGGAACGATTTTATCTGAATGTCCAAGAAATCCGGGTATTCCGGTATGTTCTTAGCGGATGCGAAATTAACTCTTTCAATAGTGTTTGTGAACATCTATGGACAAATTTTAATCGTGAATACTAAGTGGGTTCGTGCACGGCTTTATACACTCCTTATATAAATAGGCTAAGGTCTAACCAAAAAATGGAAAGACCTTAACCAAGTTCCTATGGGAAAAGCAATTATTTAAGCTCAACTTCTGCTCCAGCTTCTTCCAATGATTTTTTGATACCTTCTGCCTCATCTTTGGCAACACCTTCCTTAACAGCTTTTGGTGCGCTGTCAACGATTTCTTTAGCGTCTTTTAGTCCAAGACCGGTCAATTCCTTAACCAATTTAACTACTGCCAATTTAGAACCACCAGCAGCTGTAAGGATTACATCAAATTCTGATTTTTCCTCAGCAGCTTCTGCTTCACCACCACCGGCAGCACCGCCAGCAACAGCTACTGCAGCAGCAGCAGGCTCAATACCATATTCTTCTTTTAAAATGTCGGCCAATTCATTTACCTCTTTTACTGTAAGGTTTACCAACTGTTCTGCAAAATCTTTTAAATCTGCCATTTTTCTATCGTTTAATAAAAATGTTTAAAAATATACTTAGTTTATTGTGCGCGAATTATTCTTTCTCAGATAAGGTTTTAAGGATACCTGCCAATTTACCACCTCCGGACTTAAGTCCAGAAATAACATTTTTGGCTGGTGATTGCAACAATCCGATGATATCCCCAATAACTTCCTCTTTGGACTTGATATTAACAAGTGTGTCAAGGTAGTTGTCCCCTACATAAACGGCCTCTTCAATAAAGGCTCCTTTCAATACGGGCTTTTCTGATTTTTTTCTAAAGTTCTTGATAAGTTTCGCAGGTGCATTCCCAGTTTCGGACAACATCAAAGATGTATTTCCTTTTAATACTTCGGGAAGTTCACCAAATTCCTTATCAGAAGCTTCCATTGCTTTTGCAAGCAATGTGTTCTTTACGACCGCAAGCTTAATGTTAGCCTTAAAACACGCTCTTCTCAAATTAGAGGTGTCTACAGCATTCAATCCTGATATATCCGCCAAATAAATATTTGGGTTATCAGCCAACTGCGCAGTCAAATCTTCTATTACTGTTGCTTTTTCTTCTCTTGTCATAGTTATAAAATTGAACTACCAGTTATTGAACTGCTTTTGGATCTAATTGAATACTGGGACTCATGGTACTGGACAAGTAAATACTTCTCATGTAAACACCTTTCGATGCAGAAGGCTTCATTTTTACCAAGGTGTCAATCAACTCCCTAGCATTTCCTGCGATTTTGTCCGCAGAGAAAGAAGCTTTTCCGATTGCAGCGTGTACAATACCTGTTTTGTCCACTTTAAAGTCTATCTTACCGGCCTTAACATCGGATACTGCTTTGGCAACATCCATGGTTACGGTACCAGTTTTTGGATTGGGCATTAAACCTCTAGGACCCAAAATTCTACCTAATGGACCTAGTTTACCCATAACGCTTGGCATAGTGATGATTACATCAACATCGGTCCAACCGCCTTTAATTTTTTCCAAATATTCGTCCAACCCAACAAAATCAGCACCTGCTTCTGTAGCTTCTGCCTCTTTGTCTGGTGTCACCAATGCCAAAACTTTAACGTCTTTACCTGTTCCGTGAGGAAGTGTAACAACGCCACGCACCATTTGATTGGCCTTTCTTGGATCTACACCCAAACGAACTGCCAAATCAATGGAAGCATCAAATTTTACATTGGTTATTTCTTTTACTAAAGCTGATGCCTCTTCCAAAGAATAGAGTTTGTTCTTATCTATTTTGGATTGGGCATCTTTCTGCTTTTTAGTCAACTTTGCCATTTAATAATGCTTTTTAAGATTTTAAAAAGGTCTCTGCCCGGCTATTTTCAGTCCCATTGATCTAGCGGTACCTGCAACCATACTCATTGCAGACTCCACTGTGAAAGCGTTAAGGTCGACCATTTTGTCTTCCGCGATTGCTTTTACTTGATCCCATGATACTGAACCGTTTTTAACCCTGTTAGGTTCGCCAGATCCTTTTTTAATCTTAGCTGCTTCCATCAATTGAACTGCCGCAGGTGGTGTTTTTACAACAAACTCGAAAGATTTGTCTTTGTAAACGGTGATAACAACCGGCAATACTTTGCCTGGCTTGTCCTGTGTACGAGCATTAAACTGCTTACAGAACTCCATGATGTTAACACCAGCAGCACCTAAGGCGGGTCCAACCGGTGGCGATGGGTTCGCAGCACCTCCCCTAACTTGTAATTTAACTACCTTATCTACTTCTTTTGCCATTGTTTCTAATTAAATTTAAAGTGTGTCAATTGGAAGCAACACAGCTTTATATATGTAACAGCTCTATTTATAATCTTGAGATTTTAGATTCTAGATTTGAGAAACTGAAAATAAAACCATCTCAATTCTCAACTCTAGACTCCAGCATCTATTTAAACTTTTTCTACTTGCATATAGCTTAGCTCCAATGGTGTTTTTCTTCCGAAGATTTTCACCATTACTTCTAGCTTACGCTTTTCTTCATTGATTTTCTCAACAGTTCCATTGAATCCGTTGAAAGGTCCATCAATAACCTTAACCGTTTCTCCTAACACAAATGGAATCGCAACATTGTCTGTATTGACAGCCAACTCGTCCACTTTCCCTAGCATACGGTTTACTTCGGATTTTCTCAAAGGAATTGGATCACCACCTTTAACTTCGCCCAAGAAACCAATAACATTGGTTATGGATCGGATAATGTGAACCATTTCTCCTCCAAGATTGGCCTTTATCATGATATATCCAGGAAAGTAAACACGTTCTTTATTTATTTTCTTTCCGTTCCTGATCTGAACAACTTTCTCGGTAGGCACTAGAACCTCTTCAAGATAGTCGCCAAAACCCGCACGCTCTACCTCACTTTCTATATAGCCTTTGATCTTGTTCTCTTGACCACTGACCGCTCTAACTACATACCATTTTTTCTCCAGAACCTCAGACATATCGACCGATCTTTACCCTATTAATTTTTCAAAATACAATGTGATCAAGTTACTGAACAAGGAATCTACACCCCATGTTGCCAAGGCAAATAAAATGGAGAAAACCGCCACAATAACCATTAGGTTAGAAGCTTTACTTCTTTCCAACCAAGTAACATTGTTTTTAAGTTCTTCTAATGATTCCTTTATGTAAGTGACCATGATATTTATGAATTTTGCTTGCACGGGAGGAGAGACTCGAACTCCCGACACCTGGTTTTGGAGACCAGTGCTCTACCAACTGAGCTACACCCGTTTATAATTACACTGAAAGGTATCCCGAGAAAATCGGGACACCCTTAAGTGCAATTTTATTCTAAAATGATTAATCTAAAATCTCAGTAACCTGACCGGCACCTACGGTTCTACCACCCTCACGGATAGCAAAACGCAAACCAACGCTACAAGCTACAGGCTGAATCAAATCCACAGTAATTGTCAAGTTATCACCTGGCATTACCATCTCAACACCATCAGGCAAGTTAATGTTACCTGTTACATCTGTAGTTCTCAAGTAGAACTGTGGACGGTAGTTATTGTGGAATGGAGTGTGACGTCCACCTTCTTCTTTTTTAAGGATATAAACCTCAGCTTTAAATTTAGCGTGCGGCTTCACAGAACCTGGCTTACAGATAACCATCCCTCTTTTGATATCAGATTTCTCGATACCCCTCAAAAGAAGACCTACGTTATCACCAGCTTCGCCTCTATCCAAAATCTTACGGAACATCTCAACCCCTGTGATAGTAGAAGTCAATTTTTCAGCACCCATACCGATGATATCAACAGGATCACCTGTGTTGGCAACACCAGTTTCGATACGACCAGTAGCAACGGTACCACGACCTGTAATAGTGAATACATCTTCAATTGGCATAAGGAAGTCTTTGTCAACTTCACGCTCTGGCTCTTCGATCCACTCATCAACAGCCTTCATCAACTCCATAACAGTGTCAACCCATTTTTGCTCACCGTTCAAAGCACCAAGTGCAGAACCAGCGATAACAGGACCATTATCACCATCATACTCGTAGAAAGAAAGCAATTCTCTTACTTCCATCTCAACAAGTTCCAAAAGCTCTTCATCATCCACCATGTCAACTTTGTTCAAGAAAACAACAATACGTGGAATACCTACCTGACGTCCCAAAAGGATGTGCTCACGAGTTTGTGGCATAGGACCATCTGTCGCAGCAACAACCAAGATAGCACCGTCCATCTGAGCAGCACCAGTAACCATGTTCTTTACGTAATCCGCGTGACCAGGACAGTCAACGTGAGCGTAGTGACGGTTTTCTGTTTGGTACTCAACGTGTGAAGTGTTGATTGTAATACCTCTTTCTTTTTCTTCAGGAGCATTGTCAATAGAATCAAAGCTTCTTGTTTCAGACAAACCTGCGTTGGCCAATACAGTGGTTATAGCAGCGGTCAATGTAGTTTTACCGTGATCCACGTGTCCAATGGTACCAATATTTAAGTGCGGTTTGGAACGATCAAAAGTTTCCTTTGCCATTTTAAATAATTTTAATCTTAGTTTATATTAGTGTACAAATCGTTTTGAGCCAATGACGGGATTTGAACCCGTGACCTCTTCCTTACCAAGGAAACGCTCTACCCCTGAGCTACACCGGCCTATGGGTTATCAGGTTTAGAGTTTAAAGTTACAAGTCTAGCTCGTCAAAACTTCAACCTTCATCTTGAAACCAAAGTTTCAAGTTTAGAGCGGGAGACCGGGTTCGAACCGGCGACATTCAGCTTGGAAGGCTGACGCTCTACCAACTGAGCTACTCCCGCATTTTTTTAGGACTTTCATCCAAAGATTCCAACATTTCAAAAAAAACCTTCTTCCCAGTTGTTCCGCTGAACAACTTTTGTGGGGGGAGCAGGATTCGAACCTGCGAAGGTAAAAACCAACAGATTTACAGTCTGTCCTCGTTGGCCGCTTGAGTATCCCCCCGCCTTAATTTTCAGTAACTTACGAGCCGATAGAGGGACTCGAACCCACGACCTGCTGATTACAAATCAGCTGCTCTAGCCAGCTGAGCTATATCGGCATTTCACCGCTTTTTATTCACTAAAAAAGCCCGCTATTTCTAACGGACTGCAAATGTATATATTTATATTTTAATTCAAAATAAATTTTGAAAAATTTTCATCAAGCTTTTGCCCTCTGCTTTTCCTTCTTTTTTACCAACTGTCTTTCCAATGAACTACAGGCCGAATCCACAGCCTCCTCAAAAGTCTTACATTGTTTTTTCACCATGATTTTGTCCCTAGGCACAAACACCATGATTTCTACTATCTTATTTTCTTTAGCACTTGTGTTTTCAACTTTTAAATATACATCCGATTCAATTACCTTGTCGTAAAACATTTCCAACTTATCCATTCGTTTTTGGACAAAGTCGATGAGTTTACCATCAGCTGTAAAATTTACCGATTGTGCGTTTACTTTCATAAGATGAAGTTTTTAGTACTGTCCGTGACAGTGAAGTTAAACAATACAAGAATTTTATTTCTTGTTTCTTGGATGGGCCTTTTGATGTACTTTTTTCAGTTCGGCAATACTATTATGTGTGTACACTTGTGTGGATGCCAAACTGGAATGACCCAACAATTCCTTTACGGAATTTAAATCCGCCCCCTGGTTGAGCAAGTGCGTTGCAAAGGTGTGCCTGAGTATATGCGGGCTCTTTTTTACCTTGGGAGACACCAAACTAAAATACTTATTTATAGTTCGATAAACAAGTGTTTCATAAATTTTAAGACCATCTTTTGTTAATAATAGATAAGAGGAATCCAATACTTTTTTAAGTTCAGAACGTTTGATCAAATACTTATTAATTTGTTCTATGGCAGATGGTAACAAGGGAAGAATACGTTCTTTGCTTCTTTTTCCCAATACTTTTAGGACATGTACGGACAAGTCCACATCCGATATTTTTAAATTTACCAGTTCAGCCCTTCGCATCCCCGTGGTATACAATAATTCAATGATAAGTTTATCCCGCTCACCTTCAAAATCATTGGCAAAAGGGATTTCGGACAAAATGGATTCCATTTCAGTTTCCGAAAAAGGAACCTCTACCTTTTTACTGGTTTTGAGCGCCCTGTGCTTAACCAAGGGTGAAATATTTATATCACCCACCTTCAACAAAAATTTATAATAAGCCTGCAGGGAAGATATTTTTCTGTTGATGGTTCTATTGGAAACTCCTTGGTCGGACAAGGCAACGATCCAATTTCTTATTAATGGATAAGAAACTTTTTCAAGGTTTCGCTCCCCATAATCCTGTTTGCAAAAGTCAGCAAAGTTCTCAATGTCCCTCTCATATGCCTTAATGGTATGCTCGGAATAATTTTTCTCCAACCTTAAATAAGATATAAAAGCTGATACAGACATATATCAAAGGTAATAATTACAATTGCGGTATAGCCAAAACGAAAAATCCCGTTCCAATATTGGAACGGGATTGATATATTTTGTTAAAGCGATAGCCCTATACTTCTTCTTGGTCTCTTAGGCCTTGAATGTATTGTGCTTTTTGAATTTGCGCTCTACGCTCTACAGAAGGTTTAGTAAACTGCTGTCTTGTTCTTAACTGACGCATAGTACCTGTTCTGTCGAACTTACGTTTGAAACGCTTTAAAGCTCTATCGATGTTTTCTCCTTCTTTTACTGGTATAATTAACATGGGCTACAACCTCCTTTCTTTTAGATTTTTGGTGTGCAAATATACGAATGATCTTTAACCGTTAAAGAAATATTTTATTTTTTTAATGATTATCTATGAATTCGGCTTTTTGTATTCCTTTTTATCCACAATAATCTTGGCCAGAATTTCCTTTAAAATTTCCGATGTGCCACCACCGATTGGCCCCAACCTACTATCCCTGCTCATTCTTGCCATTGGATAATCTTCGATATAACCATATCCACCCAAAAACTGAAGACAATTATAGATTACTTCATCCGCCATTTTTGTGGATTTAAGTTTGGAAATAGTTGCTTCTTTGACCACATAAGCTCCTTTGTCCATTTGCGCAACGGTAGCATAATTAAATTGCTTGCACAACAACATATCCGAATAAAGGTCTACCAATCTATGGCGCAACGCTTGAAATTGGTCTATGCTCCTACCAAATGCCTCACGTTCTGACATATATTGCAATGCATAGTCCAATGCAAACTCCGCTCTTGCATGGGCATTTATACCCATGACCAAACGTTCCAAAGAAAATGCCTCCATTATATAAGCAAAGCCTTCGTTTTCCACTCCCAATAAATTGGCCGCCGGTATTTCAACATTATTAAAGGCCAGTTCTGCAGTATCGGAAGCACGCCAACCCAATTTGTTTAATTTACTTGCAGATACACCCTTGGCCTTTGTATCCATTATAAACATGCTGATTCCTCTATGACCGGCATTTTTATCGGTTTTTGCTGCCAATATGATATAGTCCCCATAAACCCCATTGGTAATAAAAGTTTTGGAGCCATTCACAATATAAACATCACCCTTCTTTTCCGCTGTGGTTCGCATAGCGGCAACATCACTGCCACCAAATGGTTCCGATACTCCCAAGCAACCAATCTTACCTCCAAGCACACTTGGCTCCAGATAAGCTCGCTTTTGGTCGTCGTTGGCCAACTTGTTTAAATAAGTCATTGCCAAGTACTGATGTGCCCACATGGCAGCCGCAAAACCACCTGAATTGATCTTTTGCAATTCTTCCAGAAAAATCACCGTATAAAAAAGGTCCAGAGCCAAACCGGAATACTCCTCCGGGGTCATTAGCCCAAAATAACCCATCTCACCGAACTTCCTCCAAATAAACCCATCTATCTTACCCGATTCTTCCCATTTATCAATATGGGGAACGACTTCCTTTTGCAAAAAATCTTTTAAACTTTCGCGGAATAAGTTATGCTCTTCCGTGAAGTAAACATTGTTCATAGCACCTATTTTATAACGACAAATATAAAGCTATTCTGTCGAGTTTTTCTGTTGGAAATGCATCCACATTACTCAATTCTTGAAATGATGCAAATGAACCATTCTTATCTCTGTAATCAATAATATTGAAAGCCAACGACTTGTTTATATAGATCAATTGGGATAGCTCTTCAATACTGGCCTTATTAATATTGATTTTATCCAAGGCGGGAACTTCGACCACCTGAAATTTGAGCAATGCCTTTTCCGCTACTTCAGGTTTTAACCCATAGACATCATAAAGTTGTTCGTTCACCAAAAAACCACCCAGCCTATCTCGAAACTTCACGATTCTTTCAGAAAGTGTTTCTCCGATACCGTATACTTCCATCAAATCTTCGGCGGTGGCCGAGTTAAGGTCTTTTGTCCCCTTTTCCTTCTTCACAAAGGATATTTTCTTTTTTGATGATTGATTTTTCCCAACCCAATCTGGAAATTTAAAATATGGCGAGATTTCATTGAGTAAAGAATCCGAGATCTGGGTAACCGTTTGGAACTCCTCGACCGAATTTACAAACCTGCCCTGTGTTCTAAAAGCAAACAATCTATCCAACTCAGAAGTGGACAATCCCAAAGTATATCCTTTATAATCTGTAATGTAATTTGGGTTGAAGGGATATATTTTTATCGATGCTTTGGACTGGTTAATTCTTAAATTATCAATCCTATGCTGCTCCCGAGTATTGAGAACAAAACTGGTTTCTTTTTGGGATGGATTGGCTTTGACATAGTAATACCCACCTTGTAGTACAATCACCATTAATAAAAAAAAGAAAATCCCACTCCGTTCTTGTTTATTGAACCTGAAGTGGGATTTTAATCTCATCAAGATATTGCCTTTTACAATTTATCCACCAAGTCTTCTGCACCGTCTTCCAATGCATCCTCCTTTTTATTGATGGCGTTCATGTATTTGTTCAATTCTTTTCTAACCACTGGGGTCAGCAGTATTACCCCTATAATATTAGGGACAACCATGGCAAAAATCATGGCGTCTGAGAAGTCAATCACAGAACCAAGACTTATGGAAGCTCCTACCACAACAAAGATCAAAAACAATATTTTATAAGCAAGGTCACTTGTTTTACTTTTTCCAAAAAGATACATCCAGCCCTGCATTCCGTAGTAAGACCAAGAAATCATAGTAGAAAAAGCGAACAATATAACTGCGACTGTCAATACTATGGAGAAATGAGGAATTACCGTATCAAAAGCTGTTGCGGTAATCTCCACCCCTTCTGTGATCTCTGTACCGTACTGCAAGAAACCTGCCTCGTAGTTGGTAATAATGATTACCAAAGCGGTCATGGTACAAATCACAACGGTATCCACAAAAGGCTCCAAAAGAGCAACAATACCTTCACTCGCAGGATACTTGGTACGCACCGCAGAGTGAGCAATAGCTGCCGAACCTACACCAGCTTCATTAGAGAAAGCTCCCCTACGAATACCCTGAATCATTACCCCTATAAGTCCACCTGCAATTCCAAGTCCGGAAAAGGCTCCTTCAAAAATCAATCCGAAAGCATCATCAATGGAAGAGAAATTTGCTCCTAAAATAATTAAGGCGGCCAAAACATAAACACCGGCCATAAAAGGGACAATTTTTTCTGTTACGGAAGCAATCCTTTTGATTCCTCCAATAATTACGATAGCTACCAATACGGCCATGATAATACCGAAATACAATCCTGCATTGTCATTTTCAAGGTTGAACAAATCTACAAACTGGGCGGCTGCCTGGTTGGCTTGGAACATATTTCCTCCGCCAAAAGAACCGCCAATAACAAAAATGGCGAACAATACAGCTAGTATTTTTCCCAATCCTTTGGCATTTTTTTCTTTCAAACCTTTGGTGAGGTAGTACATCGGACCACCATACACAGTTCCATCTTCACCAACATCCCTATATTTTACACCCAAGGTACATTCAGCAAACTTTGAGGCCATCCCCAAAAGTCCGGCCAAAATCATCCAAAAGGTTGCTCCCGGACCACCAATGGACAGAGCCACAGCAACACCGGCAATATTCCCCAACCCCACGGTGGCGGAAAGAGCAGCCGTAAGTGCTTGAAAGTGGGAAACCTCCCCATGGGCAGATTCATCCCTAATGGTATCCGGCAAATCATGTTCCTCTGCCGTATCGCCATATAAGTGGTCCACTCCATGCTTTTCAATATCTTCATACTTCCCTTGAACCACCTTTATCGCAGTCCAAAAGCCAGTAATGTTGATTAGCTTAAAATAAATGGTAAAGTACAATGCACCTCCTACCAAGACAATTAAAACCCAAGGAAGTTGGAATGTATCTGAAAATGGAATTTCGTAGAAAATGGCATCAACAAACCAGCTTGTATATTTGGAAAAAACTGCATCGATTTTTTCTGATGTACTTTCCTGAGCGAAAGAAAGTGCTGGCAACATTAAACTAAATAAAGAAAGAAGTCTATACTTCATCATATTGTTTTGGTTATGTTAGTTTTTTGTAAAGGCCCCAATATCCTAAAAAATTTCCTCGCAAAAAAATTAAAGGGTGTTAAACTAGCCTATCTGAAACATTTGATTGAGCTTACGAATCTGCTCGGGCCTACCCAAAACAATCACCTTACTATTGGGCTGCAGCACCATGTCGGCCTCAGGATTTATGATATACTTTCCATTGGGATCTATGTAACCTATTATGGTGCAGCCTGTTTTTCTTCTTAAATCCAAATCACGTAAGGAATTACAATCCATCTGATCGGTGAAGTCCTCTATACTCACTTCTTCCAAGTTCGTGGTATGCTCCCCTTCTATCGAGAGCTGATCCAAAAAGGTAATCAAATCCGGCATCACCACTAAAGAAGCCATATGGTCGCCACCAATTTTATCGGGCATTATTACCTTATTTGCCCCAGCGAATTCCAATTTTTTTACGGAGGTAATTTGTGAAGCCCTACTTATAATGAATAAGTTTTTGTTGAGTTGCCTTGCGGAAAGCACTATAAATAAGTTGGCGGCATCATCTGGCACGGCAGTGATCAAATATTGTGCCCGATCAATTCCAGCTTGGCGAAGTACCTCATCCTCATTAGCATCCCCTTCAATAAACAAAACATCCTCTTCATATCGCTCAATGATCTCCTTATCCCTTTCTATTACCACAAAAGGTTTTTTATAGGCTATCAATTTTTCAGCAGCTTGCATACCATTTCTACCAAAACCGCATACCACAACATGGTTTGATAGACTGTCTATTTGTTTTTTCACTTTTTTCTTTTTTAGTACTTCCAGTGAATTTCTTCCTAAAATATATTCCGAGACCACGGAAATGGCAAAACCAAATATAAAAACACTGGTGACGATTAAAAATACGGTAAAAATCTTTGCATTGGCATCCAAGGGCCTTACTTCCGAAAAGCCTACAGTGGTAACCGTAATAATGGTCATGTAAATAGCCTCGATCCATGTAAAATCAGATAGCATTTTATAGCCGACCACCCCAAACAACAGCACCACAACCATTAGGGAAAGAGCCAATACTATTTTGGAACGCATCAATCTAATCATGATCAGAGGTCAAATACCGAGGTTCTTTTTGTATAAATCAAGTCTTTAATCCGAAGCCAAAATGCGATAAAAAGGTAAAGTGCAAATCCAAAGCCCAAGGTCACAAAAGTTAAATAGATGAAACTGGTACGTACAACACGAGCTCTAATACCAAGTCTTTCAGCTATCCGCCTACACACCTCGAAGCCTCTTTTTTGAAAGTAGTAAAGGGTATTATAAAATAAAGACATGGTTAAAATTATGTATTTCTATTCAATAATTGCGTGCCGATTGTACATTGCATGCATTTATTTTTAGAACAATAATTATTGTAGAGCTCCAATTTCGCCTGACTTTCTAGCGCATTTTGGGTTTTTGAACCGATTTCCTTAAAGTTTTTGATGATGGAATTCTCTTCTTTCCCTATTTGTGAAACCAATGCAATTAACTCCTCGTTCCAATCCTTCCCTACATGCTTTGCATAGCAAAACTTGAGGGGCACCAAGGTATTGATGATGACTAGGTCGATAAATTTCTTGGATAATTTTTTTACCCGCTTTTTAGAAATCTTACCAAAAGTGTAGTGATCCTCCCAATACCATCCTGCACAAACTTCAAAAACTTGGTAAACATCCTCAAGCTTGTTCAAATCCATCAATTTAGAAAAAATATTGTGATTTCTTAGGTACATATTAATCAATTGAGAAATCCTGATGGTAGGGAAATTTGGAGGCCTTAATCCAAAAAAATCAGGTTTTGATAGACCCTCGGTCAACCCGAACTTTTGGGTCAGGTATCCATACTCTTTTTTAAGTTGTAAATAATAGGTATCCGTACAATCGGAAACATTCAAAAGCCCGAAATGACCAAAAAGCAAAGCTTCCAATTGAAGTGGTTCGTTACTAGTTTTGCGGACAATAGAAAAATCCAATTGCTTGGCCCGTTCCAAAAAGTATGGCCCATTGACCTTTGAACCAAAATTCTTGGCCAACAATTTAAAAAGGACTGCTTCCCAATCATTTTTGGATGTTTCCAATAAATCCATGATTAATTTGGATTTATGTTCCAACCGCTCAATGTATAATCGATGCAGCCAGTTTTCAACCAAAAACGAATCCAGTTCCTTTAAATTCTTTTCACAATTAATGAAAGAAGGACGGGAGTTTTCCAACAGATTTCGATAACGGTTCAAAAGTTCTTCGGAAACATAATGCTTCACCTCCAAAGTCGGAATTTGCGAACCATCTTTTCTAAAAACAGCAATGTCATCCTCCCAAACTACATGGAGAATGACATTGTTGTAATTTTCATCTGTTTCGTGATGATGTACGTACCAATCCGAAGATTTTAGGTGCATTTCCACATTACCGGCCCACAGTTGACCATCGATTTCAACTTTTGCGTTAAAAAAATCGGGGCCCGCGATCCTGTTTTGGATTCCTGTCGCCTTGACCAAAATGGTCTTGTTGTTGCTAGTACATAGCTGTTTGGTTGGAAGCTTGTTGTGCTTCCAAATAAAATAAAGTAGGTCTTCTCGCATTGATTTGGGATAAATGGAGGTCTACTCTGTCCGCTCGCCTTCCCAGTTCATAAAGCCGCCCTCCAAGTTATATGCATTTTCTATTCCTATACTGTTCATAATGGCACAGGCTTGGCCACTTCGGGCTCCAGACCTACAATACACATAGTAATTCTTAGACTTGTCCAATTTTCCAAGTTCTTCCAGAAAGCCTTGCCCCAAATAAATATCAATGTTCACTGCACCAGGAATATATCCTTCCTCAAATTCTTGGGGGGTACGAACATCCAACATAAAAGCGTTGTCGTCATTTTTCATTTGTTCCTCCCATTCTTCTTGTGATAAATCTGCCATTTTTCTCAATTTAAGTTCTGCAAAAATAAAAATCCGGAGCATTACTCCGGATTTCTAGTTGTTTTATTTTTGTTGCTGGCTATTTTATACCACATCCAATGGCTTTTGTGGTCTTCGGATTTATTTCGTTTCCGGCCAACATGGCGTCAACGGCATTCTCCACAAATTTTTCATCTACTTGTGATGCATCTTGGTAATTATCATCGATGGCTCCAATATACTTTACCACGTTTCCCTTTGCAGTTTTTTCCAATAAGAAAACTTGAGGTGTTCGCGTAGCGCCGTATTGTGGATATACATTTTGACCTTCATCAATCATATAAGGAAAAGAAAAACCTTTATTAGTTGCGCGCTCTTTCATTTTTTCAAAACTATCTCCGGGTTTAGCACTTGGGTCATTCGGATTGATGGCGATTACGGGCACGCCTTGTTGTTTGTACTTGGCATCCAATGTAATTATTCTATCCTCATAAGCTTGCGCATACGGGCAGGTATTGCAGGTAAAAATGACCAAAAAGCCCTTGGCATTATCAAAATCTGATAATGAGACCATTGTTCCATCCACATTGCTCAATGAGAAATCGGCAGCTACATCACCAACTTCGTAACCATCTTCCAAATTATGTTCGGTAGCGGCTGTAAAACCCATGGCGAAAGCTGCAACAAAAATCAATAGCAAAGCTGACCATCCTAAAATCTTAGTTTTTTTCATAGTCCCCTATTTTATGAATTTATTTAACTCTTCGTTCAGCTCCTCGTAGGTGAAACCGCGTTCGTAAAAAGTTCGATTGTCCTTATTATATATTAAAGTAGCAGGAATAGCTCCGCCCCACTCTTCGGACACCTTAGGTATCCAATCGTTTTGCTTGGGGTCGTCGAGAATAACCACTTTGGATTTTATGCCTTTGTTTTCAACATAAGGTTCCAATTGTGTTTTCCACATATTGGGCATATCCAAGCTCACCAATATCACCTCCACATTATTATCTTTTTGTTCAGCATTAACTCTCTCAAAATAGGGCATCTCTTCAATACATGGCTTACACCAAGTGGCCCAAAAGTTAATAATATAGGTTTTGCCATCGTCTTTGTGGAGCATCGATTCAAGGCCGTCAAAATCATAAATAGGAAACTTTACATCCGTTGTTGTGTTATTCTCTTCCGCAATCACCTCTTGGTCAGCAGTTTCCGCTAACTCTTTATCTTCCTTCTTCTTTTCGGAACAACCAAAGAAAACCGTAATTACAAGTCCAAAAATTAATAACCTATTCATTATCATTGATTTACATACGCTAAAATAAACACTCATAATTCACTTTTCCAGTCTTTAACAAAAATTTATCGATCAAATATTTGGTAGAGCACTCAAGATTATCATACATTTGTATATACAAATATTGTTTATACATGAATGTTGAAGAGATAATAAAGACCTCAAAAAAAATACCCTTGGAACCCAGGACCCTAATTCACATGGAGTTGGTACATAATAAAATCAATGAAATTATGCATGGAGCCCTAAAACCATTTGAAGTCTCATTACAACAATTCAATGTATTGCGAATTTTAAGAGGGCAGCAAGGCAAACCCGCCAACCTTTCAACTCTTAACGAGCGTATGGTGACCAAAATGAGCAACACTACACGATTGGTGGACAAACTTTTGGCCAAAGGTTTCGTGAACAGAACCGTTTGTCCATCCAACAGAAGAAAAGTAGAGATAGTAATCACTGATTCAGGGTTGAAGGCTTTGAAACAAATGGATGAATCATTGGAAGACGCTCACAGGGTCATCTATCAAAATTTTAAAAAAGAAGATTTAGAACAATTAAACTATTTACTAGATAAATTTTAAATATAGAATGAGTACAGTTATTGAAAATAGGACATGGCGATACGCCACCAAAAAATTTGATGCAAGCAAAAAAATCTCAGAAGAAGATTTGGAAACACTTTTGGAAGCTACACGCCTGAGTGCTTCTTCTTACGGACTTCAACCCTATCACGTAATTGTGGTTTCTGACCAAGAAGTTAAAGAGCAGTTGAAACCTGCTTCTTGGGGTCAGTCTCAAATTACCGATGCATCACACATTATCATATTTGCCAACGCAACTGATTTTGGCGAAGAATTGGTAGATGATTATTTGAGTAATGTGAGTGCAACCAGAAACATTCCTTTGGATGGTCTTAAAGGATACTCTGACTTTATGAAGTCGAAACTTATCGACCTCCCTACAGAAAGCAAAAGCAATTGGACCGCTAGACAGGCATACATTGCTTTTGGAAATCTGATGCAAGCCGCAGCAGAATTGAAAATTGATACCTGCCCCATGGAAGGATTTGAATCTGACAAGTACAATGAAATTCTAGAGCTTAACGGCAAAAACCTAAATGCTGCTGTTGTTTTGGCCGTTGGTTACCGTTCCGAAGAGGATGAGACACAACATTTGGCCAAAGTCAGAAAATCGAAAGAAGAATTATTTACACTTATATAAACCTAGAACCTTAACAATTAAAAACAGAAATTTAAAACAATTATGAAAAAGACAATTTTGAGTTTAGCCTTGATCACCCTTTTTGGTGCTTCTGCAGTAGCAAATCCGATTGTAAAAGAAACCAAAGAAGTTAAAACTTCTGAAAGCCAAGTAACTTGGAAAGGTTATAAAGTTGGTGGTTCCCATACTGGAACCATTAGCCTTAAATCTGGAGCTTTGGAATTTGACGGTGAAAAATTGGTAGGTGGAAGCTTTGTTGTGGATATGACAAGCATCAACACAACTGATTTGGAAGGTGACTATAAAGGTCAATTGGACGGACACTTAAAATCCGATGACTTTTTTGGTACTGCGAATTACCCAACGGCTACACTGAATTTCACTAAAGTGAAATCTTCAGGGAAAAATTCTTACGAAGTACAAGGTGACCTTACTATAAAAGGAACCACCGAACCTGTAACTTTTGACGTTTCCGTTTATGGAGATAAAGCAACTGCTACAGTGAAAGTTGATAGAACCAAGTACGACGTAAAATATGGATCAGGAATCATTGGTACCGCCAAGGATAAATTAATCTACGATGAATTTGATTTGGTAGTTGATCTACAGATGTAATCAACACCCATTTAGTGTATGAAAATCCCGTCCGAGAAATTCTTGGACGGGATTTTCTATTTTAAACAAAACATTGTTGTGCCGTTAAAAATTCCTCCCTATATTTGGTGCAATGATTAACAGAACAATAAATAACTGGTGGTGGAATAACTTACGGAAAACGTCGTGAGCTAAGTCCCCATTATAACCATATAAAAGGCTTGTCGTCACGACAAGCCTTTTTCTTTTTAAGGACTACTATGAAATACGAATTACAGACACATTACAAAAAAATCCTCGCGGACACCATTACACCCGTGAGCGTTTACTTAAAAATTCGGGACAAATTCCCGAACAGTATCCTTTTGGAAAGTAGCGATTACCACGCCAACGATAATAGTTTTTCGTACATCTGCTGCAACCCCATTGCATCTATAAAGGTGGCGAATGAAACTATTACTCAAGAATTTCCCGACGGCACAAAAGAAGTTGCCAAAATCACCCCAGAAACTGATATTACCGAGGTCATCCATAAATTTAGCAAGCAATTTACAGTTGCCCACAATGACTTCAAGTTTATCAACAATGGACTGTTCGGCTACATGGCATACGATGCAGTTCGTTATTTTGAAGACGTTGTAATTTCCAAAAAAGAAAATTCGGTAGACATTCCCGATATTTATTATGCGGTATACAAGAACATCATTGCTATCAATCACTTTAAGAACGAGGCCTATTTATTCGCACATTGTTATGATACCGAAAGTAATGTAGATGAAATTGAACAGCTTTTCAGTGTCCGCACTTTTTCATCCTATAACTTTAATAAAGAAGGAGAACCAGAATCCAATCTTAAAGATGAAGAATATAAAGAACACGTAGAGTTGGCCAAAAAGCATTGTCAGCGAGGTGATGTTTTCCAATTAGTACTCTCCAGAAGGTTCAGACAAAAGTTCAAGGGAGATGAGTTCAACGTATATCGAGCACTTCGTTCCATTAACCCCTCCCCTTACCTCTTCTATTTTGATTACGGTGATTTTAAAATATTCGGAAGCTCTCCCGAGGCGCAGCTTATCGTAAAAGAAGGTAAGGCCGAAATACACCCTATTGCTGGAACTTACAAACGGACTGGTAATGACGAAAAAGATGCCGAATTGGCCAAAAAATTGGCGCAGGACGAAAAAGAAAACAGCGAACATGTAATGCTGGTAGACCTGGCTCGAAACGACCTCAGTCGTAATGGTAATACCGTAAATGTAGACACCTATCGCGAGGTACAATATTTCTCACACGTCATCCACTTGGTTTCCAAAGTAACCGGACAAAAGAAAAAAGACAGCACTACGATGAAAGTGGTGGCCGATACCTTCCCTGCCGGAACGTTGAGCGGAGCACCAAAACATATGGCCATGCAACTCATTGAAAAATACGAGAAAACAAGTCGTTCTTATTATGGCGGAGCCATTGGATTTATGGATTTTGAAGGCAACTTTAACCACGCTATTATGATCCGAACCTTTTTGAGCAAGGATCATGAGCTGTATTATCAAGCAGGAGCAGGTTTGGTGGCTGCCTCCAACCCAGACGATGAACTCCAAGAAACCTACAACAAATTGGGCGCATTGACCAAAGCGCTGGAAATTGCTGAAACAATCTAAGCATGGGAAAAAAGATTTTAATGATAGACAACTATGATAGTTTCACCTACAACTTGGTGCACTATCTGGAAGATTTGGATTGCGAGGTTACCGTAAAACGGAACGACCAGCTCACTTTGGACGAAGTAGAACCTTTTGAATATATAGTTTTATCACCTGGACCAGGAATTCCTGATGAAGCAGGGCTTTTAAAGGAGATTATAAAAACCTACGCCTCCACTAAACGTATTTTTGGAGTTTGTTTGGGGTTACAGGCCATTGGAGAAGTATTCGGAGGTACTTTGATTAATTTAGATCAAGTCTATCACGGAGTGGACACCACTATTACAGTGACCGAGGATGACCCTATTTATGAGGACATGCCCAAGACCCTTCAGGTGGGAAGATACCATTCCTGGGTAGTGGATCCTGATTTGCCGGAAGTTCTGGAAACCACTGCAGTAGATGAAAGCGGCCAAGTCATGTCACTACGACATAAGGAATATGACGTGACCGCCGTACAGTTTCACCCAGAGTCCGTGTTGACGCCACTAGGAAAACAAATGCTAAAAAATTGGTTGTATAGCTAGTTTGATATCATCCTGGAAAACAGGAAATACAAGTAAAGAAAATGAAAGAGACATTAAATAAATTAATCAATCACGAAATACTCCCAAAGGAAGAAGCCAAGCAAATTTTGGTGAACATAGCCAAGGGAGATTACAACATCTCGCAAATTGCCGCATTCCTCACCGTTTACATGATGCGCAGCGTAACCATTGAAGAACTGGAAGGCTTCCGTGATGCTCTATTGGAGCTATGTTTGGCCATTGACCTTGCCGAATACGACCCTATTGACCTATGCGGAACGGGAGGTGATGGAAAAGACACTTTCAATATTTCCACCTTGGCCTCCTTTGTAACTGCGGGTGCAGGAATCCACGTAACCAAACACGGAAACTATGGGGTTTCTTCCAAATGTGGTAGTAGCAATGTCATGGAATTTCTGGGCATCAAATTCAGCAATGATGTCGATTTTCTGAAGAAAACCATCGAGGAAGCTGGTATTTGTGTGCTACACGCGCCATTGTTCCACCCAGCTATGAAAAATGTGGCCCCCATCCGAAGGGAATTAGCCGTAAAAACATTTTTCAATATGTTAGGACCTATGGTGAATCCGGCATTTCCAAAAAACCAAATGGTAGGGGTGTACAATCTGGAATTGGCCAGAATGTATGGTTATCTCTATCAGAATACAGATAAAAGATTCACCATATTGAATGCGTTGGATGGGTATGATGAAATCTCATTGACGGGTAACACCAAGACCATATCCAACAATACCGAAGCCATGTTAACGCCAGCAGATTTTGGTGTGCACAAAGTTTCACAACAAGAAATCGTAGGAGGTGAGGATGTGGCAGAGTCCGCTCAAATTTTCATGAATATTTTGCAAGGCAAAGGTACCGAAGCTCAAAACAATGTGGTCTGCGCCAACGCTGGAATCGCCATTGCCACCGTAAAGAGCCTCACACCCAAAGAAGGATTTGCACTGGCGCAAGAATCCTTGATGAATGGCAAAGGCTTAAACGCCTTAAAGAAATTACAGGAGCTAAGCAAAAACTAAATGAACATACTAGATAAAATAGTAGCGGATAAACGCAAAGAAGTCGATTTAAAAAAATCACTCATCACTCTTCCCCAATTGGAAGCCTCAGTGATGATGGAGCGTACCTCCGTATCATTGGCAGAGGTATTGCGCAAAAGTAACTCTGGTATAATTGCTGAGCACAAGCGCCGTTCCCCATCCAAATCCGTAATCAATCAAAGTTTGAGCGTGCAGGATGTGGCCAAGGGTTATGCTGATGCAGGTGTCTGTGGCATTTCCGTGCTGACCGACGGCAAATACTTTGGAGGTTCCTTGGATGATTTGGTACTCGCAAGGGCATCTACCAATATTCCCATCTTGCGAAAAGAGTTCATCATAGATGAATATCAAATCGTGGAAGCCAAAGCCTATGGTGCTGATGTGATTTTGCTCATTGCCGCCATTTTGTCCAAAGAAGAAATCAAAACCTTGTCCGAATTGGCCCAAGGCCTTGGACTGGATGTACTACTGGAGGTACACAATGAAGAAGAACTCGAAAAATCCCTAATGCCCAGTTTGGATATGTTGGGCGTGAACAACCGAAACCTAAAATCCTTTGAGGTGGATTTGGAAATCAGCAAATCCCTATCCAAAAAAATACCTGATGATTTTGTAAAAGTTTCGGAAAGTGGCATTAGCTCGGTGGAGGCCATTCGGGAATTAAAGGAATTTGACTATCAAGGGTTTTTGATCGGGGAAAATTTCATGAAGACAGATGACCCAGCAAAGAATGCGGCGGAATTCATAAACAGACTGGAGCTATGAATCTAAAAGTGTGCGGTATGAACCATAACCCTGAAGAGGTTGCTCAATTGCAACCTGATTATTTAGGGTTTATTTTTTGGGAGCCTTCTTCTCGATATTTTTCGGGAGAAATACCCAAATTGCCAAGTTCCATCAAAAAAGTAGGTGTTTTTGTGGATGCACCTTTGGAAGTAGTTTTGGAGAAAATTGGAAACTATCAATTAGATGCGGTACAGCTACACGGAAAAGAAAGTGCAGTGTATTGTAGAGAATTAAAAGAGAGCTTTCTGTTATTTCGAGCGCAGTCGAGAAATCCAGAAATCATCAAAGTATTCTCCATCAAAGATGATTTTGATTTCGATGTTTTGAAGGATTATGAAGAAGTCTGTGATTATTTTCTTTTTGATACCAAAGGAAAACTGCCAGGCGGCAATGGCTACACGTTTGACTGGTCCGTTTTGGAAAAGTATCCATCCGACAAGCCTTATTTCTTGAGCGGTGGTATTGGATTGGAATCCAAAGAAAAATTGCAAGATTTTTTAAACAGTCCCGCTTCTGAAAATTGTTTCTCCATCGACGTGAACAGTAAATTTGAATCGGCACCTGGATTAAAAAACATAGAAGACTTAAAAATATTCATCGAATCACTAAAAGGTGGTCAAAACTAAAAAAGTAGAAACCTATGAAGAGTTATCATGCAGATGAACGCGGATACTATGGTGAGTTCGGAGGAGCATTTATTCCCGAAATGCTATATCCCAATTGCGAAGAACTTCGGCAGAATTACCTTCGCATAATGGAAGAACCTTCATTCAAAGAAGAGTTCCATCAATTACTGAAGGATTATGTCGGTAGACCCACACCTCTTTATTTCGCCAAGCGTCTATCAGAAAAATACAATACCAAGATTTACCTAAAAAGGGAAGATCTATGCCATACGGGTGCACATAAGGTCAACAATACCATTGGACAGATACTGATGGCCAAAAAATTGGGCAAGAACAGAATCATTGCCGAAACCGGCGCAGGTCAACACGGGGTGGCCACTGCCACTGTTTGTGCGTTAATGGGAATTGAGTGCATTGTGTACATGGGTGAAATAGACATTGCGCGTCAAGCTCCGAACGTGGCCCGCATGAAAATGTTGGGTGCCGAGGTAAGACCTGCCATATCGGGTAGTAAAACCTTGAAAGATGCCACGAACGAGGCAATCCGCGACTGGATTAACAATCCTGTGGATACCCATTACATTATAGGCTCTGTGGTCGGACCCCATCCATACCCCGATATGGTGGCCCGTTTTCAATCGGTGATCTCTGAGGAAATTAAAACCCAGCTTCAGGAAAAAGAGGGGTGTGAAAACCCAGATTATGTAGTAGCCTGTGTTGGTGGCGGAAGTAATGCTGCCGGTGCCTACTACCATTATTTGGACAACCCAGAAGTCGGTATCATTGCCGTGGAAGCAGCTGGAAAAGGAATTCATTCCGGTGAAAGTGCTGCTACCTCAGCTTTGGGAAAAGTGGGCATTATTCACGGTAGCAAGACCTTGTTGATGCAGACACAGGATGGTCAAATTACCGAACCTTATTCCATTTCGGCGGGATTGGATTATCCCGGTGTTGGTCCCATGCATGCGCATTTATACGCTTCGGGCCGAGGAGAATTTATTTCCATAACCGATGATGATGCCATGAAGGCAGGTTTGGAGCTTTGCAAACTGGAAGGGATTATCCCTGCTATCGAGACCTCCCATGCATTAGCCATTTTTGAGGACAGGAAATTCAACCCGGATGATGTAGTGGTAGTAAACCTATCTGGACGTGGCGATAAAGATTTACAGAACTATATTGATTATTTTAAATTATAGATGCCAGATATCAGATAAAAGACTTCAGTCTCAATTCTCATGTCTCACATCTCAAATCTTGATTTATGAACAGAATCAAACAAAAACTACAAGAGGACAAAAAAATCCTTTCCATATATTTTTCGGCAGGTTATCCCAATTTGGACGACACGGTACAGATTATCCAAGATTTGGAAAAAAACGGGGTGGACCTCATCGAAATAGGGCTTCCGTTCAGTGATCCTTTGGCCGATGGCCCTACCATTCAAGAAAGCTCCACTGCAGCCCTTAAAAATGGGATGAACACGGCCTTGCTTTTTGAGCAATTAAAAGACATTCGTAAATCCGTTTCCATCCCCCTTATTGTGATGGGATATTTTAACCCTGTGCTTCAATATGGCGTAGAGGAATTTTGTGCCAAATGCGAGCAAGTTGGTATTGACGGGCTAATTCTCCCCGACCTGCCATTGGATGTATACAAAGATGAATACGAAGCTATCTTTAAAAAACATGGTTTACTCAACGTCTTTTTGATTACACCACAAACCAGTGAAGAACGTATCAGAGCTATTGATGATACTTCCGAAGGATTTATTTACATGGTAAGTTCGGCAAGTACCACTGGAGCCAAACAAGGTTTTGGAACGGAACAATCAAACTATTTTGACCGCATTGCCAACATGCAATTGAGAAATCCTCAAATCGTTGGATTTGGCATCAGTAACGCAGAAACTTTTCGCCAAGCGACCCAAAAAGCCAAAGGAGCCATCATCGGTTCGGCCTTCATCAAACATTTAACAAAAAATGGTATCGATGGAATTAGTGACTTTGTGAAGCAAATTCGTTAAATTTCAGCTTTTAAAATCAATACTGGTTTGTCTCATGAAGAAAACGCTATCCCTAGTTTCCCTATTCCTTACTTTTTCCCTTTTTGCACAGGATGATGTGGCCATAAAATCTGAAGTGGCCGATGCCATCAACGAGATTCGGGAATTTATTGCCATTCCCAACGATGCCTTGGATGCAGCTGATATTGACCTAAACATTATGTGGTTGAAGCGCAAATTCGGTGATAGAGGTTTTAATACTGCTGTTTTGGACACAGAGGGGCTCCCCTTGTTTTTTGCCGCCACGCCTGTTAGTGGGGACAAACCCACCGTTCTTATTTACATGCATTTTGATGGCCAATCCGTTGATCCATCCAAATGGGACCAACCCAATCCGTACCAAGTGGTTTTAAAAGTTCCGAAAGGTGATGGATTTGAAACCGTTTCATTTGATGAACTGGGAGACGACATCAATTATGATTGGAGATTATTCGGAAGATCCACTTCAGACGATAAATCACCTATTGTGATGCTCTTGAACGCCATGGATTTGTTGAAGAAAGATGGCAAAGAAATTCCTTTCAATGTGAAGGTGATTTTGGATAGCGAAGAGGAAAAAAGCAGTAAACCTTTACCCGCTGCCGTAAAACAATATCGCGAACTATTGGAGTCCGATTTTTTAATGATTGTTGATGGACCTGTTCACGCTTCGGAAAACCCAACTGTCGTTTATGGCTGTCGTGGTATCACCACCCTTACCTTGACTACTTATGGCCCTATTAAACCGCAACATAGCGGGCATTATGGCAATTATGCACCTAATCCTGGATTCCAGTTGGCACAATTACTGGCAACCATGAAAGATGCTGATGGCAGGGTTGTCATTCCCGGATATTACGATGGTATTTCCATTGACGAAAGCACGGATTCCATTTTAAAAAGTGTTCCAGATAGTGATAAGGCCATAGCGGAGAAGCTACAGTTTAAAACAGCAGAAAAAGTAGGCGGTTATTATCAAGAAGCATTGCAATACCCCTCCTTGAATATTCGTGGATTGGGCTCTGGCTGGGTTGGCGACAAAGCCCGGACCATTGTCCCTGAAAGTGCAACTGCCGAACTGGATTTGAGATTGGTGGTAGAAAGTGATGGAACCCGCCTTAAAAACTTGGTGAAAGATTATATCAATAAACAAGGTTACAAAGTCTTGGATCATGTTCCTTCCAAAGAAGAGCGTATGCAGTTTGATAAAATTGTAACCGTGGAAGAAGGGAGCGTTACCGATGCCTTTCGTACCGACTTGGACAATCCTTACGGTAAATTTATTGTCAATACCTTGAATCAAAACTTTGGTGAAGAGGTAATTCAAATACGTACCATGGGAGGCACCGTTCCTATTTCACCTTTCATCAATGAATTAAAGATTCCTGCTTTTATAGTTCCTGTAGTAAATCCAGACAATAACCAACACAGCCCTAATGAAAATGTCAAGATTGGACAGTTGGCCTATGGCATTAAGGCGTTTTACGGGATTCTTTCTTCTGAAATGAATTAAAAAAACTCACGATACTGCATTACTCTGAAATCAAGGGTATTGAATTCAGGATTTTCACCTTTTAATTCTTTGTAAGCTTGCAAACTACCCACGGCGCGATTGGCAGCCCCCGAAGGAGCCGTTAAGGAAACGGTTTTAACCGTTCTCGACTGCGATTGAACTGACATAGAACTTGAACCAAGAGGCAATTCCAAATGATGGATTCGTGGCACCTCATCGGAAACAACTTTCAATTTAAGACCTCGTTCTTTTAACTGTTTGCGAAAGAAATATTCTGGACCATTCTTACTATTGCCTCCAGTGAACAAAAGTGTTTGTATGTTGGGGTATTTTTGGAGGTATCCCACTAAATCACGAAGTACCACATTTTGCATACCCAAATCCGAGGCATCTATTTTTGTCCGTTCGGCACTTTGTACAATATCGCAAACTCCAATCTTATTCTTGATCAGAAAATGCTTTCGCTGTTCAACAGCCTCTTCGGTGGTCTCATACTTTAACCCTAAGTCAAAGATTTTATCCAAGATGGGCCAAAGTTGTCCGTTGCAACTACCATAACAAAAATCCACATCTTGCGGCTTTAACTCCCCCGTGGTAAAACGAGGCGGCGGCAAAGTACCCACAATCAGTTTTGTAGCCTCGGACAACAAAAAAGGTTCGTACGGATGTGTATGCTTAAAAAGTTTTGACTCCAAAGTCCTTATTCCTATGCCGAATTTCTACTTGCGTTGATATTCCCGTACAATGAACGGGTTACAATCTTTTCGTAAAGCTCTTTGTATTCTGAATTTTGGGTGATGTGGTACAAGGCATTTTGCTGAATCACCAACAACGGCAATACAATCTTTTCCCTAATTTTCACCGATTCTCTTGAAACCGCTTCGTCCTCCATTAAAATTTTGAGCCCTGAAATCTGCAACAACATCTTTTTGGACAATTGGAATTCATCATGCAAAATGTTCCAGAAATCACCAAACTCGGAATCGTCCTTCATATAGCTTGTCAAATTAAAGTTGGATTTGGCCAAGGACATCATACTGTTCAGCATCAATGCCTTGAAGAACGGAACTTCTTTATAAAGTTTCTTAACCTCGTTCAACCTTCCTTCCTCTTTCAACTGCATAATGGCAGAACCCAAACCGAAGTAACCTGGAACATTTTGCTTCAACTGGCTCCAAGAACCTACAAACGAAATGGCCCGCAGGTCGGATAAGGTCAGTTGTTTTTTGTTACCACGTTTTCCCGGTCTACTTCCAATATTGGCTTTGGTGTAAAACTTTAGGGTACTCCTATTTTCCAAGTATGGAATAAATTTCTCGTGCTGTTTGAGAGAATCATATTTATCAAAACTGAGTTCGGAAAGCTCTTCGATCAATTTACGCTGCGACGCTGAAATCGTGAGTTCTTTTCCAAAGAGATTGTTACTGAGTCCCGCAGTAAGCAATTGCTCCGAGTTATGTATAAATTGTTCCTTGGTTCCATAGGTACTAGTAATGGTCTGTCCTTGGATGGTAAGCTGAATCTCATGATTTGCCACATCCTTTGTCTGGGCAGCGTAGAACCTATGGGTTTTACCTCCACCCCTTGCGGGCGGTCCTCCCCTACCATCAAAGAAAATAGCATTGATTCCATTTTTTTTACACACCCGGCTCAAGGTTTCCTTGGTCTTTAAAATGGACCAGTTGGCTTTTAGATACCCCCCATCTTTGGTACCATCAGAAAAGCCGAGCATGATGGTGTGGATATCCCTTCTTCGCTCGAGATGTTTTCTATATTTTGGGATATCGAACAAGGTTTGCATCACTTCTTCAGAAGCATCCATACCTTTCATAGTTTCGAACAGTGGAATGATATCGAAAGTGATTTCCTTTTCATCCCAACCACTCCATCTGAACAATCCAAATACAAACAATACGGAGAAGATATCTTCCGAGTTACTTATGATGTAGCGGTTGCATCCATCTTCACCATTTCTTTCTTGGATTGCCTTCAGGTTTTGAATATTGGCAATGGTATCTTTTACAATATCATCATCAAAGTCTTTGGGAGTTAATTTAAAATTCTCCTGAAGTAACAATTTCACCAATTCTTTATCCTTAAGCTCTTCTAAACTTTCCTTGATTATTCCCTGCTTTTTGAGCACGGTTTCAACCACCAATTTGTGTTTGCTGTGGTCTTGGCGAATATCCAAGGTAGCAAAATGGGTTTTGAAGATATGGACCTTATCTATAAACTGATCCAATTCATCCAAGTACAATTCGTGGTAATCCGCTATCAATTTTTCTCGAACTTCACTCAGATGACCTATGATCCCTTCATAGGAAATAGATGCGCTGGCATCGAACATGGCCCGGTATAATTTACCGCTCAACTCATTGAGGTCAGCTTGCATTCCTTTAAAGGTTAACTTTTTTCTTAGGTCCTTCAACTCGTTGTAATAGCATTTCATCAAAGTCAACCTCAACTCATCGGCCACTTGCTTTGTAATGTCCGCTGTCACAAACGGGTTTCCGTCACGGTCACCCCCTGGCCAGAATCCCAGTTTCATGAGGTCATAGTTCTCAAACTTGTCATCCCGTATATTGCTTTTTACGTACTGATACAATTCTCCAACAGCATCATAATAAGTGTTACGAAGAATATAGATGATATTTTTTGCCTCATCCAAAGGCGTTGGTTTTTTTGCATTGATCAAAGAAGTGAGTCCTAATTGCTGAAGGGTCACATCAATATCATGAATTCTGTCCTCATCGATAAGTGAACGCAGCTCTGCAATAATATCAAGAACAGCTGGTGTATAAAACTGTGTTGGGTGTGCCGTCAAAACAATCCGCGCACTAAAGGTGGACAGTTTTTTGGATACCTTGTCCCAGTTTTTGGTACGGTTCACCAATTCAAAATAATCTTTGATGCTAAGCGAACTACTGTATTCCTGAAGTTTGGGAAAGGCAGAATCTTCCACACTATCGTACAGCACCACTTGCCGTTCTACATACTGTACAATTCTGAACATAAAATCCAATCGTTCCCTTTCGTCCTGAATATCCACAAAATTGGAAAAGAACACTTCCAGAATCTCTTGTGGGTCTTTACCCTGTTTAAGTCCTTTCTCGCACTGGTCGAGTAAAAGTGGAATAAGTATCCCTACATTTTCGACATTCTTGTAGGGTAAGCTCAAGAAAAGGCTATTGTAGATATTGAATTTATTGGTTACCGATTTTTTAAATTCTTCTAACCGTTTAGTCTGCTGCTGCATGTATGTATTTTATGTTAGTTTAAAAATAGACAAACACTCAAAGGTCGTGAATAATGTATAACCTCAGGGTTAATTTTAAGCGTATCACAATTTAAGGCATGCGCACTTTAATCGTAACAACATGCCCTGTCGAATATAACTTAAAGATTACTTCGGATTTTACCAAAGTTTTTTATCGAATGAACACGGGTTCGTTTTTCTTAACCGTATGTTCTTCACTGAAAAGATACCCATCGTAGTCAAAATTTTTGATATCTTCCAATGTTTCGGCCCCAGTATCCAAAATGTATCTGACCATGGAACCCCGTGCTTTTTTTGCGTAAAAACTGATGACTTTGAGCTTATCGTTTTTCCAATCCTTAAACACTGGAGCTACAACAGGAACCTTGAGGTTTTTGTCGTCCACAGCACTGAAGTATTCGTTACTGGCCAGATTGACGAACAATTCATCATCCTTTAGCTCGTTGTTCAAGGATTCGGTGATTTGGCCTTTCCAAAACTCATATAGGTTTTTTTTGCGACCTACCTTGAGTTGTGTCCCCATTTCCAATCGGTACGGTTGCATTAAATCCAAAGGCTTTAAAACACCGTAAAGACCAGACAAGATTCGCAAGGTATCTTGTAAGCGGTCCAATTTGTCTTCTGGGATGGTGTAAGCATCCAAACCTTGGTACACATCACCATTAAATGCATAAATGGCCGGTCGCGCATTACTTTTGGTGAAAGGCAATGAAAATTGTTGGTTACGCTCCCAATTCAGATCTGCCAGTTTATCTGAAATCGACATCAATTCTGACAAAGTCTTTGGCTTTTTCTTTTTTAAAACGGAATTCAATTTTTCCGCTTGTTCCAAAAATTGGGGCTGACTATATTTTGATGTGGGCAAAGCCGTATCATAATCAAGCGACTTCGCTGGGGATATCACAATTTTCATCTTGTTCTAATTTTTGTAAAAATAACGAGGTTTTTACTTTTTTGGAAGGATATTCCAATGGTGTTTTCAATCTTAAGATTGATGAAAACTATGATTCGTGATGTTTGGAATAGCCACGCCACTTTTCAATACAATTTACCATATCCTGTGGCAGTTCGGAATTAAACCTCATAAACTCTCCCGTAACCGGATGTTTAAAACCAAGGGTTTTGGCATGTAGCGCCTGTCTTGGTAAAACTTTAAAGGCGTTCTCCACAAATTGCTTGTATTTAGTGAAGGTAGTTCCCTTCAAAATCTTATCGCCACCATATCGTTCGTCATTGAAGAGCGTATGGCCTATAAATTTCATGTGAACCCTGATTTGATGGGTTCTTCCTGTTTCCAGCTTACAGGAAATCAAGGTAACATATCCAAAACGCTCCAATACTTTGTAATGGGTAACGGCTTCTTTCCCTTCGTCACCATCGGGAAAGACCATCATCTGAAGCCGATTTTTTGGGTTTCGGGCGATATGCCCCTCTACGGTTCCTTCGTCTTCTTCTACATTTCCCCAAACCAAGGCTACATATTCCCGCTCACTACTCTTATCGAAAAACTGCTGTGCCAAATGGGTCATTGCCGACTCTGTTTTGGCAATGACCAACAATCCCGAGGTGTCCTTATCTATTCGATGTACCAACCCCGGTCTGTCCGAACTGTTATTGGGTAAATTTTCAAAATGATATACGAGGGCATTGATTAAAGTTCCTGAGTAATTTCCATGGCCGGGGTGCACCACCATACCTGCGGGCTTGTTCACCACCAAAAGCACATCATCTTCATAAACAATATCCAAAGGAATATCCTCCGGAGTCAACAAAAACTCATAAGGTGGATGTTCGAACATCACCTTTACCTCATCCCCAGCTTTAACCTTGTAATTTTGTTTAACAATGGAACCATTAACCCAAATATGGCCTTTTTTGGCGGCTTGTTGAATTTTGTTCCGTGTAGCATTTTCTATAAAATTCATCAAGAATTTATCCACGCGCAATGGCTCTTGGCCTTTAGAGGCCATAAAACCATGATGCTCATAGAGATCATCTTGAGAAATTTCATCTTGATTTTCCGGAGTATCCATCATCAATTGGAGTCTGCCTTCACCCTAGCACTACCGGGAATGGTTCCGTTACCGCAAATCAACTCCACTTTGGAGGTTTTGGGCAATCGATCACCAGGTTTTATATATTTCCCTTTGTGCTTCATATTGTAGACCATGTCCTTACCCAACTCATCAATATAAGTTACGCGCTCCACTTCCAAACCTACAGCCCTTAGCATAGAAGCGGCATTACGTTGGGTTACTTGGACAATATCTGGAACACTTACTTTTTTGTAGCCTGATGGGTTGACCGTAAAATAAATTTTACGATTGGTCTTTACTTTGTTTCCTGCTGGAGGATTTTGGTCCAATATGGAAAATCGTGGGTATTCCGGATTAAAATCGGAAGAATCCAAAACTTGATATCGCAACCCCGCTTCTTCCACAGCTTTGCGCATCTCCATTACCGACATTTTGGAGAAATCGGGTACTTCAACAAATTCACCATGGTTAGTTGTACCCTTGAGCCATTGCAAGGCAACAAACACCAAAACCAGGACCGCAACTGCGGCTAATCCAAGCTGGATTAAAAAAGTCTTACTTTTTAAAAAGTTGAAAAAATTTTTCATGTAGTTCACCTTAACGGAACAAATATAGGAAAGCCAACCCTTTTTTCTTTATTTTGGCTTTGCGATATTTTACAAGTCAATGAAAAAGAACATTGCCATCATAATGGGCGGCTATTCCAGCGAGCATAATATTTCGATTAAAAGCGGAAATGTGGTTTACAAATATCTGGATGCTAAAAAATATAATACTTACAGAATCATCATCACCAAAGAGAAATGGTTTTATCTAGATAATGAGAATCAGAAGTATCCTGTTGAAAAATCTGATTTTAGTATCTGTATTAATGGTGAAAAAATTCAATTTGATTGTGTCTTCAATGCCATCCATGGAACTCCTGGAGAAGATGGCTTAATGCAGGCCTACTTTGAACTTTTAGGGATTCCACAAACCTCGTGCAATCATTACGAAGCGGCGCTCACCTTTAATAAACGTGATTTATTGAGTGCGCTAAAACCTTATGGGATTCCTTGCGCAACATCTTATTATTTAAATAAGGGCCAGGTTGTTGATGAGAAAGCGATTGTCGATAAAGTTGGACTTCCTTGTTTTGTAAAGGCCAACAGAGCGGGCAGTAGCTATGGCGTTTCTAAAGTGCACAAAAAAGAGGATTTGAGCAATGCCATAGAAAGTGCCTTTAAGGAAGACACCCAAATCATCATCGAATCCTTTTTGGATGGTACCGAAGTTTCTGTTGGCGTGATTACATATCAAAATAAAATAACTGTATTGCCCGCAACCGAAATCATCTCGGAAAACGATTTTTTTGATTTTGAAGCTAAGTATATGGGCAAATCACAAGAAATCACTCCAGCCAGAATATCGGAAAAACAAGAATCCAACGTAAAGGAATTGGCAGAGTACATGTATAAAACTTTAGGCTTAAAAGGATATACAAGAAGTGAATTTATTTTTATTGGCGATGAACCACATCTACTAGAAATAAACACTACCCCCGGACTTACCGAAGAGAGCCTTTTGCCACAGCAGGCAAAAACAGCAGGAATTTCGCTCGAGGAGCTTTTTGACAGCGCCATTGTTGAAGCTTTGAGATAGAAACCGTATTTTTAAAAAACTTTATTCCACAACATGAGACGCGCATTGTTCCCCGGTTCCTTTGACCCACTTACTTTAGGACACTATGATATTATAAAAAGAGGAGTCACCCTTTTCGATGAATTGGTTATTGCTATTGGAATAAACGCGGATAAAAAATATATGTTCTCTCTGGAAGAACGTGTAAAATTTATTGAAGAGGCTTTTAAAGATGAGCCCAAAATTAAAGTGACCACCTACCAAGGAATGACAGTTGACTTTTGTAAAAAAATAGAGGCCAATTTTATTTTGAGGGGGTTGCGCAATCCAGCGGATTTTGAGTTTGAAAAAGCCATTGCCCATACCAATAGAAAACTTTCGGAAATTGAAACTGTTTTTCTATTGACATCCTCTGGTAAATCCTACATAAGTTCTTCCATAGTTAGGGATGTTATTAGAAATGGTGGCGATTACACCGGATTGGTTCCAGATACCGTAGTAGTTAAATAAAAATTGTTCTGCGCTATGGGCAAGAAGTCAGCGTTGTAAGTAATTTCTTTCTGTTTTATTTTGTCTATACATGCTGTAATTGAGCAAATACCACATTAATAAGTGTTTTCACAACAATAAATCTTACAGAATTCCCAATAATCATACTTTGGTCAGAAATTTCTTAGAGGCAGAACGTTTTTAAACAACCCCGAGTTTTGAAAGCAGTTAAAAGAGTTGACCAATTTTACTTACTAAAACAATTGCCCAAGGCAACAGCCCTTCTTTGTAAGAAAGGAATTTTGCTCGATGCTTCCAACTCTTGGCTCGACATTTTTGGTTTGCCTCCACAAGATGACACTACCAAAACCAAAGTTTACTCTTTATACTCAGAAATTCCAGATCTAAAAAGAAGGCTTAAAGAAAATAAGTCGTTCTCACTTCAACATAAAATAGAAAATACCGATGGTACCCGCCATTTGAAAAGTTATTTTGCTCCTTGGTTCGATGAAAAAGAAAATGTAATTGGAACCATTATCCAGACCGACGACATTACCTCTGAAGTTCAAAAAGAACAAAAAATCGACTGGTTGAACAATATTATGGAAACCAAGGTCGAAGTATCCAAAACAGGTTGGTGGGAGTATGATGTTGAAAAAGAGAAACTTTCTTGGTGCAAAGAAACAAAACGTATACATCAAGTTCCAGATACCTACCAGCCCACTGCCTTGGAAGCCATTGATTTTTTTAAGCCAGGGTATAGTCGAAACAAAGTTTCCATGCTGTTCCACAAGGTCAGGGTAAGTCATCAACCCTACGATATAAAATTAATGCTGGTTACGTACCATGGTGAGGAAAGATGGGTACGAATAACTGGAAAGCCTTTTGTGAAAGATGGAAAAGTCACAAAAATATTCGGGACAATCAAAGATATTCACGATCAAGAAATAGCCGAGACAAGGGTAAAGGAGCACCAGCAATTACTTTCCACCTTAGTGGATAGTCTTCCTTTGAATGTTTATGTGAAAGACTTAGAATCCAGAAAAGTATTGGTAAACAAGGGTGAGTGCAACTACTTTGGCAAAAAAGTTGAAGAACTCCTAGGTAAGACCGATTTTGAGCTTTATGAAGAGAAAGATGCACAAATATCGAGAGAAGAAGATATCCAGGTCATGAAAAACCTTACCCCAATTATAGGTAAGGAGACCGTTAGTACACTCAATGGCAAAACCACACATTTCTTGACCTCCAAAATCCCGCATTTTGACTTGGAAGGCAAGGTTTGTGGACTTATTGGCATGAGTTTGGACATCACCGCCATGAAAAAGAGGCAGGAGGAACTGTGCAACTTGATCAACATAACCTCCATGCAAAACCAAAAACTTATCAGTTTTGCACATATCGTTTCCCATAATTTAAGGTCACATTCCGCTAATTTCTCCATGCTTTTAGGATTCTTGAACTCCGAAAAAGATCCACAAGAAAGAAAACGCATTATTGATATGCTTACCCAGGCTTCTGACAATCTGTTGGAAACCTTGGGCAACCTTAATCAAGTAGTGGATATAAACAGCAAGACATCGGAGACAAAAAAGCCACTTAACCTACGAAATACTATTGTTAAGGTACTTGAAAATTTTTCAGCCTTATTGGACAGGGACGATTCACAAATCATAAACAATGCTGAAGAAGGTATTGAAGTATCCTGTATTCCCGCCTACCTAGACAGCATAATATTAAACCTTGTTTCTAATGCTGTCAAATATAAAAGCCCAAACAGAACACTCCTAATTACCATAAATGCCATAAAATCCAATGAAGGGGTATTATTGAGCATTTCCGACAATGGTATGGGAATAGACTTGGATAAGTACAGAGACAAAATTTTTGGGATGTACAAAACATTCCACAACAGAAAAGATGCCAAAGGCTTTGGTCTTTATTTAGTAAAGAACCAAATTGAAGCTATGGGCGGAAGTATAACAGTGCAGAGCGAAGTTGACAAAGGCACTACATTTAATGTGTATTTTAATGAAGAAAGTTAGTTGTATTTTTATCGTGGATGATGACCCCATCACAGTATTTGGCATCAAAAAAATGTTGAAGTCCGTTGCCAGTTGTGACGACATACAAATTTTTCAAAATGGACATGAGGCCCATGAGGCAATCAAAGAAAGGCTGAAAGAAGGAAAGATAATCCCCGAGGTCATTTTCCTAGATATAAACATGCCCATAATGGATGGTTGGGAATTTCTTGATGAATTGATTGCATTAGATATAAAAGAACATATCACAATCAATATGATCACCTCTTCGATTGACCCCTTGGACTACAAAAAGTGGAATAGCTTTAAAAATAGATGTCCTTATACACTCAACTTTAAGAATAAACCCATTTTTAAAATTGGCGCCAACGATCTTGGCTGCATGGACATAGCCTCTTAAATTATAATATTCTGTATTTTTGAAGCCGCCAAGCACATGTTTTTGTGCGAACCAAAGTTCCAGAAGTATTTTGAAGTATATAATTTTTTTAGCGGCCCTTTTTCTTTTCATATCCTGTGAATCCGAGACCCAGGATGAAAAATCCTCATATCCGACCCATTATGAATCATCGGATGGTAAGGAAACGGCAACCTATCAACAAACCATTGATTACTATATTGCCATTGCCCGTGATTTTCCGGAAATAAACATTCACACCATCGGCAAAACAGACAGCGGCTACCCTTTGCACACGGTGACATTTAATCCTGATGGAGATTTTAACTACGAAAATATTCGCAAGGAAAAATCCATTATTTTAATCAATAATGGGATTCACCCTGGTGAGAGCGATGGTATAGATGCCACGATGATGCTCTTTAGGGATTTGGTCACCAAAAAACTGGAAATCCCCAAAAATACGGTATTGGTCACCATCCCTATTTATAATGTTGGGGGTTCACTCAATAGGAATTCCACTACAAGGGCCAACCAAAACGGCCCTTTGGAATATGGGTTCCGAGGAAATGCCCGTAACTATGATCTAAATAGGGATTTCATTAAAATGGACACTCAAAATGCCCACACGTTCGCACAAATATTCCATATGGTAAAACCCGATGTTTTTATCGATAACCATGTAAGCAACGGAGCAGATTACCAATACACCTTGACACACCTTTTTACCCAGCACAACAAACTTGGAGGTGAAATGGGAGAATACCTGCACGGCACTCTAATGCCCAGCCTTGAAAATTCCTTGGCGGAAAAGGAATGGGACATTACCCCTTACGTAAATGTTTTTAATACACCGCCAGAGATGGGATTTAGTCAATTTATGGACCATCCTAGATATTCTACAGGATATACAACTCTTTGGAGCACGTTGGGCCTAATGGTAGAAACACATATGTTGAAACCGTACAAAAAACGTGTTGAAGGCACATATGATTTAATGCATAGCCTAATCGAAGTCGTTGAAGCAGAGCACGAGAACATAAAATCACTTCGCAAAAAAACGTTGGAAAACAATTTGGACCTTTCAGAATATTATTTCAACTGGAAAGTGGACACCACTCAAACTTCAACCTTAAATTTTAAGGGTTATGAGGCCGAACAATTTACAAGCGAAGTAACTGGACTCCCCAGATTAAAGTACAATAGGGATAAACCCTTCACCAAGCAAACAATCTACCAAGATTATTTTTACCCTATGGATACCGTAGATGTACCCGCCGCTTACATAGTAAAAAGAAGTTGGAAAAAGGTGATTGAACGATTGGATGCCAATAAAATCAAATATTCACCCATAAAAAAGGATACTATACTTTCCGTAGAAGCATACAAAATAGTGGATTACGATACACGTAACGCTCCATACGAGGGTCATTACCTCCACGCTGACACCCATGTGGAAAAAAACGTGAAAAATGTTCATTTTCGTGAAGGTGATTTATTGGTTCCAACCCGCCAACCTGGAATCAGATATCTTTTGGAAACCTTGGAACCCCAAGGTGCAGATTCATTCTTTAACTGGAACTTTTTTGATACCGTACTTCAACGCAAAGAAGGCTTCTCTCCTTACGTTTTTGAAGATGTGGCGCTGGACATGTTGCAAAAGGATTCCTTGTTATTACAGGAATTTGAATCGATAAAGGAAACCGACTTAAATTTTGCCAATAATTGGTACGCACAGTTAAATTGGATCTTTGAACGCTCGGTTCATTTTGAAGAAGCGTATCTTACCTATCCTATTTATCGTGTGGCTAAAGGCAGTGAAGCCTCGGGCTTATTACCTAATTAAAAGGCCAATCCTCGAACAATATCTTAATGTTGTGGTAAGAATTCTTTAATGCTTTTTTGGTCTTTTTAGGGCCTTTCCATTTTACCCTTTTAATACCTTCCGATTTTTCCGGAACCAATTTCCCTTTATAATTGGTGGACATAATAAACCAATGGGTCTGCTTCAATCGGTACTCGCCATTTCTTTTAAATATGTGGAACGTTGTATGGAGAAATCTTTCAATCTTAAGGTTCTTTACTCCGGTTTCCTCTTCTACTTCCCTTATTGCCGCACGTTCTATGGACTCTCCTTTATCCACTTTTCCTTTGGGCAGGTCCCATTTTCCATTTCTGTAAATAAACAGGACTTTTCCCTTTTTATTGATTACAAACCCGCCACCAGCAACCACAACTGGAATTTTATGCATAAACAGTTTTAGAATCTTTTTATCATCAGGGTGGTACAGGTAAGCCTTTTTCAACTTCTTTTTGGACAAAAGCCGAATAGCCTCAACAATAGAATCACCATCCAAAGAAAACAAATTACCATTGGAATCCTGGGGACGCTCGTTTGTTAAAATCAGTGGAGCCTCATTAACAAAAACTTCATACATTTGCGCAATGGTTTTAGATAAGGGAATCGCAAAAAAAACAGCCGAGCTGTTATTACAAATTAATGCAATTAAGTTGGAACCTGAAAATCCTTTTACATGGGCTTCAGGTTGGAAATCGCCTATTTATTGCGATAATAGGATTATGCTCTCCTACCCCAAGGTCAGGAATTTTGTCAGGGAAGAAATTGCAAAGCAAGTTGACCAACTCTACGGAAAGCCCGATGTAATTGCTGGAGTAGCCACCGGGGCCATCGGAGTCGGCATTTTAGTTGCCGAAGCACTTGGGCTTCCATTTGTCTATGTAAGACCAAAACCAAAGGAACATGGCAGACAAAACCAGATTGAAGGTTATTTTGAAGCTGGGCAAAGTGTGGTTGTCATCGAAGATTTGATAAGCACTGGCAATAGCAGCCTTAATGCCGTAAAAGCACTTAAGGAGCAAAAAGCCGACATAAAAGGAATGATTGCCATTTTCACCTATGGCTTTCCCGTCTCCGAGGAAAATTTTGAAAAAGAAGGTGTGGAACTCCATACCCTATCTGATTACGAAAACCTTATTGAGCAAGCCTCGGACACCAACTATATTCAAGAAAACCAATTACAGGCCTTATTAAAGTGGAGATCAAATCCACAAGAATGGAAATAAAATTTTACAATGCATATTGAAGCCTCAAAAAAGAAAGTCGCCAAAAGTGATAAGGAAGTATATGAGTTTTTGATTAACATCAAAAATTTTGAAACCTTAATGCCCGATAATATTGACAAATTTGAAGTGTTGGACGAAAACACATTTAAGTTTGCATTAAAAGGTATGCCCGAGATTGTACTCAGGTTGAAGGAGCAAAACCCAAATGATAAAGTGATTCTGGGTGCCGCAAGCGATAAACTTCCGTTTACCTTAACCGCAGATATTACTTCTTTAGGAGAGAATGAAAGTGAGGTAGCGTTAAGTTTTGAAGGCCAGTTCAATGCCATGATGGCTATGATGATCAAAGCGCCAATCACCAATTTTATGGGAACCCTGTCCAACAATCTGGATAAAATAGGTCAGTAAAGTAGGCTCACCTCTTTTAAATCAAATTCTTTAAAAACCCTGTCCTCCAATTCGAGTACCAATTTGCCCGAAGGTGACACCCTACGGATATACCCCATAAACATTTCACCATGGGCATCTGTAAAAGTTGATGGTTTGTCCTTTCTAAAAAGCTCCTTTTCGTAGGCAGGCAATAATTGGGGTACCGTTTTTCCCTCGATTCCTTCAAAATGAAACCTGATTCGCTCCAATATCATTTGAAGGAGCTCATCCAGGTTAAAATCACGACCTGTTATCGCTTTTAAAGATGAAGCCTTATCCAATTCTGCAAAATCCCTCTGGTTTACATTCAGACCAATTCCGATAACGGAATGACCTACCTTATCCCCTTTTAAGACATTTTCTATAAGAATACCGCAAATTTTCATGGAACCTGACATAATGTCGTTGGGCCATTTTACTTTGACATTGGGCACCGAAAGTTCATTCAAGGCATCAAGAACGGCCAAAGAAACTGCAATGTTCAAAACAAACTGATGCTGAACACTCAATGCATAGAATTTTTTCAAAACACTGAAAGTAAGGTTTTTACCTCCCATGGATTGCCAAACCGAACCCATTTGACCTCTCCCCTTAAGTTGTTTTTCGGCAACAACAACAGTATAATCCAATGCGTTTTCCGAACGCAACAAATCCCTCAAATACAAATTTGTGGAATCCGTGGCATCAAGTTTGAGTATTTGAAAATGTTTTCCCAATGTGGCAAGCCTTTATGATTTGTTAAAATCTAGGGCTAAGAAAACAAAAAAAACATAACTTTGTAAAAATTAAATTTTTTGAATGCAGAAAACGAAAGCTAGCGCAGATGAATTGATTGCCTTGATCCTAGAAGGAATAGAAGACGTTAAAGGAGTTGATATAAATCTACTGGACCTTAGGGAAATCGAAAATACAGTTTGCGACTACTTTATCATCTGCAACGGTACTTCCAACACACATGTAAACGCAATTGTTTCATCCATCCAAAAAAAGGTCAGTAAAGCTATACACGACAAGCCATGGCATGTTGAAGGCTCTGAAAACGCAGAATGGGTGCTGATGGACTATGTTAATGTCGTGGTGCATGTATTTCAAAAACACATCAGGGAATTTTATGACATTGAGGGACTTTGGGGAGATGCCAAAGTTACTATGGTGGAAAGCAGTTACAATTCTTAAGAAAAAATGGCAAAAGAGAACAATCCAAACAATACTCCGAAGAAGCCACGTTTTAGCTCGTGGTGGATTTATGGTGTGGTTATCGCAATAATAATTGGCTTCCAATTTTTTGGTGGCAGCAGTTTTTCAAGTACGGAAAAAACCACGACCTCCGAATTACAGGAATTTTTACGCAATGGTGACATTTCCAAAATAGTCATCATTACCAACACACGTCAAGCCAAGGTGTACCTCACCGAGGAAGCGATGAGCAAGGATGTTCACAAAGGAGTGGCCGAGAAACCCTTGTTTCCTTCCACAGGTTTGGTACCTCAATATGTGCTGGATTATGGGGATCTTCAGATTTTCCAAAATGAAATTACAGAGATCAAGAAAGAGAACAATCTGGATACCATTGTAGAGTTTGACACGGAATCCAATGTAATCGGTGAAATATTTTTGACCTTGCTTCCATTTGCCCTTATTATTGGTATTTGGATTTACCTGATGCGAAGAATGTCGGGGGGTGCTGGAGGCGGTGCTGGCGGACAAATTTTCAACATCGGAAAGTCCAAGGCTAAATTGTTCGATGAAAAAACAGATACCCGTACATCTTTTAAAGATGTTGCCGGTTTGGAAGGTGCTAAGGAAGAAGTACAGGAAATCGTAGAATTTCTTAAAAACCCGGACAAATACACCTCTTTAGGTGGTAAGATACCCAAAGGAGCCCTATTGGTAGGCCCTCCCGGGACAGGTAAGACCTTATTGGCAAAAGCCGTAGCCGGTGAAGCAAAAGTTCCATTCTTCTCATTATCAGGTTCCGACTTTGTTGAGATGTTCGTAGGTGTTGGCGCATCAAGGGTTCGTGATTTGTTCAAACAAGCCAAGGATAAATCCCCAGCAATCATATTTATTGATGAGATTGATGCCATTGGACGTGCAAGAGGTAAAAATAACTTCACAGGTTCAAACGACGAGCGGGAAAACACCCTGAACCAGTTGTTGACAGAAATGGATGGTTTTGGAACCAATACGAATGTTATTGTGCTTGCAGCAACCAACCGTGCCGATGTACTGGATAAAGCATTAATGCGTGCAGGACGTTTTGACCGTCAAATTTATGTTGACCTACCAGACCTGAACGAAAGAAAAGAGATATTCGAAGTACACCTTCGACCCATAAAGACTGCCGAAACCTTGGATTTGGACTTTTTAGCCAAACAAACACCAGGTTTCTCCGGTGCCGATATTGCCAACGTTTGTAACGAAGCAGCACTTATCGCCGCCCGAAAGGAGAAGAAAGCGGTGACCAAGCAAGATTTCTTGGATGCCGTGGATAGAATCGTTGGTGGACTGGAAAAGAAAAACAAAATCATTACCCCAGACGAAAAGAAAACCATTGCATTCCACGAAGCAGGACACGCAACCGTTAGTTGGATGCTAGAGCATGCCGCACCCTTGGTTAAGGTTACCATTGTTCCTCGCGGACAATCTTTGGGAGCTGCATGGTATTTGCCGGAAGAACGCTTGATTGTTCGTCCAGAGCAAATGTTAGATGAAATGTGTGCAACCATGGGAGGTAGAGCTGCTGAGAAAGTAATGTTCGGAAAAATTTCCACAGGTGCATTGAGCGATTTGGAAAAAGTTACCAAACAAGCTCGTGCCATGGTAACTATATATGGGTTAAATGAGGAATTGGGCAACATTACCTATTATGATTCATCAGGTCAGAACGAATATGGGTTCACCAAGCCCTATAGCGAGGAAACAGCGCAGAAAATTGACCAGGAGATTTCCAAAATGATTGAAAAGCAATATCAACGGGCTATCCAATTGCTAGATGATAATAAAGACAAGCTTACTGAACTCGCAGAAAGGCTTTTGGACAAAGAGGTCATTTTCAAAGATGACTTGGAGAAGATTTTCGGCCAAAGACCTTTTGAAAAAGAGGAAGAGGAGCTTGAGCCTGCCAAATAATATTATTGCGTAAAGTCTAATCAAAAGAATTATATTGATTCAGTAGAAAAGAACAAGAACCATTAATGGGAGTTTTTAAAAAACTTTTCGGAGGAGGAAAAAAGGTTTCCAAGGAAACTACGGAAACCCGTGGTGACCATATGCCCGATTTAAAAATTCCCGTGGATGAAAAATTCACCATCTACTTTAAAAAGAATGGTGGAAAGTTTATTTACTGCGAAGACTTTGCCGAAGTTTCCGAAGCACTCAAAAATATCATTTCTGAAAACGATTGGCAAAATCATCTTTTCTATTCCATGGACCCAAGGTTGGAAACTCGCTTTGCATCGGAAAAAATTAATTTCACTAATACCCGTAACGAAAGTGAAATCTTCTTTACTACTTGTGAGCACTTGGTTGCCCACAATGGATCCATTTTGGTATGTTCCAATCAAATCAAAGAAAAAAAATTGGATGAGCTACCTTCCAATCTAATTGTCTTTGCAACTACCAGTCAGTTAGTGGACTCCATCAGTGAAGCCCTCAAAGTTATAAAAGAACGTTATCAAAAAAACATTCCCAATAATATTACCACTTTAAAACACTTTCAAGCTACAGAGGAAAACAAAGATGACTTTCTTTCTTACGGAAGTGCCTCAAAAAATGTATATCTTTTACTCCTAGAAGATTTCTAAATACATGAGAGAAATTTTAAGACGCTCCATTACCGGGGTTATTTATGTGGTACTTCTGCTTGGTGCGGTATTTTTAAGCTCGGATGCCTTTGATTTTCTATTTATGGCATTTGGTCTTGCCTGTCTGTACGAATTTAAAAGAATTGTACACCTTAAAGGATACTACATTTTTGTGGCGTATCTCGCACTCTGGTGGGTTTTCATTTATTTGACCAATGATACTACCGCAATCAATTTACTAATGCTATGTACCGTTGCTGTAGACCTTGCCTTACTAATGTTCCTTTTTTCAAAAAAGCCAAGGAAATTCAGCAACTTTCAAAAATTTATCATTGGACTTTTTTATATTGGTGGAGGTTGTATTTTCCTGACCATGATTCCATACAAACATGAAAGTTTTGCCCAATTTTTGATTATGGGCATCTTTATTTTGATATGGGTCAATGATACATTTGCCTACTTAACAGGAAGAACTTTGGGCCGAACGAAGCTATTTCCTGCAGTTTCTCCAAAAAAAACCATTGAAGGTTCTGTAGGAGGTCTTATTTTTGCACTGGTAGCTGCTTATTTTTTATCGTGGTACGAAACAAGACTAACGGTTACGGAGTGGATGGCAATGGCCTGTTTAATAGTGGTTGCAGGGAGTTTGGGCGATTTATTGGAATCAAAGTTCAAGCGTATGGCCGGAGTAAAAGATAGCGGAGCTATTTTACCTGGGCATGGCGGAATTTGGGACCGACTGGATAGCTTGGTGTTTGCTGCGCCTTTTGCATATTTGATTTTAAATATATTCTCCAATGTTTCATAAAGAGGGTCAAAAAATTATTATTACCACTTTTTTTCTAGTGGTAGCCGCCGTTTTGGCCGCACAATACTATATTGATGTGGAATGGGTTCGGTTGGCCGTTCAAATTGCTGCACTTTTGGTTTTAATTGCCATTCTGCAGTTTTTTAGAAACCCGAAAAGATTGGTTACCCCAAATTTTGATGAAATCTTGGCCCCCGTTGATGGCAAAGTTGTTGTAATCGAAGAGGTAGATGAACCAGAGTATTTCAAAGAAAAAAGAAAGCAGGTATCTATTTTTATGTCACCCATCAATGTGCACGTGACCCGTTATCCCGCCAGTGGCACGGTAACCTATTCAAAATATCACCCTGGAAAATATTTGGTGGCCTGGCATCCAAAATCCAGTACCGATAACGAACGAACCACCGTAATACTGCACACACCAAAGTTTGGTGAAATTGGATACAGACAAATAGCTGGTGCCATGGCACGCAGAATAGTAAACTATGCCGAAGAGGGAGAACAGGTAACTCAAGGGGAAGATGCCGGCTTCATTAAATTTGGCTCTAGAGTAGATCTATTGTTACCCCTAAACTGTGACATTACCGTTGAGTTGAACCAAAAAGTAGTTGGGGCACGTACTTGTATTGCCTCCGTAAGACCTTTTGATGATTAACGAAGACCTACATAAAAGATTCCACGATGCCGTTAACTTTGTTAACGATTATACAGACCCTTTGCCCGCAGATTTACTCTTAAAACTATATGCCTATTTTAAGATTGCGAACAAGAACTTTGACAATCCAGGCAGCAGAACACCTCTCATAAACGCATTTAAGGCAAATGCCCTATTCCAGGCCAAAAGAATAAGTATAGAAGAAGCTATGGAGAAATATGTGGAATTGGTGGAGAAAGAGCTTAAAACGCTCTAAGAAGCTAAATCTGGCGTAGCGAACGACTTTTCAAAATACGTAAAATAAATACCTCCAAAAATCGTAACCAAGAAATAGAGGGCCACCACATAGCTCCCTATGGATAAGTACTCATTGATTCCGAACCAATCGTTTGTAAAATATATCAAGGCCATACCCCCTAGCCCCCGAATCACTTCGATCCAAACTGCATAATTTTTACGATCCATTAAAGTGGTATATCCATAAATACCCACAAAAATGAAAGCTCCGAATAATAATAGCCCATCAAAACCAATTTCTGAGTAGTTGTAAAACATAAACAACATCAAAAAAGTAGTGACCATCAATTGAAAAAGAGCATACGTCTTAAGCGAAGTGGAAGTTTCGGGCTGATATTTCCTGAAATTGTACACATTCTCAATAATCTTAACTGGGTATCTTTCCTTTACATCCTGTGGGCGCCAACCCGTGGGCATAAACCAAATGCGCAATTTATCCCAATAACTTTTAGTCCGCCATGCATCTTGGATCAATCGCCATAAATGTTGGAAATTGATGATAATGGGGTTCCAGGTATTTGCTGGTTTTAGCACTCCGTATTGCGGCGGCACCTCATCCAGCTCCTCTTGAAAAGTTCCGAACATCCTGTCCCAAACACAAAAAATTTGTCCAAGGTTCTTATCTATATACTCCTTATTTATTGCATGGTGCACACGATGTTGTGATGGGGTGACGATTACATATTCCAAAAATCCCATTTTACCGATATGCTGGGTGTGGTACCAGAACTGAGCAAACAGATGTATCGGTGCCAATATGGCTATCACTTGGTTTGGGACGCCCAACAAAGCGGCGGGAATCAATAAAAGTGCATAATAGCCCAATAAATTGGAAATAGGCTGACGGAGCGCACAGGCCAAATTGAACTCTTCGCTACTGTGATGGATCACATGCTGGTTCCAAAAAAAGTTGATATGGTGACTCAACCTATGGTTCCAATAGCCTGCAAAATCCAGGGCTATAAAAGCCACCAACCAAACCAACCAAGTTGCCTTGATTTCAACCAATGCCAAATGTTCCAATAGAAAAGGATAGCTCACAAGGATAAGCACAAGCCCCAAAGAATCTTTCACCACATTGGTTAAGCCGGAGCTAAGACTGCTCACGGTATCCATGAGATTGTGTTTTTGATCTTTTACAAAACGGCCGTAAAGTATTTCAACAAGTACTAGGCCAATAAAAAACGGTGTAGCATATAACAATGCCGTTGCATACGATTCCATTTCAAAAATTTAAGCTTTGGTCAATGCAAGAATGGGATTATTTGCCCTTAAGTTACTCTAAATTTTTAAATAATTGAATATCGTTGGCATCCGTTAGATCTGGAATGTGCTCGGAGCGTGGTATGCAAAAAACGCTTTCTGGTTGTTCACCCACCAAAATCCCAACAGCTTTGGGCAATTCTTTTTCATTGCGGATGGGGTCTATGGGACATTTTTTTAAATATGGATAAATTTCCGCTCCCGAAAAACTAAAAATGTTCATGCTCACCCGAAGTTCACCAGAAGTATCTTTATAATTGGGAACATCTTCCACATTTGGTTTTTCAATAATTTGCTGTAGAAATCCATCCGAAGAAATATCCATTACCGCAAACTTGGCAATTCGTTCTTCGGTATAATCAAAGCCGGAGCTTCCATAGCTGATCAGGGCATGTGGTGCGGTTCTCTCTTTCCTTAAATCTCTCAAAGCACCAGTGGAGTAAAGGTTATCGCCATTGCAGACCGTAAAAGTGGTTTGCTTCAATTCTGGATACTGGTCCAAGCATTGCTGTAATGCATCTGCAGTGCCCATCGGTTTCGTTCTTCCGGCAGGCACAGTTTGAACAGCCAAAAACACTTTGATTCCCAGTGGAAGTCCACCATTATCAATTAAACTTTGAAAAGCTTGGTTTTCGGGACTGGTGATCAGATACACTTCGGTATAGCCAGCTTCCTCTGCATTCTGCACCAAATAGTACAAGAAGGGTCTGCCATTTTTGCCAACGGGAATCAAACTTTTATGGGGAATGTCTTCCATAATATCCTTTTGGTCCTCTCTAGCTTTCAAACTTCGCTTCATACGGGAAGAAGCACCGCCCACCATAATGATTAACCTCGTATTCTCCATTGCCATCACCTTGTTAATTCTGCGGTATAAACCGCTTTGGCACCTGTATTCAAAAATGCCTGTTTTACTTGCTCCTCAACATCATCAGTAACCATCGCCACCATACAACCTCCGCCTCCGGAACCGATTATCTTTGTTCCGATGGCACCAGCGTTGCGTGCACCCTTCATCATCTCCGCCATTTCCAGCGGCGTGTTTTTGATTTCATTTTGAAGAATGGTTTGGTGTTGGTTCATTAAATCTCCCAAAACCTGAATATTCGGGTTCGGCTTCAACAGCTCTTTTTTTGCTTCCAACGTAATGTGATAGTTGTAAATAGTGGCGTACCAATACCCCTGAAGCTCTTCTGGAACCAAGTCGATATATTTTTCATAGTCATCCAATGTAGCATACTTCAATTCAAACTCAGGATTGGCATTTTTAACCGCATCCACTGCATTTTGAGCAAACACTCTGGCATTTTTCAAAACTTCCAAGGTTTTTTTGGGCACGCCAGACTCAGCGACCAAAAGTTTTCCCAGATTTGCGCTCAAGCGCGTGCTCTCCCCACTTAGGGTGTCAATATAGATAAGTCCCTTTTGGGCAATGGTGTACTGATCCATTAAACCACCGGGCTGATTGAAAAACAACACTTCTGCTTCATAGGCCCACCTTCCAATTTGATAATCACTTATTTCTTCCGATTTACCCTGTGCTGCCACCAAAAATCGAATCCATGCCACCACCAAAGCGGAAGAACTGGACAATCCTGCATTAACGGGAATGTTTCCTGAGATCTCGATATCGTAACCTTCATCAAGTTGAAAACCTTGTCCTTTTAAAACTGCCATCACGGACCTGAAGTAGTCATCAGCTTGGATATGCTCTAGATTATCATCCAACGAAATGGAGGATTCTTTATTTAAATCCAATAATCTTAAAAGATAGTTTCTATTAGAATTTGGGGTTGCTTTCAGGTTGATATATCGGTCAATGGTTCCTGCTATCACGGGCAATCCCAAATAATCTTGATGGTCACCATAAAAACAAACTCGGGCAGGTACTTTTATTTCAATCATTAATATGGTCCACTTAACTTATTATTTCCAATGGTGCTGTTTCTTTCCAGTTGCCTCTGGTAAAATCTGGAAAAGGTTGTGGTGCACCACCACTTGCCACAGAACGCTCACTTAAGGGAGAGACGGCACTCCAAAGGCATCCTTCGTACACATTTTGATCCAACGGGAGCCCTTTTTGCAGGCATTCCACTATACGGTACACCATGATTCCATCCATCCCTCCATGTCCACTGCCTTTGGCAGCTTCATTCAATCTTTTGTAGAGTGGATGGTCATATTTTTCATATAATTTTTCGAGTTGTTCCCCTTGCACCCAAGAATGGTGATCTTCCGTAAGTCCATCTACTCCACCCTCCAGCGCTACGCGAGTTGGAAACCCTGCCAAAATACCTTTGGTTCCCTGTACCAAGTTCAATCGGGAATAAGGTCTTGGGCTGGTTTCGTCCCATTGTACCATAATGGTTTTCCCCATTGTTGTTTTGATGATGGATATATTCAAGTCTCCTCCTTTAAATTCGAGTTGGTTCCATTTATGATCGGCTGGATAATTCTTTTCCGCATATAACTCGCGGCCTCTTGAAGGAGTAGAGAAAGAAACAAGACTTCCAAAAGTGTCTTCTTGTCTGGCCAAGCTCATATACTGGGCAACCGGGCCTAAACCATGTGTTGGGTATAGGTTGCCATTTCGTTTGGCATAATGATGGGTTCTCCACGATCCCGTACCTCGCTCCTGCTCTTCCATTTGCCAGCGCAATTCGTGAATGTAAGCTGCTTCACCGTGTAATATTTCACCAACCACTCCTTGTCTGCACATATTGAGGAACATCAACTCATCACGACTATAGTTCACATTTTCCAACATCATGCAATGTTTTTGGGTGCGCTCGCTGGCATCCACAATATCCCACATATCTTGAATAGTGGTAGCAATCGGAACCTCAACGAAGGCATGTGCTCCATGCTCCATGGCTCCAATGGCCATCGGTGCGTGGTTTATCCAGTTTGTGGCAATAAAAACTACATCGGGTTTCACTTCTTTAAGCATAGTACGCCATTCGTCCTCATCGCCCCAGTATTGAGCTATATTTTTGTGTCGGTCTGCTCCGCTGGCCTCTTTGACCCATTTGGTCTTTTCTTTCACCAAGTCCTCATACAAATCACAAATAGCGACCACTTCAGTTCCCTCCAAAGCAGCAAAAAACTTGGCATGGGTTCCTCCCCTGGCTCCCACTCCAATAAATGCCGCCCTCACTGTATCTAGTTTAGGTGCCGTAACCCCCCCCATATAAGTTGATGAAAGCGGTCTATCCGAATTAGCTTTTAGATAACTTGGAACGATGGAAACTGCTGCTGCAGTCAACGAAGTTTTTTGGATAAAACTTCTTCTATTGAGGTTTTTCATAGTTCATTAAGAGGTTGGTTCTTATCCGTCCCAAAGTATGAAAAATAAAAAGAAAAGGGAAGCAATCTTCCCTTTTCAAAATCAATATTCTAGGTAAATATAGGTTATTGCAAACTAGCCAAACTCTTTTCCAAAGTTTCAATCTTTGCTTCGGCATCGGCGGCTTTTTTACGCTCCATGGCCACTACCTGCTCGGGCGCATTGCTTACAAAGCGCTCATTGCTCAATTTCTTTTCTACCGATTTCAAAAATCCTTTGGTGTAGTTTAGTTCTTCGGTGATTTTGGCAATTTCCGCATCCACATCAATGGCTCCACTTATTGGAATGAAGTATTCGTTACTCTTCACTCTAAAAGTAAGGGCTCCTTCCAAACTTGCATCGACTGCCGCCAGTTTTGAGAGGTTTCCTAATTTTAATATGATGGCATCCATTTCTGAACTCATCTTTTCACCATTCAACATAAAGAGCTCCAAAGCATCCTTTTGGGGAATGTTTTTCTCTTTTCTGATGGTTCTAACACCTGAAATTACCTCGGAAGCAAATTCAAACTCAGCAATTAAGGCCGTATTCACGTCATTCGCTTCTGGCCATTGCGAAACAATCAAGGCTTCCTCCGGTGTTCGCTCGGCAATATGCTGCCAAACTTCTTCCGTTAAGAAGGGCATAAACGGGTGCAACAATTTCAAGTTCTCTTCAAAAAGACCAAGTACTTCGTTATAAGAGGCCTGATCAATGGGTTTTTGATACTCGGGTTTTACAATTTCCAGCAACCAAGAGCAGAAATCGTCCCACACCAATTTATAGGTAGCCATCAAGGCATCGGAAATACGGTATTTGGCGAAATGATCTTCAATCTCAACCAACGTCTGATTGAATTTTGCTTTATACCACTCGATTCCTTTTTGCGCTGCTTCGGGTTGTGGTATATCGGCAACTTCCCATCCTTTTATCAATCGGAACGCATTCCAAATTTTATTGGCAAAGTTAGCTCCTTGCTGACAAAGGGTTTCGTCAAACATTATATCATTCCCTGCTGATGAACTCAGCAATAAACCTACACGAACTCCATCTGCTCCAAAATCTTCTATAAGTTTAAGCGCATCGGGTGAATTGCCCAATTGCTTGGACATTTTTCTGCGTTGCTTGTCGCGCACCAATCCTGTGAGGTACACATTTTCAAAAGGACGCTTTCCTCTATATTCGTATCCTGCCATGATCATTCTGGCTACCCAGAAAAACAAAATATCGGGTCCTGTCACCAAATCATTGGTTGGGTAATAATAATTTACCTCTTCATTCTCCGGCTCCAAAATTCCACCAAAAACGCTAATAGGCCACAACCAAGAAGAAAACCAGGTGTCCAAAACATCGGGATCCTGACGCAGGTCGGATGCTTGGATATTTGGATTTTTAACTTTTGCTAATTCCAATGCTTCTTCCGGGGTTTCGGCGACCACATAATCCTCTTTTCCATCACCATAGTAATAGGCTGGGATTTGCTGGCCCCACCAAAGCTGACGGGAAATGTTCCAATCACGTATGTTTTCCATCCAATGTCGATACGTGTTCTCAAACTTGGAAGGATACAATTTTACATCCTTGGTCTCCAAAACACCTTTAATTGCAGGTTTGGCCAAGTTTTCCATTTTAAGGAACCATTGATCGGACAATCGTGGCTCGATTACCGCCTTGGTTCTTTCGGATGTTCCAACTTTATTCGTGTGCTGCTCTGTTTTTACCAAATACCCTTTCTCTTCCAGCTCTTTTGAAATTTCTTTGCGAACCACAAATCGGTCCTTTCCTTCGTAGTGAAGACCAAAAGAATTAAGGGTAGCATCTTCGTTGAAAATATCAACTACCTCAAGGTTATGTTTCTCACCAAGGTTTTTATCATTTTCGTCGTGCGCTGGAGTCACTTTTAGGCATCCTGTTCCGAATTCAACATCTACATATTCATCTTCAATAATAGGAATCACCCTATCACAAATAGGTACAATGGCCTTTTTACCTCTTAAATGATGATACCTTTCATCATTTGGGTTGATACAAATGGCAGTATCTCCCAAAATAGTCTCTGGACGGGTGGTGGCAATAGTTACTTTTTCATCAGAATCTTCAATGGCGTAGGACAAATAATAAAGGTTCCCTTGTCGCTCTTCATAAATCACCTCTTCATCAGAGAGCGTGGTTTTAGCTTCGGGATCCCAATTCACCATTCGATACCCCCTGTAAATCAATCCTTTATTATATAAATCAACAAAAACCTTGATTACGGAAGCTGACATATCGTCGTCCATGGTAAACTTGGTGCGGTCCCAATCACAGGAACAGCCCAGTTTTTTCAATTGTTGGAGAATTACACCTCCATATTCGTTGGTCCAATCCCAAGCGTGCTTTAAAAATTCATCGCGGGATAACTTTGACTTATCAACACCATCTGCTTTTAGCTTAGCAACCACTTTAGCCTCAGTGGCAATGGAGGCGTGGTCCATTCCTGGCACCCAACAGGCATTTTTTCCCAAGAGCCTTGCTCTTCGGATGAGAACATCTTGCAAGGTATTGTTCAGCATATGCCCCATATGAAGCACACCAGTAACGTTTGGAGGGGGAATTACTATGGTGTACGGCTCCCTATCATCTGGCTTGGAGCTAAAATAATCATGCTCGGACCAATAAGCATACCAGTGTTCTTCAACCCTTTTCGGGTCATATTTTGATGGAATCTCCATTTTTCGGTACAGTTTTTGTTTAATTGGACTGTGATTGGGTTTTTGAAGGGAAAGCTAAATGTTAATTTTTCGCCATTCTTCTGATGAGAGCCAATCCAGAAATACGAAACAAAAATAAGTAACGTTATTCTATAACAAAAGAATTTTGGATGCAGGTATCAAAACATCTACATTTGAAGTTCACCCAAAAACCAAAAATGATGAAAAAAACTGTACTCATGCTGTTTGTAGGGCTTTTATCCTTAGGGATATACGCTCAAGAAACTGCTAAAATCGAATTTAAGAGCGAGACCATTGATTACGGAGAAATTGAAAGAGGTAGTGATGGTGTTCGTGTATTTGAATTTACCAATACCGGTAATGTACCTTTGGTAATCAGTAATGTAAGATCTAGCTGCGGATGTACTATTCCAAAAAAGCCAGAAGAACCTATTATGCCAGGTAAAATTGGTAAAATCGAAGTAAAATACGATACAAACAGAGTTGGACCTATTAGAAAGGCGATTACTGTTACCTCCAATGCGGATACACCTACAAAAGTTCTGAAAATTAAGGGAACTGTAAAAAACCCGGGAGCAAAGTAAGTAAAAAGAAAATTATAGTTAAAAGCCCCAAAACCAATTGGTTTTGGGGCTTTTACTTTTTATTAGTCGTCGTCAAAGACCTTTTTGAGTACAAAAGAGAACAATAAATCTTGGTTATATCTTTCAATAAGCAATTTGATGCGTTTTCCTTCTCTATCATTAATCATTTTAAGGATTTCCTGAAGCTTATATTGGTGAACCCTCTTCCCATTAACCGCCAAAATAACGTCACCTTCACGCAAACCAGCCTCTGCAGCAGGACTTCCTGCACGAATACCGGAAACAACTATTTCAGGTACCAAGCTTAACTTTGTTTTGTTCTCGAGTAAAATTTTTACATTACCAAATGTATCTTCTCCCTCGTCTTTGACAATTCCATTGACATCGGCAATACTTTCGGCTATATAGCGAAGTCCGTTGTGCTGAAGATCTATACCTGCCAAATTATATTGAAAAGGATCTTTGAAATTTGCGTTCTTTTTTAGTGTGACCAACCCTCTTGCATAATCAAATACCATATTGAAACGCTTAAGCACCTCACCGCCCAAACTACCGTTACGATCGCCTAAACTATCCAACCCCTGAAAAGATTCACGGTCAGGAAAAGCAACTTTAGCTTCTTCCAATTCATAATTGCCTATACGAACTCCATTAACTTTGCTTCGCTTTCCAAAAATATCACCGCTCAGACCTCGCCCCAAATGATCATCATAATTTTTCTCTGGGATTTCCAGCCCTTTTTCGGGTTCGGGAAACAACCATAACGCATCGCTGCTGCCCGTATCCACAAGTAACTTAACCGGTATGTTGGCTGTATCTTTCATTAGAACGGTACCTTCAACGTAGGCTTTTCGTTTTTCAACAAGTAAGGGAATTGTCTGTGTATTTCTTTTATTTTTATATGTGTAATGTTCCGGATTATGGAGTTTTAATCTTTTTGAGCTATAATTTACCTCAACAATAAAATCCCTAAAGAGATCATACCCCATGATTCCGTGAACAGGAATACCTAAGGATGTTGAAAAATTTATTTCTCTATCCATTACGACATAAAGATCTTGAGAATAGTTTCTTGCTTCCCCAAGCTTGAAGGCATTTCCTTTGGAACTCAAAGCTTTCATAGGTTCGCCATCGCCGAGACCACGAATAGTAACTTCGGAAACATTGTTGATCGGCACAGAATCAGAATCAGAAAGGTTGAAAAGAATTGGCTTACTTACGCCAGAATCTAAAATAAAGGTGAGTTCAGTTCCATTTATCTCAACTGGAATTATGATCAAGTTATTGATAAGTTCAAATTTGATTTTTTGAAATTTTTCACTCTCGGGCAACCTAAACCCTTGCGCCACCGCAAAAAGAGGTACAAACAATAAAAGCGCGAAATAAACAATACTTTTCCTCAACATCTTTAATATCAACTTGTCATACTTATTAAATATACAAATTTAGATTCAATGATTACCTTAATTTAACATTTCAATAACCGAGTAATTAATCTTCAAAGTTGTTGTTTTCGATACTAGGTTTTCTCATTTTTGTCAAAATTTTAGCTCATGCCAAGTATCTCCAACAAAGGGAAGCAAATGCCCGCATCTCCCATCCGTAAACTGGTACCTTATGCGGAAGCCGCAAAAAAGCGAGGGGTCCATGTTATTCACCTTAATATTGGACAGCCCGACATTAAAACCCCAAAAGTTGCTTTGGATGCTGTACGAAACCACAATATTGAAGTACTTGAGTATAGCATGACACAAGGTTCCGAGGCTTATCGCCAAAAAATTGCCGCCTACTATGCCAAACAGGACATTTTTGTTGATGCTGAGGATATTATTGTGACCACTGGAGGTTCCGAAGCTTTGTCTTTTGCTATGGGAACCATTATGGACAATGGGGATGAAATAATTATTCCCGAGCCATTTTATGCCAACTACAACGGTTTTGCTACAGCAGCAGGTGTCAACGTTAAACCTATCGCTTCCTCCATTGAAAATAATTTTGCACTCCCCCCTATTTCCAAATTTGAAGAGCTTATTACTCCGAAAACAAGGGCCATTCTAATATGTAACCCTGGGAACCCGACAGGGTACTTGTACAGCAAAGAAGAAATAGAGCAATTGGCCGAATTGGTCAAAAAGCATAATCTTTTCCTTATTGCTGATGAAGTATATCGGGAATTCACCTATGATGGAAGAGAACACTATTCCATACTTCAAGTGGAAGGATTGGAGGAGTATGCCATTGTTGTAGATTCGGTATCTAAACGATACAGCATGTGCGGGGCCCGAATTGGTTGCCTGATTTCCAAAAACACCGAAGTGATCAACACTGCCATGAAATTTGCACAAGCTCGCTTGTCGCCACCAACCTTCGCACAGATTGCCAGTGAGGCTGCCTTGGAAACTCCAAAGGAATATTTTGATAATGTTATTGAAGAATATGTTTCCAGAAGGAATCTGCTGATTACAGAGTTAAATAAGTTGGAAGGTGTTAAGGTTGCCACTCCACAAGGCGCGTTTTACTGCGTCGTAGAATTACCGATACAGGATGCCGACCATTTTGCCCAATGGTTGCTCGAAAATTTTGTACTCGACGGGAATACAGTGATGGTTGCCCCGGCTGCAGGCTTTTATGCCACGCCAGGATTAGGGAAAAATCAGATAAGAATTGCCTATGTGCTCGAAAAAGAGCAACTTGTAAAGGCTGTCCAAATTTTGGGCAAGGCCTTAAACGAGTATAACGCCCAGTGAACATACAGGAAAACATATCCTTAAAAAGCTACAATACCTTTGGTATTGATGTAAAAGCAAAGTTCTTTGTTGAGATAACCGGATTGGTCCAACTCCAAAAAGCTTTGGAACTCAAGGCATACCCCAAAAAGTTTATACTAAGTGGTGGAAGTAATATGCTGCTTACCAAAGATATTGATGCCTTAGTCATGCATATTAATCTCAAAGGAATCACCGTTGTTGAGGAAGACGAGAAAACGATAGAGGTTAAAGTGATGGCCGGTGAGAATTGGCACGAACTGGTAATGTGGAGTTTAAATCAAGGCTATGGCGGATTGGAAAACCTCTCCTTAATCCCAGGTAATGTAGGCACTGCCCCCATACAGAATATTGGTGCATACGGTGTAGAACTAAAAGATGTTTTTGTGAGCTGTGCAGCTATGGATATAAAGACCGGGGAATTGATCGGTTTTGACAAGGAAGGCTGTAAATTTGGTTATCGAGATTCCATTTTTAAAAATGAGGCAAAGGACGAGTACATTATCACATCGGTGGTCCTAAGGTTGACAAAAAAAGACCATGTGCTTCACACAGGCTATGGTTCCATTGAAAATGAGCTAAAGAACAATGGCATCGTTCATCCTACCATAAAAGATGTTTCTGATGCTGTGATTGCCATTCGAAAAAGCAAATTGCCCGACCCTAAAGAAATTGGCAACAGTGGGAGCTTCTTTAAAAACCCCATTATTTCAAAAAAGGCCTTTGATAAATTCAGTAAGTCACATCCAGATGCTCCTTTTTATGAGGTCGATGAAAATCAATATAAAATTCCAGCCGGTTGGCTTATTGAACAATGTGGATTTAAGGGAAAAAGGTTTGGTGATGCCGGAGTTCATGAAAAACAAGCATTGGTCCTAGTAAACTACGGCAATGCAACAGGGAAGGAAATCTTAAATCTCTCCAAAAAAATTCAAGAGGAAGTGAAAAAAAACTTCAAGCTAAAAATACAACCAGAAGTAAACATAATAAAATAACCCTCGCATTGAAGTCAATAACGAGGGTTATACCAAACCAAACTAACCAAATTTATATATGTTGTCAGGGCTATACGCCCCTTTATTCTTTTAAATAAGCAAAGTCAAAAATGCTTTTTCTGTCTTAGCATTGTTTTATATACGAGATAAATCCTATTTTAGATTTTGGCCCCTAAAAAATTTTACCAAAAGTATCATAAATGAGCACATTGATTGAGAGACATATTGTTTCACTCCTAGCGGAAAAAGACGATAAGGCTATTTCCCTACTATATGAAAACTACGGTGATACACTCTTCGGCGTTGCTTATAAAGTGGTAAAAGATGAAGATTTGGCACAAGATGTACTCCAAGAAAGTTTCATCAAAATTTGGAAAAAAGCAGATACCTACGATGCCTCTAAAGCCAAACTTTTCACCTGGTTGTTCCGAATTGTACGAAATACTGCTATTGATAAGTTACGAAGTGTAACCAATAAATCGGATAAGGAAATCCAAATAGACGTTTCGGACGTATATAATTTAGGAGTCAAGGGGATAAATCCCGAACACTTGGACATCCAAGAGAACTTGGACAAAATTGAAGATAAATACAGAATTGTTCTGGAAGCACTATTTTTTGAGGGAATGACGCAGCAAGAGGCAAGTGACGAATTGGAAATTCCTTTAGGAACCATTAAGTCCAGATTAAAAATAGGTCTTCGAGAACTTGGAAAGATTTACGGAACCACGATGTCTTTGCTCCTCATTTTAAATCTATTGTCATGAAGGAAAAAGTTAAAATATTTTTAGAATCCGACATTTTGGAAAAGTATCTTTTGGGTGATACAACAAAAGAAGAAACCCAAAAGGCAGAAAGGTATATCGCTATGTATCCCGAAGTAAGGGAAACATATGATGTGCTCCAAAAAAACCTGGAAACCTTTGCCAATCTGTATGCTAAAAAGACACCAGAAGGTCTTAGAGAAATTATTTTGGCCAGTGCCAAAAAGGAAACCATGGTAAGCAAAAGATTTCTTCGCTATGCCGTTGCAGCAAGTGTAGCCATTATGATTTTTGCCGGCTCTTCGATTTTCTTCTGGAATCAGAACAAAACGCTTCAAGAGGAAAATACAATGGTCACCAATCAAATCAAGTATTTGGAGAACAACATGAAGGATCAATTGGCGGACATGAGAAACCAATTTATTGTTCTTAACAATCCGGCCACTAAAAAATATCAAGTAAAAGGAGAAAAAGAAGGTAAAGAACTCAAGGCCATTGCTTATATCAATCCGGTCAAAAAACTTTCTTACATCAATGTTAGCAATGTCCCTGAACTTCCGGAGGACAAATGTTTCCAAATGTGGGCCGAAGTCAACGGTGAGTTGGTGAATTTGGGCGTGATCAAGGATTTTGATGAAAAAGACAAGCTTCTTGCACTACCTTATGCCGATAACGCAGTGGGCTATATTACCATTGAGCCAAAAGGTGGGAACACTGCTCCATCTGTTGACAATATTGTAGCCAACATCAAATACTAGGACCCAACTTTAAAGAAACCTTAAACACACTCCCCTTTAAAGAGGTATTTTGTACCTTTGTACAAAAGTTGAAAAATGAAGTTAGCATTAGTTACCATCGGATTATTGGCACTTGCATTTGCAGGAATCGCTATTAAAATCTGGGGGAAAAAGAACGGTGAGTTTGCAGGAACATGTGCGAGCCAAAGTCCATTTTTGAACAAGGACGGACAAGCCTGTGGATTTTGCGGCAAACTGCCAGAAGAACAAGACTGTAAAAAAGATACAGTTACCAATACCCAATAGCACTTAATTTTTTAGGTAAGCCCATTTTTTTGGAAAAAACCGACGATTCCATCAAGGAGATTATACAAAAGGCAAAACAAGGAAACCAAATTGCCTTCAGTACACTCTTGGACACTTTTTGGAACGATGTTTATGGATTTCAGATACTCCGCACCAAAAATGAAAATGACGCCGAAGATATTACCATAAGAACATTTTCCAAGGCTTTCGATAAAATTGACACTTACGACGAGATCTATGAGTTCAAAACCTGGCTCATTACCATCTCCAAAAACCTTCATGTAGACCTTCTTAGAAAACGTAAAAGAAGCCTGTTGAACGAGATGGATTCCCGTGGGGACGAAGTAAAAAGGGTTTTGGACGAAACACCATCGGTAGAAGACCGATTGATTACCGAGCAAAACTTGGCCAACCTACTCAGGGACATCAAAAAATTAAAGCCCCACTACCAAAAGGTCATCAACCTACGTTATTTCCACGAAATGAGTTATGCCGATATCGCGAAAGAACTCAACGAACCCGTTAACAATGTGAAAGTAAAATTGCTTCGGGCAAAAAAGCTTTTGGCGGAAATCATCAAAAAAAAGTGAGCCAATTCAGTTCACAAATTTTCCTTCCCAGTTTTGTATCTTTGTAAATCAAATTTATTTGTATGAGTACAAGTGTAGCAGAAAATGTTCTTCCACCCAAAGGAAAGCCAAAATGGTTAAGGGTTAAGCTCCCAACAGGTAAAAAATATACTCAGCTAAGAGGCCTTGTGGACAAGTACGACCTACATACCATTTGCACCTCTGGAAGTTGCCCAAATATGGGCGAATGCTGGGGAGAAGGCACAGCTACCTTTATGATTCTGGGCAACATTTGTACCCGCTCCTGTGGATTTTGTGGTGTAAAAACAGGCCGACCCGAAAAAGTGGACTGGGCAGAACCCGAAAAAGTGGCCCGTTCCATAAAAATCATGAATATTAAGCATGCCGTACTTACCTCTGTAGATCGGGACGACCTTAAGGATATGGGCTCCATTATTTGGGCCGAAACGGTAAAAGCTGTCAGAAGAATGAACCCAGAGACTACTATGGAAACCCTTATTCCAGACTTTCAAGGAATCTCCACGCACTTGGATAGAATACTGAACGTAGCTCCAGAAGTCATCTCCCATAACATGGAAACTGTAAAACGCTTGACTCGAGAAGTTAGGATACAGGCCAAATACGAACGAAGCCTTGAAGTGCTGGACTATTTGAAGAAAAACGGTGCAAAAAGAACTAAATCGGGTATTATGCTCGGTCTAGGAGAAGAGGAAAATGAAGTTATCACAACTATGGAAGACCTTAGAAAGGCCGGTGTTGATGTAATTACTATCGGCCAATACCTACAACCTTCAAAAAAACACCTGCCCGTAAAGCAGTTCATTTTACCAGAGCAGTTCAAAAAATATGAGGAAGTCGGGTTGGAAATGGGCTTTAGGCATGTGGAAAGTGGAGCCTTGGTTCGTTCATCTTACAAGGCACACAAACACATTCACTAGCACAACCTCCCTTCGCTCCCAATCATGAAAAATATCACTGTTGGCATCAATGGCTTTGGCCGTATCGGCAGAACCCTTTTTAGGCTTTTACTGAACCATCCGAACATCACAGTAGTGGCCATAAACGATTTGGCCAATGCCGAAACCCTTGCACATTTAGTAAAGTACGATAGCATTCATGGGGTATTGAACGCAAATGTGTCACACAAGGATAATTTTATTCTAGTCGAAGGAAGGGAAATTCCTGTGCTCAATCACAATCATCCTAAAGAAATTGATTGGAAATCGCATCAGGTTGATATCGTTGTAGAATCTACCGGGAAATTTAAAACACGAGAAGATTTAGGGTTCCATGTAAAAAATGGGGCCAAAAAAGTGATTCTTTCTGTTCCCCCGACGGATGACTCTATCAAAATGGTGGTTTTGGGGGTCAATGAGGAAATTATCAATGCGGAGGACGAAATTATTTCCAATGCCTCTTGTACTACCAACAATGCAGCCCCAATGATCAAGGTAATGAATGAATTGTGCGGCATAGAGCAGGCATATATTACTACGATACATTCCTATACCTCAGACCAAAGTTTGCACGATAGTCCACACCGCGACCTCAGAAGATCTCGGGCCGCCGGACAATCCATAATACCTACAACAACAGGGGCCGCCAAAGCATTGACAAGTATTTTTCCCGAACTATCCGATGTAATAGGTGGATGTGGCATACGTGTTCCGGTTCCTAACGGTTCGCTAACCGATATTACCTTCAACGTAATAAAAGAAACTTCCATTGAAGAAATAAACGCTACCTTTAAGAAACAAGCAGAAAACAACCTAAAAGGCATACTCAATTACACGGAAGACCCTATTGTTTCTATCGATATAAACAATAGTTATTACTCTTGTACGTTTGATTCTTTGATGACCTCAGTGATTGGCAAAATGGTAAAAATCATTGGATGGTACGATAATGAAACTGGATATTGTTCCAGAATAATTGATTTAATAGCTTTGCTCATTAAGAAAAACTACGTTTGAACTTCAACCTAGTAAACAAAAAAATAGGCGAAAGATCGCTACTTCTATTGTGTATATTACTATGCATGCAATTCTCTTTTGCCCAAAGTGAAGGTAATTCCGCTTCAGATGTAAAGTCTATTTTTGATGAGTTTATGGCCTATCGCCACGAAAACAAAATAGACAAGGCCCTGGAAACCTTGGACAAAGCTGCCAACATTGCAGAGAGCAATGAAGACGCTAAACTTTTGGTGGATACGTATCATCAATATGCAAGGTTGTTTTTGGAAGAAGGCGATATAGATACAGCAATTTTTTATTTAGAAAGGGCGGGAGACTTCTTAAAGGACACTTCCTATTCATACGGGCAAGCATTCCATTTATATTTGGATGGAGCTCTAAGATATGGAGAAGGCAATAATTTCCAAGCCTTGAAACAGCTCGAGGAATCCAGGAAACTTAGCAATAACAGAAATCTTACCAATAACATACTTTTACTCGAGGCCTATATTTACACCAATATTGAAAAATATGATGACGCCATTAAAAACCTACATGCGCTAATCGTCAACTCAGATGATAAAGAACGTGCATATCTGGCAACAAAAGCTAACCTACAATTAGCCAAAATTAGCATTACCTTAAATGACCTTGAAGAAGCCATTATCCATTCCAAAGCTGCTTTGGAGCTGGCTCAAAAACATAGTTTCGCTAAGGAAATAAAAAACGCTTACGAGCAATTGTCAAACATCTATGAGACAAATGGCAATTATAGTGAGTCATTGATGTACACCAAAGAATTGGCTAAAATCAAGGATTCCATCTTTAATACAGAAAAAGCTAAACTGGATGCGGATACCGCGGATAAAATCCGGTTCGACCACCAAATGAACGAGCTTAATAAGCTCCAGGCCAAAAACGAAGAGCTGAGTGAATCGAAGAACCGTTCAGAAATAACAGCTATATTAACTTCTGCTTTTTTGACCATTATTTCTCTTTTGGCGGTTTCATTGTTCAGAAACAACCAAATTAAACTTAAAACAAACGATCTTCTTTATACCAAAAACAAAGAGCTGGAGTTGGCAAGGGATGCTGCGGTTTCTGCCATGGAAGCCAAAACCAACTTCCTATCAACAGTCACGCATGAGCTTAGAACACCTTTATATGCTGTTACAGGGCTTACTCATCTTTTGTTGGAGGAAAACCCATCTGAACATCAAAAAGAACATTTAAAATCATTGAAATTCTCCGGGGAATACCTCCTTAATTTTATAAATGACATTCTTCAAATCAACAAAATTGATGCGGACAAACTTGAACCGCTAAGTATAGAGTTCAAACTTGAAAAAGTACTTGGGGATGTGGTGGAATCACTGCAACAAAATGCCAATGAAAAAAATACCGAGCTCATTCTGGATTATGACGCTAAAATCCCGAAAAAATTATTGGGAGACCCCATAAAGCTATCCCAAATTTTCATGAACCTTGTTGGTAACGCCCTCAAATTCACCAAAAATGGCAAAGTTGAGGTTATAGCCAAAAAGCTTAAAAAAGAAGAAGACCAAGTAAAACTATATTTTGAAGTAAGAGATAACGGAATTGGCATTTCGGAGGACCAACAGAAAAATATTTTTGACAGTTTCGAACAAGGATCTATACAAATCAACAGAGAATATGGAGGTACCGGCCTTGGCTTGACCATTGTTAAAAGTCTTTTGGGCTTGTTTGGCAGCACAATTAACCTAGAGAGTGAACTGGGGCACGGAAGTTCCTTCTATTTTGAAATGGATCTTGATTATGAAAGTAAAGAAGGGGAAGAAGTTGCCTTTGAACTGAATCCCGAAGAGTTCCAATTTAAAGGGCTGCATGTTCTAATTGTAGAAGACAACAAAATCAATCAGGTGATTACCAAAAAAATGCTCACCAAAAAAGAGATTACCTGCGACATCGCCAATAATGGTAACGAAGCCATTGACCTAGCCAAAAGCAACACTTACGACGCTATTTTAATGGACATCCATATGCCTGGTATTAGTGGGGAAGAAGCTACCCGCCAAATACGTAAGTTTGATACAGTTATTCCAATTATTGCACTTACAGCTATTTCTTTGGACGACAGTTTGGACAGTTTTTATGAGGCAGGCTGTAATGATGTGGTCACAAAACCGTTTAAGCCCGAAGTGTTCTACCAAAAAATTGGCGAGAATATCTTTAGAAGCAAAATGGAAGGTTCCGTTTAGAACAAGTCCTGAACTGTTTTTTTCAAAACTTCCGCGTCCGTTGGAGAAAGATTATGCGTTATTTCCAAATAATACAGATCTTTCAACCTCCCCTTTAACCGGACGAAGTCTTTCTCTGTGGTCAATACCATTTCGTATCCTTCAAACTGTTCAATTTCCTTGTTCGTAAAATGGTGATGGTCACTAAATTCGAAGTGTTTAAAACTAATTCCCTTAGAATTTAAATATTCAACCAAGGGTTCCGGTGATGCAATACCTGTAACCAATGCCAATTGCTTACCTTTCAATTGGGATAATTGGATTTTGTTTTGTCTCCCATCAGTTACAAAATCATTATACTTCAAAGAAGCAAATAACACTTTTTGATGTGATTTTGGTTGAAGCTTACCAATAATCACCCCTTTTTTATCTTCTTGTAATGATTCAGGACATTTGGTAACGATAATCAAATCTGCACGTTTGGCTTCTTTTTTGACATCCCGAAGGCTACCCGTTGGCAAATACCAATCATTCACATATAAATTCTGATAAGTCGTGAGTAAAATAGAAAAAGTGGGCTTTACCTTTCTATGCTGAAAAGCATCATCCAAAATAATGATTTCTGGATTGACTAAACTTTGCAGTTTCTCGATGCCATTACGTCTATTCGCATCAACCGCAACAGCGACCTCAGAAAATTTTTGATGAATTTGATACGGTTCATCGCCCAGTTCCAAAACAGTACTTTCTGGACCGCCCAAGTAAAACCCGTTGGATTTACGTTTGTATCCTCGACTTAGGACAGCAATCTTTCGGTCAGACAATATCCGAAGTAAATATTCCGTCATCGGAGTTTTTCCCGTCCCGCCCACACTCAGGTTGCCCACACAAATGGTTGGTGTTTTGTATGATTTGGATGAAAAAAAACCTACATCAAACAAGAAGTTTCGAACATAAACCACCAGAGCGTAGATCAACGAAATAGGGAACGCTATTTTCCGAAGCAATTGAAGCATTGAACGAAAATATAATATTTTATCTTTAGCCCACTTAACATTTTTAAAATGACCGTTAACGAGATAGCAAAAGTGCTTGAAGAATTGGCGCCTTTGGCACACGCCGAAGATTTTGACAACGTAGGATTATTGGTTGGCGACCCCAACAAGAAGGTTGAAGGTATTTTGGTGACCTTGGACACACTTGAAAACGTAGTGGACGAAGCCATCGAAAAAAAGTGTAACCTAATCGTGAGTTTTCACCCAATCATCTTTAAAGGGTTAAAAAGATTGACGGGAAGCAACTACGTAGAGCGCGTGGTGCTCAAAGCCATTGCCAACAATATTGCCATTTACAGTATGCACACCGCATTGGACAACAGCAAAATGGGTGTCAACGCTAAAATTTGCGAGGTTCTTGGGTTAAAAAATCCCGAAATCCTGATTCCAAGAGCAAAAAGCATTAAAAAATTAATCACCTACGCCCCTATGGCAGATGCAGAACAAATAAAATTGGCATTGTTCAAAGCTGGTGCTGGAGATATTGGAAAGTACAGCAATTGCAGTTACAGTTTGGAAGGTGTTGGAAGTTTTAAGGCAGAAAACGGTGCCAATCCCACGGTTGGGAAAGTAGGTGAAGTTCATTTGGAAAAAGAAACACAAATCAACTTAATTTATTCCTTTGAGAAGGAAAAGGCCATTCTAAAAGCGCTTTTTGAGACACATCCTTACGAAGAAGTCGCTTATGAAGTACTTACATTGGAAAACACAAACCAAGATTTGGGTATGGGAATGCTAGGAACACTGGATAATGAAATGGATGAAAAAGAGTTCCTTGTATTGGTCAAGGAACGAATGGGTGCTTCCGTGGTGCGACATTCGGAGTTGTTAGGGAAAAAGGTTAATAAAATAGCTGTTTTAGGGGGAAGCGGAGCATTTGCCATCGGTGCGGCAAAGAAGGCCGGAGCTGATATTTTAGTGACTGCAGACCTTAAATATCACGATTTTTACCAGGCCGAAAACCAACTCGTGGTAGCCGATATTGGGCACTTTGAAACTGAGCAGTTTACAAAAGATTTATTGGTTGATTATCTTACGAAAAAAATTCCTAATTTTGCAGTCTCTTTATCGGAGAGTATAACGAATCCCATCAAGTATTTATAAAATATATGGCGAACAAGAAAGAAAGCACTGTGGAAGAAAAGTTGAGAGCATTGTATGATTTGCAGCTTATCGACTCTAGAGTAGATGAAATCCGCAATGTTAGAGGCGAATTGCCTTTGGAAGTACAAGACTTGGAAGATGAAGTCCTTGGTCTTAAAACCAGAATGGACAAGTTAAAAACAGATGTTGAAACCGTCAACTTTGAGATTACTGCCAAGAAAAATCTTATTGATGAGTCCAAAGCACTCATGAAAAAGTATAGCGAGCAACAAAAAAATGTAAGGAACAGCCGCGAGTTCAATTCGTTGAGCAAAGAAGTGGAGTTCCAAGAGTTGGAGATTCAATTGGCCGAAAAGAACATTAAAGAATTCAAAGCGCAAATTGAGCAGAAAAAAGAAGTGATTTCTGCTACTAAGGAGAAGTTATCCGAGCGCGAAAGCCATCTTAAGCATAAAAAAGGCGAATTGGACGCTATTCTTGCCGAGACCGAGAAAGAAGAAAAAGCGCTTTTAAAGAAATCTGAAGAATACGAAGATAAAATCGAAGAGCGTTTGATCAAGGCTTATAAAAGAATCCGCCACAATGTAAAGAACGGTTTGGCCGTGGTTCCCGTAGAACGTGGAGCTTCCGGTGGTTCTTTCTTTACTATTCCACCACAGGTTCAGGTAGAGATTGCATCTCGTAAAAAAATAATTACCGATGAGCACAGTGGTAGAATTTTGGTAGATCCTCTATTGGCTGAAGAAGAACAGGATAGAATGGAAAAGCTTTTTGCCAAAATCTAATCTTCTTTTGAATAAGAAATTAAAAAAGCCACCTTTTGGGTGGCTTTTTTGTTTTAATACAATTCGTGAAATTTGTATCAAACAAAATAGATTTTTTGATATGCTCAAAATGACAAGCTAATTGGCTTATTAAACTGTTAAAAGTTCCAAGATTTTTTCTTCCACTTCCTTGGAATCCCACTTTTCTTCAATATTTGGAAGTTCTATCACTTGCTGCATAATAGCCTCCTGTCTATCCCCAATGGCCAAAGCTTCAGCATAAGGTCTATCAGAAAAAGTAACACGACTATACACCGGAACCCACTTTTCGGGATGTTTGGCGGCAAAAAGCTTTTCAATTTTCTTTTGCAGTAAGAACTTTTGATCTGCTGTCTTACTGCTCATTTCCACAAAATTTCTGTAACTCAACTCAGCAATGGCATCCGCGTTGGGCTTACGCTCTTCTTGATATTCAGAAAAAATAGCCTCCCAATCATCTCCATGCTTTTCCATCAATTGATTGAGCGCATAAATATCCTCAAAACCAGCATTCATTCCTTGACCATAAAAAGGTACAATGGCATGGGCAGAATCGCCTACCAAGGCGACTTTGTCCCAATAAGTCCACGGATAGCACTTCATTGTCACCATCGCACTGGTCGGGTTATTAAAAAAGTCTTTGGTCAGATCTTCAATTTCTTTGCGAACATTGGGGAAGTATTTCTTAAAAAACTCCCTTGCTTGATTTTCTGTAGTGATACTTTCAAAAGACACTTCACCTTCAAAAGGCAAAAACAAAGTACAGGTAAAGCTACCATCAATATTGGGCATGGCGATGAGCATAAACTCACCCCTTGGCCAAATGTGAAATGAATTTTTGTCCAACTTGTGGGTACCATCTTCGTTGGCAGGAATAGTAAGCTCTTTGTAACCTACATCAATAAAGTTTTGGGAATAATTGAATCTACTACGACGCTGCATTTTGTGGCGCACTCGAGAAAACGCCCCGTCACAACCAAAAATTAAATCAAACTGATATTCTTTCCATTCACCTTTCTCCGTCTCCCCGGTATAGATCTTGGCCTCGGGCAGACTTACATCCCATACCTTTTCATTAAATTGAAATGTAGCCCCTTCTTCCTCAGCCAAATCAATCATCCGCTTATTGAGTATCCCCCTGGAAATGGACCAAATAGCTTCGCCATCCTTCCCATACTTCTGAAAGTACATGGGTTTATCGTTCACGTGCATAGCGCGTTTGTACAACGGAATTGCCAAATCCTTAATTCTGTCGCCTATACCCACTTCATCTAGTGAACGCCACCCTCTATTGCTCATGGCAAGGTTGATAGATCTTCCTGAGAATTTAATGGTCCTTATATCAGGTCTTCTATCAAAAACGGTAACCTTGTGACCAATTCTTCGAAGATATATTGCTAGTAGGGAACCCACCAATCCGGAACCGATGATGGCTATGTTTTTTGGAGTCTGTACCATAAATGCCCAAAGGGCTTATTCTGATTAAAGCAATAAAAATAAGCATTTTGCTCGGTAAACTGTTCTACTTCCCTAGTTTGCCAGTACCCATCATTAGTTTTGTTTAATTTTTTACTATTTTTATTAAACATTTTATTGCATTGACGCACAAAAAACCACATCTTCCTTCCAAAATATGTCCAGTATGCCAACGTCCTTTTACTTGGAGAAAGAAATGGGCCAGGGATTGGGGTCAAGTGGTTTATTGCAGTGAACGGTGTAGAAAAAACAAAAACAATCATGGAGACTAGTCTCATTTGGTTTGGGAACAACCTAAGAGTACACGATAACGAAGCCTTGCATTCAGCAGCAAAAGCAAAAAAGGTTATTGCGGTGTACTTTTTTGACCCAAGGCATTTTCAAATCAATTCCTTCGGTTTTAAAAAAACGGAGCGTTTCAGGGCCAAGTTTTTGTTGGAAACAGTGCATCAGCTCAAAAGGGATTTGGAGAAGCTCAACATTGTCCTGCTCGTCTATCATGAAAAACCTGAAGATAAGATTCCCGAATTGGTGGAAAGGTTCAACATCAACACTATTTTTCTTCAAAATGAATGGACCTCCGAAGAAGAACATGTGATTCAAACGGTTGAAAACCGCGTACCTAATTCTGTAAGTTTTCACAAAACCTTTGATCAGTTCTTATTTCATCCTGATGATATTCCTTTTGATTCCTACACGCAAATTCCACAGGTATTTACGGTTTTCCGTAAAAAATGTGAGAAGCATACTCAGGTGAGGCCATGTTTTGACAAACCAGCCCCAAGACCCACCGAAAATAGAGTCGAATCAATTACTAAAATCCCAACCTTGGAAGCGTTGGGCTTTTCCAGCTTTGAAACAGACCATAGGTCTGCCTTCCCTTTTGAAGGTGGCGAGAACAACGCTTTAGAGCGTATGCAGCATTATTTTTGGGATTCGAAGAAGCTTATTTACTACAAAAAAACCAGGAATGGCTTAGTAGGTACAGATTATAGCTCTAAACTTTCGCCTTGGTTGGCCAACGGCAGTATTTCGGCTCGGACCATTTATTGGGATGTGAGGCGTTTTGAAAACGAAATCAAAAAAAATCAAGATACCTATTGGCTGATTTTTGAGCTGATTTGGCGGGATTACTTCAAGTATGTTTCGCTAAAGCATGGCAATAACATTTTTAAGATTGATGGTATCCTTCAAAAAGAATATGATTGGCACACCAATCAAGCTGCCAAACAGGACTGGATCAATGGCGAAACGGCTGATGATTTTGTAAATGCCAATATGATCGAACTCAAACAAACAGGCTGGATGAGCAACCGTGGCCGCCAGAATGTGGCCAGTTATTGGTCAAAACACCTAAAACAGGATTGGCGCATAGGTGCTTCCTATTTTGAAGCTATGCTCATGGACTACGATGTTCATAGCAATTGGGGTAATTGGATGTACAACAGTGGCGTGGGCAATGACCCTCGCAATAGGACTTTTAACACCAAAAGCCAAGCAGAGCGGTACGATCCAAACAAAAAATTCCAGAGCCTTTGGCTTCAACCTACCTTATTCTAATTCATGAAAACGCTTAGACTTATTCTTGGCGATCAGCTCAACCTATCCCATAGCTGGTTTAACCAATTAAACGATGACAACCTATATCTGATGGCAGAAATGCGCCAAGAAACAGATTATGTAAAGCACCATATCCAAAAAGTAGTCGGATTTTTCCGTTCCATGCGGAATTTCGCAAATACACTGAAAGACAACGGGCATAATGTGATTTACTATAAAATCGGTGACCAAAACAATCCCCAGAACCTACCCAATCTCATTGAGCAAACGATTTCTGAGCATAAAATAAAAAAGTTTGAGTACCAATTGCCCGACGAATATCGATTGGACAAACAGCTCAAGGAAATTTGCGAATCTATTTCCATTCCCACAGAGACTTTTGATACGGAACATTTTTACACTAGTCGAAATGAACTGAAAAATCACTTTAAGGGGAAAAAACAATTGTTGATGGAAAGTTTCTATCGCATGATGCGAAAAAAGCACAACATTTTAATGGTAAACAACCAGCCCGAAGGTGGAAAATGGAACTTTGACCAGAGCAATCGAAAAAAATGGGACGGTTCACCAAAAATTCCTAAAGAGCTCTCCTTCAACACTGATGTTACCGAACTGTTGGACGAAATCAAAAATACGGCAGTTGACACTTTTGGAAATATTGACGCAGACAACTTTTCTTGGCCTACTTCCTACCAAGAATGTAAGGAGCTATTGGAATTTTTCTGTTCGAATCTGTTGATTTATTTTGGGGACTATCAAGATGCATTATATACGGAGGAAAAATACCTGTTCCATTCCCGTTTGTCCTTCACTATGAACAGTAAAATGATCTCTCCAAAAGAAGTCATCGATACCGTAGTGGAGCATTATTACGAACACAAAGATGATATCCACATTTCCCAAGTGGAAGGTTTTATTCGACAAATTTTGGGTTGGCGGGAATATATGCGCGGGGTGTATTGGAAAGAGATGCCCAGCTATACTAAGTTAAACGAACTAGAGAACCACAATCCCCTGCCAGATTTCTTTTGGACCGGAAAAACCAAAATGAACTGTCTGCACAAAGCCATCACCCAGAGTTTGGACGATGCGTATGCCCATCACATTCAACGCTTAATGGTCATTGGAAACTATGCTTTGCTGACCCAAGTAAACCCGGACGAAGTGGATGCATGGTATTTGGGAGTATATATTGATGCCATTGAATGGGTCGAGATTACCAACACAAGAGGGATGAGTCAATTTGCGGATGGAGGCCTTGTGGCTACCAAACCTTATGTAAGCAGTGCCAATTACATCAATAAAATGGGGAATTATTGTAAGGAATGCTCCTATAGCCACACTATTAAGTCGGGAGAAAAATCCTGTCCGTTCAATTCGCTTTACTGGAATTTTTTGGAAGAAAAGAAAGCGTATTTTAAAAACAATCCACGGATGTCGATGATGTTGAATTTATTGGAGAAAAAAAGCAATGAAGAGTTAAATGAGTTACAAGAAAGGGCACGCAACATAATGGAACGGCCCGACCAGTTTTGAATTTAACAATCCTTTAAAATCTATCGGCATATTTGTTGCCGTATATATATTAAAATATTCCGCTTCGGCGCCTATATATAAAAAGTCCTTCACAATACGTTGCGAAGGACTTTTCACTTTTTCTGGAGGTGTCCTCTTATTTCAAGATTTCATCCACAATACCGTATTCCAAAGATTCTTCGGCACCCATCCAATAGTCACGATCAAAATCTTTCATGACCTTTTCATAGGGCTGTCCGCAATTATCTGATAGAATTTTGGCACCCAATTCCTTGGTCTTGATGATTTCCCTTGCCTGGATCTCGATATTGGAAGCCTGGCCCCTTGCCCCACCGCTTGGTTGGTGAATCATGACACGGGCGTGTGGCTGAATGAATCGCCTACCCTTTTCCCCTACCGATAGAAGAATGGAGCCCATAGATGCTGCCAATCCGGAACATACCGTGGAAACAGGGCTTTTTATCTGTTTAATGGTATCATAAATAGCAAATCCAGAGGTTACATACCCACCTGGGCTATTGATAATCAATTGAATCTCTTTATTGTTCAACATATCCAAATACAGCAACCTGTCGATTACGTGCTTAGCAGAATCATCATCTACTTGGCCCCACAAAAACACTTTGCGGTCTTCTAACAGTTTTTCTTGGATCAATTCCTGAACTTTTCCTTTTTTTGAACTCATTTTTTACGTGTTGTAAGACTTCAAAAATAATCAAATTCCAAGGAAGTTACCGCACTTGTTTTTCACAATACTTTCATTAAGATTTAATCTGCACTTTTTGGGATACCACATCCTTGATCGGTATTACAAATCTGCCCTCTTGGGTTTCCAAGGTAAGGCTGTTGTTTTCAATGGCTTTAATGGTCCCCTCGTTTCCATCTATCACTATTCTATCGCCCACCACATAGGTCTTTCGGGTGTAGAATGCCCTTAGGATATCCGCTACAATTTCTCGTGACCCCAAACCAACACCCAAAGCAAATGCTAAGAGGAAAGAGGCCAAGATCAAGGTAATATTGTTGGTTATGATAGTGGTGTCTACCCCGGCCTGATTCAGTGCGGTAATGGACATAAATATGACGATTACGTAAAAAAACAGACTGCTCACGATATTGGAACCGCCAAATTCCAGCGAATCGAACAAACGCTTGATAGTTTTCTTCACAAAGTTCCCGATGTAGAATCCAAGCATCAAGAGGGCCAATGCACTAAAGAATTTTGGAAGGTAATGTAAGAGATTACCGATTTCCTTGGAAATGATCTTCCAATCCAGGATATCCGCAGCAACAATGAGAAAGACCAAAATCAAAAACCACCGAACAAAGCCCAATATAACTTTAATGACATCTACATTGAGGTCTCCTTTACCCGTAACATCCATGCCATTGATCTTATCGTTGAGCAAATCCACTTTGGCCAGCTTTAAGATCTTTTTTAAGAGAAAGAGTACAATTTTGATGACGATCCAACCTAAAATTAAAATCACGATAGAGCCCAAGATTTTGGGAAAGGCCAATGCCATTTCTTTACCCATCCCTGATAAGGACTCCAGGGTCACATTTTTCCATTCATTAATAATCTCCATAGTTGTTGTTTATTTATAGTGTTCTGTTCGTTGATTAGTTTTCCCCCATAGTTCTGAATAGCTTGCGAAAAGCACTTCCCAAATTTATCGAGAACAATGAAGCCATGTCCATGATCAACTTTGCCGCAGCAATGTCGTTCATGACTTTTTGCTTCATTTCGGGCGGTGCCTCGTGTAGGGAAGCCTCCAGCTCTTTAAATGGGTTTTTGTGTTTCTTTGCCATCTATTCCAGGGTATTATAGATTTCCAATAGTCTTTCTTTTGCTCTTTTAAGCCGCATTTTCACTGCGCTCTCCCCAATATCCATCAAACCCACCAACTCTTTTATACTGGCCCCATCTTGGTATTTAAGCAACAAAATGGACTTTTCTTCTGGGGATATGTGCTCCAAGGCCTTTTTAAGCTTATCAGCCTTCATTTCATATAGACTCTCATCGGGCACTTCTTCGGTAAGTTTATGTTCGGAATTTTCAACTTGAACGGACTTGTCCCGTATTTTGAGTTGTTTGTTCCGATTTACATAGTTCGCACAAAAATTATAGGTAAAAGAGTATAGCCAAGTAGAAAACTTCGATTTTCCCTTAAAGGTCCGAAGTTTGATAAAAAGTTGGAGGAACACGTCCTGTGTTAAATCCTCTGCCTCGTCCTCGGACTTTGCAAATCCGTAGCATTTATTGTACACCATTTTTGCATAGCGGTCGTACAACTTCCCAAATAGCATAGGGTCGTTGTCCGCCACAATCTGTTTCACTAGTTCCTCATCAGAAAGATGTACGTGTAAGTCTTCCTTTTCCAAAAACGCTTTGTCGGGGTTACTTACAAGTATTAGAAACAGGTTTTTCAAAAAAGTCACTCCAGAAACAGATTTATTTGGTCAGGCTTTTTAAAACGGGGGGGGCAAAATAAGAGATTTTCATGGTATATTTGGTTAAAAACCAGATATGAAGACCTATTACATCGTTGGGCTGCTCGCCTTTTTAATGATTTCCGCCTGCAAAACAGAACCCAAAAAATCCGAAGATACTGTTGAAACCACCGAAACTGAAAAAACCATTCCCGAACTCATCGCGGAAGCCCACGGTTTTAACAATTGGAAGGATGTTGAAGAAATCACCTTTACCTTTAATGTGGACAGGGATTCCATGCATTTTGAGCGCAAATGGGACTGGAAACCAAAAACGAACATGGTAACTGCTATTTCTGGTGCCGACACTTTGACGTATGACCGTGCGGATATGGACAGCATTGCCCTAAAAACCAATGGCGGCTTTATTAACGATAGATATTGGTTGATGGCACCCTTTAATTTGATGTGGGATTCCAACAACTACTCTTACGAGCATAGCGCAGAAGCCATTGCTCCCATTAGCGAAGAGTCTATGCAAAAACTTACCATTGTATATACCAACGAAGGCGGGTATACCCCTGGTGATGCCTACGACTTCTATTTTAAAGATGATTTCATTGTTAGAGAATGGGCCTATCGAAAATCCAACCAAGAAGAGCCCAATTTGGTTTCCACTTGGGAAGATTATGTGGATGTGGAAGGTTTACAACTAGCCAAGCAACATAACCGTCCCAACGGAGGCATGAGCCTCTATTTTACTGGACTTTCCGTGAGTAAGGAATAAGACAAATCATGGTTTAATCGAGCGGATAAAGTTCAATTAAATAATCATCATGGATTCTCAAACTATAAATGAATCATTTGAATTCATTTCGATAGTTGCTCCGAAGTGGAAAGATTTGCCTCGATAAAGGCGTACAGTCCTATTTGAAAGCTTATAAAACATTCATATCTTGTTAACTAAACATTCAAACTTTACAAGACTACTTAAAAACAATGTAACTCTAGGTTACCGAAAGATGAATTAGAAAAATCTTTCCGTATGAAGAGTTCGATTGTTGAATTTCACCAACCAAATAATCAATGATAGAATTAATTGAAAGAGCCACTACTTTTGCCGGACGAACGGCAATCAAAAGTGAAGGTCAGAGTTATACCTATGATAAACTCTTAGAAGAATCCAAAAACGTAGCACTTAGATTACTTGACGGGCAAAAAGACTTGAATGGAGCACGGATAGCCTTTCTTGTACCCGCTAGTTTCAAATACGCCAAAATCCAATGGGGAATATGGAGAAGCGGAGGCATTGCCGTACCACTCTGCGAAAAACACCCTTTGCCTTCCATTGAATACGTTCTTAATGACACTAAAGCCTCAACCCTTATTTTTTCTGAAGAATTTAGACCCCTGTTGGCCCCTCTTTTCAATACCAGTGAAATCAATTTTATACCCTTATCTGAAATATCATTTCAAGAAGGGCAATTACCAGATGTTCAGATGCACCGTAGCGCCCTGATTCTATACACCAGCGGAACAACTGGTGCGCCAAAAGGAGTAGTGACCACGCACAACAATATCGAAGCTCAAATAACCACCTTGGTCGATTCTTGGAAATGGAATAAAGATGACCATGTACTCAATGTACTCCCGCTACACCATGTGCATGGAATTATCAATATGCTGAGTTGTGCACTATGGAGCGGAGCCTGTTGTGAATTCCTTCCTAAATTCAATCCCGAAGAGGTCTATGATGTATTTAATAGAGGTGAGGTAAATGTTTTTATGGCAGTACCTACGATTTATTTTAAATTGATTGCCCACTTCAAGGAGTTAACCCCATCTGAGCAAGAATCAATTTCGAATAACCTCAAAAAGTTTAGACTTATGGTCTCCGGTTCCGCTGCTCTTCCCATTAGTGTTTTAGAACAATGGAAAGAAATCAGTGGTCATATTTTACTGGAAAGATATGGGATGACCGAAATGGGCATGGCCATCAGCAACCCTTATGATGGAATTCGAAAGCCAGGCCATATTGGACAACCCCTACCCGGGGTTGAAATTCGATTAGGTGACGCGAACCACAAACCTGTCCAAAATGATGAACCTGGAGAAATTCTGATTAAAGGACCCAATGTTTTTAAGGAATACTGGAACAAACCCAAAGCAACGCAAGAGGCGTTTACTCCAGAGGGATGGTTTAAATCCGGTGATATTGCAGTTTTGGATGGTGATAGCATTAAAATTCTTGGGAGGAATTCGGTGGACATCATAAAATCTGGAGGATATAAAATATCCGCATTGGAGATTGAAGAAGTCCTCCGTAAACACCCCAAAATAAAGGACTGTGGTGTCGTTGGCATTCCAAATCTGGAATGGGGTGAAATAATTGGGGCCGCTATTGTCCCCGAGACGGATAATTTTGACATTGAAGAGCTAAAATCTTGGTTGCACAAAAAATTACCAGGCTATAAAACACCGAGAAAATATATGTTCATGTCCGATTTACCCAGAAATGTTATGGGCAAGGTCACCAAGAATAATATCAAAGAATTATTTACCACTAATCAATAAAACAAATGAAAATCTACGGAGTTGCACTGTTGGCCGCGTGTTTTCTAATGGGAAAACTGTTGGGCCGCCTATTGGGCCACCTCATCAATATTGACAGTGATATTGGCGGTGTGGGTTTTGCCATGTTCCTGTTGATGACTTCCAGTATTTATCTCCGAAAAAAGAAATGGTTGGTTTTAGAAACGGAAAAGGGTATTTGGTTTTGGAGTTCCATGTACATTCCAATTATTGTGGCAATGACCTCCACATTAAATGTAAAGGCGGCACTTTCTGGAGGATTTTTGGCCATTATTCTAGGTATTAGCGCCACAGCGGTATGCATGTTAATGGTTCCTTTGATTTCCAAGATTGGAAGAGAAAAGAGTATAGACTCGCCAAAAAAATAACATATGGAAATCATCGATACCATCATTGGAAAAAATGGGTTAGTATTTGCATTTCTTTGTGTGGGGATCATCATGCTGTTTTCCTCCTGGTTTTCAAAATACATTACCAACAAAAAAATCCCTGGGGTTGCCATAGCGATTATCATAGGGCTATCACTTGCCTTTTTGGGTGACGAAAAAGGTATTTCAAATATTCCTCTTTTTGCGGGGATGGCATTACTAGGGGGCCCGATGCTTCGCGATTTTGCTGTGGTGGCAACTGCCATGAGCGCAGATCTTTCAAAAATAAGGCAAGCAGGGTTGGCTGGACTTGTTTCTTTGCTCATTGGTGTTTTTATATCATTTACCATGGGTGTTTTGATTGGGTTGAGCATGGGCTATACCAATATTGAGAGTCTTACAACCATTGGTGCCGGGGCCTGCACCTATATTGTGGGACCAGTTACAGGCACAGCCATCGGGGCAAGTTCGGATGTAATTGCCATTAGTGTGGCAACAGGAGTGGTAAAGACCATCTTCGCAACCATTGGCACCCCCTTGATAGCAAAGAAAATACAATTGGATAACCCACATGCAGCCATTGTTTTTGGCGGTTTGGTCGGAACAACCAGCGGTGTGGTGGCAGGACTTGCGGCCACAGATGAAGAGTTGGTTCCTTATGGGGCATTGACCTCCACCTTTTATACAGGAATAGGATGCTTGTTATGTCCATCCTTATTTTATGTTATTCTGAGAGTAATCTACCTGTAAGTTGTTAGGCCTAATTGAAGTTGAAACAAACGAATAGAACACCGAACCCATGAAAAAAATAGAACTTAAAGTACGTATAAAAGCGGTTTCAAAAATAGTTTATGAAACCATGTTGGGCCTAAATGACAAAAGCACCTACGAACAATGGACGGCTGAATTCAATTCAACTTCCACCTATGAAGGCACTTGGAACAAAGGAGAAAAAATGTATTTTCTCGGCACGGATGAAAATGGAAAACGTGCTGGAATGATTTCTGAAATCGTAGAAAACATACCTTTTGAATTTGTATCCATACGTCATTACGGAATGCTGGATGGAGAAAATGAAATAACTTCTGGCGAACAAGTTGAAAGTTGGGCAGGCATCTTGGAAAACTATACTTTTCAAGAAAGCAATGGAATTACAACCGTTGTCGTTGAAATGGACGCGGATGAGAATTACATGGACTATTTTACGGGAACTTGGCCAAAAGCTTTGAACAAGCTTAAGGAAATTGTAGAAAATTAAGTGACCAGTGAACATGGCAATATGGAATGGCGACGTTACCGCCTACCCTTCAACCATAGCAAAGGTTTCCTAATTGCATCACCAACCTTAACTAATTAAAAATAAATCTGATGACCAAACACTTAAAAATTGCCGCAGCCCAAATTTCCCCGATTTTTTTAGACAAAGAGAAAACTGTCGAAAAGGCCTGTAAAGTCATTTTAGAAGCAGGTAAAAATGGTGCAGACCTGATTGTTTTTCCAGAGGCCTTTATTTCTGGTTATCCAGATTGGGTATGGCTCATTCCGAACAGTAAAGGAGCCGATTTAAATGAGCTTTACCTAAAACTTGTAGAAAACGCTGTTACAGTACCTGATGATTCCACAAAAAAGCTTTGTGAAGCAGCAAAGACAGCTGGCATCAATGTAGTTATTGGTATGAATGAACGCAATACAGAAACAAGTAATGCAAGTTTATTCAATAGCCTACTTTTCATAAACGACAAAGGTATAATTATAGGCAAGCACAGAAAATTAATTCCAACTGGTGGGGAACGCTTGGTATGGTCACAAGGAAACGGAAAAACTCTTAGTGCTTATGATACCTCGGCAGGAAAAATAGCTGGATTGATATGTTGGGAAAATTTTATGCCCTTGGCAAGAAATGCCATCTATGAATTTGGAACCCAAATATTGGTTTCACCTACCTGGGACAAAAGCCCAAACTGGATTCAAACTATGCAGCATGTTGCTAGAGAGGGAGGGTTGTTCGTAATTAGCACTTGTATGGCTATAAAATTGAATGATATTCCTGATGAATATGAATTTAAAAAACTTTACCCTGAAGGTAGGGAATGGGTCAATGTAGGCAATAGTTGTATTATTGCGCCTAACGGAAAAGTGATTGCTGGGCCCCTTGAAGCGAAAGAAGAGATATTATATGCAGATATCAATCTTCAAGATATTATCAAAGCGAAACGAATGTTTGATGTCGTTGGACATTATTCAAGACCTGATGTTTTTAATTTCAATGTAAAAAACAATTAAAATTCAACCACAGCTCCGAGTAAAAGTAAATGCGTATTCGTACCGACAAACAATCCGGTTCTTCCAACTCACCTTTCCCTTCGATTCAAGAAAAACGTAATCCCAAAAACCAAGAAGGCCATACACAAGAGCAAGATAAAACTATAGTTAAGCGAAGCACTTTCGGCAATAAACCCAAGAATAACGGGACCTAACAAAAATCCGATATATCCTGAACCTGCAATAAAGGCAACTCCTTGTGAAGAATCCACTCCCTTAACATTGCCCCCGATACGGAACAGTTCGGGCACGATGACCGAAAAACCAAGGCCGTTAAAGGCAAAGCCAATAATGGACCATGTGGTCTGTTGCGTTAATACCAAAAAATAGCCCAAAGCTGCGATAAGGGCACCTAGTCCTACCAGCTTTATGGGCCCAATTCGAGCACTGATACCATCACCAAGAAAACGGCCAAGCGTCATAGTGGTGGAAAATGCCAAAAAGCCCGCTCCAATGAGCAATTCAGGAGCCATGGTCATTTCTTTGAGATATAGCCCGCTCCAGTCGATAATGGCTCCTTCACTACCAAAGGAAACAAAGCCGATAATACCCAACAGCAGCAAAGGCTTGAACAATTTTAGGCTAAAAGGTTCCTTTTCCACAGGTGCGGCAACGATATGGATGTAATGTTTTCTAAAAAATAGATTGATGATAAACACCAACACCACCGTAATACCCATATGCAAAACAGGATTACCGATTACTGGAATCAAGAAACTGCCCAGTCCCACCAAAATACCGCCCAAACTAAAAAAACCATGGGCCGCGGACATAAAGTTTTGCTTGTCCTCCTTTTCAATCTCGGTGACCAAGGTATTTATGGCAATATCGATAAAACCATTCCCTGCCCCAAAGAGGTAGAGCGCTGCCATCAACACATAATAATTCGGAGCCATTAAGGGAAGCATTGCCGTTGCCGAAACAACAACTACCCCAATCCACGAAGCCCTTCCCACCCCAATACGGTTGATTAGCTTGGATGCTATAGGAATGATGGTAAAAACCCCAAGGGACAAACAAAAGAGGGCTATGCCCAAATCAGCTTTGTCAATGCCCAGCTTTTCCTTGACGGTTGGGATATAAATGGCCCAGGTACCAAACCAAATATTGATACTGGTAAACACCCATGCCGCTCCAAAATATCTTGGATTGGACAGAATCAGTTTTAGGGATTTCATAAATGGTCTTGGTTGGTCGGGTTCATGAAATGCGCAATCTTATTTGTTTTCTATGCCCTCTTTTAAGATTTGTCCAAAACGGTACATATCTTCATAGGAACAATAGAGTGGTGCCGGGGCCAATCGTATAACGTTGGGCTCCCTCCAATCGGTAATGACCCCGTTTTTCATTAAGTAATCGAAAATGGCCTTGCCCTCCCCGTGCAAAAACACGGAAAGTTGGCAACCTCTGGCTTCAGGGGTAATGATCTCGAAGGTGCTGTCCACTTCCTTATCAATTTCATGAAGCACAAATTCCAAATAAGCCACAATGGTCTTTTGTTTTTCAATAAGGGCATCCATCCCAACCTCATCAAACAGTTCCAAAGATGCCAAATAGGGCGCAATGGAAAGTATGGGCGGATTGCTCAACTGCCATGCATCCGCGGTTTCAATAGGGTCAAACTCAGGCTTCATTAAAAAGCGAGTTTCTTTTTTGGTACCCCACCATCCTTCAAAACGGGGGATGTCCTCTTTCCCCAAATGTCTTTCATGGACAAAGATTCCTGATGCATTCCCTGGGCCACTGTTCATGTATTTGTAACTGCACCACGCGGCGAAGTCGGCGCCCCAATCGTGCAGGTTCAATTTTATATTTCCAACCCCATGGGCCAAATCCCAACCCACAAAGGCACCTGCATCTTTTCCTGCTTTGGTAATGGCTTCCATATCCAATACTTGACCGTTGTAGTAATTCACGCCACCCATAAGCACCAAGGCCAGCTCGTCCCCTACTTCATTAATTTTTTGGATGATGTCTTCCGTGCGCCAGGCATGTTCTCCTTTCCTCTTTTTTACCTCTACAATGACATCTTTGGGGTCCAACCCATGAAAACGGACCTGACTTTGCAGCATATACTGATCGGATGGAAATGCTTTTTCCTCACAAATAATTTTGAAACGCTTTCCAGTAGGTCGATAAAAGGACACCATCAACAAATGAAGGTTCACCGTAAGCGTGTTCATTACCGATATTTCTTCGGGCTTGGCACCAACTACCTTGCCCAGACCTTCGGCAAGTCTTTCGTGGTAGTCCCACCAAGGCTTATCGGCGTAAAAATGCCCTTCCACGGCCAATTCCCGCCAATCCTTCATCACATCATCCACAAATTTTTGGGCTCGTTTGGGTTGAAGCCCTAGGGAGTTTCCTGTAAAATAGATGACATCCTTTCCATTTACTTGGGGATAGTGAAATTCATTTCTATAGGGTGCAAGGGTATCGGAAGCATCAAGCTCCTTGGCAAATGCAAGCGTATTCTGGAACGTCATTCTTTTTTGATTTTCCTCAAAAATACGATTTGTGCAAGTAATCTGAAGAAAAGAAAATTACTCCAATCGCATTTCGATGATATGCTTTTTAAAACCTACTTTTTCATACGCTTTGATGGCGGGTAAATTTTCGTTGTATACCGTCAATCTAATTTCTTTGAAACCATTGGTATTGGACCAGTTTTTTAATTCTTCTACAATTAAAGCGTTGATTCCCATCCCACGAAAGTCTTCGTCGGTGTACATAAAACCGAGATAGGCATAAAATTCATGGTCTAAATAATGTCTGGCCCTTTTGGGAATAGCATAGCCCGAGGCTACAACTTTATCTTCCGACTCCGCTACAACCACATGCGCCTTGGAATCTTGAATCATTCCGCCAATATCGTAATAACTGACCGGGCCTTCTTTTATGGTGACATCGAATGGACGCTCGGCCTTTATAATTTCCTGTTCAAAATTTAGCAGCACGGAAAGATCGTCCAATGTTGCTGTTCGTATGTTTACCTTTGGTAACGTCATGGAATGCTTTTGCTTTAACAGATATTCCAATGTAGTTCTTTTCTATATTTTTGCGAAAAATAAATCATGCATTTCCTATCACCCATTTTGGAGAGTTACATTACCAACAGTTCGGAAAACGAACCGGAATTGTTGCAGGAACTTACCCGCGAAACCCATTTAAAAGTTATTCAGCCCAGAATGATCACGGGGCATTTTCAGGGTCGGGTGTTGAGTATGTTGTCCAAAATCATCAACCCCAAATATATTTTGGAGATAGGTACTTATACAGGATATTCCGCTCTTTGTTTGGCAGAGGGGCTTCAAAAAGAAGGCGAACTCCATACGGTTGAGGTAAACGAAGAGCTCCATCAAATGCAACGGAAGTATTTTGATAGAAGTGGATTTGGTTCTCAAATCAAACAACATACTGGAGATGCCCTGGAAATTGTCCCAAGCTTGAATCAGACCTTTGACCTTGTTTTTATTGATGCCCAAAAGGTCAACTACGGTGCTTATTTTGAGGCGGTGCTACAAAAAACAAAACCAGGCAGCGTTATTCTATCGGACAATGTGCTTTGGTCTGGAAAAGTGGTTGAGCCCTTACAGAAATCGGACAGGGCCACAGAGGCCCTTTTGGAATACAATCAAAAATTGAAAGAAGATTCTCGAGTAGAAACGGTTTTGCTGCCCATTAGGGATGGGCTGACGTTGAGTAGGGTGCTATAAAGCGTTGGTACAACCAATAGAAAAGCCATCCAGACAACAAACCTACCACCATTCCAACAATAATATCAATGGGGAAATGCACCCCCACATAAATTCGGCTCATAGCAAACAAGATGGGCCAGATAAAAAATAGTATCGCCCATTTCATTTTTTTTCTCAGGAAAAGAAATACCAACATGGTAATGGAAAATGAACTGGATGCATGGCCAGAGAAAAAACTATAATCTGTTGGGGTCTTAATAATACGGATCAGAGCATTGATTTCTTCAGTATTGTTGGGTCTTAGCCTTGCAACCGAAATTTTGGTCAAATGGGTAATGACCGTTATAAAAATGGCCAATCCAAGAACCGTTAAAAATTTATAGAAGGCCTCTTTTTTTGAGAATTTCAGGTAAAACAAGATAAGAAATAGGATAAAAAGGGGAATCCAAGTAGAAATGTTGGTCACCGTGGCCCAAAAAACATCATATTTCTCTATGCCCAAACCATTGAGATAAACAAAAGTGTCCCTATCCCATTTGAGCAATTTTTCCAACATAGGAGTTTACTTCTTATTGAGGTCTCTTTTGATGGAGCCGGAAACTTCGTTTACATTCTTCTTAACATCATCGATTTCCTTGCGAATATCTTTGGTAAAGTCGGTGTCAATATCTGTGCTATTTTGGATTTCACGTTTGATATCGTCGGTTGCATCCTTAAGTTGGCGCATTCCTTTACCAAGCCCTTTGGCTATTCCAGGGATTTTATCCGCACCAAATACCATCACCACTATAAATAGGATGAAAAAAATCTCAGCTCCACTAATAAATAGAAATTGCATGGCACAAATATAATCAGATCTTAGGTTCAAAATAAAAAAAGCCCCGTGAAATCACGAGGCTCTTAACATAGTTTTTTCTTTTACTATTTTCCTTTGATGTTTTCCTTGAATTGATCAAAGTCCGACTTCTCTTCTTTCTTGGGCCAAGAGTTATTGGTAGTGTCAATATCTGCAGTTTCCAATTTTGGATCTACCACGATTCCAACCAATTCTTTTTCCGTGGCCATTACTCTCTTAACTTCAGCATCGTTCTTTCTCCAAATTTCTGGAGGGTAGGTAACACTTTCGGTTGTGCCATCGGCATAGGTATATTCCACAATCAATGGCATTGGAATTCCTCCTGGCTTGTCAAAAGTGATTTCGTAGAAATACTTGGGCTCCTCAACCTGAGCTCTTTCGGCCTCGGTCATATTGTCCATCATGAATTCCTTGAGGTTTTGGGAAGTCTCTGTTGGAGATTTTCCTTTAAGTTCTGGAGCAAAATCCTCGCTATCCTCTTCTGCCAAATAAACCAATGGGGGAAGGTCGGCCTCGGTAAGGTTTCTATCCGCCATATATTTTTCCATTTCTTTGGTCGGCTTGTTGGACACGTAGTACTTTTTAACTCCCTTTACTCCTATGTCAACATAATCGGTAGTATAGAACCATCCTCTCCAGTACCAGTCCAAATCCACTGCCGAAGCATCTTCCATAGTACGGAAGAAATCCTCTGGGGTCGGGTGTTTAAACATCCAACGTTGTGCATAGGTTTTAAAGGCATGGTCGAACAATTCCTCACCCATTACTGTTTCCCTTAAAATATTAAGGGCAGTTGCAGGTTTACCATAGGCGTTTGGTCCAAGTTGGTATACATTTTCCGGGTTGGACATAATGGGCGAAATAAAACTTTGATCTCCGCTCATATAAGGAACAATCTTCGATGGCTCACCTCTTCGTGAAGGGTATTTTTCGTTCGGAGCAATAACTTCTGGATTGTTTTTTCCAAAATCCTGCTCGGCCAAATACTGCATAAAGGTATCCAAACCTTCATCCATCCATCCCCACTGACGCTCATCGGAATTAACGATCATTGGAAAGAAGTTGTGTCCTACTTCGTGGATGATCACGCTGATCATACCATATTTTGTTCTGTCAGAATAGGTACCGTCTTCATTTGGACGACCATAGTTCCAGCAAATCATTGGGTATTCCATACCCTGATTTTTCGCATGAACCGAAATTGCCTTGTGGTACGGATAATCAAATGTGTGTTCTGAGTATGTTTTTAAGGTTTGTGCCACAGCTTTGGTAGACTGTTCTTCCCAAAGTGGGTTACCCTCTTTTGGGTAAAGCGATACCGCCATTACATCTTTACTACCAATTTTAACGGCCTGCATGTCCCAGATAAACTTTCTGGATGATGCAAAAGCGTAGTCCCTAACATTGGTAGCTTTAAACTTCCAAGTTTTGGTATCGGTAGAGAAACCTTTTTCTGCAGCTTCGGCTTCTTCTTGAGATACAATGATCACAGGTTTGTCATAAGACTTTTTGGCCTGCTTGTAACGTTTCAACATATCTTTTGAGAATACATCATCACGGTTTTGAAGCTCTCCTGTCCCATCCAAAACGTGATCTGCAGGAACCGTAATGCTCACATCGTAGTTACCAAATGGCAATGCGAACTCTCCACTACCCCAGAACTGATGGTTTTGCCATCCTTCCACATCACTGTAAACAGCCATTCTTGGGAAGAACTGGGCAATTACATAAGCACGGTTTCCATCCTTTGGGAAATACTCGTACCCTGAACGTGCCCTGCTAATGGTATGGTCAGGGATATTGTACCACCACTTGATGGAGAAAGAAATTTTTTCACCACTTTTAAGTGCTTGTGGAATATTGATACGCATCATGGTTTGATTGATGGTATAGGACAATGGTTTTCCACTATTGTCTGTTACCGACTCAATATTGAATCCTCCATCGAACGGCTCACTGATGTATGCTTCGGTGAAGTTACCTGCCGTATAAGCGATGTTTACACCGTTTCCATTGCGTAATGGCGACTTGGAATCCTTCGCACGTACGTTTTGATCCAATTGCACCCAAAGAAATTCTAAATCGTCCGGTGAATTGTTGTGGTAAGTGATGGTCTCCTCACCATCGATTTTTGCATTTTTATCATCGAGATGGATGTCCATGACATAATCCGCCTGTTGCTGATAATAATCTGGACCGGGTGCCCCAGAAGCCGACCGGTATGTGTTTGGAGAGGAAAACTCCTCATACAATTGTTTAAATCTACTTTGGTTGTAATGACCGGGCTCCCGTTCTTCTTTTTTAACGTCACCCTCTTCTTGTGCCATAACCATGGCTCCAAAAAGGAACAACACGGAAGCAAAGCAATACTTGAATCTGTTCATTTTCTATCTGATTTTATAACGGTGAAAAATAACATATTTTAACCAAATGTTAAGAATACGTCATAAGTTTAACATTCCTTTATTGTTCTCCCTGATCAATACAAAACTTTTTTTGTTCCCATTCCACTTTACATGAACCACGTTTTGCTGCTCATCAAACAAATCGGTAAGCACCTCGTTCTGCACTGACATGGTCTTGACTTCAGATAATTTTACGTTGGGTATTTCCAAATAGCAAATCACCACATCGGTATCGTATTTTTTTCCAAGAAAGTTGTAGGGAACAACCTTTCCATCCAATTCCACTACGAATTTTGATCTAAAATATTTTTCGATGTATTCTTTGGCAATCTGGGACTCCTTTGGAGTGGCCAATTTAGCCTCGATGCCATAACGTTCTTGAAGCAATTTATCCAGGTCATCGATAAAGACCCGACTGGTAATCTGGAAAGCGCTGTCCTCTTCGGAGTAGACTATATTGGTAACGCTTACATAGAATTTGTGTACGGACGAGAAAGACAAAAATAAAAGCATTGCCAAAGGCAAAATCAACATTTTTGCTTTTTTCAGTTTCATCATGTGTTATTAGGCTTTAATTGTGCAACAATGTTACAGTTTTATGATTCTTTCTGCAATTTACCTGCCATACTTGTTAGATGTTAGATAATAGTTGTCAGATATTAGAGTTTAGATAACAGATTCCTCACCGCTGACTCCTAACTCCTAAAAAAATTAATCCAAATCGTTGTTTTCGCGATAGGCTCTACTTTTGTTAATCATTACGTCCCATATCTTTAATCTATCCTGCGATTCCACTGCAGCCTGAAAAGTTTCATCAACTTCACAGAAATACATGAAATCATCAATTTTGTCCATGGGAATTTTCAAAGTGGTCAAAAAAAGTGAATCAGCATAATACCCCTGTACGCGCTGTGTTTGAGCATAATTTTTATCTACTTCGACCCTATTTTTCAACATTTTGGTGCGACCGGTGATCGCATTGATTATAGGATCTAAAGGAGGGGTCAATATCATCCCCAAATTAAACTTCCCATAGGTGGCCTGTTTTAACCTTCGCTCATTTTGAGTAGGCACCCGTTGTTGGGCATTGGGTAAATTCAATGCTTCCGCGCTCACATCTTTTTCCAAGGTGACCCTATCTATATCTTTACTTAAGTCCCCGGTTAAATCGTATGGGCGCACCACAACCTCCTTTAATTGGTTCACAAATTCCTGCATGGGTACTTCAACAAAATTGGATTGAAATAGAACAGGAGTTACGGGTATGGATTTTTTTAAAAAATGTACCGCAGAGAACACCAAAGTATCGTTAACATGGACATTAATGGCAAAATTTCCTTCCAAATCGGTGATAATGGCGTCCTTTGTAGTGATATTCTGCACAACTACACCAATAACATCTTTATCCACACTGGTAACTCTTCCCTGAAGCAATTTGGTATCAACCTCTTGGGCGAAAAGCCCTTGGGCGATAAAAAAAATGACCAATGCGAGAAAGCATTTTTTCATTCCTCATTCAAGGTTGCCAAATATTCTTTGCTTTGAGTAACCAGAAAATCGATCAATTGGAATTCGTTCTCTTTTCTGAGCAAGGTCTGTGAAGGTATCTTGTCGTCGCAATACAATAAAAAAGCGTCTATTTTATCTTGTGGTAATTTAAGGTCCGCCACAAAAAATTCATCGTCGTACACGTGTCGGAGCACTTCGCTCACTTTTAGCGGTGCTCTTTGCTGACCATTGACTTCTTGCGATTTGAACAAGGCCTTGAAAATGTTGACAAAATTGATTCCATCCTTCATGCCTCGTGTAATTCTGGAACTTGCCACGTTCTCCACTTCGGTCCCACGATCGATATCGTAATCGAACTGCTTAAAATCTTCGTTCTTCACCTGAAGAAAACGTTCCTGGTTCTCCGGGGTCACCACTACTTCGTCCAATTCGCGTACCTTTTCGGTCACTTCCACCACCAAGCGATTGTTTGCCAATATTTCCGGAGTAATGGTAATGACCTCCAATTGATAGTTCACCGCGGTAAAAACCAACTGGTCACCATCTTTTACCTGTATCATAAACTCCCCATTATCGTCGGTAATGGTGGCTTGACCGCTTGTGGAATTGATAACATTCTCATTGGGAACATTTGAACTCCTGTACAGCACCTTGCCCCTGAGCATTTCGCGCGAATCCTGTGCCAAGGACCAGCCCGACATAAGCAAAGAGAACAATATCAAAAAAGCATTTTTCATTTCAATGTATTTAGCACAAGTTAAAGAAAACCCATGGAGACGATAAAAAAAATTAAGGCGTTCTAAACTTTTGTTAATTCTGTATCGTACAAATATACCAAAGGGAATTCCATTCACCCCTGAATTACGTGTTTTGACGGTATTTATTAAAAAAATTAAAACATAAGGTTAGTTTTGTTTTTTACGTTTGGAAATCCTCAAATAACAAACATTGTGAAAATTTCAATTGTCTCCTTGATCATTGGCCTACTCATGATCAACACGCTGAGCGGACAGGTAAAAATCGGTAATAACCCGCAAAACCTGAACCCGGCATCCGTACTCGAACTGGAAAGCACAACCCGTGCATTGGTAATTACCAGGGTGACCGACGCCCAAATGAACTTAATAAACCCCTTGGAAGGTGCAGTGGTCTATAATACCGATCAGGAGTGCCTGCACTATTACAACGGAAACGATTGGGTCAACATTTGTGAAGAACTGGACAATTCCTTTACGGTAAGCACAAGAGCGGATTATTTGAGTCTACTCAACCCACAAGCAAGAGATAGCACCGTTGTTATTTCACAGACCAACAATCCAGATGGTAGCATCAATTATAATTATGAAGTGGGACAGATCACTGGAGCCAATATTGTTACTCAGTCTATAAATGCAGATTCAAAAATCCAACCTACATCCATTACCACCGGGCTTTTAGCTCCCAAATCGGTGACCATTGGCAAGTTTGCCGATGCCACCGGCGGACAACCTGGAGACATTTTCCAATGGAACGGCAGCCAATGGACCTTAGTGAACGAAACCATATTGGGCATTACAGAAAAAGATAGTATTGTAGGGAATGAGGTTTTTGATGCCACCTTAAATGGATCATTGGTAAGAAGCGGAGCCGGTACTGAAACAGACCGATACACTTTAGATGTTTTGGATGGCGGTATTGATACCGATGAATTAGCCGATAATGCGGTGACCACATTAAAAATGTCAGATGGAAACGTCACCAATGCAAAACTTGACAAAACAAACATCCCGTTAAGCGGGTTCGGGGCCGCGGGGTCGGATATCGACCTTGGAGCAAACCAAATTGTTAATCTTGGCGTCCCCGTGGCCGCGACTGATGCCGCAACCAAAGCTTATGTGGATGCTCTGGACGGAACAGACGACCAAGACCTCGGAATTGGAGCAGGCGGAACCCTCAACGAGAGCGTCGAACTGACAATAACCGATGGAACAGGGACCACCATCGACATCAGGGATGCGGATTCCGATATCACGAACGAACTCCAGAACATCGAAGAGGTGCTAACCGATGGCAACGATGCCAACGGATTGGTGCTCACCGGACTCGGCGTCCCCGTGACCGCGACTGATGCCGCAACCAAAGCTTATGTGGATTCCGAAGTGGGGAACATCAACACCCTAACCGACAGCAACATTTACATCGGGGATGCCACCAACACCGCACAGGAAGTGGCGATCAGCGGCGACGCAACTATGAACAACGCAGGGGTGCTCACCATAGAACCGGATGCCGTCACCACTGCCAAAATAGCGGACGCAAACGTAACACCGGGCAAAATAGCTCCAGGAACAAATGGGCAAGTTCTCACTACTACAGGAGGAGCAACCAGTTGGGAGAATTCACTAACTTCAATAGTTGGTGCAACTGGCCAAGTTGCCTTAGGAAGTAGTATCAGTACTGGAGAATACACTATTAATGATGGTGCCATTACCGCTACATCAATAATTCAATTAACAGTTGAAGAAAATGTATCTGGCAACCCTATCATAATTCAGCTTACCAATCAAATTGCAGGAGAATTCTCAGTGAAGATATTTGAATTTCAACCTGCACCAACATTAACGGATGCGAATTGGCAATACATAGTTATAAATCCATAAAATTTTTGAAAACCCTCCTCCACATAGCGTTTTTGTTATCGGTCAGCTTTGCTGTGGCCCAAAGCGGGCTGTACAATGCAGGTAATTTACAGGTATTTGGCAATCTGGGTTTCCATACCAATTTTATCAACGATGCCAATTTTGATCAGACACAGGGCCTCGTCGGCTTTTACGGGAACAGTGTGATCAATGTATCGGGCAGTATACCGCCCACTTTGTGGGATACGGAGATTATGGTAACCAGCGATATGCTTTTGCACAACACCGTAAATGTTAGGAACAATGTCAACTTTGTGGACGGCAACTTCGACACAACCACAAACAACCGAGCAGTATACCTCAACTTTATGGAACAAGGCTTTTACGATGATGCCTTTGACACCTCCAAAGTTACCGGCTTTGCCGCAGTGAACAACCGAGATGTGTTCTCCTTCCCGGTGGGCGACCGAGAACAACTCAGGCCATTGACCTTGCTTTCACAAAGCACAACCCCATTGGCCATTTGCGCCTATTTTTTCGAGGATCCTTCGGCCCCCACTTCCATTTTGGAAAGTTTTGATATCGACGAAAAAGTACAAGAAATCGGAAAAGTCACCGACCGTGAATTTTGGATCGTGCAAAGTGAGGTGCCCGCCCAGGTCACTATTGCCTGGAATACGAGAAGTGCCTTGGCCACCATACCCAATGCCTCTGCCGAATCCATTATAGTGGTTGGATGGAGCAAATCAGCCAACGAATGGGTTATTATTGGGAACTCTGCCACTAGCGGAGATATCAACCGTGGTTTTATCACTTCGGAAACCTTTCTACCGAACGATTATGCCGCCATTACATTTGGAACGGTACCTTTGCCGAAAGATACTTTTGCAGTGAACAATCCCACTTTGGGGAACTATTTTTTAAGTCCGAACGGAGATGGCACCAACGATTTTTGGATTATTGATGGGCTGGAAGAGTCACCCAACAATAGCGTGCGCGTCTTTAATAGATATGGGCAAAAAGTTTTTGAAAAAATCAATTACACCAACGAATTTCGTGGAATTGCCAACACAGGGACCTTGATCACAAACCAAGGAACCGGTTTGCCGGAAGGTGTTTATTTTTACCTTGTTACACTGAACGATCTGGAACTCGAATATTCCGGTTTTCTGTTCTTGGACCGATAAAGCATATTACTTTCCGCTAGAACATACCTCGAAACGACTAATTAAAAATACTTCTTAACTTGGGGGCAAAATTCGTTTCATGAAAAGAAGGACTTTTATTAAAACTACTTCCGCTTCGGGATTGGCCTGTACCATCCCCCCTATTTTCCCTAACTTTTATGATCTTGATTATTCGACCGCTGAGCTCATGGGCAAAGCGAAAATTGAACTCTTTGGAGAGGGCATTAACTTAAGGGAAGAAGCATACGAGTCCTTTTTAGCCATGAAAAAAGCAGCCTATTCAGATGGTTTTGATATCAAAATTGCCTCGAGTTATAGAGATTTTTACAGACAGGAAAGTATTTGGGAACGCAAATACCTGAGTTATACCGACGAGGAGGGCATGACTCCATTGGATGCCATTGACAAAATCATAGAATATTCTACCATACCGGGAACCAGCAGACACCATTGGGGTACCGATATTGATATTATTGATGGGTATCCAGAGTCTTCGGGCGATGTTTTGGTTACCGAAAAATTTGAAGCGGGTGGTCCCTACGAAGGCCTTAAGCTTTGGATGGATGAAAACTCGGTAAAATTTGGCTTTTACCTTGTATATACCAACAATCCACGGAGAAGAGGGTTTAAGTATGAGCCTTGGCATTACAGCTATGCACCCATTTCCATTCCAATGCTTACCGCCTACCGAAAACTCAACATTTTAAAGCTATTGCAAAAAGAGGAGTTTTTGGGCAGTGAACACTTTACCACAGGCTTTGTTAAAACCTATGTCCAAGACAATATTTTGGATATTAACCCAGTCCTGCTATAAGCGGTTTTTTTGTATCTTCAACTAACAAGAACCCTAACCCATGAGAAGAGGAAGTTGGAGGATACGTATCCTAATCGGTTTGGCCATTGTGGCCTTTGCCTTTGTTCGCAGATGCAATAACCAAGAAGAGAATCCATATACGGGCAGAACCCAAAACATAAACATGACCGCGGAGCAAGAGATTGCCATTGGCCTACAAAGTGCTCCTGAAATGGCACAGCAACACGGAGGCCTATATCCCGACGAACGTATGCAGGCCTTGGTAGATGCCGTTGGCAATACATTGGTAAAACGTAGTGTGGCACGGGAAACACCTTACCAATACGAATTCCATCTTTTGGCAGACGACCGAACCATAAATGCCTTTGCATTGCCTGGCGGACAAATCTTTATTACCTATGCGCTTTTCTCCCAACTTAACGAACCACAATTAGCAGGTGTACTAGGACACGAAATAGGACATGTAATCGGAAGACATTCTGCCGAACGTATTGCCGAAAGTAATTTTTGGCAAACCTTGGCCACAGGGGCATCTGTAGGTGTCGACATGGGCAATGTGGTGGCAGGGATTGGCCAAAACACCTTACTGAAAAATGGAAGGGGAGATGAGTTGGAAAGTGATGAACTCGGTGTTTTATTTATGATTCAGTCCGGGTACGATCCCCACGAGATGATAGCGGTTATGGAAGTTTTAAAAGCTGCTGCCGGACCCAACAGAGTTCCCGAGTTTCAGAGCACGCATCCCGATCCCGAAAACAGAATTGACAAAATAAAGGAAGCCATCCAAAAATATTCAGGTCGATAGAATTGACTGTTTATCGATAAATCAAGGCAGTTGACTTAATTTCTGTACCTTTGAACGAACCCCAAATCCTACTCAGTTCTCTTAATCTTTTTATGCTGTAAAAAGAGAGAACACATGGGAACACTATTACATTTTAAAAATCTCTATTTAGAGGCATTCGACGATTGCAAACCAAGCTTTGTAGTGCTTTTTTTAAAAGGGTACTCGATATTTTGCGCGGTCATGTTTTTATTGGCCGTTTATGCATTTTTGTACAGAGCTTTTACTGGCTTTGAATTCTAAGCCGCGAGACACACTCTTTTGCAAGGACACTAAATATGTAAATGAGCAAAGGGCCCATCCAGTTGGATGGGCCCTTTTTCGTTAGACGAATAAACTCCTTTTCTATTTTTTCATAGCAGCTTCCAATACGGCTTGGGCTTCGGTGGCATGGGACAGTTTGGCATATTTCATTGCTGTCATACCTCCATCACAACGCTTTTTAAGGTCAGCCCCATTATCTATAAGCACCTGTAGAACTTCAGCCTTATTATACCGGGCCGCATAATGGATAGGCGCCTTACCTAAAGATTTTTGGTTGACATCTTCTCCAAGCTCAATAAACTTTTTAACAGTATCAACATCACCCTGCATTACCGCTTTGCAAAAAGCGCTAAGGTCAACTGGGGATACCACTGTAATGTCCGCTTCGGTGTTTGTGATTTTCAGCTCATTGGCAGAAATACCGTTTAGGGCCAACAAGCATACTGCGGCCACTGTAAAGATTGTTTTTTTCATGATGAATTGTTTTTGATTAATGATTTTACTTGTTATAAAAGTAGACTTCTTAATTACAAGGATGTTACAGGATTAACAGTTAAATAACTAAATTTTAACAATGCCTCAATGAAATCACAAAACAATTAACAAATTAACAATCAGAAAACTAAAGAAAAAACTAGGGCATCCAACCAGATCATTTTACTTTTGCAGTACAATTTTTCACTATGAACAAAAAGGTTATTCTAATGATTTTGGATGGTTGGGGAAAATCTCCCGATCCAAAAGTTTCGGCCATTGCAAAAGCAAACACACCATTTATTGATTCACTTTACACCAAATATCCTGATGCAGACCTTCATACCGATGGAATGAATGTTGGTCTTCCCGAAGGGCAAATGGGAAATAGTGAGGTGGGGCACATGAACCTTGGTGCTGGAAGAATTGTGTATCAAGACTTGGCCAAAATCAATAAGGCCGTAAAGGAAGATACCTTAAAAAATGAAAAAGTGCTCAAAGAGGCATTTGAATATGCCAAAGCAAACAATAAACCCGTCCACTTTTTAGGTTTGGTGAGCGATGGAGGGGTGCACAGTCACATCGACCACTTGAAGGCCCTGATTAAAGCAGCCGATGATAGCGGGGTGGAGAAATCATTCGTGCATGCTTTTACCGATGGTAGGGATGTAGACCCTAAAAGCGGTAAAGGATTCTTGGTGGACCTTACCAATTATTGCTCCGATAAAAATACCAAATTGGCCAGCGTTGTGGGTAGATATTATGCCATGGATCGAGACAAACGTTGGGAGCGTGTAAAAATAGCCTACGATGTATTGGTCAATGCTGAGGGAGAAAAAACACAGGATATTGGCGAGGCCATGCAAAAAAGTTATGATGATGGCGTTACCGACGAATTCATAAAACCTTTGGTTTTAACGGATACTGAAAATGAGCCGGTCGCCAAAATCAAAGATGGGGATGTTATTGTTTTCTTCAACTTTAGGACAGACCGTGGTAGAGAACTGACCCAAGCCTTGAGCCAGCAGGATTTCCATGAGCAGAACATGCACAAACTGGACCTGTATTACGTTACCATGACCAACTATGATGATTCCTTTAAGGGAATCAAAATCATATTTAATAAAGATAACATTAAGGACACTCTTGGTGAGACCCTTGCCAAAAATGGCAAGAAACAAATACGTATTGCGGAGACTGAAAAATATCCGCACGTTACCTTTTTCTTTAATGGAGGTAGGGAAGAACCTTTTGAAGGGGAACAACGCATTCTTTGTCCATCACCCAAAGTGGCCACCTACGATCTTCAACCGGAAATGAGTGCTTACGATATCCGTGATGCCATTATACCTGAGCTCCAAAAAGGGGAGGTAGACTTTGTATGTCTCAATTTTGCCAACCCAGATATGGTAGGTCATACTGGAGTAATGGAAGCGGCAATCAAAGCCTGTGAAACTGTTGATGAATGTGCCAAGGATGTCATCACAGCCGGATTGGAAAATGGATATTCCACTATTGTGATTGCGGACCATGGAAACTGCGATACCATGGTAAATCCAGACGGAAGTCCGAACACAGCGCATACCACAAATCCAGTTCCTCTTATTTTAGTTGATAATGATATTAAAGAGGTAAAAAGTGGTGTTTTGGGAGATATTGCACCTACCATTCTTAAATTATTGGGAGTTCCACAACCGGAGTTAATGACTCAAAAGCCATTGGTCTAGACAAAGATTCTTCAAAATCCCTAGAATCAATTTATCTTTGCCGCTATGATTAACATAAAAACAGCAGAGGAAATTGAGTTGATGCGCGAAAGCGCTTTGGTCGTATCCAAAACTTTGGGGATGTTGGCCAAGGAAATAAAACCAGGAGCCAATCCATTAAAATTGGATAAAATGGCCGAGGAATTTATTCGGGAACAAGGGGCCATACCCGGTTTTTTGGGCATGTACGACTTTCCAAACACCCTAAATTGGAGTCCAAACGCACAGGTAGTTCACGGAATACCAGGAAATGAACCTTTACAAGAAGGTGATATCATTTCTGTGGATTGTGGTGCCGTTAAAAATGGGTTCCATGGTGACCACGCCTATACTTTTGGGGTAGGCGAAGTCGAAGAGGAAACAAAAAAACTACTAAAGGTCACCAAAGAATCTCTTTACATCGGAATCAGGGAGTTTAAATTGGGCAATCGGGTTGGCGATGTTGGTTATGCCATTCAGAAATATACGGAAGATCATGGTTATGGTGTGGTTCGTGAGTTGGTAGGCCATGGCCTAGGAAGAGAACTGCACGAAGATCCGCAAATGCCCAACTACGGCAAAAGAGGTCGAGGCAAAAAGTTTGTCAATGGCATGGTTGTCGCCATAGAACCCATGATCAATATGGGTACTAAACGTATAAAACAACTTAAGGATGGTTGGACCATACTAACTGCCGACGGCAAACCTAGCGCACACTTTGAGCACGATGTTGCCCTAGTGGATGGAAAACCTGAACTGTTGTCCACTTTCCAATACATTTACGAGGCCTTGGGGATTAGCAGCGACGAAGAAGATGAGTTCCGTAGCAAGAAATTGGTGCTTTAGTTGTCATCATTGAAAATTCCCATAATCGGTGTCAAAAATATTTAAATACTTCCTCAATCTAATTCCGAGGCCCATACTAATCCGATTAAGTTATTGGGTTCGGCCATTGATTGACTATTCCCTAAAGGGAAACAAATACACTGACCCTATTGATGGGAAGAGTTTTAAAAGTTTTCTGCCCTATGGGTACGAAAGCCCACGCGATAACGTGCTTTCCCCTTCTACCCTATCCTTGGAAAGACACCGTTTACTTTGGCTGTACTTAAAAAACGAAACAGATTTCTTCAGCAAACCGCTAAAGTTGCTTCATTTTGCTCCGGAACAAGCTTTTTACAACCGCTTTAAAAAGCTGGAAAATTTGGAATACACGACAACCGATCTTAATTCTCCCTTGGCGGATGTAAAAGCTGATATTTGCAATCTACCTTTCCAGGATAATTCTTTTGATGTAATTCTATGCAATCATGTTTTAGAACACATTCCCGATGACACCAAGGCCATGCAAGAGCTGTATCGTATTATGAAACCCGGTGGATGGGGGATATTTCAAATCCCACAAGATTTAACAAGGGAACAAACTTTTGAAGACGACTCCATTACGGACCGAAAAGAAAGAGCCCGTATCTTTGGTCAGTACGACCATGTTCGTATTTACGGTAGAGATTATTTTGACAAACTTCGGAGCATAGGCTTCACAGTTGAAGAAGTGGATTACACCAGAAAGCTTCCAAACGAAGAGGTAGAAAAATATCGATTGGCTAAAGATGAAATTATTCCGTTTGTTTCAAAAAATTAATCAATTTTGATTCCGTTTAAGTTTTTCAATTTGGCAATTACCCCCCAGTTTTGATGATATTGTTCATCTCCCGTTAATATTAAAAATAATTCATTCTTTCCTTGTACCAAATCAAGATATAAGCTTTCATCCTCAACAAATACCCGTCCCTCTTCCTTTTCTATATCCATTTCCTTGTTGAAAATAACTTTATTGTTCAACACTACTATTAAATGCTTCGCAAAACCAACATGCATCTCCATTTTCTGTTTGGCTTCTGAACGAATAGTAGTTTTCAATGTAACACTACCACTCATTTCATCAAAAAATCTACTAACATTGAGTAATCCATCAACATCAACTTCTACACTTTTCCATGTAATACCATTTTCTTGAACAGAATCTAACTGAGAAAGAATTTTGTCATCTTTTTTAACAAATTTTGGTGAAATCTGCCATTTCCTAAAGTAATTATCTGGAAGCTTTTGTGCTCTATTGTTCTTAATTGATAAAGTACTATCGTCCAAATGTTTTATGGAAACATTAGTATAAAAAACATCAAAAAACTGGTTCCGCAAGCTAATGTCTCCAGCCTCGATCTCACGCTTCAAATTCACGGTCATTTTGGGTTCTTTCATATCATGTACGTAAATAGAAGCATAGTCTCCCACCACTATAATTTTAATATGCGACCATACATTTGGGTCCCACAATTCCCAATTTATAGAGGTTCTTCTCATAAAGCTTCCTTTAAACTGCTCTGCATCACCAATACCCCAAGTTTTTTCATTGACAAATTGTACTTGGGCTTTCGGAGAATATTCAACCCCCTTTTTTTCCATTTTTAATCTTAAACTATCGTTTATTGGTCCCTCTTCCAAGTAGTTTTCGATTGACAATGGGAATGAAGTAATCTTTTTTTCGGCAAAAGTGGCACTTGATTCATATTTAGGATAGTTATACAATTGCCAAGGTAAACTACCATTAAAAATGGGTATATATTGAAGTGCATCTTTTTTATTGCTTGAATTTTCCCTAAAATAGATTAGTTCATAGTTTTCTTTGTCCTGGCCGCGGAATCCCAGTCCTGGCATCACAAATCCAATTACATCAAATTCAATTTCAAAATTTTTAAACCTTTTATTTTTCAGATAAGCAACATGCCCCTTAGGTAAGTGAAGCGCCATTTTATCATTGTAATCTACTATATCCATGGACTGTTCATTATCCTCTTTGTCTATCACATTCCAGTATTGTAGGGTTAAAGGTAAATCTTGTACTTGGTTGTTTTTTTTGTTTTTTTGTGCACATGAAAACTGAAAGAATGAGATGCAACCAAGTAACAGCATATAGATTTTTGTTCTCATAATGTAATCTTTCTTAATTAGTATTGGTTGATGGTTTTTCAAATCTATTGTTGAACAATGTTATAGATGTGTACAGACCTGTTCATTTTTGTTCAAGTTTGTTCACTACTGCGAATTACTTTTGAAATGAATGATTACAAGAAACATATCGCCCATTGCTTTAAACTGATTTCAGACAAGTTGTCTCGTGGCCCAATGGAATTATGGGACACCCGTGACTTTCAAGTCCTGAGTGACTCCATACATAATGAGACAGGCATTTTATTGAGTATTTCCACCTTGAAGCGATTAAGTGGCCGAATACATTATAGTTCCAGACCCAACACCAATACTTTAGACACATTGGCAAAGTATGTAGGATATGATAATTGGAGAGTTTTTTTGAAAAGCTTTGAACCTACTAAAGTCGTTGTCAAGAACAGAAAGCCTGTTAACACCACCTTATTACTCAAATACGGGATAACTATTTCATTGCTTCTTTTTGTTGTTTTCTCCTATTTCTTCTTACAGAATCGCACCAAATACTATAGTCCAAATGACTTTGTTTTTTCGGTTAAATCCGTAACAACAGGATTACCCAACTCAGTGATTTTTAGTTATGATGCCTCCATTGTTGATAAAAAGGCCAAAATTGAAATTCAACAAGACTGGGACAAGCAAAAAAGAGTAACCGTCAACAAAAATGACAGTGTTTTGACCAGCATCTATTATAAACCAGGTTTTTTCAAGTCAAAACTTGTGGTCAACGATTCTATTATAAAAGAAAAGGATGTTTTTATTCCATCAAATGATTGGTTGGCCACAATCGAAACAGATTCCATACCTATTTATTTAGATCTTGAGAATGAACTCTCCATAGATATTGACAAGCTAAAATCCCATGGCATAAACCCGTATACAGAGAAAACCATTGTGGGACTTTATCAAGTAAGGGATTTTGGAGAATTGTACACTGATGAATTTGAACTGACAACCTCTTTTCGTAATGATTTCGAATCCGGTAGCACTCCTTGCCAAGTAGCCCAATTGACAATTATACATGAAGATGGACCAATCGCTATCCCTCTCTGTAACAAAGGATGCATTTCGGATATTTCCTTATTTGCTTTTAATAGACAAATAAGTGGAAAGAAAAACAATCTTTCGAATTTCGGAGTGGATTCCACTGACTACATTCAATTAAAATGCATATCAAAAGACCAAAAGTTAACCATTTTAGTCAATGAAAATCACGCATATACTTTTGATGTTCCTAAACCCCGAAGTAAAATAATTGGAGTTTGCTTTTTCTTTGAGGGAGCAGGTTCGGTTAAAGATGTTAGAATCAAAAAAAATGATAGCCTCCTCTATGATTCAAAAACTAAATCATAAATATCATTATTTCGTTATCAAAGCTTCAAAACCAGGCGTAAAAAACTCCTGGGTCTCCCCGTTTTCATCCAAATAGATAATGTAGGCCTCCAACTCCCTGTGATTTTCTAAAACTTGTTTGGAATCTTTTAAATCCATCGCCATAAAGGTTGTTGCAAAAGCATCTGCAACGGCACAGGTTTTTGCCACCACGCTTGTGGCCAATACATTGGAGTTTTTAGTGTATCCAGTTTTTGGATTGATGGTATGCACATACTTCTCCCCTGTTTCTGGGTCTACCCTAAACTTTCGATAATTACCGGATGAGGCCATGGCTACATCCTCTAAAGAAACAATCTGTTTTAACTGACGCCCTGTTTCCACTTGCGGGTCGTCTATCCCAACGGTCCATTGTTTTCCAGAAACATGATTGGTGCCTTTGGCCAGTACCTCACCGCCAACTTCAACCAAATAATTTTTGATGCCTTTTTCATCGAGCATAGCGCCCAATCGGTCTATGGCATAACCTTTGGCCACCGCGTTAAAATCAAAACGAATGGATGGATGGTCCTTTGTAATCGTGTTATCTTGATTCAATTGTACCTTATCCCATCCTACGTAAGCCAACAAACTGTCCACACGAAGGCTATCGAGTTCAATTTGTTCACCTGGGCCAAATCCCCATGCATTGGCCAAAACACCAATAGTGGGGTCAAAATAGCCGTTTGAAGCCTTGTGAACCTGACTTGAAATATTAAACACCTCTTTGAACATACCATCAACAACAATCGTAGAATCTCCCTCATTGATTCTAGAGATATCCGAAGTGGGAATATAAGTGGACATCGACTGGTTCAATACTTGAAAAACGGAGTCTATTTCCTGTTGATAATCCAGTTCTTCATCGGCAATATAAATAATGGAATAGGTAGTGCCCAAGGCATTGCCCCAAGTTTGATTTTTGATATGTTCCTTTGGTGTACAGTTCAAAAACAATACGACCAATCCCAATAACAATACTTTATGCTTCATCTATATCTCAATTAAACCTTGATAGTCGACTACGTATTCTTCATCCAAATAGAGAGGCTCTGTCCTGTCGGCCGCATTCGAAAGGCCAACCCCAGCAAAATAGGTTCTTGCCTCGAACTTTTCCGCATGCACCTTTACGGTCTGCATCAACTCTTCATCATACTCTCGTGGGTTTAGTGGAAATTCCACATTTCGCACCACTATAAAGTGCAACACCTTTTCCTTAAGACATACATACTGTGGATTTTTTTTAGGCTTACTATTAATGGCCATAAATTCAAATCCATTGGCCTCGAGCTCTCGCCCAACAATGTTCATTGCCAAATTATGTAGTTCTTGTTCCGTTAATTCTCTTGCCATACGTAACAAAAAAACCGATGCATGAGCATCGGTTTGGTTTTATTTATACCTCTCGACAATGCTCGAGGTGCTGATTAATTTTGGTTTTATCCTCCAAAGTCATCGAACCTGATATTCTCATCTGGAATACCAAAATCTTCACCCATTTTTTGAACAGCTTTGTTCATCAATGGTGGACCACAGAAATAAAGCTCAATATCTTCAGGGGTTTCGTGGTGATTCAAATAGTTATCGATAACACAGTTATGGATAAACCCTACAAAACCATCTCCTTCTTCATCATTAATATCCTTCTTGACCTTCCAATTATCTTCCTCCATTGGTTCTGAAAGTGCCATATAGAACTTGAAGTTAGGGAAATCTTTCTCCAGCTGCTTAAAATGGTCAATATAGAACAATTCTCTTTTGGAACGTCCTCCATACCAATAGGTAACTTTTCTATCTGTTTTCAATGTTTTGAACAAGTGATATAGGTGAGAACGCATAGGAGCCATTCCTGCGCCACCGCCAACGTATAACATTTCTGCATCAGATTCATTGATGAAGAATTCACCAAACGGTCCGGAGATAGTTACCGGGTCACCTTCTTTCAAACTAAAAATATAAGATGATGCGATACCAGGATTAACATCCATCCATCCATTTTTGTTACGATCCCATGGCGGGGTCGCAATACGAACGTTCAGCATAATCTCTCTTCCCTCAGCTGGGTAAGAGGCCATAGAATAAGCTCTCTCCTCGGTTTCGGGGTTTTTCATGACCAAAGGCCACAAATTGAATTTATCCCACTCTGCTTGGAACTTGTCCGGAGTTTCGTGCTCTTCTGGGTGAGCGGTAATATCAATATCTGAATATTTTACTTCGCACGGCGGAATCTCAATTTGGATATATCCTCCTGCTTTGTAGTTCATTTCTTCTGGAATCTCTACCACGAACTCCTTGATGAAAGAGGCTACGTTATAATTACGCACCACTTTGGCATCCCATTTTTTGATACCGAACACCTCTTCTGGAATCGTAATATCCATGTCCTGCTTTACCTTGACCTGACAAGCCAAACGAGCTCCTTCGCTCAATTCTTTTTTGGAAAAGTGTGGTGTTTCTGTAGGCAATGCTTCACCACCACCGGAAAGTACATGGCATTCACATTGGATACAAGTTCCCCCGCCACCACAGGCTGATGGTAAAAATATTTTTTGGTTACCCAAAGTAGAAAGCAAAGACCCTCCAGAACCAACTTCCAATTCTTTTTCACCATTGATGGTAATGGTAACTGGACCGGATGGAGACAGTTTTTCCTTAGTGAACAGCAACAGTGCCACCAACACTAACAACAAAACAAGAAATGCTACTACTGTAATTATGATAGTACCTCCGGTACTTGCGGCTAATATCATCTTCTATTTGTTTATGGCTTCGTTATAAGAGACTGCTTTTTCCTTATCCTCAATCTCCTTTTTTATTTCTTTTTCTTCTTTGGTTTTAACAGTGGTGTTCTGGGTTTCCTCTGGCGGCTCGTTGTCTCCTGTGAGCATACCACCAAAGCTTTGGAACCCAATGCCCATTAAACCTGTGATTATAAAGGTGATTCCCAATCCACGCAATGGTGCCGGTACGTTGGAATATCTGATTTTTTCACGAATAGCTGCAATGGCCAAGATAGCAAGGAACCATCCAATACCTGAACTTATTCCATAATTCAGGGCCAAACCAATATTTGGAATTTCCCTTGTTTGCATAAATAGGGAACCACCTAAGATTGCACAGTTCACAGCAATCAAAGGCAAGAAAATACCCAAAGAGTTATACAATGATGGAGAAAACTTCTCTACTACAATCTCTACCAACTGTACCATCGTGGCAATGGTTGCAATAAATAGGATAAAAGATAGGAAGCTAAGGTCATAATCCGCATATTCCGGGCCTAACCAGACCAAGGCTCCATCTTGCAATAAATATTTATCCAACAACCAGTTCAATGGCACGGTAACGCCCAAAACGAATATTACGGCAGCTCCCAAACCTACAGCGGTAGAAACTTTCTTGGACACGGCCAAATAGGAACACATTCCCAAAAAGACCGCAAACACCATATTGTCTACGAAGATTGATCTAAAAAATAGTTCTAAATGCTCTAACATGCTTCCTAAGTTTATGCTTCTTCAATTAATGCTCTGTTCTTAGAGCGCTGTACCCAGATTATGATTCCAACAACAATCAATGCTGCTGGAGGGATAATCATAAAACCATTGTTCTCGTAGCCTATGGAGTACAAACCTGTTTTAGCCACAGGGTCTCCCAAAACTTTTATTCCGAAAAGGGTTCCTGAACCCAATAGCTCCCTAAAAAACCCAACGATTACAAGAATAACACCGTATCCCAATGCGTTTCCAATACCATCCAAAAATGATTTCCATGGCCCATTTCCCAAAGCGAAGGCTTCAAAACGTCCCATAATAATACAGTTGGTAATGATAAGTCCAACGAATACTGAAAGGGTCTTACTCAATTCATAAGCAAAAGCCTTTAGCACCTGGTCAACAATAATCACCAAAGCGGCAACAACCACCAACTGAACGATAATCCTAATTTTTGATGGAATAATATTACGCAAAAGTGATATTACCACGTTACCCACACCTAGCACAAACAATACTGATATTGCCATTACTACAGAGGCTTTAAGCTCAGCTGTAATTGCCAGGGCCGAACAGATACCCAATACCTGAATGGTAATCGGGTTATTATCCGCCAAGGGATCCTTTATCAGATTCGCATCTTTTTTTGATAGTAGCGCCATATTAATTGGATCTAATAGTTTGTAAATAAGGTTTGTAAAGCTTAAGGCTTTCTTTGATCATTGCGGTAACCCCGTTACCTGTAATGGTAGCACCTGCCAAAGCATCGACTGCATTATCTTCTTTATCCTGGTTCAAAGGGTCATTGTTCCCTTTGGCAACTTCAACGCCTTCATAGGTATTGCCATCCATAATAGATTCCCCTTTGAAGTCATCCATGAAAAAGCGCTGTTTGATGTTAGCCCCAAGTCCGGGAGTCTCTCCTCGGTGATCAAAATAAACACCTTTGATCTCCATATTTTCATCTACAGAAATATATCCCCAAATAGCATCCCAAAGTCCTTTACCGTACATTGGAATGATGTAGAATTTTTCGCCGTCCTTTTCTCCGATCAACAATGGAAGCTCTGCTTTTTCTCCACTTTTGGCTTTGGCCAAAGCCTTCTCTACATTAATTAGATAAGCGTTCTCCTTTTCAACTGCCTGGGAACCTTCCAATACCAACTGCTGCGAAATAAATTTAGAGAATGCATCCTCTACTTCGGTTGTCGGAACAAAGGCCACATCTCCATCTCCCTCGTTTTCATTAACTCCCATGGCATAAAGTATGTTCTGTTGCTTTTCGAAGCGTTCGTTCTCATCAATCATTGGCTTTAGACCTGATGCAACAAAGGCTAGTAGCGACCCCACAACAATAACCATTAAGACTGCAAAGATTACAGTATAGCTATTTTTTTCTGTATTGATTGCCATAATTACGCTGTTTCCGTTTTTAGTGAATCAACCTCATCCGAAGGTTTTGGATAAATGGTTGCTGTCTTAAATCGTTTCAATCTCTTTTTAATATTACCTCTTACCACGTAGTGGTCGATGGTAGGTGCAAATACATTCATCAACAAGATGGCCAAAAATACACCTTCTGGATATCCAGGATTGAAGACCCTGATCATTACCGACAGGAAGCCGATAAAGAATCCATAGTACCATTTTCCCTTATTGGTCTGAGAACCCGTAACTGGGTCCGTGGCCATGAAGACAATACCGAAGGCCAAACCTCCTACCAGCAAATGTTGCCAGTAAGGAAAACTCATTAAGGTGTAGAATTTGCTATACTCTGGTAACCACCCGGCATCTATAATACCGTTGAATATAAGACCCATGACCAAAGCACCCACAACGGCGCTTACCATGATTCTCCAAGAGGCAATTTTTGAGAATATCAAGAAAAGTCCTCCCAATATGATTAACAAGGTTGATGTTTCACCAACTGAACCTGGAATAAATCCGTAGAACATATCCGAAAGAGAATAAGTCAAATCTGAACCTTGAGCCAATGAACCTAAAACAGTCTCACCAGAAATGGCATCTGCGGTTCCAGCTCTTTCCACAGCTCCGTGCACCCAAACCTTGTCTCCACTCATCCATGTTGGATAGGCGAAGAACAAAAATGCACGTATGGTCAATGCCGGATTAAGTATATTCATTCCGGTACCACCGAAAACTTCCTTACCAATAACAACACCAAAGGCTACAGCAATGGCCAACATCCAAAGTGGAGTATCAACAGGTACAATTAATGGAACCAACATTCCAGTTACCAAATATCCCTCTTCTACCTCATGTCCCTTGATAACGGCAAACAAGAATTCGATACCGAGCCCAATGCCATAGGAAACAATCACCAAAGGCAATACTGTTGTAATACCTATCAGGAAGTTATCCCAAGTCAAGAAATCGTTGAATAGGGAAAAACTCTCAGGAAACCCATTGATTGCAGAGTAATGTTGGTAACCTGCGTTGAACATCCCGAACAACAAGCATGGCACCAAGGCCAAAATTACCGTGTTCATGGTACGTTTCAAGTCATCCGCTCCCCGTACGTGAGCACCGGAATGGGTGGTTTCATTTGGTGTATAAAGAAAAGTATGCAGTGCATTGAAGGCCGGGGCCATTTTTTTGCCCTGATACTTAAGTTTTAACTGATGTAATTTTTCTTTCATGCCCATATTATCCAAGTTCTTTTTGCAACAAATCCAATCCTTCCCTGATTATTTGTTGGTGTGGTTGTTTTGATATGCATATGAATTCCGTCAAAGAGAAATCCTCTGGAGCCACCTCATAAAGACCCAATTGCTCCATTTCGTCCAAATCTTTCACCATACAGGCCTTCAATAATTGAAGGGGGTAAATATCCATTGGAAAAACCGCTTCGTATTGACCCGTTACCACAAATGCTCTGTGTTCACCGTTGGTATTGGTGTCCAAATCATATTTCTTTTTAGGTTGCAACCAAGAGAAGGTTAAAGCTCTCGTTGTGGAGATTTTGTTGAACACGGGTTTGTTCCATCCGAAGAATTCGTAATCATCACCCTCTGGAATAGCAGATACAGTATTATTGTAAAAACCAAGATGTCCTTCAGTATTTGTTTTAACACCGGTAAGTACATCTCCATTGATCAACCTGAACCTATCCTCTTTCACACCACTTGCATACAAAAAGGTGGAAATTTCAGCTCCAATCTTGGTAGTGTAGTATTTTGGGTCCTTAATAACAGAACCTGCCAGGGCCACGATTCGCTCGGCATTGAACTTACCTGTCAACAAAAGTTCACCCACCAAAACAAGATCTTGTGGTGATATGGTCCAAACCGTTTCGCCTTTGTTAACGGGATCAATCTTATTGATTTGCGTACCCACCAAACCCGCTGGGTGTGGACCGGAAATCTTGTGCAGCTCTATTCCTTTAATATCATTGAAAGGTGACCTACTTGATTTTCCAATGGAAACATGGATTTTCCCAGGTGTAAGCTTACTGAAACCCATTATTGCCGCTTGAATTTCCTGCTCTTTGTCTTTCAAAACAAAGTCAGGGTCAGCCGCCAATGGAGCGGTGGCATAGGCCGAAACAAAAATTGCTTTCGGGGTTACACTAGGGTCGGCGATCACATCGTAAGGTCTTTGCTTGATAAAAGGCCAACCTCCACACTGCAAAAGATAGGACTTAATGGCTTCACCATCCGCCGCATCCAAATCCGGCACCTTATTTATAATGTAATCTTGTTCTTTATCGGCAAGAATCTTTAACGTTAAGATTTTTCTTCTTGCTCCCCTAACAATTTCCACAAGTTCTCCACTCACTGGGGAAACGAAATGCATTTCTTCGTTGTTCTTGTTATAAAAGAGAGGCTCGCCCGCTTTTATCTCTTCCCCTTGTTTTATCAACATTTTTGGAGTGATTCCATGGAAATCATCTAGGTTCAGGGCATACACGTTACTAGTAACGGCTTTGGAAATAGTCTGCTCTGCTGCCCCGACGAGGTTGATGTTCAACCCCTTTCTAATCCGGATGTCTTTAGACATATTGTTGTAGACCTTTTGTTATCAAAATCGAACGCAAAAATAGTACTAAAAGGATTGTTTTCATAATAATTAACCATAAAATTGGGATTATACCGAGCTTAGTTCTCTAGGCATACTTTTTGTTTAACTTTACCCAAAAATATTGCCCTTGATACGTTTCACCTACATTCGGTTTCTATTTGGCTTGATATCCAGCTTGGCTTTTGGACAAGTCATGGAAGAAGTAAATCCACCCGAAAACATCAAAACAGTGGTTTTTAAAGGGCCAACAGAAGACCAATTTCCCATAATACAACTTGGGGAGTCAATGACTTTGGAGTTTGATGACCTAACAGCCAACGAACAGGATTACTATTATAAAATTTTTCATTGCGATTACGACTGGACGCCCTCCCAATTGCTAAAATCCCAATACTTGGACGGGGCGGACAACCAAAGGATTATAGATTACGAAAACAGCTACACCACCCTACAACCCTACTCCAATTATCGACTCACAATCCCTAACGAAAATGTTAAATTAAAGGTTACCGGCAACTATGTGCTGGAAATCTACAACAGTTACGGTGACCTTCAATTTTCAAGAAGATTTGTTGTATTCCGGGATGCCGTTTCTGTTGCAGGTGCGGTAAAAAGGTCACGGGATTTCAATTTTATAAATACTAAACAGGTGGTGCAGTTTAACATTAACACAGCTTCTTATAGAGTAGTCAACCCCAAGAAAGAAGTCAAAGTGGCGATTATCCAAAATCATCAATGGCCCACAGCACTATACAATATAAAACCCCAATTCACTATTGGAACTGAGCTCGTATACAAATACAATGATGAAACCAGCTTTTTTGGCGGAAACGAATATTTGAACTTTGACACTAAAGACCTTCGCTCTCCAACATTTGCCATATCGAATATTGAAATGAGGGATGTGTACCACCATTATTTATTCACCAATGAATATCGATACGATAAGGAGTACACCTACTACCCCGACATTAATGGGGATTTTGTGGTACGCACGCTTCAAGGCGAAGATGTTTCCAGGGAAGCAGAGTATTCCATAGTCCACTTTAGCTTACCCTATACCAACCAAATTGGATTGGACGATGTATATGTTATCGGAAAGTTCAACAACTATGATTTGGGCGAAGAAAACAGAATGATCTTCAACGAAGAAACGGGAAAGTTTGAAGCAACCCTTATGATTAAACAGGGTTTCTACAACTATAAATATGTTGTACAAAGGGAAGATGGAACCATTGAGCCCAACCTAGTGAGCGGCAATTTCCACTTTACAGAGAACAACTACCTAATTTTAGTGTATTATCGTGATTTTGGAGACATGTATGATAGTATAATTGGTATAGGCTCTGTAAATTCAAGAAATATCAGTAATTAATTATCTTTAGACCCAAATCCTAAGAACGGTATGGGGAAAAAAGATGGTTTGATCACGAAAGGTCGCTACGAACTTAAGTTCAGAGGTGTTAAATGTCTAAACTGTGGACACCCGTTGGACATTAGCGATAAGTATTGTCCAAACTGCTCACAGGCCAACAGCACCAAAAAACTGACGCTTAAGGATTTTTTTGATGAGTTCTTTTCCAGCCTCATCAATTACGACTCCAAGCTCTTAACCACACTTTACGCCCTATTATTGAGGCCCGGAAGAATAACCAAGGATTATGTAAACGGTAAAAGAGTTACCTACACCAATCCATTCCGTTTTTTATTGAGCTTGGCTTTCCTTTATTTCTTAATGTTCACTTACAATAACCGCTTTTCTAATTTAGATGAGGCCGCCAAAAATTTTGACGGCACCATTATGAACGGCCCCATTAGTTTTGATTTGGATTCTGGGAACTTGGAAGTGGATAGTGTTGCCCTGGAAAAACAATCTGAAAAAGCCATTAAAACTCTGGATTCCCTAAAAAATGTGAATCCCGACATTATGGCCGGTTTAAAAAAGTTTGATTCCATTAAAACCGATGATCCAGAGATGTCCTCGCAATTGAATTATTTGGATTCTTTGGGAGTTTTTATGCAAGGAGTGTCTGAAAAGAAAAAACAAAAAGATTCTTTTATGGATACCGACCCTGCCGGCTATTTCAAATCCCTTGAAAAAAAGTCAGGCATGGATGCTTTTACGAAAAAAGCAGAGTTTTTTGGGCTCTATATAAAAAAGGATACGCTTTACAATTTTGAACAGGCAATGACCAACTACAATATTGAGGAGACCACGACCAACAAAATGGCTTTCAATTTTTCGAACAGTATCTGGAAGGTAATGAGCCAACCTGGAACATGGATTAATGATACCATATCCAAGCTCCCCTTTATCATATTTTTCTTTTTACCAATGTTCACAGTATTTATTTCGTTGGTTTACATCAGAAATAATTATACCTACACCGATCATCTTATTTTTAGCTTTCACAATCAATCACTCTTGTTTATCTTGCTCATCCTTAGCCTAACATTGGATACTTTATTCGATGTAAACAGCTCAGGAATCTTTCTGTTGATTTTTGGCTTCTACCTCTATAAGGCGATGCGAAAATTTTATGGACAAGGAAGATTTAAAACTATTGTGAAATACATCTTTCTGAACACTATATTTATGATTCTGGCCATTATCACGATCATAGCTACGTTTACGGGAAGTGTCTTTACCTATAATTGATATGTTTACACAGGTAACTAAAGGAATTAAAGTATCGGTTAGCACCTCTTTTGAAGGTACTTTCTTCAAAAACTACAAGGTGCATTACGCATTCGGGTACACCATAACCATCGAAAACCTTAGTAAGGATACCGTACAGCTCACAGCAAGGCATTGGGATGTATTTGATGCATTAAAAGAAATGGAAACCGTTGATGGAGAAGGGGTGATTGGTAGAAAGCCAGTGATAAAACCCGGCAAATCGCACACCTATAGTTCCGGATCCTTATTAGCTTCACCTGTAGGCGCTATGCGAGGACATTATCACATGGTCAACTTCACCAACGCAGAAGAGTTTCAGGTTGAAATCCCAACATTTAAGTTTGCGGCTCCCTTCGCCATAAACTAATCCACATCATTTTATATTCGTTATAGGTTTCACTACCTTTGATAGAATTGTTAATCTTTAAAAATATTTCTATGGGAAAAGGATTTTTTCAAGTTCCGACCGCATACAACGAACCTGTTCTGAGCTATGCTCCGGGTTCTCCAGAACGAGAAGAAGTACTAAAGCAATATAAAGCGTTTTACAACGATAAAGTGGATGTACCACTTTACATTGGAAGCGAAGAGATAAAAACGGGAAACACCAAGCCCATGTCTCCCCCACACGACCACAAGCACATTGTGGGGCATTACCATTTGGCAGAAAAAGAACACGTGGAAAAAGCCATTTCCAATTGTTTGGAAGCAAGGGATGCTTGGGCCAATTTAACTTGGGAACAACGTGCCGCCATTTTCTTAAAAGCTGCTGAGTTGATTGCAGGGCCTTACCGTGCCAAGATGAACGCTGCGACCATGATTGCACAATCCAAGAACATTTACCAAGCCGAAATCGATTCAGCCTGTGAGATCGTAGACTTTCTTCGATTTAATGTGGAGTATATGTCACAAATCTACAGTGAGCAACCGGAATCCTCCGAAAGTGTATGGAACCGCGTGGAATATCGCCCATTGGAAGGTTTCGTATACGCCATTACCCCTTTCAACTTTACGGCCATTGCCGGGAACCTTCCCGCAAGTGCCGCGATGATGGGGAACGTAGTAGTATGGAAGCCAAGTGACAGCCAAGTGTATTCCGCCAAGGTAATTGTGGACGTCTTCAAAGAAGCTGGTCTTCCCGATGGTGTTATCAATGTGGTGTATGGAGACCCGGTGATGATTTCGGACACCGTTTTATCAAGTCCTGATTTCTCAGGAATCCATTTCACAGGTTCCACCGATGTATTCAAATCACTTTGGAAACAAATCGGAAACAACATACATAACTATAAAACGTACCCTAGGATTGTTGGTGAAACGGGAGGAAAAGACTTTATCATTGCCCACCCAACAGCCAAGACCCAACAGGTGGCCACAGCAATCAGCAGAGGGGCCTTTGAGTTTCAAGGACAAAAATGTAGTGCTGCATCCAGGGTTTATCTACCAAAATCATCAGCAGATGAAATTTTGGAACTGGTAAAAAAAGACATTGCCTCTTTCAACAAACCTGGTTCTCCGGAGGATATGAGCAATTTCATCAACGCAGTAATTCATGAAGGTGCTTTTGATAAGTTGGCCAAGTATATTGACCAAGCAAAGGCAGATGATAGCGCCGAAGTGATTGCTGGAGGCAATTACGATAAATCCAAAGGTTATTTTATTGAACCTACGGTGATATTGACCACGGACCCACAGTACAAGACCATGTACACTGAACTTTTTGGTCCTGTGGTCACAATTTATGTGTACGAGGACAAAGATTGGAGTGAAACGTTGAAGTTAGTGGACAGTACATCCGAATACGGTTTGACCGGAGCTGTGCTTTCGGGTGACCGCTACTCTATAGATGAAGCTACAAAGGCGCTACAAAACTGTGCCGGTAACTTCTATATCAACGACAAGCCCACGGGAGCTGTTGTGGGACAACAACCCTTTGGTGGTGCCAGAGCATCGGGTACTAACGATAAAGCAGGTTCCATGCAAAACCTCTTGCGCTGGGTTTCCCCAAGATTAATCAAGGAAACTTTTGTGACTCCTGAAGATTATAGATATCCATTTTTGGGATAAAACCAAAAACACCTAATTTAAAGGCCATCATTATATAATGATGGCCTTTTTATTTAATAAAACCCATACAACATGCCCAGACCCTATATTTTAGCAGAGACCAATTGGAAACACCTAAAAGATGAATCTTTTGACCTGGCAGTTTTGCCCTGGGGTGCCACAGAAGCACATAATTATCACCTCCCCTATGCCACCGATGTTATTGAAGGTACTTCTATCGCAGAAGAATCAGCCAGAATAGCTTGGGAACAAGGAAGCAAGGTTATTGTACTCCCCACTATCCCATTCGGGGTCAATACTGGTCAATCTGATATTTATTTGGACATGAACCTGAATCCGAGCACCCAATTTGCCATATTAAAGGACCTTATTACCGTTTTAAACCGCCAAGGGATTAAAAAGTTTATGATTCTGAACAGTCATGGCGGGAACAACTGGAAGGCGATTATCAGGGAATTGGGACTCCTTTTCCCTGACATGTTCCTCTGTGTTACCAATTGGTTCAAACTTGGAAGAGAATCCGGGGTTTTTGATATTCCTGGTGACCATGCCGATGAGATGGAAACCAGTCTTATACTTCATTTAACACCAGAATTAGTATTATCTAGAAGTGAATGGGGTGATGGAAAAGAATTTAAAAACAAAATCAAAGCCTTTTCCGAAGGATGGGCTTGGACAGAACGGCCTTGGTCCAAAATAAGCGAAGATACTGGAGTGGGCGACCCCAGCAAAGCTTCCAAGCAAAAAGGAGAAATGTTCTTCAATCTAGTTTGTGCAAAAATAGGGCAGCTTTTTGTGGATATTGCTCAGGCTGATAAGAACAACTTATATGAATAGGACCTTTATCATCATATCCATGAGTTAAGTCCTTAAATAGCAGCTTTCTGGAGTTGAATCACATAATATATATGTAAATTTAACGTTAACTAATTGTAAAATAAATGTAATTAAACTAAATTTACATCACTAAATCAATTAGTTATGACAGCTAGAATCAATGCATGGGGAAGATTAATGATTAAAAAATATCAGCAATTATGGCAGTCTGCCAAGGACTATGCCAGAAAATGTAGATTGGTGTATAAACGGATGTACAGTATATAATCAGCCTTTGAACTTCTGAGGTAAGTACACCACTTTTTTGGTCTCAAAGAAATCCTCTTCAAAATACTCATTCAAATCAAAGACCTGAACGGTTTCATACCCTTCCAGTTCTTCTGTAAGGTCTCCACCTTTGAGGTAAAGTATGCCATTTTTGCGTTGATGGGCAGAATCTTTTTTAATTTTTCCTTTGGTCCAGTGCACAAAAGTGGGCATAGCTGCCACGGCCCTACTTACAATAAAATCAAATTGCCCGGGAATATCTTCAACCCTTGAATGATGGGTTTGCACGTTTTCCAGCCCAAGTCCTTCCACGACCTCGTTCACCACTTTTATTTTCTTGCCAATGGCATCAACAAGAGTAAATTTTACGTTTGGAAATAAAATGGCCAACGGGATCCCGGGAAATCCACCCCCAGTACCAACATCCAAAATATCCGCTCCTTCATTAAAAATTTGAATTTTGGCAATCCCCAGAGAATGAAGCACATGCCTAAGATATAATTCATCAATATCCTTTCTGGAAACCACATTGATTTTCTTGTTCCAATCCTGGTACAAATGCTCCAACTGCCTAAATTGCTCCTTTTGTTGCTCGCTGAGCGTCGTAAAATATTTAAAAATCAAATCCGCATTCATTGCCCATCTGTTAATTTTAGCAAAGCTAATACTTTTAAAGACCTTAACACCGTTCTAACAAGTAAGTAGCACTCTTAAAGAGCGATTTTAGTTACCTTTGTAAAAATTATTATTTATGGATAAGAGTACCGTCCGGTTTTCAAGAAAGGATTCTGCGCAGTTTTTTAGAACGCTGAACAAAAGAGTGAACGAATACTTTAAAGAAAATAACCTCAAGAAAACTGGGAACTGGAAACTTCACTTTAAGACTATAGTGATGTTTGCCATTTTTTTGACCCCCTATTTTTTAATATTAACCTTAAACTTGCCTTTCTGGGGCTATCTACTACTTTCCATTACCATGGGCGTTGGGATGGCCGGAGTTGGAATGAATGTGATGCACGATGGCAATCATGGTGCCTACTCCAACAAAAAATGGGTGAATAAACTCATGGGAAGCAGTATCTATATCTTGGCAGGAAATGTATACAACTGGCAAGTTCAGCACAATGTGCTGCACCATACCTATACCAATATCCATGAGCATGATGAGGATATGGAGGCTGGAAGGGTTCTTCGATTCTCAAAGCATGCCGAGTGGAGAAAACATCACAAATTCCAACACTACTATTCCATTCTGCTATATGGGCTGCTCACTTTTAATTGGGCGATCACTACAGATTTCCAGCAAATGTACCGATACATGAAAAGGAAGTTGAGCTATGGGAAACTACCAAATCCAGTAATCAACTGGAGCACATTGGTGATAACAAAAGTAATCTACATAACCATTTGGATTGTACTTCCTTTAATTTTTGTTGATATAGCTTGGTGGCAAGTACTCTTAGGATTTTTTATTATGCATTATGTTGCTGGAGTAATCCTTAGTGTAGTTTTCCAATTGGCCCACATTGTGGACCATGCCGATACACCTCTACCCGATGAAGAAGGCAACATGAAAAATACTTGGGCCATTCACCAATTGTTTACCACAGTAAATTTTGGCACCAAAAACAGACTCGTTAACTGGTTTACAGGCGGATTGAACCATCAAGTGGAACATCACATCTTCCCAAACATCAGTCATGTACATTACACAAATATTTCTAAAATTGTGAAACAGACTGCAAGGGAGTTCAATTTACCTTATCACGAATATAAAACTACCAGAAAAGCTATAATTTCGCACTTCAAACACTTAAAGGAGTTGGGTAAAAAACCTAATCTTCAGTATCAGTAAAAAAGAAGTATCAATGAGCAACCACTTATCTGACAGGATCAAGAACATGTCCACGTCAGCAACTTTGGCCATGGCGGCCAAAGCACGGGAATTACGAAATGAAGGAAAGGATATCATCGGTTTGAGTTTGGGAGAGCCCGACTTCAATATTCCTGATTTTATCAAAGATGCCGCAAAACAGGCCATTGACGAAAATTATAGCAGCTACACTCCGGTCGATGGATATGCGGACTTGAAAGCTGCCATTTCCAATAAATTCAAGAGGGATAACAACTTGGATTATGGGTTAAATCAAATTGTGGTTTCCACCGGTGCAAAACAATCGCTCTTTAATGTGGCCATGGTTATTCTTAATCCTGGCGACGAAGTAATTCTTCCTGCCCCTTATTGGGTAAGTTATAGCGATATAGTAAAATTAGCGGAAGGGGTGCCTGTAGAGGTAAAGACAGAAATCGAAACCGATTTTAAAATGACCCCTGCCCAATTGGAAGCTGCCATAACTCCAAAAACAAGGATGATCTGGTTCAGTTCACCATGTAACCCCAGTGGTTCGGTTTATAGCGAAGAAGAGCTGAAAGGCTTAGCGGAGGTGCTGAAAAAACACCCTGACATTTATGTAGTATCGGATGAGATCTATGAGCACATCAATTTTGCAGGTGGGCATGTAAGTATTGCCGGTATTGATGGAATGTACGATAGAACCGTTACGGTAAATGGGGTTTCCAAAGCATTTGCCATGACAGGATGGCGTATCGGTTATATCGGCGCACCTGAATGGATTGCCAAGGGATGTACCAAACTGCAGGGACAGGTAACCAGTGGTGCAAATGCCATTGCTCAACGTGCGGTTATCACTGCATTGGAAGCTCCTGTGAGCAAAATACAGTTTATGATCGACAAGTTCCACGAAAGAAGAGACCTTGTTCTTGGACTTTTGGGGGAAATAGAAGGCTTCAACCTCAACGTACCCGAAGGAGCATTTTATGTGTTCCCCGATATTTCAGCATTCTTTGGAAAAACTTTGAAGGGCGTTACCATTAACAATGCCTCCGATTTTTCATTGTATTTATTGGAGCATGCCAACGTGGCCACGGTAACTGGGGAAGCGTTTGGAAACCCAAATTGCATACGTATATCATATGCAGCATCAGAAAAAGAATTAAAAGAAGCCATTTCCAGAATAAAGGCAGTCCTTTAAACTTATCAAGATGTCATGCTGAACTTGATTCAGCATCTCATCGTCAATATCAAAAACCTCTTGGAGCTCAGCTTCAGGAGGTTTTTTAATTAAGTTTTCTTCCAGAAATATGGAGTAAGCACAATCAACACTGTAAATAACTCCAAACGCCCCAAAAGCATTAAGAAGCTACACCACCATTTTCCCGCTTCAGGAAGACTGTTATAGTTGCTAACAGGGTTCAAACTACCCAATGCAGGACCTACATTCCCCAAAGAGGAAGCTGCTCCTCCCACTGCGGACACAAAATCCAATCCCAGAAAACCAAGTACCAACGAACCTATGATAAAAAGCAGCATGTACAGCACAAAAAAGGCTACCACATTATACACGATATGCTCCGTTACCGTTTTTTGATTGTAGCGAACGGGTATCAACGCATTTGGATGCAATGTTCGCTTAAACTCCAAAATTCCATTTTTGATAATCAATAGGTGCCGCATCACTTTAATGCCCCCTGCCGTTGATCCCGCAGAACCACCGAGGAACATCAATCCAAAAAAGAAAACCGTTAAAAATGGCGTCCAAGAAGTGAAATCGGCCGATACAAACCCAGTTGTGGTAATTACGGCAATGACTTGGAACAGGGTGTGTCTAAAGGCACTTTCGGCTTTTCCAAGTACCATTGGGTGAAAATCCGAAACGGGAACATCCGCTCTGAAATAAACACCCAGTGCGGCAATAATGGTAAACACCACTATAAACCCAAAGTAATATTTAAACTCTTCATCTTTTAGAATACGCTGCCCACGTCCCGTTAGGGCAAAATAGCTCAGTACAAAATTACTACCTGCCAAAAACATGAACAGAGCCACAATATACTGGATAAGCGGCTGATCATTCCAAAAAGCCAAACTTGCATTTTTGGTGGAGAACCCTCCTGTTGACATGGTCGCCAAAGCATGGTTGATAGCATCGAAAAAGGACATTCCCGCAAACTTCAACAACAAGGTTTCCAAAACGGTATATCCAAAGTAGATAAACCATAACCTTTTAGCAGTGTCAGTAATCCTAGGGTGCAGCTTGTCGCCGCCAGGACCAGGTGCTTCTGCAGCGAACAACTGCATACCACCAATACCTAAGAGTGGCAATATAGCAATGGCCAGCACAATAATCCCCATACCGCCAATCCAATGAGTTAGACTTCTCCATAGCAAAATTCCTTCGGGAAGGGCTTCAATATCATCCAAGATAGATGCTCCCGTTGTAGTGTATCCCGACATGGTTTCAAAAAAAGCGTCGGTAATGGAGGGAATAGAACCGGAAAAAAGATAGGGCAACATTCCTGAGATGGACATCACGATCCAACCAAATGTTACCACAATATACCCTTCTTTTCTTTTGACTTCTTTCTTATGGCCCCGTGTGTAGAACATAGCCATCATTCCAAAAAGCATGGTCACGATAGCAGCCAACATAATATCCAGAGTGGCACCATCTTTATAAATACCACTGGCAAGTGCCGCTAAAAGCATAAAGGACCCATTGCAAAGCAACAAGAGCCCCATAATATGGATAATGATTCTTGTGTTGAGCTTCATTACAGGAACAGCTTTTCTATCCTTGGTATGGCCTTTGGCAAGCAGCAGACCACAACCTTATCCCCTTCGGCAATTCTAAAGTCACCCAAAGCAATAATTCCTTTTCCATTTCTTATAACTCCTCCAATACTTGCTTCTCTCGGAAAGTTCAACTCTCTGATAATCTCACCGTTCACCAATGAAGATGCTTTCACCTCGAACTCCAAAATTTCAGCATTCAAATTGTTCAAACGGGTAAGGGCAAGCACCTCCCCTTTTCTGATATACCTAAATATGCTGTTGGCAGCGAGGAGCTTTTTATTGATAAGGGTATCCACCCCAATAGAGTGGGACAATTGAAAATAGTCCATGTTTTCCACCAAGGCAATGGTTTTTTTGATTTTTTTATTCTTCGCGACCAAACAGGACATAATGTTAGTCTCGGAATTGCCCGTTACGGCGATAAAGGCATCCATGGATTCCAAATTCTCTTCATCCAAAAGCTCCACATTTCGACCGTCCCCGTTAATCACGAGGGCATGTGGCAGTTCATCAGCAATATCAAACGCCTTTTCCTTGTTCTTTTCTATAAGCTTTACATTGAACTTTTTGTTGCAGAGGTCTCGTGCCGTTTTGTAACCTACCTTACTCCCGCCAAGAATCATAACATTTTTAATTTCCTGCTTTTGCATTCCGGAAAGTTTGTACAATTCTTCGACTCCCTTATCCGAAGTGATAAAGTACACTTGATCGCCTTCTTTAAAAATAGTATCTCCCCTTGGTATCAAAGTAAATTGGGTTCCTGTTCGCTGAAGAGCAATAGGCATGAAATTGAGTTCTGGGAAAATTCGAGCTGCCTCTTTCACCATTTTACCCACAAAGGGTGCTGTCTTGGGTAGAATGACCCCGAACATGGTCAATAAACCCTCTTCGAATTGATAGGTATCGTTAAAGGCGGATTGATTTAGCATCAATTGGATTTCCATAGCGGCCAAACGCTCCGGTGATATCAGCTCATCAATACCCAACTCTTCAAATTTGATAAGCTCTCGATTGTCCATAAACTCCGTATTGGAAATTCTGGCCATAGTACGTTTGCATCCCAATTGCTTGGCAAGAACACAAAGGGTCAAATTGGTAGTTTCCGAAGCGGTTACGCCAATTACAAGGTCAGAACCACCTACTTGGGCGTCCTGCAATACCTGAATAGAGGTGGCATCGCCCCGAAGTACACGAATATCTAAATGGTTATCGGCATAGGATAATCTTTCCTTGTCGGTATCAATCAAAGTGATCTCCTGTGCTTCGTAGGATAATAATTTCGCCAAATGAAATCCCACTTCACCAGCACCTGCAATAATGATTCTCATTGATTAGAATAGGATGTGTTCTTAAATAAATTCAATTTGTACGTTACAAATGATACTAAGAATGATATGCAATACTTAAACCGCATACTTTTAACCAAATACGGAACTTAAATCCCTTTGATGGGCAAAATTACACAAATATTTTTGTCTACATCCCTTATGCTAAGTTGTATATTTGCCACCAAATTAAAGCAATGTCAAAAAAGGTGACGCCCTACAAAGAGTCTGAGCTCGGCAAAAAAGAGCAGGTAAAACAGATGTTCGACAATATATCTGGGAATTACGATGGCCTTAACCGTGTTATTTCCTTCGGGACGGATGTAAAATGGCGCAAGCGTATCGTGGCTTTTCTAAAGGAAAAATCACCGAATTCCATCTTGGACATTGCCACAGGTACTGGTGACCTCGCCATTGCCATGACACAAACAGGTGCCGAAAAAATAGTAGGCCTAGACCTTTCTCCTGGAATGTTGGAAGTAGGAAAAACCAAAGTCAACAACAAAAAATTACAGGATACCATTGAAATGGTGGTCGGCGATAGCGAAAACCTCCCCTTCGAAGACAATTCATTCGATGCTGTTACGGTAGCTTTTGGAGTAAGGAATTTTGAAAACCTGGAAAAAGGACTGGAAGAAATTTATCGTGTATTAAAGCCTGAAGGTCATTTTTTAGTGTTAGAAACCTCAGTTCCTACCAAAACTCCTTTTAAACAAGGGTATAAAATCTATACCAAGCACATAATGCCTACCATTGGAAAGTTATTTTCCAAGGACAGATCCGCTTATACTTACTTGAGTGAATCGGCGTCGGTTTTCCCTCACGGGGAAGCCTTCAACAATATTTTGAAGAAAATTGGGTTTATAGGTGTAGAGAACAAACCACAGACCATGGGTGTAGCATCCATTTATGTCGCTTCAAAATAGATTAATGAAAAATCTCCTTATCCTTTTTGGACTGATTGTTTTGTCGAACCAAACGGCCATTGGCCAATTTGGAGACGACCCCATTTTAAATCTTCAAAACGAGGACAAGAAATTCTTGAACTGGGGCTATTACCTTGGCTTTAACCAATACGACTTTCAATTTGAGTACAAAGATGATATCGGCCGTGATATTTTGGTGGATAAAAGTTTTGGTTTTAATGTTGGGTTGATTGGTGAACTAAGAATCAATGAATTTTTAGATGCCCGTTTTGAGCCTGGTTTACTTTACACTTCCAGAACTTTAGGTTTCCCTGGATTTTCCACTCCAGTTGATGCGATACGAGAGGTACGTTCAACTTATATACGATTTCCATTATTAATCAAAGCAAGTACCCGAAGAATCGGAAACTGGAGACCCTTTATAACTGGAGGGGTATACACATCGATTAATTTGGGTAGCAATGAAGATAGTCTGGATGACAACAGTACCGGTCAATTCAGGATGAAACAAAATGTATATGGATATGAATTAGGTTTTGGTATTGATTTCTATACCGAGTACTTTAAGTTCACCCCATCTATTCGTGGAGTTTTTGCACTTACAGACGAGTTGGTCCCAGACGAAGACCCCAATAGTCCATGGACGGGCAACATTAATGCTATGCGAACCCGAGGTATTTTCATCAATTTTACCTTTGAATAAATTATCCTCTCCGTATTTCATTTAATAGAATAGCTGTTGCCGTAGCTACATTCAAGCTTTCGGTACTAAGAGATCCAAATTGAGGAATTGAAATTCTTTTGGCAATAAACTTGCCAACCTCATCGGAAATTCCATTGGCCTCGTTGCCCATCACCAAAACACCTTTTTCTGGTAAATTAGTACCGTACACAGACCCACCATCCATATAGGCCCCATAAATAGTGTGTCCCGCGGTGCTTAAATATTCTACCAAGTCAACATAGACAATATTTACTCTCGCAATGGAACCCATGGTAGCTTGCAACACTTTTGGGTTGTAACAATCTACGGTATCTTTTGAACATACTAAATGTTTTACCCCAAACCAATCGCAAAGTCGGATAATGGTTCCCAGATTACCAGGATCTCTCACCGAATCAAGCACAACGACCCAATCAGCATTGAGATTACCTTCTCCATCGATCATATAAAAAACACCCAATACCCCGTTTGGGTGCGTTAGACTGCTCATCTGTTTCAGGTCCTTATTGGAGACAATTTCTGCTTCCCCGAATTTTTCGACCTTTTCGGCATCATCAACAAAAATTTTAAATGGCCTTACTCCCGCCCGAAGTAACTCGTTGACCACTTTTTCCCCTTCAACAACAAAGAGTCCATGTTGAGATCGGTACTTTTTTTGCTTTAGGCTAACAACTAGTTTAATTTGGTTTTTTGTAACCATCTAAATCGTGTATTTTTGGCTTCTATGAGGGGTTCTTTAGGTATAATGTGCAACTGGGCAAAAATAGGATTATTGTTGCTTTTGCTAAGCATTTCGGGTTGCAATACCTTAAAAAAAGTTGGGGAGGATGAATTATTGCTCACAAAAAACAACATTCTGATTGATGACCAAAAAGTCAATAGCAGCGAAATAAAAGGGCTTATAGCTCAAAAACCAAACAGTAGTGTTCTTGGTTACCCTCTAAAATTGAACCTTTATAATCTTGCAAAGGAAAACCCAGATTCTTCTTTCCAAGACTGGTTGCATCGTAAAGAAAAGAGAGAAAAACATCTGAACAATCTACTCTCCAAGAAGCAGGTTAACCGCTTGCGTGAATCCTTTATGGTAAAAGGAGCCAGTGAATTTTTAAAAAGAATTGGCGAACCGCCCGTAATAATCGACACAGCAGAAACCAACAAATCCATTAACAAACTAAAAGCTTATTACAACAGTAAGGGATACTTCAACAATACGGGCGACTATGAGATAGTGGAAAGCAATAAGAAAAAAAGAGCGCAGATTGACTATAATATCACTTTGAACAAACCTTACATTGTGGATACGGTTCAAAAAAACATCACCTCGCCTGAACTGGATTCCATTTACATTAAAACTGCCAAACAAAGTTTGATCAAAAAAGGGGAACAATTCGATTTGGATAAATTCACTTTGGAACGAGAACGCTTGACCACCCTTTTCCGTAACTCAGGAGTCTATAATTTTCAAGAAAGTTCTATCAACTACGACATCCTCAGGGATACAACATTAGCTGCCAATGACCAATTGATGGACGTACAACTTAACATTAACAAGTTTAGAAGTTCTACCGACAGTACGGACACCAGCACCCCTTATAAGGTTGCGCGGCATAGAAAAATCAACATTTATGCAGATTATGACATCAATGGGGCAGCCGATACTTTAAAAAGGATAGAACACGAAAACTACAATATCTATTATAGTGGGAAACTTAGATACAGGCCCAAAGCACTCACCGACGCTATTTTTTTTGAAAAAGATAGTGTTTACCGGGATTTGGACAGGATAAGAACCTACAGACAAATCACCAACCTAAACACCTTTAAATATCCGAACATTGAATTTATTCCCGATTCCACACAAACGCAACTGGAATCGAACATTTATTTGGCAGCCAAGCCAAAGTATTCCCTAAATCTAAATTTTGATGTAACCCATTCCAACATTCAACAAGTAGGAACTGCCTTCAGTGCATCTGTAATTACAAGAAATGTTTTTGGGGGTGCCGAAACCTTGAACGTATCTGCCAGGGGGTCTATTGGATTGTTAAGCGATGCGTCCTTATCCAATGAAAATATTACTTCAGAGCTTGGAGGTGATGTAACTATAACTTTTCCTCGGATTTGGTTACCCTTCAATACTGAAAAAATAATTCCCTATTACATGTTGCCCCAAAGTAGATTGTCGGCGGGTACCAATTTTCAGCGGAACATTGGTTTGGACAAACAATCCCTGAATGCTATCCTATCCTACAATTGGTCGCCCACTGACCGCCTCAAAAATAATTTTGAACTACTGAATGTGGAGTTTGTACGAAATGTGAACCCTGATAATTTCTATAATGTTTACAGAAATACGTTTTCCAATTTGGACAATATAGCTGATGATTTTCAAGACGATCCTCAATACGCATCTTTTTTTGATCCCTTAGAGAATGAAGGAGAAGAACCCAGCTTAAACATTCCAGAAGGTGCCAATAGTTTTGTACGTTCCATATTGAACGGTGAAATTCCTGTTAGCACCGAAGACTTCGAAGAAGTAAACAGTATAGAGGAAAGACGCCGAAGGCTAACAGAGAACAACCTTATTTTTGCCAGTAATTTTACCCATACCAAAAACAGTAAGTCAGGAATAAACGATCTCGATTTTTATCAGTACCGTATAAAGATGGAAAGTGCTGGGGGCATGCTATCCCTACTTTCCAATGTATTACCTTATAACAAAAATGACAACGGACAAAGTCTTGTTTTCAATGTTCCTTTTTCTCAATATGTGAAAGCCGAATTAGATTACATTAGGCATTGGGAAATAGGTGGTTCCCAGGTAATTGCTTTTAGAAGTTTTTCAGGCTTGGCAATTCCCTACGGAAATTCGGACAACGTGCCTTTTGTGAGGAGTTATTTTGCAGGAGGTTCAAACGACAACAGAGCATGGAATGCTTACGAATTGGGACCGGGCAGCACCGACAATATCAACGATTTTAATGAGGCCAACCTTAAACTTGCATTGAACCTTGAGTACAGATTTCCAATAGCTGGTGACGTAAAAGGTGCACTTTTTGCGGACGCGGGGAATATTTGGAACGTATTTGACAATGAAACCAACCCTGATGCCATTTTCAAAGGATTCTCTTCGCTGGGCGACATTGCATTGGGCACTGGACTTGGACTCCGGTACGATTTCACATATTTTGTTTTCAGGTTGGATGTGGGCTTCAAGACATATAATCCGGCTAAAGTTGGGTCAAATCGTTGGTTCGATGGCTACAACCTCAAGAAAGCCGTCTTCAACATAGGGATCAATTATCCTTTCTAGAGCAAATATTTTATTACTTTTGTTTCCTATTTAATTCGAAACCAATATAACTATGTCCCACAATATAAAGCCCGGTGTTGCAACCGGTGATGAAGTACAAGCAATTTTTAACCATGCAAAAGAAAACGGATATGCACTTCCGGCCGTAAACGTAATTGGCTCGGACAGCATCAATGCCGTTATGGAAACCGCTGCAACATTGAATTCTCCCGTAATTATTCAATTCTCTAACGGAGGAGCACAGTTCAATGCAGGTAAAGGACTTTCAAATGATGGTCAAAAAGCTGCAATTCTTGGAGCTGTTGCCGGCGCTAAGCACGTTCACCAATTGGCCGAGGCCTACGGAGCAACTGTAATTCTTCATACAGACCATTGCGCTAAAAAATTATTGCCATGGATCGATGGGTTATTGGATGCCAGTGAAGAACACTACAAAGAAACTGGAAAATCATTGTTCAGTTCACACATGATCGACCTTTCCGAGGAGCCCATCGAAGAAAATATTGAAATCTGTAAAGGGTATCTGGAGCGCATGAGCAAAATGGATATGACTTTGGAGATTGAATTGGGTATTACAGGAGGTGAAGAAGATGGTGTGGACAACACCGACGTTGACGACTCCAAATTGTACACCCAGCCAGAAGAAGTGGCCTTTGCTTACGAAGAACTTTCCAAAGTTAGCCCCAAATTCACCATTGCTGCAGCATTTGGGAATGTACATGGGGTATACAAGCCAGGTAACGTAAAACTGACTCCAAAAATCCTAAAGAACTCCCAAGAATATATTACAGAAAAATATGGTGTAGAGCACAATCATATCGATTTTGTATTTCACGGAGGTTCCGGTTCCACTTTGGAAGAGATTAGGGAAGCCATTGGTTATGGTGTAATCAAAATGAACATCGATACCGATTTGCAATACGCATTCTTGGAAGGTGTTAGGGATTACATCCAAGGAAAGGGAGATTACCTTCAAACACAAATTGGAAACCCTGATGGCGATGACCAACCCAACAAAAAGTTCTATGATCCCCGAGTTTGGCTTCGAGAAGGTGAAAAAACTTTCATCGCTCGTTTAAAGAAAGCCTTCGAGGATTTGAACAACGTAAACACTTTGTAAGCCTTTGTCTAACTAAATATTGATTGCATGTCGTCTTGGTTTAAAAGAAAGGAAAAAGGAATACAAACAGCTACCGAGGAGAAAAAAGACACCCCAAAGGGGTTATGGTATAAATCGCCTACCGGTAAAATTGTTGAGGCTGAAGATTTGGCCAAAAACTATTACGTAAGTCCAGAAGATGATTACCACGTCCGAATAGGCAGCAAAGAATACTTTGAAATCCTTTTTGATGATAACAAGTTCAGTGAGCTTGATACAAAAATGGCGTCAAAAGACCCTTTGAAGTTTGAAGACACCAAAAAATATTCTGACCGACTGAAAGCTGCCCAGAAGAAAACTGGATTAAAAGATGCCGTTAGAACTGCAGTTGGAAAATCTCAAGGAAAAGATATTGTTGTGGCCTGTATGGACTTTGGCTTTATCGGAGGTTCCATGGGAAGTGTGGTAGGAGAGAAAATATCCCGCGCCATAGATGTGGCCAAAAGGAAAAAAGTGCCATTTATCATGATTTCCAAATCAGGTGGTGCCCGTATGATGGAAGCCGCCCTATCCTTGATGCAATTAGCGAAAACATCCGCTAAATTGGCTCAATTGGCAGAGGCCAAAATACCATACATTTCGATATGTACCGATCCAACAACGGGGGGCACAACTGCATCCTACGCGATGTTGGGAGATATCAACATTGCAGAACCAGGTGCATTGATTGGATTTGCTGGGCCAAGGGTTGTAAAAGACACTACAGGAAAAGATCTTCCTGAAGGTTTCCAAACATCTGAATTCCTTAAAGAGCACGGTTTCTTGGATTTCATCACGCATCGTAGGGATTTGAAGAAAAAAATCAATCTCTATATCGATTTGATTACCAATCAACCTGTAAGAAATTAAAAAAAGCCCCGATTTCGGGGCTTTATCTTTTTACATATCAATTCTTGAAACGACGCAGGAACACCTCTTCTTCTGTGCCATCAGAATACGTAAGAGTACCTTTGGCATCACAACTACCATCCCCAAAATCCAAACTTACGGTATTCCCTAGGCGGGTGATATCCATTACACCGCTTACAATAAATCGACAGGACAACTCTCTTCTCAAAGGTGTCGTAATCTCCTTAACAAATTGGTTTCCCGCTCTACTCGTATAGGTACGCTTTCCTGTAATCAAGAAAACATTATCGCCCCAAAATCCCGTACCAAACCCTTGGATCCACTCTCGTCTTCTGGTTCCGCTAAAGAATGCTGTCTCACCACTGGGCCAAGTTGCCGTAAATGCCGCATTTGCAGTTCCTTGAGGATTTCCATTTTCATTGCTACGAACTCTCACGATGGAAGCGGAACCTTCGATGGCCACATTATTATAGGTGAAATCTTCAAGTGTTAGTTCTATAGTATTTGAAATGGCCCCTACATCCAAAGCATAATTCAAATAAATAACTCCACTGAGCACATTTCCCGTTGGAAGTTCACATCCTTCACCAAAATCCAAACTGACCTCTTTGGTACTATCGGAATAAACAACGGTAACAGTTACACAATCGGGCAAATAGTCCGAATGATAATCTATTTTTGATGTACTTGAAATTTCATCTGCAGCGTAAACATCTTCCGCAATGGAGGTAATCTCTTCTGAAATCATCTCGGTTTCATCGCTAAACTTTAATTCTGTTGACGATATTACCTCCGTACTATTCAAATCCTCATTACCAGAAGATTCTTTGCTACAAGAAATAGAGGTCAACAACAAGCCTCCAATAAGTACAGAAACAATTCCTTTGGTCTTCATTTTAAGTCCCTTTTTCATAATAATTGATTTTATGGTTTTGCTTCTTTGACACACGGACCCACAAAAGGTTTAATTTCTTGTTAAAATTCGTAGTTTAAAAAAAAGAACCTATCTTTGCACGCTGATTGAAGGACAATCAATACATAAAAATCATTTAAATAATATTGGAATGTATTTAACAAAAGAAGTGAAAGCCGAGATTTTCAAAAAACACGGCGGCTCTGAGAGCAACACCGGTTCTACGGAAGGACAAATTGCTTTGTTCACACACCGTATCAACCACTTGACAGGTCACCTTAAAAGGAACCACAAAGATTATAACACCGAGCGTTCTTTGGTGGCATTGGTAGGTAAAAGACGTAGTCTTTTGGATTACCTTAAGAAAAAAGATATTGAAAAATACCGTACTCTAATTAAAGAATTAGGTATTAGAAAATAAAAACACAAGGGGAGGCATTGGCTTCCCCTTTGTTTTTAGTTGAACAAGTTTCAACTACATAAAGTCCCAGCATAAAACTGGGCAAACACAAAAAGCTTCAAATAGTTTTTCATTGGTCAAGTGCCATAGGCACACACAACAACAACACAACCCGACCGCCCGGATGGCGGTAGACCAAATGTTTAACGACCCCGCCACGATGGTAGGGTAAGATTAATTTTATGATTCCAAAGACATTCAAAGAGGTCATAGACCTTGGTGACGGTAGAGAGATTTCTATCGAAACCGGAAAACTGGCAAAGCAGGCCCATGGCTCTGTTGTTGTCCAATCTGGCAAGTGTATGCTATTGTGTACAGTTGTCTCCAATTACAAAGCTTCGGATGTGGACTTTTTGCCACTTACCGTAGATTATCGCGAAAAATTTGCTGCTGCAGGACGTTACCCTGGAGGTTTCTTTAAAAGAGAAGCCAGACCAAGTGATGGCGAAGTATTGACCATGCGTTTGGTGGACAGGGTATTGAGACCATTGTTCCCAAAAGATTATCACTCCGAAACACAGGTGATGATTCAATTGATGTCGCATGACGATGATGTTATGCCGGACGCTATGGCTGGATTGGCTGCCTCTGCCGCCATTCAACTTTCGGATTTTCCATTCGAATGTGCCATTTCTGAAGTACGTGTAGGTAGGGTGAACGGTGAATTCATCATCAACCCGACAAGGGAACAATTAAAAGAATCCGATATCGACATGATGATCGGTGCCTCTGCAGATTCCGTAATGATGGTAGAAGGTGAAATGGACGAAATTTCCGAAGAGGAAATGGTGGAAGCCATCAAATTCGCTCACGAGGCCATTAAAGTACAATGTGCTGCACAGGAAAAATTGGCCGAAGCTTTCGGTAAAAAAGAAGTTCGCGAGTACGAACCAGAAGCTGAAGATGAAGATCTTCAGAAAAAAATCCACGACATGGCCTACGACAAGGTATATGATGTGGCCAAAGCTGGTTCTTCCAAAAAAGAACGTAGCGAGGCATTTGCTGCTATCAAAGAAGAAATCAAAGCATCTTTCTCCGAAGAAGAATTGGAAGAAATTGGTGACTTGGTTTCCAAATACTACCACAAAGCCGAAAAAGAAGCCGTTAGAAACCTTACATTGGAAGAAGGACTTCGTTTGGACGGTCGTAAGACAACAGATGTTAGACCAATCTGGTGCGAAACCGATTATTTGCCATCTGTACACGGTTCTGCTATTTTTACCCGTGGTGAAACTCAGGCATTGGCAACCGTTACTTTGGGGACTTCCAGAGAAGCTAATCAAATAGACATGCCATCTTATGAAGGTGAGGAAACATTCTATTTGCACTATAACTTCCCTCCTTTCTCAACAGGAGAAGCAAGACCAATTCGTGGTACTTCGCGTAGAGAGGTTGGACATGGTAACTTGGCACAACGTGCCCTTAAAGGCATGATTCCAGAAGATTGTCCTTATACTGTTCGCGTAGTTTCAGAAGTATTGGAATCCAACGGTTCCTCTTCTATGGCAACCGTATGTTCCGGTACCATGGCATTGATGGACGCTGGTGTTCAGTTGAAAAAACCTGTATCTGGTATCGCAATGGGATTGATTACCGATACGGAAACTGGTAAATACGCCGTGCTTTCCGATATCTTAGGTGATGAAGATCACTTGGGGGATATGGACTTTAAGGTAACTGGTACCGCAGATGGTATTACCGCTTGCCAAATGGACATTAAAGTAAAAGGATTGTCCTACGAGATTTTGGTGAATGCTTTGATTCAGGCCAAGGACGGAAGAATGCACATATTGGGCAAACTTACCGATACGATTGCCGCTCCAAGAGAAGAGGTTAAATCCTACGCTCCAAAAATCGTGACCAGAATTATTCCAGGTGAATACATAGGTGCACTTATTGGTAAAGGTGGAGAAGTAATCCAAGAACTTCAAAAAACTACAAATACTACTATTGTTATTAACGAAGATCCAGAAACCGAAGAAGGTATTGTGGAAATCCTTGGTACAGGACAAGAAGGTATCGATGCCGTATTGGCTAAAATCGATGCCTTGATGTTCAAGCCAGAAGTGGGTAGTGTGTATGAAGTAAAAGTGATAAAAATGCTTGACTTTGGCGCTGTGGTAGAATACACCGAAGCACCAGGAAACGAAGTATTGCTTCACGTATCCGAATTGGCATGGGAGCGCACAGAAAATGTTTCCGATGTTGTGAACATGGGTGATGTTTTTGATGTCAAATACTTTGGTATTGACCCAAGAACCAGAAAGGAAAAGGTATCAAGAAAAGCCTTATTACCTAAACCTGAAGGATATCAAGAACGTCCACCTAGAAACGATAGAGGTGATCGAAGAGGTGGTGGCGACCGCAGAGGTGGCAACCGCGATAGAAAGCCAAGAAGGGATTAGTTTCAATACAATCCCAGACTATAAAAACAAAACCCCGAGGAGTTTCCTCGGGGTTTTGTTTTTTCGTAAAATTCATAGCCAAAATAATATCCTGTCACTTCGAGCGTAGTCGAGAAGTAATTCCTCTCAAAGCCAAAAAGCAAGGTCTCGACTGCGCTCGACCTGACAACATATTGATCGATAAAAATTATACTTATTAAAAAAAATGTAACCAAAATGTAACTTTTTGGTTTTTTGAACGTATAACCTAATGAGCTCCGGTTCACAAATTTAATTTGAAGGGATTTTTTAGATGAGACAGTTAAAGATTACAAAACAGGTTACCAATAGGGAAACCGCGTCGTTGGACAAGTATTTGCAGGAAATCGGTAAGGTAGATTTGATTACCGCCGATGAAGAAGTGGAGTTGGCACAACGAATTAAGGCGGGAGACCAAATAGCCTTGGAAAAATTAACTAAAGCCAACCTTAGGTTTGTTGTATCTGTGGCAAAACAGTACCAAAATCAAGGGTTGACACTTCCTGATTTGATCAATGAAGGAAACTTGGGGCTTATCAAAGCGGCACAACGTTTTGATGAAACCCGTGGATTTAAATTTATTTCTTATGCCGTTTGGTGGATTCGTCAATCCATTCTTCAGGCATTGGCAGAGCAATCCCGTATTGTTCGCTTGCCTTTGAACAAAATTGGTTCCATCAACAAGATCAACAAAACATTTGCCTTCTTGGAGCAAGCCCATGAGCGTCCACCATCTGCAGAGGAAATTGCCAAAGAATTGGACATGACCGTGGAAGATGTGAAACAATCCTTGAAAAACTCAGGTCGTCACGTATCCATGGACGCGCCTTTGATCGATGGTGAAGATTCCAACCTTTACGATGTATTGCGCAGTGGTGAATCTCCAAACCCGGACAAAGAACTTTTACACGATTCACTACGTACCGAAATTGAGCGTGCATTGGAAACCCTAACCCCTCGTGAAGCTGATGTAATCAGACTTTACTTTGGTTTGGCAGGACAACATTCCATGACCTTGGAGGAAATCGGTGAAACTTTTGATCTTACTAGAGAAAGAGTTCGCCAAATCAAGGAAAAAGCAATCCGTAGGTTAAAACATACCTCCAGAAGTAAGATTTTGAAAACATATTTGGGTTAAAGTGTGAAAAACACCCTATAAATTACAGTTAAACTATCCTTAAATTTGATTTTTGGCAGGAAAGTTGTAATTTAGTAAGATATAACAGTTTATCATGACTGTTCGTTTTTTGATTGATGAATAAACTCCGGCTGATTACCGGAGTTTTTTTCGTTTAAGGATGGCTGTAATTGGCTAACTTTGTAACATGAACAAATCAATGATTGCCCCTTCGCTCCTGGCATCCGACTTTGCCAACCTTCAACAAGAAATAGAGATGGTGAACCAAAGTGAGGCCGATTGGTTTCATTTGGACATCATGGATGGAGTTTTTGTGCCCAACATTTCCTTTGGAATGCCAGTGATACAAGCCATTGCCAAACATGCCAAAAAACCATTGGACACTCATCTTATGATTGTCGACCCGGATAGGTATATTAAAACCTTTGGAGACTTGGGCGTAGATAATCTAACCGTTCATTACGAGGCATGCCCCCATTTACACCGGACTCTTCAGGCCATTAAGGCCGAAGGGATGAAAGCTGGAGTGGCCATCAACCCGCATACATCTATAAAGTTATTAGAGGATACCATTCAAGATATCGATATTGTACTTGTAATGAGTGTCAACCCTGGTTTTGGAGGTCAATCTTTTATCGAGAACACCTATCAAAAAGTTGCCGACCTAAAGGAGCTCATCAATCGAAAAAATGCAAATACATTAATTGAAATTGACGGTGGTGTTAATGCTGAAAATGCCAAAAAATTGATTGATTGCGGTGCGGACGTTTTGGTCGCGGGTAGTTTTGTTTTTAAAAGTGCCAACCCTACCGATACCATTAAAAAATTAAAAGAAGAAATAGCATAATGCAGGAATTTGATGTTGTCATCATTGGAGGTGGTCCCATTGGGATAGCCTGTGGCTTAGAAGCTAAGAAACAAGGTATTTCCTATATCATTATAGAAAAGGGACCCATTGTAAATTCTTTGTTCAACTACCCAGTGAATATGCAGTTCTTCTCCTCTTCCGAAAAGTTGGAGATTGACGAAATCCCTTTCATCAGTAAAGAGGCCAAGCCGAAACGTAACGAGGCCTTGGAATATTATAGAAGGATTGTAACATCCAACCAGCTCAACATTCATCTTTTTGAAAAGGTTATCGATACCGAAAAGCAAGGAGAAACTTTTTTGGTAAAGACCGACAAAGATGAGTACCAATCCAAAAACGTAGTGGTTGCCACAGGTTTCTACGACCTGCCCAACAATATGAATGTTCCAGGCGAAGATTTACCGAAAGTATCCCATTACTATAATGACCCACATTTTTATGCCAGTCAGAAATTGGTAGTAGTCGGCGCCAGTAACTCGGCCATAGATGCCGCCTTGGAATGTTGGCGCAAGGGTGCCGAGGTAACCTTGGTGATTCGAGGTCCAGAAGTGGGACCCCGTGTGAAATATTGGGTACGCCCCGATATCATCAACCGTATTGAGGAAGGAAGCATAACGGCCCATTATAATTCGACGGTCAAAGAAATTAAACCCCATGAAATTGTAATCAATACACCAACCGGTGAGGTTACCTTGGAAAATGATTTTGTTCTGGCCCTAACAGGGTACAGGCCTAATTTTGCCTTTTTGGAAAAACTGGGTATCAAACTATCGGATGACCCAAAAAGACTTCCGACCTACGATCCAAAAACAATGGAAAGCAATGTTGATGGGCTGTTTTTGGCAGGAGTAATTTGCGGAGGTATGGAAACCCATAAATGGTTCATTGAAAACTCAAGAATCCATGCCCCCATCATTATGAATACCATCAAGCACAAAATGGAGCTGACGGAAGAAAATTCCTGATATGCGTTAACATTTAAAGCTTTTTGTAAAATGTTCCGTTGCGATATGATTATATTTAAGGGAATCTGAAAAGCTTTCAAATGAACACAGTCACTAGTTTGACCCAAAATGTATTTAGGATAATATTGGGCCTCCTGATGATTATGGCCGGCGTTGGCCATCTTACCTTTCAACGGGAAGAATTCCAAGCTCAAGTCCCAAGATGGTTACCCACCAACGATGCCTTTATGGATTTTGTAGTTGTATCTTCTGGAGTGGTCGAAATCGCTTTGGGAATAGCCATGGTCCTATTGGTGAAACACAAAGTCAAAGTAGGCATAGTACTAGCCATATTCTATGTGTTGATATTCCCCGGAAACATTTCGCAATACACCAATGGCATTGATGCATTTGGATTGAATACGGACCTTAAAAGATTTGTACGCCTGTTTTTCCAGCCTGTATTAATACTTTGGGCCCTTTGGTCTACCGGAGCATTGAAACACCTCATGAGCAAACAAAAATAAAACCTATGGAATTTTACAAATTTGAAGCAGAGCGTTTGGATGGCACCCCGGAATCCATGGAAAAATATAAGGGCAAAACCATTATTGTGGTCAATACTGCCAGTAAATGTGGGTTAACGCCTCAATACGAAGGACTGGAAACGCTTTATCAAAAATATAAAGATCAGGGATTGGTGATTTTGGGATTTCCATGTAATCAATTTGGTAATCAAGAACCGGGCAGTGCCGATGATATCCAAGAATTTTGCCAAGTGAACTATGGGGTGACTTTTCCCATGTTTGCCAAAATTGATGTCAACGGAAGCGATGCGCATCCCATTTTCAAGTATCTCAAATCCGAATTAAGAGGCCTGTTGGGAGGAAAAATCAAATGGAACTTCACCAAATTTGTAATTGACAAAACTGGAAAACCTATAAAGCGTTTTGCACCAACAACAGAACCCAGTGGAATGGAAAGTTTCATTCAAGGCATACTTTAATGGTATTTCTAAAACTTTAATTGTGCTTGCAAAACCCCTGTTTGCTTTAGCATGGCCCTACCATCCTTAAAACTTAAGTATGAGTGCCCAGCACTTTTGTTTACAATACTAATTTCGCATAACATGCCCCAATGTCGAGCAACCTCTTGCCAAGCCCATAACAAGGAGTGTTTGGGATCATAAATATGGGTGGCTTCCCCTCCTGCCCCGTTCACTTCAATAATACTGAATTTTTTGCCCAAGCAAAGTTCTTCGTAGGTATTGTACAGCACATCCAATCTACCATAATGGAAACCTTTCATTTGAGAGCATATCCCATCTATAGTATTTACCAAATCCTTGTTGATTTGATGGCTGATATCCACAAACTTGGCCCCTCGGGTATGACTTCCGTAGGGCACTAAAATAAACTTTTCGCCTTCATCTAAAACGTTACGAAGTTGATCACCAAACTTTTGCTCCAATACTTTTAATTGCAAGTGACTTCGAGGATTACCTTTGATGAGTTCCATCATGGAGCTTTGGCCATCCCCCGTAATGGTTAAAAATTCCTTGGACACCACTCCAGTAATCTTGCCATGGGCCTCCTCTGGCTTGCGAACATAGAATATACCTACCTCCTTTTGATATGGAATCAATTCCTGCACCAAAAAATGGGATGGTGTCCAGTGCACATATTTTTGGAATTCATCTTTATTATGAATTTTTTCAACCCCGAATGCCTTCATTCCAATATCGGGTTTGGCAATAAAAGGGAAGCCTATTCCAGCCTCCAAAATTCGTTCCAACACCACAGCTGCATCTTCATTCTTTGCAACGAATACGGTCCTTGGTATAAATTGGGGCGGAATCATATTATAAATATCCATTTTGGATATCATGGCCATACCGCCATTCTTCATTCCAGGATTGGCAGCATTGAAAAAAAAGATGGACCGCGCCTTGATTGAATAATATAACCAAACTGGAAACATGGGATAATATATCAGCCAAAAGGGCCAATATTCCCAATGGGTAATGCGGTGCCAGATTAGTTTTAGCGAATCCATAAATTTTACATGGTAAGTTGAGTAGAAGAAAATGGTACCTCAAAAAAATTATCGTTCAGCAAATCGAAATGACGCATAACAATATCATTATCACTCCTATCTAAGATTGCCTGGGTCACGCTAAAGGTTTTTAGACCCGAATTCCTATCAATTATAAATCCATTCTCAAAATCATCATGGTTGTTGGAATGAAAGTCAACCACCTCATGAGCGGATATTCGCGAATTACCATCAATAAACTTTCGGAACAATTTTTTTCTCCGCTCAATTACTTCATCTTTATAAAGTGTGGCAGAGGACCAAATGTGATGTTTAGTCTTGTCCAACGGTCTAAAATACTTTTGATGCCCATCCCACCTAAACTCCAACAATTTTGTTGTAAACAGAACCAATGTGAAAGGTTCAATTTGGAGCAGTTCCATTTCTTGAAGCAGATCAAAAGGGTTCTCCGATGCAATAACATCCAGAAGCACCAACCCACGGCTTCGAGCGTAATTTCCAGTTGGGCTGTGATTTACAAAACCTCCATTGAGTAGCACGCCTACCGAGCCATTCTCATTTAAGGCAAACCAGGTACCGCCAGCTTTAGGGTCTTTTGGGAAAAGTACTTTCACCGAACCTATGGTTTCCTCTTGGGGTTTTAACGCCAAGGGGCGTGAAACATGTTCATCCCTATTTGATGTGATAAGGTATTGACCTCTTGAAGAAACAAAACTTACTGTGCACATGCTATTCTGTATTGTATGGTAGATGGTGCCACTCCGAAAGATTCCGGAACCTTCTGGTTTGAAAAATGCTCAATACCCACCTTAATCAACGCCTGATGATGAATGGTATGTTCCAAATTGTACATGACTTCCCTAAAATAATTGGAATCCAAACAGTTTTCCTCTCCAGCCAATTCATATTTAACCTTTATGGATTTATTGGGCTTTTCCAAATGTGTTTGAATGTAAGCCAATTGCTCGAGGGCAAACGCCAAATCCTCTTCGATTTTAAGGTCGCGTTCCCTTCTATCATAAGAAACATCAGCAACCTCGTAACCCTTGATGAGGCAAAGGTACAGTTCGATTACATGCCTTGTGTGTTGCCCTATGCTGGCGTTGGAAAGTATACTGCACGACTGGGAATAACAATCTTTGGGCAGCTCCGACAGCACTTTTTTAAACTGCTCCAAGGTATCCAAGGAAGATTTGAACATGATGTTTAGCTATTGGTTTCGTTTTGCTCGTTTTTAGACAAATTTGAGTATAAGATAGAAAGAATATTCAATTTTTTATTTTCTCCCAATTTTTATCAGCTTTGGGCCTGAGATCATTTGGGGATTCATTGAGCCAAAACTGCAAGGTATTGTTCCTACCCTTGTTATAAAACAGATAGAGTTTACCATTTCTGATTTCATACGTTTCAGGATTCACATTCACTTTTTTTCCGCTAACGGCCATTGCATATGCACAATATCCCCCATATTCAGGCAAATACGTTTTGGGCTCAGCAACAAACTTATCCATATTGGACTTACTGATAAACTTATAGTTTATACCATCATAGTTTGTTGTGAATTCTTTTTTTCCCTCCATCGGATTACCATCGAAATAGGCAACTACATCATAACCACTGGCCGCATACCCTTTCTTAGTATTGTAATCTATACTCTGGGAATAACTCAATGCACCTGTTACAAAAAAAAGCACTACTAAAATCCTGTTCATAATATCTGATTTCTCTTCATAAATAAAGGTCGAAATACCTTAATACGATTAGTTTAGTCAACATTAAAATCGATTCCTTTCAATTTTCATTGCCATTCATCGATATTTTTTTCAATTATATCTAATGATTGTTAGTTATCAACCGGCAAGGGCACTAATCATGCACTTTAATCGTTAAAAAATAAAACCAACAAACATGATTCCGCTTCCCAAAGAGCGGTTTCAACAAAGGCCTACTTAATGCTACGCAGAACCTCCCCTATCTTATACACTTGGTTAAATTTTATTTTATTACTTCCCCTCTTTTGTAATGCGCAGTTTGGAGGTAGTGAAACTAGTATCGAAGCCATCTCACTTCGCTCTAAAACCTGTATATTATTGGCAGGTCAGCAAAATTATAGTTTTGAGGAGATCAGAAACAATACAAACCTAGAGTTTGTTCCGCTATCCAGTTTAAAGGAAAACCTAGGTTTTTCGAATGACCATTATTGGATGACTTTTGCCTTGGAAAATCAATCATCTGGATTTAAACAGTATTATCTGGAAACCGCTAGACCAATAACGGATATTGTCAATCTGTATCTGATGGATGATCAAGGAAACGTACAGCAACAATATAGTGGCGATAAAATACCTTTCTCAGAGAAGACGGTTCCACATAGAAAATCAATTTTTGATATTAAGCTCGAGCCCCATCAAAAAATACAGGCATATATTCATCTTAAAAGTGATGGGGAGGTAGTAATGCTACCGATACGGTTATACCAAGAAAATAGTTTCTTTACCCTAACCTATAAAGAACAGGTTTTTTACGGATTCTTCTATGGTATTTTAATCCTAGCCTGCCTCATTTACCTGTTTTTCTTTTTTGCCCTAAAGGATAATGCATTCATCTATTATTCGCTTTATGTGCTATTTATAGCCTTAATGCAATTTTCTTTGGATGGATTCTTCCACCAATACTTTACTCCTCAAGGGGGATTGCTATCCGACCGGGCCGTACTACTAACAGCATTTGTTTCCCTATTCTTTTTCGGAAAATATGGCGATACCTTTCTCGACCTTAAAAAGAACATCCCAATTTTACATATTGCAAATAAAATTTTGGGTGTTGCCATAACCCTTGGGGTACTACTATTGACTTTTGCCACTTCGTTTGAATACTGCTATCCTCTAGCCAATGCAATCGGTATTTTGGTCTTGCTCCATATGATTGCATCCCTAGTAGTTTTAAAAGTCAAAAAAATAAAAGTAGACCCTTACTTCGTTATCGGCATTTCCTTTCTGGTCCTTGGTTTTATAGTATTTATACTCAACAATTTCAATACTATAGAGAATTCATTTTTCACCAATAATGGTGCAAAATTTGGTATTGGATTGGAAATCGTGTTCCTATCCATTTCCATGATCAATAGGATTCGTGACCTTAGAATGGAAAATGAACACAATCAGATGCTGGCGCTTCAGCGGGCGGAGGATATGAACGAAATTAAATCATCCTTTTTGTCCAACATAAGTCATGAATTACGGACACCTCTTAACCTGATTATGGGAGTAGCTACATCGCTGCAAGAGAACAAGGAAGAGGAAAATCTGGAAGAAAAATGCAAGATGATTCTGAGCTCTTCCAAAAATTTGTTGGGTTACATTGAGGATATTCTAGATTTTACCGTAATCGAAAAAGGTGACCAAGAATTAAAGGAAGTCCCATTTGATTTGAAATCGACCTTATTGAAAGTGGTGAGAGCCCAAGAGAAAAAGGCCGTAGCCAAGGGTTTGGATTTCAATTATAAATTGTCCGATGTACTACCAGCAAGAATTATTGGGGACAAGGCCAAACTGGTACAAATTCTAAACCACCTTTTGGATAATGCCATTAAATTTACCAACCATGGAGGTATTGATATCGTAATCCATTGCAAAAAGAAAGGTGATGGACAGAGTACTTTAAACTTTATCATAAAGGATACTGGCATTGGTATTTCAAAAGAAAAGATGAGTACCATTTTTGAATCCTTTACCAAAAAATCCTTCATGGACAAACGGGAATTCAGTGGTTTGGGGTTAGGCCTCTATATTGTAAAAACCTATGTGGATTTGCAAAAAGGCAGTATTAACTTCAGAGATAATCAAAAACAAGGCACTGTATGCGAACTAAGTTTAGGCTTTGAGATTGATGAAGATAAAGATTTGGTCAAAGAAGATTCAACATCAATACGGATAGACGAAAAACTAAAGATGTCCAATGTACTCCTTGTTGAGGACAACAAGATGAATCAAACCGTAGTAAAACTATTGTTCAAAAAGAATTGGAGCTCGGTTAACCTTACTATTGCCAATCACGGAAAAGAGGCATTAAATATGATGAAGGAGAATACCTTTGATTTTATATTGATGGATCTACAAATGCCGGAAATGGACGGTTTTGAAACAACCTCGATAATCCGAGGGGGTAAGGCCAATTGCAACCAGGAAATCCCCATTATTGTACTCACAGCGGACAATACGGCCGCTACCCGAAAAAAAATCTTTGAACTTGGTGCCAACGACCTTGTAACAAAACCCGTGAATGGTCCATTATTATTTTCAAAAATAAGCAAACATGTAGTGGTAAAGGCAGTTGGAAAAGTCGCCTAAACCTTTGTGTGAAATAAAAAAGTCTGCAAAAATTGCAGACTTTTAATGTGACCCCGGCAGGATTCAAACCTGCAACCCTCAGAGCCGAAATCTGATGCGCTATTCAGTTGCGCCACGGGGCCTTAATTTTTATTTTAAGAACTCAATTTAGCTTTTACTATGGCAGAAATAGTTTTTCCATCGGCTTGACCAGCCAATTCTTTGGAAACAATTCCCATTACCTTACCCATATCTTGCATACCCGAAGCTCCAACAGAATCAATGGTCATAACCACCACTTTCTCAATTTCCTCTTCGGTAAGCTGTTCGGGCAAAAACTTTTCGATTACGGCTACTTGCGCCAATTCTGGTTCCGCCAAATCTTCTCGATCTTGCTCTTGATAAATTGCAGCGCTATCCTTACGTTGTTTTACTAATTTTTGAACCAATTTAATCTCGTCCTCTTCAGACAATTCAGCACCTCCACCTTTATCGGTCTTAGCCAATAAGATAGCAGATTTAACTGCTCGCAATGATTCCAAGGCAACGGTATCTTTTGCCTTCATTGCGGCCTTCATTTCTGTCATCACCTTTTCTTGCAAACCCATGTGTTCCGATTTAGTTCGCGAAGATAAAAAATAAACCCGAAAGTTTTGTCACTTTCGGGTTTATGCTCTCCATTAAAATGGATGTTAATTTAAACACTACTAATCAACATTATCGTGCAAAAAAGAGTTATTGGAACGCAACTGTAAATCATCGTTGCTATCCTCGCCCAATGAGGTCCTGGATACTTTTTGTTCCTTTGGAACATCGTTTAAATCCACACCTTGACGCTTGTATGCAGGCTCTTTTTCAATATCATCTATACTATTGCGATTATTCTGGAACTTATAGTTGAAGTTCTTTAGTTTTCTTCTACGTTCATCGGCACGGTCTTTCAGTATATCGCTAATAGAACTGTTCATTGGATCTAGACTATTTGTAGTCTCTTCGTTTTGCCCTGAACTTTCACTTTTTTCTTCAACCTTTACCGTCTTCTTCTCAAAAACAAGTTCATTCTCCACCAATTTTGGTTCATGGGTTTCCGCTTTTGACTTCGCACCGGTCAACTTGTTTTCCAACTCCATGTACTCTTGAAGATCGTATCGGGTCTCACCCTCCTTTTTATATTCCAAAACAGGCTTAACCTCCACATAATCGTTCACTTCAACATCTCCTACTCCCTCATCCAAATTAAAGGTTACGGTGTGCTCTTTTTCATCTTCTTCTTCAGCCTGACTGTTCAATGGCATATCAAAACTTAGTGTGAACTGGTCCTCATTGTTCTTGGAAGAGACTTCTTCGGCATCAACGACATCAATATTATTGATTACATTCTTAGCCTCAATGATTACGAAGTCATCCTCAACGTTCTCTGCAACAACTTCCTCGTAGAACACATTAAAGTTTCTTATATAATTGGTTGTTGGAATTAAATCAGGGTCTTTTGCCTCTATTATGGGAGTCACTTCTTCTTGTTCCTCTTCCATCTCCAAGGTGTGTTTCACCACAGTTGGTTCTGGTGTTGGCTCTGGCTCAGGTTCAGGAGTCGACGTTTTTTCAAGGTTCACTTCCTGCACTGCTGTTGCTTCCGGAGTTAAATCCTGTTCTGCTGTTTGCTCATCTTCCAAGGTGTAAAATACCTTTTTGGACTCGGTATTCACAATATTGTCCTGCTGATCTACATTGAAACCTGTGGCAATTACAGTTACAGCGATAGCTTCGCCCAACCCTTCGTCTTCACCTACACCCATAATAATGTTGGCTCCGTGACCTGCTTCAATTTGGATATGATCATTGATTTCACCGATTTCATCAATAGTGATTTCTTGTGATCCGGAAACAATGAGCAACAATACATTTTTGGCCCCATTGATTTTGTTATCGTTCAACAATGGGGAGTCCAAAGCTTTCATAATGGCCTCGGTAGCCCTTGCAGAACCAGATGCTGCGGCCGACCCCATAATGGCCGTACCACTATTGGAAAGTACCGTCTTGGCATCCCTAAGGTCAATGTTTTGTGTGTAGTGGTGGGTAATTACCTCTGCGATACCCCTTGCCGCAGTGGCTAAAACCTCATCCGCTTTTGAGAAACCGGCCTTAAACCCAAGATTACCGTATACTTCTCTAAGTTTGTTGTTGTTGATTACAATCAAGGAATCCACGTTAGCACGTAGTTTCTCAATCCCAAGCTGCGCTTGCTTATTACGCATAGCACCTTCGAACTGGAACGGCATGGTAACAATACCTACCGTAAGAACATCCATTTCTTTGGCAATCTTTGCAATAACGGGAGCTGCTCCTGTACCGGTACCACCACCCATTCCTGCGGTAATGAATGCCATTTTTGTATTGTGCTCCAACATGGCCTTTAAATCTTCCATGCTTTCCAAAGCGGCTTGCTCTCCAACTTCGGGGTTGGCTCCTGCACCCAATCCTTCGGTAAGGGAAACCCCTAATTGGATTTTGTTGGGTACTGAACTGTTTTGCAATGCCTGGGCATCGGTGTTGCAGATTACAAAATCCACTCCATTAATACCGGCCTGAAACATGTGGTTTATAGCATTGCTTCCGCCGCCGCCGACTCCAATAACTTTAATTACGTTGCTTTTGTTCTTGGGCAAATCAAAAGCGATGTTGTCAAATTCAGTGTTCTTACTCATGACAGTTGTGTTTCTCTTATGGGGTTATTATTCTGCATTGTCCAAAAAGTCCTTCAACTTTTCTGACCATTTGTCAAAAATGGATTTTCTCTCAGTATGTGAAGCCACATTTGTCTTGGCTCCCATATCGTGTTCTTGGCCTACCAAAACCTCTTCTTCGTGCATCTCTTCTTGATCCACGACTTGGTTTTTCTTGTTGGCCTCCAGGGAATTCATTAGCAACCCAACAGCTGTTGCATACAATGGGCTGGCAACCTCTTCATCAGAGTCACCTGCAAGATGCTCATTGGGATAACCTATTCTTGTATCCATACCCGTAATGTATTCTACCAATTGTTTTAAATGCTTCAATTGGCTTCCTCCACCGGTAAGTACAATTCCTGCAATCAATTTTTTCTTTTGTTCCTCGTGGCCATAATTTTTTATCTCCACATACACCTGCTCCACAATTTCCACTACACGTGCGTGGATGATCTTGGAAAGGTTTTTTAAAGTAATTTCTTTTGGTTCACGACCTCTTAAACCAGGAATGGAGACTATTTCATTGTCCTTGTTCTCTCCAGGCCAAGCGGACCCAAATTTTATTTTCAAAAGCTCGGCTTGCTTCTCAATAATGGAGCAACCTTCTTTGATGTCTTCGGTAATCACGTTGCCACCAAATGGGATAACGGAGGTATGACGGATGATACCATCCTTGAAAATCGCTAGATCTGTAGTTCCACCACCTATATCAATCAAAGCAACACCAGCTTCTTTTTCTTCTTGACTCAACACTGCATCTGCGGATGCCAGAGGTTCCAGGGTGATATTCCCCAAGTCCAATCCGGCACTTTTGATACATCTACCAATATTTTTTATGGATGATACCTGACCAACAACTACGTGAAAATTAGCCTCCAAGCGGCCACCATACATTCCGACCGGTTCCTTGATTTCCGATTGGCCGTCTACTTTATATTCCTGTGGCAACACATGGATGATTTCTTCACCGGGAAGCATCACCAATTTGTACACTTGATTGCACAATTTGTCCAAGTCTTCATTATCTATCACCTCTTCGGAATTGGGTCTGGTAATGTAATCACTATGGTGCAGGCTTCGTATATGCTGACCTGCAATACCAACAACTACAGAGCCTATTTTTAGACCCGAATTCAATTCGGCCTGTTCCACCGCCTGTTGAATGGACGAAATGGTCTGGGTAATATTGTTGACCACTCCACGGTGAACACCCAAACTTTTAGATCGTCCGGTGCCCAAAACCTCTATTTTTCCATACTCATTTTCCCTACCGATGATTGCTACGATCTTGGTAGTTCCAATATCCAAACCAACTGAATAATTACCTTGTTCCATACTTTAAATTTTGGTGCAAACCACTTGATTGTTGAATTCCAAACTAACTGTTGCATAATCTTCCAAGGAATTATCCTTGGTTGCCTTTGCATAAAAGGCCATAAAATTGCTGAACTTCTTGTTCAGGTTATCCACTCCGCCCAAATTCACCACAAAGTTTTCCATGCGGAATTTGAGTTGATATTTTCCTTCGTCTTCAATATGTATCCCAATGACATTCTTCCTCAGAAAATCATCTTTGTTGATATAGTCCAAAATCACATAGGCATCCTCAAGGGTTCTCCCTGTAATTTTTCCCGTAATAATGGGTACCCTTGCCGAATGATATTTTGATAAAGGCATACGTTCACCTTGATCATCCAAATAAAATTTGGAGACACCTTCTATTCTTCCAATCGGTTTCCGCTGAACAATCTTGGATACAAGCTCCCCGTTTACAGTAAGATAGACCTGGGCATTTTTGACCATATCATTGGATAGTATAACTTCCTCTATGGTATTCAAAACTAACTGTTCTTTAGGCGTATTCTCTAGGGGTCCGTAATTTTGTATTAACAATTTATTAACCGCATCTTCAGTCAAATACAAATTGTTGTCCCCCACAAATTTCACGGAGACATTATCTACCATTCTTTTTTGGTTTCGCTGGTCGGCAAAACCGTAAAGCGCAACTACAGCGACGGACAAAAATGCCAGCTTTATGTAATCCCAATTAATGCGCATAACTCAATTCTTTTTTGATTTTTGGTACTTCCAGTCCAATATCCCCTGCTCCAAGAGCAACCAATACTCCCGATTTGCAGTTTTTTACTTCTTCCAACAATGCTGATTTTAAAATCAGTTTTTTGTTGGGGTTCTTTATTTTATCCAGTAACCACTGCGAGGTAACTCCCTCGATAGGCTCTTCCCTTGCCGGGTAAATATCCAATAAGATGATTTCATCAAAATCTGAAAGACTTGTTGCAAAATCATCCACAAAATCTTGTGTTCGTGAAAAAAGATGGGGTTGAAAAACAACGGTTATCTTCCTTCCCGGATGCATTTCCCGTATCGCCTGATGAACCGCACTTATCTCTGTAGGGTGATGGGCATAATCATCAATAAAAACAAAGTCTTTATTCTTTATCTGGTACGAGAACCTACGCTGAACTCCTTTAAAGGTCCCTAAAGCTTTGGCAAGGCGGTGTGGTGGGGAACCGGTTTGCACCGCCATCGCAAAAGCAGCTAATCCATTGAGCAAATTGTGCCTTCCAGGTTTATTGAACTTTACGTTCCTAATCACCTCTGAAGGCGTTACGAGATCAAATATGTAGGCTCCATGTTCAATTTCAATATTTTCTATGCAATAATCGGCTCCATCTTCAATACCAAAAGTGATACCTTCCAAAGGAAGTCCCTTCCGCACGAACAACTTTCCATTAGGTTTAATTCTACTCACAAACTCCTTAAAAGAATGTTCCAATTCCTCTTTGGTGCCGTAAATATCCAAGTGGTCGGCATCCATGGATGTGACACAGGCAACGGTCGGGGTCAAGCGCAAGAACGAGCGATCAAACTCATCGGCCTCCACCACAGAATATTCGGTACCATCCAGCACAAAGTTGCTGTTAAAATCTTCCGAAATTCCACCCAAAAAAGCAGTCAATGGCAAATCACATTCGCTAAGTAAGTGTGCTAAAATGCAGGTTGTTGTGGTTTTACCATGAGTACCTGCAACCGCTAAACAAAAGGAGTCTTTGGTAATAATTCCTAAAACCTCGGACCTCTTTTTAATATCAAATCCTTTATTCTTATAAAATTGAAGTTCCGAGTGCGAAACTGGTACGGCCGGCGTATAAACCACGAGCGTATTTGGATGTTTGAAGGTGTCAGAAATCAAATCGACATTATCTTCAAAATGAACCGAAATACCTTTTTCCTTCAACCCATCGGTGATAGGTGTCGGAGTGCGGTCGTAACCAGCCACTTCTTTGCCCACAAATTTAAAATAGCGTGCCAAGGCAGACATACCGATGCCGCCGATACCGATAAAATAAACGCTATGTATATCTTTCAAATTCACCTCAACAACTTTTCAATTTCATCTACAATATGTTCTGTGGCCTTGGGCATTGCCATTTTCTTGATATTTTTTCCAAGTTTTTTCTGGTTCTCTTCAGAACCTATTAAGTCCGAAAAACTATGTTCAAATTCAGTATCCAACTCACTTTCCCGAAGCATTATGGCTGCATCTTGTGCCACCAAAGCCTTTGCATTTTGGGTTTGATGGTCCTCGGCTACGTTTGGTGATGGGATAAAAATTACAGGTTTACCCACCAAGCAAAGCTCAGAGACCGATCCTGCACCCGCCCTTGAAATGATGACATCAGCAGCAGCATAGGCCAAATCCATTCGGTTGACAAAGGCCAATACCTTGACCGTATCCGATTCGTGTTTTTTGTATTCTTCATGATACAGTTTGCCACATTGCCAAAGTATCTGCAATCCTTGTTCTTCAAAAAAGCCAAGCTCCTTTTCAATCAATTGATTGATTCTCCGAGCTCCAAGACTTCCACCTAAAACAAGAATGGTTTTCTTATCAACATTCAACCCAAAAAATGTGGCCGCTTCCTGCTTTCCTGCTTGCACATCCACCAAATCGGTACGGATGGGATTTCCCGTTTTTATAATCTTTTCCTTTGGGAAAAAACGTTCCATGCCATCATAGGCCACACAAATCTTTTCCGCTTTTCCCGCCAATAGTTTGTTGGTGATTCCTGCAAAGGAATTCTGTTCTTGCAGCACGCATGGAATACCCGAACTTTCCGCCATTTTTAACAATGGTCCGCTCGCAAAACCTCCCGTACCAATGGCTACATGAGGCTTGAATTGTTTTACTATTTTGCGTGCTTCTAACAAACTACTTATCAGTTTAAATGGAAACATGAGATTTTTCAATGTCAGTTTCCGTTGTATTCCACTAATCCATAAGCCTTTTATTTCGTAACCGGCCTGCGGTACTTTTTCCATTTCCATTTTATCCTTGGCGCCAACAAACAAAAATTTCGCATCAGGATATCTCCTCTTCAACTCGTTCGCTATGGCCACGGCAGGATAAATATGTCCACCCGTTCCTCCTCCCGAAAGTATAAACCTATAATTGTCCACTTAATACTTCTAAAGGATTTGTTTCATCTATTCCATCGGATTGCTCCTCCAAATTTTCTTTTTTATTGCTCGCACTCAACACAATTCCAATCGCCATACAGGTCATCCAAATAGATGTTCCTCCCATACTAATCAACGGCAACGGCTGACCCGTTACAGGGAACAACTGAACCACTACAGCCATATTGATAAAAGCTTGGAACACAATAGGCAAACCAACTCCTATCACCAATAATTTTGAAAACACCGTTTTGGACGAATGTGCCACGACCACAATTCGGAACAATAGCAACAGATAAAAAAAGAGCAAAGCTCCTCCTCCCAACAATCCATATTCTTCTATTATGATGGCAAAAATGAAATCCGAAGTACTTTGCGACAACATATTCTTCATCACGCTCTTACCCGCTCCTTTGCCCACTACGCCTCCTTCGGCCACAGCAATTTGAGCCAAGGTCAGCTGATGCAGATCATCCTTATCGGCCTGTTCGGGATGAATAAAAGTTTCTATTCTCGATTTCCAAGTTCCCGCACGTTGAGGCAACACTTCGGGTGCTTTGAAAAGTACAAACAGGAACATTCCTGCGAATACGATTCCTGTCGCCACCATGGCAAACAAATATTTTAAAGGATATCCACCCAAAAAGCATAATACCAACACCATAAAACAAATGATGGCAGCAGTTGAAAAGTTTTCAGGTAAAATCAATAGTACCACCAAGGCAACAGGTAACCACAATGGTAAAATACTCTCCTTGAATGTGATTTTGGTTTCTTTGATTTTAGTGAGATATCTAGCTATCCAAATCATTAATACCACAGCCGCCAGCGTAGAGGTCTGGAAATTGACGCCCACCAACGGAATTTTTATCCAACGGTTTGCTGTCACCCCTCCTATACGTGTTTCAACGGTTAAGGTGTAAATCAAAAGTAGGATAACAATGGGCATCCCAATTATGGAAAGCCCTTTGAAGTAATGCGTAGGAATTCTGTGCACGGCATAAATAATACCGAAGCCCAAGAACAAGAGCACAGCATGCTTCACCAAATGGCCCAAAGTGGTCCCGTCACCGTTGACGTACACCAAATTGGTACTGGCACTATATACCGGCAAAAATGAGAAAAGCGCCAATAGGGCCACTACGCCCCAGATGGCTTTATCACCTTTCAGATTTTTGAATATTCCCAACACGTTTTACAAGTTTTTTATTGCAGTTTTAAATTGATCTCCTCTATCCTCATAATTTTTAAAAAGGTCGAAACTGGCACAGGCTGGAGATAACAATACAGCGTCTCCCCGCTCAGCCACTTTATAAGCCACCTTTACGGCTTCTTCCATGGAATAGGTTTCGACCATAAGGTCGATTACATTACCGAAAGCATCAATTAATTTGGAGTTGTCCACTCCCAAACAAATAATGGCCTTCACTTTTTCTCGCACCATCGGCATCAACTCGGAATAATCGTTTCCTTTATCCACACCTCCAACAATCCAAACAATGGGTTTTTTAATACCGTCCAATGCATAAAAAGTGGCATTCACATTGGTTGCCTTGGAATCGTTGATGTATTCCACATGGTTTATCTTCAACACTTTTTCCAATCTGTGGGGCACTCCCTGAAAAGACTGGATACTATTGCGAATGGTCTCTTTCCTGACCTTCACCAACATGGCTGCCATACTTGCCGCCATTGTATTTTTCACATTGTGCTGACCTTCTAAGGCCAAAATATCTTCACTCATTTCCAAGGTTTTATGTTCTAATTTTATTTTTATCGTTTTGTCTTCCAACCAAGCTCCTTCTTCCAGTTTGCTTTTTACCGAAAAAGGAACCAATTTGGATTGAACAGGGTGTTCTTTTAGCCAAGCCTGAATCACTTCATCATCAGCATCGTAAATCAAGTAATCGTTTTCATCTTGATTCATGGCTATTCTGAACTTGGATGCGATATAGTTTTCAAACTTGTAATCATATCTATCCAAATGATCTGGAGTAATATTGGTAATCATGGCGATGTGGGGTTTAAAATCCACAATACCATCCAACTGAAAGCTGCTTATCTCCAATACATAATGAGCATAATCATTTTCAGCAACCATTTTAGCATAGCTGTCACCAATATTTCCGGCCATACCTACATTTAACTCACCATCTTTTAAAAGATGATAGGTCAACATAGTTGTCGTGGTTTTTCCGTTGCTTCCCGTGATTCCAATCAAAGTGGCATCTGTATATTTTGACGCAAATTCTATTTCAGAAATCACCGGAATTCCTTTTTCAACAAGTGCTTTTACCAAGGGCACCCTATCCGGAATACCAGGACTCTTCATGACCACATCGGCATTTAAAATCTTGGCTTCGGTATGCTCACCGGACTCCCATTCAATCTCAAAATGTTCAAGAACTTTTTTATAATTCTCTTTTATTTCACCTTTGTCCGAAACAAAGACCTCAAATCCCTTTTGCTTTCCCAAAATAGCGGTTCCAACACCACTTTCTCCTCCTCCAAGTATCACCAAGCGGCCCATGGTTATCGAATTTTAAGAGTAACAATACTGATGATTGCCAGCATAATTCCTATAATCCAAAACCGGGTTACTATTTTACTTTCGTGATATAACTTTTTTTGATAATGATGGTGTAACGGCGCCATCAAGAATATGCGTTTTCCCTCGCCGTATTTTTTCTTGGTATGCTTGAAATAACCCACTTGCAACATCACGGATAAAGACTCGGCGAAAAAGATTCCACATAAAATCGGTATCAATAATTCTTTTCTTACGATAATGGCAATAACAGCAATTACGCCTCCAATGGTCAAACTACCCGTATCACCCATAAAAACTTGGGCTGGATAGGTGTTGTACCATAAAAATCCGACCAATGCTCCCACAAATGCAGCAATAAAAACCACCAGCTCACCCACTCTGGGCAAATAGAAAATGTCCAAATAGTCCGAGAATTCTATATTACCGGACACCCAGGCAAAAATTCCGAGAGTTAGTACAATTATTGCAGATGAACCGGCTGCCAAACCATCTATGCCATCGGTAAGGTTAGCACCATTGGAAACTGCTGTAACAATCAAGATAACTACAGGAATAAAAATGAGCCATGCGTAATCCTCAGCTCCTTCTCCCATCCAAGAGATGAAATCGGCATAATCGAGTTCGTTGTTTTTAAAGAAAGGGACGTTGGTACGAAGTGTTTTTGTCTCCTCCCCAAACACACTTTCCACCTTAAAATTTTCGGTAATGGTTGTGGTATCTTTCTCCTTAATGGTCACGGCAGGATGGAAATAGAGCGTTAAACCTACGATTAAACCCAATCCTACTTGCCCCATAATCTTAAACCTCCCTTTAAGTCCTTGTTTATCCTTTTTAAAGATTTTGATGTAATCGTCAATAAAGCCGATTATTCCCATCCAAATCATTGTTATGATGAGCAAGATCACATAGATATTCTTAACGTCGGCAAATAGCAATACAGGCAATAAGGTTGACCAGATTATGATCAGCCCGCCCATGGTTGGTGTTCCAGCTTTCTGTTTTTGTCCCTCCAGACCTAAATCACGGATACTTTCCCCTATCTGCTTTTTTTGTAGAAATAGTATTATTCGCTTACCGTAGACCATTGCAATCAATAGTGACAGCAATACGGACATTGCCGCCCTAAAAGTGAGGAACCGAAAAAGTCCCGCTCCAGGCAGTTGATATTGCTTCTCTAAAAACTCGAACAAGTAGTATAACATGGACTACACTATTTTTTTAGGCTCTCAAGAGCTTCTTTCAATTCCTTAAAATCATCAAAATCGACCCGGACACCATTGGTTTCCTGATAGGTTTCGTGACCTTTTCCCGCCACAAGGATAATATCGTTGGCCACTGCAAGCTTGCAAGCTGTTTTTATGGCTTGTTTTCTATTTTCTATGGACAACACCTTTCTTGTGTTTTGGGGCTCTACTCCAGCTTCCATCTCTTCAATGATTGCTGATGGCGATTCTGTTCTAGGGTTATCCGATGTGAAAATGGCCTGATTGCTCATTTCTGAAGCGATATAACCCATAACCGGACGCTTAGACTTGTCACGGTCACCACCACACCCCACTACGGTGATGACGTTTTCATTTCCAGTCCTCAATGCATTGATTGTAACCAATACATTTTTTAATGCATCCGGCGTATGGGCATAATCAACAATAGCCGTTATTTTTTCTTTTGATATGAAATATTGAAACCTGCCATCAACGTTTTCCAGCTCGCTCATCAATCTAAGGGTCTCCAATTTTTCGAGCCCCAGAATATCTGCCGTGGCATATATGGCCAGTAAATTATAAGCATTAAAATCCCCAATCAGTTTGGACCACAACTCATTGTCATCAACTTTTAACAGTTGACCATTGAATTGTTTTTCCAAAATCTGAGCCCTGTAATCCGCAAAAGATTTTAAGGCGTAGGTATATTTTTTGGCCTTGGTATTCTGCAACATTACCAAGCCGTTTTTATCATCGATATTGACCAAAGCAAAAGCTGTTTTTGGAAGACCATCGAACAATTTTTTCTTGGTATCCCTGTACTCTGCAAAAGTTTTGTGGTAATCTAAATGATCATGAGACAGGTTAGTAAATATGGCTCCTTCAAAATGAAGCCCTTCCGCTCTTTTTTGATGAATACCATGGGAACTTACCTCCATAAAACAGAATTCCACACCAACATCGTTCATCTTGGACAAATAGTCATTGATAGTTAGAACATCAGGCGTAGTATGACTTGTTTTGTACTCTTTCTCATCTACCAATACTTTGATCGTAGAGATGAGCCCAACCTTAAACCCAGCTTTTTTAAACAGATTGTACAAAAGTGTAGTCACTGTAGTCTTACCATTGGTTCCCGTAACTCCAACCAATTTTAGGTTCTTGGAAGGATTATCATAGAAATTAGAAGCAATTATGGCCAATGCACTATTGCAATCGGTCACCTGTAAATATGTAACTCCATTTACCATTATCTCAGGAAGCTCTTCGCATACAATAGCTCTTGCGCCAGAATCAACAGCTTTTTGGATGTATTTATGCCCATCGGTAACGGTACCGCGAACCGCAACGAACACATCATCCATCTCGACTTTTCTGGAATCGAAATGAACCTTGTTCACCATTATATTGGTATCTCCACTAACCGCGGAAAGGCTTACACCATATAATATATCCTTCAATAACTTCATGAAAGTTCCAGTACTATTTTTTTAACCTGTTTAATATTGGTCCCTTGGTTTACCGACTGATTTTTGACTTTTCCATTGCCGTGCACTTCTACTTCTATTCCTAAATTTTCCAATAATGAGACAGCATCCATACCACACATACCTTTAACATTGGGGATGGTATTATATTTTTTCTGTGCTTCGGCATAATATTGTTGATACTCTTTTTCCAAATCAACATCTTGAATATTCTTGCTATCCACTTCATCCACCATGGGTGAAATAGCGTGTATTTTCTGTGCCATGGACTTGAATACCGGACCGGAAACATCTGCTCCGTAGTATCCTTCATCCTTATCTGGCTCATGAATCACCACAATACAGGAGTATTTTGGATTGTCCGCAGGAAAATAACCGGCAAAAGAAGAGATGTACGCCAATTTATCAGGGTTCTTCTCCACATAGTTTTTTTGAGTAGTCCCAGTTTTTCCGGCCATGGAAAAGTTTTTGGAGTACATTCTATGTCCAGTCCCATAATCTTTCTCCACAACATCCTTCAATAGTTGCTGTGCCTTTTTTACCGTTTCCTTGGAACAAATTGAAGAGTTCAACACTTCCTTATCAAATCGCTTTAATACTTTGTTGCCTTCACGCACCTCTTGAATCAACCGGGGTTTTACATATTCCCCATCGTTGGCAATGGCATTGTAAAAGGCCAAGGTTTGAATCGGTGTCAGCGACACTTCGTAACCATGCGACATCCACCCCAAAGAAATTCCCGACCATCCTTTATCGCCAGGATAACGGATTACCGGGTCGCCCTCACCTATTATAGGAAGCCCCAATTTTTTATGAAGTCCCATGTTCATCAACCGATTGACAAACTTTTCGGGTTGCTCCTTATAATTTTCGTTGATGATTTTTGCAAAAGCTACGTTGGATGAAACCGCAAACGCTTTGGACAACGTAATTTTACCGTGCCCTCCCCATTTGGTATCTTTTACAACCCCATCATAAATGCGATATCTCCCTTTTTCGGTATCGATGACCGTGTTGGTATCGACCACTTTATCTTCTAAAGCGGCCACCATGGACATCAATTTAAAAGTGGAACCTGGCTCATGTGATTCTCCTACAGCGTAGTTGAGCTTTTCATAATATTTTCCTTCGGAAGTTATACCTAAGTTGGAAATGGCCTTGATTTCACCAGTTCTTGTTTCCATCACCACCACACATCCATGATCAGCCTTGTATTTTTCAAGCTGTTTCAACAATTCATGGTGCGCTATATCCTGAATGTTTACATCAATTGTAGAAACCACGTCCAATCCATCTTGTGGCTCTACTATATTATCGAGACCAACAGGCTTCCATTGCCCCTTGGCTATTTTTTGCTTTAATCGCTTACCTTCCCTGCCACGCAAATAAGTTTCTCCAAAAGCACCATCCAATCCCACTCTTGTGTAGTATCCGTTTTCGTCCACGCGCTCGTAACCAATGCTTCTTGCCGCCATTTTACCCAAAGGGTATTCTCGAACCACTCGATGGGTTTCTATAAACCCACCTTTATAAGGGCCAAGGTTAAAAAGCGGAAATTGTTTGATGCGCACATAATCCAGATACCCCACATTACGAGCCACCAATTTATAACGATTGCCATTGGCTCTTGCTTTTCTGAATAACTGTCTGTAATACGAAGATGGCCTATTGAAAAGCTTGCCTAAAGAATCGGACAAGGCAGTGACGTTGTTCTGAAAATTTTCTTTGGAAACGGTCTGGGCGTCAAACCTGATGTCATATTTAGGGACAGATGCCGCTAACAAACTCCCATCTTCCGAATAAAGATTACCACGATTGGGCTCAATAGTGAACATTTTCTCAGTTTTGCTCAAGGCGAGTTCTTTATACTTCTCACCTTGCACCATTTGAATATCTATCAATTTCACCACCACGGCTATAGCCAAAACAACAAGTCCCCCGGCTACGAGGTACAGTCTGTTCATGATATTTTTTTCGGTAATGGCCACTATTCCGCTGATTTAACTTTTATTTTTCTAGGAGGATTTTCGGATGGCACTAATCCCTTTTCGGCCACCACCTCTCGCAGGGTCGATTCCAATTTGAGTTGCTGTACGCTGGAACGCGCTTCGAAAAACTCACTTTTAAGTTTGCGTACTTCCTCGTTCAATTCAGCAATCTCCAATACTTTTTTATCGGCATTATGACTACTGGAAATCATTAAAGCCGCCAAGAAAGAGGCAAACAACAAAAACATCCAGTTCTTGGGAGCATCGCCACTCACCAAAAACTTTCCTTTTAATATGTCCAGTAATCCTTTTCTCATTTCATCTTCAATTGCCATTCCCGCCAATGCGGGAATCTATATCTTATACCACCTTTCGACTGCGCTCAAGATGACATCTCAACTATACTTTTTAAATTTTTTCCGCAATGCGGAGTTTTGCACTTCTTGCCCTATTGTTATTAGCAATTTCCTCGGCTGATGGTACAATCAACTTTCCAACCTTTTTCAATGGAACATTAATGTTTCCATAAAAATCCTTTTCCGGTTCTCCATCAAACTTCCCAGCTCGAATGAAGCGTTTTGCCAATCGATCCTCCAAGGAATGATAACTGATCAAGCTCAACCTTCCACCTTCATTCAACATCTCCGGCACTTGCTCCAAAAATTCCTTGAGCACTTCAATCTCTTGGTTCACTTCTATCCTGATTGCTTGATAGATTTGTGCCAAAATCTTGTTCTCTTTCATTTTAGGCAAAAACCTGCTCAAGATCTTTTTCAGGTCATCAGTTGTTTTGATGGGTTCTTCGGAGCGTGCCATAACAATGGTCTTGGCCATGGCATTTGCATTTCGCAACTCGCCATATTGAAAAAGAACCGACGCTAAATCTTCTTGGGAATAGGTATTCACCACCTGGAAGGCCGACAATTGGTTGTTTCTATCCATCCGCATGTCCAAATCTGCATTGAACCGAATGGAAAAACCGCGGCCAGCCTCATCGAACTGATGGGAGGAAACCCCAAAATCCGCCAAGATTCCATCAACTTTCCGAATGCCATAGAACTTTAAAAACTGTTTGAGGTAGCGAAAGTTTTGATTGATCAACTGAAACCTATCATCATCTATTGTATTCTGAAGGGCATCCTCATCTTGATCAAACGCGAACAACTTGCCGCTATCACCCAATCTTTTCAAAATTTCTTTGGAGTGTCCACCACCACCAAAGGTGACATCAACATATACTCCATCTTCTTTTATATTCAATCCGTCCACCGACTCCTTCAGTAATACCGGATTGTGATATGCACTACTCATCGTCATCAAAAATCTCCTCGGCCAGATCGGCATAATCCTTTTCGCCTTCGGCCAAGACCTTCTCGTACATATCCTTGTTCCAAATCTCGATTTTGTCAAAAACCGCGTTCAGAACCACTTCCTTCTCAATTCCAGCAAACTCCACTAAGTTTTTCGGAATCTGCAATCTTCCTGAATCCCCATCAATAACTACTTCCTTCATACCTGCCACAAAATTTCTAACAAAAGCATCGTACTTTCGGTTGATTTTGCTTTTCTTCATCACTTTCTGCATGAGGACATCGAACTCCTCCTTGGGATATAATTCCAGACATTGCTGAAAAACCGACCGTTTGATTATAAACCCATCCTTTAAAACAGGTAAAAGCTGATTCTTCAAAGAAATGGGCAACAATACCCTTCCTTTGGAGTCCGCTTTACAATCATGTTGTCCTATGATATGGGTCACTAGAAATCAATTGGTTAGTTAATACAACTCAAATATATAGATTTTATTTCCACATTTCTCCACTTAACACCACTTTTGTTAATAAATTCTCCACTTTTGGATAAAATCTCCATGTTTGGACCTCAAAATCCAACATGCAATCTTTGAACGGATATGAGATAAGATTTAACTCGAATAAAAAAACTTGGTCCAGTTAAGCGAAAACCTGAAATCTTTGTGATATGAAATTCCTATATTTGCGCCTCTTACTACCAACTGACTATAGATGGAAGAGCATTTAATTGAGGATGGCAAATACCGATACATAGAAAAGGGAGAAGGTACTCCTATGATCATATTGCACGGTTTGATGGGGGGCTTGAGCAACTTCCAAGGTGTATCCGAATATTTTCCACCTAAAGGATATCAGGTGTTAATTCCCGAACTGCCCATTTATGATATGCCACTACTAAAAACCACGGTAAAGAATTTTGCCACATTTTTGGAAGGGTTTATTGAGCACAAAGGATTGAAGGATGTGATCTTGCTGGGCAACTCCCTGGGAGGACATATCGGTCTATTGCACACCAAGATGTTTCCTGAAATGGTAAAGGCACTTGTAATTACCGGGAGTTCCGGGCTTTATGAGAGTGCCATGGGTGATGGATATCCAAAACGTGGCGACTACGATTTTATTAAAAAGAAGGCCGAGGACGTGTTCTACGACCCCAAAGTAGCTACAAAGGAAATTGTGGACGAGGTTTTTGCAACAGTAAACAATAGGATGAAATTGGTGAAGACATTGGCCATTGCCAAAAGTGCCATTCGCCACAACATGTCCAAAGATTTACCCCACATGAACACACCAACCTGCATTATTTGGGGAGAAAATGATACAGTAACTCCACCAAAAGTTGCAAAGGAATTCCATGAACTGCTGCCCGATTCGGATTTATATTGGATAGAAAAATGTGGCCATGCCCCCATGATGGAACACCCTAATGATTTTAACCATATTCTAGAGGCTTGGCTGAAAAAGCGTAACTTCTAAGTATGAAAATTACCTCAGCAGAATTTGTAATGAGCAACACCAATGTTGCCAAATGCCCCAATGAACCATTACCTGAATATGCTTTTATTGGCCGGTCCAATGTGGGAAAATCTTCTTTGATAAACATGTTGGTCGAGCGCAAAGCGTTGGCCAAAACCTCGGGAAGACCAGGAAAGACCCAGCTCATCAACCACTTTAAGATCAACAACAATTGGTTTTTGGTGGATTTGCCCGGTTACGGCTATGCCCGAGTTTCCAAAAAGGACAAGAAAACGTTTCAAAAGTACATTACGGAGTATTTTCAAAAAAGGAAGCAGCTTGTTTGTGGTTTTGTTTTGGTGGATATTCGTCATGAACCACAACCTGTTGACCTTGAATTTATGGAATGGTTGGGCACCAATCAGATTCCATTTGCTATAATCTTCACTAAGGCGGACAAACTAAAACCTGCTGTGATTGAAAGACAGGCCAATGCCTATCTACAAAAATTATTGGAGGGAGCTTGGGAAGAAGCGCCTCCACATTTTACTACCTCATCTACCAACCGAATGGGGAGGGAAGAACTTCTTGAGTTCATCGACGGTATCAACCAACAATTTTTCCAGAGCAACAAATAACCATAAGCCCTACTTTCCTCATTAATCAAATAAGGTAAGATTAGGTCCGATTTTACGACTAATAGCTACCTAAAAAAGCTTTTATAAATCAAAAATTGATACAATGAAATCTGTATTGCACAAAGCAGCAACTCGCGGACACGCCGACCATGGCTGGTTGAATTCATACCATACATTTAGTTTCGCAGGCTACCATAACCCAGAGCGAGTACATTTTGGGGTATTGCGCGTACTTAACGACGACCAAGTAGCTCCCGGAAGAGGTTTTGGAACCCACCCGCACGACAATATGGAAATCATATCCATTCCTTTGGAAGGGGATTTGGAACACAAGGACAGTATGGGAAACACTACTACCATTAAGGCAGGAGATGTACAGGTGATGAGCGCCGGAACCGGCATCCAACATAGCGAATACAATAAAAACAATGACCAAGAGGTGAAGTTTCTACAAATCTGGGTTTTCCCAAATAAGCGAAATGTGGAACCTAGATATGATCAAATCTCTATTCGGGAAATTGAAAAGCCAAACAGCTTTTATCAGGTATTATCACCGAATCGAGATGACGACGGTGTTTGGGTCCACCAAGACGCTTGGTTTCATTTAGGAAAATTTGAAGCAGACACCACAGATTCCTATCAAATCAAGAAGCAAGGGAACGGTGTTTATGCCTTTATCTTAGATGGAGAAGTGGAAATTGAAGGCCAAAAACTGGAAAAACGAGATGGGTTTGGCATTTGGGACACGGAGTCATTCAATTTTAAATCAACATCCGATAGTCGCGTTTTACTCATGGAAGTTCCGATGGCCTTACCGCAAATCAATGGATAAATTAAATTGAAAAAAGCAGGACAATCAATATGCCGGTTGCAGGAAGGGACCTGAACATACCCTAATCCGTCAATTGAAACTTAGCATCCGTCAATTACCAACCGTAATAATACGTTTTCTTTCATTATTTTGAATAAAGCATATCAAAATGAATGATAGCAATAACGGAATTTCAAGTTTTTTAAAAAGAATCAACCTACTTCACAAAGCCATAATGGCAAGTCCGGTTCTGGTTGGCATAGTTTTATACCAATTGGCGGACAACCCATATTTATTGATTTTGCATGCATGGGACATTTTATTGGCTTTTGTAATCTCCACTATTGTTCTAGGCATATATTTAAGCGACCTGATCTTTAGAAAATATCTTTTGGGCATTTCAATCGACCTATCACTACCCAAAAAACTTGAGAAATTCCAAACTGCCTTTTTATTGAAAATGATACTTCTGGAAATGCCTGCACTAATAAGTACTGCAGTTTTTTATTTGACCCAAAACCAACTGTACCTCATGATTATCGGAGGAATGGTGGTTTATATGAGTTTACAATCACCAAAAAAGGAAAGTATAATCCGTGCCTTGGATTTAAGGGGTAAGGAAAAAGTTAAATTCAATTAAGCGAATTAGTCCACACATGTTCAATTCCCCACTTTTTAAATTTGTATACCCTTTCCTTATTCTTTTAATCATGTCCAATTGCACTTCTTCCCATCAAGCAACAAAAATTGAAAAAGCCACTGTGGAAAAAATTAAAAAATTAGACAAAAAATCGATTATTAAAATGGGGCAAAACATTTTAAAACAGGAAATCGGGGAAAATGCACCCGATTTTTATGAGCAAAAGGTATATGCCAATGCCAGCTCAGTATTGGTACAGTTCCAAGTGCCCCTAAAGTTTGCAGCACTTAATTCGAACTATTATTATGGCGCATCCATTGAATTGATTTCAAAATCCTTGACCCTTGATCCAATCTTCAACTCAGATTCGGTTTCAAATGGTTTGGATTACCTATCATTCTACAGACCTACTAAAAGCGACCACCATTCAATAGAGGATATTTTACACAAAATCAATAGCCCCTATAAATCGATTAGGAAGATTTGGCGCTCCTTAATAGACCAACACGAACGCCTTACAATAATTGAAAAGGAAAATTATTATGAAATTGAATCCCTGTCACAACATCAAAGTTCCCGATTTAAACTAATGAAAGGTTCAGGGGAGACCCTAGATCATTCACATCGACATCTTAAATCCCAAACTATGACAGAAATGGGTTATTTTGAAATCAAAAAATAGGTTCTGAAGATTGGAGGCCTACTTTTTAAGTTCCAACTTTTCCGCAAAGTAATCACAAAAGTCCTTCATGGTGGCGGTCATCTTTTCGTCTTGGGTAGCCTTGAAAAAGGTATCTGCCATGGTCACCAATGTTTGATGAAAAAATACTTTCATTTCATCCACTGGCATATCCTTGGTCCACAGGTCTATTTTTAATGACTCTTGATTTTTACTGTCCCATACGGACAACATCATCGCCTTAGCCTCTTCCTCATTAATTCCACCATCTTGTGCCGACCATTTCAATTCCTCAGGCACTCGGTTTTCATCCAATCCAACCGTCAACGTTATCTCCGAAGTATGTTCTACTGCCATTTATCTTTTTGGTTTGTAATTTGATTGTTTTAAAATTTCATCCGCTGGCATCCCCAACATCTGTTTTAGACCTGTGTCGGTTTTCTCCATAAAGGCCCTCACAATTTGCCAACCCATATATCTCCCCAAACGTGGAGGTGATTCGTTGTCTAGTTCCAATCCAAACTTGGAAAAAGGTGCTGGGTCCAAGAATTTTTTATCCAATGTAGCATCTGTACTGTAGAGTAATTCACGTTCCACAAAATACTTCCACATTTGTTCTTCGTTGGCCTTGGCCCATTCCATTTCCTCTTCGGAATATCCAATCTTTTGAGGATCGGTAGCAGAAGGAATCAATTTATCCTTTAGGTAAAGTTCTTTTCCGTAATAAACCATTCGAGACAGAAGGGTTCTATTCCGAGGATAGGAAAGTACTTTTTTGGAAAAAGCACTTGTCACATCGGAAATCAAAAACTTTTTATCCAAAGAAGATGCGATGTATCGTTGTATGCCTTCATAAAAATGATGGTCGTCACCCAAATAATTATCCAGACCTATCAATAACAAAGAATCTACCAAGATAATACGGTTATCATATCTTACATCCGAAGTAAGCGTTACCACATGGGGTGTTTTCGTTTCAGGAAAATAGTACTTTATATGTTTAAAAAGTGACTCTAAATCTGCTGACTCTTGATCAAGATCACCAAAAGTTTTGTCAACCTCATCGAAAAGTTCAACTTGGATAGTATCTGTCAACTTAGCAATCCACACACTATCCGGAAACTGCTCTGGGAACAAATAAGGATACTTTGCCTTTAACTTGGGAATATCTTCAGCGGTTGCATTGGCGAATTCTTGATCAAATCTTGAAATATGCAAATCAATGGCAACCTTGGCGATTTCCTCCTCCGTTTTATCGGATTCTCCACAAGATGAAAGAAGCAAAACTATCAATAAAACAAAATTTCTAAATACCGGAACACTAAAGTATTTGAACAACCACTTCATTTTTAAGGACACAGGGTTTAAATTTACAGGGCACAAAGGTAATTTATAGAATCTAAAAAGTGAGATATGCAAACAGAAAAGGTGATTGACCATATTGTAAACTGGTTAAAAGAGTATGCCGAAAATGCAAAATGTACAGGTTTTGTCATTGGAGTCTCTGGCGGAATTGATTCTGCTGTGACCTCAACACTCTGTGCCAAAACAGGATTAGACCTTTTATGTTTGGAAATGCCCATTCACCAAGGCGAGAACCAAGTAACCCGCGCCGATCGACATATTGATTGGTTGATTGAAAATTTTCCAAATGTTTCCAGACAGCCCGTAAACTTAACTCCGGTGTTTGATAGTTTGGTCGATGCGTTCCCAAAAGTGGACAAGGAAGAAGAACGTTTCATGTCCTTGGCAAATACACGGGCCAGGCTTCGAATGACCACCCTTTACTATTTTGCTGCTCTAAAAGGGTATTTGGTAGCCGGTACTGGAAACAAGGTTGAAGATTTCGGTATTGGGTTCTATACAAAATACGGTGATGGCGGTGTTGACCTTAGCCCGATTGCCGACCTTTTAAAAACAGAAGTGTACGAGCTTGGCAGGGTGCTCGAGATAAACCAAGATATTATGGAGGCCCCTCCAACTGATGGACTTTGGGGAGATAGCCGAACCGATGAAGATCAAATCGGCGCCTCCTATCCCGAATTGGAATGGGCCATGGAAATGGATGACAAAGGAAAAACCGCAGCTAATTTCTCAGGAAGGGAAAAAGAAATTTTTGTCATCTATAAAAAATATAATTCTGCCAACAAACACAAGATGGTTCCTATCCCGATTTGTGAAATTCCAGACAAGTTAAAATAACACTTCATCCAGAAAACCCCTGTTTAAGACGAAAAAAACCATAGAAAAACTATGGTTTTAAGAAAAAAGTTACAGTTTTACATGAATTAATTGTTATCTTGCTCGCTATATATTGTAGGTATTTAGCCACTAACCATTCATTAAATTAAACCTAACACAATGATAAAAGTATTGATAGCTGATAACCATCCCGTTGTAAGGCTTGGTATCAAAAAGGTACTTGAATCCAGCGCTGATATTGAAATCATTGCGGATGTTTCAACTACCGAGGAGCTTTTTAATACATTGAAAACTGTAACCCCCGATGTAGTAATTTTAGAGATGGATATTCCAGAAATAAATGGAATTGCCACACTTAGAAAAATGAAATTGGAGTTCCCTGACATTAAAACATTGATGTACAGCGGACAGTCCGAAGATGTTTATGCTCTAAGCACTATTCGTGCCGGTGCTTTTGGCTACCTATCCAAAACTGCCGACTTGGAATACATTGTTTCCGCGGTAAAAAAAGTAAGCGAAGGCAATATGTTCATTACAAACGAACTTGCCCAGCGCCTAGCCTTTGATGAAAGCACCCAAAAACCCAGGAGATTCTTCAGAAAACTTTCATCCAGAGAAGTGGAAGTGCTAAAATTATTGGCCAGCGGAAAAAGAAACAAGGAGGTTGCCGAAGGATTGAACCTAAACGAAAAAACAGTAAGTACATACAAAGCCCGTTTGATGAAGAAATTGAACGTGGATAATTTGGTGGACTTGCTTCAACAGGCTAAAGCCTTGGAACTATATTAGGAATACCCAACCAAACCAACTATTGTGGAAACCCCTTTCAATTAAAATTGGAAGGGGTTTTATATTATTAAGAAAGTACACGGTTTAGTTTTGCGTTCAACAATTTATTAAGCTGAAGGTAATTTACTATCTCCTCCAAAACCTCCGAATTGTCTCCCAGATTATCCTGGGTCCTTTCCTGCAGTTTTTCTATTCGGTTTTTGATCAAGTTACAACGCAATGTCAGTATGGTCTCCCCAACCAATTGCGCCACCCCTACTTCTTTCTCTTTTGGATAAATGTCTCTCCTTTCCCAATCATGAAGTACATACTGTTCCTCTTCCATCAAAATTGAGGACACTTGTGAAACGGTTTCCTGATCCAAATCAGATAAAAACGTATTTATAGAAAAGTCAGTATCCTCATTCAGTCTTTCGATCAACTTATAATAAATGGTTTTGAACTGTTCGTTCGTCAATTCAATTTCATCATCCTGAAGATCCAAATACACTTTTTCATACACTTTGGCCTCAACAATTTCGGGCTCCAGTACCAATTCACCTTCGTCATTTTCCTTTAACACCAAATCCTCAAACTCTTGCTTTTGGTCGCCATAGAGTAAAAGAACCTCAATAATCTTTCGCTCCAATTCATATTGAACATCAACCTTTTCAACTACTGCATCGTTCTTGACAACTTCGAAGGCCTTTTGTTCTTGCTTTGCCTTTTTAGCTGTATCCGTTTGATGTTTTTTATCAATCTGAGCCAGTGTATTGTAAAGTACATCCTCAGAAATCTGCATAATCTTTGCACACTCCTGAACATAGATTTCCTGCTGAATACGATCGGGTATCTTGCTAATACTATTTACAATATCTCTTACCGTATCAGCTCGTTTTATAGGGTCATTGGCCGCCTCTTTGGCCAACAAAGAAGTCTTGAACTGGATAAAGTCCTTGGAATTTTCTTGGAGATATGCGACTATATCCTCATAGGTATTGTTTTTGGCAAAACTATCGGGATCCTCCCCTTCAGGAAAAGTACAGACCTTTACATTCATACCCTGTTCCAAAATAAGGTCGATACCTCGCAGTGATGCACGCAGCCCTGCCGCATCACCATCAAACAAAACGGTAATATTTTTGGTAAGCCGATTGATAAGCCGAATCTGCTCGGGTGTAAGTGCGGTTCCACTGGAAGAGACAACATTCTCCACCCCGCGCTGGTACATTTGAATGACATCCGTGTAGCCCTCAACCAAAAAGCAATTATCTTCCTTTGCAATGGCCTGCTTGGCATTATAGATGCCATAAAGCACTTTGCTCTTATGGTAAATTTCACTTTCTGGAGAGTTCAGGTATTTAGCAGCCTTTTTGTCATTGGTCAGTATTCGTCCACCAAAACCAAGCACCCGACCGCTCATGGAGTGGATAGGAAACATTACACGTCCCTTGAACCTATCAAACCTTCGGGCTTCCCCTCCAGCCTGCTCCTTAACAATGGTAAGACCTGTTTTTTCCAAGAACTCCAACTGGTAACCCTTATCCAAAGCGGTTTTGGTAAAGGCTTCCCACTCGTCCAAACTATACCCTAGACCAAATTTTTTGATGGTTTCATCAGTAAATCCACGCTCCTTAAAATAAGTTAGTCCAATAGCTTTACCAGGTTCTGTGTCCCAAAGTGTTTCAGAAAAATACTTTTGGGCATACTCAGAAACCAAATACATACTTTCCCGCTCATTGGATTGCTCCTTTTGCTCATCGGTCTGCTCGGTTTCCTCTACTTCTATATTGTACTTTTTGGCCAAATATTTAATGGCCTCGGGATAGGTGAAATGTTCGTGCTCCATCAAAAAAGCGACCACGTTCCCCCCTTTCCCGCTACTAAAGTCCTTCCAAATCTGTTTCACGGGAGACACCATAAAGCTAGGTGTTCGCTCATCAGTAAATGGACTAAGCCCCTTGAAATTGGAACCTGATTTCTTCAACTGAACAAAATCACCAATGACCTCCTCCAAACGGGCGGTTTCGTATACTTGGTCTATGGTAGTTTTTGAAATCAAGATGTTGCGTTAAAATAGCTGTTAAAGGTAAATAAAAACAAAGTTTTGGTGAATTCAAAAACCAAATCCCTGTTTAAGATTTAGTATATTGGGGACACATTCTTAAAGAATGTAAGAATAAAAAAATGATTCTATGATAAAGAGAGAACCGAAAAGTTATTGGGCATTAGCTACATTTCTAATTTTCTTTGTTTTAGTGGCCAGAGGTCAAATGGCCGAAAAGGCCAAACCTGTAATTGAAAACGGGGAGGCACAAGTGGTTGAAGCCTTTTCTGACCCCAGTAAATGGATACGCCATGATCTTTGGGTGGAAACGGAATTTGATTCTGATGGTGATGGAGAATTAGATAGGATGCATGTGGATGTTACCCGTCCAGAACAAACAGAATCAGAAGGCCTGAAACTTCCAGTAATTTATGAATCCAGTCCATACTATGCTGGAACGGCCGGTTTAGGCAAAGGTATATTTTGGGATGTACAGCACGAACTCGGTGAACCTGGAAAACCAAGAAAACACCCTAATGTTACACGTGTTGGGGAGCGCCCCATAATATCGAACTCCCAAGTGAGAACATGGGTTCCCAGAGGCTATATTGTGGTCCACTCCTCCTCTCCTGGCACAGGACTTTCCGATGGCGCTCCAACCGTTGGCGGAGACAACGAATCCTTGGCCCCAAAAGCAGTAATAGATTGGCTCAATGGAAGAGCCAAAGGATACACAGAACGTGACGGTGATAAAGAAGTAAAAGCCTATTGGTCCACAGGAAAAGTAGGCATGACAGGCACCTCATATAACGGAACCATTCCACTTGCGGCCGCAACTACTGGAGTTGAAGGTCTGGAAGCTATAATTCCAATTGCACCAAACACTTCTTATTATCATTATTACCGTTCCAACGGCCTTGTACGTTCCCCTGGTGGTTATTTGGGAGAAGACATTGATGTGCTCTACGATTTTATCCACAGTGGCGATGAATCCAAAAGGGCTAGAAACAACAGAGTTGTTCGCGATACCGAAATGAAAAATGGTCAAGACCGTATTACTGGCGATTACAATGATTTTTGGGCAGGAAGGGATTATTTGAATGATATGAAACCCATGAAAGCGGCCCTTTTGATGTCACACGGTTTCAATGACTGGAACGTTATGCCCGAGCACAGCTACCGTATCTATAAAAAAGCCAAAGAAATGGGATTGCCCGTACAGATTTTTTATCATCAGAACGGACATGGTGGACCACCTCCAATTTCCATGATGAACAGGTGGTTTACACGCTACCTGTACGGTGTGGAAAATGGTGTGGAAAATGAACCCAAAGCATGGATAGTTCGAGAAAACGACAAAAAAGACAACCCTACGCCTTACGCGGATTATCCAAATCCGGATGCAAAGGACATTTACCTTTATCCAAGTGCCGGAGCTCCTGCTCAAGGGAAATTGACCACAAGCAAACCAAAAAAGCAAGGAACTGAGACTTTAGTTGATAATTACTCCTTTTCTGGCTCCAGTTTGGCAAAAGCTGAGACCACAGAACACCGACTTCTTTATACCACAGCTCCTTTAGAAGAGGATGTTCATATATCGGGAGTGCCAAAAATCAAGATTAAACTCGCCAGCAGCAAGCCAGCGGCTAATTTATCCGTATGGTTGGTATCCCTGCCATGGACCGAGGCCTTAAACACCAAGATTACCGATAATATTATCACCCGAGGATGGGCAGACCCTCAAAATCATAGCTCATTAACAGAAAGCGAACCTTTGGTTCTCAATAAATTTTATGAAATAGAGTTTGAGTTGATGCCCGATGATCAGATTATTCCAAAAGGTCAACAAATAGGTTTGATGATTTTTTCAAGCGACAAAGAGTTTACCCTTTGGCCAGAACCGGGAACCGAATTGACGATTGATTTGGATGAGACAAAATTGATGCTACCAGTAGTTGGTGGCAAATTATGATTTATTGACAGGTCAAACTGACCAAAATCATAGAGATTTTCAAAAATTTTACGTGCCTTTAGGATAGTGTAACAATCATCCTATCAGTCATGAAAATTTTGATAATTTACGGTACCGTAGAAGGCCAGACCCGAAAAATCGCACGGTTTATGGAAAATGTTCTCCAAGAAAATGGCCATCAAGTTGTTATTGCAAATGCTGTGGAAGACCCTCCTGCTCCCAATGGTTTTGATGCAATTCTAGTAGGTAGTTCGATTCACATTCATAAATACAACACGTTGATCAAGGACTATGTTCTAAAAAACATTGATACCTTAAATGGAAAACCGAGTGCTTTTTTCTCGGTAAGTATGGCCGTAGCATCCGACATTAAGGAAGAACACGAGGAAGCAGCACAGATTGCCAAAGACTTTTTAAAAGAGACTATATGGAACACCAAAACGATATGGCATATCGCAGGAGCTTTGAAATACACTGAATATAGTTATTTTAAGAAATTGATAATGCGTTCCATTGCTAAAAAAGAAGGCGGTTCTGTTGACACTAGCCAAGATCATGAATATACCGATTGGCCAAAAGTGAAAGAACAAGTCCTACAATTCATCAATAGTTTAAAAGCATAATTTTATATGGACAAATATAGTTTTAGCACACTTTCCGAAGCTGTGAATACGCTTACACAGGAAGAGGGCTATAAAGAAGATTTTGAGGCAGATGAAACCTGTATCAAGGCATTGTATTCCAAAAAGGAATACCAACCCAAGGATTTGGTCATCATCAACTCCTATCGTTTTGAGGGAATGACGAACCCAGGTGATGAATCCACTGTATTCACCATTGAGGCCAATGATGGGACCAAGGGTACTTTGGTGATGTCCTACGGTGCATCAACTGGGCAGAACGAGGAACTTATTCAGCAAATACCGTTCAAAAAGAATTGATCAAACAAACAGTTTTCCCACTGATGAAGGTTGGTATAACAGCCAACCGGTAAGGCTAAACCTGCTTTTATGCGCTTCCAGCACCGCATGGGGCACTTCGGCACTTTTGAACAATACACAACGTGCAGCCAAAGGTTCTACAAGAAAACTTGACCCGTCTTTTTCAAAAATTTCCAATTCCCCGCCATCGCCTGGGTGCCAATCATCATTTAAATAAATGATCATGGAAATCATTCGATTATTGCGGTTTTCGAACTGATCTAAATGTTTATCGTAATGCCCTCCTGATGGGTAGTGGGCCAAATGAAACTCGAAACCCGATAAACTGAGATAACAATATCGGTTGAAGATATGCATGGTCTCATCCAATAAATCCCAATAGGTTTGTAGTTGGGCATCACCCTTTCTATCCAACCAATAAGTAAAATCACCACGTATTTTACTATCTATTTGGTTATCGGAATGGGCACCTATCCCCGCCTCGCTAAAATTAGGCAGCTTGCTCAGAAAAAAGGATTTGATCTCGGAGTAGAGTTCTTCCCGAAGAAAGTTATCGATAATCACATAATCCTTACTGGAGATGTCGTCCATCCAGGACAGCCAATCCTCCAAACCGTGGTAGGCGTTCAATGTTTCAAAAATGTGGTTGAAGGTAGCTAATATTTAAAAGTAAAATGATATTTTTTGATTTAAAACTATACAGAGATATGGCACAGATTTTGTTTTATCTCTCTTATAATGAGAAAAATACTCCCAATTCTTATTATATCCCTTCTTTCCCATACGACATGGAGCCAGATTGTTTTTAAGGAAAATGCTGACTTCAAAGCAGATTACTTAGTTTTTGAAGTAGATCGTGAATATAAGGCTGATCTTTTGGTATATATGGTTGATCGAGAATACAAAGCTAAAGGTAATGAGGGGCTCTGGTTTTTTACAAATGGTGACTTCAAGGCTAATTTTTCGGTGTTCTTTGTGGACCGTAATTACAAAGCAGATTTCACCGTATTTTTTGTGGACCGGGATTACAAAGCAAGGTGGAAAAACAAAACAAAAATGCTTGAACTCAATCTTCCGGTTTTTGATTAAGCCAAACGTAGTATCTTTGCACCATACAACTCTTATATGATATTTTTCTTTGGAACTAGACTAGGCAAAAAAGAAAGCAAAGTACTAAACAATGTTACTTGCCCTTATTGCAATCAAACAGGTACGCTGACCGCAGTGGCCCAACCCAACTATGCCCATTTGTTCTGGATTCCACTGTTTACCATCAACAATATTCGTTACGCGGAATGTTCGCACTGCAAAAAAGTATATTACAAAGAAGATTTTACCTCAGAAATGGAGCGGGCATTATCAGCATAAAAAACGGTCAGGAAAATACCCCTGACCGTAAGTTTTATGGTTCGAAAAATGGTTAAATATCAAACCGAAGGCCCAGTGATATATTGTTTTGCTTTACATCCGCATCTTTAAAAATCGGATTTAAGTCATATTTTAAATACAGTAGCACACCGTCAAATCCCATATAACCACTCACCCCATAAATTAAATCACTGCTGTTATAGTCTCGCTTGAGTTTATCCTTAACATTCTCTCCATCGCGGTTGTACTTTAATTTTTGACGCGTACCCAGATTAAATCCACCATACCCGCCAAAACCTAATCTGAATTGATCTCTTATGGAATAACGCATGCTACGTTCGGATTTTCGCAAACGGGATGGACCCACTTCAAAATGAACTGGGAAGACAAGATTGTCCATTCGAAACTTGGATTTATCCAAATCGTACTCGAATTCTTCCAAAACGGTCTGATCACCTTCCTGAACAAATATTCTGTTACCATCTGGCTTCAATCCATTGAACTGAAAAGAAAAACCATAATTGAAACGCAACCAATTGGAACGTTTAAACACCCTGGTTCGCCATTGCCAACCCATCTCAAAAAAACGGCTCCCCCCTATTTTATATGGTGAATCAGAGAGCGACTGACCTTCGATCAAAGCATTGTTTAAACCTATTGCCATCACAAAATCGGAATAGGTCCGTCTATCATATTTTATCTCTCTTTTCCTATGGTTGGAATTAAAGGTAATCGCAGGTTTCCCATCAATGAGTAGACCTATTCGCATTCTATCATCATAAATAGTACCTATTTCGGATAATGTAAGTACATCTCCTTCATTGCGCTCCAATAAAGCAATCCTATTCTCGATTATGGCCACTCGGTTTTCAATATTCAAAGCTCTTTGTTTCGCAACTTCTTCTTTTAAGATTTTAGCTTCATTTTCGGAGATATCTCCTTTCTCCAACCGTTTGTTGATATCCCGCACCTCAACCTTTAAGGCATCCTTCTCTTGCTCAATAATGCGTTGCTTTTCAATTTTCAACACCTCGATTTTCTTTTGATAGTCCTCTTGCCCAAACATAGTTTGAGAAACCAAGGAAAAGAATAAAACTGCTAAATAAAATGTAATTGTTTTCATGATTGATTTTGGATTATAAACCTCCCCTCCTTCCTGCCCGAGTTGGACAGGAAGTTTTTGAAGGTTTGTCTTGATTGATGAATAATTTTATTGATTTCGGTCCGCCACTGCCGTACGAAGTTTAAGATAGCCCGTTTTCAAGGCATCAAAAATTTGATCTCGGAACGATTCGTCCATCTCATCCTCCACTTCGGCCAATAAGGACATTGCATCTACGGAACCACTTTCGGAGAACAACTTATCGGTTAAAATCTGTTGTTGTGCTGCCCGCAACAAGGAATCCACTTCAGCATCGGAAACATCTTGCTGAGTAATTTCCATTAACTCTACCTGAGCCATTACTTCTTCCACTTTTTGGGCAATAAGCTTATCCGAATGTATTCTAACCTCGTCTTGCAATGGTTGCTTCATGTCTTGTTCGGCAACTGCTGTATTGGAAATTGGCTCTTTTGAACTCAACTCTTCCTTTGTTTCCAATGTAATTGGTCCAGACTTTGTCTCTGCAACCTTAGTTTGCTCCTCTAATACAATTCCTTTAACAGTTTCATCCTGAGAACGGGTTTCTATCTCTGTTTTAGTTTCGGTTTCCACTACCTGAATTTGTTGCACTTCAGGATTATCCTGTATGAAAAAGAATATCGATACCATTACAATACCCACAACACTCGCAGCTATCGCGTAGGGGAACCAAATATTTTTTTTATTTGGTGACGACTGCTTTACCTGCGATGCAATTTTATCCCAAGCACTTGCAGATGGGGCTATGGTACGCTCCTCCAACTTATCCTTGATATGTTTTTCCAGTTTATCCATACCCTATTTTTTGCTCGCCGATCTTGATTTTGGCGACATTCCTTTTAAACTTAAATTCTCTTGAAGCATCTTTCTAGCCTTAAACAATTGCGATTTTGAGGTCCCTTCGGAAATTTCCAGCATTTCTGCAATCTCTTTATGGCCGTACCCTTCCATGGTATTAAGCAAAAACACTGCTTTGTACCCTTCTGGCAGTTCATCAATAAGGTGCTGTACATATTCCACATCCAACAGACCCTCATGTGTTGGCGAAATCTGTTCGTTCAGTGCCATAGCATCATCATAAACCACAAATTGCCTTTTGCGCAGGTACGAAATGCTTTCTCGTACCATTATGGTCCTGATCCAACCTTCAAAACTCCCTTTATGTTGAAAAGAGCTTAGATTATTAAACACCTTTACAAAACCATTGATCATCACATCTTCCGCAAAATGAAGGTCCTTGATGTACTGCCTGCAAACCCCCAACATTTTAGGTGAAAACCTATCGTATAGCAACTTCTGGGCCTTTTGGTCCCCTTTGATAGATTTCTTAATCAATTGTTTTTCGTTGCTATGTAGCGTGATGATCTTCAAAAGTTTGGTTTATAAAAGTGCTTCTATTTTAATAGACGGGATACAAACATGAATAGTTGCCTGAAAATAAAAATTTTCAGCATTTAATTGATATTCAGGTTTTTGATTTTTACTTTTTACGGTCCACCACGTAGTTGACCATAAGTGCAAGGGCACTTTTGTATTCGGAATCGGGATAATTGTCCAAAATGGCCAAAGCTTCGTCCTTAAACTCCAACATTTTGACCACAGCATAATCCAGGCCACCTTTTTCCTTTACGTATTCAATGACCTCTTTTACCCGTTTTTTGTTCTTGTTGTGCTTTTTGATGGAATTGATCAACCATTTCTTCTTTTCCTTATCACTATGGTTCAAAGCATAAATCAAGGGAAGGGTCATTTTTTGTTCTTTGATATCGATTCCAGTTGGTTTTCCGATTTTCTCGGCACCGTAGTCAAAAAGATCATCCTTAATTTGAAAAGCCATTCCGCAAAGTTCTCCGAACTTTCTAAAAGTCTCTACTTCCTCAGAATCAGGTCGAACTGAGCAAGCTCCCATGCTGCAACAGGCGGCTATCAAGGTTGCGGTTTTCTGGCGGATGATGTCGTAGTACACATCTTCCGTGATATCCAGCAATCGTGCTTTCTCAATCTGAAGCAATTCCCCTTCGCTCATATCCCGAACCGCATTGGAAATAATCTGAAGAAGATCGTAATCCTTATTTTCTAAGGAAACCAATAGTCCTTTAGAGAAAAGAAAATCACCCACCAAAACAGCTATTTTATTTTTCCACAAAGCATTGATGGAGAAAAAGCCCCTGCGCTTGTTACTATCGTCCACTACATCGTCGTGCACTAAGCTTGCAGTGTGAATCAACTCAATTATAGAAGCTCCGGTATAGGTACGTTCATTAACCTCTCCATTCAATAATTTGGCGGTCAAAAACACGAACATAGGTCGCATTTGCTTACCCTTTCTGTTGACTATGTAGTAGGTAATTCTATTGAACAATGCTACTTTGGAGGACATTGATTTGAGAAATTTTTCCTCAAAAAGCTGCATCTCATTTTCAATAGGTTCCCTTATCTGCGAAACGATTTTCAACGTAACGGTGTGGTGTTTGGTTTTGAATGTCTAAAAGTAGGGAAAATGCAAGAGTTGTTGGAATGAAATCGAAGTTTTAAGATACAGTTCTAAAAGTATCGATGATTTGCAAAGGTTAAGGGTTAAGAGTCAAGGCTAAAAACAGAATTAACATATCTCTGCTTCCTAAAGTCTAGCTTTTATTCGCTAACTGTCCACAGGCAGCATCAATATCCTTGCCTCGAGACCTTCGCACGGTAACTGTAATGCCATTTCGCTCCAACGTATTTTGATACATTTCCACAGCTTTGCTCGAAGCTTGTTGAAATTCGCCATCGTCAATGGGGTTGTACTCAATAATATTGACCTTGGATGGTGCAAACTTGCAAAACTTTACCAAGGCGTCGACAGCTTCTTGCGTATCGTTTATTCCTTTCCAAACCACGTATTCGTAGGTAATCCTGTTCTTGGTCTTGCTATACCAATATTCAAGTGCCTCACGAAGGTCCTTTAAGGGAAACGTGGAATTAAAGGGCATAATGGAGGTACGCACCTCATCAATAGCGGAATGCAAGGACACAGCCAAACCGAATTTCACTTCCTCATCGGCCATTTTTTTAATGATTTTTGGAACTCCCGAGGTAGACACAACAATTCTTTTTGGAGACATGCCCAATCCTTCAGGAGAAGTAATCTTGTCTATGGCCTTGAGTACATTATTGTAGTTCATCAAAGGTTCGCCCATACCCATAAAAACGATATTGCTCAACGGTCGGTCAAAATACAAACGGCTCTCGTTGTCAATGGCCACCACTTGATCGTAAATCTCGTCGGGATTTAAGTTTCGCATTCGCTTTAACCTAGCGGTGGCACAAAACCTGCAATCCAAACTACATCCTACTTGACTAGACACACAGGCGGTGGTGCGGGTTTCCGTTGGAATCAAAACGGATTCAACAATCAAACCATCATGTAAACGAACGGCATTTTTAATGGTTCCATCGGAACTGCGCTGCATTTGGTCCACTCGAATATGGTTGATGACAAAGTTGTCTTCCAACATCTTTCGGGTTTCCTTGGAAATATTCGTCATGGCATCAAAATCATGGGCAGATTTCTGCCATAACCATTCATAGACTTGGTTTCCACGAAATGCCTTGTCGCCCTGCTCCACAAAAAATTTGCGAAGCTGTTCTTTTGTCAATGCGCGTATGTCCTTTTTTTTGATTTCCACTACTTAAAGATAAGCAAGAAAAAATCCCGCTGGCTATAAAGCGAACGGGATTTCTCTTCTTTAAAATTTTGTTTTATAGAATCAACATGGCATCCCCGTAGGAATAAAAGCGGTAGCCTTCCAAAATGGCCTGTTTGTACGCTTTTTTGATAAGGTCATGACCTGCAAATGCAGATACCATCATCATCAAAGTTGATTTTGGCAAGTGGAAGTTTGTAATCATACAGTTCGCAATACTGAATTCGTATGGAGGAAATATGAACTTATTGGTCCAACCTTCGAACGTATTCAATGTATGCTCGGATGAAACCGCACTTTCCAACCCTCTCATTACCGTGGTACCAACGGCGCAAACTTTTCTTTTATTTGTTTTGGCGTTGTTTACAATTTCCGTAGCCTTTTCATCAATAACGAGCTCTTCGCTATCCATTTTGTGTTTGGACAAATCCTCTACTTCAACTGGGTTAAAGGTTCCCAAACCTACGTGCAAAGTTACCTCTGCAAACTCGATTCCTTTGATTTCCAAACGCTTCAACAAATGCTTGGAAAAGTGCAACCCTGCTGTTGGAGCTGCCACGGCACCTTCATGCTTAGCGTAAATGGTCTGATAACGCTCTTCATCTTCTGGCGTAACCTCCCTTTTAATATATTTTGGAAGTGGGGTTTCACCCAACTCCCTAAGCTTTCTTCTAAAATCAGTATATGAACCATCATACAGAAAACGTAATGTTCTTCCTCTTGATGTAGTATTATCGATGACCTCGGCCACCAAACTTTCATCTTCACCAAAATAAAGTTTGTTTCCGATACGGATTTTTCTTGCTGGATCTACCAATACATCCCAAAGGCGTTGTTCTTGGTTTAGCTCCCTTAGCAAGAAAACCTCGATTCTTGCTCCGGTTTTTTCCTTATTCCCAAAAAGTCTCGCAGGAAATACCTTGGTATTGTTCAAGACCATTACGTCGTCTTCATCAAAGTAATCTACTATGTCTTTGAACATTTTATGTTCAATTTTTCCTGTATCCCTATGAACCACCATGAGTTTGGATTCGTCCCTGTGTTCTGCAGGATATTCTGCCAATAATTCTTTAGGCAATTCAAAACTGAAGTTCGATAATTTCATGTGACTTTTTTTCGATTTTTTTAAAGAATGGCAAATATACAACCTCGCGATAGCGGATGTCAAGTAATTTGATGATTAAATGTGCTTTACAGTTCCTCAATACCAAACCCAAGTGCTCTTAAGTCGTTCCAAAAATCAGGATAGGACTTGGAAACCACCTCGGCATCGTTCACTATAAAATCCGCTTTTAAGGCCAACGGACCAAAGGCCATCGCCATTCTATGGTCGTTGTAGGTATCTACCGCCACTTGTGTTTCAAGCTTTGATTGTGGTTGCATGGTCAGGCTTTCTGAATCGATTTGGACCGTAGCCCCAAACTTGCCCAACTCAGTTTGAAGTGCTGCCAAACGGTCGGTTTCCTTTATGGGAAGGGTATGTAAACCGGTTAGATGGCAACCTATACCAAGACCTAAACAACTGACAGCAATGGTCTGTGCAATATCTGGGGCATTGGAAAGATCATACTCCAAATTGTCCGAAATGACATTTGCTTTTTTAGTAAGTAGGATGTTATTATTTGAAAACGTGGTTTCTACACCAAAATCTTTATAGATTTCTGCCAAAACACTATCTCCCTGCAAGGAACTTTGTTTATAAGAGGATAATTGAATCTCCGTACCCACTTCGGACATAGCAGCTATGCTGTAAAAATAACTAGCTGAACTCCAATCGGATTCCACTACCAAAGTCGTATTCTTCACTTCTTGTTTAGGGGCTACTTTGATTTTGTTTCCCTCAAAAGAAGTTTGCACTCCAATTTGCTCCAAAAGTGCCAAGGTCATTTTTATATAAGGAACCGACGTTATTTTGCCTATCAACTCCAATTCGAGGCCATTTTCCAAGCTGGGCGCTATCAACAACAAGGCAGAAATATATTGACTGCTTATATTGGCTGGAAGTGACACTTTACTTTTTTCAAGTTTCTTTCCAAATATTTTTAGCGGAGGATAACCCGCTTCTTTTTCATATTGAATATCTGCTCCGAGTGATTGAAGGGCTTCCACCAAAACTTTTATGGGTCGTTCCTGCATTCGTTTGGAGCCTGTAAGCACAACTTGTTTTCCTTCTTGTGATGCAAAAAAGGCTGTTAAAAAACGCATAGCTGTACCAGCATGGTGGATATCCACCTCTCCCTTTGATTTGGCCAATCCCTTTTGCATGACCTCTCCATCATCGGAATTGGATAGATTCTCTATTTTGATATTCGGGAAAAGAGCTTGCAGCAAAAGTGAGCGATTGGTTTCACTTTTGGAACCCGTAATTGCGATGTCCTTTTTAATTTTTTTATTGTGGGGAGCGGAAAGTTGGAGTTTCAATTCAATAGGGTTTGAGTGAATTGTCAAAACTAGAAAAAACGGCCCTAATGTCCCTTTATAAGCGAAACTTTATTTAAGCTTTTTGTTATTTTGATGACGATCGTGGTCGCGTTTGGTCTTTAAATCCAATTTTTTATCGAAAGCTTCTTGCAAATCTATTCCGGTCTGATTCGCTAAACAGAGTACAACAAAAACCACGTCGGCAAGTTCTTCGCCCAAATCTTTGGCCTTATCGGTTTCCTTTTCGCTCTGTTCTCCATACCGCCGTGCAATTATTCGAGCCACCTCCCCTACTTCTTCAGTAAGCTGTGCCATATTGGTAAGTTCATTAAAATAACGGACCCCATGGTTCTTGATCCATTCGTCTACAGCTTTTTGTGCATTTTCGATGTTCACCTTTTCACTTTTAATGTTGAGATACAAAGGTAAGCACAACCTGATTATATCTTCTCCAAAACGAGATAACTATTGTTTTGTGCGTTAATGGCGTCCTCGAAAAATTTCTTTACAAAAGCATAACCTTCGCTGGTATAGTGTGGAGCTCTTAGTTGCAGGCTGTACTGCACCATTATTTTACCCTGTAGCTCGGAACAATTAAACCTCAATAACCCACTGTTTTCGGGTAAGGACAAAATGATTGCTTCCGGTAATTCCTTGATTTTATATCCATCTGGCACTTCTACATTAGCATAATACATGTAGGACCTAAGATATCCAAAATCGACTGGGTAATATCTTTCTTCTGAAATGAATGGATTGCTTTTAAAAAACCGGATTACAAACGGGTTAAAATAGAGGGTTTCACCCGACTCCAAGCCTTCCATCTCGAATTCAAAATGTTCAATCAGTTTTTTATCATCGGATTGTTCTGAATCCACTTTGTAGTTCTCAATAAAAAAATCACCATTGGAGCTTTCTTCGAGTTCATTCAAATACTTTTCTTTGGTCGATGTGTTTATCTGATTTTTTTTAATCAACACTTCATAACCCTTGGTAATCTCATCATAATTGCCTGTCACCAAACCGTCTTCCGGATTTAAAGACATTTCTATCCGTATCGCCCTGCTATTCCTTTGTTCTGGAACAATATCATACCAATAACTTTCTCCTTCCAAATCCATTACCCTTCCGTAATAATTTAGACATCGGTATGGTAACATTCCAAAGGGCAAATATTTTTGAGTGGCATCCAACAAATAAGAGTTTCCATCTATATCTACCTTTGCCACTAAATAATTAAAGTCTGACATAACAGGATGCGATTTTTTAGGCAATCCATTGTTACGCGTAGATAGCACCATCATATCTGTATCAATTCCTGCCGCATTTAGAAGATTAATCAAAGTAATATTGATTTCCGCCACATTTCCACGATGTTGATCAAAAGCCTGTTTCACCCTGTTGTTCCAATAAATTCCATAATCGCCATTCCAAACGAACCAGTCTTTCACGAATTCATGAATCCGTTTTGCTTTTTCCAATGTATCACCTCCACCACCGATCAAGTCTAGTGGCACATTGCGCTCAAAAAAGTTTTCCTTTTTTAGCTGACGACCTAAATCTTTATCTGCTTTAAATTCTTTGTCAACATCTTTCCAACTTTTAGTATACTTATCTGTAATACCATTAAACCGAAGGTGTTCAGACAGTTCAAATTCCAAGGAAGATCTATAGTTTTTGGGCGACAACATATAACTCTCATCTTCCTTGAATGCCGGCACATCCTTCATTACATATTTTAGCACCTCACAATCTGCCTGGTCGGAAGTGCCTGGAATAGAAAAACACTTTTCTTTAATGAATGCTTCGTTTACTTGGAGTGAGAGTTCTCCAATAAGGGTCCTATTGTACCTATAATTCCCAGGAATCTTCGCGTTGTACTCGGTATAAACCTTGGGAATATCTTCTTGAAATTTCCATCCATTTAAATTGAAGAAAAAAGGAGATTTGATTTCGTACATGTATTCCAAAACAGAGCCCTCTTGCACGGCGGGAAAAGTAAATCGCTTTTCGGACCATCTTTCCGTAACATCCGTATCAAATACATTCTGTTGCCTAAGGCTATGTTTCACCATTCCGTTGTGGGTTATCGCCCGAATCTCCTCTACACTTTCCCTACCATTATCGGAATGATAATAGGGAATGGCTATATCGGCAACGGAAATACCTTGATTGTCCAATACTTTTATCTTAGCTCTATATTTTTTAATGAGCCAAACATAATTTCCCCTTACCTCAAAGAAATTTTCTCCTTTTTCATATAAATAAACGGCATGTGCTGTAGTATCTTTTTGGTAAGTAGTAAATTCTTTCTCATGAATGGTAAGTTGACCAAATTTGGTCTCATACTGCCCAACTGCCATATAAAAATGAAAGAATGAAACTATCCAAAGTGCATTTTTAATAAACTTCATGTTATGGTGCGTTTTTGATGAGGACAATTTTTTGCTTGTCCTTTCTGGCCACGGTCCGTAAAAAAGACCTGAATTTTTGATACAATTCTTTTTGATATGTTCCAGCTTTTAAAAAAAAGCTTCTATTAAAAACCAATGCTCCGTTAGCCTTTTTTTGAACCTTGGTTTGGTAATTTCCAAACTCGGAATCGATAAAAACATCCTCTGGAAGTGATGATACTATAAAATCCTCTGGTATTTCTATATGTATCTCATCCTCTTCAAATGATCCTCTTTGAACCAAAAAGGGATATTTTCTGTCCCTATCTCTTGGGGGGATATAGGTATCATTATTCAATGGATTGAGAGACAATAAGTATTCTTCTCCATTTTTTACCACAAAGTTTTCTGCATGGAAGTTTACATGTTCCGTAAAAACGATATCATCTTTATTGTTTTCAAAGGAATAGTTCTTCACTTTTACTCCATTGATATTATCCCACAAGGTTTTGTAGTATTCTTTTATATGCTCTGAAGACTCACGCTCCAAAGCCATTCTAAAGTCGTATTTGATTCCTTTCGTTTGCATCGTGACTTGGACATCCATGGATAGATCTTCAAACACATTAATTGTCCCATTGATTTGTTTAACATTCTCTTTGTTCAAATAGGATACTGTTCGGACCAGTTTCCCTCCTTCGGGTGTTACCATAAGAACTGTTCGGTCATCTGTAAAATCACCTATATACCCAAAAGGATTTATCTGTGAAGTGCAATCCACCCAATAATAGCTATTATTGTAAGGTATTGCCAGAATAACATGGTCTCCCTGAATTAAATCTGCAAAGTCCTCTTGCATGTCAATCTTTGTACTTCCGGATTCCACCACTGCGTAATAAGACTCGACACCAACAGCCTTCAAAAGTGCTTTTGTGTAATTAGTAAGTCCCTTGCAGTCACCATACTTGTCCCTATTTACTTCTATGGCATTAATAGGCCTCATCCCTCCAATACCAATTTGCACACTGACATACCGGGTATTGTCCTGCACGTACCGGTAAATTATTTTTGCCTTTTCCAAATCATCTTCGACTCCTTTTACCAAGTTCCGCATTTTGGTGATGGTCGGTTCATCCAATTCATCCCTCCCATCCAAAAGTATGTCCTGTACCCAAGTGCCTAAATCTTGCCAGTTGTTTACTGTTCCACTAAAACCTTTAAAATGAAAATTGGGCAACCTAACGGATAATCTTGGTAAAATATATTGATAGCTAGGGCTTAAGGCTTCTCCTAAAAATGCCGGAATTTCTTTAGCCACATATGTGATTGCATTATATTCATTGGTCACTTTTACATTTAATCCATCCAAATTTTGTTCTTTGATTATGGGTTTTAGATTTTTGGATGAACACGAAATTTTATAGGTGCTTTTCTCAACACTCACCCCATATCCAGGCACAAAATACCATTGCGGCATTGCACCTGTATCAGAGGTTTCCACCTCATAGGTGAATTTCATGGTATAAGGATATTGAGAGGGATCATAGTCTGCATACAAAACTCGGTCATCACGATAAAGTGAAAATCCATCTGCAGCCGCGATGTCTTTAAAATCACGTTTTTTTACGGTTTCGATTTCCCCTCCGAATTGGTTATAAATAACCGCTTCTACATTTTTAACTTTTACTTCATTGTCATACCTGATTCTTGCATCTGCAAAGGCATTACCCGAAGCATTAAATACTGTGACCTCCTTAGTGACCTGATAGATCATCTTATCAACGGCCAGAACCTGTATATTGACCTCATTGTTACGGATAACCGCATCTACATTAAAACGTAATCTCTCTGGGATAGAGATAACACTATATTGGGCATGAAAAAGGTTGAAAAAAAGTAAAAAAGCGGTTAGTACAAGAAATCGCATTCGTTTATAGAAAATGGTTGTTTGGGTAATAACAAGGTGGTTAATTTCCTACAATAAAGATATTTTTTTCGATAAAAAGTAATTATTCTTTATTTTTTGTGTCAATTAAAATGGTAACTGGTCCATCATTTAGGAGTTCCACTTTCATGTCGGCTCCAAAAATACCGGTGCCGACTTTTTTACCAAGCTTTTGTTCCAAAACCTCAACAAATGCTTCATACATGGGAACGGCAACATCAGGTTTTGCTGCTTTAATGTACGACGGGCGATTTCCTTTTTTAGTCAAAGCGTGCAAGGTAAACTGGCTGACCACAATAATATCACCATTGACATCTACGACCGAGCGGTTCATTACGTCATCTTCATCATTGAATATGCGGAGGTTCAAAATTTTATTTGTCAACCAATCAACGTCCTCTTTACCATCAGCATCCTCTACCCCCAACAATACCAAGAGACCATTTCCAATGGATGAGATTACCTTGCCCTCGACTGTTACACTTGCTTTTGAAACTCTCTGTAATACAGTTCTCACTTATCTTTCCCTATATGGATTATCTTCATCACCGGTTAACATCTGAACATAGCTTCGGTATCGGCTTGCCGCTATTTCATCATTCTCCAAAGCTTCTTTAACGGCACACTTGGGCTCATCCAGATGAAGACAGTTATTGAACTTACATTCAGATTTTAAAGCAAAAAACTCAGGAAAATAATTACCAATCTCATGCTTTTCCATATCTACAATACCAAAACCCTTTATCCCTGGGGTATCAATGATGCGGGCATCAAAAGAAAGGTCGTACATCTCTGCAAAGGTGGTAGTATGTTGCCCTTGCATGTGCAGCTCCGAAATTTCGGCGGTTTTTAACTTGAGGCCTGGTTCCAATGCATTGACCAAAGTAGATTTTCCCACTCCGGAATGTCCGGCAAACATGCTAATGTTACCGAGCATCAATTCTTTTACTTTATCGACATTTATGCCTTGTTTGGCTTCAATTTGGATACAATTGTAGCCAATTTTGGTATACAGGTCAATCAGGTAATCAACCTCAAACTTTTCCTCTTCACTATAAACATCCATCTTATTAAAGAGAAGTACTACGGGAATTTCATAAGCTTCGGCCGTAACCAAAAATCGATCTATAAAACTGGTAAAGGTGGGCGGATTGTTCAAAGTGACCAACAGAAAAACCTGATCCAAATTTGCGGCTATGATATGGGTCTGCTTGGAAAGCTTTACCGACTTGCGAACAATGTAGTTTTTACGGGTACCTATTTCGGTGATTATACCGACCGTCTCATCACCAATGGTTTCTAAATCGAAACCAACATGGTCTCCAACAGCCACTGGATTGGTGCTTTTAATACCCTGTGTTCGGAACTTTCCTTTAATACGGCATTCATAAAAATCTCCCTCTTCAGATTTTACCGTATACCAGCTTCCAGTTGATTTATAAACAGTTCCGTTCACTATTTGTTCATATTTTGACTACAAAGAAACAATATTACTTCTTTTTCGTCGTATATCTATATTGAGAGTTTTAACAATCATTAACTTAATTTATTATGAAAAAAATCATTTTGGCAGTAGCTGTACTATTTGCAGCCTCATTTACTGTGAGTGCACAACAGTACCATGTAGTTACCAGTGTTGAATCGATAGTACCCAATGGCCTGGGACGTTCTAGAATCATTAACGCCTTGGAGGACAAAGATTACAAAGAGTTTACAAGCGTACAGACCGAGGATGACAATACCCGTAACAAATCCAAAAGAAATGAAATTCGCGTAAAGAATTTTGAGGAAACCAAACTTTTGAACTTTTATAACATCGGAGGTATTCGTTTCCAAAATATCGCGGCCAACGATGCCCTGATTACTTCCATGATCAATGATATGATTTCCAATGGATGGGAACTGGCCTTTGTAGTTAGCGGTGTTGAAAGTGAAGGTGGAAAAGGTGATGGACAAGGCATCTTTATTACGCGTTACATTTTCAAAAAGTAATTGTGCCAAAATACCCCTAAATAAAAAAAGCCCTCCGAAGTTTTTCGGAGGGCTTTTTCTTTAGCTACAAGTTTCACTAATCCTTAAAATAGACCCTTCCGCCTACAAAGGTTTTTTTATGAACCGTTTGTGGGTTTCCGTAAACATATACATCTCCACCGGCCTTTACATTGATATCCACCATTTCCGAGGCAAATACATCTGCCTCACCTCCGGCTGAAATTTTAACATCTGTTGTCGTTGTCCTTAACTCTCTTCCCTCAAAAATACCACCTGTGTTAATAACAACCGTTTGGTTCTTTGCCAATCCTGAAGCTCGGACAATTCCTCCGGTTACCGCTCTGATGTCCGCATAGTCCACATCCATTCCAATATGAATCATAGCTCCTTCTTGTGCCCTGAGCTCTATTTTGTTCTTATGAACCATCTCATTACAAGTAATTTGCGCACCTTCGTTACCATCAATTACATCCAAATTGGTGTAGTATACCTCTATCACCGTATCCTCTCCCTGAAACTTTTTATCCAATTGCATACGAAGTTTTAAAACTCCGTTCTTGTTCACCCATTTGATGTCGTCGACATTCCAGCCTTTGATCATAATCTTGTTCTCGTCGGATTGAATCAAATTGACCTCGATTAAATCAAAAACCTTGATTTTGTTAAATTCCCCAACTTCTGTATCGATGATTCGTTGCGAAAACATAACCAAGGGAAGCAAAAAAAGACCTAGTGTGTATATTTTTTTCATGATAGTGTGTTTTTACTTCTGAAAGAGTATGTTTTTGTTAAATTGTTACAGTTTGAAACAAAAAAACTATTTGCAACAACGGAATTTTACCGAAGCTACAAATAGTTCTTCAAAAATTTTGACTGAAAATCCGGCTATTTATTGATGATTTTTTCTTGGTGGTTGATGGATTCTTGGTGAATTGCCTTGAACATTTTCAATACAAATTCCTCGCTCAGTCCTCTTTGCTCTCCTTCCAAGATCATATTGCCCAAAATAGCATTCCAACGGTTACTTTGAAGCACTGCTACGTTCTTTTGCTTTTTCAACTCACCGATTCCATCGGAAACTTTCATTCTTTTTCCCATTAGATCAATCAGTTGATTGTCCAATATATCGATCTGGGCTCTAAGGTTGCTCAAATTGTTATTGTATTCCGCTTCCTCATCGGTTTCTTTTCTAATACGAAGATCTTTCATCATCTGAACTAAAGTATTAGGGGTTACCTGCTGAGCGGCATCACTCCATGCATTGTCTGGATCATAATGTGTTTCTATCATCAAACCATCAAAGTTCAAATCCAATGCGGTTTGGGAAACATCAAAAACCATATCGCGCTTTCCTGTAATGTGACTTGGATCGTTTATGATGGGCAAATCAGGGAATTTGGTTTGTAACTCAATGGCCAATTGCCATTCTGGAATATTACGGTATTTGGTTTTTTCGTAAGTGGAGAAACCTCTGTGAATAACACCCAACTTCCCAATATTGGCAGAATGCAAGCGTTCCACTGCTCCCAACCAAAGGGATAGGTCAGGGTTAACAGGGTTCTTTACCAAAACAATTTTATCGGTTCCTTCCAAAGCATCCGCAATTTCTTGAACAATGAACGGACTTACGGTAGAACGTGCACCAATCCATAACAAATCAACATCGTGCTCCAATGCTAGATCTACGTGTGCCCTGTTGGCAACTTCTGTAGCTGTTTTAAGACCCGTTTCTTCTTTTACTTTTTGCAACCACTTCAATCCGATGGCTCCTACTCCTTCAAAGTTCCCTGGACGTGTTCTTGGTTTCCAGATTCCGGCACGGTAGTAACTTACATCAGTATCCTTAAGCTCATGGGCTATTTTCAGCACTTGGTCCTCGGTTTCCGCGCTACACGGACCCGCCACTACCAATGGATGACCCAAATTCATATCATCCAACCATTTTCTCATTTCCTTTTTGTTTTCCATAATACTCTCTATTTTTTCGTAAGTGGTATTCCTTTTAGTATTTGTTTTATTTTATTGGTGTTACTCATTTCTAGGTGGACATTCTCAAAATCGTTGTCCAAAATCAGTTGCTTAAATCTGTTCAGGTTTTGAATGTACTCTTCCAACGTTTCTACAACATTGTCTTTATTCTGTTCAAAAATTGGTGTCCACATGTCGGGTGAACTTTTTGCTAAGCGAACGGTACTCTCAAAACCACTTCCCGCCATGTCAAAAATATCACGCTCATTTTTTTCTTTCTCAATAACTGTCTTTCCCAACATAAAAGAGCTAATGTGTGATAAATGAGATACGTAAGCGATATGTTTGTCGTGCGCTTCCGGATTCATATAGCGAATACGCATACCTATATCTTGAAAAATGGCCAACGCTTTTTCCTGAAGCTTAAAGGCTGTTTTTTCTACTTCACATATGATCATGGTCTTATCTGTATACAATCCTTGAAACGCCGCAGTCGGCCCTGAAAACTCGGTACCTGCAATGGGGTGACAGGCCATAAAATTTCTTCGTTTTGAATGATTGGCAACTTGTTCGCAGATCAAGCGCTTGGTGGAACCTGCATCCATCACTACGGTCTCTTCTCCAGCAGCATCCAATATTTTGGGTAATTCAGTGACCAAAACATTCACCGGAATACCTATGTAAACCAAATCTGCTGTTGCCAAAGTCGAATAATCCCCTTTTTTATCAATAATCTGAAGCTGGATAGCCTCGTCCAAATGGGCTTCACTTTTGTCCACTCCAATGATTTCCGCTTCGGGATGCAATTTTTTTACATCCTTGGCAAAAGAACCACCAATCAATCCAACTCCTATAATGACAACTTTCATAATCTAAAATCTTTCTATGGCTTCTTTGATTTTTTCTTCTTTTACGCAAAGGGAAAAACGAATGTAGCCTTCGCCATTGCTCCCAAAAATGGTTCCTGGGGCAATAAAAATATCTTTATCGTGCAATACGTTGTCTATAAATTCTTCTGATGGTTCAGCTCCTTTGGGCAACTTGCACCAAACGAACATTCCCACCGCATTTTTGTCGTAGGTGCAGCCTAGTTTGTCCGCCAATTGAAACATCAACTCTCGTCGTTTAGTATACACTTTGTCCAATGCTTCGAACCATTCAGGACCACTTTGTAGTGCTGCAATGGCCCCTTTTTGAATACCGTAGAACATTCCAGAGTCCATATTACTCTTAACCTTCAGCACCGCATTGATGTGTTCCGTACTACCAAGCACCATTCCCACACGCCAACCTGCCATATTAAAGGTCTTGCTCAAGCTGTTCAGTTCCAAGGTGCAATCTTTAGCTCCCTCGATAGACAAAATACTGGTCGGGTTGCTAGAGAGTACAAAGCTGTATGGGTTATCATTCACCAAAAGAATTTGGTTGGCATTGGCAAAATCTACAAGTGACTTTAACTGTTCCATATTTGCAGTAGCCCCAGTGGGCATATGTGGATAACTGATCCACATCAATTTTGCTTTGGATAATTCTCTTTTCGACAGTTCCTCCAAATCCGGGAACCACCCATTTTCAGCTTTTAAATCATAGGTAACAGGTACACCGCCAACCAAATTGGTCACTGATGCATAAGTGGGATAACCGGGGTTGGGCAACAACACCTCATCACCTTCATTTAAAAAGGCCATACTTATATGCATGATTCCTTCCTTGGACCCCATCAATGGTAAAATTTCGGTATTGGCGTCAACAGACACCTCAAATTTCTGTTGATAGAAATCTGCAATGGCCTCTCTTAATTGGGGCAATCCTTGATAACTCTGATATTGATGCGCGCCTGCCTCGGTTATGGAATCCCGAAGAGTTTCCAATACCTGTGGCGATGGTGCCAAATCCGGGCTGCCAATCCCCATATTGATTATGGGCTTGCCCCGGGCAATCAATCCTCTTACTTCTCTTAATTTTTTGGAGAAGTAGTATTCCTGTACGCTATTTAGCCTGTCTGCTGTTATCATTACAACAATGCATTTTTATATTCACCCAAAACCCTTAAATCTTCCGCCATGATCTGCAACAAAGATTTGGTTTTGGCAAAGTGCTCATATTTTTCAAAAGTCACATCCACGAAAAAGGCATATTTCCAAGGAGTCTCGATTACTGGCAAGGACTGAATCTTGGTCAGGTTCATATTGCAATCGCTTAAAACATTCAAAACCGTAGCCAAACTCCCTCTTTTGTGATCGGTTATAAACCTTAAAGATGCCTTATTAATCTCTTCTTTTGGCAACACTTTATTTTGCTTTTTAAGGATTATAAATCGTGTTGAATTATTTATAATGGTCTGGATATTATCTGCAATAATATCCAATCCGTACAGTTTTGCTGCCATTTTAGGAGCAATTGCAGCAATATTAGTTAACTGACCATCTCTGATCCTTTTCGCCGTTTCGGCCGTATCCACACTTTCCACTAATTTAATTTGTGGGTGTGCCTTAAAAAACTCTTTGCATTGCAATAGTGCCATTGGGTGTGAATGTACCTCTTGGATATCATCAAAAGTGTTCCCCTTCATCACCATAAGGTTATGGTGGATGTTCAGGTAGTGCTCTCCAATTATATGAATGTTATTGTGATATACCAGATTGTAATTAGGGATAATGGATCCTGCGATAGAGTTTTCGATGGCCATAATGCCTTTGTCGGCAATACCTAACAATATGTTATCAACCACCGCGTCAAAAGAACTGCACTCGAGCAACTCAATATTGTTTCCAAAAAAATCCGTTGCCACCTGATGGTGGTTCGATCCTTTTACTCCTTGTATGGCTACTTTTAATCCCATTGCAAAAAAAAAGCCCCGATTGTATCGGGACTTTATAAATTGGTTATACTTTAAACGTATCTACAACAGTCCCGCTCCTCTTTGAAAAAAGAAGTAAAAATAAAAACGGTTCCAGAAATACGTATTTGTCATTTTGTTATTAATTGATGGCTAATTTAGGTATTCAATCCGAAAAGGACCTGTATTCACAAATTTTTTTTGATATTTCTCAAAAAAGGTATTTTCGCTGCACATTATTTTACAGAAACCACATTTTTTTAAGAATTCCTATTCTTATGATTATTTCCCCATGATTAAAAACCTTGCATCCTGGATTTTGAAACCCAAGGATTAAAGCTTCTAAAAGTGTATTTTTGAAATCAATAAATTTATATTGAATGTCTATTACTGTCCAGAACATTACCAAAACCTTTGGTTCCCAAAAAGCATTGAACAATGTTTCCTTTACTATTAAGAAAGGGGAAGTTGTCGGCTTTTTAGGCCCTAACGGTGCAGGAAAGTCCACAATGATGCGGATTTTGACCACCTATTACAAAGCTGATAGCGGTGGTGCCGAAGTTAATGGTTTTGATGTGCTGGGCGCCGAAAAAGATGTTCAAAAAAGTATCGGGTATCTGCCAGAACACAATCCGTTGTACTTGGAAATGTATGTAAAAGAGTACATGGCCTTTAATGCGGATGTTTATAAAGTGGACAAGTCCAAGATCAATGATGTGATCGAACAAACCGGGCTATCTCCCGAAGCCCATAAAAAAATTGGACAGTTATCCAAAGGTTATCGTCAGCGGGTTGGGCTTGCCGCCGCCCTTTTGCACGACCCAGAAGTTTTGATTCTTGATGAGCCCACCACGGGACTTGACCCCAACCAATTGATCGAGATTCGAAAACTGATTCGAGAAATCGGCAAGGAAAAGACCATCTTACTTTCCACACATATTATGAAAGAAGTCGAAGCTGTTTGCGATCGGGTAATCATTATAAACAAAGGTGAATTGGTAGCCGACAAAAAACTGGAGGAACTTCGCGAAGCGGAAGAACAAATCATTGAAGTGGAATTTGATTATCGGGTAGAGGAACAACTATTGCAACAGATGCCCAATGTTTCAAACGTAAAAAACACTGGTGGGTTCGTATATGAGATAATCTTCGCAACATCAAAGGATATGCGACCAGTGGTGTTCGATTTTGCACATGACAATAAATTAAAGACCCTCCAACTTAGTCGAAAGAACAAAAATTTGGAGAGCCTCTTCACGGAACTCACTTCCTAGCTTTCTTTTTATCCCAATTGATTGGACAACGGTCTAAAATGGGATGGAAAACCGTTCCAAATATGGTACTTTTGCAGTTAAGTTGAAACAGGTCTTATGAAGAAGAACAAAGCCAGATTGGAACTTTCGAAAGAAGAAATGAAAAGCTACGGGTATCAAATTGTGGATGCCATAGTAGAGCATCACGCTACGCAAGACCAAAAATTACCTGTCGCCCTTGGATCCCGTAAAGAAATGGATTCACTTTTTTTGGAAGAAGCCCCAGAAAAAGGTTCAGACCCATCCCAAGTACTCGACTTTGTTTTGGAAAAGGTAATGACCAACAGTGCCAACTTAGCTCACCCGAGATCATTTTCATTTGTTCCTGGTCCTAGCAATTATATTAGTGTTATGGCCGATGCCCTGGCTACAGGTTATAATATTTTTTCTGGTGGATGGGCTGCCAGTCCTGCTGCAGCGGAACTAGAGATTGTAACCATTCAATGGCTATTAAAGATTTTTGGTTTTCCGAAGAAAAAAGGAGGAGGTATATTTACCAGTGGAGGTTCCATGGCCAACCTTACCGCTGTTGTTACCGCTCGCAGAATAAAATGTGGCGATGACTTCTCCAAAGCGGTCATCTATTTGTCCGATCAGGCACACTCATCCAACATTAAAGCAATTCGGGTGTTGGGCTTCAAAAAAGAGCAAATTAGAATCATTCCCACCGACAATGAACTCAAGTTTTCTGTAAACAAATTGAAGAACTGTATTGCCAAAGATAGGTTAGAAGGACTTCAGCCATTTTGCTTGATCGCCTCTGCTGGAACCACAAACACTGGAACCGTGGATCCCTTGGTGGAATTGGGAAACATTTGCAAAAAAGAAGACATTTGGTACCATATTGATGGTGCCTACGGTGGAGCGGCTATTTTATCTAAAAAAGGTAAACAAGCTATGAAAGGGATTGAAAAAGCAGATTCATTGACCGTGGATCCACATAAATGGTTTTTCCAACCTTATGAAATGGGCTGCCTATTGATAAGAAATCATAAAAACCTAAGCCACACCTTTACTGAAAAACCCGAATATTTAAGGGACATCGAAGGAAACACTTCAGAAATCAATTTTTATGACCATGGCATTCAGTTGACCCGCAGATTCCGAGCCTTAAAGTTTTATATGTCTTTAAAAACCTTTGGTTTAAAAGAATTCCGAGACGCTATCACTTACAATATTGATTTGGCCGAAGAAGTGGAAACGATGTTGAGAGGCAGTAAGAGTTGGGAAGTTGTTTTCCCAGCCACCTTGGCCGTTATTAATTTTAGATACAACCCTATCAACAAAAAATACTCGGAGAAGGAGTTGGATAAAATCAACCAGTACATTTCCGAAAAAGTAGTGGAATCACGCAAAGCTTTGCTTGTCACAACTATTTTGAATGGACAAATTGTACTGCGAATGTGTCTCATTAACCCAAGAACCACCATGAAAGATGTTACGGATACATTTGAGCTTTGCAAACAATATGCATTAGAAATACAAGCAGAATTTGCAGGCTAATAACGTTTTTCAAAATATCAATTGATTCTATCCAAGTTTTCATCAACATCCTTATTCTTGAATTTAGAAGTTATATCGCCAAACTTATATTTTAACGAAAAAGCAATTTCTCTAGCATCCGTAAAATAGGTTCCGTTGGCCTCTACCTCATTAATGGAGTAACGTTCCTCAAAATTCATGGCTCGGGTGATATCGTTTAAGCGGATAGCACATTGGAGTTTATCAAAAAAAGTCTTGGTAACCGAAGCGTTCAGCACTAACATAGCATTTCTAGTATAAATACCTTCATTGCGTTCGGTCATCATCCATCCGCCAAAAGAAACAATAGTATCTGTGGCAACTTTAAATTGTTGGTCGGTATAAGCATACACAAAAGGCTTGGCCGTTGCAACAAAAGCTAAGGAATCCTTGATCTTATTATAGTTTAAACTCACAGAGGTCGTGGAAGTCCAAATTTTGTATGAAAATGGAAGAGTAACCCCCACATAAAAGCCCAACTCCTTTTCAAAATTAGTTGGAGAAAGAGTCGCAGTGGTATCCGGTGCTTCATAACTAATAGCGTAGTACGATGGATTGTCCTTTTGGTAAACATCCATAAAAAATGATTTGTTCTTCCATTGGAAATTGGAAGAAACCCGTTGGGAAATGGTCGGCAGCAAGTTTATATTATTGGTAGCTTCCAAAAAAGGATTGATAAACACGGAAACAGAGCTGGTACGTGAAAAATTGGGGCGTGTAATACTTTTGGAATAGTTCAATGATAGAGCTTTGGTACTATCCACCTGAAAATTGATTCCTGCCTTTGGAAAAATCCTAGTGTTCTCTCTATTGACCAGAGGATTGGTTTCGTTGTTTAGGATACCATTTACATAATTGTGTTCCACCCTAACCCCAATGTTCAAATCCAGTTTCCTATTCAAATTTGAACTAAAGTTCAAATAGGAAGCGTACAGCTGTTCCTTATAATCATAATCAATATTTACTTCATTTTGGGCATCCAATTGCTGAACATTGGAATGAGCATTGGCCCGTGCTTCGTTCCAACTAATCCCAAACTCACTTTTTAAATTTTCAGAAATTGCATGTTCAACATCAAGACGAGCAGCCAATGAACCTATTTCATATTCCTGATATCTAAATTCATCCAAAGTAAACCCTTCATCATTGTAGTTGTTAAAAATATCGGTATCCAATTTTTGTTTGAAAGAGGAATATTGGACTCCTGTAAAAAGGCTCCAATCAGTATCCAGCTTTTTATTGAAATTGAAGTTACCACTAAAATAACCCCGTCTATTATCATTTTCAGGTTCCGATAAAATATTATTCTCTTCGTCACTCTCCCGTACAAAAGTGTTTGTTTCAAAATCCGCATCATCTGTTTGAAGCTTCATCGTGGAATTGAAAGAAATGTAATCACTATCGTTAAAAGGGAAATAGAATCCCAATCCACTATTAATTTGAACCCTTTTATTATCTGGAATCAGCACCAAATAATCCGAATAAATGTCCTCCTCTGGAATGGCAAACTCAAAAGTATTGCTCTCCCATTGCCCAATCACATTATAATTGAGATTGCCACGAAGGCTCCACTTTCCATTGGAAAAACTTCCGTTGGAGCTTAAATAGTTGTTGATATTTTGCCTGAAGGATAAAGTTTCGCCCAGACTCAAGGTAGTTCCTTTGTCCATGTTCTTTTTCAAATGAATCAAAAGCACAACTTGGCCTTCCGCTTCATATTTGGGTGATGGATTGTTGATAAGTTCGATGCTCTCGATCGCTTCTATGGACAACCCCTTGAATTCATCCAAACTGATACGCTGGTTGCCCAAATAAATTAAAGGGCTCCCTTTAGAAATCACTGAAATGGATTCACGGTCTGGTGAAATTTGAATATTGGGCAACTTGGACAGCACATCCAACGGATCCACTATGGAAGCAAAAACAGGATTTTGCAAATCAATCTTAAGATTGCCATTAGCAGTGGTTATGGGGTTTTTTAAGGCAGTGACCTCAACAGCTTCAAGCTCTGTCAATTGTTCTTCCAACTGAATAGAAAATTCAAGGTTCTTATTCAAGATGATTTGCTTGGAATATTTTTTAAAACCTAAAGCAGATACTTTCAGTAAATACTCCCCTCTATTTACCTCATCAAATAAGAACTCACCATTCACCAAGGAAGTGTAAGCTATTAGATTTTCTTTATTGGAATCAAACAAAAGGACATCCCCAATGGAAACCATCTGATTGTTTTCATCAATAACACTTCCCTTAAAAGTGAATTGCTGTTGACCATAACTTGAAATGTACAATGCAAAAAATAACAAAGAAAGCTGCTTCAAAACCGTTCAATTTTGAAACAAATTACGAGGGTAAATTGACTCAGATAAAGCCTAATTGGTCTGATTTAGGTGCTAGTACCCGTGCTATTTTCCAGCAGTTCCCGCCTATTGGCCACATTTAATTTACTGTAAATGTTAGTGATGTGACTTTTTACCGTACTTAAACTAATATAAAGTTCGTTGGCTATTTCCTTATTGCTTTTGCCTTGAAGAATAAGGCTGCGAACCAAAGTTTCCTGTTTGCTCAACTCTGGAAGAATTGATTTGTTTTGTCCCTTTCTTTGCCTTAAAACCAAATAGGTCAATAATAATATAAGTGCAATTAGACCAATATTCACCGACCTCCTCCATTTTAATTTCTCCATTACAACCTCTTGGTTGATATACGCCAGTTTCTCTTCCAGAAAAAGATATTCGGAGGGAGGAATGTTGCTATCTTTTAATTTTCCCAGCAATGACACGTAGTAAGATGGATTATCGGCAATATCCCTGTTCAAAAGACTTTTCTCCTCTAAAACTTTGATTGCAATGAGCTTTACCTCCAATATTTTTAGTGAATCGCGGGCATAAACCGTCAACTGTTCTTCCTGTTCATTTTCAGTTAAGCCTGAATCATGCAGCACTTGCTCAAATTTTTTGAATTTTTTCCATTCCATCGAGGTTAACCCACTGTCAAGACTATCGGTTTGCAAAAAAACTTTTTCCAAAGAAAAATTCTCCCTAGCATACAAACTTGTTGCAAACATCTGCACTAATAGGAATAAAAGAAGTGGTAAATATTTCAAAATGACGGTGTTTGGATTAAATTTCAGTAAAAATCTTGAGGTTCACAAATTCAAAACCGAATCAATCGCCTCATCTAAAATAGGTTGCACCTTTGGGTCTGTACAGTTAATGAGAATAGCAACCACTTTTTCCTTTTCGGGATACACAAAAAGGTTGGTATAGGCGCCAACGCTATTTCCAACATGTCCTACAAATGGTCTCCCCTTGACATCTTGACTGACCTGAAACCCAAGACCATAGAAAATGGGTTGGCCTTCTATGATTTGAGATTTCAACAATTGATCATAGGTTTCTTTTTTGAGCAATTTATGCTGTAGGATAAACTTTCCCAGTTTGGCCACATCTTCACAAGTTGATAAGTAGCCACCTCCAGCCAGTTTATAGGCATTATTTACTTCAACAGCCTGTTTAAAGCATAATGATCTTTTTGTATAGAACTGTGCTATGTTCTCGACTGCGCTCGGTCTGACACTTTTTTGCAGTGAGAAAGTGTTTTTCAGGCCCAAAGGTGTCAATATATTTTCCTCTACGTATTGTTTAAATGGTACACCACTAGCTTCTTGCATAGCCAAGGACAACAATACAAAATCGAAACTATTGTAGAGATAACCAGTTCCTGGCTCGAAAAACAAGGGATCGTTTTTAAAGACTTCTATTCCTTCTTTAATAGAATAATCTTGATTCAAGGCAAATTCCTTGCCCCGATACCCTCTAATACCTGCAGTATGACTCGCCAATTGCCGCAGCGTAAAATCATATTTCTTTTTTGGATAATCAGGCACATAGGTATAAAAAGATTCATCCAAATCCACGATATCATCTTCAATCATTTTGCCCAAAGCCAATCCTGTGATGCACTTGGAGATACTGGCAATGCGGAAAACTGTCTGTTTTGGGTCAATTTTCTTCCTGTTTTCCAAATTGGCAAAGCCATATCCTTTTTGAAGTTGGATTTCACCTTTATCCAAAATGACCACAGCCAAACCCGGTACTTTTTTTTCCGCCACAAGATTATGGAAAAGGGCATTGGCTTTTTCCAATCCGTGCAATCCTTCCATCGATTTTACCTTTGGAAACGGAACAAACAAATTTTTGATATGTGTAAAAAGATATCCCAAGCGCTCAATTTGAACTTCGAAATTAACGAGAAATAGTATAGGCCATGACGATTTATGTCATAGTTTGAACCTGTATCAGTCTTGGAATATCAATCTGCCATTGAATAATTCTTCAACATCTACTTCCGCAGGTCGATTCACGCTGATCACATCACCCGTGCCACGAATCACACCGCTTAAACTTTGTTGGGGATTCACAAACACATCGTTGGAACCCCGATGGTTCACGGCCACATTTCCTGAAATCAGGCTTTCTGCTTCAATCCTAGAGTCTCCCGCCGCAACAATAACATTAAAATTATCCGTATTTCCTCGAAGTTTAAAATATGCTATTCCGTTGACCACGATTCTCACCGTGTTTGCATTTAAATTCAGATCAAAAGAACCATCCGTTGTTTCGGTATCGGGGTTGCTATAACTTTCGGCGATTAAAGATACACTTGGGTAATTAAGAATGCCATCGCTGGAAATGAGCAGCCCAGTACTGCTTCGTATTTCTGAAATATTGGGAGAAGTCACATAAACAGTAGTCAAGCCATAATCCCTAACATAGTTACAGCTATTTTCGTTCCGTAATATCAATCGGTCACCCTCAACAACGGCAGAAACATCATTCAACAGATATTCTCCTGTTTCTACCTCTACTTGTTGTTCATCACCTTGTTTTAAAACCACATTCAAGTTTTCGAAAACAGTTATGGCGCTAAACTCGGTAACATCCAATGTTACTCGAACTATCTCTCCTTCATTCTGAAAACAATCTGGTACGTTGTCTCCATTGCAGGAAACCAGTATTAAAAAAATGGCCAGTAAAAAGCACCTCTCGACTGCGTTCGAGGCGACATTCTTGAACAGAACTAAATTTCTAACTTCTACCATCTTAATACTATAATCTTACCCCTATTCCAAATTCAACGCCTTCCGCCTTGGCTCCATGCGATTTTAACGTGATTGCTCCAAAAACCTTATCTCCAAAGTATCGTTTCATCCCAATTCGGTTATAAACCTTTCCCTCAAAATCAAAAGGATAATACACATAATATCCCAACTGGGCGACAACACTTATTTTATTCACAAAAAGCTCATGCCCCACAAACAAACCCACTCTTTTATAATCCGTATCTGGGTCTACATTAAGTTCGGGAAATGCAATGGATTGATATCGAATCAATTCCTTTAGAAAGTTAGAAAAGAAAACATCTGCACCAAATTGTATGGCACTCCGTTTCCCCAAACGTTTATCGGCATAAGCCGAAACAATAGCAAACCCATAGCTTCCCATATTAATCACATCACTTTCATTAGCTCCACCACGCAACACTAAATTATAACGGATGGGCTCGTTAGTCTTCCCGGTTGATTCTGGTTTTAAATACGCATATGCTGCTTCCTTATCAAGGTTATAAGTCAAGCCAAGACTAAGTGCAAATGTATTGGTAGAGGTATTGGGTGCCTTAAAATTAGCATTGGAATAGTGAATAAAAGAAAGTCCTGCATTCACACCCAAACCTGCCAAAAGGTTTTCCCTATGATAGTTCAACATTAATAATGTGCTACTTAAGATATGACTTCCGTAAGCGTTATTTCTAAAATTTTCATCCTTATCATAAGGATTGGTATTGTAAGCCAATCCTTGGGCTACTCTGAGTTGAAGGTTTCTCTTTAAAAGATAAAAATTGTAATGTCCGTATACACTATAAAGTTTACCTAATGTGGGGTTATTGGTGTTCTGATAAACAAAAGTATATCCAGTATCGGGGTATCCAAAATCGGTCTCCCATTCTTTATGTCCATAGGTTTTTCTGCTTACACCCAAAATAATACCTCCAGGATGATCGGTAATCAAATGTGAAATATCGGGATTGTGAAGTAAAATTGAACCATTGAATAGGTTTGCATCAAATACAAAATCCTTTGGAACTTCGTTAGTTTGTGAAATCCCAAAAAATGAAATCAACAATAAGATTAGGCAAAGTAGGTACCTCATGGAGCGCTAAAGTAGGAAATTAAAAAAGTTCCTTGGCAATTGCCTTTATATTATCTGATTTTCCCATAGAGTAATAATGCAACACGGGTACTCCTGCATCTCTTAATTCCTTTGATTGTTGAATGGCCCATTCCACCCCAACTTGACGCACTTCTTTATTAGTTTTGCAGGCCTCAACGGCATCAATTAAATCTTGGGGAAGATCTACCCTAAAAACTTGTGGTAATAAATGCAAATGCCGTTTTACAGCAATGGGTTTAATCCCCGGAATAATGGGCACATTAATTCCCATTTCCTTTGCGGTATCCACAAATTCAAAGAATTTTTGGTTATCAAAAAACATTTGGGTCACTACATAATCCGCACCCAAATCCACTTTTTGTTTCAACCGCTTTAAATCAGTTTGCAAGGATGGTGCTTCCATATGTTTTTCAGGATAACCTGCCACACCAATACAAAAACTACTCAAATCACTAGACTCAATAGTATCGTGCAGATAATTTCCCTGATTTATATTTTGAATCTGCTCCACCAATTCGGTAGCATATTGATGCCCTCCTTTGGTAGGCGTAAAATATTTTTCCTCTTTTCTGGCATCGCCTCGTAGCGCCATTACATTTTCTATCTCCAAGTACTGACAATCTACCAATAGATATTCGGTTTCCTCTTTCGTAAAACCTCCACAGATTACGTGTGGCACGGTATCCACATCATACTTGTGCTTTAAAGAAGCACAAATACCCAAAGTGCCGGGACGGGTACGGGTCAATTTTTTATCCAACAACCCATCCTTTTCCTTGTAGATGTATTCTTCTCGAGAAGTGGTCACATCAATAAATGGAGGTTTGAACTCCATTAATGGGTCAATATTGGAATACAACTCTTGAATGCTCTTTCCCTTTACCGGTGGAACAATCTCAAAACTAAATAGTGTTTCGCCGTTCGCCTTTTGTATGTGTTCCGTAATTTTCATCGGTTATTCATCAACTATATTGGGAGCAAGCCATTTTTGAGCCTCCTCCAATTTAATATTTTTTCGATCAGCAAAATCCTGAACTTGATCTTGTTTTATTTTTCCCAATCCAAAATATCTGGCTTGTGGATGTCCAAAATAGTAGCCACTAACACTTGCAGCTGGCCACATGGCCAAACTTTCGGTCAATTTAACATCAATTCTTTTCTCAACATCCAACAACTCCCAAATGGTCAATTTTTCCAAATGGTCGGGGCATGCTGGGTATCCCGGTGCAGGTCGGATTCCTCGATATTTTTCCTGAATCAGAGCAGTGTTATCTAAATCCTCATCAACTGCGTAACCCCAATATTTGATCCGTACTTCTTTATGAAGATACTCGGCAAAAGCCTCAGCCAGTCTATCTGCCAAGGCCTTGATTATAATAGAATTATAATCATCATGATTCTCCTCGAATTCCGAAGCCAATTCTTGAGTACCAAAACCTGTGCTCACACAAAAGAAGCCCATATAATCTTGAATCCCTGAATCTTTTGGCGCAATAAAATCGGCCAGTGCAATGTTCGGAACTCCGTCGCGCTTTTTTAATTGCTGACGAAGGGTTCTGAAAATGAAAGTTTCGCCATCTTTATCAACCTCAATGTCATCTTCATCAATCTGATTGGCGGGAAACAACCCAAAGATAGCTTTGGCTTTCAATAATTTTTCATCCAGAACCTTTTTCAAAAGTACTTTGGCATCTTCAAAAAGTTCGGTGGCCTGTTGGCCCACGACTTCATCTTTCAAAATATCCGGATACTTTCCATGTAGGTCCCAACTGCGGAAAAATGGCGTCCAGTCGATAAATTCTTCCAATTTGGTCAAATCGAAATCTTCCCAGACCTTAACACCTAATTGGTTTGGCTTTTTGATGTCGGATGAATTCCACTCAATTTGAAGTTTATTTTGCCTCGCCTCTTCCAAGGTCAAATACTCTTTCTGTTTGGAGCGGTTTAAAAACTTATCCCTAAAACTTTCGTAATCCAGTTTGATAGATTTTTTATACTTGACAGAGGTCTCATCCTGAAGTAAATCACCCACCACGGTCACCGCCCTGGATGCATCATTTACGTGCACTACGGCTTGGCTGTATTGCGGGTCAATCTTTACTGCGGTATGTGCCTTGCTCGTTGTTGCCCCTCCTATCAGTAAGGGAACTTCAAAATTTTGACGCTCCATTTCCTTGGCCAAAAACACCATTTCATCCAACGAAGGTGTAATCAATCCACTCAAGCCAATAATGTCCACTTGTTCCTCCTTCGCCTTGGTGATGATTTTTTCCGGAGGTACCATTACCCCCAAATCAACAATTTGATAATTATTACAGGCCAAGACCACGCTTACAATATTTTTTCCAATATCGTGTACGTCACCTTTTACGGTAGCCATCAATATTTTCCCGGCTGCTTTGGAGTTTTTATCCTTTGAAGCTTCAATGTATGGCGTTAGATAGGCAACGGCCTTTTTCATCACCCTTGCTGATTTTACCACTTGGGGCAAAAACATTTTTCCACTCCCAAAAAGGTCCCCAACTACATTCATCCCCGTCATCAGATTGCCCTCGATTACCTCCAAAGGTTTGGTGGCTTGTTGACGGGCTTCTTCAACATCTTCAATAATATATTGATCGATTCCTTTGACCAAAGCTCTGGTGATACGGTCTTGAAGGGGTTCTTCTCTCCAAGATAAATCGACCTTACTTTCTTTTGCAGTACCTACAACGGTCTCTGCAAAATCCAATAGTCGTTCTGTGGCATCATCTCGCCTGTTCAGAAGCACGTCCTCCACATGTTCCAACAAATCCTTGGGAATATCATCGTACACCTCCAACATAGTTGGGTTCACGATTCCCATGTTCATTCCCGCTTTAATGGCGTGGAACAAAAAAGCTGAATGCATGGCCTCACGAACGGGATTGTTCCCCCTAAACGAGAACGAGACATTGCTCACCCCTCCACTGACACTGCAATAGGGTAGATTTTGTCTTACCCAACGTGTGCCTTCAATAAAGTCGATGGCATTATTTTTATGCTCATCCATTCCTGTAGCAACGGGGAATATGTTCAAATCAAAAATGATATCCTCCGGGGCAAAATTCACCTCATCAACAAGAATATCATATGACCTCTTTGCAATTTCTTTTCGGCGCTCCAAGGTATCGGCTTGCCCCACCTCGTCAAAAGCCATCACAATAACGGCAGCACCGTATCTTTTAATGAGCTTTGCATGGCGTACAAACTCTTCCTTACCTTCTTTTAAGCTGATGGAGTTTACTACACATTTTCCTTGCACTACCTGAAGTCCCGCTTCGATAATTTCCCATTTGGAACTATCGATCATAATGGGAACCCGCGCAATATCTGGTTCTGCAACAATGAGATTCAGGAATCTGACCATGGCCTCTTTACCATCAATCAGACCATCGTCCATATTAATATCAATGATCTGGGCTCCGCCTTCTACTTGTTGGCGGGCAATATCCAAGGCTTCATCAAATTTTTCTTCTTTGATTAGCCTTAAAAACCGCTTGGAACCAGCCACATTGGTTCGTTCCCCCACATTAATGAAGTTACTCTCTGGAGTTACGACCAAGGGTTCTAGACCACTCAAACGTAAAACACGTTCTTGGTTTTTCGTTGTTCGTTGTTTGTTAAAAGCGCTCATAACTTCTTATGATAGTTTATGAATCCGTTCAACAATTTTTTCACTCTTTCCACTTCATTAAGAAGTTCATCCACATCAGATATAGTAAGGTTTAAATCCTTCGCTAAAAGAATTTGTGTTTCAGCTTCAAAAAGCGACCCCCTAGCAATATGTAAAAAATGTATGGTTTCCTTAGCAGTTTGTCTTCCACATCCTTCCGCTATATTGGAAGAAACAGAAACAATACATCTTCTTAGTTGAGAAGTCAGAGAAAACTGCTCTTCTTTTGGAAAAGTTCCAGAAAGCTCATAAACTCGCTTTACCAATTCTCTCGCTTGCACCCAAACATCCAATTCTTTATAGTCCATGACTTTGATTTTCGACAACGATTAACGAATAACGGTTAACGACCTAGGTTTATAATCTTGCACCACATCGGCAATGGCCTTTATATGCTCTGGAGTGGTACCACAGCAACCGCCGACAATGTTCACCAGTCCTTTCTCCGCATATTCCTTGATCTGTACGGCCATTTGCTCGGGTGTTTCATCGTATTCACCAAAGGCATTGGGCAGTCCCGCATTGGGGTGCGCGGAAATGGCAAATTCCGACTTTGCAGAAACGACCTCCAAATGAGGCACCAATTGCTTGGCTCCCAAGGCACAGTTGAACCCGACGGATAAAATTGGGATATGGGAAACGGAAATCAGAAAAGCTTCGGCTGTCTGTCCAGACAATGTTCTTCCCGAAGCGTCGGTAATGGTTCCGCTGACCATTACGGGCACATCAATATTGCGTTCGTCCTTCACCTCTTCTATAGCAAAAAGGGCTGCTTTTGCATTCAAGGTATCAAATATGGTCTCTACAAGCAACAAATCGACGCCTCCATCTAAAAGTGCCTCTACTTGTTGTTTGTATGCCACCCTAAGCTCATCAAAGGATACAGCACGGTAGCCAGGATCATTTACATCTGGTGACATGCTGGCAGTTTTGTTGGTCGGTCCCATACTTCCCGCCACAAATCTGGGCTTTCTCGGGTCTTTTTCCGTAAACTCTTGGGCTACTTGCTTTGCAATCTTTGCAGATTCATAATTTAGTTCGTACACCAATTCTTCCATACCATAATCGGCCATAGCAATGGTTGTCCCAGAAAAGGTGTTGGTTTCAATAATATCCGCGCCAGCTTCTAAAAATTTCCGGTGCACTTCTTTTACGGCCTCAGGCTGAGTTATGGACAACAAATCGTTGTTCCCTTGTAAATCACTGGGCCAATCTTTGAAACGTTCTCCACGAAAATCTTCTTCATTGAATTTATAGCGTTGTAACATGGTGCCCATGGCCCCATCCAGCACTAAAATCCGTTTCTTCAATATGTTTTCAATTTTTTCCATAGTACAATTTCCCTTCAAAAAAGGATGTAGTGAGATCAAGAAAAGTGCGTGGATACGATGTTGTATTCGTTCGTTATCCTTCCCCTTACAGGTTAAACTTCCTAAAAAGTCTCGAAACCAGTTCAAGACTAGGGTAGAATGTAGCACCTTCTCGAAGTCGAGGGTTGCTAAGGCTTCACAGGGTCCAATCCCTCCACCTTTCTTGATAACACTTTCAATTTATAAATGAACTGAACTGCAAAGAAACGGCACTCCCTAGTGAAAAGCAAAAAAAGCCCTTGAATTTTTAGAAAACCAACAATAAAAAAACGGATTGATCCATCAACCCGTTTTACCTCAATTTCTGTGATGTTATTAAACCAACATGCCACCTGATACTTCGATCCGTTGACCATTGATCCATTTGGCGTCTTCAGAGCACAAGAATGCTACTACACCACCTATGTCACTAGGGATTCCCACACGACCCAAGGCAGTAATATTGGCAATTGCCGTTCTTTTGCCTTCATCATTTTTATTGGTACCTCCACCAAAATCGGTTTCGATGGCGCCAGGAGCAACTACATTAGACCTGATTTTACGCACGCCCAATTCCTTGGCTTGATATCTAGTAAGTGCTTCCACAGCAGCTTTCATAGACCCATACACGGAATAGCCCGGAAATGAAAAACGGGCCAGTCCGCTGGAAATATTCACTATACCTCCCCCATCAGAAATGATGGGCAATAATTTCTGGGTCAAGAAAAATGCTCCTTTGAAATGAATATTTACAAGGTCGTCGAATTGTTCTTCAGTGGTTTCGGTAATCGGTGCATTGATTCCAATTCCAGCGTTGTTGATCAAGTAATCAATTTTTGATGTTCCAAAATAAGAATCAAGTACCTTTTTTACTTCATTCTCAAAAGCATCAAAACTATTGTTTTCAGCTACATCCAATTGGAGCGCATATGCTTTTTGACCAATTTTCTCAATTTCGCTTACCGTTTTCTCAGCTTCTTCTTTATTACTGTGATAAGTCAACAAAACATTCAATCCTTTTTTGGCCAGATTGATGGCCATATCTTCTCCGAGTCCACGACTTCCGCCGGTTACCAATGCTATTTTCTCTTTGCTCATTTTATTTGATTTATGATTTCAAAACAAAATTAGCCGTGAACAACCCCAAAAGGGTTGCAAGCATCAATCGATTTTTTGTAAAAATCAAACTTTGACGGTAGACCTAAACTTTAATGGGGATAGTTGAGCGTGTTTTTTAAAGAAATTGGAAAAGTGTGCCACCTCTTCAAACCCAAGACTGAAAGCAATCTCTGAAATACTCCAGTCTGTATTGCTGAGCAAAATCTTGGCTTCTTCAAAAATTCTCGCATGAATGATAGCCGTTGTAGTACTACCAGTGGTTTCCTTGAGGACTTTATTAAGATGGTTGGCGTGCACAGCCAAGCGCTCTGCAAAATCGTTGGCAGTTTTTAATAATAGTTTTTGAGTTGGAGTATTTATAGGAAACTGCCGTTCCAGAAGCTCCACAAACATATCGGTTATTCGAATGGCTGCATTTTTTCCATTCTCCACAGGTTGAACTGGATGTAGCTTTTGTCCCATATGCAATAACTCAATTACATATGCTCGAATCAAATCAAATTTGAAAGGATAATCCGAAGATAGTTCCTTATCTATTTTAATGAACAACTGTTCCAGTTCGTTGTAATTCTTATCCGAGATATTTAATATAGGATAACCTCCGGGTTGGAAAAGCGGTAATTTTTCTAGAATAATGCCACTTTTATCCTTAGATAAAAAATTCTCGGTGAACACACAGAAATAGCCAGATTGTTCCTCATCCTGTGGTACATAGTTGTATGGGATTTTTGGTGAGGCAAACAATAACGCCTTATTATCAATATGGATTACCTTATCCGCATATTCGGCTCGGTTTTTTCCATTAATGAGACTAATCTTAAAATAGGCTCGCCGATCATAGCGCATTTCGCCTTTATTTAACCTCGCACGATACTCAGAAATATTAAAAACATTAAAATGTCCTATTTCCTTACCAATATTATCGGGAATGGGCAAACCAAGCTTACCATAGAAATCATTTAATGTGAAAGGGTTATCCATATTCTTGTAAAATTCAAATATACCCTAAAAACGAAAACACCTTCCAAAATTGCTTCAGGAAGGTGTTTTCAAGAAATATATAATTGATTTTAATTGATGCTCTGTACCACTTCTTTTTTTGCTTCTTTTTTAGAACCATCAAATCCTTGAACACCTCCTACGGTGGTGTACTTCATTACAAATCGCTTATCTGGATTTATAATTTGATAGGCATACTGGCACATTACGGCAGCCTCATGGAATCCTGAAAGGATTAATTTCAGCTTTCCAGGGTATGTATTAACATCGCCAATGGCAAAAACACCAGGAAGATTTGTCTGATAATCCTTGGCATTGTTCACTTTGATGGCGTTTTTCTCAATCTCCAAGCCCCAATTTCCGATAGGACCAAGTTTTGGAGACAGCCCAAACAACGGAATAAAATAATCGGTTTCAACATAAGCTTGTTCTTTTTCGGCATCGTTGTATTTGATTACAATCGCCTGAAGTTCATCTTTTCCGTGAATCTCTTTTACCTCAGCTTCAGTGTACAATTGAATTTTGCCCAATTTGGCTAATTCCCTTGCTTTTTCAACAGAATCCAACGCTCCTCGGAATTCATTTCTTCGGTGTACCAGAGAAACTTCCGAAGCTACATCGGCTAAGAAAATAGCCCAATCCAAAGCGGAATCACCGCCACCAGAAATCACTACTTTTTTATCCCTAAACTGCTCAGGATCCTTGATCATGTATTCCACACCTTTGCTTTCAAACAGTCCAATATTTGGAATCATTGGTTTTCTAGGTTCAAAAGACCCCAATCCTCCAGCGATTACCACAACAGGAGCATGGTGCTGTGTTCCTTTATTCGTAGTAACGATATAAGAACCATCTTCTTGCTTATCCAAAGTTTCTGCACGCTCTCCCAAGGTAAATCCAGGTTCAAACGGTTTTATTTGCTCCATAAGGTTATCCACTAAAGTACCGGCCAAAATTTCCGGATAGGCTGGAATATCATAGATTGGTTTTTTTGGATATATTTCTGAACATTGTCCTCCAGGCTGTGGCAAAGCATCAATTAAATGACACTTAAGTTTGAGTAATCCCGCTTCAAAAACGGTAAACAATCCTGTTGGGCCCGCTCCGATTATAATGATGTCTGTTTTTATCATAATTTTCCTTTTACTTGCTCTTGACTAATCTCGAGCTGACATTTTTTATTAAACTTTCTCTAGCAATTCTTTTCCCTGATTTTGACATTCCTTTTGAACATCCATGAGTCGTTGACGATGGTTCACCACCTCGCCGATGATTATTATGGCAGGATTGGATAACTGCTGCTCCCTTGCCTTGTCCTCAATGGAAGCAACAGTGCTAACTCCAATCTTTTCGTAATCGGTTGTGCCATTTTGAATAATGGCCACTGGTGTATTTTCTTTTCCTTCTTTTTTAAAGAGCTTCATAATCTCTCCCAATTTGGACATCCCCATTAGGATAATTACGGTAGCATTGGACTTTGCTGCCAAAGCCACGTCCGTAGATAATTTGTGCTCTTTGGTGGTTCCTGTGATGACCCAAAAACTTTCGGCTGCGCCTCTTTTGGTCACTGGAATATTTTGTGATGCCGGCACCGATACTGAGGATGAAATTCCTGGCACTACGCCCACTTCCACTCCATATGCTGCGGCATGTTCCATCTCTTCCGCTCCTCTTCCAAATACAAAAGGGTCTCCTCCCTTCAATCTCACCACTTTCAATCCTTGTTGGGCTCGTTCAACAATCAAATCATTGATTTGGTCTTGCTGGTAGGCATAACATCCCTTTCGTTTACCTACAAATATCTTCTCTGCCCGTGCAGCATATTCCAGTAATTCTGCGGATACCAGTGCATCGTACAAAACAACATCTGCACTTTGCAGGGCTTTAATCCCTTTTAAGGTAATCAAATCCACATCGCCCGGGCCTGCACCTACAACTGTTAACTTTCCTCTACGCATGTTCTAACTCCAACTTTCTGAACGTTTCCAACTTCTCCAAAACAGTTTTGGCATCTTCCAAGTAGCTTTTGGCAAAATCTTCGGATGGTTCGTTCTTATTCAACTGAAGGGCCACTTCTCCAAACCCGTCCTCAAAGGCTATTTTTCCTTCTTCCACATACAGCTTATCAAAATCCTTGATGATGCTTGCATGGGTATTAACTTTTACTTTTTCCGCTGTCAATAATGCTTTGGCAGAATTCACAATGGATTGATAGGAGTAATAAATACTAGCCGCCCATTTCCCTTCCTTGATGGCCTCCTCGGCATTTTCTATTTTCTCTTGACTTTCAAAGAACAGTGTGGCAACCAAATCCACTATGACCCCAGCACATTCTCCAATACCTATCTCTTTTTTATACTTTTCTTCATTACCCCAATCGATAAAGTCATCTTGGGTGAGATTGTCAACATCGGTCAAAGGTTTAAGGAAGTCATAGAAATAATGTTGTCCTTGTTCCTCGTAATAATCGGTAAAGGATGCTCCATTTCCATTGGCTTCAAAATCGTCCAAAATAAGACGCAATGCTTGTGGACCTCTTTTACTTGGGATTTTGGCCACTTTATCCGCAAATCTTGCTCTACCATCACCATAGTTTCCACCTCCCAACAATACTTGAAGGGCGGGTGCAACTAATTTATCCTTGGTTCTTACGGACATTCCTTGAAAGCCAATATGGGCCATGTTATGCTGTCCACACGCATTCATACATCCACTGATCTTAATCACTACATCTGGGTTTTTGATGTACTGTGGATATTCGGCCTTTATCACTTTTTCCAATTCATCAGCAATTCCCGTACTACTGGCAATACCAAGATTACAAGTATCGGTTCCTGGGCAAGCTGTAATATCCAAAGCCTTATTATAACCTACTTCGGCAAAGCCCAACTTTTTGAGTTCCTGATAAAAGAAAGGAACCAGTTCTTGCTTAACATAGGGTATCAATATGTTTTGTCTAAGTGACAAACGAATTTCACCTGCAGCATAAGCCTGTACCAATTTGGCCAGATCGCGGGCCTTATCCGTATAGAAATCACCTAATAACACCTTGATTCCAATGGCCACGTAGCCTTCTTGTTTTTGAGGCACCAAGTTGGTTGATTTCCATTCTTCAAAAGCGTTTTGGTCTTCGATGGAAACCTCTGGGGTTTCAACCTCAGCCACATTTACTGCTGGGTAATTTTCAATATTGATAGGATAGGTTTGATGTGGAATAGCTGTTTGCTCTTCTTCCAACAATTGTTTAAATCCATCTAATCCAATATCCTTCAGCAAAAATTTCATTCTGGCTTTGGCCCTACTTTTACGCTCTCCGTATCTGTCAAACACACGGATAACACCCTCCATCATCGGAATAATTTTATCGGTAGGCAAAAAGCTATAAAGCTCATCGGCATGGCGTGGTTGTGAACCCAGACCCCCGGCCAACATTACTTTAAAACCCCTGTCACCATCCTTTTCTTTGGCAATAAAACCAAGGTCGTGCATGTAGGAAAGTCCAGTATCCGCATCACTGGCAGAGAAAGAAACCTTGAACTTTCTTCCCATTTCCTGTCCAATTGGGTTTCTTAGAAAGTACTCAAAAACCGCTTGGGCATAAGGAGAAACATCAAATGGTTCGTCAACATCGATTCCTGCAGTTTCACTTGCGGTCACATTACGAACTGTATTCCCACAGGCTTCACGAAGTGTGACCTGATCCTTTTCCAATTGAGCCCAAAGCTCAGGGGTACGTTCTAAATCCACATAGTGAATCTGAATATCCTGACGGGTTGTGATATGCAACCGCCCTCGAGAATACTCATCAGAAACATCGGCAATTCGGAGCAATTGATTGGAACTTACCTTTCCGTAAGGCAATTTGATTCGAATCATTTGTACGCCCTGTTGACGTTGCCCGTAAACACCACGGGCCAAACGAAGGCTTCGGAATTTTTCTTCATCAATATTTCCTCCTTTGAACTGGCGAATTTTTTTCTCCAATTCAATGATGTCCTTTTCTACAACCGGGTTTTCTATTTCTGTTCTAAAGCTTTGCATAATCTATTTTTCCTATCGTTTTTATATACTAATAATAAAAACGAATCATATTAAATGATTTATATATCTACGTCATCTATCTATTGAAGGTGAATGCCGCACTCTCTGCTTTCCAACGCTTTTACTGGATCAAAATATGTGCTATTCTTTGGTAAATTATGTGCTTCCAAATAGCCATCCAAGTCGTCATCTGTCCAGTAATAAAAAGGGCTTATTTTAAGAATTCCATCCTTGCTAAAGCTCAAGATATCCTTTGAACTTCTTAATTCCGTCTGGCGTATTCTTATATTGGAAAACCAGATATCCGGTTTAAAATCAGCCAAGGCCCTTCTAAAGGGTTCCAATTTCACTATCTCAGAAAATTCGGCATGTTCGGGCTGGTCCACTGAAGGAAATCCCAAACGATGTTCTGTAAAGGCCTTCGTTTCTTTAGGAACGTAGGTATTGAGGTTAAGATCAAGTAAATTGGTTAAATATGCGGCATGTTCATAGGTTTCTGGCAGATTATAACCTGTATCGCACCAAACTACATTGATGTCAGGATCTTCAGCACTAAAGGTATTTAGAAGAACTGCGGAATATTTCCCAAAGCTTGTTGTTACAATTCTTTTCTCTGATAATTGCAGGGCCCAACTGATAATTTCTTCCGGTGGTATCCCTCGGAATTGCTTGTTGTAATATTCTAAATCGATATCAAGTGCCATATAATATATAGTCTATAGTTTTACTAGAGTTTTCAAAAGTAAAATTATTTTCGGGAACAAAAAGCAAAATGATTCTTAAATTCCATTTTGCCCTATAGTTTTAGTAGATTATCTAAAAAAAGGACTTGATTTTTAAAGAATCTTACTGGATAAGCTTCAATTTTAAGGAACTCTACAGTAAATCTGCCAATGTGTTATTTCTGTAGACATCTAGGGCACTGTCCCTTACTTGAAGCATTAATTTGTGCACTGAACATTCTTCCTCATCCGGACAATCATCACACTTTTCGTAGAAATTAAGGCTAACGCAGGGCACCATGGCAATTGGTCCCTCCAAAACTCGCATTACTGTAGTCATGAGAATATCTTCCGGCTCTTTGATAAGGTAATACCCTCCCCCTTTTCCTTTTTTGGACCCTAACAGTCCATTTCTTCTAAGGGTAAGTAAAATACTTTCCAAAAACTTTTGGGAAATATTCTCGTGCTTGGCTATTTCAGCAATTTGAATGGGTTCCCGATTCTTTACTTTGGCAAGAAATGTAAGTGCCTTTAGTCCGTATTTTGTCTTCTTTGAGAGCATCACACGAATATAGGGAAAATTAACAATCTACCCCCTAAAAGTAGCCTCCCATAGCATTAACCTAGAGCCTGCTTTATATCCGTAATAATGTCATCAATATGCTCCAATCCAACAGAAACTCGAACCATACCATCGGAAATCCCGACAGCCTCGCGTTCTTCCGTTGTGAGCTTACTATGCGTCGTAGATGCAGGATGCGTTACGATACTTCGCGCATCTCCCAAATTGGCGGATAAGGACAGTAACTGAATACTATCAAAGAATTCTCTGCCCGCTTCCAGTCCTCCTTTTACTTCAAAAGCCACAACACAGCCACCAGCTTTCATCTGCTTCTTGGCGATTTCATGTTTTGGGTGTGATTTCAAAAATGGATATTTCACCCATTGAATTTTATCATGACCTTCCAGATAGGTTGCCAATTTTAAGGCATTTTCACAATGTCTGTCCACTCGAATTGCCAAAGTTTCCAAGCTTCGCGACAATACCCAAGCATTAAAAGGAGACAAAGCAGGTCCTGTGATGCGGGAAAAACGATATACCTTATCCATCAACTCACCGCTACCCACAGTGATTCCTGCCAAGACTCTTCCTTGTCCGTCCATCAATTTGGTTCCGGAATGAATTATCAAATCAGCCCCAAATTTAATGGGTTGCTGTAGATAGGGTGTTGCAAAGCAATTATCTACAATAAAGATTAGTCCATGTTTTTTAGCAATCTTGCCCAATACTTCTAAGTCCAACACATCTACCCCCGGATTAGTCGGTGTTTCAGCATAAAGTATTTTGGTATTGGAGTTAATCAACCCTTCAATCGTAGATAAATCATTGGCATCAAAATAGCTGGTACTAATGTTCCATTTTGGAAAAAACTGAGTGAACAGGGTATGTGTGGAGCCAAAAATACTCTTGGAGGATATCACATGGTCCCCAGCATCCAACAAAGCTGCCAATGTGGAAAAAACTGCTGCCATCCCCGAGGCATAGGCAAAACCATTCTCCGCACCTTCCATTTTGCATACCTTTTCAATTAATTCGTTCGAATTGGGATTGGAATACCTCGAATAAATATTGCGCTGCTTTTCCTCAGCAAAAGATGCACGCATATCCTCCGCGTCTTCAAAAACAAAGCTCGATGTCATATAAATGGGGCTGGAATGCTCCAAATTTTGACTGCGCTCCATTTGGGTTCTTATTGCTTCTGTTTCGAATTGTTTGCTTTTCTTGCTCATATCTTTTCTGCTATTCTTAAAATGTCACCAAATACGCCTCTTGCCGTAACGGCGGCTCCGGCGCCAGCTCCTTGAATCACTAAGGGATGCTCCCCATAGGATTCCGTATAAATCTCAATAATGGAATCGGAACCTTTAACCTGGCCCAGAGCACTCTCTTTGGGCACAGAAACCAATTTTACGTCCAAAACCCCTTTGTCTTGCTGCAAATCTCCATGCAAATCACCGACATAGCGCAATACATGGCCCTGCTCCTGATTCTCTTTAATTTTCTTATAGATTTTATCCATCTCCCCAATGCGTTCCATAAATTCCTCAAAATCCAAAGTTTGCAGTTCAGATGGAATCAGGTTTTGCACATCAATATCGGAAAACTCATTTTGAAGATCCAGCTCTCTGGCCAAAATCAATAATTTCCTTCCCACATCATTTCCAGATAAATCCTCCCTTGGGTCTGGCTCCGTAAAACCATTGTCCATGGCTTCATTTACAATTTCCGAAAAGGAAACGTCTTTCTCTGAAAAGGCATTAAAAATATAACTCAACGACCCTGAGAACACTCCTTTGATTCGAGTGATGTTCTCACCAGAAAGGTGCAATAGTTTAATGGTATCGATAAGTGGAAGCCCTGCCCCCACATTGGTCTCGTAGAGATATTGTTTTTGATTTTTATCCAAACATTTCCGTACCGATTTATATTTTTCAAAACTAAGGGTATTTGCAATTTTGTTTGATGAAACCAAATCGAAACCGTGCTCAATCAATGATTCATATTGCTCAACAAAAGATTTACTCGCAGTATTGTCCACGGCTATCAAATTTTCTAAATGATGCTGCTTGGCGAATGCGGTAATATCTTCAATTTGATAGGGTTGTCCCTCTTTTTCCAACCGTTTTTTCCAATCAGCGCCAACACCCGAAGCATCCAAAAGCACCTTTCTTGAATTTGCCACGGCAAACACTTTTAAATCGATGCTTTTTCGGTCTTCAATACTATTTTTAGAATCTAAGATTTGACTGATTAGCGTACCTCCTACGTTACCATGACCGAACAAGGCCAGATTGATTTTCTTTGCAATTCCGAAAATTTGCCCATGAATCACATTGATGGCCTTGTGCAAATCAGATTTCTTCACCACCATACTCACATTCTTGCCTGTAACCGTGTTATTGAACAATAAGGGTGTGATTTGGTTTTTGGCCAAAGCATTGAATGGTTTATGAAAACTGCTCAAATCCATTCCCACAATGGAAATAACCGAAACGTCCTTTACCACCGAAATCTGGTTGATGTCTTGGGATGAATAGTCCGTCTCAAATTCTTGGTCGAGTACTTTTTTGGCCTTATCGGCTTTGGATTCATCCACCACCAAACCAATACCACGCTCGGAAGAGCCTTGGGAAACAATACCCACACTAATTCCATTTTGACCAAGTGCCCTAAAAATCCGCATGTCAACTCCAACTTTACCGAGCAGTCCCCTACCCTCCAAATTGATAAGGGCCATATTATCCAACACCGAAAGGGATTTAATTCCTCCATTTCCAGTTTTAGGTCCAATTAATGTTCCTTCGCTTTCATCATTAAAAGTGTTGCAGATGCGTAAAGGAATATTTTTTTCGATCAACGGGATTATAGTCTTGGCATGAAGAATATTGGCTCCAAAATTTGCCAATTCGTTGGCCTCACTATAGGATATTACATCTATTACTTTGGCTTCTTGCACCAAATCTGGATTGGCAGTAAAAATACCATCCACATGGGTGTAATTGATCAGTTCACCGGCATCCAAGAAATTAGCCAACAATGCTGCTGAATAATTGGTACCGTTTCGTCCCAAAGTCGTGGTAGCCCCCTCCTTGTTCGACGCGATAAAACCGGTCACCACTGGAATGGTCCCAACTTCCATTTCATGAAAATATCGAAGTACATTTTCTTTGGAAAGACCCTCGTCTACCTCGGCATTGCTAAAGCTATCGTCGGTTTTGATGAGTATCCGGGAGTCGAGCAATGTTGCCTTGATTCCTTTGGAATTCAATGCGGCTGTTACATATTTTCCTGAAATCAATTCGCCATAGGACAATACTTCATCCTTGGTTTTAAGACTATAATCCCCTGTCAGGGAAACCCCATTCAATATTTTTTCAATGGCGGCCAGTTCTTCATTGATGGCCACGTCTTCAAAATTGTTTTTTTGATAATCCGCAAACTTCTTCAAATCGGTTTGAAAATCAGCTCCCTTCGCTGCTTTTTCCAACAAGTTTTCCAGCTGGTCCGTAGCTTTGCCTCTGGCAGAAACCACAACAGCAAAGTGTTCATCATCTTCATGTCTTTTGCTGATAATGTTAACGACACGGTCAATTCCCTCTCCGTTGGCCAAGGATTTTCCGCCAAACTTCAAAATTTTGATGCGCTCCGTGTTCGTCTGGAAAACGGTTTCCAACAATTTCTCCAATTGTTCAAACTCCATCAAAAAGGCATCATGACCGTGTACGGATTGTACCTCACCGTAAGTAACATTAGTGTTGGCCTGGGCCAATCTTTTAAAAGTCTCTTTATTTTCCTCAGCCGTAAAAAACAAATCCGAATTCACACCTATAATATGAATCTTGGTATCGCTTTCCTGCAATGCCTTGAAGGCTTCTTCCCCATTTCTTGTAATGTCGATGGATTTCAACAGTTGGTTCATCAACTTATAGGCCGAAAGCTGAAAACGCTCCTGCAATTTTTTACCATGATGCATCAACCAGGATTCCACATTAAAAACCTGTAGCTCCTCGTTGGTACTTCTTTTAAATCTTTCTTTGAAGGATTCTGGAGTGCGGTAACACAACATGGCGTGCATACGGGCATCGTGCACGGGCTGTTTGGAATTGACCAAAAACTGCTCTTGAATCTGACAGTTGGCAATCAACCAATCCGTGGATTTCCAATCGGATGCCACGGGAATCAAGTGTTCCGTAATGTTTGTGTTGATGGCGGTCATTTCCCAAGCAATACCACCTCCCAAAGAACCACCGATAATGGCGAACAGTTTATTAATTTCCAATTGCTCCAATCCCAACAGAAATATTCTGGCAATATCCCCAGCTACAAAATCCTTGTAGTTTTCAATGATGAAACCATCGAAACCATTCCCAGGAATATTAAAACATAAAATGGTGTACTTCTCCGTATCGATACATTTTTCGTCCCCAATCAAATCGGACCACCATCCATCTTTCCCCGCTACGTTGGAATTACCCGTAAGCGCATGGTTCACCAAAATAATGGGTGCCGAATGCAAAGGTTTCCCAAAAACTTGATACGACAACTTTATTTCTTGAACGGTTCCGCTCAACGTTTTAAAATCTGATATGGCCAAATGCCTTAAATCCATATAAACGACTATAGACCCTCAAAAGGGTCAAAAAATTAATAAATAGTAAAGGTTATAAGAAAGAAGGGGCAGAAACCACCTGTGATGTTATCTATTCCCAAAGGGATAGAATTTAGCACCTTCTTGACTAGGGTCAAGGGTTGCTAAGGCTTCAACGGGTCTATTCCCTCCACCTTTCTTGATAACTAACAATACGTGTTTGAACTTCGTAGGACAAATATACTGATGGAAAGATTGATTTTCCTAATCTTTTGGAAAATTTTCATCAAACAACCTTGTCCCACGAACTTCTATTTTTTATTTCAATACCGTAAACTCAATATTGGAATCGGTGAAAACGGTATGCGTTTGAGTTTTGAAATCGGATTCGTCCGCCTTAAAAATGTTATCCACGTAAGTTTGTGGGTTCAAATCGATAAGCGGGAACCACGTACTCTGTACCTGAATTTGCAATTTGTGTCCTTTTTTAATGGTATGGAACACATCTTGGAGCTTGATGTTCACATCCGTTTTTTCATTTGGCGTGAACGGTTCCGGGTTGGAAAAACTATTCCTGAATCGACCACGAAGCACCTCGCTCCTTACCATTAAATGATAATTGCTCATTTTAAGGTGGTCTTGCATTTCCTCGTTGGTCTCCGTTTCCGCAGGGTGTACGTCGATTACCTTAACAATCCAATCTGCAGCGGTACCAGTAGTGGCCACTTTTAATTTGGCCATAATATCTCCAGCCAAAGTAAAGTCTTCGTTCATCACATCGGTTTCGAACACCAAAACATCTGAACGTCTGGCAGCGAAACGCTGATCGTCCGTCATGTATTTTCTTGGAGTAAAAACGGTCTTTACATCTTCGGAATACGGAACAGGTTTTTTAAGGTTACTTATAAACTGAATTCCTTCAGTTTCTTTAGCTTCTAAAGTGAGTTCTTGGTCTTCTGATAAATACATGGTCTGCTTTACGGCATTTTCCGGTGGCCAAGAATCATATTGTTTCCATTCTTTTTTACCTGTATCGAATACGTATGCTTCGGGCAATCCTGAATCAACATCTCCCTCACCTTTTAGAAAATGATTGAAAAATTTTGTTTCTATGTTTTCTTGAAAAAACAATGAAATGGAATCTCCAAAATAGTAGTTGCCGACAACATTTCTTTCCCTATCTCGCGCCCAACCTCCATGATCCCAAGGACCAAATACCATGGTATTGTAATTACCATCGTTATATTTTTCAATGTTCTTGTAGGTTTCCAACGGGCCAGATAGGTCTTCAGCATCAAACCATCCTCCCACAATCATAGTAGCCACACTGCTTTTTACATTTTTAAGATGCTGTATCAATCCTCTACTCTGCCACATGGCATCATAATTTGGATGTTCCTTCAACTCATTCCAAAAGAAATCATCGGTTACACCCTCTGGACGCATAGTCGGAGTATCTGCTGTTTCATATTCAAAAAAGTGATCCAAATTTTTCAATGGACCAGCATCCAAAAAGAACTGATATTGGTCTTCTGTGGGCAGACTGGGCAAAGTGTACCATGCCGTATCAATAGGTGCATCTCCATTTGGCCTTGGAGTCCCAAAAAGAGATGTTGCCCTAAAATAGCTCAATAAATAGGCCCCGTTATGGTGGAAATCGTCAAAAAAGAAATCCCCAATACAGGCTTGTGGCGAAGCCGCTTTTAATGCTGGATGCGCATCAACCGTTGCATAGGTGGCATAAAATCCTGGATACGATATTCCCCAAACGCCAACATTTCCGTTATTGTTCTCTACATTGTTCACCAACCATTCGATAGTATCGTAGGTATCAGAACTTTCATCTACCTGATCATCGGAAGTTTTATTGGGAATATAAGCCCTCATATTTTCATAATGCCCTTCACTAAGCCATCTTCCCCTCACATCTTGATAAACAATAATATTGCCCTCTTTCATCAAGTGCTCATTAGGACCTATTTTGGTTCTGAAATTATCTTCTCCATAAGGTCTTGAACTATAAGGAGTCCGTTGCATAATGATGGGATACTCTTTGGAAGTATCCTTCGGGGAGTAAATGGTGGTATGCAGTTTTATCCCATCCCGCATTTCAATATCGACTTCCTTTTTGGTGTAATTGTCAGCGACATAGGTGTCGACCACTTTTGCTTCGGTCTTTGTTGTTTTTTTACAACTGACAGTCACCGTCAACATTAAAATACTTAGAAACAGGATTCTAACTGAATTTCTCATATGTACTCTTTTTGATAGGCTAAAGCTACTAAAGTTCGTGGGAGTATACCAATAAAAAAAGGAGCCTTATTAAAGCTCCTTTTTATTATAAATGGTGGTTATAAGCCATAAGTCTCCTTCACCTTATCCACCATATCCAATTTCTCCCATGTGAACAACTCCACTTCTTTTTCGATTCTACCGTTGTAAGGAGATTCAAAAACCTTGGTCACTGTTCTGGGTTCTTTGCCCAAATGACCGTAAGCAGCCGTTTCCAAATAAATAGGATTACGAAGTTTAAGCCGTTCTTCAATGGCAAAAGGTCGCATATCGAACAATTCCGATGCTTTTTTGGCAATCTCACCATCGGTCATATCCACATTGGATGAATTATAGGTGTCTACAAAAATGGATGTGGGTTCCACCACCCCGATTGCATAGCTTACCTGCACCAAAATTTCCCCAGCAACACCAGCCGCCACCAAATTCTTGGCCATGTGACGGGCAGCATAAGCGGCACTTCTGTCCACCTTGCTCGGGTCTTTTCCACTAAAAGCACCACCTCCGTGAGCCCCCTTACCTCCGTAGGTATCCACAATAATCTTTCTTCCTGTAAGACCAGCATCACCGTGAGGACCTCCAATCACAAACTTTCCAGTTGGGTTGATGTGATATTTTATATCGTCTGTAAATAAGTTTTGAATGCTCTCTGGCAATAATTTCTTTACTTCTGGAATCAGAATATTGATGATATCGTCCTTGATCTTGGCCAACATGACCTCATCTGCATCAAATTCATCGTGTTGGGTGGAGACTACTATTGTATCAATACGTTGTGGCACATTATCATCAGAATATTCAATGGTCACTTGAGCTTTTGCATCGGGACGCAGATACGGAATTTGGGTTCCCGCTCTTCTTAAATTGGCCAGCACCTCTAAAATCTTGTGTGAAATATCCAACGCCAATGGCATATAGTTGTCGGTCTCCGTGGTGGCATAGCCAAACATCATCCCCTGGTCGCCTGCACCTTGCTCTTCCTTGGTACCACGATCTACTCCCTGATTGATGTCCTGTGATTGTTCGTGAATCAATGAAATTACCCCACAGGAATCCCCGCTAAATTTATATTCACCTTTGGTGTAGCCAATTTTATTTATGACTTCCCTAGTAATACTCTGTAAATCCACATAGGTATGGCTCTTTACCTCACCTGCCAAAACTACCTGGCCTGTGGTGACCATAGTTTCGCAAGCTACTTTGCTCTCTGGGTCAAAGGCCAAAAAATTATCCAACAATGCATCACTGATTTGATCCGCAATCTTATCTGGATGTCCCTCACTAACGGATTCTGATGTAAATAAATACGCCATTTCTATTTTTTAAAATGAAGATTTGACAAAAGTGCGAAGTAGTTCAAAACCCTTACCGAAGAGATGCCAACGTGAGCCAGCACGAACTGCTTTAGCATTTTTCGTACACCTATTTAAGGTAACCGAGGTTGCAATCAGTCAAATCTTTCCTCGTTTCGATGCGCAAAAGTACGTATTTGGAACTTATTTTAAAACTTTGTTCTTCACTAAAACAAGATGGCCCATTTGAACCAGATTTTTTTCTATACGTGGATATACTTTGTATATTGCGATGATTAGAAATTCCCTGATCATTAAACACCAACTTAAAACAATCACACCCCATGCATATTGCTGTAGCAGGAAATATTGGCGCTGGAAAAACAACTTTAACGAACTTACTTGCAAAACATTATAAATGGGAGGCCCATTTCGAGGATGTGGTGGACAACCCTTATCTGGATGATTTTTATACCCAGATGGAACGTTGGAGCTTTAATCTTCAGATTTACTTCCTAAACAGCAGGTACCGTCAAATTTTAAAAATTAGAGAAAGTGGCAAGAGTGTAATCCAAGATCGGACCATTTATGAGGATGCCCACATTTTCGCACCCAACCTCCATGCGATGGGGTTGATGACCAATCGCGATTTTGAAAATTACAAAGGTCTTTTTGAGTTGATGGAGACCTTGGTGCAACCGCCCGATTTAATGATTTATCTGCGAAGTTCCATTCCCAACTTGGTAAGCCAGATTCATAAACGTGGTCGCGATTACGAAAACTCCATTTCCATTGATTACCTCAGCCGTTTAAATGAACGTTATGAAGCCTGGGTAAATACCTACGAAAAGGGAAAGTTGCTCATTTTTGATGTGGACAATCTCGATTTTGTGGACAACCCAGAGGATTTAGGTGAAGTGATCAACCGAATTGATGGGGAAATTCATGGATTATTTGAATAGCACCCTTTATTTAAATACACTGGCCTTCTCCTAACCTTTTTGACAGACAAAATATTAGGTATCTTTAGATGCTTTTGCACGCTAAACAAACTAATATTCAGTTATATGAAAACTTTGTACCCAACCAAATATGCAACTTTACTGTTTGCACTCCTCCTCTTTTTTACCACTAATGCCCAAGAACTCACCAAGGTTTCTCCAGAAGAAGTAGGCATGTCTTCCGAGCGTCTAAATTTTTTGTCACAAACCTTTCAGGATTATATTGATGAAGATGAATTACCCGGTGCCACAATTCTCGTAGCCCGAAAAGGCAAAGTTGCCTATTTTGAATCTTTTGGTAAAAATGATTTGGAGAACAATGTTCCCATGACAAACAATTCCATGTTTCGGATAGCATCCCAGACCAAGGCGATTGTTAGTGTCGGTATTATGATGCTTCAAGAGCAAGGAAAATTATTGATCACTGATCCAGTCGGAAAATATATTCCCGCTTTTATGGAAACCAAGGTTGCCGTAAGCAAGGATAATGGTTCCTACGATATTGTAGAAGCCAACAGACCCATTACCATCCGTGATTTACTTACACATACTTCTGGGGTTTCATATGGACAAGGAATAGCCTCTGATCTTTGGGAGGAAGCAAAAATACAAGGCTGGTATTTTGCAGACAGGGATGAACCCATACTGGCTACGGTTACCCGAATGGCAGACCTGCCTTTTGAGTCTCAGCCCGGCGAAAAATTTGTTTACGGCTACAACACTGATATTCTTGGTGCCTTGATCGAGGTGGTTTCAGGAAAGCCATTGGATGTATTTCTAAAAGAAAACATACTTGACCCCTTGGAAATGACAGATACCCATTTCTACCTCCCAAAAGATAAAAAGGAACGTTTTGCGGTAGTGTACTCACCTTCTGAAAACGGATTGGAACGTGCTCCGAATCCCGGAGGCATGGTTGGGCAAGGCGCTTATGTGGTAGGTCCCAGAAAAAGCTTTTCTGGTGGCGCCGGACTTTTAAGCACATCTATGGATTATGCCAAATTCCTGCAAATGATGTTGAACAAGGGTACATTCAACGGAACACAAATCATTTCCCCAAAAACAGTCGAACTTATGACGGTAAGTCATTTGGGCGATGTACCTTTTCCTTGGGCGGGAGGTACAGGCTTCGGTCTCGGTTTTTCTGTGGTGGAAGATTTAGGAGACAGAGGTACTCTAGGGTCTGTTGGTGAATATGGATGGGGCGGTGCCTACCATTCCTCCTATTGGGTAGACCCTAAGGAGGAATTGGTGGTTGTTTATTTCACCCAATTGATTCCATCTGGTGATATTGATGACCATGGAAAATTACGAGCTCTCATCTATCAAGCAATCATAAATTAGAGACTCCTTTCCATTTCACTCACCCAAACGGCCTGCTCACTCATTGGCGGTTTATTTTAGTTCTTTTTCAAAGTAGTTTAGAATTGGGATTATCCCACTGCTATTAACTGCGCCTTTTAGGCCAAAACTTTGAAAATTATGGAACCGAAAAAAAATCCACAACTTGATTTGAGACGAAACAGCCTGCTCTACTTTTTTGTAGGTATGACCTTGGTACTCCTTATGGCCTATTTGGCCTTGGAATGGAAAACATATTACCAAGGTGATTCTTGGGATATTGGTAATTTAAAGGTTGACGAAGAATTGATTGAAGACGCTACCATTCTAAAACTGAAACTACCAGACCCTCCCAAACCTAAAATTCAAACACCTCCCAAAATTGAAATCGCAGAGAACGATGAGGATATTACGGAAACCTTTATTGAGCCCAATGATGTTAACCAAGACAGCGAAGTAGCGGATATTGAGGATGTGGCCGTAGCAGAGGAGGAAATTATGGAAGAGATTCCTATTGTATTAGTAGAGAATGCACCTGTTTTTCCTGGCTGCGAAAATGAAAAAACTGAAGAAGACAAAAGAGATTGTTTTCAAGCAATGGTTCAAAAACATATAAGAAAGAACTTCCGATATCCTGATCCTGCAAAAGAAATGGGGCTACAAGGCCGTGTTAGTATTATGTTTACAATTGATAAAGACGGAAGTATTGACAATGTAAGGTTTCGTGGACCACATAAATCCCTAGAGGAAGAAGCAGCTCGCATTATTTCAAAATTACCAACAATGAAACCAGGACAACAAAGAGGAGTCCCAGTAAAGGTTTCATATTCCCTTCCGATCACATTTAAATTAAACTAAAACATCTCGACTGCGCTCGATATGACCGCATAAAAAAACCACGCCAATGGCGTGGTTTTTCCAGCTTTACTTTAAAGCAAGAGCTAATTCTTTGCCTCAGCACTCTTATATTCTTGTATTATTTTTTCCAATTCTTCTTTGGTATCGGCAGTAAACTCCTCTGTTTCCTCTACTACCTCTCCATTGATGTTGGTACTGGAAGTAACAATGGCTTTGTAAGCACCATCCTCAGTGTTACTGACCTCCACTCGAATTTGTTTTTCAACGGCCTTGGTCTCTTTCATTCCCTCTTCGGTAATGGTAATCATGGTACCATCTTCTTTTAGCATGCCCACTTCATCCGCAGGAGCAAGACTTACCAAACTAGGTGCAATCACCAAAGCAACTACAGACATCAATTTAAGTAAAATATTTAAAGAAGGTCCTGAAGTATCCTTAAAAGGATCGCCTACGGTATCACCTACCACAGCTGCTTTATGGGCATCAGTACCCTTTCGTCCTTCGCTTTCAATGGTTTTTTTGGCATTGTCCCATGCTCCACCAGCATTGGATTGGAAAATAGCCATAAGTACCCCAGCGGTAGTTACCCCCGCTAAAAGTCCACCTAACATCTCAGCCCCGCCTATAAAACCAACGGCTACTGGAACGGCAATCGCCAACAATCCTGGCAATACCATTTCTTTGATGGATGCTTGTGTAGAAATCTCCACACATTTTTGATATTCGGCCAAACCATCCGCCGCTTCAAAAACCTCCAAATCCTCTTTACTGGCTTTAGAGAGGTCCGAATCATACTTGCGCATAACGGCCAAAGCAGCTTTCAATTCAGGAATATCCTTAAACTGACGACGTACTTCTTCAATCATGGACATGGCAGCTCTACCTACAGCATTCATGGAAAGGGCAGAGAATACAAAAGGAAGCATACCTCCCACCAAGAGTCCCGCCATAATATCAGGCTGGGAAACATCAATGGATTTAACACCTGCTGTTTTCATAAAGGCAGCAAAAAGAGCCAATGCAGTCAACGCTGCAGAAGCAATTGCAAATCCCTTACCTATAGCAGCAGTGGTGTTTCCTACAGCATCCAATTTATCCGTTCTATCACGTACTTCCCCAGGAAGTTCGGCCATTTCGGCAATACCTCCTGCATTATCTGAAATAGGTCCGTAAGCATCAACCGCAAGTTGAATACCCGTGTTGGCCAACATTCCAACAGCAGCAATCGCGATTCCGTATAATCCAGCAAAATGGTGAGATACCAAAATAGCAGCAGCAATCAATATAATTGGAATTGCTGTGGACATCATTCCAACTCCAAGACCTGCAATGATATTTGTTGCAGAACCTGTTTCAGATTGACGAACAATGGAATTCACCGGTTTTGTTCCGGTTCCTGTATAATATTCAGTTACTTTTCCAACCAACAAACCAGCCACCAAACCGGCTATAGTTGCCCAAAATACGCCCATAGCTGAATATTCCTTACCGCCCTCTACCCAAGATTCTGGCAACATTGCAGTAATGATAAAATATGAAGCTATCAACATTAAACCTGCTGATCCAAATTCGCCAATGTTCAATGCTGTTTGTGGGTTTCCACCATCTTTTACCCGTACAAAGAATGTTCCGATGATCGACATAATGATACCAACTGCGGCCAAAGCCAAAGGCAAATAAACTGCGCCAAGGCCATCAAAAGCATTTTGAAATTCTGGTATACCTGCAAAAACAGCACCTAATACCATGGTACCAATTATTGAACCAACATATGATTCAAAAAGGTCGGCGCCCATACCGGCAACGTCACCTACGTTGTCACCCACATTGTCCGCTATTGTTGCGGGATTCAAGGGGTGGTCTTCTGGAATACCGGCTTCCACTTTACCTACTAAATCAGCTCCAACATCGGCAGCTTTAGTATAAATACCACCACCCACACGGGCAAAAAGTGCAATAGAAGAAGCTCCAAGCGAGAAACCAGAAAGCACATTTAATACTTCGGCAAGTTCCCAGCCTTGACCACTGTAAATCATAAAGAGTCCGCTCAGTCCCAAAACACCTAGACCAACAACACCGAGTCCCATTACAGCTCCACCTGCAAATGCAACTTCGAGAGCTTTTCCAAGTGAAGTCCTAGCTGCATTGGTTGTTCTTACATTGGCTTTGGTAGCGACCTTCATTCCAATAAATCCAGCCAAAGCGGAACAAATAGCTCCAACAATAAAAGAAACGGCCACCATACCATTGGAACCAGTTTCGTTGCTTCCTTTAAAGAAGAGCAAAATGGCAACACAGATTACAAAGATGCTCAGTATTTTATATTCAGCCTTTAAAAATGACATTGCCCCATCGGCAATGTTCTTGGCAATTCTTGCCATTTTATCGTTCCCGACCTCTTGTTTTGAAATCCATACATTCTTGATGAATACATAAAGAAGGGCCACGACACCAAATACGGGCAAAAATTTTACGATTAAATCCATAGATTAGATTGTTTAGAATTTTTTAATGCCAGCTAAAATAGTAAAATAGGAAGTAATAAAAAAAATGCGCCTTTATTTATTAAAAGCGCATTTTTTTAAAGTTATTATTATGTAATTTATATAGTGTAAGTGCGTTTCTTTTTGTGGTCACTGTTTTCATAGCGCTTTACACACTCATTATAAATTTTAACCGCTTCATTTACATCTCCCCAACCACCGGTATCTACTTTCTTCTCTTCCAGATCTTTATATACTTGAAAAAAGTGTTCGATTTCCTTTAACCTATGTGGGTTCAATTCGCTGATATCGTCTCTTTTGCTCCAAATTGGATCAGAAACCGGTACACAGATAATTTTTTCATCCGGACCTTTCTCGTCGGTCATATGGAACACACCAACTGGCTTTACCTCTACCACCACCATTGGATAGGTTGGCTCTGTACAAAGAACCAATACATCCAAAGGGTCACCATCCAATGCCAAGGTTTCTGGAATAAACCCATAATCACCAGGATACATCATCGAGGAAAATAGGGTTCGATCAAATCGAATTTTGTTAAGGGTAAAATCGTATTCGTACTTGTTTCTGCTACCTTTGGGAATTTCTACCAGTACATCAAAGGTAATACGTGGTTTTTTAGACATGTCAGTGATATATTTATACCGCAAAAATAACCAGTATAACTGGAATAGCCCCCATAATTTGCCTGTTTCGTATTAATTAAAAATTAAATCCGAAGGTTCCTGTTATCCCAAATGCTCGTGCATCTGGATTTTGAAGATAATTTCCTCGAAAGTTAAAGTCTATCCGAAGTATTTTAAATATGTTACCCACACCTAAGGAGTATTCCCAATATACTTGATCTTCCGGAGCTATCAACGGAATATTGGTTGGGGAGCTCAGTGCAATATTTTCTTCCGACAATTGCCCCCAAGCACCTCTTACGCCCACAATTTCCCTTAAATTGAGTTTACGCAAAAATGGAATACGAGAAAACAAACGGCCATTGAAATTATGTTCCAAATGTACTGTGGCGTAAGTATCCGTTACAAACTCGTAGAAATCCAAATTGGGAAATGCATTATATAACGAGAACAAAGTCTGGTTACCTGGGACAACGCTCAACAATCCCAATGGTACAGCTCCAAAGGTTTTTCCCAATTCCACACTACTGGTCAACCTACCAAAACCTCCTAATTGCCATGGTTGCCGATAAGAGAATTGTATTTTCTCATAATCAAAATCACTTTCCAAAAATCCATCTACACCTTTGGTATATTTAAGAACAAGTGTACTATAATCATCATTAATGTTAGAACGTTCCACACCATACCCAATGGTACGTTTACCAGGTGTATATATCAATGTAGTATTGAGGTCGAACTGCTTTACTTCTGATGCGACACCTGTTGGCGAAGTTGGGTCGACATAATCCAAACTAAATGCATCTGGCAAGGCAGAGCTCAATGTCCGGAATGAGCCGCCTACATTGATCCTAAAATTCTTCACCGGTTCCATTTCCACATTTAAGGTGGAAAGGTTTATGTTGGTCAATCGATTGTTGGAGCCTACGGTTACCAAGGAGGAAGAAGCTATACTCCTTCCCATAACATCATTGGTACTGGTTAAACTAAGTCCCAGCTGTTCAATATCCCTGCGATTCCCACCCGATACTATGAGCCTATTCTTCCGGTCGAGCAAAAACTTACCGGAAAAGCCGTGTTTAAACTTTTTATCATTGAACCCGTAGGCCATATAACCTTCCAAACGCCACATATCGTTCTGTCCAAAATAGGTCCGCGCACCAGCTCGCAATCGAATGCCTTCTGCATCATTATATCCAAAAGTGCTGTAGATATCTCCAATATCAACGTTCCACTTATCAATTTCCACGTAGCCTGACCCAAGAATACTTACAATGTCGTAATAGGTTCGGAACTTGGGAACTGTTTTTAAGGTATCGAGCAATTCAAAGATTCCCGATTCATCCTCGTTCAAACTTTCCAGTCTGGCATTTTTCCAGAAAACACTATCCTGAGAGAATACTCTTGGATCATAAGGGTCGGCAACGGCTTTATAAAATTCTTCAGAACGGGGATTGTCAAAATTATAATTATCAAAAACCGTGGTCCGCTTGCCATACACTCCGCGTGACTTTTCTTTTTTAGAAAAACTGAAATCACTCAACATATAATCCCGTTTCAACAGAAATACGGAATCGCTCACCACATCAAAATCCTGTTCAATATAAATTTCCTTTACCCAGTTGATATTGGCACTCTTGGTGACCTGCAGATTAATCTTCTTAATGGCAAAAGTGGTGTCGTTTACCCAAAAATCACCTTTAAAAGTGAGTTCATTCTTCCGTCTAGGATAATAAATAATGTTGTAGCACCACTTATTGTCTATAAAAGTACTATCGGAGAGTACATAGTTATATACATCAACCCCTGTTTTAGAAAGTGGGCTGGTAAAACTCTTATCAAAAAATTTGAGGTAATTGTCGTAAATATCATAATCGGAATACAGGTCTTCCACAAAAGCGGTTATGGACTGGTTACCACTAAATCCAGAATTTTTATTCCCAAGGACATCTTCTTTTTCTTTATCCAAAATATTATCGCCATATACCTTGGAAAATGTTTCATTAAGAAACATGGGCAAGTATGTTTTTCCTGTTATCCGTGACGTATCCAAGTCTTCAAACATAAACTCTAGCCCTTTGAACAGTTTGCTTTTAATCAGGGCACTATCGATGGTATTGAGGTCGAATTCTATTTTTTCATACTTATCGTACTGGTACTGCTTGAACTTACGAACCCCGTTCTCTCGTTTTTTGGACCATATCTTCCTTAAAATGTCTATGGCAGGATTATCCTTTTTGGATTGTTTTCCTGTATAAATGACCACCTCTTGAAGCTGCTCGGCGGATTCCATCAACACGATTTCCATACCGTAGTTCACTTTCTGATTTAATGGAATCTCTTTGGTTTCATATCCTATAAAGGATACCTGAATGGTTTTATAGGTTTCATCGGACTCCAGATAAAAGTGTCCATTATCATTGGTGATAGTTCCTTCGGAAGAATCAACGAAAATAATGTTGGCAAAGGCAATGGGCATACCGGTATCATCGGTAACCACACCTTCGATTTTGGTTTGTGCAGAAACACTAGCAATAAAGAGTAGAAAAAAAACAGAAAAGAATCTTTTCATAGGCAGATATAAGGGACAATGGGCAAAACTCAATAGTTATAACCCACTAAACTTAGGTCAAATTTGGTTTAAAGTAATTTCTAATCAAAAAATATTCCCTAAAAAAAGCCCCATCAACAAAGTTGACAGGGCTAATATACCGTACAAATATGATTTTATTGCTTATATAACACTTTCTTAACAGCCTTAATAACATCTTCATGGTTTGGCAACCACTCTGCCAAAAGTACCGGAGAATAAGGTGCAGGTGTATCTGCTGTGTTCAGTTTCACAATTGGCGCATCCAAATAGTCAAACGCTTTGTCCTGAACGTGATAGATGATTTCGGTAGCGACATTTCCAAAAGGCCAAGCTTCTTCTAAAATCACCATTCTATTGGTTTTCTTCACAGAGTTAAGAATCGTATCATGGTCCATTGGACGCACGGTTCTTAAATCAATAATTTCACAACTGATACCCTCTTTCTCCAACTCATCTGCAGCTTTATAGGCTTCTTTGATAATTTTACCAAAAGAAACAATGGTCACATCGGTACCTTCTCTTTTAATATCGGCAACACCCAATGGGATAGTGTATTCCCCTTCAGGAACCTCTCCTTTGTCACCATACATCTGCTCGGATTCCATAAAAATTACTGGATCATCGTCACGGATAGCCGATTTCAACAATCCTTTGGCATCAGCAGGATTCGAAGGAACCACAACTTTTAACCCAGGAGTATTGGCAAACCAGCTTTCAAAAGCTTGAGAGTGCGTTGCCGCCAATTGCCCAGCTGAAGCTGTTGGCCCCCTAAATACAATTGGACAATTAAACTGCCCGCCAGACATCTGACGAATTTTGGCAGCATTGTTTATTATTTGGTCAATTCCTACCAAGGAGAAATTGAATGTCATAAATTCTATGATAGGTCTGTTGCCGTTCATTGCGGAACCAACGCCGATACCGGAGAAACCAAGCTCCGAAATTGGGGTATCAATCACCCGTTCTGGCCCGAATTCATCCAACATGCCCTTAGAAGCCTTGTAAGCACCATTGTACTCGGCAACCTCCTCGCCCATCAAATAAATGGTATCATCTCTTCGCATTTCTTCGGACATAGCCTCGGCTACTGCCTCCCTAAACTGTAATGTTTTCATTAAATCGTACTAAATATTTATAGACTGCTTAAAAACGCAAGCAAAAATAGCAAAAACTACCCGAAAATAGCTTGGGGAAAATCCAAAAAAAGAACAAAATTTATTATGCATGCATAATAAATTTCGGATTTTATAACTATATTTGAGCACACAAACCTTAAGTATATATGAAGATTTTAGTTTGCATAAGCAACGTACCGGATACTACTTCCAAAATCAATTTTACGGAAGGCGATACCAAGTTTGACACAAACGGAGTTCAATTTGTTATTAATCCAAACGATGAGTTTGGATTAACCCGTGCCATGTGGCTCAAGGAAAAACAAGGAGCTACCGTCCATGTAGTCACTGTTGGAGGTCAACAGACCGAGCCGACCATTAGAAAAGCGTTGGCCATTGGTGCCGATGAGGCCATTCGAGTGAACGCAGAACCAAAAGATGGTTTTTTTGTGGCCCAACAGCTGGCGGAAGTGGTAAAAAATGGTGATTACGATCTTGTAATTGCCGGAAGGGAATCCATCGATTACAATGGTGGTATGGTTCCTGGAATACTCGCTACTTTATTGGATATGAACTTTGTAAACACCTGTATAGGATTGGAAATCGATGGGTCGAATGCAACCGCAATTCGCGAAATTGATGGAGGTAAGGAAAAAATAACCACTTCGCTACCCCTAATCATTGGAGGTCAAAAAGGATTGGTTGAAGAAAGTGACCTTCGCATTCCCAACATGAGAGGTATTATGATGGCTCGAAAAAAAGCCTTGAACGCGGTAGAGCCTGTTGATGCCACACAACTTACTCATGACCAAAAATTTGAAAAACCAGCAGCCAAAGGACCCGTTAAATTGGTCGATGCAGGAAATGTAGGTGAATTGGTCGAACTACTGCACAACGAAGCTAAAGTTATCTAAACAAGATTAAGAAATTATGTCAGTATTAGTATATACAGAATCCCTTAAGGGAAGATTCAAAAAAAATGCCTTCGAAGTAGCCTCTTATGCATATAAAGTGGCTCAAGAACTAGGCACAACAGTTACAGCAGTTTCTTTTAATGCTGAAGATGAAGCCTCTTTGGGAACATATGGGGTTTCCAAGGTTTTAAAGGTTTCAGATGAATCATTGACTACGTTCAATGCCAAAGCCTATGCCGATACCTTGGCTCAGGCCGCAAAAGCAGAAGGTGCCAAAGTGATTATCTTAAGTTCCAGTGCGGACACCAAGTTTTTGGCCCCTATCCTTACAGCAAAATTGACTGCTGGATATGTACCCAATGTAGTAGAAGCTCCAGAAAGCACTTCACCCTTTGTAGTGAAGCGAACCGCTTTCAGTAATAAAGGTTTTGCATTTACCGAAATTTCATCTGAAATCAAGATTATTGGCGTATCCAATAATGCCTTCGGAGTAATGGAAAACAATGTTTCTGCCTCTGTGGAGGACTTTAATCCATCATTGAGCGATAATGTCTTTAGCGTTAAATCCGCAGAAGTGGACAGGGTAACAGGAAAAGTAACCATTGCAGATGCAGATATAGTTGTATCAGGTGGTAGAGGACTTAAAGGACCCGAAAACTGGGGCATGGTCGAAGAATTGGCCGAGGTCTTGGGAGCTGCAACCGCATGTTCCAAACCGGTATCTGATATGGGATGGCGCCCGCATAGCGAACACGTCGGGCAAACAGGAAAACCAGTAGCAAGTAATCTTTACATTGCCATTGGTATCTCTGGAGCTATCCAGCATTTGGCAGGAGTAAGTTCATCCAAAGTAAAAGTGGTCATCAATAATGATCCTGAAGCTCCTTTCTTTAAGGCGGCAGATTATGGAATAGTTGGGGATGCCTTTGAGGTAGTGCCCGAACTCATCGAAAAATTAAAAGAATTTAAAGCCCAAAACGCTTAAATTTTGTTAATTTGCCCATTGCAAGGGGCTGTTCAGATAACTGGTAAAGCCACTTATTTGAATGGCCCTTTTGCTTTAGGAGTAGATATATGAGTTTAGTACGATTAAAAATAAAGGGAATATCATACAGCCAAACACAAAATGGCGCGTATGCCCTTATTTTAAATGAGGAGGAGGGAGATAGAAAGCTTCCCATTGTTATTGGCGCATTCGAGGCACAGTCCATTGCCATTGCTTTGGAGAAAGAGATAAAACCGCCCAGGCCCTTGACCCATGATTTGTTCAAAAACTTTGCGGACAGGTTTAAGATTGTGGTCAAACAGGTGATTATCCATAAATTAGTGGACGGGGTGTTTTACTCCAGTCTTATTTGTGAACGAGGGGAAGAGGAAGAAATCATTGATGCCAGAACCAGCGACGCAATTGCACTTGCTCTTAGGTTTAATGCCCCTATTTTTACTTACAAGACTATTTTGGACAAAGCAGGAATCTTCTTGAAATTTTCTTCCAAAGAGAAGAGTGAAGATGACGATGACAGCATTATGGTTGATGAAATCCTTCAAGAAGGCGAAGCGGTAGAGATAGAATCCGGTTCCGACACCCACGGTTATCGGGAAATGTCCCTACAAGAACTCCATAAAGAGTTGGATAAGGCAGTATCCAGCGAAGACTACGAAAAGGCTGCCAAATTGAGGGATGAAATTTCCAAGCGCAAATAAAAAACTTACATGGCGAAAAAGACCCAAAGTTTACTCTTACTTTTACTTGTTTGTTCGGTCGCTTTCGGCCAAAGTTCATTACCCGCAGATTCACTTAACGTAGCTATTGGCTCAACTATTACTGAGAGTATTCCCCAAGGGGAAGTGGCAGAGATAATCCCCAACCAAGGATTTTCCATATCAACTTTGTTGAGGGGTGCATTGGGCATGGCAGTGCTCATTCTAATTTCATTTTTGTTCAGTTCCAACAGAAAAGCCATTAATTGGAAAACGGTAGGCATTGGTTTATCATTGCAAGTATTGATAGCCATCGGTGTATTAAAAATTCCCTTCGTTCAATACATCTTTGAGCAGGTAGGAGGCATTTTTGTAAGTATTCTGGATTTTACCCGTGCAGGTAGTCAATTTCTCTTTGAAGGACTAGTAGTAGATATGGATACCTTCGGCTATATATTTGCTTTTCAGGTATTACCTACGATTATATTTTTCAGTGCCTTGACCTCCGTTCTCTACTACTTGGGCGTTATTCAGGTTGTGGTAAGATGGATGGCTTGGTTGCTTTCCAAAACGTTGGGTATTTCTGGGGCAGAAAGCCTTTCCGTAGCGGGCAATATCTTTTTGGGGCAGACCGAGGCTCCATTGTTGATCAAGGCCTACTTGGAAAAAATGAACAAATCCGAAATCCTATTGGTAATGATCGGCGGAATGGCCACCGTAGCCGGAGCTGTATTGGCTGCATATATTGGATTTTTAGGAGGAGATGACCCCGAGTTACGACTAATATTTGCCAAACACCTTTTGGCCGCATCCGTAATGGCAGCACCCGGTGCCATCGTTATTTCAAAAATATTATATCCACAGACCGAAAAAGTAAACACCGAGGTAGAAGTTTCTTCCGAAAAAATAGGCGCCAACATCTTAGATGCTATTGCCAATGGAACCACCGAAGGGTTAAAACTTGCCTTAAACGTTGGAGCCATGCTGTTGGTTTTTGTGGCTTTTATTGCCATGATGAACGGCATTTTGGGCTGGATAGGCGATTTGACCACTTTTAATAGCTGGATTGCAGCCAATTCCCCCTATGAAAATTTATCTCTCGAAGCCATTCTCGGAACCGTTTTTGCCCCACTCATGTGGTTAATTGGTGTCGCCAACGAAGACATTATGCTTATGGGACAACTACTTGGTATAAAATTGGCCGCAAGTGAGTTTATCGGGTACATCCAATTGGCAGATCTTAAAAATGTGGCCAGTGGTGTACATTTTACTTATAATAAATCGGTAATCATGGCCACCTATATGCTCTGTGGTTTTGCCAACTTTGCCTCTATCGGCATTCAAATTGGAGGTATCGGTTCTTTGGCCCCTGGTCAGCGCAAGGTACTTTCCTCTTTTGGAATGAAGGCCGTTTTGGGCGGGTCGTTGGCCTCATTGTTATCAGCTACCATTGCTGGGATGATTTTAGGGTAATTGTCGGGCTAAAGGTCAATGATAAAAGGGTAAAAGGCCATTTTTAAGAATTAATAGAGATAAAATATAGCATTCAACCTCGAAATTCTAACCTACATAGTTATGAGAAATTTTCGAGAGTTGACCGTCTGGAAAGAGGGACGAATTTTAGTGAAGGACATTTATAACCTGACCAAGCTTATACCAAATTCCGAACGACATGGATTGATTCCACAAATACAAAGAAGTGCTATTTCCATTCCTGCCAACATCGCTGAAGGATGCGGTAAAAGCTCCCAAAAAGATTTTGTTCGATTTCTTCAAATTAGTTTAGGTTCAGCTTACGAATTGGAATCACATATCATCCTTTGTGAAGATTTGGACTTTCTTTCTTCTGAGTTAACACAATCTACAATCAGGTCTATTCAAAAACTACAAAAAAGCATAGCTTCATTAATAAAATACAATAAGCTAAACCATTGACCATTTAGTAACCCTTTGCCTTTTAGCAAAAACCTTTTATCCTTTTTCACGGTTAATAAACTCTTCATAAGTCAATCCATTGACCTATTGTCCTTTCGGCCTTAACCATTTACCTTTAACCCCACTATGAAACAGTACCACGACCTTCTTAAACATGTATTGGAGCACGGGAACCAAAAAGGGGACCGTACAGGAACAGGAACTTTGAGCGTTTTTGGCTATCAAATGCGGTTCGACCTCTCCGAGGGCTTTCCTATGGTGACCACCAAAAAATTACACCTCAAATCCATTGTCCATGAATTGTTATGGTTTTTAAAAGGGGATACCAATGTTGGATACCTCCAAGAGAACGGTGTGCGTATTTGGAACGAGTGGGCCGATGAAAATGGTGATCTAGGACCGGTTTACGGACACCAATGGCGCAATTGGAACAGTGAGGAAATAGATCAGATACAAGAAGTGGTCGATACCTTAAAAAGCAATCCCAATAGCCGCAGAATGTTGGTTTCTGCATGGAATCCCAGCGTATTGCCCGACACTTCGGTTTCGTTTGCAGAAAATGTGGCCAATGGAAAGGCCGCGCTCCCGCCCTGCCATGCTTTTTTCCAATTTTATGTGGCCGATGGCAAACTTTCTTGCCAGTTGTACCAACGTAGTGCAGACATCTTTTTGGGGGTGCCTTTTAATATTGCGTCTTATGCGTTGTTTACCATGATGATGGCACAAGTTTGTGGCTACCAGCCTGGAGAGTTTATCCACACCTTTGGTGATGCCCATATTTACAACAACCACATGGAGCAAGTGGAACTGCAATTGAGCCGTGACCCTCGCCCCTTGCCCACCATGAAACTAAATCCAGACGTAAAGGATATTTTCTCCTTTACCTTTGATGATTTTGAGCTCTCGAACTACGACCCACATCCTCATATTAAAGGCGTTGTTGCGGTTTAATTATCGGGGTTTCAATTTTTAAACTAATTTTAGGGAGTCACTTATTATTTTCAAATACAAACTCTACTCCAATGAAAACCACTGCCATCACCCTTTTTGCCGCATTATTATTTGCCAGTTGTGGCGATCAAGCCAAAAAAGAAACCACCGAAAAACAGGAAGAAGAAACTGTGGAGAAAAACGAAGAAACAGCAGCACCGCAATTACGCCACGTAGTATTGTTCAAATTTAAAGAGACATCGAGCGCTGAAGAGGTGAAACAAGTAGAAGAGGCATTTAATGCATTACCTTCAAAAATTTCCGAAATAAAAGGCTATGAATGGGGCACTAACAACAGTCCGGAAAACCTGAACAAGGGACTTACCCATTGCTTCTTTTTAACGTTTAGCAGCGAAGCTGATCGCGACACCTACCTTACCCATCCCAATCATGTGGCCTTTGGCGATATTGCCGGCCCGCACATTGCCGATGTAACCGTTGTGGATTACTGGACGAAATAGACTAAACCCTCCTTGGGGAATCGATAATTGGACAAATTTGAACTTTATGGTGATAAAAGGTGTAATATTCGACTTTAATGGCACCCTATTTTTTGATACCCACTTACATAATCAGGCTTGGGACATTTTTTTAAAGAAGCATTCCTTTGCGCTTACCGACGAAGAAAAAAACGTTAAAATCCACGGTAAAAACAATGCCCAAATCATGTCCAACCTGTTTTCTAAAGATTTATCAAAAGACGACATAAAAACCTTAAGTATAGAAAAAGAGGATATTTACCAGTCGCTTTGTTTAAAAGAAAAAATGGAGCTCGCTCCCGGAGTTTTGGATTTTTTAGAGTATCTGGACAAAAACAATATCCCATTTACCATTGCAACGGCTTCTGACCTATACAATCTACAGTTCTATTTTGAACACTTGGAGCTAAAAAAATATTTTGACTTGGACCAAATCGTTTACAGCAATGGAAAGATAAAGAGTAAACCCCATCCTGAAATCTTTTTAAAAGCTATGGATGTTTTAAAAATCGATGCCAGTGAAACATTGATCTTTGAAGATTCGACCTCAGGAATATTGGCTGCCGAAAATTCCAAGGCTAAAAAAATTATTATCGTTGACTCGGCCAAAAACGACTACAGCAAATGGAATTATGACGTCATCACTTCTTTTGATGAAATCGACACCTCAATTTTTAAAAAATAGCCCTATCTGCTAATTAAAAAAGGAAAAACCACCATCGGTCCAGGGAACTTGATGGTGGTTTAACAATGATTTACACTTCCAATACCGCATTTTCTGCACCGGCATAGTCGTTCCACTGGAAACGATCTGCCTCGGCATCATTGGTATAGTTGCCATCGATTAAATATCTAAACTCGTAGCTATTTTCTACAGGTAGGTCAAACGTTCCTTTAAAGGTTCCGTTCTTCAATTTCTTCAAGCTGCTTTTCTTGGGGTTCCATTTGTTGAAATCCCCCACTACTGCAACAGTCTTTGCCTCTTCTGCAGGAACTGAAAAAGTTACTTTACAAACAGGCTTGCTTTTTAAGTATTGTTTCTTGATTGCCATGGTACTACAATTTTAATTTCAGCACAAAACAATACATAAAACTGTTTATTTACAATAAGTTAGAATCGATTTATCAATTTGATAAAATCCGCCTAACCACAGGATCACTTTTGGCAAATAAAATTGTTATTTTTTGTCATTTATCACTTTGACGACCAACGCTTTAGAAGTGTTGCTATAACATCTATCTCTTCTTCGGTATTATAAAAATGAAAACTCAACCGAATACCTCCTCCCCTTGGGGATGCCACTATATTTTCTTCCGTTAATTTATTGAAGAGTTTTTCATTTCCCTTTAAATTAAAAATGGTACTGTGCTTTTTTCTCTTTGTGATGGCCGGCTCCAAAAGGTCCAATTCCGAAAAAGCCGTCAACGCTCTTTTCGATAGTTTTTCCAATTGGGCCTGTACATTTTCCAACCCAATTTCATCCAAAAAATTGATTGCAAATTCCAAACTTCCAAAATTTAAAGAATCCAGATGACCAGGCTCCAAAAATTTACAAAAGGTTATGCTGTTGCGTTTGGAAGCATCATTATTCACTGAGCCGTTCCCAATGCCCTTCAAATCAAATTGGTCCATTACTCCATCCTTCACCAAATAAAAACCATTTCCATAGCTGGCCAATAGCCATTTATAGGCACTGGCTCCCAAAATATCGATGCCCGATTCTTCAAAATCGAAGGCCTCCGTCCCCAAAAATTGGGTACCATCGGCCATAATAATCAGATTCGGAAATTCCTTTTTTAAATCCTTTAAAAAGTCAAAATCAATGCGGACACCGTTCACCCATTGTACCAAGCTAAGGGCCAATACATCGATATTTCCATTTTTCACCTTTTTATGGATATTCTCCTCCATATACTCGTCGGCATCCACATACTCCCGACCGAAATCTCGGGTTTCGAAGGGCCAGTTGACACTAGGGTAATCTTTATTGACCAACAACACTTTTTTATCCTTGGGCAAGCCTTCCAACAATAGATTGAATCCTAAAGTGAAATTCGGGACCAAGGCCACATTTTCGGCCTTGCAATTAAAAAATTTGCCTACTGTCTTCTTAATCTCGGGCATATGTGCAAAACTCTTGCTCTTCATTTCGCTGCCGCCGATAAGGAAATCCAAGTCGTGTCCTTGGCGCCACTCCATCAAATCTTCACTCAATAGACCTGCGGAAGCCGTGTTTGCATAAATACATTGATTAAGAACGGGGAATTTTTTTCTTAGGTTTTGCATGTCGGGATTTTTGAATACAATTCAGTTATATTTGCTGATAAAGATAGCCATTCCATGTTGTCATTTGGTAAAAAGAAGAAGTCCGAAATAGATTTGGAGCAGCACGAACTTTTGGAAAATGCCCATAAACGCATCAAACAAAAGAAGAGGGTGTTCACCCACTTTGTGATTTTTTTGATCGGAAGTATATTTTTGATTCTTGCCAACAAGGTTTTAAAGTACGGAGAAGCTTATGATTGGTCTATCTGGATTGTATTGGCCTGGACCTTTCTTTTCGCCCTGCATGCTTTTAATGTTTTTGTGACGCACAAGTTTATGGGACAAAACTGGGAACGCCAGCAACGCGAGCGACTGGTCAATCTTCAAAAAAAGCGCATAGGCGAAATTCAAAAGGAAATAGAGACGGACTTTCCACTTTCTAAAATCAATAAAAAAAAAGATCAGTGAAGAAATTGATCATTATTGCAGCGGCAGCTGAAAACAATGCACTAGGCAAGGACAATGAGCTTGTTTGGCATTTACCGGATGATTTTAAACGATTTAAAGAGTTGACTTCGGGCCACAAGATTATAATGGGCAGAAAGACCTTGGAGAGCTTTCCAAAACCCCTTCCCAACAGAACGCACATTGCCATTACACGGGATGAGGACTATACACCCAAGTTTCCTTGTACTGTGGTGCACTCCATTAGCGAGGCCATTGGTTTAGTGGAGGACAACGAAACAGCTTTTATTATTGGTGGGGGCAAAATTTACAAACAGTCCATGACGATTGCTACGGATATTGAACTCACAAGGGTTCACGGTACTTTTGAGGCTGATGCCTTTTTTCCAGAGATTAATGAAGAGCAATGGGAGTTGGTGAACAAAGAATATCATCCAAAGGATGATAGGCACAAATACGACTTCACCTATCTTACCTATAAAAGAAAGTAGTATTTAAAAATCCAAATAAGAGACTTGGGCAGCAGGTCGATTAATCAAATCTTCTAATACTTCTACATTGGCATTGGTGTGAAAGATATATTTCGGCTGATCCGGAGCTGCGGAAAGTAAATTATTCCGCTCCAAAATAGCTTTACTTTGGCGTGCCACCGCTTCCCCTGAATCAATTATGGTAATATTTTGCGGTAAAATATCCTTTAGTACCGGAATCAAATATGGATAATGGGTACATCCCAACACTAGGCAATCTATATGTTGCTCCAGCATAGGTTGTAAAAAACCTTGCAGAAGCTTCTTCATCTCTTCGGATTGGATTTTACCCGCTTCAATGAGTTCCACCAATCCTTTTCCTTCCTGCTCCAAAACGGTTATTCCTTCGGCAAAGAGTTTGGAGGTATTGTGAAACAAACTGCTGGATAGAGTCCCCTTAGTGGCCAAAACGCCAACCTTTTTGGTCTTGGTATGCAGCGCGGCTGGCTTGATGGCTGGTTCAATACCAATAAATGGCACGGGGTAATGTAAACGGAGGTAGTCTATAGCATTTGTTGTTGCCGTATTGCAGGCCACTATGATCATCTTACAGCCACGGTCAAGGAGAAGTTCTGTATTTTTGATACTAAGCCTTAGAATTTCTTCCCTGGGCTTTTCACCATAGGGTGCGTTGGCGCTATCGGCCAAGTAAATGGTATTTTCATTAGGAAGCATTTTTGCCACTTCTTTCCAAATGGATGTGCCACCCACTCCTGAATCAAAAATTCCAATAGGTTTTCCCATACCTAAAAATAGTCCCTTAAATTATTATGGCATAAAAAAACCGCCCTTATTAAAGGGCGGTTTTTTTAAATCTTGTAAAAAGTTAGGTTTAGAAACCTAATTCTTGCTTTACTTCTGGCAAAAGGTCTTTTCCTTTAGCAACGATCAAGCTCAATCCTGGGCTGGCATCGATTACATAGTCAAAGCCTTGTGCTGCTGCAACTTTTTCGATAGCCGCTTTTGCTTTATCGGAAATTGGAGCGAACAACTCTTGTTGCTTCTTTTGCATTTCTTGCATGGCAGCTTGTTCGGCTTCTTGAATATTCTTTTCGAACCCTTGAAGCTCTACCGCTCTTTGTTCGTTTTCTTCCCTTGTTTTGGAAGTGGCTTCGTTCTGGTATTGTGTATACTTGTTTTGAAGCTCTGTCATGGAGCTTTGAATATCTGCTCTGTAGGTTTCCTGTAATTTCTTCAATTCAGCTTGTGCAGCCTTCATCTCCGGCATTTCAGACAATAGTTGCTGTACGTTAATATGGGCAACTTTGCTCTGTGCATTTACAAAACCCGTAGCCGCAACAAACAATACTAGGGCTACAGCAATCCTTTTTACATTTTTCATGATTCTCTACGTTACTTTTTTGACTTTAAATTTAGTGCTTCAATATATAATTATCCTATTGAATCCTTTTGTTGTTCTTGCGCTTTTTTTCGTTCTTCCAATTTGGCTTTTCGCTTGGCTTCGCGCTCTTCCAATAATTTTTTTCTTCTTGCTTCGTATGCTTTTTTTCGGTCTTCTCTTTCCTTCAGTTTATCCGCCCTTCTTTCTTCGGCCGCCTTCTCTCTTTCCTCAAGGGCTTCCGCCGCTTTTTCCTGCCTTTCTTTCAAGGCCTCACTAATTTGGCCCTCCTCTTCTTTAAACTGTTCCAAACGACTCTGCTCATCTTGTTTTTTCTTGGAAGCACTCACCTTTCTGGTTCGTGATATCTCCCTTAATATCAAGTCGCTGATATCGTGGCGTTTTTCGGAATACAACATTACAACATCTGCGGATTTATCAAAAATAAAATCGTATCTTTTATTCCCTCCTATTTTTTGCACCTCGTTGAAAACTTGGTCTTGTATTGGCTGTATCAAAAGTTGTTTTTGCAACACTAAATCACCCTGTGGCCCAAAACGGTCTTGTTGATAATCCAACATTTCTTTTTCTAAAATCTGGATTTCCTCTTCCCGCTCTAAAATCAGCTCATCGGTCAGAAGCACTTTTTCTGCCATCAAATCCTTTTTCATTTGATCAATGACACTTTGCTTCAGTTCAATTTCTTGCTTCCATTTTTGGGCCTTGGCATCCAATTGTTCGGTCGCATCTCTGTACTCTTCAACATTTTCCAGGATATATTCCATATCCACATATCCTATGCGCACTCCCCGTTGGGAGAACCCATATAGGGTCGACATCAAAACAGCTATTGTTAAAAGAACTTTGGTATTCATCTTTGATTCCGCATTTTACATAGAAAATATCGTGCCAAAATTACTATTTATTTTAAAATGAGACATTTACAAATAAGCAATACACGTTTTTCCATTGATTAAAACTGCTGCCCGATGATGAAGTGTGTTTGCCAGCCACTTGGTCCGACAGATGCTGGACGGGCATCTGTGTCGAAGCCGTAACCAAAATCAATTCCCAAGAGTCCGAACGCCGGCATAAATATACGCAGCCCCACTCCGGCAGATCTTTTTAACTCAAACGGATTATAATCATTAAAATTGTTGAAGGCATTACCTGCCTCTAAAAAAGATAGTGCATAAATGGAAGCCGATGGCTTCAACGTAAGCGGATAACGCATTTCCAAAGAGAATTTGTTGTAAATGGTTCCTCCGTCCTGTTCCAACCTACCTGTAATGGGGTTAGTGATGTAAGGGGTAAGTGATTGATTTTCATAACCGCGCAGCTGTACAACATCCCTACCATCTAAAGTAAAGTTTCCGAGACCATCACCTCCAACATAAAAACGCTCAAAGGGAACATCGCCAATGTCGTGGTTATAAGCTCCCAAAAATCCGAATTCCGCATTGGTACGTAGAACCAGTTTATCCACAATTCTGGTATACCAATCTCCTTTAAACTTAATCTTATAGTATTCCAATAGCTTAAATCGTTCCTCTTCCATTTGCTCCAACTCACCGCTCAACTGGTTAAACTCGAGTTGTTCTTCCGCCGATCCTGGTTCCCCAATTTCAAAAAGTCTTCGGGTAGTGTCGTCGATATCTTCTCTCAGTTGTTTGTAATCTTTACCGCTAAAAAGAGAGTATGGCGGTGTAAACTTGGCAGTCAACTCAAAATTCGAACCTGACAACGGAAATATCCTACTAGGTCCTTGGGAACTCCTTGAAATTCCAAAAGTATAACTTAAGGAGTTGGAACTACCGTTACCAAAATTGAAAAGCCCACTGTTGTAATCGTTAAAATCGTATAGCTGATAGCTCAATGAATGTGACAAGGTAAAGAAGTCATCCGGCCATTGTACTCGCTTTGCCAAACCTGCAGAAACTCCTGTAATTGCAAAACCACGGGATTTATCCACATCCAATCTACCATTCTGGTTGTAACCTGTAGCAAATTGTTGCGTTCTAGAAAGGGACAAATTAAACCTAACTGGCTTTTTACCTCCCAACCACGGTTCCGAGAAATTCAAACTATAAACACGGAACGTTCTACTGGCCTGCAAACGTAAAGCAAAAGTTTGACCATCTCCCATGGGAACAGGCTTATAAGCTTCTTTGTTAAAAATATTCTTTAAAGAAAAGTTGCTAAAGGAAAGTCCCAATGTACCTATAAAGCCTCCGCCGCCAAATCCACCTTGTAATTCTATTTGACTAGAACCGGATTCCACCAAACTATAGTTAACATCCACTGTTCCGGCATTCGGGTCTGGATTAATAATATCCGGAACAATTTGTTCAGCATCAAAAAATCCAAGCTGACCCAATTCCCTGATTGTCCTTACAATATTTTGCTTGCTATATTTTTGACCGGGCCTAGTACGAATCTCCCTGAATATTACATGATCATTGGTTTTATCGTTACCAGATACGGTTACATGGTCCAAGAAAGTCTCCTTTCCTTCAATGATTCGTATTTCAAAATCGATTGTATCGTTTACGGCAGATACCTCAACTGGGTTAATACTGGAGAATAAATAACCGTTGTTTTGATAAAGGTTGGTCAAATCCTCAGCATCCGGTTTGGAATCGTCTGCGACGCGTTCCTTGAGCAAGACTCCATTATATGTATCTCCATTCTTGATTCCCAATACTTGGCTCAATTGCCGATCTGTATAAACGGAGTTACCAACAAAATTAATATCGCCAAAGTAGTACTTATCACCTTCCTCTACCTTGATGGTAAGCTCAATATTCTTTTCATCCAACTTCACAAAAGTGTCAGATAAAACCCTGGCATCCCTGTAACCTCTTTCTGCATATGTATCCACGAGGCTCGAAAGGTCTTCTTCAAAATCAGCCGATATGTACTTTGATTTCTTCCAAAAACGGTAAAACTTTTTCTTCTTTGTATTTTTCAAAGACTTCTTTAGTCTCTTATTGGATAGTTTTTCGTTGCCAACAAAGTTGATATTCTTAATTTTTACCTTATCACCTTTGTTAACGTTGATTACCATGTTCTGGACATTTGTCCCTGTGGTATCTGTAGATGTGGCAATATCCACCTTCGCATTGAGAAAACCTTGTTTTTTGTACTTGTTCTGAAGATAATTCTTGGTATTGGCAATTAAACTTTCCGTAATCTTTTTGCCCTTTTTAAGGTCTGTATCTTCGATGATATCTCCAACCTTTCTCTTTTTGACACCATATACAGTTACATTGTTCAAGGTTGGGCGTTCCGTAATATTGAGTTCCAGAAATATCCTATTATCCTCGATTTTGGTATAGAACATCTCAACGTTGCTGAACAAATCCAAGTTCCATAGCTTTTTAATCACGGCACTTATTTCATCTCCCGGCACCTTAATGGGCTGTCCAACTCGTAAACCGGTGTAGCTCTTTACGGTTTGCTCATTGTAACTCTGTAGTCCGGTAACGGTTAACCCACCTAGAATATATTGTTTACCCTCCTCAAAAGAGGTCTCTTGGGCAATACCCTGGGCTGTAAATAATAGTAAGGGGATAATAAGGGCTAAAAGTATGGAGTTTGTGATACCCTTAGTTAAGTTGTTCGCTCGTTTTTCCAAATCGTCGTTCTCTATTTTGGTAACTTAATATGGCCTCTACCAAATGGTTTTCTCTAAAGTCGGGCCAAAATACATCAATAAAATATAATTCGGCGTATGCAATCTGCCAAAGTAAAAAATTACTTATCCTACATTCACCGCTAGTGCGTATAAGTAGGTCTACATCAGGCAAAAAGTGCGCGTAAAGATGTGTATTTATAACTGTTTCATCAATATTTTCGGGGGAAATTATGTTATTTTTAACTTTGGTCGCTATCTCTTGAACCGCGGTTTTTATCTCTTCGCGGGAGCCATAGCTTAATGCTAGCGTTAAGGTCATACCTGAATTATTTTCCGTTTTGGACATGACCTCCGTAAGTTCTTTATGGACTTTTTGGGGCAATGTGTCTATTTTGCCTATTGCCCTTAACCTTATATTATGCTTGTTCAAGGTCTTCAATTCCTTTTTCAGGACATTTACCAAAAGCCTCATTAAAGTATCTACCTCATTCTTCGGACGCTTCCAGTTTTCAGTGGAGAAAGCATAAAGGGTCAAAAAGGGTATTTGTAGTTTTGCACAACTCTCAACGGTTTGGTTAACGGATTCCACTCCATTTTCATGTCCAAACATGCGAAGCTTGCCACGCTGTTTTGCCCACCTACCATTACCATCCATAATTATGGCGACATGCTTTGGCAGTTTATCTTTATCTACGTCCTCTAGTGTGTGCATTTTATTGAAAACAATCCTGGCAAGGCTTACGTCCAAAGGTATAAGTTAATGTTATACCAGAAAAAACGTACCAGTCGTCGCTCAATATATTCCCGAACCGGAATTGCTCAAAATTGGAACCTTCTGGGTTACTTGCGTCCAAATTGTCCGTAAAAGTATACCTGGCCCCAATTTCGGCCCCAAGAATCAGAGATTGATTTAAACGATACTTAGCCCCAACCGTCATTGGAATTGCAAAACTACCGTCTTTTTGGTTAATATCCTGCATTTGAAGGGCATCAATATAATTAAAATCGTACCTGAAGTAGGTAAAACCGGTGTAAAGGTAAGGTGTGAAGGCGGGTCCGAGCTTATGAAGATTGTATTCCACAAAGTTAATTTCCAGTCCTGCGGAGAATTCCAATATGGAATTATCCACTTGATACCCCCTTTGTTGTCTGGATTCCATGCTGGATTTAGCATCATCGGCGGTAACTTTACCATAAAGTACGCTAGCCCGCCAAGCATAGCGTTTCCCTTTGTTCCACTTAAAGATTCCTCCAAAAGCAGGCCCCGAAGGCAGGATATAATTGGTCCTTCCCACATCACCTATCATATTGGCACCTCCAGCAAATACACCTATCTCATAGGTCTGTGCACTTACCTTGATCACACAGCATAGAAAAACAGCCAAAACTATCCGCATACTATCCAAAAAGTTTGAAGAATTAAGAGTAAAGGAAGGTCTATAAATTTATATTTAGAATTGTTCTCCTTTGTTAAACAGTTTTTCGCTCCTTTTATTGTTTTTAAAGTTATCAATTGCGTCGATCTTCCCCCCAAAGTAATTTGTTACGCAATGTTTTCAAAAAGCTTTCGGATTTGTACTCAATCATTTTAATGGTAAAGTCCGCTTTTTTGATTCTGATTTCCTTATCATTTGGGATATCGGCGATACGTGAATCCAAAGAAACCAAATGTGTTTGCTCCCTGCCAGATACCTTTAACCTAATTTGGGTACTATCAGAAATAACCAATGGACGGGCATTGAGGTTATGCGGAGCAATCGGTGTGAGCACCAAGGATTTTGCAGAAGGTGCAATTACGGGACCACCGCAACTCAATGAATACCCAGTTGAACCGGTTGGCGTTGAAACAATTAATCCATCGGACCAATAGGAGGTCAAATATTCATCGTCCAACCAAGTTTCTACCGTAATCATGGATGTCGTATCCTTGCGGCTTACGGTAATCTCGTTCAGGGCAAAATTGAGCCCATTAAATTCGTCCAGTTCGGAATTGAGCTCCACTTCCACCAAGGTACGTTCTTCAATGGTATAATGACCAGCTTCAAATTCGGTGACGAGCTTACGAACATTCTCTTTTTTAAAAGTGGACAAAAAGCCCAGTCGGCCCGTATTGACCCCCACAATGGGAATACCATAGTCCTTTATATAAGTAACCGCTCGCAACATGGTACCATCTCCACCAAAACTAACGAACATATCAAAAGAGGAATCCAATCCTTTGGATTGGGTAAATGTCCCCTTTACTTGATCTTTGGTAATCTGAGCGACGAGCTTATTAAAATTTTCCTCTACATAAACAGATGCATCCAACTTCTTCAATTCGTCCAAAAGCTCCTCTACACAAAGTTGGTCCTCTTCTTGAAAAGACTGACCGTATATGGCTACCTTCATACTAAACGTTAAGATATTTTTCTAGATAGTCGGAACGCTGCTTCAAATCTTCTAAGAACTGGTCGTCGCTGTTTCCGAACACAATGGTGTAGTTGTACCTCCTAAAAGTCTGGGCCACCTCGTTCAAACTCTGCGTTCCCACCTTTAAGGTAATCTCTACGATATCATTCTCAGATCCCGTGATAAAGGCTCCCAGCAAACGGGCGTTGTTACCTTCCACAATTTGGGCAATCTCACTAAAAGAATAATCTTTAACCCCAATCGACACTACCAAAATGGCTCCTGGTTCCCTAAAGAAAGGAGTATCAATAAATACATCCACCACATCTTCAAGGTCGTAATAACCAATAATCAAACGGTCTTCATCCAAAACCGGTAATATATTGGCTTCGTTCCTAGAGAACATTTCCAGCACATCCAACCAAGCAGTTTCCTTGGTTACGAAAAAATCTTCCATTTCAAACCTAAAATCATCAACTTTCTTTTTGGGCTCAAAACAGGCAAGATCATTTTCCGACAACAATCCCAAATAAGCACCATTTTCAGTTACACCCACATGGGAATACGTGGTCTCCTCAAAAAAGGTGATTACGTCCTTCAAGGTTTGTGATACCTTAAAAACTGGAACTGTACCGATTATTTTATCCTGAATGTTCATAACAATTCTATTAGGTGCAAAATACTAATTTAAAATGGCAAAAGGCATGCCGAATTCTTATTTTTGACAATCTAAAAAAGAACTCCATGACAAAGTTGAGTGTCAACATAAATAAACTGGCAACATTACGAAATTCTAGGGGAGGCAACATGCCCAACCTGATAACTTCGACCAAGGACATTGAAGCTTTTGGCGCACAAGGCATCACAATTCACCCAAGACCCGATGAGCGCCATATACGCTACCAAGATGCCCAAGACTTAAAAAAAGTGGTAACCACGGAATTTAATATCGAGGGCAACCCCATTCCAAAATTTATTGATTTGGTGCTTGAAGTAAAGCCTACACAAGTAACTTTGGTACCCGATGCCGAGGACGCCATTACCTCCAACGCAGGATGGGACACCATTAAACACAAAGATTTTTTGGTGGACGTCATCAAAACCTTCAGAGCAAATGGCATCCGCACCTCCATTTTTGTTGATCCCGATGTAAAGATGGTGAAAGGAGCTGCGGCAACAGGTACGGACCGAGTAGAGCTTTACACCGAAAGCTTTGCCGATGAATTTGCCAAAGGCAATAAAGAAGGCAGCATTGCTCCTTTTATAGAAGCGGCCAAAATGGCATACGAAGTTGGTCTTGGCCTTAATGCAGGGCACGACCTCAGTTTAGACAACATCAAATTCTTTAAAGAGCATATTCCACATCTTTTAGAGGTATCCATCGGGCATGCGTTAATCTGTGAATCCCTCTACCTAGGTCTTGAAAATGTTGTAAACATGTATTTACACCGATTAAAATAATGGAGATATTACATTCAAAAATATTGGGTAAAGGAAAACCTTTTATAATCTTACATGGTTTTTTGGGCATGTCGGACAACTGGAAAACCCTTGGCGCCAAATATGCTGAAAATGGATTTGAAGTCCATTTGATAGACCAGCGGAACCATGGAAAAAGTTTTCACTCCGATGAGTTCAATTACGATCTTTTGAGTGATGATGTCATTAATTATATGAATCATCACAATATTGACTCAGCCTATGTAATGGGGCATTCCATGGGAGGTAAAACGGCCATGCAATTAGCTACTTCACATCCGGACAGGGTAAAAAAACTCATTGTCGCCGATATCGCACCAAAATTTTATCCACCACATCATGATTTTATCTTCAATGGTCTCTCCCATTTGGATTTTGATAAAATATCCGACCGAAGAGAAGCCGATGAGGAGCTTTCCAACCATATTAAGGATATAGGAATTCGGCAGTTTTTGTTAAAAAACCTGTATTGGGTCGAAAAAGAAAAACTAGGATTTCGCTTTAATTTTGACGTGCTCAAGGACCGAATGGAGGAAATCGGTGAAAACATATTTCCCAACGCAATCTATGAAGGCCCCACGCTGTTTTTGCGCGGAAATCGCTCCGAATATATACAATCCAACGACTCTTCCGAAATCATAAAACATTTTCCCAATGCCGAAATCGAAACCATTGATAAAGCCGGACATTGGTTGCATGCGGAAAATCCAAAACAGTTTTTTGAAAAGAGTTTCAAGTTTTTGAATTCTTAAAATACACCCCTTTTTATTATGCATGCATAATTTTTTTACCCATTTAATTGTCTGTATGACAAATTTGATATAGATTTGGTTAATTCTGGTTTTACCATAACGATTAACATTAACTAACTGATACAGATTATTTGATATGAAAAAGTTTTATGCCCTACTCCCATTTCTAGGCTTATTCTTGATTGCATGTGAAGATGATACTCCGATCGACACACCAGACCCAACCCCAATAGAATATATATCAGGAACCGCGGATTTTTCCAACTATGTCGCCATTGGCAACTCGTTGACCGCTGGTTACTCAGACAATGCTTTGTTCATTGATGGACAAACAGCATCTTTCCCAAACATGTTGGCCACAAATTTCGCTTTGGCCGGTGGTGGGAGCTTTGAAATTCCTTTTATGGCGGACAACTTAGGAGGAATGACACTTGGCGGAAACGACATTCCAGGATTCGACAATAGACTAATTCTTTCTTTCCTTGGCGAAAGCCCAAGTCCAGTCGAAAAAGAAGGTGTTGGTTCCACCGAAATTTCACAAAAACTTACAGGAACCTATAACAATATGGGTGTACCTGGCGCAAAAACTTACGAATTATTGGCACCCGGATACGGTAGCGTAACAGGCGTTGCCATGGGAACGGCCAATCCTTATTTTGCAAGATTTTCATCTTCCGAAACCGCAACGGTAATTGGGGATGCTGCTGCGCAGGGTGCAACTTTTTTCACCCTTTGGGCCGGAGCAAATGATATTTTGATCTACGCTACTGGAGGTGGAACAGGAGTTGACCAAGCAGGAAATATTGACCCAAGCACTTATTCCAGAAATGATATTACAGACCCAAATGTTTTTGCAGGATCACTTGATTTCATCTTACAAAGTATGACAGCAAACGGTGCTGATGGTGTAATAGCCAATTTGCCAAATGTAACGGACATACCTTACTTTACCACTGTGCCTCACAATCCCATTCCTTTGGATGAAGCTACCGCTGCCTTCTTAAACAGTGTAGAGGCTTACGGAGCATATAATGCAGGTTTAGCTCAATTGCAACAGTTGAATCTAATAACCGAAGAAGAGCTGGCGCAAAGAACTATTTCTTTTTCTCCAGGGGAAGGCAATGCCGTGGTTATCATTGATGAGGATTTGACGGATTTGACCGGTTTTAATCCAGCTTTGATCAATATGAGACAAGCTACGGAAGAAGATCTTCTAGTGCTAACCGCAAGCTCTTTTATTGGTACCCTCGCCGACCCGAATAACCCAACTTCCATAAATGGAGTTGCGGTACCTTTGGCAGATAAGTGGGTATTGACTCCCGAAGAGCAAGCAACTGTTGAAACCGCTTTAACAGCGTACAACCAAACTATTGCCGGTTTAGCAACAGCCTACGATCTTGCCTTTGTTGACGCAAACACCTTATTAAACCAATTGAACAACACTGGATTCCAGCAAGCTGATGGTAGTATTGTAGATGCAACCTTTGCTACTGGAGGCGGTTTTTCTTTAGATGGCGTTCACCCGGCACCAAGAGGCTATGCTATTGTTGCCAATGCCTTTATAGCCGCTATAAATACAAAATACGGTTCAAATTTACCTGATGTAAATCCTTTGGACTATACTGGATTATATATTGACTAAACAAACATTATTTTCTTTATCTTAAAGGCACCGTAAATACGGTGCTTTTTTCATTTACATCAACCCTAAAAATAAGTTCATGAAACTCATCCTAAGACTATTGTTAAACGCCTTGGCCGTAGTAATACTCAGTTATGTATTGCCCGGTGTAGGTGTTGATTCCATGCTCACTGCCATAATTGTTGCCATTGTGCTAAGTGTTCTCAACTTTTTGGTAAAGCCGATTTTAGTCATTTTAACCTTGCCCATTACCATTCTAACCCTTGGGCTTTTCCTTCTGGTAATAAATGCGATAATTATTCTTTTGACATCTAATCTCATTGATGGATTTCAAGTAACCAGTTTTTGGTGGGCAATCATTTTCAGTCTTTTGCTCTCATTTTTGCAAGCCATTTTACACTCCATTTTAAAAGAAGACCAATAGAAATCATATGGTTTGAAAGTCAACAGTTTAAAAAGTTGGTGACAAGACAAAAAAGAGTTACTTTTGCATCCCATTTTTGAAAAGCAAATTAGGTAGGAGATGAATATAACCAAAGAGCAGATTGACGATCTTAATGCAGTTGTAAAAGTCGCTGTAAGTAAAGAAGATTATCAAGACAAAGTAGAGAAAATCCTAAAGGATTACAGAAAACAAGCCAACATTCCTGGTTTTAGAAAAGGACAAGTTCCCATGGGACTTATCAAAAAGCAGTATGGCAAAGCTGTTTTGGTAGATGAAATAAACAAATTGCTTCAAGACAATTTGAACAAATACCTTACCGAAGAAAAGTTAGATGTTTTAGGTAATCCACTCCCAAAACAACAAGATGATTTTGATTGGGACAAGGACAATTTGGATTTTGAATTTGAATTGGGGCTGGCACCAAGCTTCGACGTTAACTTGAAGACCAAAAAAGCGGTTACCCAGTATAAAATTGTAGCCGACAAAAAAATGATCAAAGAACAGGTGGAACGTATTCAAAAGCAATACGGAAAATTGGTTTCCAAGACCGAAGTTGGGAAAACTGATGAGATTACAGGTTTCTTTACAAATGAAGAGGAAGAAATCGACCATAAGGCCACCATTGAAATGGACAAAATCAAGAGCAAAAAAGCTGTTGATGCCTTGGTTGGCAAAAAAGTAGGTGACACTGTTACCCTTTCCACCAAAGGACTTTTTAAAGAAGACTACCTCCTTTCCAGTGCATTGGGCATTGCACAGGATAAAGCAGACGGCTTAAAAGTTGACGTTACCTTCACTATTGAAGAAATCAACGAAAGAGAGCCTGCAGCTTTGGACCAGGAGCTTTTTGACAAATTGTTCGGTGAAGGCAAAGTGACCTCAGAAAAAGAATTGAAGGACAAAATCAAAGAAGATTCGGAAAAACAGTTCGAACAACAATCCGATCAGAAGTTGTTGAACGATATCACCGAAAAATTAATTGATGAGACGAAATTCGAACTTCCTTCCGAGTTCTTGAGAAAATGGATTCAGATCAGTGGAGAAAATCCGCTTACAGAAGATGAAGCCAAAGAGGAGTTTGAAAAATCTGAAAAAGGACTTCGTTACCAATTAATCGAAGGTAAGATCATTCAAGAAAACGAACTTCAAGTGCAGTTTGATGAGCTGAAGGATTTTGCTAAGGGATTCATCAAATCACAGATGGCACAATATGGCCATATGGACCCTAAAGAAGAAGAATTGGAAAGTGTTGCCGCAAGGGTAATGAGCAATCAGGACGAGGTAAAAAGATTATCCGAACAACTGATGAGCCAAAAACTTTTGGACCTTTATAAAGAAAAGGCCAACCTTAAGGTGAAGGAAGTCTCTTATGACGACTTCATCAAGGAAGCATACAGCTAAGGCTTCGCTAAAAGAAAATTAAGTATCTTTACGGTGCCGAAAAGCCAATTTTTCGGCACCTTTTTTTTAAGATAAATCGAGTCAAATCCTATGGATTACGGAAAAGAATTTAAAAAATACGCTACCCAGCACCACGGTATAAATAGCATGTACTATGACAAGATCATGAGTACCATGTACCCTACGAACATGACTCCGAACATCATCGAGGAAAGGCAATTGAACGCAGTTGCCATGGATGTTTTCTCCAGATTGATGATGGACAGGATTATTTTTATGGGAACCGGAATCAATGATCAAGTGGCCAATATTGTACAGGCCCAATTACTTTTCTTGGAAAGTGCCGATGCTTCCAAAGACATTCAAATATACATTAACTCCCCAGGAGGAAGTGTGTATGCAGGCTTGGGTATTTACGATACCATGCAATTTATAAAGCCAGATGTAGCCACCATTTGCACGGGGATTGCCGCATCCATGGCAGCCGTTCTGCTATGTGCAGGACACGAAGGTAAACGAAGTGGGTTACCTCATTCAAGGGTAATGATCCACCAACCACTCTCCGGAGCACAGGGTCAGGCCAGCGATATTGAAATTGCAGCCCAAGAAGTACTCAAAATCAAAGATGAGCTTTACGAGATCATTTCCAAACATACAGGCCAAACATTCGATAAAGTCTACGAAGACAGCGATCGTGATTTTTGGATGAGGGCACCAGAGGCCAAAGAATATGGAATGATTGACGAAATATTGGTGAGAGAAAAGTAAAATCACCGCAATTGATTAAAAAACAACCTATTAACGTAGAACAAATTCATTTTTTTTACGTTATTAATGGTTGAAGATTGAAATAATATGGCAAAGGAAAATTTGGAATGTTCTTTTTGTGGTAGAAAAAAGCCGGAAACCAATTTATTGATAGCCGGTCTCGATGCGCATATTTGCGACAGATGCATAGAACAAGCCCATAGCATTGTAGCCGAAGAGTCCAAACAAACCAAAAATCACGATTTATCTTCCGAACTGGTTTTGAAAAAACCTATGGAGATTCACGATTTCTTGGACACCTTCGTGATTGGACAGGAAAGGACCAAAAAAGTAATGTCCGTAGCGGTTTACAACCATTACAAAAGATTGTTGCAAACCAAGGGCAAGGAGGAAGATATCGAAATCCAAAAGAGTAACATAGTAATGGTTGGGCAAACCGGTACCGGTAAAACCCTTATAGCCAAGACTATTGCCAAAATGCTGAACGTCCCCTTAGCCATTGTTGATGCAACAGTGTTGACAGAGGCCGGTTATGTAGGTGAAGACGTGGAAAGTATTTTGACCCGTTTGTTGCAAGCTGCAGACTACAACTTGGAAAAAGCAGAGCGTGGTATTGTTTTTATTGATGAAATAGACAAAATCGCCAGAAAAAGTGACAACCCTTCCATTACCCGAGATGTTTCCGGGGAAGGTGTTCAACAAGGCCTTTTAAAACTTCTGGAAGGTACCACAGTTAATGTCCCACCTAAAGGTGGCCGTAAACATCCGGACCAAAAATTCATTGAAGTAAATACTGAGAACATCCTTTTTGTCGCTGGTGGTGCTTTTGATGGTATAGAACGTATTATCACCAAACGCTTGAATATGCAAGCCGTAGGTTACAGTGCTTCCAAAGCCGAAGAAAACCTGGACCAGGAAAATATCTTACAATATATCATTCCAAAAGATCTAAAGGAATTTGGACTTATCCCGGAAATTATAGGAAGACTTCCTGTACTTACCCATATGAATCCTTTGGATGCCAAAACGCTTCGTGCCATTCTAACGGAGCCTAAGAATGCCATCATAAAACAGTACGAAAAACTGTTTGCCATGGATGACATTGAATTCACCATTACTGATCAAGCATTGGATTATATTGTGGAAAAAGCCGTGGAATATAAACTTGGTGCAAGAGGTCTTCGCTCCTTATGTGAAGCCGTGTTCACGGATGCCATGTTCACACTGCCGAGCAGCGATGAAACAGAATTCAAGGTTACAAAGGGTTATGCTGAGAAAAAACTTTCGTACGAAACGGTCAAAAAACTAAAAGCGGTCTCTTAGACCATTTTTTTAGTGATATTCTCCAACAGCTCCAAACTAACTTCCGCGATAATTTTCTCGTCTGAGTATAGGCTATGTCCAAAATTGGGAACAATTTTAAGATCAGCCCCTACACTTTTGGCCCACTTTAAACTTGGTTTGAATTTATCGCACTCACCATAGATCAAATTTAATTTGGTATTTGGCTTTTGATTTTCCAGTCGAATTCTGGTAGCGGATATCACTGTTAGTGATTTCATTGACAAATTTTTTAACCCAGCCTTGTAGGCAATCGTTCCACCGGTACTAAATGCCAAGTAATGGGCCGGCTCGGTTTCCTTTTTTAGCAAATTGGCTACAGCCGTATCAATTCCACCTTCAACGAATGCTTTATGTACATTTTCTTCTGTAGACAATGGTACATCAATATCTCCTAATTGCTGACAATCGTAAAATACAATGTCATAGTATTGCTGCAGGTACCCAAAATAAGAGGCTATCCAAAGTCCCTTTTTAGCCCCCCACATATCTGAAATAACAACAAGTTTCTCTGCCATGATCTTAATGGTTTGGTGTTTATAAAAAAGATTTGTTCCGGGGAATTTCATCAATAAACGCTGTAAATCCTCTTTTATTTGTTCAAAAGAAATGTTTTTACGACGAATGGTCCAAATTTACGAAAACGTTTTCGTAAATCTATTTTTATTATATAGTACGTTCATTTTTATGTGTATTCAGCAAACTTTTGTTCTGAAGGTTTAAAACCTTTGTCCTACAGAAATACCTGCCCAAGGCAAGAATTCATCTTTATCAAAAATTATGGGACAAAAGGTCAATTTTAAGAACCCCTTTTTATTTGCATAGTATTTTCGATAACCAATATTGGGCAATAAAAAACCAAAATTACTGGACGATAGACTACTTAAATTCAAAGTAGTGGTAACACCCAATTCTATAAAATTTCCATTTTTTACATCTTGGAGATAATATAATCCCAAGGGAGCGGTAACATTCGCATCGTCAAAAGTTTCCCAGAAACTTACACCAACACCTCCTCGAACGTTAATATGTGAATTATCAAAAAACTGACGCTCATAATTAACGGAGAACATGGGGCTAGCACCCCCTAGCTCACCATAGATCAAATTATCCTGAGCCCAAACAAAACCAGAAAAGAGGACAATACTAAATGCGATAAAATTTTTCATGACGGTATATTTTAGTTTCAACCCAAAACTAGCGTCACATAAAAAAGTAGGTGTCCTAAAACATCCATCTCGTAAAAATCAGGACAAGTTTCTATTATTGATTTCGATAACTCAATGGGGTCTTACCGCAAATCTTTTTGAATGAAGAATAGAATGCAGACTTCGAATTGAATCCACACTCCAGTCCTATGGCCACAATAGTGTAATCTCTATACTCAGTATCCGCCAGAATACGTTTTGCTTCCGACACACGCATGGCATTGATATAGTCGGAAAAGTTTTCACCCCCATGTTCATTGATAACCTTGGATAGTTTACTGGTTCCCATTTCCAACTCATCGGCAAGGGTGTTTAGACTAAATAAAGGGTCCAGATACCGTTGGTTGGTTTTTATGTATTCATCAATGGAGGCAAAAACACTATGTTCTTTGGTTAAATCCTGTTCCACACTTTGCACAGGTTTTCTTTTTGCCAAAATAGTACGTAGTCCAATCCTATCTTTCAATACAACATATTGAAAAAAACCTTGATAACCTACCCAATAAATCAACAGGGATGAAAAAAAGCGTAGCGGATAATAACTATAGAAAGGATTTTGATTTTTTGCGAGAGTGTTCAAAATTATCGCGAACATCCAAAACAGGAACACAATACCCCCTAATCTCAAAAACCATTTAATCCAGTTGAGATTATCCATTTTTAAAATTTCTGGATATAAATTCTTGTAGTGAAATAGCAAGCGTATAGATTTAACATAGAGAAAAATGGAATACGAAAGTGCTACCATATCTTCAGCCAAGTTAAACCTACGCACAATAGAAACATCGAATATGTTCCTTTCTACCATATATATGATGAACAGCCTAATAATTATTCCAACGGCAAAAAGAATCAAGGATACCCAAACAAAGGGCCATCGCCTTTTTTGTATACCGAGATAATACACTAGAAATGCATAAAACGAAGGCACAATCAATAAATACCATGGAAAGATAAAATGTCCTCCTAAAAAGTGTTGGTAAAAAAAGTTTTTCTCCAACAACCAAGTCTGAAAATTATTGAGTGAAAGAAACAGGACAAAAAGATTCAGGAAAACCACTTGAATCTCAAATTTTCTCCGAATCAAAAAAGTGCCGATCACAAACAAAAACCCGTGCACGGCCCCTATGATCAGAAAAAAATCAAAGATTTGCTGAAAATTCATAGGGTTGAGGTTGGTTACGCTAATTTAATTCATTTGCAAAAGCTCTTCAATATAGTTACGTTCATTGGATAACCTAGGAATCTTGTGTTGCCCTCCTAATTTGTTCTTAGATTTAAGCCAATGATGGAACAAATTTTTTCGAGCCACATGCACCTTTGGCATCTTTAAAGTAATGTTGTTGTAACGTTTGGCTTCGTAGTCAGAATTCAGAGATTTGAGTGCATTATCCAACATTTCGGTGAAATAGGAAATACTCTCAGGTGGTTTCCTAAACTCAATAATCCATTCATGCGCTCCCTTTTCCTTACCTATCATAAAAACTGGAGCCGCAGTATAGTCCATAATCTCCGCATCGGTTTTTAGGCACACTTGTTTCAAGGCCTCCTCTGCATTTTCAATAATCAACTCTTCACCAAAAACATTAATATGGTGTTTGGTGCGACCGGTAATCTTTATTCGATATGGGTTTTTGGAAGTAAATCGAATAGTATCCCCAATCTTATACCGCCATAATCCTGCATTTGTAGTAATAATCATAGCGTAATTGACACCTAACTGGACCTCCCAGAGTGGAATGGCCTTATCTCCTTCCCCATTGGGATCTATCGGAATAAACTCATAAAAAATACCATAGTCCAACATCAACAAAAGCTCATCGGAATTGTTTTGGTCCTGTATACCAAAAAATCCTTCCGACGCATTGTAAGTTTCATAATAGTTGAACTTCTTACGGGGCAATAGTTTTTTATACTGGTTCTTATAGGGCGTAAAACTTACCCCTCCATGAAAATAAACCTCTAGGTTTTCCCAAACCTCAAAGAGATGGTTCTTTCCCGTTTTCTCCAAAACCTGATTGAGCAACACCAACATCCAAGAGGGAACACCCGCTAGACTAGTTACATTCTCCCAAATACTTTCTTCGATAATGGCCTCCAATTTGGACTCCCATTCGGTCATTAAAGAAACCTTATTGCTCGGCGTACTGCTATATTCTGCCCAAAGTGGCATATTATCGATCAATATGGCAGAAAGGTCACCAAAGAAAGTTCCATTGTCCTCGTAAAGCTCTTTGCTGCCGCCCAACCTAAGGCTTTTCCCCGTAAACAATTGGGAGTTCTCGTTGTTGTTCAAATACAAACACAACAAATCCTTACTGGATTTATAATGGCAATCCTCCAATGCCTCGGTACTTACCGGAATAAACTTACTCTTGGCATTGGTGGTACCGCTACTTTTTGCAAACCATTTAATGGAAGTTGGCCAGAATAGATTCTGCTCGCCTCGGCGAGTGCGTTCAATAAGCGGTGCCACATCTTCATACGTTACAATGGGTACACGATTTCTGAACTCATCATATTTTGGCAAGTCCTGAAAACCATATTGTTTTCCTATCATAGTGTCTTTGGAAAAGTCCACCAGCTGACGCAAAACCTCATCCTGCACATCCAAAGGATACTTTAAAAAAAGTTCTATCTGGTGATAGCGCTTTCTTAATAACCAAGAAGCAATGGAATTGAATAAAGGTATTGGCATTTTAGGTATCTTTAACCAAGGAAAAATTAGGTTGGCTTAATTGCTAAAATAGCTTTTCTAACTCTCATTTTCAAATAAGATAAACACATTCATTTTAATATGCTATACGAAGGAGTCCTAAGAAAGATGCGAACGGAAATCGGAAGTCCCATTCAATATTTTTTGGTGTTTGAAAACGACTTTATCAACATGAATCAAGCGTTGAACAAAGAACTTCAGATAGATTTTATCAAATACCAATGTTTGAATTGCGGGGAGGACAAACCTATTTACAGACAAGGGTTTTGTAAATCTTGCTTTTTTGAAACACCCCGTGCTGGTGATTGGATCATGAAACCTGAATTAAGTACCGCACACTTGGACAAGGAGGACCGCGACCTTGAATTTGAAAAAAAGATGCAATTGCAGCCACATATCGTTTACTTGGCAAACTCCAGCAACATTAAAGTCGGGGTTACGCGTAAAGCCCAAATTCCGACCCGTTGGATAGACCAAGGTGCGCATGAGGCCATTGAAATTGTGGAGGTTCCCAACCGTTATTTGGCAGGTATTACCGAAGTAGCGCTCAAAGAACATGTAAGCGATAAGACCAGCTGGCAAAAAATGCTCAAAAACGATATTGAAGATGTGGATTTGAAGGCATGGCGCAATAAATTAAAATCGAGCATTCCCGATGAGGCCATCGATTATTTCTTGAGTGATCGGGAAGAGACTCATTTAGAATTTCCAGTATTGCAATACCCGGAAAAGGTGAAAAGCCTCAACCTGGAGAAAACGCCAAGTTTCAAAGGAGTTTTAAAGGGCATCAAGGGGCAATATCTCATGTTTGAGGACAACACGGTATTTAATGTTAGGGGCAGCGAAGGATATTATGTAGGTATAGATTTTAATTAAGCCCTAGGTTTTTATCTTATCAAAACCTTTCTTCCACTAGTGTTCGATTAAACCAATATGAGCGATAAAATAAAACTTAGAGAAGCTATTTCCATTGGAATAGGCGGAATGGTAGGTGGTGGGATTTTTGCTGTTCTAGGTTTAGCCGTAACCCTATCCAAAGGAGGAACACCCTTAGCCTTTCTTTTTGCGGGCATACTGGCCCTGATAACGTCTTATAGTTACGTAAAGCTTTCAAAAAAGTACCCGGACAGGGGCGGAACCGTAAAATTTATCAATCAAGGCTTTGGCAAAACCATCTTTAGCGGCGGTATCAATAATCTGTTATGGATCAGTTACATAATCATGCTATCGCTATATGCTTCGGCATTTGGTTCCTACGCTCCAAACCTACTTGCTCTAACTGGAAGTGAACTGGATTTTCATATTTATGCCAGCGCCATTATCATATTGGCTTCCATCATCAATTATTACAGCATTAAGGTGGTAGGGATGATAGAATCCTATGCCGTGGTCATAAAACTTGTGATTCTAATAGCATTTATCGGGATTGGTCTATATGGATTGATGGGCAACCCGAATCTGGAACAGTTATCCCCAGAAAACTGGGAAGCTCCTTTACAACTTTTAACAGGCGGTATGGTTATTTTTGTCGCTTATGAAGGTTTTGAGTTGATTGCCAACTCAGCTCCAGATATCGAAAATCCAGAAAAGAATATTCCAATAGCGTACTATACTTCAATTATTTTCGTGGTTTTGCTCTACATTATCATTGCTGTGGTTACGGTTGGATCCCTCTCATTTGATCAAATTAAAACTGCAGAGGATTACGTACTTGCAGAAGCAGCAAAACCGATGCTCGGACAAACTGGTTTTACCATAATTACCATTGCAGCACTCATTTCTACGTTTTCAGCCATAAACGCATCTCTTTATGGGGGGAGCCGTGTCAGTTATGAAATCGCAGAAGATGATGAACTGCCTCACCAATTCACCTATCAGTTATGGAACCAGCCCATCGGCCTGCTGATCACTGCCATTCTAACCCTTACTTTAACGAATACCTTAGAGTTGGAAAGTATTTCAACCGCTGGAAGTGTAGGTTTCTTGCTCATTTTTGCCATGGTGAATTATGTTGGCATTCGGTTATCCAAAGAAATCAAAAACATTAGGGCAATTCCCATAATCGGGTTTATCTTATGCATTATTGCTACCATTGTTTTACTACAGCAGCAATTTTCAGCTAATAGAATGGGTGTTATTGTTGCCGTCTCTATCATTGGTAGCTGTTTCTTAATTGAGTACATCTACAAATGGGTAGAAAGGAGCAAAAAGTAGTTGCGTCCTTTTTTTTATATCCAAAATCAATAAAAAAGCTTATTTTCAGGAAGTTATCCAGTGATACGACCACCAAACTCCTGAAACCAACTTAAATGAAAAAATTCCCGAATGCTTTCGTTATACTTCTCGGGGTTATACTTATTGCATGGATATTTACTTATCTGATTCCCCAAGGGTCCTATGAAAGAATACTTGACGAAGAAACTGGTGCTACCAGGGTGGTCAACAACTCATATAAACAAGTAGAGGCGGAGTATCTTTCTTTTTTCGATTTGATCGTTTCCATTCCCCGAGGAATAACCGGAAGGGCAAAGGCCATTGTCCTCATTCTGCTTATTGGAGGTTGTTTTTATGTAATTGAAAAAACAGGAGCTCTCAACCAAGGGCTGATTAAATTAGTGGGCATTCTCAAGGGAAAGGAGGTTTTGGCGCTAGTCATTGTTTCCGGACTATTTACAGCGGCTGGAGTTACCATTGGAATGCAAGAGGAAGTCATTGCCATGATTCCCATCTTGCTACTGTTCGGAAAAAGTATCGGTTATAATACCTATACGGTTGTACTGATGAGTTATGGCTCCACTGTTATAGGGAGCTCGTTCAGCCCATCCAATCCATTCGGGGTCATTCTTGCTCAACAAGAGGCTAATTTGGCCCTGCTTTCCGGCAGTTCCTTAAGGCTGATCGTATTATTGGTGGCCTTTATTATTTGGTTGCTCTTTTTAATAAAATATGCCAATAAAAACAGAATTGAAAAAATAAAAATGACATCGGCCGATGAATCAATGACTACCAGAAGTAAAATCATATTAGTGCTCCTCGGCCTTACCTTTAGTGCTGTCATCTATGGCCTTTTAAAATTGGATTGGGGTTTCAATGAAATGTCCGCGAGCTTTTTCGCACTTGGTATAATTGCTGGGCTAATTGGCGGCTTGGGCCTTAATAAAACCGGTGAATCCTATATTTCAGGGTTTAAGGAAATGATATTTGCAGCGATTATTTTGGGGCTGGCCAATAGTATTTCGCTTTTGTTAAAAGAAGGAATGGTAATGGACTCCATCGTCTACGGATTATTTGGGCCATTACAATACCTTCCCCCATCTGCTTCTGGCGTACTTATGATGATTTCACATTCGATACTGCACTTTCCAGTACCAAGCTACTCTGGACAAGCAGTCATGACCTTGCCTATTCTGGTTCCATTATCCGACCTTATAGGTCTTTCGAGACAAACCTGTGTGCTTGCCTACCAATATGGTGCTATACTGGCCGATATGGTCGTCCCTACCAATGGTGCCCTTATGGCAGTATTGGCCATTTGCAAAATTCCTTACAACAAGTGGTTAAAGCTGGCCATTAAACCTACATTACTCATGCTTTCAGTGGGAGCAATAGCCATTATTATAGGAGTTGCCATTGGGTATAATTAATAGCTGATATTTTTTGTAGATTAGATTTCTATTTAACCAAACCATGCTCAAGTTTTTTAGAAAAATCAGAAAGGAATTGATTGCCCAGAAAAAAGTCAGTAATTATATTTTGTACGCCTTGGGTGAAATTGTTTTGGTGGTTATCGGCATTTTAATTGCACTGGCCATAGACAACGCCAATGACAACCGGATTAAACGTGAAAAAGAGCAGGTTTATCTTAGGGGCCTAAAAGAAGAATTTGATATCAGCAAAATAAAGCTGAAAGAACTCATTAAAGTAAACCGGAAAAGCTATGAAGCCGCGCAGGAAATTGTTTTATTGATGGACGATGGGAATTCAGCGTCAGAGGAAAAATTTTCAAACCTACTTTCTGACGCTTTCACCAATGATATTTTTTTCAACCCGAACAATTCCCTGCTCAATGAAATGATCAACTCCGGAAGTTTAAAGGATATCTCCAATGATACCTTACGGATTCGCCTTACCAATTGGATTTCAACTATTGATGATATAGCGAATCAGGAAAAAATGCTCGGAGAAGAGCGGAACAATACCGTAAATACATTTCGGGAACAGGGCTACAGCATCCGCACATTGTTGGACAACACGGGAATGTCCCAAAAATTGGGAATTCCCTTGAGCAAAAATCCAATGAGCAATTTAGGCGCATTAAATTCCGTTGCTTTTGAAAACAATATCCTATTGTTCATTATAACAAGCCAGTCTACCGAAATAGATCATTACGATCCATTAATGGTTAGCTTGAATACCATTTTGGAGACAATTAACAATGAATTGGAGAAATAAAAAAGGGCGATTTAATCGCCCTTTTTTTTCTAGTTTACGGTATCCTTTTTCTTTTTCTTGAGCAGTCCGCCCAAAATAGATTTTGCGGCATTTTTTACCTCGTCCTCCTTTTTGGTTTTTGTACTATCTGTGAATGTGGTGTCCTTTTTGCTGCCCAATATATTTCCAATAGTCTCTTTTACACCATCGGACTTAGAGGCTGTGCTATCTGATTCATCCTTTTTAAACACATCGGACAACAGGTCTTTGGCTTTATCCTTGCCTTGGTTCACCAATTTGTTCTTTTGCATTTCAACCAATTTGGAAGTCAAGGTCTTTACACTCGATGTTAGATCGGTACTAACGGATGGATTTGTAAAACTACCACCAATATTTGCCGTTACAGGTACGGTGACATCTCCAAGGCTTTGATCGTTCATTTGGGCGATTAATTTGTTTACCTCCGTGCCCAAATATTTGGCCGGAACATCCAAGGTTGCCTTGTATTGCATTTGTTTGTCAAAAGTATGGCTACCGTCAACGTTAATATTGATATCCTGGTACTTTAAAGTGAAGGGTTTTACCTTTACCGATCCGTTATCAAAAGTTAATGCCGTTTTGAGCCCGTCCAAATTAATTTGTTTGGTATCCAAAAAGTTCAGTTTACTATCCAAAGAAGAAACCAACGGAGCTTTTTGAGCATCCAATTTTGGGGACAATAGTTCCGCCAACAAGTTCCCGGATATGGTGGCCAGGTTTGGCGTAAAATCATCTTTAAGGTTACCTGCGATTTTAATGTCTGAATTTAGTTTGCCCTGCAGTGCACTGGCCAACGGTGTTAAAGTCTTTAACAAATCCAACCCGGCAAAAGACTCCCCTATATTAAAATTGTTCATCCCAAGATTAACGTCGAATGTGGCATCCTCTTGTTTGGTGGATACCGCCCCCGACAATCCCAGGGTCCCCCCAAATAAATCCGAGGTAAGATTTTTTACGGTAGCTGTTTCATCTTTAATGATCAGGGTTCCTTTTACGTTTTTTAAGTTTAGGTTGTCATAAACCACCGTATTGGCAGAAGCTTCCACTATGCAGTCCAAGAAAGAGGGTATTTTTATACGTTCTTCCCCTGTTGTGGTGGAACCTGTTTGTTCTTCTGATCTTTCCAATGCTTCTGCGGACTCCTCGACCATAAAATCGTTCAAGGCAAACTGGTTGGAAGCAAGTGTAAAGTTTCCTTCAATATTTTCATTGTTGAACATAAAGCCCAACAAGTTGGTCAACGTGCCTTTGGCATCAAAGTCGGTGCTTCCCGTTTTTCCTTTAAAAGAATCCAAAGTGACCACATTAGGATTAAAAGTAACCGCAGCCGTATTAATGGCAACAGGATTTTTCAGTTCTTCCGAAGCATATTCAAACCCAGATACAGACGCCTTTCCGCTGGTCTTTGTATTCTGGTATTGCTCATTCTCCAAGGATGTCATATCAAAAGCGGTAGTAACATCTGCATTTAAAATTCCTTTGAGGTTGTAATCCTCAGGAACAGGATAGGCCTGGGAAATATTGGCCAAGTTGATGGTTCCATCCATATGGGCATTCACTTTAGTGTTGCCCATTAATTCCCTGATTTTGGCATTCAAGTTGAATTTATCTTCATCTATAAGAAAGGATAGTCTATTAATATTAACGTAGGTATCTTCCGTGATGCCGGTTTCATTATTGATTTCTGTATCGATATATACATTACGTACCGATTTGGGCAAATCTGGGTACTTGAACGACGCATTTTCGGAGTTAATGGCAATTTTAAAGGCAGGAATATGCTCATCATCCACTACGCCTTTAAATTCACCATTCACCTCAAAATTACCTGTAGTTTCCACACCCTCAATATTTGAGGCATAAGCTTCGGGAATTACGGCCAAAAAGTTTTTAAAGTCCGAAGATGGTGTTTTAAAAGTGATGTCCACTTCTTGATTGTCCTCGTTAACTTTCACAAAACCATCGAATACCAAAGGCAACTGGTTGATCATGGCTTTATTCTCCAAAAAGGAATATTTGTTCTCACTTAAATCGATTCCGATGAGTGCATCCAAATTGATTTTGTTCTTGTTCAGGTATCGGGTACTGTCCATTTCAAAGGACACAAATGCATCGGTAAGGGTTTTCAATTCTGATTTTTCCAAGGAAAGGTCTCCTGTTCCCGAATGGTTCATTTCAGAAATGTCCAATTTTATGCCGCTACCTAAATCCTCATAAATAATTTCGGAATTGGTAATGGCGTAGGAGTCCATGTTCAATGTAAAATTATTGCTGGATTCCTCAGCACTTGCAGAAGCTTCCCCTTCATTCTCTTTGGCAATGTCATAGTTGGCATTTCCCTCCTCGTTGGCCTTGATATGCAACTTTGCCCCATCAATATTCAAGGTTTTGATAACGATTGGCTCATCAGCAGATTTAAACAATTCTTTTATGGCCATGGTCAATGCTATCTCCGAAGAGGCAAAGAGCGTATCTCCCTCAAAAGGGGCCTTGTTGACCAAAGAAAGTTTGGTAAGCTCTACATTTGCATTTGGAAAGCTTTTAAGAAGGCTAAGATCTGCTTCTTCAAAATCCAAAGTGGCATTGATGCTATTGTTGACTTTGTTCTTGATGATTTCTTCAATTTTACCTTGAAGAAACAATGGGACCGCAATTATAATTGCTAGTAGGATAAGTAGGGTTATTCCGGTAATTTTCAGGACTTTTTTCTTCATATGTGATTGTTTTACAACAAATTAAAGGAGAAGTATCAATCCAAAGAAATTTCTTCCCCTATTTTTAAGTTAAATCTTTTTCTCATTAGATATACGAAGAAATAGAGCAAAGGGGTGTCGAGCAGGGCAATCATCATTTTAAAAATCACTCCGCTAATGAGCAATCCGTAGAACTTATCCCAAGGCAAAACACCAAAAATGCACAATAGCCCTACAACCGTAAAAGTATCTATAAACTGTGATGAAAAGGTGGAAAAATTATTTCTGAGCCATAGCATTCTACCCTTTGTGACCCTTTTCCAAAAGTGATAAATGGTAATATCGATATACTGGGCAGCCAAGTAAGCCAACATCGAGGCCAAAACCCCTAGTGGAGATAATCCAAATACTTTGGTAAAGGTGGCGTCATCCACTGGTGATGATGGAATGGCACTGGAATAATTGGCCAATAAAATAATGCCCATGGAAAAAAATGAAGCAAAAATACCAGCAGTAACCACTTGGTTTGCCTTTTTTTGACCAAAAATCTCCGAAACCAAATCAGTGATCAAGAAAGTGATGGGATAGGGTAAAATACCTACCGAAAGTTCAAAAAGTGGAGCTCCAAAAACGGTTACATCACCAAACGGACTCCACGAAAAAAACTTTTGAAAAATAAGATTCGACACGACCAAGGAGGTGATAAACAAAGCTCCTAAATACAGATAGATGGAAAATGCTAACTTTTTGTCCTTTTGCGTCATATGTTATTAAAAGCTCCTACAAGGAACTATTATGTTTCACTTATTTTATGTTTAAACTGAACGGCATCTTGGCCTGGATTCCTTCTTGTTTGGTGAATTGTTTGAATTCCTTTAAAATTTCGTAGGCTTCCGAACCTATCTCCTCTTGAATGATGGATTCCCCTATATCGACTTTCACCGACCCAAAGTCTTCCATTAACCTATCAAAACCGGATTTGTATTTGGGATATTTACGAATACCGAAATCTTCCAATCCGGCCATATCAGCTGCTGCGTCTATGGCATCGTCCAACGTCCCCAATTCATCCACCAACCCGAGGGCCTGGGCATCCACACCACTCCACACTCGACCTTGGGCGATTTCATTTACTTGTTCCACAGGGATGTTACGACCTTTTGACACGCGGTCCAAAAAGGTTTCATAGGTTTCTTCGATACTCTCTTGCATCACACTACGAAAGGAATCGGTCATTGGTTCAAAAAACGAATAGTCCACCGAGTTTTTATTGGTACCCACCTGCTCCGCATTCACACCAATGTTCTCGGCAAGTTCATTTACATTAGGTATAGTTCCAAAAACCCCAATAGATCCAGTTATGGTAGTAGGCTCTGCAAAAATCTTGTCACCCCCTACTCCAATATAGTAACCACCCGATGCAGCCAAATTTCCAAAGGAAACCACCAATGGTTTTTCTTTTTTGGCCAATTGCATTTCTCTCCAAATAATATCAGAGACCAAAGCACTACCTCCTGGGGAATTCACACGAAGTACAATAGCTTTTACACTCTCATTGTCCACGGCTTTGTGCAATGCATCCACAATAAGCCCTTGCCCTATGTACCCCTTTCCACCTTCTCCAAACAAAATTTCACCTTGGGCATAAATTACTGCAATCTTATCCGAGCCTTTGTGAATTTTCTTTTTGTTGGCCTTTTGGGCATAATCCATAAGTCCAACATAATTTAATTCGTTGTCCTCGGCTACCCCAATCTTTTCCTTTAGAAGGTTTTCATATTCGTCAAAATACAAAGTCCCATCCAAAAGACCGGATGCCACGGCATACTCCGGGGTTCTTCCACCAAGGGTGTCCGCAATTATATTTAAGTTTTGAGGGGTAATGTTTCTGGATTCCGAAATATCGTCCACTATAACACTCCAGATTGAAGTAATCAATTCTTTGATCTGGGTACGGTTTTCATCACTCATGGAATCGGAAAGAAAAGGCTCCACCGCACTTTTGTACTTCCCATGTCGGATGACTTCCATTTTAATCCCTGATTTTTCTTGAAGTTCTTTATAAAAAAGCACTTCGGTAGCCAATCCTTTAAAGTCTAAAACGCCAACAGGGTTAACATACACCTCATCGGCTGCACTGGCCAAGTAGTAATCTCTTTGTGTATATACATCGGCATGTGCCATGACAAATTTGCCCGAAGATTTAAAATCCAACAAGGCCTTCCTTATTTCCCGGGTCTGGGCCATACCGGCCTGTAAAAACCCAGTAGTAAGACTAATTCCTTCAATATTAGTATCATTCTTGGCCACTTCAATCGCATGCAAAATTTCATCCAAGCCAAGTTCTTCATCCCATAACGGAGCAAAAGGATCGGTTTCATCTTTACCCACATAATCAGATATAGGTGTAACAAAGCTAAGTTCCAGAACAGAGTTCTTTTTGACTACAACACCATCCTCCGCACTTCCTATAAGGGCCATAAAGATGAAGAACATACCAACGATGATCATAAATGCCACTAGGCTCCCCAAAATTGAGGCAAGTAGGTTTCTTAAAAACTTCATTCAATAAAATTTAATACGCCTCAAATATAACCATTGTAGTATTGTTTTGTTTACTTTGTTTCTTCGATTATGGGCAAAAAGCAAAAGGTATATCTTTCATTAGGGAGCAATTTGGGCAATCGTCTTGCGAACCTCCAAAAAGCCATTTTTCGCATCCAACAGAAGGCAGGTTCCATCTTGGATATTTCCTCGGTTTACGAAAATCCGGCGATTGGCTTCGAAGGCGATCAATTTCTAAATATTGTTATTTCTGTATTGACACCACTTAGCCCGACCGAGTTGTTGGACACCCTCCTACAAATTGAACAGTACTTTGGAAGGGTCCGTTCCGAAGACGGTGGATATAGCTCACGAACTTTGGATATTGACATTATTTATTATGGCTCAGAAATCATTAACAATGATAATCTGGTGATTCCCCATCCTCAAATGCAGCATAGGAATTTTGTTTTAAAACCTTTGGGGGATATTGCACCTCAATTTTATCATCCAGTGCTGCACAAGGATACCCGAAATTTGTTGCAAGAGTGCAAAGACCGAAGTAAGCTAACCAAAACCAAACATAAGCTCTTCAAAGATAGATCGGGACTTTTCTCCCAATTACAGCTCATTGCCATTGAAGGGAACATTGGAGCTGGAAAAACCACCTTGTCCAAAATGATTGCTAACGACTTTAACGCCAAACTCGTGTTGGAACGTTTTGCGGACAACCCCTTTCTCCCAAAATTTTATGAAGATCAAGCCCGTTATGCATTTCCTTTGGAAATGTCCTTTTTGGCGGATAGGTACCAACAATTTATGGACGACACCTCTCAATTTGACCTCTTCAAGAATTTTATGGTGAGTGATTACGATATCTTCAAGTCGCTCATTTTTGCTAAAGTCACTTTGCAAAAAGAAGAGTATAATCTATACCGAAAGGTTTTTAGTTTTATGTACAAAGAGGTGAAAAAGCCTGAAATATACCTCTACCTTTATCAAAATACCGAACGGTTATTAGCCAACATTAAAAAAAGGGGGCGGGATTATGAACAGAATATCGATCCGGTATATCTAGAAAAAATCAATAGGGGGTATTTGGACTTTATTAAAAGTCATCCCAATCAAAATAGCATAATTCTGGACATGGGCGAACTAGATTTTGTTCACAATCCGAACGATTACGAATTCATTTTAGAAAAGTTGGAAGACAATATACTTTTATCAAACATTTAAGAGAATTTTTAGAAAATGTTTGGATATAACGAATGGTTTTATTTTATTAGCAGCCTCAATTCGAGAAACTAACTAACTCAGATTTTATATATGGCCCTGTTTTTCAGGGCCTTTTTATTTTAGAGCATTTTGTTTGGACCAAATATCCCACACCACAACCCCTGTGCTTACGGAAATATTTAAAGAATGTTTGGTGCCAAATTGAGGAATTTCCAAAATTGTATCGCTCGCGCTCACAACATCTTGTGAAACCCCTTTTACTTCGTTTCCAAAAACCAAGGCAAGGGTTTCTTCTGAATCAATTTGATAATTATTGAGCATAACTGCATTTTCAGCTTGTTCCACCGAAACAATTTTCGCACCGCTCTTCTTTAGCTCATCAACCAATTCCAAAGTATCTTTTCGGTATTCCCAATCCACACTTTCGGTGGCGCCCAATGCTGTTTTGCGAATATCTTTATGGGGGGGAGTGGCCGTAATTCCACAGAGATAGATTTTCTTCACCAAAAAAGCATCGGCGGTTCGGAAAACGGAACCAATATTGTTCAGACTACGTACATTGTCCAGAATGATGATGATGGGAGCTTTTTCCGCTTCCTTAAAACTGGTCACATCCAATCGGTCCAGCTCGCTATTTTCCAGTTTTCGGCTCATTTTTTAAACATTGGGGTAAAAATATCAACAAAAATTTTTGATGGTTGATGAAAACAATATATTCGTTTCCATCCCAATTTTGGGCAAAAGTAACAGAATTAAATCGCTTTGGCAGCCAAGAAGAAAACAAAGAAAGTAACCCCGTTGATGCAACAGTACAATACCATTAAGGTAAAACATCCTGATGCTTTGTTACTGTTTCGTGTTGGGGACTTTTACGAGACCTTTGGGGAAGATGCGGTAAAGGCCGCAAGAATTTTGGGCATTATCCTTACGCATAGAAACAATGGTGGCGATAAAACTGAATTAGCAGGATTTCCGCATCATTCGCTAAACACCTATTTACCAAAATTGGTAAAAGCTGGACAGCGTGTAGCCATTTGCGACCAGTTGGAAGACCCCAAACAGACCAAGAGCATTGTAAAACGGGGGGTAACAGAGCTAGTTACACCTGGCGTTGCCTTAAACGACGATATTCTGAGCGCAAAAAGCAATAACTTTTTGTGTGCGGTACATTTTGGGAGAAACAAACTAGGAGTTTCCTTTTTGGATATTTCCACAGGTGAATTTCTAACCTCTGAAGGGTCGGTGGAGCAGGTGGACAAATTGCTTCAGAACTTTTCACCGAATGAGGTATTGGTTTCCAAAAACCATAAGAAGGATTTTGTTGACAGTTTTGGCAACCAGTTCCATAGTTTCTTTTTGGAGGATTGGATTTTTCAGGAAGATTATGCCCAAGAAAGCCTGAACCATCATTTTGGCACAACAACCCTAAAGGGTTTTGGTATCGACCATCTCAATCATGGGATTATTGCTTCGGGCGCCGTGCTGCATTATCTGTCCGAAACACAGCATAGCCGATTGCAGCACATCAACAAAATACATCGCATTGCCGAGGAGGAATATGTGTGGATGGATCGTTTTACCATTCGAAATCTGGAACTCTATCACTCTCCGCACCAAAATGCGGTGACCTTGCTGGACATTATCGACAAGACGATCTCCCCCATGGGTGGACGACTATTGAAAAGATGGTTGGCCCTTCCACTAAAAAATGTGGAAAAAATCCAGCAACGGCATCAAGTGGTCTCATATTTAAAAAATGAAGATGGACAACTGAATAAAATTCAGGGCCACATTAAGCAAATGGGGGATTTGGAACGATTGATTTCCAAATTGGCCACAGGGAAAATCAACCCCAAAGAAGTGATTCAACTGAAGAATTCTTTGGAAGCTGTTGTTCCCATCAAACAATTGGCACAAAACAGCACCAACAGTTCCTTGCAACATATTGGGGAGCGCTTGAACGATTGTGAAGCCCTCCGTTCAAAAATCAAGGAAGTGCTCAACGAAGAGGCTCCCGTGAACATTGCCAAAGGCAGCACCATTGCACAAGGCTATTCCGAAGAACTTGATGAGCTACGAGGCCTTGCGTTTTCCGGTAAGGATTACTTGAACAAAATGCTGGAGCGTGAAACCAAGGAAACAGGTATCACTTCGCTAAAAATTGCCTCAAATAACGTTTTTGGTTATTACATCGAAGTTAGAAACACCCATAGGGATAAAGTTCCCGAAAGCTGGATACGCAAACAGACCTTGGTCAACGCAGAACGCTACATTACGGAAGAGCTGAAGGAATACGAATCCAAGATTTTGGGTGCTGAAGAACGTATTTACCAACTCGAGCAACAACTTTTTGAGCAATTGTTGGTCTGGATGCAGGAATACATTGCTCCCGTTCAGCTAAATGCTCAACTTATCGCACAATTGGACTGCCTTTGTGGTTTTGCCCAACTGGCCAAGGAGAATAACTATGTTGAACCAGTCGTAAACGATTCCACCGATATTGACATTAAAGAGGGTAGACACCCCGTTATTGAAAAACAATTGCCTATTGGTGATGCCTATGTGACAAACGATGTGCTCCTTAATCGTGAAGAACAACAAATCATCATGATCACTGGGCCCAATATGAGCGGTAAATCGGCTTTATTAAGGCAAACGGCACTTATTGTATTGTTGGCACAAATGGGAAGTTTTGTCCCTGCAGCTGAAGCCAATTTGGGCGTAGTGGACAAAATATTCACCCGGGTCGGTGCCAGCGACAACATTTCGATGGGCGAATCGACCTTTATGGTAGAAATGAACGAGACAGCTTCCATTTTGAACAACCTCTCGGAACGTAGTTTGGTGCTTTTGGATGAAATTGGTCGCGGCACCAGTACTTATGATGGGATTTCGATCGCTTGGGCCATTTCGGAATATTTGCACGAACACCCTGCCAAGGCAAAAACCTTATTCGCTACGCACTACCATGAACTCAACGATATGACCAATACATTCAGTCGAATCAAAAACTATAATGTCTCCGTAAAGGAATTGGAGAACAATGTTATTTTCTTACGCAAGTTGGTACCGGGTGGCAGTGAGCATAGTTTTGGAATCCATGTGGCCAAAATGGCCGGTATGCCCCAACAGGTGATTCAAAAAGCGAACAAAATCCTTAAAAAACTCGAAAAATCACACTCCAGTGAAGAGGTGACTGACAAACTCCAAGCATCCCAAAACGAGATGCAGTTAAGTTTTTTCAATTTGGACGACCCTTTGTTGGAAGAAATAAAAGAAGAAATATTACATTTAAACATTGATACACTGACTCCTGTGGAGGCTCTGATGAAACTCAACGAGATCAAACGACTGTTGGGCAAAAAGAAAAAGGCTTCTTCCTAAAAAAATTCTTTTATTTTAATAGAAATGTTATAAATTTGCATCCGCGCTTGGGAAAAGTGCAGAGTTCTTTAAAATGCGAAAATAGCTCAGCTGGTAGAGCATCACCTTGCCAAGGTGGAGGTCGCGGGTTCGAATCCCGTTTTTCGCTCAAGAAAAAACGCTGCTTGCAGCGTTTTTTTGTTTCAAGTCCAGGCTCGAGTGGTGGAATTGGTAGACACGCCGGACTTAAAATCCTGTGGGCATTATGCCCGTGCGGGTTCAAGTCCCGCCTCGAGTACATTTAAACCCTGTTAATCAATTGATTATCAGGGTTTATTGTTTTTATAAGTAACAATATAGTAACAATACTACCTTTTTAATCGAAAAGTTTAGCGTAATTTCTGGTGTTTAAAAATTGGCCAAATGCAAAAAAGGCTTCATCTAATTGCTTTAAGTCTTTTATGTTTTGTGATTGTATAAATGGCAAATACCTTTTAAAGTAAAACTCTTCTTTAGCTTTATTGTTTATTGAGGTGCTTGAGATATAAGACCAATCCTCTTTGTGGATAAATAAAAATGTTCTGTGGATGTGCTGGTCGTAGATTGGGTATTTAGATGGCTTTATAATGTGTAATAAAAAAATCTTCCAAACAGCTGATAAGTTATTAAACTCTTTAGAAAATAGCCCAACATCAAAATTGGCACCATTTTTAAGAGCGTTAATAATTGAAAGTTTGGTTTTAACTTTTGTATCCAAAGACTTTTGTTTTTGCTTGCTTAACCTCATACCGTTTTTCCATCCATATAAGTTTTGAATATCGGTTTTGGTAAGTATTATTTTACTTATCGAAGCTTTATACAAGGCCCCGTTTGGATAGAAATATAGTTTTGACCAAGAATTTATAAAATCATTTATATTATTCGTGTTTTTGTTATTTAATACTAATAACCTCATCACGTAGTTTTAGGTATCTTTTTCCTAATCTGATTTATTGTCGTATCTCTCTGGGTAATTTTGGATTCTAGTTCTTTTATCTTAAGGCTTAACTTTTCATGTGTTTTATTAGAGTCTTTTCTAAATGGTGGTGTTTTTAATTTTTTTACTACATCTATTGACTTCTTTAATTCTGCTTCAAAAACAGGTTTTGTCAAATCATGGTGACTAAAAGGATTCATTACTGTACCCCTGCACATTTCTACTTCCTTAATTAAAGAAGCATCAATATTGGTTTGTGTTTTTATAGCCTTCCAAAAATCATCGCTTTTTAACTCCTTTGTATTGACTTTATACTTAACAAGCAAGTTGTTTTTATCACAATATGTATTAACCAATTTTTCAAACTCACTACGCACATATACCGCCGAAGCCTTGTAATCTTTTTCTTTTAAATAAAACTCAGCTTTTTCAATGTAATCCGTATTTTGCTTTATAATTGGTATTTCAAAATCATCACTCTTTAATTTTTTAGAAAAAATATCAATATACTTCCATTTACTATCACCGAAGAAATTTTTAACCAATTCAAACCAAATTTTATCATAGGTTGTCATTATTATTTGAAAATCATCTTGAAAGTGATTTTTGATAATATCTAATAATGGAAGTCTATTGCTCATATCTAAGCCGATTAGCAAATCATCTAAAACTAATGCCTTTAAAACACCTTTACTTGGATTAGATTTTACAGTTGCCAAATACAAACTAATAGCAAGAGCAGACAAACGAGCTTCATTTAAAAAATGCTGATGTTGAGTTATAGTCTTTTTAAAAAAATCAATTTCAACATCAATTGTTCTATCTTTTATGTCTCTTCTGCCGTGATATGAAATACCTAAATAATTTAGTTTGATATTTATATTATAACCAAAGGTTTGGATAAACGTATTGGTATCCTTTTCTATTTCTTTTAGTTTGTCAGCTACTCCTAAATTAAAATTATCAATATTGGTTTTTAACCTATTCCTTACGTGAACACCCTGTCTTAACTCATGGCTGTCATAAATAATAGCCTCCCACTCCTTACCTATTTGTTTGGTGGTAAACCTGTTTTCTTGTTCTGATAGTATATTGGTAATCAATAAATCAAAAAGGTTAACCTTTTTTGTTTCTACTAAATGCGTTTTTAATAAACTCTTATAATCAAAAAAGCCTTTGATCTTATTTGCATCTGCAATAAGTAACTTTTCACTACCCGTAATTTCATTATGTGGTACATTTATTTCTATTGAAGTACTCGACGATGCTTTATCATTCTGTTTTACAACAAACTTTAAAGAGGCCGTATCTTTATCCTTTTTAGGAATGAAAATGTTTTCTAATGCTTGTAGATCAACAGGTTTTACTGCCGATTCAAAAAATGTTTTTAATGCTAAATAGAATGAACTTTTACCACTACCATTTTCACCATAAACCATTAAGTTTTTTCCATCCTTATCTAAACTAATAGTATGCTTACCATAGAAGGCTCTAAAGTTGTTTATTTCTATTTCTGTAATGCGCATTGTTACTGTTTTAACTCTTCTATTGTCTTTATCTCGTCAATATTGCGCATATAGAATAAATTGTTTCTAACAGGATGGCCTTTATCATCTAATCTTTCAAAAACAGTATTAATAACCGTTTCTTTTTCATTGTCTGTCATTGAGTCAGTCAGCTCAGGTAATTCACCCAAATGCTTAATAATTGTCCGATTGTGTTCTTCGAGTAAATCAGGAAAGTATAGCTCATACACCATACCATCAATAATTTGTTCAAAATATGATATCATCAACTTATGATTCAAATCTTGTTTATTTCCTTTCTTTAAAGTCATTATATAATCAACAATTGACTCAAAATATTTTTCATTCTTATTAAAAACGATAGGGAAAGTCCTCAATTTTTCTACTCCAACATCTACCCCAGCTCCTCTATGTTTGCCGTTCGTTACAAACCATTTTTTTGCAAGCTTTGAATTTAGAATAGCCAACAAATATTTCAGGCTTTTATTCGTTGAATTTTGAATTATTGAAGAAAATGAAAAACCAAAATAAAACTTATTATCATCGATAGTAAATTCTGGTTCAACAAACATTCCCTTAAAAATAATTTTTGGCCTTTCGAAGAATTTTTCTTGTCTTGCTCTATGTATACCATAAGGTTTGTTAGATGAAGTAATGTAAATTGAATGAAAATCAAGATGATTCTTTAAATTTAAGTAGTTATTGTTACTTTTTATCTGCTCTCTTGCAACTTTATCTGAATAAATCAAATATTTCTTTCCTTCTTCTTTAATGCCATATTTAATAACATCAGCAGGGTCAAGATATGGCTTAATTAATTTCATTTCATCATCATTTAGATTTAAACTTTCAAGCTCATTCTGTGTTAAAACAAATACTCCTTTGCCTGGATACGCTGAATCAATAGGATTATTCTTGAATTGTTTATTTGAAATCCTATCGACAGATTCTTGTACACCAATTGAAGTTTCGTAAAAATTTCCTAAGGGAAAGGTTTCAATTGAATCAGATATCAATGGTTCAGAAAAAATGATATTCTTGTTACGAAAAACATTTTCATTTTTTAATTCTTTAAAACTGATAAACTCGGTTTTAACATCATAGATAATATGCTTGACATCCTCAGATAAAGATTTATATAAAAATTTATCATTCTTACCCTTATTGTAGATATGAATCATATGATGTCCAGCTACATTATTAAAGACCTTTAACTTGCCAATATCAACTACATTCAAAAATGATAATTCATCTTTAACTCTTTGGATTATCTTACTTGCTCCTTGACTATTCAACCAGTATCTTGATGTTATAAATGAAATTTTGCCTTCTTTTTTAGTTATATCTATTGATTTGTGAAGAAAATAAAACCAAAAATCCATTTTCCCTTGATGCCATTTTTTACCAAATGGAGAATCATTAATAGGCTTAAAAATATGTGCATTATCTCGCTCTTTTAGATAAGGTGGATTACCAATAACAATATCGAAACCAGTATTTTCATTAACAATAGGGTTTAAAATCTCGGGAAAGTCTAAACGCCAATCGAAATGATTAAAAGGTTTGTTATTCGTTTTTAATGTGTTTACTTGTTGTAGTGTACGTTTCCACCCTTCGGTTTCTAACCAACGTTCGTTTTGAGGTTTAGATAGTCTTTTATTACCAACCTTTTCAAATCCTTTAGTATTAATCATTAACTCTAATTGCTTACTTAAAATTTCCAATTTTAGTAAACGAATTTCTTTTGTCAACCTTGGTTTATTGTTATTATTCGCTGTAAAATATTCTTTTTGTTTTGCAGAAATTTGCTCTAGTAAATCTTGTATATCCTCTTGGTATGGATTTCCAAATAAATTACTCTGAGTGCCTTCATCTACTTCCCAATCAATTTCAATAATTTCATTACCAAACTTGCTTACTAATGAGTTACCAACAACAATTTTATAAGCTAAATTGGGTAAGGGTTTAGGTTCTTCCTCATCAACAATTAGACTTAGCCAAAAGCGTAATTGTGCAATATCCACTGCTCCCTTTTCAATATCAACCCCATAAATAGAGTTTTGGATAATATTCTCTTTTACCGTAGCAGGACTCCATACCTTAAAACCTAAATCGAAAGCAATTCGCTCTTTTAATGCAAATATTTCGTGTAGTAAACCCATTGGGAATGCACCAGAACCAATAGCAGGGTCGCATATTTTTACTTTGTCTAAAAGATGGTTTATTTCATTTAATTGCTTGTTTGTTAATGCTTCTTTGTCTTTTTGTTTTACAAATTGACTAATACCAATTTTAGTGTTTTCTCCAATATGTGTTACCAAATATTCAATTAAGGATTCTTGCGTCATATATTGCACAATCTCCTTTGGTGTATAAAATGCCCCTTTGTCTTTGTTATCTTCCAGTAGGTTTTCAAAAATATGACCTAACATTTCAGGGTCAACAGCTACAGTATGTTCCTCTGGACTGTTTTCATAAATCGTAAAGTTAAAACGGTTAAAAAATTCAAATAGGTCTGTAAATAACTCACTCGGAAATACTAAATGGTCAAACTTATCAGATTCTTTTTCAAATAAACCACCATTTAGATATGGAATTTTAACTATAGTTCCATCTGGCATTTTAAAATCATCATCATCTCTCTTCTTATTTAATGTGTAATAGAATAATTTGGAGAGCCAGAGCGGATAAAAGTTGTCATTTTCACCAGCTTGTTTATAGAAGTTTTGGATAAAGTTCTTGTCCCCGTTGCCTTCTTTATAATTGGTATTAGTCGCGCCTAACCAACCTTTCTTTTGAATGAAATACAAGAACACTATTTGACCTAACAACTTCTTACAGAAGTTACGAGCATCCTTCTTATCACCATTGAAAACAGATGCTAAAAAAGGGGATGGATTTTGAACTGGAACTAATTCATATTTACTGCCTTTTTTTTGAAATTCTTCGCCAGTGAGATACTTTATGAATTTAGCATAATGGGTTTCTCGATATTCGTCAAAAAACTCTTTAGACATTGCTTCAACTGCAAAAGCGTCTTGTATGTCTTTTACTTTTATTTGAAACTTACTATCTAATTCTTGAAAACGGTCTATCGCTGTTCGATAGGTTTCCTCTTTGTCGCCAAACACGTAGGTATAACGTTTTGGATTAGTTTCTTTAGTTTGTACTTGACCCTCTAAAAAAAAACTATCGTAGGCTACAAAAGAAAAACGCCATCTTTTACCTTTGACATTTTCATATTTAAAAATTGCAAAAACAGCATTATTACCAATAATTAGTTTTTTAACTAATGCGCCTAAACCTACACGGGCAATCTTTACTTGTCTAAAATCTTCAACGGTTACTTCGTAGAGTTCAATCTTGCGATTATCGTGTGTTTTAAATTCGCCATATTTAACAACTTTTTTAGCAGTGCGCTTGTCAGTATCTGTTAATTCTATTTCCTGTTCGCCATCTGGATCATATAGTATAAAGTCTTTAACCGAATTAAGAAAAATAGGTTTAAGCACGTTATCCTCAAACGAAGTTCGATTATAATCTGAAGTGAATATTTGCGATAAAGTGCTTTCCATTACTCGTTTTCTATATAAGATTCTGAAATTACAATTTGAGGTTTACTAAATAGCGAAGCTCGTTGTTGTTTTACCCTTGCAGTATCACTAAAGTTCATTGATTTTAAGACATCGTTAAATACATTTTCAATCACCTTTTGAGGGTCATTTTCTGTATTTGATTTAAAAAACTTGTTTAGCCTATTAGGTAGTTGCCTATGAGAACCTTTGTAAATTTCGTCTAAAGCCCTTTGTAGTTGATGTTTTATAAATTCATTTTCTGCCACTCCAATAAAAAACTCTAATTGTGTTATTACCTTCTTTTCGGTAGCAGACAATTGTGCTTTCGTCACATTTTTAGTTTCTATGCTTTTAGCAACAGTTTTAAAATGCGTTAAGGCTTTTGATACTTGTTTATGATGATACTCTGGTAGTTTAACCGCCTTTTCTTTTGTAGTTGCTTTAAAGATTTTGGCTGCATTTACAAAAGTTAATTCATGTACTATATTGTGCTCGTCTGTTTTATAAAAAACTCCTGGGTGACCTTCACTTTTTATATAGATAATAGATGCATTATCTACATTGATAAATGAATCTACATTAGTTGCTTTACGTGCAATACGTGACTTTTTAGGAATGTTTTTAATTTTATTAAACTTATTGACGTTCTTCTTTTTAAAATCTCTTAATTCCTGTAAAAACAATAGTGTTTCATTGATTTCTTCTTTTAGTTTAGAGCCATATAAACCAGCCTCACCAACTTCCTCTAATTGGGAATATATTTGACTATCCTCTCCAAATGCAGAATGAAAAGCCTGTAACTTTTTAATTGCTGTATTTGTTAATTTAATTTGATTATCCGATTTATCAGAAGGATAAAAATTGAACACGTGTATTTCTTCTGCCTCTGTTCCAATACGGTTAACACGCCCTATACGCTGCATTAAACGAGTAGAATTCCAAGGCACATCATAGTTTATTATAACATTTGAGCGGTGCAGATTAATACCCTCCGCCAATACCTCTGTTGTAAATATGATATTATAATCATTTTTCCAATTTGCCTTTTCTTGATTAGCATCAAAATTTTCTAAAATAATTGGAAACTTGGTTTTACGGTTGTCTGCACTAATGGTCAATATTTTATTAATGCCAATATCCTGTAATCTATCGCTAACATATTCGATAGTTTCTTTAGACTCAGAGAACACTACTAACTTACCCGAATGATTATTTTCCTTATTAAGGAATTTAGATTTTAAATCGGCTATGAACTTGTCCAATTTTGGGTCATAATCGATTTTTTTCCAATCTTCAACTAATTGTTTAATTTTCTTTTCATCATCCTTCAGCAACTCAATAAAATCTTCTTTAAAATCTTCTGCCACATATATTTGATTATTGCCTCCTTTATCATTTATTTTTTCCTCTAATACTTCTTCGTTGCCCTCATTTAAGTACTTATTGACATCAATATCCGGAGCGACATATACCTTATCATCTTCAAACATTTTAATCATATGTTTGGTATTTCTATGGAGTCTGGCCAGTGACATTTTAAATGCGTAAAAACTACTTTCTAAACGCTTAACCAACAAGGTTTTCATGATAGCAGACAACCTATTGGAAATAGAAGTTACATCACCATATCGCTTTCTGTCCTCCTCATTAATTAAGTACTCTATTGCTTTATATCTATAAAAACCTATACCATCAACTGGATTTCTGTTTTCATCCATTGAGGTAAGCATAGTAATCGTACTATCGAACAAAACACTTAATGCATCATCAAATTTGTATCTTACCTCATTAGGTGGGTTGATTTTTGGAAATACAATACCCTGTTCCTCAATGTCTTTTTTAAAGTCTTCATTATTTAAAATATCAGTACGACTACGGCGAATTACTAAAGGCTCAATGACTTTATCCCTTATTTTATCGAATATTGCTTTTACCTTATTTATATCAAGAACCTCATCTTTCTTTAACTCATCATACTCATCCTTGAGAGGCTGAAAAAATGATTGTAAATCTTTTTCACTTGGTAGATTAGCATTTCTTTTATCTTGAAACAAATAGATTTGATTCTCAATATCAGCTGGATGATTATTTAATGGGGTTGCCGAAAGCAGCATTACCTTTTTCCTAGAATCACCGTTAGCCCCCGGTATCTTCCTATCTGTTTTTGTAATTGTTTGCAGTTTCTCATACATATTAGAGGTGTCATTTCTAAATTTATGAGCCTCATCAATAACAATTAAATCGTATTCATTAGGATTTGGATAGCTTGTATTAGAACCATCTAAAACTTTGTGAAGGCTTCCAGTTGAAACAAAATATACATTATTCTCGATATGAAAATCCTTAATGGTTGTTCTCCAATTTTCTTCTAATGCAGGAGGGTAAACAATTAAGATTTTTGAATGATAACCATTTTCAAAAACAAATTTCTTTACAATTATGGCCGCAACAATTGTCTTACCTAACCCAACTACATCAGCTAAAAAAAAGCCATTATAGTTCATTAACTTTTCATAACCTTCAATAGCAGCCTCGGATTGATATGTTAACCTTTTGTATTTGTCTGGAAGTAATAAATCAATATTAGTAGGATCGTACTCAATACGTTTTCCAAAATACTCGATTAGTAGTTTGATATATAGTTCAAAAGGTGTGAAATTATCATTTAAATAGGTTTCCTCTTTTAAACCCTTAATATCAACGGGTAAAATATCTACTGACTCGCTCCATAGCACTTCAAACTCTTCTGAAGCAAAACGTATATCGTCATAATCCCTTAACTCAACATTGAATTCGTAATTTGATTTATCCCGAGACCCCAAACCAGATTCTGTAAGATTGGAAGACCCAGTGATAACACTTCCTGTTGAATATTCGTTAAAGTTTTTTGGTTTGAATATATATATCTTGGCGTGTAAATTTTTTTCTGGATGTGCTTTTATGGTAATTTTTCCTTCTACAATATCCTTTATAAATTGTACAATCCCCTCTTCAATATCTTTTGAGTAATCAGCCCCTTGTATGTCCTCTTTAAGTTTCTTTACAAACTCGTCTTTTGTTTCTTGTGGATTTATTATGTGTTGTTGACCTAAAGAATGATACTTTTCTAAAATTATATCAACATTAATCCCTACCAAAATTCGAATTTCAGGTATATTTTCTAAGTAAGGCCTTAATTTAAAATATCCAGTAGCCCTGAAATAACCCACCAAAGCATCGAAATTATGTATGTTCGGTAAGTTCTTGAAAACCCCTTCGAACTTTTTTAAAAGACTATTATTTGATTTGTTTGTAAAAAACTTAGTTGACATAATTTGAATTGAACCCTAAATGTAATCAACATTGGGTAATTATAGAATTATCAATTCATACAGGAATCTATATTATGAGATAACAATGAGTCTAAATGGGATGGAATTTTAAAATCAGTTAAAACATTTCCATTAGAAATATTCACCCAATCACACTTTTCTGAGTCATACTCCCATTCCTTAAAATTACTCAACAATTTAACAGTTGACTTTTTAGACAATTTTTGTTTTGGAGCATTAAATCCAAACCGATCAAAAATCCTTTTGCCTTTAAATGAAGTCAAAATCACATCTAGAGCTTTTAAATATATTTGTGCAGTATCTGTTTGCTTTGCTCTCCTTTTTAAATCTGGCTCCGTAAAAATTTTACCGCCATATTTGATAATTTCAATTAGGCCACTTTCCAAATCATATATTTTTTGCAAGTCTTGGCATCTTTTAATTGCAAATTTTGGAGTCCAAAGCTTTAACCATTCATCCCTTAAAATTTCGGCGGTTTCCTTATCCTTGGTTATAATATGAAAATGAGGATTATAGGTTTTCTTGACGGGATTGAAATTACATTCCAATGACCTAATACCAATAAGAGGCCTACCCCTGCCCCGTTGATACCTCTTTCTATATTTCGCATTGATTCTTTGAAAACCAAAAATACATTTATTGATATATCTTGGAAGATTATGAGCATTGCACGCTTTGACCGTTAGTGTTAAAAAATAAGGGGCTTCCCATTTGCTCATCACTGGATAATACTTATTTATTAGTTCTGCCTTTCTAATACTGCAACAAAGGGTGCAAAATCTATTTTTACAATATTTGCCATACAACCTCCCATCCGCTGTAATAATGCGTTGCTGACAATAGTAAGTATTCCAATATGCCTTTTCTAATTCAGGTTCTCCATTCTCTTTCGCAATATCTATGAGCTTTAACATCATAACTTGTGTAATAGTTTTTCGCTTTGCCCGCCTCTTTAATGCTTCTGATTCGTTGAGGTCAGTACCTTCTCCTGTGACAATAACTCTGTTTTGTCCCACTTTGTTTGTCCTGTTATCTGCTAATGTATTGAATGTCATTCCCCAAAATCTTTAGAAAGCAAATAATTTGCGGTTTCAGTATCGGTTTCTGAAGCAGGCACAGCCTCTCTTTTTCCTTTTAGCATATATGCCTCTAAATCAACTTTTTTGAAAAAGATATTTTTACCATTCGGCTTATAATGGTCAATCTTTCTGTAATGTGTTAATTTGTATAAATGACTTTTACTAAAACCCGTATATTCACAGGCCTCTTTCAGGTTTAAGATGTTCTTTTCCATCCTTCATAATTTTAAATTAATATATGATGGATTAGCTAATCCGAATTTGTAATTACAGTGTAAAGAAAGCGAGGAAAGGAAAGAAAGTTGGTTTACTGTAGGTTGACGGTCAACTCTTTGATTCTAATTTTTGTTCTATTGTTTTCTTTAGATTTTTGAGCATTTCATAATAAGTTTGAGAATATGGAGTGCCCTTATTTTCCTTATTTGTTTTAATTGTTTTGGCACTTTTAGGATTGATTCGCCTACCCTTTGCGGTAAAGTATCTTGCCAGTTTACCATAAAAACCTCCTTTGGTTTTATGTACTTCATTCTCTGGCTCTTTTATTAAATCAGCATCCACTAATAAATCGAAGAAATGGATTAAATCAGTTTGGTTTAGGTTAAATTCCAATGGGTCTATTTCAAAGTCTTTAGATTTCTTAGTATTCAATTTCCAGTTTTCTGGACCTCCATTTTTTAATTGTTCAATGACATCTTTTAGACCCAATTTAAAAAGTATGAATTCATAATCATCAAATACTAATTTACCCTCATCATTTTCCTTATAAAAGTCTAAAAGACATTTAATTTCAAAGTAGCTAAAAATTCTGATGTCAGCATCTTTAAAAGTATAAAGAGCCTCTTGTTTTGTTTTAAACCTGAATCCTAAATCTTGATAAGAAATTGATTCATAACCACTAAAGGCCTCTTGATGCACACTGATTTCATTGAACTTATCTTTAATTCTAAATTCAATTTGGTGCGTTTCAAACCCTTCAATCCCCGCCAGAACCTCTTCATGATTTTTTAACATAATAACATCATAGACTCGATGATCAACTTCAGTTCCACACTGTGATTTAAATGACTCGAAATCCTTGACATAATTTTTAATCAAATCTTCTATACCAAAATAAAATTTTACAGGTATTTCCATTATTGGAGGTTAGAGGTTGCATCATCCTTTATACTATTTACATAGTTTAAGTACTTAACAGTATGTGCGGTACTACTGTGGCCTAAGGCATCCGCAACAGTCTTTAAATTTGCACCATTAGAAAGCAATCTTACTGCAAAAGTATGTCGACCACAATAGAAGGTGATGTTTTTATCAATTTTGGCACGTCTCATCATTCCTGTAAGATTCTTTTTTATGGCAACTTCTGACAGAAACTTACCCTTATTTTTTAAGTCAAAAACAAGCTCATCAGGGTCCTTTGCCTCTCCCAATAATATAATAGCAGAAGAACTAAGCTGAATATTAATTTCAGAACTATCCACTTTACTTCTATTTATAACCAACCTATTATTGACAATATTTCGCCATCTCAATCTTTTAAATTCAGAGTATCCTAAACCTGAATAACAGGCAAACAAAAATGCTCTTTTAACCTCATCATTACCACAATAAGTATTTTTCAAAGTTTGAATCTCTTCTTCAGTGAGAACCTGTTTTACGAGGTTTTTTTCTGCCTTTTTGTTTTTGGACTCCCATTTCACTCCCTTGTAAACTGATTCCTTTAAATAACCTTGTTTTTCAGCATAGATTAAAACCTTTTTAAAGCGTTTCCAATAGCTATAAGGAGTTTCTCCAGTTAATCCAGCATGATACAGTAAATATTGCTTAAAACCCTCAATATAAAGTCGATTTAAACTACTCATGGAAAGATTGGGCTTTCCTTTTTCCTCTCTTAAATACTGTTGGAACTTATTTAAAGCATTCTTAATACTCCTTATATCCTTTAACCTGTAGTTAGCTAGGTAGGCTTCAATGTACTGAGGAATTGTAACTTTCTTTTTATGTTTTGGAATAAAGTTTGTCCCATCACTCTCTAATTCCAAAGCTCTGGCAGCTCTTATGTTCTGAGCCAACTCTCTTTTTTGAATTTTATCATCCCCCTTTTCAACTACATGAAGCCACTCATAACTTCTCACTCCATTGTGATAAATATCCAAATAATACCTTTTTCGCCCTTTGGCTAAACTTCTCTCTTAGCTTAACACTCACTATAAATTCAATTTCCTTGTTACTTAAACTTGAAACCAGTAACAAAATAGTAACAAAATTATATGCTAAAATAAGAAAACCGAGGACACTAAATAGAATTAAAATCAACTTATCTTATTGATTTTATGGGTACTTATGTAATTTATATTTTCATATGTTTTCAAGGTTATGTACCCGCCTCGAGTACAAAAACCCCTGTTTTTACGGGGGTTTTTAAGTTTTTAAGTTAACCTACGGTTAACCGATAATGGATCTCCCAATTTTTCAGCAAATATTTTAATCTTGGTTTTAGATCACTTCGCCATTTAATATCTCATCAATTTCTTTAGCCCTTTAAATCCTTAATCTTTTCCCATTTTGCGGCTATAATGGTATTTGCCACTGACATTATCTTAACAGCCAATTTACTAGCTTTCTCATCTTCACCACTAGTTTGCATTGCCAATAATTCATCTAATAGTGCCCCCATATTAGTTGATGATACGACATCATCCCCATCTTCGAAAGATAGAAGTGTCAGCTCATTAATCAGGGTTAAGTATCGAGATGTTGTTTTGTTGTAGGATTGTATTTCTTCTAACAATTCGTAACCTATCTTGACATCTTTATCGGTCCGGAAACTCTCCATTTTATTTTTAAAAACAGTATTCTCATACTTCATCATAGTTAGCATTGCAGTAAGTTCAGCCACTTTTGAACGAAATTCAACTAACCAATCTTTACGTTTATCCGCTAAATGAACACGCCTATTCCTTTTGTTGTTGTATATGGTAACACCTACCACCGCTATCGCTAAGATTATGTTGCCAATCCCCAGCATAAGCTCCCAATTGGCCAACACCATACAATCATACAAAACCATAGTCAAATTAGTTTTCAGTTTTAGTTATTTCAATTATCTCCTGAAGAGTAACATAACCATAATCGATATCTGTTTTACTTAACCTATCTGTTTTTATGACTTTACAACTAAAAATATAACCATTTCTTGTCATGACTTTTAAGCCAACAACCGCTCTTGGCCAACTATCATGACCATAGACAAAACTGGTAAAACCGCCTTTGAAATAATCGTGATTTGCTCTTCTTTTTTCAAACAGGTAATTTTCTCCATTTAAGGAGGTTCTCTTTCTTAATCTAAATTCAACCTTATCACCAATCTTCAAATCCTCAAAATTGAAATCTAAAACACTAACATCCAATAAATAATTTACTTTAACCATTTGTGGACTAGTATTACGATAATGTTCATTGGATAAGATAGCCCCAACATAAGTATTCTCAATTTTCTCCTGTGAATCATCAATTTCTTCATTAAAAGTCCTGAAAGAGTTTTTTTCTGACAGAAATTCAGATTTTTTATCCCCAGACTCTAACGTAAGCTCATATGTATTGCCAATCGTGAGTTGCTCGACCATATTATTATAGAAATCTATATCGTACGATTCATTTTCATACTGAAACTGGTACTCAATTTGAACCAATATATCAGGATTCGCTTGAAGAAATTTCAATTGTTTGGTAGCTTGCTTTAAGGATTGTAGTTGCTCATCTAATTCATTCTTTATTTTTCCGACATTATCAGTTATTTGTTTTACTGCTTCACCTGTGGATTTTTCGGTTATCACCTTCACTTCATTCTGAATTTCCATGGTTGCTTGACCTACAGCTTTCTCAACAATCTCGTTTGTGGCTTTGGTGATTTTCTCTTGAGATCTTTCCGCCGCCTTTTTGTTTCCCCAATTAATTACAATAAAGGATAGTAGCGCCAATAGGCCCGCATAGATTATATAATCATTCTTCTTTACATAATCGAGCAAGTTTCTTCCGTAGAAGGCACCGAGCAAAATTAGAATGACGAGAACAGCTACCAAAAACAGATATCCATTGCCTTTTAATTGTTCCATTTCTTAAACTTCTAGCATTAAAATTGTTGAGTTTTTCAATTTCAAAATATTGCTTATCATTTCTTTACACCCTAAAATCTAATTCGCATTAAGTGCATCTGAAAATCCTTTCAATTACTTTAAGAACAAAATTTTCGTTTTAATAGAGGTGTACAATTGATTTGATTGAAGTCTTCCTTGATTATGAAAACAATAAAACATTACCAAGGCCCTTCTATCCCTTCGTTTTTAATTTCGCATTCCCAAGGAACATTAAACTTGTTTCCAACCATTGTCATATTAATAACTCCTCTTTTTGCAATACTGATTATTCCCGTACTTCCAACCAATAAACGATAATATTCTTCAACAGCATCCCTAAACTCAGCAAAGTTGATTTTGGCTTTAATCGAATCTGGCGGAACAACCGTTATAGGTTCTTCAAAAAAACTAAACCCAGTTCCATAATTCTGATGAGCCTCACATTCAAATAATTCACCATTAATTTCAAATTCAATTGTTGCTACCAATGTATGATTATCCTTTTCCAAGGTCTGTATTTTTTGTAGGCACGATACAAAATTTATTTTAACCATATCTAATTGTTTTATTTTTTAATACCAATGTAGTCATGCGCATTCGTGGAAAGTTAAGTACCTAAATTTGGACTTATTTTTCAACATACTTTACCTTTTTCTCCTCCCCCTCCTCTTTCCATTTCAAGTTCCATAAAAACCATAGTCATCATAATCGCTTGACCTATAACAATAACCGAGCGTAAAAGTTAACTAAATGATGGGATAAGACCTAAAAAAAACCGCCCCCAAGTCCAAAAGGGGACGGCTTTTTATTCTAATAATAAAGCAAACCCGTATCTTAGCAGTCAATTCCGTTTGCCCTCTACCACGATACCTTTCCATCCCATTAGAGCATTATAGGCACCTGATTCATTTTCCACAAATTCAAAAGATTCTGCAGCCTTGGGGTCTTCAAAAAATACGGTCTCACTTTCTGCTTGGAGCTCACCGATGGTTTCTCCATCCTGTAAAATGATAAGTTGTCCGTCTTCGACTTTTACCTCCAGCACCAATCCATCAAAATCGGCAAAAGTATAGGAGCCCTCATACTTTTGGAGCACTTCCTCTTCCAACGCTATGGACTTTCTATTGATTTCTTTTGGGTATTCCACCGGTTCCGATTTTAAAATCTTCACCATATCCTCAATGGTGGCAAAAAAGGGTAATTCATCGTAATTGGCCAATAGAACAAAATCGAAATCATTTTTCAAATCGCTGTATACTTGCGCACGAATTCCGATGGAACCCCCGTCTTTGGCAATAACACCATTATTATTTTGCAGCACCGAGGCATAAGGTTCCTGCTTTACATGATCCAAGAACTTTTTTAAATCATCGGCAGTAGAGAACAGACGTGCAGTCCGAAACTCATCATGTTGGATATTTTTCACAGTTACAAGAGCGCTATCCCTTAAAACATGATTCTGGGCCATACGTTTTACACGGTTTTCCTCAACAAAAAAATGGGCTCCACTTGCATCCATTCCCAAGGGAACAAAAATTTCGTCGAACACGCATTGTGAAAAAGGTTTTTGGTAGGTTTTAGCAATGATTTCGTATAAAATTTCATAACCCACATTGGAATATTGCACATCAGTACCTGGTTCAAACAAAAGATTCTCCTGTTTGGCCAGGTTAACAATTTCATCCGAAGTTAAATCGTATTCTTGTCCCTCTATGCCGGACAATTCCCTAGGCAGTCCAGAACTATGCTCCAACAGCATCTTTATTGTAATATCTTTTCCTTTGGGAAAACCTTCAAAAAACATATCCAAGGTCTGGTTCCTGAAAAGCGTTCCTTCACTTTCCAATTTAGCCACCAAGTAATAGGTCATCAATTTTGAAATGGAATGAATATCGAACTGGGTATCCACGCTCACATAAGTTGAACTTTGAGAGTCTGGGTTCAAATTATAGGCTTTTTCCAAGAGTAAGGTATCATTTTTAAAAGCCAACACCACCCCATTAAACTTTCGCAACTCCGTAAGCTTGCTGAAATAGGTATCCAAGGAATCACTAACAGATTCCATTTTAGGTGACAGTTCGTTATTTTGAACTGTGCTCTTTTCAGCACAAGAAAAACTCAATACCAGCCCAAAAACAATCCAACAGTATCTCATGATTTATTTTTTTGCAAAGAAGTCATAATTACCGGCCATTAAATTGTAAAAATGTAAACCTATTGATGCCTTAGTAAAAACTCGGGTAAATTATTGAAAAACTCTAGTGGCTTTACACCACATACTTTTTTAAAATCGTTTATAAAATGTGCTTGATCAAAATAGCCGTAGTCGTAGCTGAGTTGTGTAAGCAAAACATCTGGGTTTTTTGCCTTGTATTTCACCAAATCCAATATACGAACCGTGATAATGAATTTTTTTAGGGGGTACATCACCTCCTTTTTAAAAATTTTACCCAAGTACTGTCTTGATTTCTCAAAGTGCTCACTTAATTCGTTTACCGTAATCTTTCCTTGCCTTTCATAAATTAGGGCACAAATTTCACGAACCAGCTCCATGGAAGGCGACAATTCAAAAATTTTACCCATCATCAGCTCCTCAGCTATATCAAACCTGGCAGACACCTCAACCTCACTAAAAAGTTTTTGGTGAATCCGTTCTAAACTCGAATCCAATTTTCCAATGTCCACCACACCAGATTGCTCCAACTCAGAAAAAAAATAGGCATTCACCCAAGGCTGTAACTTTATGGTAAAAAAAGTGAGGGAGTTCTTTGCTTCAATTCGATAAGGCGGTGTTACACTATGAATGGTAAACACCTTGCTGTTAATGGGAACTTTTCGCACATCTTCCCCATAGTAAAAGTTACCTTCGGCCTCTTTAAAAAAAACAATGTCATAGCAGCAATCATCTATCACTGGAATACGTCCTATCCCAACAATATCATCCATCTGAAGATAATAACATTCTCTATACAAATCATCCAAGGGATGCTCAGGATAATACGTTTTTGCAATCATCTCAACAAAATTGTCTTCTGACAAAGTAGTAAAATGTGATTAGTAATGCCATATTGTATTTCATCTAAAACATAAAAAAGGCCCAATCCCTAAAGATTGAGCCCTATTTTTACATTTTAAATTAATTTTTAGGTCAATAAATTCCCATTCTCGTCCCACTCGGCAATTACCCCGCGCTTACTCTGATCCACACATTTGGCAAGCCATTCCTCATCATAAGATACGCCATGCTGTTCCAACACATCATCTGGAACACCATCCCACACATTGGGCATATTACCCTTGTATCCTATCTCTTCTATACCAATTTTAGAAGTATAAAAACCGGTCATGGTCAAGTTGCGAACCAACGAAAAGAAATTCACCTCAAATGGCCGTTCATTTCCTGGCACTTCGGGGTCATAAAAGGCAATTCCATCTAAAATGGCCTTTTGTTGCTCCTCCGTAGCATCTTTAAACTCAACGGTATTTTCCGTATTGCACTTATGATCCAGCCACATGATTCCACCACGAATATCGGGCTGAAAAGACTCATTATCTTTGCACATAAACTCAATAAACCCAACTACATCAGCATCCGATGCTCCTTTAAACTCTTCCGAGGGAGGCAATATTAGGTCGCACAGTATGGTTAAGGTCTCCACTTCGTGCGGATTCAAAAATTGTTCGTCCTGTAATTCGTTGATCAGTTCTGTTTCCAAAGGAACCCTTCCCGGATAGGTAATCTTTGGTGCTTCCACCAATTCTTCCGTTCCTGTTGAGGGCTTACACCCATGGACGGCCAAACCACCGGCCACGGAACCCAGTACTATCGATTTTAAACTTTTTCTTCTGTCCATGTCCTTAAATGTTTTGTTGTTTCAATTGCTCCACAATGTATTCTGAGGCTCTCATGGAGAGTGCCAAAATGGTCCAGGTACAGTTTTTATCCGCCTGAGATACGAAAGGCCCTGCATCTACAATAAATACATTGTCCACATCGTGCAACTGCTGGTATTTATTGGTAACCGAAGTTCTGGGGTCATCTCCCATTCGGGTGGTTCCCACTTCATGGATAATATTACCTGGGTTGTGCAAGCCATAATTGGTATCCTTGCCCGGCTTGTCACCCAAAGGTTCACCGCCCATATTAATCAAGATTTCCTCAAAAGTATCTTGCATGTGCTTAGCTTGGTTAATCTCAAACTGCGACCATTTGTAATGGAATCTTAGTACTGGAATACCAAATTCATCTACCGTGGTTGGGTCTATTTCGCAATAATTTTCTTTACGCGCAATGGACTCACCACGACCCGCCATGCCCACTACCGCACCGTAGTATTTTTTGGCATCGCTACGCAATACATCACCATATCCGCCCACTTTGGTACCGAAAAATTTGTTAAACTCATTGGCATTGAATCCAAATCCGTAACTGGGCATTCCCATACCTCCCCACACTTCAATGTGGTAACCGCGAGGAAAATCGAGCTTTGAGTTATCGCCCCACCAAGGGGAGTATATATGCATACCTCCTACCCCATCTTCGTTGTAGGATACTTTTCGGTTCATTAAACCGGGAACAAAGGCCGCTCTATCGGCACCTGTGGAATCGTGCAAATATTTACCCACCACATCACTGCTGTTGCCCAATCCATTCGGATGCTGCTTGCTCTTCGAGTTCAAAAGGATTCGTGCCGAACTACAGGCCGAAGCTCCAAGAACAACCACTTTTCCTTTCAGTTTATATTCTTTTCTATCTTCTTTGTTGATGTAGGATACTCCAGTGGCTCTTCCTTCATCGTCCGTGGTTACTTCACGAACCATACAATTGACGAAAAGGTCAATTTGGCCACCATTTTTCTGAGCAGGGAAAATTAAACAGGTTCCTGCGGAGAAATCAGCATATACTTGGCATGCCCTATTACATTGACCACAATAAAAACAGACTCCCCGATCCTCGTTAATTTTTTTGGTAAGCATCGACATTCTTGAAGGATACACGGGAATATTGCTCTTTTTTGCTCCTTTGATATAGAAAAGCTCGTGCAAACGTGGTTTTGGCGGTGGCAAAAAGAAACCATCGGGATCATTGGGCAATCCCTCATTGGTTCCAAAAACCCCGATCATCTTATCAACCTTATCGTAATAGGGCTTTACATCGTCATAACTAATTGGCCAATTATCACCATGGCCATCCACATCTTTGTGTTTAAAATCCTTGGGGCCAAACCTAAGGGAAATCCTTCCCCAGTGATTGGTTCTTCCACCCAACATTCTAGATCTGAACCACTCAAATTGGGTCCCATCTTTTTGGGTATAGGGTTCACCCTCTATATCCCATCCGCCATAAGCGGCATCAAAATCCCCAAAAGGGCGATAACGGGTACTGGCTCCTCTGCGAGGGCTTTCATAAGGCCATTTTAATTGGGTTTGGTGTTCTGGTTTGGCCGGGTCAAAGAATGGTCCAGCTTCGACAACGGCTACTTTAAGTCCAGACTCAGAAAGCACTTTGGCGGCCATACCGCCCCCCGCCCCGGAGCCAACTATGATGGCATCATAGACCGTGGAATTTTCAATAATTTGCATTGATATTGGTTTGGTTTAGTTTTAAATGATTTTAAATCAATCCATTACCCATATAATAAAAAGATATGTATTGATTTAATTTACATCTTGTACGTATTAAAGATACCTTTTCTGACAACAAATGGGGATACTTTTTCAAATTTTCCTTTCGGAGAGTTCTTCCAAAAACTCATCCAAATAACCGATATTTGAAGAACAGACCATCTTAAACCTTACAACACTCATGAGAAGATTTTTTACGCCACTCGTACTTTTTCTTATCACTTTTAATTCGCTTTTAGCTCAAAAAGGGAATAACTCCACCCTTAAAATAAAGGATATAATGCAGGGAGATGCTTTTGTTGGCCATAGACCTTCCAGTACCTATTGGTCTACCGATGGATCCACGCTCTACTTTGATTGGAATCCCAATGGAGCGTTAAGTGATTCCCTCTACGCTTATTTCCTCAACAACAAAAGCATTAATAAAATCGGTTTTTTAGAAGCTAACGCACTCCCCTCTTCTAGATTAACGTACAATCAAAATAAAACGAAAGCCGTTTACTCCAAAAACGGCGATATTTTCTTATTGGATACGGAAACCTATCAATCCAAACCGATAACAAAAACCGAAGGAAGGGAAAGCGGCCCACATTTTACAGATGATGAAAAAAGCATCGCTTTTGTGAAAGATGGGGAACTTTTTACATGGAATATTGCTTCCGGACTATTGGAGCAAAAAACGCAATTTGTAAAATCCAAGGATAAGGAACCACAACGAGACTCCAAAGATGAATGGCTCTACCAAGACCAGTTGGGAATTTTTGATGTATTGCAAGAAAGAAAAGCAAAAAGAGATACCGGGGAAGAGATCAGTAAAAAGTTAGACGTTTTGGAGCCTTTGGAAATTGAAACCAAAGGAAAACGAGTTGTAGGTCTTCAAATTGACCCATCGGGCTCCTACATTACCTACATTTTGATGGAGCGTCCAGATTCCAAAGGAACCATTGTCCCTCATTTTGTGACGGAATCTGGGTATACCGAAGACCAAAACACCCGTTCCAAAGTAGGCGATGAGCCTACACAATACGAAATGTTTGTGTACGATGTGGAAAACCGTAAAAGTTATCCAGTGGTTTTGGATAATCTGGAAGGGTTGGATTATGTTCCGGAATACACCAAGGATTATCCTTACAAAACGTATGAAAACGAAGATCGTATCGGTTTCATCAATGGGCCAACTTGGAATACTGACGGTTCAAAGGGCATTTTGGATATTCAAGCCAACGATTACAAAGACCGATGGATTGTATTATTGAATCCCGAAACTGGTACTGTAGAGCAATTGGACCGGCAGCATGACGAAGCTTGGATTGCAGGCCCCGGAATCGGCAGATGGGGCGGTGGTTCTTTGGGATGGATGCCCGATAATAAAAGTATATGGTTTATGTCCGAGAAAACAGGATACTCCCATCTATATACCATGAACCTTAAAAGCAAAAAGGCAAAGGCCCTTACCTCTGGAGAATTTGAAATTTATGGTGCTTCGCTATCAAAAGATAAAAACCGTTGGTATTTTACTTCAAATAAAACGCATCCAGGCGACCGTCAATTCTACGCTATGTCGCTAAAAGGTGGCAAATGGGAAAAATTGACTAACATGGTGGGTAGAAATGATGTGGTCCTTTCCCCGAATGAGGAAAAAATGGCCATTCTCTATTCCTATTCCAATAAGCCGACGGAGTTGTTTATTCAAGATAATCCTATCGAAACAAGCGGAAATACCCAAGCGGAGCAAATCACAAAATCCAATAGTGACGACTTTAACGCTTACCATTGGAAAGATCCAGAAATAATTACATTCAAGGCATCCGATGGTGCAGAAGTTTATGCAAGACTTTATCAACCAGAAGGTTCTATAAAAAACAAGGCAGCCGTAATTTTTGTACACGGTGCGGGGTATTTGCAGAATGCACACAAGTGGTGGAGCTCCTATTTTAGGGAGTACATGTTCCACAATCTTTTGGTGGACAATGGTTATACTGTGCTCGATATTGATTACCGAGGGAGCGCTGGTTATGGTAGGGATTGGCGTACTGGTATTTACCGACACATGGGCGGAAAAGATTTGTCCGACCAAGTGGATGGTGCCAAAATGTTGGTGGACGAATATGGAATAGATACGGACAAAATCGGAATCTACGGAGGTTCTTATGGCGGATTTATCACATTGATGGGTATGTTCAATGCTCCTGAAACCTTTAGTGCTGGTGGTGCAATTCGCTCAGTTGGGGATTGGGCTGCCTACAACCATGGCTATACAGCACGGATTTTAAATACCCCTGCCACGGATAGTTTGGCCTACAAGCAAAGTTCACCCATCTATTTTGCTGATGGATTACAAGGCCACCTTTTGATTCTTCATGGCATGGTGGACGACAATGTGCATTTTCAGGATATGGTTCGGCTTTCGCAACGTTTAATCGAACTTGGCAAAGAAAATTGGGAAATGGCGGTTTATCCGGTAGAAAGACATGGTTTTGTTGAGCCCAGCAGTTGGACGGACGAGTACACCCGAATTTTCAAGCTATTTCAAAAATCGCTCTTAAGGAAAGAATAAACCAATTCACCAATCGGGGAAACTTTAAAACTTTCAACAAAAAAACATATCTTCCTGCCTGAAAATTAACAAACAAGCTGCATGAAGGCATTGTTGAAAGCACTTGGCCCCGGTCTATTGTTCGCCAGTATGGCCATTGGCACATCTCATTTGGTACTGTCCACAAAAGCAGGAGCTCAATATGGTTGGGTTATGATAATTCCCATTCTTCTGGCCAATTTGCTCAAGTATCCTTTTTTTGAGTTTGGAATTCGATATACCACGGTTACGGAAAAAAGCCTGATTGAAGGATATACCAACTTGGGCAAGACCTATTTGTGGATATATGCCTTTGTTACCCTGATTTCTACTTTTACCATTTTAGCGGCACTATATGTTGTTACGGCAGGCCTTTTCATCAACCTTTTCGATATTACTTCGGTTGGTGCCGGTATCGTATCATTGGGATTGTTTGTATTTATAGGTCTATTGCTGATTATCGGTAAATACCGGTTTCTTGAAAACTCTTTGAAGGCAGTAATCACCATTCTTTTTATTGCCCTATTGGTCACTACGGTGATGGTGCTCCAAAAAGGACCTGTGCCCAATGCCTCGTCTTATCAGCGCCCAGAAATTTTTAATGAAGTTGGTATTTTATTCTTGATTGGCCTGGTAGGGTGGATGCCCACGGCAGTAGAAGCATCGGGCTGGGTGAGCCTTTGGGGCATGGAAAACCTAAAGACCATGAAGAACAAACCTTCACTTAAAATAGCACTCCAAGAATTTAACGTTGGTTATATTTTAACTGCAGTTTTAGCTCTTTTCTTTATGATTATTGGCTGGATGACCTTATACGGAACGGGAACCGAACTTAGTGGAAACTCCGTTGTCTTTGCCGACCAACTGATCAATCTTTTCACCACCCACATTGGCAGTTGGGCTTACTTTTTTATTGCTGTTGCAGCATTTGCAACTATGTTCAGTACTTGTATGACGGCTCATGATGCCATCTCCAGAGTAAGTTTGGATGTACTCCAAAAACTTTATCCGAAAAGGAATATCTACAATAAAAAACATGCCTTTGCCTTGATGGTTATCGTTATGGCTTGGATTAATTTTATTGTTATCAGTCTGTTTAGTGCAAACATGGGAGACCTGGTTGGGTTGGCTACTTTTGTATCTTTCGTTTTTGCCCCACTTTTAGGTTGGATGAACCTAAAAACAGTTACGGGAAAAGATGTTCCAAAGGAACACAGACCAAAAATGGTCCTTCGGGCACTTTCCTATAGCGGTATTGTTTTTCTTTCTTTATTTGCCCTATATTATTGCTGGGAGCTGATGATGTAACCTAATCAAAGAGAACATTATCGTTGAGGACTACTACCAGGGAACGTTGGTTTTGTTTGTGTAATCCTTCTAAACAGAACACGCCATTAGTACAGTTGTTCAATATTTTATCCTCTCCATATCCAATGGAATATAAAACACTGGTGGCAGGAACACCATTTTCTACCAAATATCTTTTAATGGCATCGGAACGCCCTTGTGTAAGTTTAAAATTTGTACTGCTACCCCCCCTGCTATCCGTATAGGTTTCTATTCGGAGTTGAACCTGAGGAAATGCTTTCACAAAATCGACCACCTTATTCAACTCGCTCTTGATTTCATCCGCTAACTGGATTGAGCTCGTATCAAAATAAAAATCATCCATCTTCACGACTTTCTGACCTTCTTTTTCTTCAACCAAATCATCGTAAAATAAAATTCCGATATCAAAGGACTGGTTCTGCAGAGCCTCCAACTGTTCTTGTCCAAATTGCTCTATGTACCTGGAATATCTTTCTTTGGAGACTTCGAGTACTACCTCTTCCTCGTAGGGTATCTCCATCCTATACTCCCCATTGTCATCCGAAGTTGTGCTGGCCACCATTTCGCCATCCATGTTCCAAAGACTCACAACAGCATCGGGTATCGTATTGGATGTACTATTGGCATTTACCACCTCACCTTTAAAGGTAATGGTCTTTAGACCAGGTTTTTCATCGACCTTAAAGCCATAAATATCATCTTTGCCTTTTCCCCCCGGTCTATTGGATGCAAAATAGCCCAACAAACCTTCACCTTGGTTTCGAATAATCAGACCAAAATCATCAAATTCGGTGTTTATTTGATCACCCAGATTAATGGGAATACCAAAGTCTTCACCTTCTATATTGGATTTATAAATATCCATTCCTCCAAGTCCATAGAACACATCGGAAGCAAAGTAAAAACTGTTCTCAAAAATAAAAGGAGCAATCTCGTTACCCGATGAATTTATTCGTGGTCCGAGATTGATTGGTGCGGACATTACCTGTCCGTTATTAGTGTATACGAAGTAAATATCGGTTCCGCCATAGCCATCCTCAAAATCAGCTGCAAAATAAAGCTTGCCACTGGAGTCATCATAGAAAGGATAGTAGAACGAGGTGCTCAAATCCTTCAACAACAATTGATTAGCACCCCCTATCGCCTGCTTTGCAATGGCCAATGCGTTCTTTCCATTGGAATCGAAAGCGAGGTCTCCATTTTGAGTGTTGGAAACTACGTAGAACACACTGTTCAAATCAGAGGAATATGATGGGGTTGCTTTATGGAAATCCGTCTCGTCAAGTGCTTGAAACGGTTGCAAAGTCATTATTTGTCCCGAGGGTTGGATGGTCGATTCATATATATTGAAATACCCTTCATTACCAGGTTCATATCGTAATTTTTTATTTCCTGGTCTACCACTGGAAAAAAGAAGCTTGTCATTATAGAAACTTGGGGCAAAATCCGTTTGGGGACTATTGGCCTCTAAGTTGAAAATTTGGTAATCCAATTGATTTACTCCAGAACCATTTTGCATTAATTGGTTGTTGAATTCTATATTCTCCAGTAACTCTTTTGGAAAGCCAGAGGAAATACTGGCCAAAAAGTCTTCTTTCCCCTTGGCATTGGGTGATTTAGAAAGGCTTTGCAACATTTTGTTGTAATGATGGCTATCCATCAACGTATCCTGATCATAAATCTTTATATATCCTTCGGAGGCCTTTTCAAAATTGTTCGTTTCAAAATAGGCATCTGCCAAGTTCAAGAACTGTTGTTTAGTCAGTGTACCTTCGGAAAGCTGCTTTTCGTAGGCCTGTACGGCCTTTTGATATTCGTATTGAAAAAAGAATACGTCCCCTTCGGTTCGTTTATTTTGGGCAAAGCAAAAGACAACGCTTAGAAGGGACGCCCATAGTGTTACTTGTATTTTTTTTGCTTGGTTCATATTAGAAAAATCTTGGGGAATCAATCTGCTTGCCTTTATTTTTTGATTTTTTGTTCTTTGATTTATTGTTTCCGGAGCCAAAACCGCCCCTTCCAATATAGAACTTCAATATAGCTTCGTGCGAGCCTCCACTATATTCACCAAGGCCATTGGTATTATAATCGTAAGAGTATCCTATGAACATGGCATTGGATATTTGGAATCCTGCCAATCCACTCACCGCATTGTCGAACCTATATGAAGCTCCAATGGTGAGTGCATCTATAAACTGGAAATTGGCCGATAAATTTATGTTCACCGGGGAACCTTGTAGATAATTTATCAAAAAGGCTGGTTTAAACTTGGTACGATCGCTCAATTGAAACACATAACCTCCAATAACGTTTAATTGCATGTAATCCTCTACAATCGTCGCCACTTCATCATTATAGAGTTCATCGGTCAAAAAATTGGGTACGGAAGCACCTAAATACCAATCTTCTTCGTGGTACATAAATAATCCTGCTCCAACTATTGGGTAAAAACTGCTATAATTTCCTCCCAAAAGTGAGGGGTCCGAACCTTGCTCAAAAGTTCCTTCAGAAAAATCGACGTTCAACGATGAGCCACCTGCATTCAATCCAAAAGATAATTTGGTCTCATCGGATAGTTGTATTTCATAGGAATAAGCCACATCAAAATAGGTTTGTTTTGATGGCCCCAAAACATCGTTTACTATATTGATGCCCAATCCCATTTTCTCATTATTAAAGGGAATATTGGCCCCAGCGCGAATAGTAGTCGGCGCTCCCTCAATATCCATCCATTGTGCACGGTACAGACCAATAATCTCAGGACTCTCTACCGTACCTACATAGGCTGGGTTAAAACTACCTATATTATACATGTACTGGGTGTACTGTGGCTCTTTTTGAGCATGTACGACACTTACTGCCATAAAAACCATGAGCAGCATTATTCTGTATATTGAAAAGGTTATTTTATCTGGCATTTTAGTTGTTCCTTACGATTTGAATCCATCCTTTGATTACATCCGTTCCGTCTCCATTAAGGTCAAGGATATAGAAATAAGTACCCTTGGGCAACTGCCCGTTCTTTCCTGTTCCATCCCACGAACTGTCGTATCCATTCATTTGAAAGACACTGTTGCCGTAACGATCGAATACTTCGAAGGTATTGTTCGGATATAGTTCATGCCCTACCAAGGTCAATGTATCATTGTATCCATCACTGTTTGGTGAAAAGATATTACAGATGGTTCCCGGATCTTCACATTGGCTCCTTTCGGCATTCACCGTTACAGTCTCCGAATTGTTATCGGTAACAGTGGCATCTGCCGGGAAGGAAGACAATAAGGTTGCCGTGTTCTCCAAATCATTTAAATCGGCTATGGTAACAGTTATGGTAAGTGTTGCCTCTGTATCCTCTGCAGTCATTTCTGGGATGGACCATTCTCCGGTCTCCACATCATATTCTCCCAATGAAGCTTGATGACTGCCGTAGTTGAAAGAAGCTGACAACACATCGGAAACAATAATATCCAACACCCTGGTCAAATCATTGTTGGTAACCGTAATCTCGAAAGTAACTTCATCACCTATCAATTTGGATCGGTTATCCAAAACTGTTTTTGTGATTCCCAAATCAATATCCATGGGATTACAATCGGGTGTCAAGAACGGATCGCAAGCATCCAATGGGTCGGTTGCATTTTCCGGTACGGCTTCCGTACTTGGGTCATCTTCCACCAACACTTCCTCTCCATCGGTAAGACCATCACCATCCGTATCAGGGTTCGTGGGGCTAGTGCCCAAGGTTGCTTCCTCACCATCTGTGAGGCCATCACCATCGGTATCCACAATACAATCACTTACAGCAATAGTTACCTGCACCGTTGTACCGGTACAAGGTGCCTCGGCCGTTGTTGTATATTCAAATACATAGTCACCACTTGGCAATCCAACAAAATTCACATTATTTTCAGCATCAATGGTCAATGTTCCACTGGATGGGTCCGTAACAATAGCCCATGTTCCAGGGTCAGCTCCTGTAAGGGTAGCATCCAAATCAACAGTGTTTGGACCTCCATTCCCCGCAACATTACACGCAACAGTATTGCTCGGTGTGCCTGCATTTGGAGTATCGTTGATCGTAGCAACCACTTCTACTCTTTCGGTTTCACACCCATTGGCCGAAGCCGTTACATAGAATGAAGTAGTTTCCGATAAGGTGTTTGTTGTAAAAATATCGCTAGTTCCTACTATATTTCCTCCTGTTGGAGCATCGTACCAAGTATAACTGATCGTACTGTCATCCGTAACAGATGCGGTAGCTGTAAGCGTCAATATGGCTGAACCACAGCTTACATCTCCGGTGGTGCTATCAATAGTTGGCGTAAAATTACGCACTAAGGTGATTGGCAATAAAGGACTGGCACAATTATTAGTTTCATCGTAAAAGAATCCGTAGTAGGTTCCTGGTTCCACAACTTCACCTCCAATTAAGTGCGCCCCTGTTACGGTTGGGTCATTACTAGTACTCCATATAAGCACTGTCCCCGAAGGAGCCGCAGTACTCGCCAGATAATCGTTCAAATCTGCATTTACTTGGTCGCAAAATTCGATAGTGGTGTTGGTTCCATTAAATTGCGGTGCTGTATTTCCTGCATCACAAGGTCCGGAGCAGTCATTGACGGTCACGGTAATATCCACACTTTGGTCGTCACAAATTCCTGTAGCAATGTTTGTGGTGTAGGTAAATATGTAATCCCCTTGTGGCTGACCATCAAAATCAACAATATTGCTAGCATTTATAGCAATGGATGCTCCCACTGGAGCCGTGGTCAACACCCATGTGCCTGAGTCGGCACCCATTAGACTATCGTCCAAATCTACCAAGGTATCACCATTTCCTGAATCGCTACATGTCCCCAAATTGGAAGCAATCCCAGTGGTTGGCGTAAAATTCTGTGTTAAAGTTACTGTGACATAATCACTAAAGCAATCATTCAAAGAGTCATAGAAAAAACCATAATAGGTTCCAGGGGCATTCACTACGTTAGATACCAAATATGTTCCCGAATCGGTTAAATCCGTACTTGTATTCCACCTAATATTAGTATCAGTAGGTGGGGTATCCAAGATGTAATCATTTAAATTTTGATTAAAAGCATCACAAAAAGCAGTTCCCACACCACCATTTAAGGTAGGTGCTGTTGTTCCAGCCCTACAATTATCATCATTATTTATAGTAATCGTGGCTTCATCGGAAATATCCACATTAAAAGTTGTAGATCCCAAATTTTCCATAGAAACGGTCAAAGTTTCGTTCCCTTCAATCAATGCATCTTCTATGGGAGTCACATCAAAAGTCTGTACTTCACCAGCATTTCCTGTAAACGTTAATGTCTGGGAATTGATTAAGGTATAATCCGAATCAGCTGTGGTTGCTGTTCCATCTAAAGTAGAAACCTGCACGGTAAAACCACCATCTACTGCGTTATCCAATGTCGCGGAAACCGTAATAGCTCCATCATCTTCATTTCCACTTTCATTAGAAAGAGTTACTGAAGCACTGTCGTCGTCTGCATTTACAACAGAAACTGTTTGAGAAGGAACCAATAAATAGGAAGCTGCACTTCCCCCGTTTACACTAACTGTAATATTATATGTTTGAGGACCATCAACTGTGGCATCATCAACACCTGTTACGGTTACTTCTTGAGGTGTGTCCCAATCTGCCGTTGTAAAAGTAAGTTGGGTCAAATCCACTGTCCCCTCTCCATTATCTCCAGAAGCAATATCCAAGATTACATCATTAACGGGAGGCTGTCTATTCAACACAACCGTGAAGGTGTCCGTGGTCCCGGTCTCAGAAGTGGCCGTGGCACCGCCCTCTTCCACAATGGTGAAGCCGGCCACATCATCGTCCGCGTTGTCGACGGATACCGTCTGGGCAGCCAATGGATCAAAGGCATCGGCGC
>JAVJRL010000011.1:0-252337 GCA_040285615.1 Allomuricauda sp.
CGCTCTTCCGATCTGTAAGTTTTTTAGCATACCCAAAATTCACGTGCTCCAAAACATCACCATAGGCGATACCATCTTCCACACGAATATCTTGGTGTTGTTGGGTGTAGTTTTCATGCGCCTCCATAATTCGAATACCTGCAAAGCCGGCATCATTAAAAGGGCGGTGGTGACCACCACGTCCAAAACGGTCCAAACGGTAAATCATCATAGGGTTCATTTCGGGCATATAGGTCTTGGTGGTTTTGTATACGTACCTTGCCAACTGACGGGAAATACCATCTACTTCGCCACCGTAAAAACGTCTCGCTCTGCGTTGCTGTTCGGTTTCTGTTGGAGGAACGGGCTCAGAAAAGATTCTGAAATCCCTATTGCTCATTACACCATCAACGCCAGTAATGTTTCCAATCATGTCATTATTGAGGATGCCAACTATTTCCCATCCTTTTTCCTTGGCGTAAGCGGCAATTCCTTTTCCACCATAAAGTCCCTGCTCTTCGCCGGATAGCCCCAAATAAATAATGCTGCTTTCAAACTTGTACTTGGAAAGTACTCGAGATGCTTCGATTGTCCCTGCCATTCCGCTGGCATTATCGTTGGCACCGGGTGAATCTGAAGTATAATTGGTTGGGTCGCTCACACGGGAGTCAATATCACCACTCATAATAATGAAGCGGTTCGGGAATTTGGTTCCCCTTTGAATGGCTACAACGTTTACCACTTCAACATCTTTTACGATTCGGGCGTTGTCCCCTTTTTCAATTAGGTTTTTCTGGTAGAACACTTCAAGACAGTCACTGCAGTCAGACGATATTTTTTCAAATTCCGATTTTATCCATCTTCGGGCAGCACCTATCCCCCGAGTTTGGGAAACGGTATCGCTTAAAGTGTGTCGAGTTCCGAAGTTTACAAGCGTGGTAACATCGCTCTTGATACGCTCAGCGGATACGGAGTTGATAATATTGTAAATACGTGTATCGGTTTGCGCTTTTGAAAGTGATACGATAAAAAAAGCAAATAAAAGGGGGAGGTAATTTTTCATAATGAATTATGCGTTGGGTTTTCCTTGTAGATTAAGTCATAAAAATAGCAAAAAGAACCCAAATCATATGGTTGATTCCTGTTTTGATACTTTTGAAATATCAATCAATAGTAAATATTGGGAAAAGGTTTTAATCCTGGATAAATGTAACTGTTTGGATTTCTCCATTATCCACTTCATAAATGGCGATGGCTTTAAAAACCTCTCCATTGATGGTGACCGATTCTTCGTCAATTACCTTGTTCCCAATAACAATCCTGTTTTTTACCTCACAATGTAAATCAGGGGTGTTTTCAAAAAATGCACCGTATTGCTGAACAAGTTTGTGTTTACCTTTGGATTGAAGTGTTTTTGGAAATTGAAAAAGTTCAATATCATTTGCATAAGTGTCTGCAAAGGCTTCTATATCTCTGTCATTGTATGCTTCCAGTTGTTCTTGTACAATTTTTTCCGCATCGGTTAATGGTCCGTCAGGAAAAACAAAGGTCATGGATGAAATAAGCCCGTTTTCAACTTGGTAAATGGCAACCTGGCGGCCATCTCTGCCATCAACTTTGGTGATTTCCTCATCGATTATGTTGTTTCCAAGTACAATTCGATTGACCACCTCTACACTTGAGTTCTTGACGTTTTCAAAAAAGCGACTATAGTTTTCGTGCATTTTGCCATTACCCTGATACATTTTTTCATTGGGAAAACGACTTACCAGAACATCCTCTGAAAAACAACCCACAAAAGCATCCAAATCTCTATTATTAAAAGCCGTTACTTGATTTTGGATAATTTTTGCTGGTGACTCCTCAGCCACAAATGCCAATCTTTTTGAGTTAGGGCTAATGGCAATACGACTTATATTGTTAATTTCTTCTTGGTCAAATTCAATGATGGTTTCCCAATCAGAACCTTCGGAGCTAACGTCTAATGATAAAAGAGTTTTCCCCGTTCCGGTAAAAATGGTATTTTTATTCAACCAGCAAATGTCCTCTTCATGGTCATAGGTGTTCGTTATTCTATTTGACTCACCGGTTATTGGGTCCAAGGACAAAATTTGCCATGTATTATTCTTTTTGCCAATAAAACTGACTAAACTGGTTTCGGGTATTTTATGAAGTGACCGCCCTACGTTTTGATAAACCGTTTTTTGGCTATTTTTTTCTAGGTCAATGACCACTAGGTCCATACGGTTATCTACCAAAACGGTCGCGACCAAAATTTGGTTGTTGAACCAAACGTGGTAGCCAATCTTCAAATCTGTGATTGGGGTAGATTCACTCGTTTTAAAATTGTATTCATATAAGCGTTGTAAACCATCTATATCCAACCGAATAGCAGAAATGGCATTTTTATCAGGAATGCGCAAGGGTGAATATTCACTTCCAGCGGTTGTATAGGTCAACCAAGCGGAAGTACTGCCCTTATTCACATTAAATTGGAGTATGTCGGTTTGGTTTTCCCGCGTGGATGCAAATAAAACGGTGTTATCATCCCAAAATGAAGGTTGGTTGTCGTAACCCGGGTTATTGGAAATATTTTTGGGATTGGTAAGAACCGGTTTTCCATTATTAACTTCTAAGTCAAAAAGATACACTTCTGTTTCTGTCTGGGCCCATACATGGACATTTACCAACAAAAAGCAAATAATGAAAACTGTTCGTATCATGGTTTTGTAAAACGTTTTAAAAGTAGCCTTACCCTTGCAGTATTTTCCACATGGTATTTGGCTTGTGTTTTTTTGAGTCCAACTTTGACTGTAATGGCCGAGTCGGGAAGTTCTTGGAACATAAATTCATCTGTCCAGTCATCACCAATGGCAAAAACAAAGTCGTAATCATCTTCACTTAACATACGAGTAGCAGCCCTACCTTTGTTCACGTTGCTGCTTTTTATTTCCATGACTTTATTACCGTTCAATACGCTAATATCGTCATTGCCTATTAAACTTCGTAATACGGTGTTAAGCTCAGTAGCTCTTTTTGCTCCAAAATCAGGATCGGTGTTTCTATAATGCCAGGCCAAGGAATAATTCTTTTCTTCGATAAAAGAGCCCGGAGTTCTATCCACAAAGGATTCCAAAACAGGTCTAATTTTACCCATCCATTCTCCTTTTACTTGTTCCAACATTTTAAATTCTTCACCATTTCGAGAAATCCAGACACCGTGTTCCACTATCATGTTGTACTTTTTTGGCAAGAACCAGCGAGCAAAAGTTTGCTTGTCCCTTCCACTTATTAAAAACATGGTAGTGTCTTCTTGTTCGTGTAATTCGTCCAAAAGCTCATACAATTCTTCATCTGGCGATGCTTTTTGGGGGTCTTTGTGGAATCCCGCCAAGGTTCCATCATAATCCAAGAACAACAATCGTTTTTTAGATTTTGCATATTCTTCCTCGATCAGCAATCGGATTTCCGGGGACATTTTTTCGGAAATGAAGGCTTTGCCCAAATCCCTGTTCTCTTTCAAGGCATTCATAAACTCATTGGCCCAAACCTCTACATTGTAACGTCCTAATCTTTTTTGCAAAAACGTATTTCGGGATACTTGTTCCTCCATGGGCATATTAATGGCTTGCTTTAGGGTGTCTGCCTGCTGCTCAAAGTTGTTTGGGTTTATTAAAAGAGCTTCGTTCATTTCGTAAGCGGATCCAGCCATTTCACTCAAAATGAGCACTCCGGATTTATCTGTTCTGGTAGCAATATATTCTTTGGCTACCAAGTTCATTCCATCTCGTAGTGGTGTAAGCCATGCGATGTCACTTGAGGTATAAAGGTCAATCAAGCTTTCAAATGGCAAAGAGCGATAGAAGTACCAAATAGGCGTCCAATTTACCGTGGACAGCTCACCGTTGATTCTACCGACCAATTCATCAACTTCTCTTTTCAGCAATTGATATTGTGGCACGTTGGAACGTGAGGGTACGGCCAATATGATTAGCCTGACTTTTTCTTTGTATTCAGGGTATTTCTGAAGGAAATATTCAAATGCATTGATACGCTTTGCAATACCCTTACTGTAATCCAAACGGTCTATGGATAGAATGAGCTTGGTGTCCGGTGCTGAGGCTTTGTGATTATCCAAACGAATCTGTAGGTCACTGCGTTCATCTTCACTTTTGGTATCGTGCAAAACGGCGGCATCCCTAAACTTTTTGTAATCGATTCCCATGGGGAAGGAATCCACTTTTATAACTCTGTTATCCAAATAAATCTCATTAAAGCTTACATCCAGGCCAATGAGCCTTCTCACAGAGCTCAAAAAGTGTCTTTCATAGTCATACGTGTGGAAACCGATAAGGTCCGAGCCTAACAATCCTTCTAAAATTTCTTCACGCCATGGTAATGTTCGGAAGATTTCAAAAGAAGGAAAGGGGATATGTAAGAAGAAGCCGATGGTGGTATCGGGACGTTTTTCTCGCACCATTTGGGGAACCAACATTAATTGGTAATCATGTACCCAAATGGTATCGTCTTCGCTTGAATTTTCTATGATGGCATCAGCAAACTTCTGGTTTACCGCTTTGTAGGTGTCCCAATAATTCAGCTCAAACTCGGAATATTTCAAAAAATAATGGAATAGGGGCCAAATGGTCCTGTTGCTGAACCCGTAGTAAAAACCATCTATTTCATCAGAATTGAGTTTTACTTTGGCACAGCCATGTTCTTCGAGTGCTTTGTCAATATCATCTTCAAGTGCTTCAGGAATTTCCTCATTGGTCAACCCTGACCAACCAATCCAAAGACTTTCACTTCCACTGTGTACAGATTTCATCCCTGTGGCCAATCCCCCAACACTTGGTATTGCGTTGATGGTTCCATTGCTAATTTGTAATTGAACGGGTAGTCGATTTGAGATTATGATAGTTTTGCCCATAAAAGGATGATTTTTGACCTATTTTTATTTTTTGTTTCTTTAAAAATCGGGAAATTCGAGCGCAAAACCAATTACTTCTAACCCTTTTGAGAATTTTTGATCTATGGACAACTTGAATTACGGAATTATAGGAAATTGCAGGAGCGCGGCATTGATTTCCAAAGAAGGCTCCATAGACTGGTGCTGTTTACCGCAATTTGACTCAACTTCAATATTTGCGAAATTATTGGACGAGAAAAAAGGAGGTAGTTTTGAAATACTTCCTAAGGGGAGTTATACCATTGAACAGGAATATTATCGTAACACCGCGATTTTGATTACTCGGTATTCCGAAGGGGACAATGTTTTTGAGGTGCATGACTTTATGCCCCGTCACCATAAAATGAATGGAAAGTACAAAGCCCAGCCCGAAATTATCCGCTATGTAAAATATGTTTCGGGTAAACCTAAGTTCTCGGTTAAATATGATCCTAAATTGGAGTATGGTCTGGGAGAAACCAAGCATTTTGTAAAGCAGGATTTTATAGCTAGCCTTACCCATAAGTTAAAATATGACACCCTGTTCCTTTATACATCCTTTGATAAGGAGCGTATTCTGGAAGGTGAGGAGATCACTTTGGAGGAAGATGGCTATTTTTTGATTTGTTACAACGAAAAAATATTGATGCCGACTACCGATACTATGGGATTGGAACTGGAACGTACCAAGGTGTACTGGTTGGATTGGTCCGCTAAAACCCCAAACTATCAAAAGTTTAAAGATGATATAGTCAGAAGTGCCATAACCTTAAAAATGTTGACCTATGACAAAACTGGTGCTGTTTTGGCCGCTGCTACCACATCTCTCCCCGAGACCATTGGTGAAGTGAGAAACTGGGATTATCGTTTTTGTTGGATTCGAGATGCATCCATGGTGATCAAGGTGGTTTCCGAACTTGGACATAAGAACTCTGCCAAGCGTTACCTTCAGTTTATTATTGATTTGATGCCCGACAAGGATGAAAAACTTCAGATCATGTACGGTATCAATAAGGAAAAAACATTAACAGAGAGAACCTTGAATCATTTTGATGGTTACAAAGGTTCCAAGCCTGTTCGTGTGGGCAATGCTGCATATAAACAACGTCAAAACGATATTTATGGAATTTTGATGGATGTGATTTACGAGCAGTTGAAAAACTTTAGCAACGATATTGAGAATGTTGAGGAACTATGGAGCATTACCAAAGGTATTGTATGGATTGTTGGAAAACACTGGGAGGAACCAGATAAGGGTATTTGGGAATTCCGTGGGGAAGACAAACATTTTACCTTCTCCAAGGTTTTGTGTTGGGTAGCCTTGGATCGTGCCATAAAAGTGGCAAATATGTTTGGAAAAACAAGAAAGTTGGAACGTTGGACTGCACTTGAGCAGAAAATTAAGGACGACATCCATGAGAATGCATGGAATAGTGATATCAACGCATTTGTACAGAGCTATGGATCCCGCCATTTGGATGCTTCCGTATTGTTGATGGAACCCTATGGTTTTATCCACGCACGTGACCCAAAATATGTAAGTACCGTAAAAGCCATAGAGGAGGGGCTTAGTAACGATGGTCTTTTGTACCGATACAAAAACGAAGATGATTTCGGACTTCCATCTTCATCCTTCACTATTTGTACGTTTTGGTTCATTAATGCATTGTTCAAAATTGGAGAGGAAGAGAAAGCGCTGGATCGATTTGAAAAGTTATTGGGCTACAGCAACCATTTGGGATTGTTCAGTGAGGATATCGATTTTAAAACGAAACGTTTGCTGGGTAACTTCCCACAGGCGTATTCCCATTTGGCACTTATTGAATGTGCAATCAACTTCTCTAAAAAGCAAGGGGATGAGAAAATATTGGAATCCATAGGTTAATAAATAAAAAAACGCCCCGATTGGGGCGTTTTCAAATCCTACTGGGCTTTCATCCCAACAAATATTTGAATTAGTCAAAGGTATACCCATTATCTGCGGCAACTTTGTCGGCAATCTGCGTTCTAAGTTTTACAACATTGGGTTGATTTGTATACTTGGTAAAGCGTTTAAGTCCCATTAGCATCATACGTTGTTCATCACCTTCTGCAAAAGAAACTATAGCTTCCTTTCCTTTTAGTTGGATGATGTCAACCGCCCTGTACAAATACAATTTGGACATGGCTATTTGTGCAGCCTGGGCTTCTTCACCAAATCGTTTTGCATTTTTCTCGGTTCTTAGAATGGCTGATTCTGCCATATAGGTTTGAATCAGGATATCAGAAGCGGCCATCAACAACATTTGATGTTTTTCCAAATCCGGTCCAAATTTTTGAACGGCACTTCCTGCAATCATCAAAAATACTTTTTTCAATCGAGTTATCAGGTCTTTTTCTTCCGATAGGAGCTCAGAGAGGTCTGGTGTATCAAACGATGGGATGCCCATCAATTCTTCACCCACAGCCGTAGCTGGACCTAGTAGGTCAACATGACCTTTCATGGCCTTTTTTACCAGCATTCCTACGGATAGCATACGGTTGATTTCGTTGGTGCCTTCATAAATTCTGGAAATACGTGCATCTCTCCATGCAGATTCCATTGGGGTATCGGCGCTAAAGCCCATTCCCCCGAATACTTGTATACCTTCATCCGTGGTATGCTGAACGTGTTCGGAAACGGCCACTTTTAAAATGGAACATTCAATAGCGTATTCTTCCACACCCTTAAGTTCTGCTTCTTGGTGCGAATTTCCACTTGCTTCGCGAATGGCAATTCTATCCTCAATATTTTTGGCGGCACGGTAGCAAGCAGCTTCATCCACATAAGCATTGGTGGCCATATCTGCAATTTTTGCTTTGATGGCACCAAAGTTTATGATCGGTGTTTTGAACTGAATACGTTCGTTGGCATATTTAGTGGCCTCACCAACAACTCTCCTTTGGGCTTCCAAACATGCGGCTGCCAATTTAATCCTACCCACATTTAATGCATTCATGGCAATCTTGAATCCATTACCTCTTTCAGACAACATGTTTTCAACGGGAACCTTGGTTTCATTGAAAAATACTTGACGGGTAGAAGAGGAATGGATTCCTAACTTCTTTTCTTCTTCACCAAAAGAAATTCCATTTTCCGAGTCGTTTTCGACAATAAACCCAGTAATATTTTTATCATCTTCGATTCTAGCAAAAACAATGAACAGATTGCAGAAACCAGCGTTGGATATCCACATTTTCTGTCCTGTTATGCTGTAGTATTTACCATCGTCGGAGAGCACTGCTTTGGTTTTACCAGAGTTTGCATCTGACCCAGCTCCTGGCTCTGTCAAACAATACGCACCAAACCATTCTCCTGTTGCCAATTTTGGAACATATTTTTGTTTTTGCTCTTCGGTTCCATACAAGGTAATTGGCAAGGTTCCAATTCCAGTATGCGCACCAAATGCTGTACTAAAGGACCCTGTTGCGCCTGAAATATAGTCACAGACCAGCATAGTGGAAACAAAACCCATTCCCATACCTCCATAGGCTTCAGGGACAGCGATACTTAAAAGACCAAGCTCTCCAGCCTTATTCATGCATTCTTCGGTATACGCATAATCTTTTTTCTCGAAACGCTCCCAATGCGCCCAAAGTTCTCTGTCCACAAATTCCTTTGTGCTTTCACGCATCATTTTTTGTTCTTCGTTGAGGTCTTCAAGGGTGAACACGTCTTCACATTTAGTCTCCTTGACCAAAAATTGACCTCCTCTCAGTATGTCTTTTTCTTTAGTATCGCTCATGATTTTTTGTGTTTAGTAATTTTTAATTTAGGAATTCGAATATACCTGCAGCACCTTGTCCAGTACCTACGCACATGGTGACCATGCCGTATTTACCTTTCATGTCCCTTTTCCTCATTTCATCAAAAAGTTGGACGGATAACTTGGCACCGGTACAACCCAATGGGTGGCCAAGTGCGATGGCACCACCGTTCACATTCACGATATCTTGGTTTAGGCCAAGTTCTCGGATAACCGCCAATGATTGTGAGGCAAAGGCTTCGTTCAATTCGATAAGGTCTATTTGTTCCTGTTTCAGTCCAGCTTGCTTTAAGGCTTTTGGAATGGCTTTTACAGGTCCAATCCCCATAATTCTTGGCTCTACACCGGCAGCAGCATAGTTCACCAAGCGGGCAATGGGCTCAAGATTCAGTTCTTTTACCATTTCTTCGCTCATGACCATAACAAAAGCGGCTCCATCGCTCATCTGGGATGAGTTTCCTGCAGTAACACTTCCACCTGCCGCAAAAACTGGTCTAAGTTTGTTTAAAGTTGGGATGTTGGTGCCTTTTCTTGGACCTTCATCTTTATTTACAGTATAGTTTTTGGTTTCTTTTTTTCCAGCTTCGTTCACAAAGGTGTGTTCCACTTTTATAGGAACAATTTGATCTTGAAAACGGTCCTCTTCTTGAGCTTTCAACGCTTTCATGTGGGAATTGAAGGCAAATTCGTCTTGGTCCTCACGAGATACCTTGAACTGTTTTGCAACCGCTTCAGCAGTTAGTCCCATACCCCAGTAATAATCTTCGTGACCTTCTTTGGCCGTTGCGTAATCGGGGGTTGGTTTGTAACCTCCCATAGGGATGTAGCTCATGCTTTCTGCACCACCTGCGATGATGCAATCTGCCATTCCTGATTGTATTTTGGCCGTTGCAATACCAATGGTTTCTAATCCTGAAGCGCAATAACGGTTCACGGTTACACCGGGTACATCTTCAATGTCAAGTCCCATAAGTGAAATAAGTCTCCCCATATTTAATCCCTGTTCGGCTTCGGGCATAGCATTTCCGACGATAACATCATCAATACGCTTTTTGTCCAGTTGAGGGAGCTCGTTCATCATGTATTCGATGGTTTCGGCAGCCAGTTCGTCTGGTCGCTTAAACCTGAACAGACCTTTTGGGGCTTTGCCCACGGCTGTTCTATATCCTTTTACTATATATGCTGTTTTCATTTTTTCTTTGGATTCTTTGATTATTGGATTTTTGGAGGGTCAGATATTTTTCGAACAATCGAAAAATTTAATACTCCAAATCAATCTAATTTCTAAGTGGTTTTCCTGTTTTCAACATGTGCTGGATACGTTCCAAGGTCTTTCTTTCCGTACAAAGCGACAAGAATGCTTCTCGTTCCAAATCCAAAAGATATTGTTCGGTCACCATCGTAGCTTCAGAAAGGTCGCCACCCGCCATAACATAGGCCAGTTTGTCGGCAATCTTTTTGTCGTGCTCCGAAATATAATGTCCGGCTTCCATCGAATCCGTACCAACCAAGAACATACCGAGAGCCTGTTTTCCAAGCACTTTTACATCTTTGCGTTTCATAGGTTTGGTGTAGCCTGCATCCGCCATTATTTTAGCATGTGCTTTGGCTGTTGCAATCTGACGGTCTTTGTTGACCACTACTATGTCCTTTCCTTTTTGTAATATGCCTAAATCAAAAGCTTCATAAGCCGATGTTGAGACTTTGGCCATTCCGATGGTAAGGAAATACTCTTGAAGCACATTGAGCTCCACATCGTTTTTTCTGAACGTATCGGAAGCACGAAGCGCCATTTCCTTGGAACCGCCTCCACCAGGTATAACACCTACACCGAATTCCACCAAACCAATATAGGTTTCTGCAGCGGCCACTACTTTGTCGGCATGGAGCGAAAGTTCGCAACCACCGCCCAAGCACATGCCATGAGGGGCAGAAATAGTAGGGATGGAGGAATATCTCATCCGCATCATGGTGTCTTGGAACATTTTGATGGCCATATTCAGCTCATCATATTCTTGTTCCACTGCCATCATGAAAATCATACCGATGTTGGCTCCAACAGAGAAATTGGCCGCTTGATTACCAACAACCAACCCTGCAAAATCCTTTTCGGCAAGGTCGACTGCTTTGTTCAAGCCAGCAAGTACATCGCCTCCTATTGTGTTCATTTTAGATTGGAATTCGCAGTTAAGGATTCCATCACCTAGGTCTTCGATAACAACACCACTGTTTTTAAAGACTTCTTTGGTTTTTCTGATGTTGTCCAAAATGATAAACGCATCCTGACCTGGAACTTTTTCCATGGTCTTTTTGGGAATATTGTAGAAGTAGGTGTTCCCTTCTTTTACGGTATAGAAGGAATCAATTCCGGCTTCTTTCATTTCGGATACCCACGAGGCAGCCTCCAAACCTTCGGCCTTGATAAATTCAAGACCTTTGTCTAGTCCTACGGCATCCCAAATTTGGAACGGTCCGTGCTCCCAGCCAAAACCAGCCTTCATGGCATCATCTATCTTGTAGAGTTCGTCTGTAATTTCAGGAATACGGTGAGTAACGTAGGCGAAGAGAGCACCAAAACTCTTTCTGTAGAATTCTCCTGCCTTGTCTGTGCCGTCTACCAATACTGGGAAACGATCAATTACCTTATCAATGGTCTTTGTAAGCTCCAAAGTGGCAAATTTTGCACTCTTTTTGGAACGATAATCCATGGAGTCCAAATCCAAAGTGAGGATTTCACTCTTGCCATTGTCTCCTTTAATCTTTTTGTAAAAACCTTGTCCAGATTTACTGCCCAACCATTTGTTATCCATCATGGTTTGAATGAAATCCGGCAACTGGAACAATTCGTGACGTTCATCGTCTTTACAGTTTTCACTAATTCCGTTTGCTACGTGCACGAGGGTGTCCAAACCAACCACATCAACAGTACGGAAGGTAGCAGATTTCGGTCTTCCGATTACGGGACCTGTCAATTTATCGACTTCCTCTACCGTCATACCCAAATCTTTTACAGCGTGGAAAAGACTTTGAATACTGAAGATTCCAATTCTGTTACCGATAAAGGCGGGTGTGTCTTTGGCAACAACCGATGTTTTTCCTAAGAACTGCTCTCCGTAACCGTTTAGAAATTCCAAAACGTCCTGTGAAGTTTTTGGACCAGGAATTATTTCGAAAAGTTTTAAGTATCGGGCGGGGTTGAAAAAGTGGGTTCCGCAGAAATGCTTCTGGAAATCGTCGCTTCTTCCTTCGCTCATAAACTTAATAGGAATACCAGAAGTGTTAGAAGTTATCAAGGTACCCGGTGTGCGGTGTTTGTCCAGATTCTCGAACACCTGTTTTTTGATGTCCAACCGTTCCACGACCACTTCAATGATCCAATCCACATCGGCCACTTTGGAAATATCGTCTTCCATGTTTCCAGTAGTAATGCGATCGGCGAATTTTTTGTGGTAAATAGGGGAGGGTTTGGATTTTAGCGCAGTGGTCAATGAATCATTTACCAAGCGATTGCGTACCACTTTGTCTTCCAAAGTAAGTCCTTTGGCTTTTTCCTTGTCGTTAAGTTCTCGTGGAACTATATCCAGCAATAACACCTCGACCCCAATGTTCGCAAAGTGGCATGCAATGCCACTTCCCATTATTCCGGAACCGATTACGGCAACTTTGTTTATATGCCTTTTCATGTGCGAGTTTGTAATTTAATTATTAGTTGTTTTTGTATAGATTTTTTTGTCTGTAATAAGTTTGTTTATGGTTTCAATGACTCTAAAAAAACCGATTAAATCTTCTTGTGAAGTATGTTCTTTTACAACTTCATTGAAACGCAATACCACTTCTTTGGATTCTTCCCGTTTTTCTAAGCCCAATGAGGTGAGGAATATCAAGACTCCACGTCCGTCTTTCGGGTTACGCTTACGTTGTATATATCCTCTTTGCTCAATACTTTTTAAAATCCTTGATAAACTAGTTGCCTCCATCCCCATTTTGGGCCCCAATGTGGTGCTTGGTGTGCCCCCTTTTGGGTCAATGCTCAATAACGTAAATCCAATAGCCATCGTGACCCCATAGCTTTTCGCCTCTTCATTGTACATTTTGCTAACCGCTTGCCAGGTAGCCCTAAGGGCGTAATCAATGGTCAAATCTTTCATAGAACTGGTTTGGTGTTCTCAAATATAGGAAAATTTATTATGCATGCATAATAAATTTAGTTTAAGTGTAAGGGAATTTTAATAAAAAATGGAATGTGTTCCTCATACATCAATTCATAAGTGGTATTGGTCAGATCGTTTGTTAATATATGGCGTGTTAATAGGATATTGTGAAAATACATTCACTTAAACATTAATTATGAATATCAAAAACCTATTTTGTGCGATTATTTCGCTTGTATTTCTATGGTCCTGTGGTAAAGACGATAGCCCTGAACCACCCAAGAACAATGCTCCTCTTATTGAGGCGCAAAGCTTTACGGTTACTGAAGACATTGCGGATGATGTAACCATTGGCACTGTAGAGGCCACAGATACAGACAAGGATAAATTGACTTTTAGTATCAGCACTAATGATAACAACCTGTTTGAGATTAGCGATTCTGGAGTCTTGAGTTTAGCTTTAGGTAAATCTTTGAACTTTTCTTCCAAAGCACAACACCAAATAGTTGTTTCAGTCACGGATGGGGAAGATAGTTCCAATGGGAGTATAACCATAAAAGTTACTTCGGTAACTGCCTTAAATCAGGCTCCACAATTGGAAGATCAAAGTTTTGATACATCAGAGGATATTTCGGATACTGATATAATTGGAACAGTCGATGCATCAGATGTAGAAGGTGACAACCTTACCTATTCAATCACAGAAAATGATGGAGAACTTTTTGAAGTTGATCAAAATACAGGGGAACTAAGCTTGGCAGAGGGTCAAAATCTAGACTTTGAACTTTTTGAGGAACATACTATTACTATATCGGTAACGGATGGTACTAACATCTCTGAAGCCACTATTACCATTATAGTTGGAAACATTGTTGATTCCCTTTCTGAAGATAGCACATCTTTTGTTACCATATGGAAAACAGAAGTAGCCGAAAAAGAGATTATTGTGGGAACCAATGACGAACTTGACCTAGCTTATGACTACACTATAGATTGGGGAGATGGAACTATTGAAAACTTAACTGAAGGCAATCCTAGTCATATTTATAGTAGTCCTGGAACATATACGGTTGCCATAAATGGGCAGTTTCCAACAATCCGTATTGATAAAGATCTTTTTGATTTTGAACCTGTAACTACTTTAATCTCAATTGAACAGTGGGGAACCATAGAATGGAAAAATTTGGAATCGGCATTCCATAATTGTGAGAATATGGAATATAATGCCTCAGATGCTCCTGATTTATCTCAAATAACATCACTTTGGAATATGTTTAGATACGCAAGTAAATTCTCTGGAGCGGATTTAAACCATTGGGATGTTAGTACTGTGACAAATATGACCGGTATGTTCAATGGAACAGATTCAAATCTTTTGGTGGTAAGTCAATGGAATGTTGAAAATGTAGTACATATGGGAATTATGTTTAGAAAATCCGAATTTAATGACGATTTAAGTAATTGGAACGTGAGCAATGTTGAAGATATGGGATCTATGTTTGCATATGCTCCTAACTTTAATGGAAATTTAAGTACTTGGGATGTGAGTAATGTTACGGATATGAGTGGAATGTTTTCTTTGGCATCAACATTCAATCAAGACTTAAGTGCTTGGAATGTAGACAATGTAATTTTTATGGAGGGAATGTTTCATCAAGCAACGTCGTTCAATCAAGATATTAGTAATTGGCAGGTACAAAATGTTACCAATATGTACCTGATGTTCTGGGGAGCTGACTCCTTTAATCAAAACCTTGGCAACTGGGAAATTAGTAGTCTAGAGCCTGGAAATATCGACGGAGATGGATTATATGAAGCCTTTGATGATTCTGGAATGTCACCAGAAAACCTAAGTGCTACTTTGATTGGGTGGGCCAATAATCCCAATACCGCTTTAGGTATTGTTTGCGGTATTGAAGGACTTTCTATGTGTGATAGTAATGAAGCAATTGATGCTTTTGCAAAACTAGCAGCGGAACTGGGATGGCAATTTTCCAGTTACCCTGATTTGGTAACCTGTCAATAATATTATTTTTGAATCGAAAGAAAACAAAAAACCAACGGAAAACCGTTGGTTTTTTTATTGCTGGTAATTATAACTTAAGAAATTCTTCACTCCGTTCAGAGTGACAGTCATTTTTGGAACATTATTAACTGAACCATATTGATTGTAAATGAGATTTCTCAACTGCTCCTTCGACTGCGCTCAGGATGACAGCTCGAAATGACAGTTAATCATTGCTAATTGAACATTGTAAATTACTCAATGCCCATAAATATCATTATACAAATCGATAAACTTTGCTTTGATGATCTTTCGTTTTAGCTTGAGTGTGGGGGTGAGGAGACCTTCTTCCACACTCCAAACATCCGGTGTAAGTCTAAACTGTTTTACTTTTTCCCATTTGGCAAATTCTTGATTGGCCCAGTCCACTTCTTCCTGCATACGGGCAATAACCTTTTCGTTTTTGGCGATTTCCGCATTTGAATCCAATTTTAACTCGTGGCGCTTGCCCCATTCCTTTACAAACTCAAAGTTGGGCTGAATCAAGGCAGCGGGCATTTTTTCACCCTCACCGACTACCATGATCTGCTCGATGAATCTGGATTGCTTAAAGCGGTTCTCCAATAATTGTGGCGCTACGTATTTGCCTCCAGAGGTTTTGAACATCTCCTTTTTACGGTCGGTAATGCGCAAAAAGCCATCTGCGTCTACTTCACCTATATCCCCAGTATGGAAATAGTCGCCCGTCATTACCTGGGCAGTTTTTTCAGGGTCTTTGTAGTAACCCATCATTACGTTGGGTCCTTTGCATAAGATTTCCCCATCTTCTGCAATCTTAACTTCGACCCGATCTATAATTTTTCCAACCGTACCAATTTTCCATCCCCTGTTTCGTTGATCGTTAACAGCTATTACTGGGGAAGTTTCAGTAAGACCATATCCCTCCATAACTGGCATATCCGCAGCGCCAAAGATACGGGCGAGTCTGGGTTGAAGCGCAGCACTACCGGATACCATAACGGATAGATTTCCGCCAAGACCCTCTTTCCATTTGCTGAAAATCAATTTTCTGGCAAGTCCCAATTTTTTTCCATACCACCAACCATTTGCACCATAAGGTTCAAATTTAAGTCCCACCTCAACGGCCCAGAAGAATAATTTCTTTTTGATTCCTGTCAAAGCAGCGCCTTTTGCTATAATGGAGTCGTAAACTTTCTCCAACAGTCGGGGCACTACCGTCATCACATTGGGTTTTACCTCCTTAACGTTATCACTGATTTTGTCCAATCCTTCAGCAAAATGGATTTCGACACCACAATATTGATAGAGATAGAGAATCATACGTTCAAAAATGTGGCACACGGGCAAAAAGCTAAGTGCGACGCCGCCCGTTTCGAAGGGTACTCTTTTTTGGCTATCTACTACATTAGAAACAATATTGTCATGTGAAAGCATGACCCCTTTTGGTTTACCAGTGGTTCCTGAGGTATAAATCAGGGTGGCCAAGTCTTCAGGTTTAACCATGTCCTTTAGTTTGTCAACTTCCTCTTGATTGGATGCATCAGTGCCTGCGTCCAGGACTTCTTTCCAGTTTTTACAATTATCAAGCTCGTTAAAGGAATAGACCTCTTCCAGTTTTTTGATTTTGGAACTGATCGCAAGTACTTTTTCCAAAACCTCCTCACAGGAGACAAAGCAATATTTTGCTTCAGAATGGTTTAGAATGTACTCATAATCCTCTTCTGAAATAGTTGGGTATATGGGAACGGTCTGCGCGCCGATTTGTAGAACCCCGATATCCATTATGTTCCACTCTGTGCGATTTGTCATGGAAATAATGGCAATCTTATCGTTTGGTTTAACGCCCATTCGCAACAAAGCTCTACTTATAGCATTTGCTTTGCCAATGTATTCTTTGGTGGATGTAGTTATCCATTTACCGTCACTTTTAGTGACCAATGATTTTTCTAAGGGATATTTTTCAAGTTGATAGTATGGGAAATCAAATAATCGGGTAACAGTTTGCATAGTAAGTTTTGTGTAAAGCGATTGCAAATTAGCAAATCAGACCTTAACAATGAAACAGATTTAACAATTACCTATGGTGAATTTTGAAAAATTCCCAATTTACTACCCTTAAAAGAGGTGAATTATACTAATTCCCCAAGTTTTCCAACCACTCTCGTGCATTTACAAAAGCCTTTAGCCAAGGAGATACTTCATCGACTCTATCCTTTGGATAGTGTGCCCAGTTCCATGGAAAAGTAGAACGTTCAATGTGCGGCATAGTCACTAAATGTCTACCTGTTTTGTCGCAAAGCATTGCAGTGTTATAGTCACTTCCGTTTGGATTGGCAGGATATCCTTCGTAACCATATTTTGCCACAATATGGTATTGATCCTCGGTATGTGGTAGACTGAATTTGCCTTCACCATGACTGATCCAAACACCCAAAGTTGTTCCCGCTAGATTGGAAAGCATCACTGAATTGTTCTCCTGGATTTTTACTGAGGTAAAATTGCTCTCATGTTTATGTGAGTCATTGTAGGTCATTTTACCATGCGTATCATGCTCTGGGTTAATGAGGTCCAACTCCATGAACAATTGACAACCATTACAAATCCCTACAGAAAGGGTATCAGGTCTGGCAAAGAAATCTTTTAATGCTTTATTGGCCTTTTCGTTATATTTAAATGCTCCGGCCCAACCTTTGGCACTTCCCAATACATCGGAGTTGGAGAAACCACCAACTGCACCAATAAATTGGATATCTTCCAAAGTTTCCCTTCCTGTGATAAGGTCGGTCATGTGCACATCTTTCACATCAAAACCTGCCAGGTACATAGCATTTGCCATTTCTCGCTCGGAATTACTTCCTTTTTCACGAAGGATGGCCGCTTTGGGTCGATGGCTGAGTGGAGTCAAAGCTACTGGGAGTTTCCCTGTAAAACTAGAAGGAAAAACATAGTTTAAAGGTTGCTCTTTGTAATTGTCGTAACGGTCTTTGGCCAAACCATTCGCAGTTTGTTTGTTGTCCAATAGATACGAGGTTTTGAACCAAGTGTCACGCAGGGAATCAATGTTCAACCCTATTTCAATACTATTATTTTTGATTTTCAAGGTACTTTCTGAAATTGGCGAACCGATTTTGACAAAATTAATCCCTGCTACTTGCATCACTTTTTCTACGGAAGCATCTTTAGCTTGGAACACTACACCAATATTTTCAGAGAACAATAGTTTGATGATATCTTGTTCGCCGATGCTGGATAAATCCAATTTTGCACCCAAATCGTTATCAGCAAAACAAAGTTCCAAGAGGGTAGTTATCAAACCACCTGAAGCTACATCGTGCCCGGCCAAAATTTGATCATCTTTGATGAGTTTCTGCAAAGTATTGAAAACAGTTTTTAGATAATCAGCCTCCAAAACGGATGGAGCTTCATCACCAATACCGTTCAAAATTTGAGCAAAGGAAGAACCGCCTAATTTATGGCTGTCCTTGGATATGTTGATATAGTAAATATCCCCGCCATCTTTTTGTAAAACAGGTTCCACTACTTGGTTGATATTGTTGCAATTCGCACCGGCAGAAATGATTACCGTTCCAGGGGACAATACTTCACCATCCTTATATTTTTGTTTCATGGAAAGCGAATCCTTTCCAGTTGGCACGTTAATGCCTAAATCTATGGCAAACTCAGACAAAGACTCTACTGCTGTGTACAAACGCGCATCTTCACCTTCATTTCTACAGGGCCACATCCAGTTAGCGGAGAGCGATACGGATTTTAAACCATCTTTCAATGGAGCCCAAACAATGTTGGTCAAAGATTCGGCTACACTATTTCTACTTCCAGCAACCGAATCAACCAAAGCGGAGATAGGGGAGTGGCCAATACTAGTGGCAATCCCTTCTTTCCCTTTAAAATCGAGTGCCATAACCCCACAGTTGTTCAAAGGCAATTGCAAAGGCCCAGTGCATTGTTGCTTTGCAACGCGCCCACCCACACAACGATCCACTTTATTGGTGAGCCAATCTTTACAGCCTACGGCTTCCAATTGTAGTACTTGCTCCAAATAATCGTGGAAATGTTCCAAAGAATAGGCTAGTGCTGGATACTTTTGTTGCGCAGTTTTATCGGCCATAATGGTTTTTGGAGAGCTTCCGAACATATCGGAAAGCTCCAAGTTCATGGGGGTCTCGCCTGTTTCCCCGGAAGTGAATTTAAAGGTGTGGTCGCCCGTAACTTCACCTACATTGTACATTGGGGCACGTTCACGTGCCGAAACGCGGTTTAACAAATCCAAATCCTTTTCTCCGATTACCAATCCCATACGTTCTTGGGATTCGTTTCCAATCAATTCTTTTTTAGAAAGCGTAGGATCACCAACAGGTAATTTGTCCGTGTCGATGGTACCGCCCGTTTCTTCTACTAATTCAGATAGACAGTTCAAATGTCCCCCAGCTCCGTGGTCGTGAATGGAAACAATGGGGTTGTCATGACTTTCAAACAATCCGCGAACAGCGTTTGAAGCTCGTTTTTGCATTTCAGGGTTGGAACGTTGTACCGCATTCAGCTCGATAGCAGAGCTAAACTCTCCAGTATCTGCACTGGATACGGCGGCTCCACCCATCCCAATACGGTAATTATCACCACCTAGAACGACTATTCTGTCTCCCTTACTTGGTGTATCTTTTAAAGCTTGGTCGGTTTTTCCATAACCTATACCACCGGCCATCATTATTACTTTGTCGAAGCCTAGTTTTCGTGCTTCTTCCTGATGTTCAAAAGTGAGTACAGAACCTGCGATTAAAGGTTGTCCAAATTTGTTTCCAAAGTCGGACGCTCCATTCGACGCCTTAATCAAAATATCCATTGGGGTCTGGTACAGCCAATCTCTTTCTTTCATTCCATTTTCCCACGGACGGTTTTCTTCCAAACGGGAATAGGATGTCATGTAAACAGCAGTTCCTGCTAATGGTAGTGAACCTTTTCCACCTGCCAGACGGTCTCTGATTTCTCCTCCCGACCCTGTTGCGGCTCCGTTGAAAGGTTCCACAGTTGTTGGGAAATTATGGGTTTCCGCTTTTAGCGATAGTACGGAATCAAACTCTTTTTCTTCGTAGAAATCAGGTTTGTCAGCAGTTTTTGGTGCAAACTGGATGGCTTTTGGGCCCTTTATAAAGGCGACGTTGTCTTTGTAGGCGGAAACAATATCGTTAGGGTTGGCTTCGGATGTTTTTTTGATCAGTTTGAATAAGGAAGAGGATTTTTCTTCTCCATCGATCACAAAAGTTCCGTTGAAAATTTTATGCCTGCAGTGTTCGGAATTCACTTGACTAAATCCAAATACTTCGGAATCTGTCAACTTGCGCCCCAATTTCTTAGAGAGTCCTTCCAAGTATTCAACCTCTTCATCGCTGAGAGCCAATCCTTCTTTTTGGTTGTAAGAAGCGATATCATCAATCTCCATAATAGGTTCAGGAACGATATCGATGGTGAAAATATCTTGTCCCAAAGAGGTATATTTTTGGGAAAGCATGGGGTCGAAATCGGTAAAATCCTCTGAAACGGCATGGAATTCCTCAATACGGATAACCCCGGTAATTCCCATATTCTGGGTAATCTCGGTAGCGTTGGTACTCCAAGGTGTAATCATGGCGGCGCGTGGCCCAACAAAAAAGGCGTCGAGTGACGCCGCTTCAATTTTTGGTTGGTTGCCAAACAACCAAGTCAGTTTATTAATGTCTTTCTGAGTGATTTCCTGAGTGGTTTGGACGGCAAAAACCTTGGTCGCCTTGTCCCCAAAAAAATGGATCATACAATCTTTGCGTTGAACGGTTTAAGAAAGTGCAAATTTACGATTTTGGAACGTAATTCATCTAACTACAAAGGTGTTTTGTTAACTAAACAATGTTGATAGCATGTTTAGTTGAGAAAGTAGAGGTATTAATTTTATTAATCCTTTAAAAGTTGAAAACGTCAATAGTTTAAACTTAGAGGATTAAAGTTGTTTTCCTATATTAGAAGAATTATAGCTAACTCAAAACCAACCTTATGAAAATTACCAAAATCCTCTTGTCAGGGATATTGCTTTTCGCTGGTGTTACTACTTCAACAGCGCAAAAAAAGTACTCCAAAAATCAAGTCAAAAAATTTAAGTCCGAAGTAGAAGCCATTGTGGAAGCTAATAAAAAGCAGACACAGGTAATGGTGGATAAAATTTTCAGTTTTGCAGAGCTCGGGTTCCAAGAAGAAGAGAGCTCGAAATACCTTACAGGAATCCTAGAGGATAACGGTTTTACTATTGAACATTCCGTCGCAAATATTCCTACTTCATGGTTCGCTACCTGGAGCAATGGGGATGGTCCCGTTATTGCCTTGGGAAGCGATGTGGATTGTATTCCAAAGGCATCACAACACCCAGGGGTAGCTTATCACAAGCCTATCGTAGAAGGAGCGCCTGGGCACGGAGAGGGTCATAATTCAGGTATTCCATTGAATATTACATCTGCATTGGCTGTAAAACAGGTAATGGAGAAAGAAGGCATAGGGGGAACATTGATTCTCTGGCCTGGAATTGCCGAGGAATTGGTGGCTGCAAAAGCATGGTATGTTCGCGATGGCCTTTTTGATGATATTGACATGTGTATTTTTACCCACGTGAGTAGTAACCTGAGTGTTTCTTGGGGGCCGACGCGCGGAACAGGGTTAATCTCTGTAGAATATATGTTCGAAGGGGAATCGGCGCACTCTGCTGGTGCTCCTTGGAGAGGACGCAGTGCTTTGGATGCCGCAGAACTTATGGATGTGGGGTGGAATTATAAAAGAGAGCACTTGCACCCGCTAAAACGTTCTCATTCCATTTTTACGGATGCTGGCGATCAACCCAATGTTGTGCCATCCAAAGCTGGAATTTGGTTCTATTTTAGGGATGTCACCTATGAAGGCATTATGGATATGTATGCCGAAGCCAACGATATTGCCAAAGGTGCTGCGTTGATGACTGGTACTACAATGACTTCACGTATATTGGGTACCGCATGGCCAAGACACTACAATAAGGTAATTGCTGAAACCATGTATGAAAATATTAAGGAAGTTGGTCTTCCAGAGTGGACGGATGCCGATCAAGAATTGGCTAAAGCCGTACAGACTCAGGTAGAGTCCAGAAAAATAGAGGGTTTGCCAACAGAACTGTCAGAAATAGGACTTCCAGTGGTGGAGCCCGTTAGCGGAGGTTCTGATGACATTGGAGATATCTCGTGGAAAATACCTACGGTAACCATGCGTTTTCCATCCAACATTCCTGGTTTGCCAGGTCACCATTGGGCCAATGCCATTGCCATGGCAACTCCAATCGCACACAAAGGAGCGACCGCTGGGGCTAAAGCTGAGGCTATGACGATTATGGATTTCTTGTTAAAGCCTGAATTATTGACCCAAGCCTGGGATTATTTTAATAACGAGCAGACAAAGGAGACCAAATACGAGCCAATGATTTCTGCTGATGATATGCCTCCAACATTCTTGAACAAGGATAAGCAGGATATGTTCAGACCAGCATTGGAGAAATTCTACTATGATGAAACCAAGTACGATACGTATTTGGAACAATTGGGAGTAGAATACCCAACAGTGGAAAAGTAGATTAATTTGTCAGTTCGAGCGTAGTTGAGAATTTATCAAGTAACTCAACTACGCTCGATAAGACATTGAAATTATGGTGGTTAGGCCTTCTTCTTCATCAAGGCCATATAGAATCCATCAAAACCAGTTTCTGAAGCGAAAACATTGCGTTCCCTTACAAATTCAAAATCTTTTCCATTTTCGGAATCCAAAAACTTTTTGACCTGTTCTGAATTTTCTTGTGGTAGCACAGAGCAAGTGGCGTAGACCATTTGCCCCCCTTTTTTAACCATTTTACTATAGTTCTGTAGTATATCTTGCTGAACGCCCATAATACGGTCTACAAATTCGGGTTCCAATTTCCATTTGGAATCAGGGTTTCTTTTGATTACCCCCAATCCGGAACAGGGGGCATCCAACAATAAACGGTCGGCGCTATTATGAAGTTTTTTGATGACTTTATTGGAATCGATTACTCGTGTTTCCACATTGTGTACACCATTACGTCTGGCTCGCTTCTTTAATTTTTTCAATTTACTTTCATAAATATCCAAAGCGATCAATTGCCCTTTGTTCTGCATTTGTGAAGCCAAATGAAGTGTTTTTCCGCCAGCACCTGCGCAGGCATCCACGACCCGTTGTCCAGGTTCCACCTCTAAAAATGGAGCCACCAATTGGGATGAAGCATCCTGTACCTCGAACAGACCATCTTTAAATGCTTGTGTAACAAAAACATTTTGGCGTTCCACAAGTTTTAGGGCATCGGGATAACCATCGATAGGGGTGACAGCAATATCCTCCTTTGCCAAAAATGATTTCAATTGTGGTTTTGGAACTTTGAGCGTATTGGTACGTAATATAACATCTGCCTGTTGGTTTTGGGCAGCAATCTCTTTTGTCCAAAGCTCTTCTCCTAATGATTTAACTCCCATTTCGTCCATCCAATCAGGAATCGACTCCCTGAACTTTCGGATTTTGGACAGTTCGTCAAATCTACCTTTTATGCGACGTTCCGGGGTACCTTCCAGTTGTTTCCAATCAGGAATACGAATTCCACGGAGTACACACCAAACGCCGAACAATCGGAACAAATGGGTTTTACTGTAGGGTTCGTGTACTTCGGCAATTTCAGAATACAGGCGTTTCCAGCGAACAATATCGTAGGTGGTCTCCGCAATAAAGCCACGATCGCGAGAGCCCCAGCGTTTATCGTAGCGCAATACTTTCTCAATCACCTTATCGGCATATTCCCCCTCATTAAAAATCATGTGAAGGGCATCAATTACGGCAAATACCAAGTTTCTGTGTAAACGCATCATATAAAATAAGGTTGCAAAGGTATGATTTCTCCTTACTTTTGAAGAAAATAAATACAATGAGGTCAATCCTTTCCTTTTTAACCATTCTGGTTTTGTTTTCTTGTACCCAAGAACCTAAAAAACAACCGTTTCAAACTGTAGAGATAACCCCAGTTCTTGAAGATTCTGTAAGTATACGTGCGATTACTTTTTTGGATAGCAGGACATTGGCCTTTGCAGGAAGTAACGGGATCTATGGAACGGTTGATGTAAACTCGAATCAGGTGCGGTCCAGTAAGCAGTATTATGATTCTATTACGCCAAGTTTTAGAGCTGTTGGGGGTACTTCTAAAGATTTTTTCATGCTTTCTGTTGAAAGTCCAGCTTTGTTATACAAAACTGGTGATCAAGGCAAAATGGAATTGGTGTATACCGAGGAAGGAGAAGGGGTTTTTTATGATAGTCTTACCTTTTGGGACGATACCGAAGGTATTGCTGTGGGCGATACGGTAGATGGATGTATTTCGATTATTATTTCTAGAGATGGTGGTAATTCCTGGACAAAAATACCTTGCTCGGATTTACCTGAAGGTATTGAAGGTGAAGGAGCCTTTGCTGCGAGTAACAGTAATATTGCCGTGCAAGGCGATAAAGTTTGGATTGGAACCACCGAAGGAAGGATTTATTTTTCAGGAGATAAAGGAGCGACCTGGGAAATACAAGAAACTCCGATAATTTCAGAAGAACCTACCCAAGGTATTTACTCGATGGACTTTTTCAATAAAAATATTGGGTTTGCGATAGGAGGGGATTACACCCGACCAGAATCCAACGTGGCCAATAAAATAAAAACGATGGATGGAGGGAAAACGTGGCAGTTGATTGCCGACGGACAGGAACCTGGCTATAAAAGTTGTGTGCAATTTGTACCCAATTCAGATGGGGATGCATTGGTAGCCATTGGTTTTACTGGAATTTCTTATTCTTCTGATGGCGGTGCAACCTGGAAGACATTTAGCGAGGAGTCTTTCTTTACCCTTAGGTTTTTAAATGACTCCACTGCTTTTGCAGCTGGTAGCAATAGGATAGCGAAATTGGTTTTTGATTAAGTATTTCGATCAGTGCATAGAGGTTAACGTTTTAGGATTAATTACTGATAGTACAATACTTAAATTTAAAGCTGTATTTCCAAGAATGTTTTTTCTGTGTTCTGTTGAATAGACATTTACTTTGATATGGTACATGCTTCAGGTTTTATTTTTGATATCCTCTTAAGGAGAACACCACCTCCCCTTTATACCAGTCCCATTTTAAATAAGCTTACCGGGAAACCCTATGATTCACCTTCTTCAGAGCGACTTTCTATTAAGTGAAGCAGCTTTTTGATGGAGAAGGCATACCGGATTATTTGATGGCTAACACCGTTGATTTTCTTTCAGGTTAAAATTGAAACGAATAAGACAATATTGGGGTTATGCCTGTAACTTAGAGGGGTGTGAGCAAGTTGCTGATTACTTAAGTCAAAATTCGGGAAAATCGACAATTAAAAACATCAAAACCAGAGAAAGACAACTGGAAACCAGATTTAACGTAGAATACAAATTTTATTTTGGAGAAATTGATAGAAACAAATACGATTCTCTTTTCGATAGGTTTTATCAAATGCAAAAAACAGGTTCGACAAGAAAAAAATGTACAACAGGTACCTATTGGATTGGAAACAGTACCATGAATTAATATATCCTATGGTATTGAAAAAGGAAGCTTCCCTTTTTGTTATTTACGCAAATAATGAGCCGATATCCATTTCGTTGGAACTTTATTTTGAGGTTTTATGTTTTGGCTATATTCATGGTTATGATTCAACCTATCTCAGGTATCAGTCAGGGGATATAAGAATGGTTAAATTTTTGGAATGGTTGATTGACCATAACTTTAAGATATTTGATTACATGATGGGAGAAACCATGTTCAAAACCAAATGGTCCAACCATACCTATGATTATTATTCTCAACAATTTTTAAGGAAAATTCCATTTCCGCTGGGGTTAAACTAGGTTTTCTAAATACTAAGCTTCGTTTAAAGCAGTTATTAAGAGACAAGGGAATATTAGGTAAATGGTTAAGTATGGACCGGTTTTTATATAAGAGGATGGCGAAAAAACTCAAAAATTTTGACTGGAAAAAAGCTCAAGTCCACTAGTTAAGATAACAAGTTACAATCCTAAGTGTTCCATAATGCTCTTGGCTACCAGACTTCTTCCGTTATTGTTCCAGTGCATATCGTAGATTAGTGTTACAGGTTTTTTTGATTCCTCGAACTTGGAACCAAAATCTATTACATCAATTCCATTTTTTTTGCAATGTTCCAAAAATTTCAATGAAGTTTTCCTTTTGTCCAATAATAGACTAGTTTTTGATTTGTTTATAGGATACTTCGCCAGCAGTTGGTCAAAATTACTAATATAGAGACTGTCCATGGAGTCTTCTTGCTTTTGATCGGAAGGACTTTGGGTATCTTGCCTTCCTGTTATTAGGTTTTTTATTGGATCCAAAAAACCTATTTGAGAGGCGTAGTATAGAAGTTTTATGTTGTCTCTTATCTTAAAGGTAGTAGAGTTCAAAAGTCTGATTCTGCCAGTATTGGGTTTATATATTGCTCTTCCCAGATCCATGGGATATTTCATGTAGATTACAATATGGTCAATTTTTTCAAAATCGTCAGAGTAGGCTTGTAGTAAATGTAGTTGATCGGCTAAGTCCCAACCTGCGTATCCATATTCATAAACCTCCAGATTTTTGGTTCGGTCTTCAATTTTTTTGCCAATGGAGTTGTAATAGTTTTGGTGAAAGCCTTGTATATAGGAATCCCCAATTATTGCCAATTCCTGTTTCGCATAGCTAGGTGTAAACTCTCGATACGAGTTGAATCCTTGATTATTGATGTGATATTCTGAAAAATTTTGGCGCCTGTTTCCTGTTACACTGTAACCACGGTAATTTGGTATTCGTTTTTCCACCCCCATTTCATCTATGAACCTAGGCGAATCTTCAGGATAAAGATGAAAGGCCCTGACCAATAGCTCCAACGACAAGAAAATCAGAATAATGTATATCGATATTTTTAAAAATAATTTAATCATATCAGAACTGAAAATAAATGAATGAACGATTGACACCATCGTCATAAAACAATAAAATACAGAATATGACCAAGGTGTAAGCGATAAATCTAACAATTGGAGATTTAAACTTAAATGGGCTTCTCTCGTCCCTTCTCATTCTAAATTCGTAAAGGACAAATAAGGTCAACAATATAAAATAATCCACCATTCTGTATCCCATAGGATGGTGGTAAGGTTCCCAATGAAACTCGGTAAAAAGTCTTTTAATAAACGCAAAGGAATCTGTAAGTGATTCCGATCTAAAGAAAATTCGGGAAAACGTTACTATAACAAATGTCAAAAAGAGTTGCCCTATTTCTTTAAGGTTTGGAAAAAGTGAATTCTCGGCGACCACGCTGTTTTTGTAAATGGTATTTCTTCCCATCAAAAACACCGGGATATAGGCTAAAGCATGGAATCCACCCCAAAAGATGAATGTCCAATTTGCGCCATGCCAGAACCCACTCACCAAGAAAATAATACAAATATTGCGAATGGATTTTAACCTGCTTACCCTGGATCCACCCAGCGGTATATAAAGATAGTGTCGAAACCAAGTTGAAAGTGAAATGTGCCATCGTTGCCAATATTCTGCTACATTTCGTGAAAAATTAGGAAACTTAAAGTTGGACATCAGCTCAATGCCAAAAAGTTTGGCAGTTCCTATGGCAATATCGGAATAGCCTGAAAAATCTCCATAAACTTGAAAACTAAAAAGAGATACGCCTAGCACTAGACTAGAAGCCGGCATGGTACCGTAGTTTGCAAAAATATCATCTACAATTGGGGCGATACCATCGGCAATGACCATTTTTTTGAACAACCCCCAAAGAATCAACTTGAGTCCTTCCACAGCTTGTTCATATTTAAAGGAACGTTTGTTGGTTATTTGTCCAAGTAAATTAGAGGCACGTTCAATGGGTCCAGCAACCAGCTGAGGAAAAAACGCAACGAATGTTGCGAAATCAAGAAAATTATGGGTTGGTTTTATTCGTTTAAAATAAATGTCAAGCGAATATGACATCGTTTGGAAAGTGTAAAAAGAAATCCCTACGGGTAAGATAATGCTCAATGTCCAAGTACTCTTTATAGGATATCCAAAAAGCATTACCATATCCACAAAAGCATCCACAAAGAAGTTATAATATTTGAAGAATCCCAGTAAGGAGATGTTGAATAAAATGCTCATCCACAGGAATAATTTTCCCTTTTCATCCTGAGTTTGTTTTTTGTGAATGGCAAGACCAACAAAATAATCCACTATTGTACTGGCTAGTATCAAAAACAGGAAACGCCAATCCCAAAGACCATAAAAGATATAGCTGGCCGTTAAGATCAATCCATTCTGAATCTTCAAGTTGTTGAACTTGGCAACTATCCAGTAAAGAATAAATACTAGAGGTAAAAAAATCAGATATTCAACCGAGTTAAAAAGCATAATCCTTATCTAGTTTTGATACCTTGAAAAATTTAGGTTAAACTTATGATCTTAGAGTTATTTTTCCCCTTAAACACATATTGATTTTCCTTTTCGTCTAGTTTAAAGATGTTTACATCTTGAGAGGTTTCACTGTAGAGATATAGAAAATCAAAAAACACTTTTTTAATTTTTGGATTATAACCATCAATTTTAATTAGTTCCACAGTGTCCTCAAGGCCATAGTCTTCAAATATTGGGGCACTCGGTATTTTTCTATCCCTTTGTGGTCCATGATCCCCACTATTTTTTAATGCAAAGCGGACTTTATTGAGCACCCTATTGATCCCCTTATCCCTTAGATATTGTTTGGTCTTGAAAAAAGTGGACAAAAAGAAGGCTTTTGTTCGAGAGATTATTGATTTAGGATTGTAGAGTATATGATACTCAAAATCATATTTTTTGGTAGACCATCTTACTTTATAATCAAAGTACCCTTTTGAAAAATCCAAAATCCTGTAGCCATTTTCAATGCCCCATTCAATCAAAAACATAATGTTTACAGATCCTAAATGAAATTTGGCATAATCAATGTCAAAAACGGTAATGGCGTCAAAAATATTTTGTTCCGAGAAATAGTTGAGGGTAATGGCAATTGGGTTTCCATGGTCTTCAATAACAAAAAGTCCAGCTTTGTTTTCTTTAATCATGGTTAGACCAACTTTCTTGTAAAACTCCCATTCTTGTTTATCCAAATTGTTATTGTGTTCTCCTTTGTCCTCAAATCTTTTTTCAAGTAATTCCCTGAACCGTTTAAAAATCCTTTGATAATCTTTCTCTGCTATTTCTCCCCGATACATTTTGTACTCTATGTCAAAGCATTGGGTTAACCTTTTTTTATATTTATTTAGTTTATACCTACTGGATTTTTTGAACTTTTGGAGCATAAAATCCCCCAAGCTATCAAATTGGCCCAACTCAATTAAAAAGCCGGGATATTGCTTTATTCTTTTAAGTTTGGTAGATTTTGTAGGTAAACTTGCAGGGCAACCGAAGTAGGAGGGGACATCATTGATCAACAAGGTTTTATTCCCGATTTGTATTTCGTTTGCCAAGGAATAGTAGATGCCTTTAGTGTGGGTTTTACCAGAATTAACATAGATACCCAAACCATTTTTATAAAACTCTGTTCCGTCAACACCTAATATTTGGAATCTGGATTCAGTTTTGTCGAAATGCTCAAACCATGTATCAATAAAAACCTTTGAGGCATAAGGATTATCAATCATTGGACAAACAATTTATTTTAGAAATTTCAAAATCATCCGAACCCATATTTTGTCGATAAAGCGGAAAAAAACAAGAGCTTTTATCGATAGGTTCCTCCAATCCTTCTTTTTCTTTTAACAATTGATTGTATTTGGACTCGTCAACTATATATTGCCACGTGTTAAAATCTCTAAAGTCTTTCGAAAACCCTGATTTAAAATAGAAAAGTGAATCTTTCTCCTGTCCGCCCAATCCGCCTCCGAGGTTTAGATTGGTATAACCTTCTTCAGTTCCTTTAATCCTAGCATGATCAATTAAAAGTTTTATCGGATTGAGGTGGAAAAATTTAGCTTTCACTCCAGATAGGTGGTACTGAATCGTATTTCCTTTTTTTGTAAATATGGCACCTCCAGCAAATTCTCCAGAATCTTTATGTATAGCAACCAAGAGTTCAGCATTGATCTGTCCACTGGCCAAAAGCTCATAAAAATAGTTTTTACCAAAGAAATAACTTGATTTCGCCTTGACCCTTTTCATGTTTTCGCAATAGGTCTCTATAAAAGTATCAAGGCAATCATCACAAGTACCGTCTGTAATTTCGTATTTCTTGCTCTCTTTATTGATATAAGTGCGTAATCTCCGTTTGTACCCTTGCTTTTGTTCTTCAATACTTTTTGTTAAGTCAATATTTACAACTTTTCCATGAGAAACAATGTTACCAATGTTTTTTAAAATTTGTTGTTGGTTTGATATATAAGGGTGCAATCTGGAAAAGACAGATATAATCTGATTGTCCTTTAAAAAATCGTCCAATTGCCTCTTAAAACCATCATTGTTAAAATTGGGTCCAATATTCTTTCCCAACGGTCCCACATATCCATAAACAGATGTTGCGTCCTTTAATTGCGTGCCCTCTATGTCCCTTATAAGTAAAGGCAATAAAATATGGGAATCACCCTCTGAATATTTGAGCAAAACGGCTTTTTCACCCTCTTTTTTTGCTATTTGATGATAATCAAACGTGTGGTAGAAATCGGATTGGTGACATTGGTCAATAATTTCGCTCCATTTGTTTCTATCCTCAATAACATGCATGTCCATTACATTTTCATGAATTTCACTATAAAATTACGGAAGTGAACGCACATGGCTATGACAAATATCATATTCTCCAAATTGTAAGATGTGATGTTAAAAAAAATCGATGAAATTCATAATATTTATCATATAAAACTTAAAAGCGGCGATTAATCGCCGCTCTCCACTAACTAACTAAAAACAAATCAATTAAAAACTATATGTTTACAACGACATAATGTCGTCCTCTCTTTTTGTACCAAACACCTCTATATTGATGTAGCCTTCTACCATTCCTGTATACCACTTTGCTTCCTCTGGGCAGGGCTCTTACTTTAATTCCCCTAGGTGCGGCCGTAACTATATATCTTTTTCCTCTGGCTTTATACCATACGCCATCGGCATAGTAGTAATTCGTTTTTTTGTGCACTACCACTCTTGGGTTTGCTATGGTTCTAACAATGGTTCCGTGTTTTGGATATACCCTTACTACAGTTCTTGTTTGTGCCTGAGTTGCTATTACGGCTCCTAAAAATGAAGCAATCACCAAAACTATTTTCATTCGTTTCATAACATTGGATTTTAATGGTTTCTAATAGTAAGACTTTGGTTTTTTAAAAAGGTTTAATAAAAAAAGAAGCCCGAAGGCTCCTTTTGTATTCTTTTTAGAATTTATTTTCGTTTACCCTCTGCCTCGCCGTTTACGGAATTGTTGAATCATTTGTCTTTTGAAATCTTCTTCGGCCTTAACCAATAATAGTACTTTTTTGGCTGGAATTACCGTTCTTAATTTTGATAAAAAATCACGCTCAGCTTTTTGTTTTTCAAATTGGAGTGCAAGAAGATTGTCCAAAAGCTTTTCGGACTCGTTCGTAGAAAGTTCTTGAGCTCTTGAAATGTTGGTATGCAGCTCCATGCGTTCCTTTCTGCGCAAATTTTCCAAGATTTCTTCGTGTTTGTTATAAATGGGCCAAAATTGTTGAGCCTCCTCACTAGTCAAACCCACTTGCTCGGTAATAAAAGCAACTTTAAGGGTTTTAATGCGATTTCTAACAGGCCCCTGCGCGTGCATCAAAAAGGTGCTAAATAATAGGGTGCATAGTATTAGTGCTCTCTTATTCATAATCGGTATCATCTAAATTTAAGTCTTCAATATCCTCAACATTTTCATCCAAATATTCCATAATGATGTCGTCTTCTAAGTCATCATTTAAAATATCGTTCAAATCAACGTCTTCTAAAGAAACAACTTCCGCTATTTCATAAGAAGTCATTTCAAAATCGGTATTTTCCAAATAGGACTCTATCTCGGCGTTGGCCAAATTGTCAAAAGTGATGGGTTCGGGGGTTGAATTCCAGGTCATATTGAAAATCAATATAAAAATAGCGGCTACGGCAGCAACACCATAATAGAAATTCCGATTGAGTTTTAATGGAACAACCTTGGTTTCTTTTGCAACGGTTTTGGAAAGAACAGTTGGTGTTACTTGATCAAAATAGCCATCCGGAACTACAAAACCATCGGTTTTTGGAATCAAGGATGTTACTTCTCCCACATCTTCTTTTTTGATTCTGTCCATAAGACGATCATTGAAGTTATCGAAGTAGCCTTCTGGGGTGTTAAAACTATTTTTTCCGTTCTTTTTCATCTTGTTGTTATGACTGCCAAATTCGCAAAAGGTTTAATTTTCTTTAAGATACGCTTCTATTTTTTTAACCGCCAAATGATAGGATGTCTTTAATGCTCCCTCGGAGGTGTCCAACGCCTCCGAAATATCGTGGTATTTCATTTCCTGAAAATACTTCATCGTGAACACCAATTTTTGTTTATCTGGGAGCGTGGCCAAAGCCTTCTGTAATTTGAGTTGAATCTCGTCACCATCAAAATAAACATCTGCTTCTAGGTTTTCCACCATTCTATCCTTCAGTTCTTGGTTGCTGACTCCCATCTTCCTTGATTTTTGCTTAAGGAATGTGAGCGATTCGTTGGTGGCAATGCGATACATCCAAGAATACAGCTTACTATCACCTTTAAACTTTTCGATATTCCTGTAGACCTTGATAAATGTGTTCTGAAGAACATCATCCGTATCATCGTGATTGAGGACAATCCTCCGAATATGCCAATATAAGCGTTCTTTGTAAGTGTTTACCAGCACTTCAAAGGCTCTTGCTCGGCTTTCTTCTAGTTTCAGTTCTTGGACTAAGGTTTCCTCAGCGATCAATGTTCTTGTTGTTTGATGCTTTGACTAAGGTAAGGGTAAAAGGTTTAATTTTTATTGGTAAAGGGTAAAGAGTAAAGGATGAAAAGTTAAAGTTAAAGGAGGTTTGTTGGCGCTAGCTCAGTCGAGAAATCTTTTCTGCAGGATTCAGGAGTCGGAAATTCAAATATATCCAATCATCCATTAATCGAACAATCCAATAATCTATCAAGTAAATGACTGCATCTCTACAAGTTTCCTATAGTTTTTGGCTGACTTCATCAACTCTTCGTGGGTTCCTTGTTCCACAATCTCTCCTTTGCTCATTACTACAATAGTGTCAGCATTTTGGATAGTGGACAGTCGGTGAGCAATAACAATGGATGTGCGGTTCTGCATCATTTTTTCCAAGGCATCCTGTACCAAGCGCTCACTTTCGGTGTCCAAGGCTGAAGTGGCTTCATCCAAAATCATGATGGGTGGATTTTTGAGCACTGCTCTAGCTATGGACAAACGTTGTTTTTGACCACCACTTAGCTTGTTTCCGCTATCACCGATGTTGGTGTCGTACCCATGGGGTAATTCCATAATAAAATCGTGCGCATTGGCCACTTTGGCCGCTTCTATGATTTCATCCATTGTGGCATTTTCCTTGCCTAGTGCGATATTGTTTTTAACAGAATCGTTAAAGAGAATAGAGTCTTGTGTCACCAATCCCATAAGTCCGCGTAGCGATTTTTTGGTAATGTTTTTGATATTGGTCCCGTCAATCAGAATCTCTCCATTGTTAACATCATAAAAACGGGTCACCAAATTGGCAACCGTACTTTTACCACTACCGGATTGGCCCACCAAGGCTACAGTTTTGCCTTTATCAACCTTAAGGTTGAAGTCTTTTAAAACATAATCGTCTTCGTATTTGAAGGAAATGTTTTTGAGTTCAATACCTGAATTAAAATCTGTTTTATCCTCGGCCCCTGCAATATCGGAGATGGGGTTTTCGGATTCGAGTATCTCCAACACACGTTCAGCGGCAGCATTACCTTTCTTAACCCCATAAGATGCCTTGCTGATGGCTTTAGCGGGTGTTAAAATATTGAATGCCAATCCCATATAGGAAATAAAAGAGGCGGCATCAAGGGTTTCTTCCAATAATACCATTCGACCTCCAAACCATAACAGCACGCCGAAAACTACAATTCCAAGGAATTCACTGGTTGGGGATGATAGGTTTTGACGGTTTAATAGAGAGTTGGAGAACTTAAAGAATCTCGATGTGGAGTTTTTAAAGGTTTGATAGAATTTGGACTCTGCATTGAATGCTTTGATTACACGGAGTCCACTCAAAGTTTCCTCAACAATAGAGAGAAACTCTCCTTGTTCTTTTTGCACCCGGTCGGACTTTTTCTTTAATGATTTTCCGATTCGAGAAATGATCATTCCTGCTATGGGTATAAAAATGAACACAAAAATGGTCAGTTTCACACTGATTAAGAACATTACAATTATGGTAAAGAGAATGGTCAAGGGTTCTCTTACAATCAATTCCAAAATGGAGAGGAAAGAGTGCTGTATCTCCAATACATCCGAAGTAATTCTAGCAATGACATCCCCTTTCTTTTTCTCGGAGAAGTAGGAGATGGGCAAGTCCATGATTTTTTCGTACATCTTGTTTCGAATATCCTTCAGCACTCCATTTCTCAAAAAAGTAATGAAATACATGGCCAAATAGTTGAAGACATTCTTGAACAGGAATAAGAATAAGATGAGCCCAACCGCCAATAGAAGCCCTTTCATGGGGTCATCGCCAGAATATTGGGTAACCTGATAGTTCATGTAATCCATGAAATAATCTTTCAGTTTTCCAATACTTTCAAGTTTTGGTAGCTCGTTGATTTGCTTGGTTTTGTCAAAGAGCACGTTTAGCATTGGAATGAGTGCAGCGTAGGACAGTGCACTGAACAATGCATAAAGGATATTGAAGAAAATATTCAGAATACCGTATTTGCGGTAAGGTGCCGCAAACCGTAGAATCTTTTTAAAGTAGTTCATTCACTTATAAATTCAGCTCAGAAAGGATACCTTCTATTTTGGTTTCCAACTGCGAATTTACGGAATTAAAATCCTCTGCCTTGCCCAATTTTGCATTTGTGCTGATGTAGAACTTTACTTTGGGCTCCGTGCCACTGGGGCGGGCTGCGATTCTGGTACCATCTTCCGTCTCGTAAATCAATACATTTGATTTGGGCAAGTGAAGCGTAAACTCTTCACCTGTCTGCACATTTTTAACGATGGAAGTGTTATAATCTTCAATGTACAGTAGTTTTGAGCCTTGTACGGTATCCACTGGATTTTCTTTGAAATCCTTCAACATTTGCTTAATTTCCTCTGCGCCGCTCATTCCTTTTTTGGTGATGGAAATCAGTTTTTCCTTGTAGAAACCAAATTCCACATAGGCATCGATTAAATCTTTATAGAATGAACTGTCGTTGGCTTTGGCATTGGCCGCAATTTCACAGGCCAATAGGGTAGAGGTAACGGCATCTTTGTCGCGGACAAAATCCCCGACCATATACCCGAAACTTTCTTCACCACCTCCAATGAATTCGGAGCTGGGAAAGTCCTTGATCATTTTACCTATCCATTTAAAACCCGTCAACGCTGTTTTGAACTCTACACCATAAGATTTGGCCATTTGTTCCATCATTGGGGTAGAAACAATGGTTGAGGCAATAAATTCATTGCCTTTAAATCCTTTTTTCTTGTATTGGTCCAAAAGGAACTTGGTCATCAAAACCATGGTTTGGTTTCCGTTGAGCAATTCCATTTTACCATCCATGTTACGCACGGCTATGCCCAATCGGTCACTGTCTGGGTCCGTGCCTACCACCATATCAGCCCCAATTTCTTCGGCTTTGGCAATGGCAATGGACAAAGCTTCGGGCTCTTCCGGATTTGGAGATTCCACCGTAGGGAAATCTCCGTCAGGTTCCGCCTGCTCTTCGATTATAGTGACGTTTTTGTAACCGGCACGCTTCAAAACTTCTGGAATGGCGGTTATGGATGTTCCGTGCAACGAAGTGAACACAATTTTAAAATTGTCTTTTCCCTGGGCATCAAAATTTCCATTTTTCACGGATGCATCAAAAAAGGCTTCGTCAACCTCCTCATCAATTAGGTGAATAAGACTTTCATCCTTATCAAATTTGATATCTTCAAAAGAGAGTGCATTGATCTCTGCAATGATTTCACCGTCTTGTGGAGGTACAATCTGTCCGCCATCGGCCCAATATACTTTGTATCCATTGTATTCGGGCGGGTTATGGGAGGCTGTCAAAACAATACCCGCATGGCAACCAATATGTTTTACAGCAAAGGAAAGCTCTGGTGTGGTCCTTAAATCTGAAAATAAATGAACCCCGATACCGTTGGCGGAGAAGACCTCTGCAACGGTCCTGGCCAAGGATTTTGAATTATGCCTGCAATCGTAAGCAATCACTACTTGAAGGTCATTGTCCGTGTAGGATTTTTTAAGATAATTGCTAAGTCCCTGGGTGTTTTTTCCTAAAGTATATTTGTTTATTCTATTGGTGCCAACACCCATAATACCTCGCATTCCACCTGTACCAAACTCTAAATTCTTATAAAAACGTTCCTTGAGTTCTTCAGGATCGTTTTCCATAAGATGTTTGATTTCTTTCTTCGTGTCTTCGTCAAAAAAATCGGTCAACCACGTTTTTGCCGTATCGGTGATGGAATCCATAGTGTTTATAGTTGTTTAGATTTTTAAAAATACAAAGTTTGTAGGGTTTGAGAATGGCCTAAAGGTTAATTTTATCCGAGATATTGTATCGGGTGTCGTTTTTTCGGGACCGTACCATAATTTCTCCGATGAAACCTGCTAAAAATAATTGCGTACCGATAATCATGGCCGTCAATGCAATATAGAATTGGGGTTTTTGTGTAATAAGACGCCCCGTGGGATTAATGAAGAGCTTGTCAACCCCCAAATAGAGGGAAAATCCAAAACCTACAATGAACATGAGTACGCCCCAGGCCCCGAAAAGATGCATTGGTCTTCGGCCAAACTTGGAAACGAACCAAATAGTGATTAAATCCAAGAAGCCATTGATAAAGCGCTCTGCTCCAAATTTTGTTGAGCCATATTTACGGGCTTGGTGTTGCACTATTTTTTCCGAAATATCCAAAAATCCCGCGTTTTTGGCCAAAACAGGAATATATCGATGCATTTCTCCGGATACCTCAATGGTTTTTACCACTTTTTGGTTGAAAGCTTTGAGCCCACAGTTAAAATCGTGCAATTTTACCCCAGAAGTTTTCCGGGCCGCCCAATTGAACAGTTTGGAGGGAATGTTTTTGGTGATAATGGAATCGTACCGTTTCTTTTTCCAGCCCGATACCACATGATGGCCTTCTTGGGTGATCATCTGGTACATTTCCGGGATTTCCTCTGGATTGTCCTGGAGATCTGCATCCATGGTGATGACAACCTCGCCCTCGGCAGCTTTAAAACCAGCATGCAAGGCTTGGGACTTCCCGAAGTTCTTTAGGAACCGGATACCCTTCACATTTTCGTTGAGTTTGGAAAGCTCGGAGATGGTTTCCCACGAGCCATCGGTACTGCCATCATCTATAAAGATGATTTCATAAGAAAAATGATTGGATTGCATTACTAGTACAATCCAATCATGTAGTTCTTTTAGCGATTCTTGCTCGTTAAGTAAAGGAATTACAATGGAAATCTGCATTGTTTGATTCTGGAATTCCTTTCAAAAATAGCATTTTTTGTTTTAGTAATCCGCTTTGGACTTTTTCAATATTAAGCCACTTATTAGACCTAAGATCAAACCGAGTACACAGTTCATGATCAAGAGTACGGGATATTGTATCCAAGCAAAGCTTTTTTGCATTTCTACACCTTGTTCCCATTGCTCCTCGGTCATATTGGGGTTTTGTGCCATGGCCTTTGGTTTTGCAATTTCCATGGCCTTGTCCATAAAGTCTGGTTCAATAAAGTTGGTGAGTACAAATTGGTAGACCAAAGAAATTATGGCACCGACCAAGGCGACCCCCACGGCAACTTTTAGTGCCTCCGAAATGGTTAAATAGCCACCATTTGCTTTTTTAAAGGCGTTGATCGCTAAAAAAATAATTGCCGCCAAGATTACGATAGAGATCACGATTACCGCTGTACTTGTCTCATAGTGCATTTTCTGGGTATAGAGCATAACCCCGAACACCACAGAAATCAGCCCCATTAAAAGACCGTAGTTAAGTGCAAATTTTCCTGTTTTAACTTGTTGTTCTTCCATTATTTTGAAATTTGTGTTGATTACAGTTGGTTAGTGCGAGATCGCTTAAATTTGTTACATATAAATTTAACTTTATTTTTTTAGTGATTTTAAGTTGGATGTATCAAAGAAATCATTAAATTTGCACCCTGAAAATTCTGAGATTAAGCATTTAAGACAATGAGAAAAGATATACACCCAGAAAACTATAGATTGGTTGCTTTTAAGGATATGTCCAACGACGATGTGTTCCTTACAAAGTCCACTGCTGAAGCGAAAGAGACCATCACTGTGGATGGTGTTGAATATCCATTGGTAAAATTGGAAATTTCTAGAACTTCACATCCATACTACACTGGTAAAACTAAATTGGTTGACACCGCTGGTAGAATTGACAAGTTCAAGAACAAGTACAAGAAATTCAAGAAAGAAGAGAAGGAGACCGAGTAGGTCGCACTTTTCAACGAAATATATAGGCGCTCTCGATGGTATTCGAGAGCGTTTTTTATTTTTACAGTAAATAGACTCTCAAAGCTGTGCTATGAACTATATCCTTTCTGACGGTAACCACCGCGAAGACCTTTTCCCTTTCACGTTCACAAGGCCCGTATCTGAGATTCGTGTGGGTATTTTGACCATTAGCGAGAAATGGGAAAAATGGTTGAAGGTTCCGGTAAGTTTTCAAACTGAAGAGTACCTATCCGAAAAGTATCCATTGACGGTTGCTACCGAAAACATGGTGATCAACGGGAGTTATCTGCCCAACAAAGCCTTGATAGAGGCTATTCAAAACTTGAAAATGGGCGAAGCCTTGATGGATGGGGAGAATTATGTTGCCTATACCACGGATGACCCTCATAATTTTTTTTCCAGTGAAGATTATGTAACAGTTCATTTTAAAAGTGACTGTACAATAATCAAAAATACCTGGGATATTTTTTCCAACAATGCAGCGGCACTTCAAGCTGATTTTGATGTATTGACCCAAGGAAGAAAAAGTCAACCCATATCCGACACCAATAAAGTAAAGAGCCCTGAAAATATTTTTATTGAAGAGGGGGCAACGGTGGAGTTCTGTATTCTGAACGCATCCACAGGCCCTATCTACATTGGTGAAAATGCTTTAATGATGGAAGGCTGTATGGTCAGGGGTGGATTGGCACTTTGTGAAAACGCCATTTTAAAAATGGGCGCCAAAATTTATGGAGCCGTAACCGCTGGACCGGGCTGTAAACTTGGTGGAGAAGTAAATAATGCAGTGCTGTTCGCCAATTCCAACAAAGGACACGATGGCTTTTTGGGTAACTCTGTGATAGGGGAGTGGTGCAATATCGGAGCCGATACGAATACGTCCAACCTAAAGAACAATTATGCTCCCGTACGCCTGTGGAATTACCAAACCGAAGGTTTTGCCAAAACAGGTCTTCAATTTTGTGGTTTGATGATGGGCGATCATAGCAAGTGCGGTATCAATGTGATGTTCAACACAGGAACCGTTATCGGGGTGAGTGCCAATATTTTTGGTAGTGGTTTCCCCCGAAACTTTATTCCAAGTTTTAGTTGGGGCGGGGCTTCAGGATTTACCGCATTTAGAACCAATAAAGCTTTTGAAGTGGCAGGAGCCATGATGAAACGCCGCAATATGGAGTTCAACGATACCGAAGCCAAAATTTTGGAACACGTTTTTGAGTTCACGCAAAAGTGGCGGAACTACTAACACTATTCTATCTTTCCGATCAATCCCCAACCATTGGCTTTGTCGATTACGACACAATGCAAAGTGTTGAATCCCTTTTTGAGTTGTAGGGGTAGTTTATTGGCCTCTAAACCCAAATGACCCTGAAACTGGTTGTTTTTGGACCGAAAGGCATTGTTCCCATAGAAAATGGGCTCTCCGTTTAAGTACACAATAATTTTATCACTGTAATCGAACAAAAAGAACCTGGTTTGGGCCTGATTTACGGCTATTGTCGTAGATGCTACTGTGAAAGCTTCTTGGTTGAGTTCAAAGTTCCCCGAAGTTGGTTTAGCCAGATATCTGGAAATGGGCAACAAACCTGATTGCTCTGTATTGACAGTGATGGTCTTTGCTTTTTCAAAATCTTTGAAGTCTATTTGATTTTCGATATAAGGTTGGGCTTCTGTGAGGTCCCATTCAGAGATGATACCCTTCTTGGGAGTAACAATTGGGTAAGGTTCTTTGGCGATGGCTTCTCCCATTTTGGTGACTTTTAGATTGGCGAATCGATTCCCAAACAGGGCAAAAAGTCCAATTCCCCCATTAAGATTGCCCGATCTTAAACGATCTATCTTCATCACCTCTTTACCATTAATAAACAAGGTAGCGGTTAAATCTTCTACCTCTATGCGGAAAAGATTCCAACCCTCTGTCTTAAAACCTACGTTGGCCTGAAACTCGGGATACAACTGCCAGTTGCTCTCGCCATGGTAGGTGGGTGTGTACTGTACCGCATCGACCTGTCGCGATTTGTGCATGCGCATATATACCTCTTCAAAGTTTTGATCTTGCTTTCGGAACAAAAAACCGGCAAAGCTTCGTTTTTGGTTGGCGTAGACCTCCATTTCCAGTACACCGTTGGAAAAATCGATGTTGTTGGCAAAGGCTTTGCCATTCAAAACCATGGTTTCCCTGTCATCAAAGGTTTCAAAGGAGAGTTGACTGCCTTCGGCAGCCGTCCAATCCTCGGCTTTTAGAGGAATGTTCTGGGTAGTTTGACCGTTGATGAACTGGGTCAATAGAAGTATGCCGATGAGCGAGGGTACTCGAAAAAGAATCATACGTTAGCTTTTTGATTGATGAGTTATAATTTCTTTGTCTGGATTAAATCGATTTCCTATCATAAAGTAAAAAAAATATCCATTAAATGGGTAAAGATGATTTGTCTCAGATGAAATTGGATTTGTTCAAGTCCATAACCTCTATTTTTTTACGCTCAACTCAAGTTTCTTGCGCTCATGTACTTTCTCTTCATTGGGTTGGATGTTTTTTATTGCTTTGTACCAGTTGTTCATCATAACTATGACCACAACCATAATTATTCATCAATCAAAAAATCAACAGAAATGACAAAAAAAGTAATATTCCACTTCGCACTACTACTGATCTTTAGTAATTGCGTATCTACAAAAACCAACCAACCAATTTTAAAGGATTACACCATTGGAGAAAAATGGGTTTGGAAATGGGAACGCTCGGTTGAAGGAGAAGTTCGTGCACAAGGAGAAGACATTCAGGAAGTAGTGGACTACAATGGAAGTTTAGGGCTTTGGAACGGTATCGATACGGTTCAAATTTCGAATACCTTAAATCAAAAGCAGGGCAGTACCCCTTTTCGTAACTGGCCCTTACAGGTCGGAAAAAAATGGAAATACGAGTCAGAATGGGAAAATAATGAAGGTACTACGGGAAAAACCAGTCAAGATGCTGAAATTGTCTCATTTGAAGAATTAAATGTGGAAGCCGGAACATTCAAGGCGTATAAAATAGAATACAAAGGAATTGTAACCAATTCTAGAGGTTTTAAAGGGGAAATGACAGATATTTGGTGGTATTCCCCAGAGTTAAAAACATATATCAAGCATGTTAATAAAGACGGTTATGGGGTATATGTGAACGAGTTGACCAATTATTCAAAATCAGAGTAACAACAACCATACACAATAAGAGACCCTAAAAATGAATGGTTCAATGCCAAACAAAAAAACAAATACAGGACTATCCCTCTATTGGAAATGCCAATTTATTGGCTGGGGCATTGTTTCCCTTTTGTGGCTATATATTGCACTGGTACGGGATCAATTTACCATTACTCAAGCCTTGATCAATTATATCTTGGATGTTACCATTTGTATTGGCCTCACCCATGCTTATAGGAGCATAGCTTTAAAAGCTAATTGGAACCAGTTGGGGATAAAGGGGTTGATCAAGAAGGTTATTCCCTCTATTCTGGTGTTGGCCTTACTGTTCATGTTGATTATGAACTTAAAGACGTCGGCTTATATTTATTTGATCAATGACACCGATACGTTTCTCGAGAATTTGTCGGTTTGGAACCCTGTTCTGATTACGGGCTTGAGGCATATGGCCATTTGGGTGCTTGCTTATCATGCTTACCATTTTTATATGAGAGAAGTAAACACGGCCAAAGCAAATGCCCAACTTTCGGTAATTGCAAAGCAAACCCAGCTGGATAATCTAGCTGCGCAATTGAACCCCCATTTTTTGTTCAATTCCTTAAATTCCATCAAAGCCTTGGTTTTTGAGAACCCCAAAAGTGCGCGTAGGGCCATCGATTTATTGTCCGATCTATTGCGTTCATCATTGTATGAAAAAGAACATGCCACCATATCCATTGCAGAAGAAATGGCTTTGGTAAAAGATTATGTGGAGCTGGAAAAACTTCGATTTGAAGAACGTCTGAATATTACATTTAATATTGACAACACCCTTGAAAACTTTAAAATCCCACCATTGAGTATTCAACTTTTGGTAGAAAACGCCATCAAGCACGGTATTGATAAACAATTGGAAGGGGGCACCGTAGATATTTCGGTTCAAAAGAAGAACGACCATGTGGTGATAAGTGTTAAAAACCCTGGAGCTTTTTCCGTAGGAAAGCATAAAGGGGTAGGGCTGAAAAACTTGAACGAACGCCTTTTGTTGCAATATGAGGGAAGGGCGGAATTTAAGGTTGAAACCCCTTCGGAAAGTAGGGTGGTTGCTACATTAATAATTCCAATTGAAAAATGATGGGCACGTATACAACTTTGATCATAGATGATGAGCGCTTGGCCAGGGAAGAGGTTCGAAGAGCTCTTGAAAGCTACCCTGAATTTGAAATCGTGGGTGAAGCCAACAATGTGGAAGTTGCTATTGGTTTGATAGAAAAGGAACAACCCGATATCATCTTTTTGGATATCCATATGCCCGAGAAATCAGGTTTTGATTTGTTGGAGGAGTTGGGAACTGTTCCCGAAGTGGTGTTCACAACCGCGTATGATCAATATGCCGTCCAAGCCTTTGAGGTAAATGCGTTGGATTATTTGGTAAAACCACTAAGGGAAGAGCGCTTTGCCAAAACCATTGAAAAGGTAAAACTTGAACTTCAAAAGAAGGAAGACGAGCAGCAAGCCCCCTTGGCTAGCCATCAAAAAATATTTATAAAGGATGGTGAAAAGGTATATTTTATTGCGTTGGACGAGATAAGTTTAATCGAGTCCTTGGACAATTATGCGCGCCTATATTTTGGTGATAAAAAAGCCATGATCAAACGCTCCCTGAACCAACTGGAGGAAAAATTGGACCCCAATACGTTTTTTAGGGCCAACAGGAGTCAAATTATCAATACGGAATACATCAAGGAAATCCACCCGTATTTTAACAATAAGTTGCAGTTGGTATTGACCACTGGAGAAAAGATAGATCTCTCGAGCAGGCAATCGGTAAAGTTCAAAAAACGGAACAGTTTGTAGCGGTTTCACATACAATCAAATCAAAATAACGAATAGCAAAAACATATTGCTTTAGGGCGGTTATGTCCTAAACGTAAAATCAATCAAAATGAAAAATTCAATCAACAAAGCATTTATTCTTGTAGTTGTAGCCCTCTGTTTTGTAGCCTCGTGCAAGGAACAAGCCCCCGTTCAAACCCCAAGGTCGATTACGGAAGGCGGTACAACGTATCTGGTTCAGGACAGTATCTTAATTTCAACCGGAGACGGAGCAAAAATCCATGCGATTGTAGTTCGAAATGCCGAGGCTTCGGAACCAGGTCCTGCGGTGTTGTTTCATACCATCTATGCACGTAAAAGCGACTTGAAAAGAGCCAAAATGGCTGCCGACCATGGGTATGTGGGAGTGGTTTCGTATACGCGCGGAAAGGGTTTGAGCCCCGATTCCATAGTCCCCTATAAATATGAATCAAACGATACCTATGAGGTAATCGATTGGATCAGCAAACAAGATTGGAGCAACCAAAAAGTTGGGATGTACGGAGGCAGTTATGTTGGGTTTACCCAATGGGCTTCCGTAAAACACAAGGTACATCCCGCATTAAAAACGATTGTTCCATCGGTTTCGGCTGCCCCGGGTATTGCAGAACCTATGGAAAATGGAGTGTATCAAAATTTCCATTACTCTTGGCACCATTACGTTTCCAACAACAAGTATTTAGACACTACTTTGTATTATAATGGCCAAAGGTGGCGAGACCTGAACATGGATTCGTATGATAAAGGAACGGCCTACAGCGCAATGGACAGTTTAGATGGTTTGCCCAACCCACAATTTAAGGAGCGGCTACTGCACCCAACCTATGATGCCTATTGGCAAAACATGATGCCCTACCAAGAGGAGTTTGCCCATATTGACATTCCTGTTTTGGCAACGACGGGCTATTTTGACGGTGGACAAGTCGGAACGCAGTATTATTTGAAAGAACATACCAAATACAACAAAAATGCAGAGCATTATCTGGTTATAGGGCCATACACCCATTTTGGAGCCCAAGAAAAACCCAATGCGCACATTTTTGGATACGATATAGACCCCGTGGCCCAAATCGATATCACGGAGTTGATCTTTGATTGGTTCGATCATATCTTAAAAGGTGAGGCTAAACCCGAATTATTGCAGGACAAGATCAACTATCAGGTTATGGGGGCTAACACATGGGGGCATGCTCCATCACTGCAAGCGATGTCGAACGACTCGTTCAAATATTATTTGAGCAACCAGCGTTCGGGAGTGCCATTCGCATCGCTATTTGATACTGGAAATAATGGGAAGGATATCCATTACACGCTTTCTGAGCAGCCTGCAGACTCCAATGAATACTTGGAACAAACCATTGATTTTTCCGATCGGAGCAACCTTACCTGGAATTCAAGTGGCTGGAGGAACATTGTGGAAGACAGTTTAATGGTGGGACAAGGTTTTTCCTTTGTGACCGAACCTTTTGACTCCGATTTAGAACTGAACGGTTCTTTTGATGGAGAAATCTCGGTATCCATCAACAAAAAGGATTTTGATTATAAAGTTGTGTTGTTCGAGCAGACCCCTGAGGGCAAATTCTTTGCGCTGACGTTGCCTTATGTAGGAAGGGCAAGTTATGTGCGGGACAGGGAGCACCGACAATTGTTAACGCCTCATGAAAAGGTGAAACTCCCATTCGCAATTGTACGGATGACCAGTAAGAAAATAAGTAAGGGCAGTCGGTTGGTCGTAGTGGTCAACGGAATCAAAGATCCCTTTTCTGAAATCAATTACGGTACAGGTAAAAATGTTAGCGAAGAATCCATCAAAGATGCACAAGAGCCTTTAGTGATAAAGTGGTATGGGGACAGTTATTTGGAGATTCCGGTTAAAAGAAATTAAAAGGTTATGCAGTATTTGGTTATCAACCTGAAACTTTTTTCGCAGTAAGTGTGATATCGGGTTCGATCAGTGTAAGCGATTTTACTTCTTCATCCTTAATATCGAATGTAATGGTCACGGAAGGTGTACCATTGTAGGTGAATAAGTTATCTCCGATTTTGTACAGGGCACCCCCAAACCCACCAATTGGGCCTAAGGATAACAGTTTTCTCATGTTGACACCTATGGTGAACCCTTCTTTGTCCCCATTACCATATTTGTAATCGCCCAAGTATATTTTTTGCTCCTCCGGGCTTACTTCTATATATGATGTGCCGCTTGCATTCCCTAAATCGGTTAAATAATTGATGGTCTGCTCAAGGGATTCAATTTCTGATTTGGTCATTTTGTCCTTCATGCGCTCCCCTGCATAGGCGTGATCCAGTAAACTTATTCCGTGAGGACCGGTAACTTTCTGTATTCCGGGTGCTGCTTCAATAGCGGATTTTACCACATTAAAATGGCCCAACATCGCAAAAGTGAAAAGGGTAGGACGTGCACCTTTGCTCATCAAATACAGGGCGATATCCCTTCGACCAACATGAGACGCAGCACCAATGGCGGATTCAAAATCACCAAAACGCCACTCCCAAACCGATCGCGAAAGTTCGGGTCTTTTTTCCACCAAAGCTTTCACGCCATCGAGATTAAAATGGGATTTCCCAACCACTTCCTCAATAATTTTTGGAGCTATGTTGGGAAAGTGTTGGGGTATCTTATCATTATGGGGCAACACCGAGAGATTGTTTCTGTTTTGTGCTGCCCAGGTGATACTTGGACAAGACAAACCTAGCATTGCCAACGAAGAGGTTTTTAGCAACGTTCTCCTGTTTACCGTATGTTTTTTAGAAATCATTTCCTTAAATGTACCAAAAAAGAAAAAGGGACGATGTTTCCAACGTCCCTTTAACAACAAAACCAGGTTTTTTACAAAGTAATGCTCAAAAACCCATCTTTTTGTAGGTTAAAATCATACAGAATACCATTGGCCACTACTCCCATTTCCTTGGGAAGTTTTGTGGCATCCACTCCGAATTTTTTAAGAGAAAAACCGCAGGCCAATAACTTTATCTTTTCACTTTTGGCCAACTCCAGAAACGGTTGCATTTGTTCCATGTCTGTTAGTCCTTTCACGGTCTCTCCGCAGATGACCACATGGAACTCCCCGAACTTGGCACCATCATCGGCGGCCAGTTCATCGGCGGCCAACAAGATGGCCTTTAATTGTGGAATTTTACGGGTAAGTACAATGTAGTTGTTCTGATCTTTGTTGTAGGTGCTTTGGGCACTGACTTGGCTAAGCCCGGTCAAAAAGGTGATGGCAACCAAGGCTACGGTGAATAATTTTTTCATGTTTATTGTTTTTTAAGTTTTGGATTCGATACAAAAAAGAGGAGTCCACCCAAAATGGCAATGTTCTTGAACAACGGACCTACGGTCGCCATTTGACCCACTTGAATGGTCAAGGTGATGGGAATCAGCATAACGATCAGCAGTATGGCGGCCCATTTGGTTTTAAACCCTACGGCTAGGGCAATACCAGCTAGCAGCATTACCACCCCGGAGGCTATCACCGCAATTTCTGGAGGGCCCAACAAATGACCCAAAGCACCAAACTTGGCATTTTCGATGCGTGCAACGGCCTTATCCGTATTGATCAAATGGTTTAAACTGGCCACGATGAATATCAAACTCACCATAACCCGTAATACAGCTACCGAACTACGGCTGACTTCAATCTTGTTGTTTTGCATGCCTATTTTAATGAAATTGATAGTCCGTACCCGGTAATTGGGACAATACATTTGGACCTAAATCCAAGGCTTTGGCCCTGCCATCCAAAGATGGGGCTATGGTGCCTTTTTCTTTTAGGTATTCCTCGATGACATCGTGAATCGTGTAATCCATCACTTCGGTTTCCACGGTATTGGGCATACGACAGAGGGTAGGGAGGGGTTCACCTTCCCTACGACAAGCGGACATGGTGTACAGTTTGTCATCTTGAATGGGTTCGCCGCCAATTTTTATGGAAGCTACGCGCTCGCCTTTGGGCTTGTTCGCATGGAAAGTCAGTTCCATGCCCGAAAAGCGCACCAACCAACCGCCAAATCGTTCTGTGGGGTTCTGGGCGAATACATTGTGCAGTTCTTTTTCCAGCCAATCCTTAATTTGTTTACCACTGGCCTTCCCGATTTTCACTTTTTCATTTACGGGGAGCATGCTCCAAAGGTCTGCCTTGGTAATAGGGGATTTACCTCCTTCTTCAACAGAAATGGGCGTGCTGAATCGGAATCCGTTGGAAATAGAGACGTCAACACCGGTTTTCCATCGGGCGGCATCGGTGATAAAGTTGTCCATGGGGTTTTCCACTACAAAATAGCGGTACAGCGGAACACTGGTGTATCCCAAAACTTCATTGGCTTCTTCTTGATACGGAGCGGTAGCTGTTTCAATAATTTGGGCCACTTTTTCGTCCGCTGCGTATGTTGAAGGGTCTACTTCCAAAAGGTCATAGGCTTCGTCCACCACTTTGCCATCTTTTACCGTTAAGGTAAGTTTGCCCACAAAGGAAGCAAAAGCTCCGGGCTCGGTCACTTTAGTGAACTTCGCCTGCAGGGGTTTGCGGATACGTTCGTGGGTGTCGTTGCCAAGTACGTAATCCACGCGCTCCAAGGCGGGATTATTGGCCAAATCATATTGTTTGCTGATGCCGATATGCGTTACCAAAAACAGCACATCCACATTTTGGTTGTCCTTGAGTTCCGTAATGAGCGCTTCCAGGTTTTCCTCGATGGGTTCAAAATGGATACCCTTGCTGAAGGATGGATTTTGACGCACTGGAATTTCGGGATCATTGTAGGAGATGAACCCCAGTTTTACACCTTTCAGTTCTTTTATAAAATACTGTGGAAACAGAGATTCCCCATTGGCTTCGTGGTACATGTTGGCCGAAATTACCGGGGTGTCGTATTGGGTGAGTACGTCCATCATGGTTTGTTTGCCGTACACCACTTCCCAGTTACCGGGAATTAGAAAGTCGTAGCCCATTTCTTGGACAATGGGGGCGAAGGCCTTCCCTTCGGACAAGGCAGCATAAGCACTCCCTTGGATGAGGTCGCCACCATCCAAAATTAGAGTGCCTTCGGGGTTTTTGCTGCGCTCGTCCTCAAAAAGGGTTTTTACATGGGCGAGACCTCCCAATTTTCTAAAGGTAATCTGTTCATCCTCCCAAAAGAGTTCGTCGTGGGGGAACAATTGCCCGTGAATATCGGCGGTCTGTAATATGGTGATGGTCTGTTCGGTATCTTCCGCAGGGGTTTTACCATCCTTGCAAGCGGATAGGGTTCCGAAGAGCAGGGCAATTAGGCCCAAATATTTTATAGTTTGCATGTTGTTGTTTTATAATTTGACTTAAGATAAGGGGTAGGCAATGCCTGATGTAGAAAGGACTATTTACGAATAGATCTTAAACTGCCGATATAAAATGTAGAGGGGAACTACCGAGGCAAAACTTTGCTTTTCGGCAGCGTAAAGGTGCTTTCCGCTGTTGGAAGCGGTGAAATAGCTGGGTGTTGCCACGGCTGGCAATAGGGCAATGGTCCTATCCAACTGCGACATAGTAATCTCGCTATGCTGCACGGCCTCGTAGGAAGCGCAGGAAGTGGATACTGTAGTTTTTATTTTATTGGAGACCTCGGATTTTTCCAAGCCTAGGGCATGTTCCAAGGAGTTACGGACTTTGCAGGGCGCCACCAAAAGCAATCCTGCCAACAAAGCGGTAAACAGGATGCGGATATCGAATGTGGATTTGTGGATTCCCGGCATATTCCAAAGAAAGCATTAATTAGGCAAAAAAGATGTAACTAAAGTTACATAATTTTGGTTAGTGTGATAAAGTTTGAGGGAGCAGGCGATTATTGAAGGGGCATTTCACAAATGCGTCTATATAATACTGCCACTAACCGAAGTAATAAAAAAGGCCCTAAAAGGGCCTTTTTTATGGTTTAAATGTTTTATTGTTTTTCGTATCGTTCTTGGTATTGCCCTTCTCCTTCGTCTAAATACAGGGTTAAGGTGTTCCCGGAGATTTCAAAACCGACTTCAAACTTGTCTTCATCCACATAACTTCCATAAGTGTAGTCTGTCTTGATTACGGCATCGGAGACAAATTCCCATGTACCCTGTGAATCTTGGGTTTTCTCACAAGTCCCTTCAGAGTCATCATAATAGGTGAAGCGAAAGACCCCATCTTCTTCAAAGGTCAACGTTTGGTTTTGCTCGCAGTCTGTTGCGGGTTCTTCTCCCTCATTATCTATATAGGCAACGTAGTTCCATGTGCCCAATAGCTCTGTTTCGGAAATGGGTGGTTCCTCTGTATCGAGGTCGGTTGTCGATTTTTCGCATGAAACGAATAGCAAGTTTAAGAAAAGGGCTGATAAAAAAAGTCTTTTGGACATCATAGTAGGTTAGGGTTTCTAGATATTATTTTGGTAGGTAGAACGGATGGAACCAAAAGATTATTGTTGAGGGACGAGCGGAATACGAACTCACGTGGGCTTGAATAGTTTTGCGGAATATTGTCAGCGGATAGGACAGGAAACTTAGCAGGGAATGCTGAGGTAACAGAAAAAGTCTGCATATTCCAGTAAGTATTAATTAGGCAAAAAAGATGTAACTAAAGTTACATAGGTGTTTGGGGCGTTTCGTTATCGGTCTTGTGTATGAAACGTAGGTCATTTCAAAGCACTTCACTTTCAACCTGAAACAGAGCTTACTAAGTTAAGAAAACTAATACAAACCACTGTGCACCCTATGTTTTATAAACTGCTAGCAGTTGTGTTTATTTCTCAAAGTATTCACTTTTAATGAATAATTCAATAGTTTTAATTGATGTAAACAAAGCTAAATTACTTCTGTCTTCGCTTGATTCAATTTCCGAATGCTTTTTAGAATCTCCAAAATCAGAAACAGATTTAATGGATATAAATTCAGGTTGATTAGATTTTAATGATTGCTCAACTGCCTTATACATACCATATGTTTCCATATCCAAGCCTTTTATGTTGTGGTAGTCTTTAGTGAGTTGCGAGATTCTCTGATTGTTTCTGATTAAACCACTACCAGTGACTATCATACCAAAATGAAATGTGGATTCACGTCCCAACTTTATCAAGGCATTATGATTTGAAACTTCTTTAATCTTATCAGATTTTAGGAATAGATATAATCTTGATTTTAAATGAGAAGGTACAGAAATTGTATTCTGCATATACTTTAGTCTCACTGTTTCGTCAGGGTTTTCTATTTCCACAACTTCGTTATAATTTATTGCTTTATCAGCAATTATTACGTCGCCCACTTTACAAAAAGATTTTATCCCAGCAGCAATTCCTATCATAAAAATATAACTTGGACTAAAAACTGATATACATTTTGTCGTTACTATGGCAGCAGTAGCTATTCCCATATCCGTTGGAACTGGAACTACAACAGAATAATTGGAATTTTTTCCTGATATGTAACCCTTATAATAAATTGTACTGTCATTCGCTAACTTTATTATAGATGGCTCTTGGATTATAGATATCAAAGAATCAAACTCTTTTTGTGTAGAACTTAAAATCACAATATCACATTTGTGCGTTAAATTTGTGACTTCTTGAAACTCTTTTTTGGAATTGAAATTTAGTTCCTCTATCTCTGTTTTAAAAGAAGAGACTTTATTTATTATAGCTGTTAATAAATCGAACATTGAATTACGATAATAAGTGCTTCTTCATTGCTTCAAAGAATTTATTATAAACCTCTTCATTTGTTGTTTCTGGGACCGTAAGTGAGATGTTAATATTCAAGTTTACGTTCTTTCCAAGATCATCAATATTTAAGCTATGTTCCTTTATTTTCTTATCTGTACTTTCTTGTGTTTTTTGTGAAGATTTAGACGTATTTTCTTTTTTATCAATTACCTTTTTTTCTTCTTTAGTTTGAATAGCTTTTGGATTATTTTCTTCTTGTTGTGTCCCTGGTTCGTCTTCTCGTTCGATTACAATGTTGCCCAATACGACTTTATCATCTACAATTAAACCAACGGATTTAGCACCTTTTACAAGGTTTGAACCAACACTTTTGGCTATGGATTCACTAACTCCAAACTCTTTCATTAACATTTTGTCCAAAATGTGGGTTGGTATTTCCTTTCCTTCAAACCTTTTGAGCATATCCCCATAAACATTAGCCATTAAGAATGATTTTTTCAAATTTTCATTTTTTTCCTCATCAGTATATGACAATTTGATGTCGGTGAATAAAGATGATAGTTCAAGAGTATCTTTAGACTTAGAAATTAGACCGTGTTTGATTGATGCATTAACGCCATCACGAAAAGAGCCACTAACCTTTTTACCTAAACTCTCGGCTAATAATTCTAACGAACATTTTCCACCTAATTTATCTATACTTTCGGCAATTTCTATTGCTGTCTTAAACGATTTTCTTGGATAGTTTGCTGATTTTGCCATAGTTTATTTAAGGTATTTATTATTGTTCAAAGTTTGTTTTATATTGCTGCTAACATTAAAAGATATGAATCGTTTCAATACCTCGACTTCGCTCAGCACAAAGTGATTTATATCCACCGATATTGAAACGAGTTCAGCACAGATAACCAAGTTAACAGAAAAAACCTACAACTACTTGCGTTTTTCTGTAAGTACTCAACACTTTTATCAACAGTACTGCATTGGTATAGGGTGCAGTAGGTATACATCAGACGTTTTTATACACCGGGTTCGTTTGGCTCAAAGGCTACATCCAACCGCTGTACTTTTGGGTATTTCTTGGGCGTCAACGTAAAAAAGATGTTCACTTTTCCGTTTTCGGCCTTTAGGGTGTAGCGTCCCCGTAGCTGGTTTATGGGGTGTAGGTCACCAACGGTTTCAATAGTCCCAGCTTTTTCCAAAACCTTTTGTATTGCTACCCTTCTTTTTTCTCGCGATCGGTCCAAATAAAAATTCTCGGCCAAGAGCTGGTCTTCCAAAGCGGGTTCCCAATGTTGGATCAGTTGGGTAATCTGTGCTTGTCGTTCCAGCAGTACATCGGAGGCGGGTAATTTCCGTGGCTGTAGATCGGCAGTTTCAAACAATAATTTACTGAGCTCATTAAAGGACCAGGGCGAGGTATAGGTAAGGTTACAAAAGGCCATAATACCCACGCCGTATTCGGGGTAAAAGGTATAGTTGCTCCCAAAGCCCGGCAACGCACCCCCGTGCGAAACCCTTTTAAGGCCATTGCAGTATTCCGTAATGCCCAATCCAAAGCCGTACCCGGCCAAAACAGCGCAATCGTCCCCCTTATAATCTTTTGCATTGGCATACAACCTTGGGAACTGTGGCGTTTGCATTTCGCGCAACGAACTGCGTTTAATGGGGCCGTTCTCATCGTCGTTGCGTGGAGGCCAGGCCGAAAGGTGAAAACTTACATATTTACTAAAATCGTCTATGGAGGTAATGAGTCCGCCCATGGCACCAAAAGAGCCGTCGTGGAGCATGGGTTCCAGTTTCCACTGTTCATCTTCCCAGCGATACCCGATGGCCAGTTGTTCTTCGGGAATCCCCTCGTATTCCCAATAGGTGTGGTCCATGCCCAAGGGCTTAAAAATATTTTGGGTGATATAGTCCTGATAGGGCATCCCAGAAACCTCGGAAACAATATGCCCTAAAAGGGCATACCCGGTATTGCTGTATTCGTACCCGTAGGAAGGAACATTGGAAAAGGAAATCCCTTCATCAACAAGATCGATCAACATTTGATCGGGTTCGTCCAACTGGCGGTCGCCCCAGGGATTGTCCTCGGGAAATCCGGCCGTCATGGTCAAAAGGTTTTCAATTTCAATGGTCGGTGCGTCCTTGGTCAGGTAGGTGAGCTTCGACATTTCTGGAATGTATTTGCTCACGGGGTCCTTCAGCGACAGTTTTCCTTCATCCCTAAGTTTCATAATCGCCATGGCGGTAAAACTTTTGGTCATGGAGGCTATTCGGAAAGCGGATGAGGGCGAAGCGGGAATCTCCTTCTCAAGGTTCAGATAGCCGGTAGCCGAGGTAAACACCAATTCGTTGTCCACTACAATACCGAAGGCAACACCCGGTAAATGCTCGGCTTTGGCATGCTCCTCTATGGATTTTTGTAGCTCGGGTGCGATTTGTTTGATTTTTTCTATCCGATCATCGGGCTCAAAAACCGGCGCTTTGTACGATTCTGAATAGGAGCGGGCCGGACTTTCGACTGTTGTTTCGGTGGTTGGTTTTGTATTGCACGAGAAAAGGCTTGTCACCAAACAAATGGCGGTAAGCTGGTAAAGTAAGTGTTTCATTCTTTTTGTGTTAGAAGGTGCATGTTAAAGATAAGATTCCTTTTAAAATGAATTTAAGGTTTTAATATCGCCCAGGTCACCAATTGGATGTTGTGCTCCTCGAGGGTCGCTTTGTTCTTTTCGCTGGTAAAAAAGTCAAAGTCCTGCTGACGCCATGTCGTCCCAAAATTGGGAATTACTTTCCAAATCGGTTCTTCTTATTCCTGTAGTTGCATCAAAACAATGGAATGTGCGGGAATGTCCACGCTAAGATTGTTACCTTTTGCTTTGGCAACATCAAAATCTTGAATCATTACCCTCTCTTTTTTACCAAAATCGTTGTAATCCGTTATGTTGTTCGCGCTCACAATTTTGCCGCTGATATTTTTAAAAGATTTGCCCAAATCAAAATTAAGGGGCATGGCCTCGTTGGGATTGGCATTGGTGATGGTAATGTTGACCACTCCATCTTTTTTAGATGCTGAAGCTGTTAACCCGGGAATGGATTCGCCATCGAACGCATAGTTTTCTGTTTTCAGGGTAGTGGGGATGAGCTGGGCATCTTGGTGCACATTGTACAGCTGAAATGCATAGTAGGTGGGGGTTTTGACCATCTGTGCCCCATTGGTGCGAATCACGGATTGCAAAACATTTACAATTTGGGCGACGTTCGCCATACTAATGCGGTCTGCATGGTTATTGAAAATATTCAGGTTGATTCCTGCCACTAAGGCATCGCGTAGCGTGTTTTGCTGTTGTAAAAAACCTTCTTTGGTACCCGGGAGCTTATCGTACCACGTGCCCCATTCGTCCACCATCAGTTTTATCTTTTTCTCGGGATCGTATTTATCCATGATGGCCAAATGCTGCTGGATATAATCTTCGATAACCATGGTGTTCTTTATGGTCTTGAACCACATTTCTTCCCCAAAATCGGTAGAAGAGCCCTTGCTGCTCCAATCTTTGGTGGGAAGGGTGTAGTAGTGGAGCGAAAGACCTTGTGCCAAATAAGTTTTATTGTCGAGTGTTTCCAGTATTTTATCGGTCCAATTGGTATCTCCTTCGGAAGGCCCACAAATCACTTTTTGAAAATCTTCCCCTCGGATGTAGGAAGAGAAATTCCTGAATACATTGGCGTAATAATCAGGGGCCATATCGCCGCCGCATCCCCAGTTTTCGTTACCGATGCCCCAGAACTTTACTTCCCAGGGTTCTTCGCGTCCGTTTTTTTTGCGCATGGCCGTCATGTGGCTTTCGTTGCTCGAGGTCACATATTCCACCCAATCGCGTGCTTCTTGAACAGTGCCCGAACCCACATTGATACTCAAGTAGGGTTCTGTACCGATGAGTTCACAAAAGTTTAAAAATTCGTGGGTACCAAAGCTGTTGTCCTCCGTAACACCGCCCCAAAATACGTTTACAATGGAAGGTCGGTCTTCTTTTGGGCCAATGCCATCTTTCCAATGGTAGGTATCGGCAAAACACCCACCAGGCCAGCGCAATACGGGAACCTTCAATTCTTTTAAGGCTTCTACTACGTCGGTTCTATACCCGCTTATATTGGGTATTTCGGAATCCTCACCTACATAGATGCCTTCATAAATACAGGTGCCCAAATGTTCTGAAAAATGGCCGTAAATCTCTTTTTCTATTTTGATGTTGGAGTCGTCAAAATTTAATGTCAGTTGGTTTTGTCCAAAAAGGTTGTAGCTGAGAACAAGGCAGAAGGCCAGTGCAAGATGTTTCATTGGTATTGGTTAGTTTAATGATTATGTGCTTACTAAATGTAAGAAGTAAAAGTCTAACCTCCTATACAATCCGGTTGTACCTCTTTAAAATAAACATAAGTTGTTGTTTTTTTGAAATCAAAAAAAGCCAGTAGCAAAACGCCACTGGCTTTTAAATATAATTTAAAAGAGGTTATTCGGTTACTTCAGGTTTTTCGGTAAATGGGGTGATCCCGAATTCTGGATATACCTCGGAAGGGTAGTAAAAAGTTCCGTTACTCGATACCATAGCAATGGTTTTAATGGCTTTAATGTCCTCTAGAGGGTTACCGGGCACCAAGAAGAAATCTGCCAATTTACCGGGTTCAATGCTTCCCAAATCTTCCTGACCTAGATACTGTGCCATGTCGTAACTGGCCAATTTTAAGACTTCGGCAGGGGTGTAGCCCAGTTGTTGGTTGTACAGTTCCATTTCGCGGTGCAGGTTAAAGGCACCGCCCAAATCGGTTCCGGCCACGATTAAAATGCCTTTGTCCTTCATGAGTTTTAGGGTTTCCACAATTTTATCATAGGCTTCGCGGTAGGCTTTGTCCTCCTCTTCGTCCGCAATCTGGGCCAAGGCCACTTTTAGGCTACGTTGCTCGTTGGGTGGCATATTATCCACATAATCCAAAGCGCCGGGCGTTACTTCTCCGTTTCGGGAAAGCATCAAACGCTCGTGGATGGCCAATGTAGGATCCATGGCTGTTTTGTTCGCTACAAACAGGTCCAAGGTTTCTTGCACCTTCGGGCTGTTCAAATCGAGATCAGGGAAACGTTTCATGGCGGTTAGTCGCAACAATGTTCTTGTGTCTTCCTCAGGTTCCAACACCCAGCCCAGCATGGTTTGGTTAATGTGGGTCATCTCGTCATAACCAGCCCGTAGCATATCGTTGGCGTTGGAGAATGCTGGCACGTGACCGGCTACGAACAAGCCTTGGTCGTGCGCTTTTTTTACAATGGCAGGGGCCCAATCGCCGTTCATGCTATTGTAAAGTTTTACGCCGTAAAAGCCGAGGCTGTCGTAAGTATCCACAGCGGCCAGAGCTTCTTCTTGGCTTTCCACCAAAATTCCGTTGTTACTGCTGTACGGACTTTTCCCTTCGATAAATCCAAGGCGGGTAACGCGGGGTCCGGCCAATATGCCGGTGTTTATTTTCTCAATCAAGTTGCTCAGTACTTCGGTGTTGTTTCCCATATCTCGGAAAGAGGTCACGCCCGCCAAAACGTTCAACAAGGCGCCGTTGTCGCCTGTGTGGGCATGCATTTCGTACAATCCGGGAACTAAAGTTCCCCCGTTTCCTTCAATCACTACTTCATCTTCACCAGAGGCATCGGCAGCTTCGACAGCGGTAATTTTTTCACCTTCGACCACCACGGAAACAGGGTCGGTCAAGGACAGTGTCTTGGGGTCAAAAACCTTTACATTTTTGATGCGTACCTTTTTGCCATAGTTATGTGCATATTCCTTTTGAAGTTTTTCGTAGCGCTCGGCAGAATAGTTTTCGGCCAATTCGCGCAAGCCTTTTTCTTCGGCTTCGTAGCCATCCCGAATTACAATATATCTTGGAGAGATTGCTGCAAAGAACTCCTTGTTTTCATCCATAATAAAATAGGAAGGGTTCATCTCGGCACCGGAAAGCGCGTAGGTGGTCAAGGCCAATTCGCCTTCACCTGATGCGTTTGGTACGGTCACATCCTCCATTTTGGTCAGTGTCAAGTTTCCGGCTGGAAGCACGGGCAAGGTGTTTTCTGGGGCTTCCAAAAGCAAGCGCGCCGCCAAAACTGCGGTGTACGGGCTTCCAAATTGGTTTACGTAGATCTGTGGGGCATCCACAGTGGCACTTCCAGAGCCAGTGGCATCGGACCAGGCGGCTTCTCCGCCCTCGAGGGAGAACTGCTCGTTAACGGCATTGCCAAAGGTGGTGTTTCCAGTGACTTCCCAGTTTACGGGATAGCCCTCAGCGTTCAGTACAATGGTTTCTTTCATTGTCGGGCCACGACCATTGTTTTTGTAATCGTAATCGATGTTGATGGTGTCCCCAGAGATGTTGGCTTTCATAAAGCCTACCTTGTTTTCACCGACGATCACGGTGAAATTTTCTTCCCCTTGGTAATCGGCCAAAGAAGAGGTTGGTTCCTTTTTACAAGAAAAGCTGGCCATCAAAACAAAGGCCAGCAATGTAATTTTGAGTTTCATAAAGTTAGTTTTAATGAATGCTCAATTTAGGGATTTTTGTTGAATAGTCTTGGGTTTAAACAGACTGGTATTAAGCAATTCGCAATGACATCATACTAATGGAACCGCCCACTGTTTTGTCATTGAAAAGGATCACCTCTTCCTTTTTTCCTTTTAATGCCAAGGTGTAGAGTAGCGGCAGATAATGCTCCGGCGTAGGAATAGACAAAGCAAAGCTGGAGCCTTGCTTATGATAATCGATCAAGGCATTGTAATTGCCATCCATGATGAGTGATTTCATTTTATCATTGGCCTCCTGTGCCCAATCCCATGCATAGGTTTCGTTCAATTTTCCCCAAGCGACCTTACGAAGGTTATGGACCACATTACCACTACCTACGATCAATACTCCTTTGTACCTTAATTTTTCCAATTGTTGGGCCAACTCAAAGTGGTATTGTGGGGATTTGGTATAATCCAAACTCAATTGTATCACGGGTACATCAGCATCGGGGTACATATGTTTGATCACGCTCCAAGCCCCGTGGTCCAATCCCCAATGGTGGTCCAGTTCCACTTCGGTCTTGGTAATGAGTTCTTTGGTCGTTTTGGCCAATTCGGGACTTCCGGGTGCCGGGTATTGCACATCGAACAACGCCTGTGGAAAACCACCAAAATCGTGGATGGTTGTTGGGTTTTGCATGGCGGTCACCTTGGTTCCCCGGGTTTCCCAGTGTGCGGAAACACAAAGGATAACCTTTGGTTTGGTCACTTCTTTGCCCAATTGCCTGAATCTGGAAACAAATTCATTTTCCTCAATGGCGTTCATTGGACTGCCATGTCCTAAAAATAGAACAGGCATTTTCTCCGTATTGGGGAGGCTTTCGTTTAATGAATTTAAGGTGTGTAAGTCTGTCATGGCTCTAGTTAAAGGTAGTATTCCCAAGGTTTTGATAAAATCTTTTCTTTTCATAAAAAGGAAAATTTTTAATAGTCCGGATCCAAGGGGGTCCGGACTATCAAAACACTATAATTATGCTTCGGCCTTTGCAAATTGAACCTCAGCGGTAATTTTCACATCATCACTAACCAAAACTCCACCTGTTTCAAGGGCTGCATTCCAGTTAAGTCCAAAATCTTTACGGTTGATCTTTCCTTCAATGGAAAAACCTGCTTTTTGGTTTCCGTACGGGTCTTTCATGTAACCTCCAAATTCTACGTCCAGTTCCACGGTTTTAGTGGTTCCTTTGATGGTCAATTCACCTATCAAGGTATATTCACCCTCATCTTCTTTTGTGATGGAAGTACTCTCAAATTTTAAACTGGGATAAGTCTCAACTTCAAAGAAATCAGCACTTTTTAGGTGACCATCCCGGTCTGCGTTGTTGGTGAAGACCGATGCGGCATCAACGGTTGCCGTGATTTTTGAATTTTCAAAGGTGTCACCTTCGATGGTGGCGTTGAATTTGGTGAATTCTCCCTTTACATTGGAAATCATAAGGTGTTTTACCTTAAAGGTAAGTTCACTGTGCGTTGGATCTAAATTCCAAATTGTATTTGACATGTTATTGATTTTTGGGTTAATGATCTATTTGAATCTTCAGTGCAAAGATCCTGCATTAACAAGGGTAGGAGGTAATACCTTTAAGAAGATGTGTTGTACTATTCGGAAATGAGCTGTTTCATTTCGTTGCGAAAGGCGGTCGGGGTTTGTCCGGTCTTTCGTTTAAAGACTTTGGAGAAGTAGGCCTTTTCGTTGTAGCCAAGTTCAAACCCGATTTCTGCAATGGTTTTACTGGTGTTGATCAATAAGTTTTTGGCTTCGGTAAGTTTGCGGGTCTCGATGATCTCTCCTACACTTTGCTGCATTACCTCTTGACAGATAAGGTTGAGGTTACGCTCGCTCATAAAAAGCTTTTCGGCATAAAAGGAAATCTTGACCGGTCTTCGAAAATTCTCTTCAAGAATATGTAGAAAATTCGCATAGGTCTGCGAATGTGCATTCTCCATTTCAAGTTCGAGGTTTTCAGGTTTTTCGTTGTACACCATGGTAATCAAGGTGGTCAGCAGCTGCCTAATAATGGACAGGTTGGGATTTGATTGTTGAATTTCATCATGCATCATTTCACATAGCGAAGAGAGCCTGTTGAAGCAACGGTTGGTGGGAAGGGTGATGTTCGCCCTGTTATGAAAGTATCCGTATAGTTTAAAAATGGTTTCGGACATGAACTCCGAACGGAACCGAATGACCCAAAAATCACACTCGCCATTATGGGTTTGCGGTCGTAATTTATGGGGTTTGCCTTGGGTCACAAAGGTAACGAAGGGGGCGTAAACGGTTTCATCGTCAAAATCGATAAAATGGGATATTTTACCCTTATTCCCAATGATCAACTCTTCAAAATCGTGCATATGGGGTTTAATGCTTTCCCCCTCCAGGGCTTTGGCATCTTCCGTGGTAAACCTGAAAATTTTAAAAAGTTGTTCCAACCCGTTTCCGATTAAGGTTTACGAATTTAGGCCAAAATGTTGGATGGCATATACTGGACATGACTTATCTAATGGCAATAATTACACGTTGGTAACGAGTAAGGCTAGGGCTTCCGGAGTCGGTAACTTCCGGAATCACATGGATGGTCTGCCCACTTTTGGCATCTTCTGGAATTTTGATTTCTGGATTTAGGGTATCTGCATGGGCAATTTCGATTTGATTGGGGTAGGTGCCCACCTGAAACTGCCACCATTTTACCGTGGTTTTGTCACCATCGGGGTCGGTAACCTTACCAAAGAGTGGCACTTTTTGACCCGCATTAGCCAAAACGTGCAAAGGCCCCAAAATTTCTATAACAGGTTCATGATTGGCGTTCTTGTATTTTGGGGTTACGGACCAATGCAACCGTGCGGCAAAATCACGTTGTGCTTGGGGAAAGAAATTGGGATATTCTGCATTTTCTCCTTCATTTTGACTACTCAGCATTTCTGCCATTTCTTCTGCGCCTCCATCCGTGGATAAATTAAAGATGGTTTTACTTTTTTGGCTCGAGTAGCCTCCCCAGCCACCATAGGTGCCTTCTTCGTAAGCTCGAAGTCCATTCCCTAGCATGTTCATAAAGGTATGATTATCGCCTTCGCCCAACCAGGACCCTTTTTCTTGCACAGGTAACCAGACCATATATCCCATTTGCCGCAATTCTTCATTGGTATAGCCACTGAAACCGAAATAATCCACCTTATCATCTTTCACCATTTGTTTACCATCACCCCATACACGGTACAACTCCCCAAAGGCTCCTTGGTCTGCAATATTTTTAGTCATCCAGTCGGATGTTAAATATGGTGCATTTTCGGGACTGGCATTGATTTGTGCTCCGTAGCCATAATTTGGACTGTTTTCGAATTGTCGGTATTCCATATTGGGCCAATTGGGTTTAATGTACTTGGCATAGGTATCATCTTGGTCTCCTGAGGGTAGTAGCACCACTTTTTTGGAGATTTTTTGTTTGATGGCCTCCCACTCCAAAGTGTTTTTGTAGTCATCCTCTATGGATTTCAAAGCGCGCGCAATGGTGCTTTGTCCACCCCAAGCCGTAATGAACAGTTTTCCTGGAACGTCATCCAACATTTTTTCTTTTATAAGGTTGGATCCCGGAGTGTCTTTTGAAAAATCCCCATCGAATTCAATGTTGCCATAACGAATGATGGATTTTAAATAGTCGGGGGAGGGATAACCCGAATGGTGAACAGTGAGATTGGCGTATACTTTGGCATAGGCTTCGACCACGTCGTGGATAAAGCGTTCGTCCTTGTTCCATCGCCATGATTCGCAGGGACAAACATCCATTTTAAATCGGTCGTATTCCCTTCCCGGTACAAACCATTTGGTGCCTTTGCCATTGCCTTTCCAATGATAGCCACTACTGGCATAAATCAGTCCTTCAATATCCATATCGGTACTGTAAAGCAGAAAACGGATCAGGGAATTGTTATCGTCCAGTTCGGGGTCCGCTGTAACAATTATGCGTGGTTTGATTTGTTCGTTTGGAGATTGAGCAATCGAAGAAACACTGAATAATAGGCTCAGCAAAACACAAAGCGATAGTTTTTTGCTGGATTTACGAAAGTGGAGGTGGGTTGTCATTTTTAGTTTTTTATGTAAAAAGCTTTTGGTTGTTACGTTATTTAGTTGTGATTTCAAGTACAAAATCCGCAAGCGAATAGTCCCGGTCGTTGGGCAATTCTACCAAGGTGCCATAGGAGTTGGTGCTGTATTTCAGCTTTTTCTTCGATTGAAAATCGACCAAGCTGGTAATTTTGCCATCTACGGTTGGGAAAAAGAAATTGCTGGTTTTCCAGTCCATAATATGGATATAGATTTTATTGTGTTTTTGTGTGGTCACTCCCCAGCTTTGGGGTGCTATGGGGCCTCCTCTGGTTCCATAAATGGTGTTGCCGTGGGTAGTGGTCCAATCCCCGATTACTTTAAGGGTATCTATAAATTCGGGTTGAATCTTTCCGTTGGGCATAGGGCCGACATTTAAAAGAAAGTTGGAATTGTAGCCCGCCGCCTTTACCAAATATTGAATCAGTTCCTTGGAGGACTTATAAGCTTTGTCTTGCAAGGAAAAACCCCATCTTTGCGCCATGGTCTCGGCAGTTTCGAGAGGTAGATTGCCTACTTTGGAGTCACTACTGAAACCTCCTTTGTTTTCCCCGGGTAGGTCTTTTTCAAACATTTGGAAATCTTCCCCCGCATTCGGTGCTTGGTGATGGTTGCTTCCAATCATGGCTTGAGGTTGCAACTCGTGGATAAGGTCATAGGTCTTCCGAAGTTGCCAATCGGCCTCTTTTTTGTCCCACCAGCCATCAAACCAAATACCACCAATTTCACCATAATTGGTGAGTAATTCAGAGAGTTGTCCGTTCATGTAATTTAAATAGTTCTCCCAATTACCGCTATCGGGTCTTCCTGTTTTTTTACCTGTATCTCCTCTAGGGTAATAATCGTTATGGTGCCAATCCAACTGCGAATAGTACAAGAATAGCTTTAGGCCATGCTTTTTACAGGCTTCGGCCATTTGTTTGATGACATCTTTCTTGTAAACGGTTCTATCCATAATGTCCCAATCGGATATTTCACTATTGAACATGACAAAACCATCGTGGTGCTTGGTGGTTATGGTGATGTATTTCATACCTGCCGATTTGGCCATCAACACCCATTCTTCGGCATTAAACTCGGTAGGGTTGAAAAACACAGGTATTTTTTCATAAGTCTTTTTGTCTATGGATTGTGTTTCCATCACCCACTCGTGTACACCTAGAACGGAATACACGCCCCAATGGATGAACATCCCAAACTTGGCATCTTGGAACCATTCCCTGTTCTTTAGATTTTCTGCGGTTGGTTGATATTCTTGTGCAAATGATTGGTTGATAATAAGTAACGTAAACAAGGTTAGCGCAATGAAATTTTTCATGGAGTTGTTGTTTCGGTTGGTATGGGCAAACAAGTTACTTAAAAGATGATAGAATTTTGATGGATTGTAATGTGTGCTTTGTTCTAAATGAGCATTAACCATTAACCATTAACCATTAACCAGTAAGCAGTAAACAGTACGACAATTATCAATTAATCCAAGAATCGAATTTACCCCCTACACTTTTTTTAGAACACTTTACCTAATAATAAAGCAATCTGGCAATCCAAATTGTTCATTGTCATTTGTTTATTGTGCAATATCAAAATCTCATCAACTCAAAAGTAGCATTCATCAATCAGAACTGGGTATTAGTATAATCGTACCGAAAAAGCTTAACAAAACTTAACATCTTACCTTCCATAATCATAAAACCTACGTTATGAAGAAAACAATTTGCAAAATAGGAATAACACTAATGACCATTGCTTTCCTTTGGTCTTGTAGCAAGGATGATAGGGCAGCGTCAACACTTAATGCGGAGCCAACCAATTCGGCTCCAATAATAAAAGCTCAGTATTTTGAGGTTCCAGAGACTTTGGGCGAGACCGAAGAAATAGGCAAGGTGTCCGCATCCGACAGCGATGTAGGCGATGTTTTAACCTTTAGTATTGAAGAAAATGAACTGTTCGAGATTACCGAAGCAGGCTCCCTTAGCCTAAAAGCGGGAAAGGCCCTTAATTTTGAGGCTAAACCAAATTATGAAGTACAAGTGACCGTTGTGGACACCAAAGGTAAAGCCGCTGCGTCAACCATGACCATTACCGTGCAAGATGTGGCAGAAGCGGATCCAGAGGACAGGGCAGCCTTCTTGACTACATGGCAGACCGATGTCGATGGGGAGACCATCTACATGGGCTTGAACAACAAATACAATTATAACTTCATCATTAACTGGGGCGATGGAAACGTGGAGGAGTTCAACTTGTCCAACCCCACACATATTGAGCATGTATATGAAATTACAGACCAATATACTGTCGCCATTATAGGAGATTTCCCAGCTTTAAAGATGAGCAGTCTTAGTCCTAATGCAGAGGAAAACCTTGTATTGAATCCTGCTACCACGGAGGGGTTTGGTCTGGTGGGCATAAAACAATGGGGAGATATTCAATGGCAGATTTTGCGGAATGCTTTTTATGGCGCACACTTAATGGAGTATAATGCAAGCGATGTACCCGATTTATCACAAGTTACTAATATGGCAGGTATGTTCACAGGTGCTAGTTCATTCAACGGGGACTTAAGCGGTTGGGACGTCAGTTCCGTGACTGATATGTTTTTTATGTTCGGAGGTGCCAGTACATTTAACGGGGACCTAAGCGGCTGGGACACAAGCTCTGTGATTAATATGAGGGCCATGTTCCAATTTGCCGATGCGTTCAACGGTGATATCAGCGGTTGGGACGTGAGCTCGGTGACCGATATGCGGTTTATGTTCGCCCATACCGATTTGTTCAATGGTGACCTGAGTGACTGGGACACAAGCTCCGTGACCAATATGGCAGGTATGTTCACAGGTGCCAGTGCATTCAATGGGGACTTGAGTGGTTGGGACGTCAGTTCCGTGACGGATATGTTTGTTATGTTCGCAGGAGCCAGTTCTTTTGATCAAGACCTCGGCGGGTGGAATATTGGCAGTGTTACTGAGATGTCCAATATGTTCGATAATTCAGGCATGGATTCTCAAACAAGTATTACCCAAACCTTACAGGGTTGGGCTAATTTTGTGGATGCCAATCAGGGCCCTGTCGGAATTAATTTAGGACTTTTAGGCCACGAATTTTGTAATCCTTCGGATGCTAAAACGGCTATTGACTGGTTGGAAGGTGCAGCCGAATGGAGTATCAATGGAGAAGTATATAATATATGTCTGTAGAAGCAAATTGCTAACCTAAGAAACGGTTTTAAACATAATTAATTCCGGAGGCTTTCAAAATCCGTCCCAACGAAAGGCTATTCAAAAGTCTTTCGGTTGTTTTGTATTCCATACCTTGGAGATTTCCCTTCCCATTATTTTTTTGCAGTTTCGAGTACTGAATTAACTAGTTGTCTTGTATGATTAAACTTCCATCAGAACCCCGATTCAACTAGTCAGTAAACAAGTATTTTTAGGCTTTGCAGCACACGGTCATTTCTTGTTTCGGCAGGGAATTCAACTTTCCAAATGTTTCAATAGTCAAAAAATCTAGCTGACCGCCTATGATATTTAAAGAACGAAGCGAATGAAGAATTTTGATTTCTTGACTGCGCTCGAAATGACACATTAAACAATTAGTAAATGCCCTCAACCATCAGCCCTTTGCGATAACTCCCAACAAATCACTATCTTTGCGCCCCTAAAACGCAGGGCAGGCATATGAACAAAAAGGTTGCATTTTACACTTTGGGCTGTAAACTTAATTTCTCTGAAACCTCTACGATTGCGCGAGGTTTTGAAAAGGAGGAGTTTGAACGTGTGGACTTTTCTGAAAAAGCGGATGTGTATGTGATCAATACGTGTTCTGTGACCGAAAATGCGGATAAGCGTTTTAAAACCATTGTAAAGCAAGCCCAAAAAGCCAATCCTGAAGCTTTTGTGGCGGCAGTGGGTTGCTACGCACAGCTCAAACCCGAAGAATTAGCTGCTGTGGATGGTGTAGATTTGGTACTTGGAGCTACAGAAAAATTCAAGATTACGGATTACCTGAACGACCTTACCAAAAACGATAGGGGAGAAGTACATTCTTGCGAAATTGAGGACGCTGATTTTTATGTGGGCAGCTATGCCATTGGTGACCGTACCCGTGCCTTTTTGAAGGTTCAGGATGGTTGTGATTACAAATGCACTTACTGCACCATTCCTTTGGCACGAGGCATTTCCCGCAGCGATACCTTGGGCAATGTGTTGCACAATGCCAAAGAAATTGCCTCACAGGATATCAAGGAGATTGTTTTGACCGGTGTGAATATCGGTGATTACGGAAAAGGGGAATTCGGCAACAAAAAACATGAACATACTTTTCTGGATTTGGTAAAGGCATTGGACGCCATTGATGGCATTCATCGTCTTCGCATATCTTCGATTGAACCCAATTTGCTTAAGAACGAGACCATCGATTTTGTGGCCCAGAGCAATTCCTTTGTGCCTCATTTTCATGTGCCCTTGCAGAGCGGAAGTGATACCATTTTAAAGAAGATGCGCCGCCGTTATTTAGCCAATTTGTATGTGGATAGGGTAAATCGAATTAAAAGGGCCATGCCACATGCCTGCATTGGGGTGGATGTAATTGTTGGTTTTCCTGGTGAGACGGATGAACATTTCTTGGAGACGTATCAGTTCTTGAACGAACTCGATATTTCTTACCTCCACGTATTTACTTATTCCGAAAGAGATAATACCGTGGCAGCCGAAATGGATGAAGTAGTGCCCAAAAAAGTACGTAGCAAGCGCAGCAAGATGCTTCGAGGGCTATCGGCCAAAAAGCGTAGGGCATTTTACGAGCGTCAGTTGGGAACCGTGCGTACTGTTTTGTTCGAAGGAGAGAACAAGAAAGGCTATATCAACGGGTTTACCGAAAATTATGTAAAAGTGAAAGCACCATGGGATCCTGACTTGGTGAACACCTTGCGCCAAGTGGAGCTTACCGATATTGATGATGATGGTCTGGTACGATTTGAATTTATTTCCAACGAAGTAATGGTATAAAAAAACCTCTCGTTTAGGAGAGGCTTTTCATACTTTTTTACTGATAGGTTTATCAGATTCGGATACCGACAGGTAACATTTCCTTGTATTGCCTGTTTTTTCTCAAAAAACCTGCAATCTGAGGACTCGTGGGTACCACTCTAAGTTCATTTTCTTGGATTTCGTTTAAAACCGCTTTAATGAAATCCTCTTTAAAACCTTCTCTTGTAATTTCTTCCGGAATAACCAGTTTGGTCAAAAATACTTTGCGCTCCTGTGAAGAGTACTCAATTTTGGCTAAATGCCCATTGACCTTAGTTTCAAATTGACGTAAGAAACTATTGTCAGTGATTTCCAATGTTGTCATATAGTACTTGTTTTTTAAAATGACTTGTGGAGATACCCTGAAAAGATATTTCCATGTCCCCCTGATTAAAAAAATGTGTTCATTTGGCGGGGTAAGCTGCAAAAGGGATACAAAAGTAGTCAAAATATTGCTAATTTCCTAGTCCTTGTCGATATTTGGTGCGATATGTCCGATAACAAAATCCATGTTTACCTAATGCCGGGAATGGCTGCCAATTCTTCTATTTTTGAAGACATAAAACTTCCCAAAAATCAATTTGAAACCCATGCTTTGGATTGGTTTGTCCCTGAAAAGGGGATGAGCCTAATTGATTATGCCGAAAGGATGTGTGATAAAATAACGGAACCCAACCCTGTTTTGTTGGGAGTTTCTTTTGGTGCTATGTTGGTGCAGGAGATGGCCAAGATTATCCCCACGCGAAAGGTTATTGTGGTATCATCGGTTAAAAGCAAACACGAGCTCCCCAAGCGAATGATTTTCGCCAAATACACCAAGGTGCACAAATTGTTGCCTACGGACTTAGTGAACAATGTGGAATTGTTGGCCAAATACGCTTTTGGTGAAACAGTGACCAAGCGTTTGCATTTATATGAGAAGTATTTATCGATACGTGACAAATATTATATTGATTGGTCTATCGATCAAATTGTAAATTGGGACCAAGAAGTTGCATCAAACAATGTAATCCATATACAAGGAGATCGGGATGCCGTTTTTCCAATAAACAATATCAAGGATTGTATTCCCGTAAAAAACGGCACGCATACCATGATTATTCACCGGTATAGATGGTTTAATGAGCATCTACCCACAATTATTTTAGAATAATTTCGTCTATATAATAGTATCTTTACCTAATAATAAAAAAGGGAAGCGATGAAACAGATGAAGAACATTTTGGCTTTTATTGGATTAATAGCCGTTGTGAGCACGCTTATTTTTGCCGTGCAGTCGAATGAGGTGGAAGAAAAACCTATTATAAAAGAAAAGGAAGGCTCAGATAAGAATGTGGCGGATACTTACCAGATAAGTGCCATAGAAATTCCAGAGGACCTGAATTTTGCAGGGGAATCTGTTCCTCAAGAAGACCCAGAAATCATGGAACGAGTGGACCGTGAGTTTTTGGTGAACACCTATTGGCAGTCCAATGCCCTATTATTGATGAAAAGGGCCAATAAATACTTCCCGATTATTGAACCAATCCTTAAAAAGAATGGAATCCCGGATGATTTTAAATATTTGGCTGTTGCTGAGAGTGGTCTGCAAAATGTAGTTTCACCTGCCGGAGCCACTGGTTTTTGGCAGATTATGAAAGCAACCGGAAGAGAATATGGCCTTGAGGTTAACGATAATGTGGATGAACGCTACCATGTTGAAAAAGCGACGCAGGTGGCCTGCGATTACCTCAAAAAATGGAAAGACCGTTTTGGAAGCTGGACCTTGACGGCCGCAGCTTACAATGCTGGACCTGCCGGAGTGCAAAAATATATGGACATTCAGCAAGTGGATGACTATTACGATCTATTACTTGGTCAGGAGACAGGGCGCTATGTATTCCGTATTTTGGCCATTAAAGAGATTATCTCCAACCGAGACAAGTACGGGTTTCAGTTAGAAGACGAGGATATGTACGAAAAAGTGCCCACATTTAAGGTGGAGATAGATACTGCAGTGACCAACTGGGCCGATTTCGCATCTCTTTACGAAATCAACTACAAAGTATTGAAGCGACACAACCCTTGGTTGCGCGAGCCACATTTGAACAATTCCTCAAGAAAAAAGTACACCATCGAAATTCCGAACAAAGGGTATTACCGCGTGGGAAATGCGGGGAAGTAGGTTTTGGAGTATTGGATAAAAGGTTGGTTGACTTAAGGAAAAGCAATTAACCTTGCCCATGTTTCATTATTTTTCCAGCTCTTCCCGTAGCGCTTTTTTTAGATTTTGTATGTCTTGAATCAGTTCCTTGTTCCGGTCCATACCGTTTTTAAGGAGTTGTGATTGCTCATACAGTATCGCCTCCAACTCAAGTAAACTTTTGAGCGCAATGTTATCGTCACCGAAATAGGCTGTGATTTTGGGCTGATTACCAATTCGGGTGGGCATGTCGGAACCTCCATAAAGTTTTTGGGTAATTATGCTCGCATTGGAAATAATAATGTTCTGTGACTTCGTATAATCGATTAATCCGGATTGTTTGTATTTAAAATCAAGGATTTTATTTCTTAGTTCCGTGGGAATTAATTTGATGTCACCTGTGTTTATTAAAGTGGTAATGGTGTTGGTGTTGGTCTCGAAATTCCACCCATGTGCATTCTCTGTGGAAAATACCTTGCCAATTTCCGTCGCAGCTTCCCAAAGTGGAAGTTCGTGTTCTCTAAAGTTTTTCTGATAAGCTGCCAATCGAACAAAAAAGGAATCGATCCGCACATTTCCTTTGTTCATTAATGCCTCATCTTTTTCAAGATCTTGCAGGACCTGGATATAATAGGATTTTTTAACTTCTTCGTTTTTTCTCTCGGTATTCCAATTGTTGATCTGCAAAGCAATCAAAATTCCCAGAACAACAAGGACTATTTCACCAAAGGCATATTTCAGATACTTCCCTGTTTTACCTTCGGAAAGCAGATTATGACGGATGTTACGAAAGAATTTTAGCATTGTTTTGGTCGGTCAAATATAAATGGACAACTATCTCTAATGAAGCCTAATAAGCTTATCTAAGTAAAGTTAGTGGAATTTGACCAATATTATTATTGGAATATTGAAATCCCCAACAAAGGTATTTGAGAGAATGGGTTATGGGGAAATGCTTCTTGGTTTCCATTTTCCCATAGTATTGTTTTTAGTATTTAAAAAGAAAGTAAGGTGAGGGAAAATACGTTTCTACTTTTGGCAGTAATTCTGGCGAAATGTAACCCCAATCCATATAACCATTATCGATAGCTTCTTGGGTAAGAATTTGTAAATGCACATGACAAAACCAACCACCACTATCACTCTCTTGTCCTATGTGCGCAAACTTTTGACCTACCTTGATTATTTCACCAGTACTCACTACGTGCGGTGTTTTTAAGTGCCCGTAGAAAGAATAAAAGACGACTCCATTAATATCATGTTTTAGTATTATATAGCCCCCATAATTGCCAACCTTTGTTTCTTTTCCTGTCTTGTAGACCTCAGCATCTAAAGGAGAAAATATAGGAGTATTAAAAGGAGTAATAATATCCAGACCGAGATGATAATATCGTTTTTCTTCAATAATGTTGGGGTAAGCTCTTAGGAGAGTTTTCCGCTCTTCCAAGTATTTGCCAATTCCCCATTGGTGGGAAGATGTATCCAACTCATCAAAAACCATAGCATTAAACTGATTGAAATCAGTAAGGTTGTATTCAAGTGTTTTAGAGTTGTTGGATGAAAAATCAAAGATATAAGGCTGCCCTTTTAGGAAATCACCAAATAATGGATGGATGTCGATACCATTAAGGCATAAAGGATAGTACATAAGTAAAAGTGCGAAAAATATTAAGCTTTACAAATGTAGGTATACAACGATTAGCTAAACATGCATTCGATGATTTTTAGTGAACCGGACAGAACAATGGTTATTACTCCGTTGAGAATTTATAGAAATAGACGGGAAAGTTTTACCATAATAGCATTAAATCATTTTGAATTGATATCGCCTAGAATGATTTTATGATTTTTTTAAGAAAATTAGTATACTTACACACTTGAAATTTTAGGGAACATAGATTATGAAGAAAAGAATTATTGCCATTTGTCTTGTTGCAGGGCTGCTTTTGGTTGGTTTTCAGGTGGCAAATAACCACCTACACTTGCTACAATCCCCTGGGGTGGTGATTTCGGATTATGTAGAACCGGATTATGAACTCGGTCCAAGTCATGTTGATTCACTATTGCCATTTCCTGATGTCAAAAAAGGAGAGCGTACCCCATTTGATCTTTGGCGCTATGGAGGAAAGGGAAAAACATCGTTCACAACTCCTGATTTGCGAATGTCGTGGGAAGAGTGGTTGGTCTATAATAAAAAGCAGAAGCCGGAACTTATGGCAGATGTGAGGGAATACATGGACTCACGTTACGATTTCAACGGTGAAGTGTATGAGGGCAAGTTCATGTCTGGTGGAAGAAATCCAATCATGAAAGGGCCGATTACTAGATTACCTAAAGGTGTCAAGTCCTTTGAAGAATTGTCCGAGCTTACGGCATATGAGATCAGAGAAAGGGATTTGTTCCCTTTTAAACCGTTGGCTCACCCGTTGGCATCAACCGCCCACATGGTGTTTCCGGACAATTGGAACGAAGCCCATCCAGAGCATGTCAGAATCGATATGGATCATGACTTTCCAGTGGAATACCTTCCCGAGTTTCCGCCACCGATGTTTTTGACAACACACAGGGAGTTGGGCGATGTTACCAAAGGCAGGGAAGTGACCATTGCCAATTATTACGAAATTTTCAATGGTCTTCTTACTCCAGAACAAATGGAGGGATTAAAGGAACTGTTGCGTCCATCTCCAACCACATGGTTCAATCATACGACCCATAGGGTGACCGAGGCCCCCAGTGCCGGGGTATCCTGTTTTTCATGTCACGTAAATGGGCATACCAATGGTGCTTTTGAGCTTGGTCCGGATAGTCGTCCCAACTTGGCAAGGTTAAGAGTGGGAACACCGACCATGCGTGGAAATTATAATTTGATGCAGTTGTCCTCTAAGAGATCTATACGCAGTATGGACCACTTTGCAGAGGTTGAGGAATATTTTGATGGTGACCCGGGCATGCAACAGCACATTGGTCCACGGAGTCAAAAGAGAGAAGTAACTAATCGTATGGGAGACTTTAATTCTATCCTTGATTTTCCGCCAGCACCTAAACTCGATGGTATGGGGAACTTGATTCCTGAAAAATCCACGAAACAAGAATTGTTGGGGCAGGAATTGTTCCGCGGGAAGGCCAAATGTGTCCAATGTCATTATGGTCCTGCTTTTGTAGATGATTATATGCACGATTTAAAAGTAGAGCGTTTTTATAAAGGTAGGCCAGAAGGACCGATTAAAACTTTTCCTTTGAGAGGTATTAAAGATTCGCCACCTTATCTTCACGATGATAGATTGCCTACTTTGGACGATGCCACCGAATTTTTTAACGTTGTTCTCGAGTTAGGTTTGACCAAAGAGGAGAAAGATGCCATCACAGCTTATATGATGTGTTTATAAGACCAATAACATCTTAGGGTTAATTAAAATCAACCCTAGGAAAAATAAAAGATAAGAAGGGAAGAGAGACTAAATCTTCTTCATCTGCTGTTGCATCATCTTAATTTGGTCGGTAAGCATATTGTTCTTGTCCAATTTCTTGGCCTCTTTCAACAATTGTGTAGCCTCGCGCTTTCTGCGCTTTTGCATAGCAATGCCCGCTAGGCTCAATTTGGCCATGGCCACGTCGTAATCCATGGTCAAACCAAATTTCAGGGCCTTTTTAAAGTACTTTTCGGCCTGTGTCAGGTTTTTTTGGGAATAGATGATACCGTGCAAATAGTTAAAGTACCCCTGTTGCTTTTTGATTAAGACACTTTCTGGGTTCTTTATTTTATCAAGCCATTTTTGAACCCCATCCATATCTTGCTTTCTCATTTTAAGAAAGGCCAATAGGATAAACTCATTTCTAAAGTAAAGAAAAATGAATACGAGGGAGAGCAAGATCAATGCAATTCCGTTGCCAATGTTGCCCTCCACAAACTGGAAAACGGCATAAGCAATGATAAGAACGGCAATAACGAGCTTGATATTTTTATTGAACATAATGTCTAGTGATTTTTACCTAATGTTAAGCGCTGGCAAAAGTACTAAAAAGTTAATTAAATATTTTAAGTTTAGACTTGCCAAAGTAAAAAGTCTTCGTATATTTGCGCCCAGAATTTTTTAGGGAAAACAAATTTCCCGACATCAAAATCCATAAAACAGTTCGGAAATGAAAAGAACGTATCAACCATCCAAAAGGAAGAGAAGAAACAAGCATGGTTTTAGGGAGCGCATGGCGACTGCCAATGGTAGAAAAGTTCTTGCGAGAAGAAGAGCCAAGGGAAGAAAGAGATTAACTGTTTCCTCTGAGCCAAGACATAAAAAATAATGAGAGTATTTATTATTTAAATTAAAGGTGTTACTTTTCCAGTAACACCTTTTTTTTGACATATAAGCAGATAACGAGAAACCCCTATTGAAAATGCCCAAGAGAAAAGATTTAAATTCCATTTTGATTATTGGTTCTGGCCCAATCATTATCGGTCAGGCATGTGAGTTCGATTATTCAGGTTCCCAAGCACTTCGATCGCTTCGGGAGGACGGTATTGAAACTATTTTGATAAACAGCAACCCCGCCACTATTATGACGGACCCGACCATGGCGGACCACGTTTATCTTAAACCGTTGAATACCAAATCTATAGTCGAAATACTTAAAAACCATCCAAATATTGATGCTGTATTGCCGACCATGGGCGGACAAACTGCACTGAATCTTTGTATCGAGGCCGATGAAAAAGGAATTTGGGAAGATTTTGGAGTGGAAATCATTGGGGTTGATATTGATGCCATCAATATTACCGAAGACCGTGAAAAGTTTAGGGAATTGATGCTCAAAATAGGTGTGGGCATGCCTCCGCAGGCTTCGGCAACATCGTTCCTAAAAGGAAAGGAGATTGCACAAGAGTTTGGTTTTCCATTGGTAATTAGGGCTTCTTTTACCCTTGGAGGTGCTGGTGCTGGTATCGTCTATGATCCTGAACATTTTGATGATATGTTGAGCCATGGTCTGGAAGTTTCTCCGATCCACGAGGTAATGATCGATAAGGCCTTGATGGGTTGGAAAGAATATGAACTGGAATTGCTACGTGACAAAAACGACAACGTGGTCATCATCTGTACCATCGAGAATATGGACCCAATGGGTATCCACACAGGGGATTCCATTACCGTAGCCCCCGCAATGACCTTGTCCGATAGGACGTTCCAGCGCATGAGGGATATGGCCATCCACATGATGCGCAGTATAGGGGACTTCGCAGGTGGATGTAACGTTCAGTTTGCCGTGAGCCCGGATGAGAAAGAAGATATTATCGCTATCGAGATTAACCCGAGGGTATCCAGATCATCTGCTTTGGCCTCCAAGGCTACAGGATATCCGATTGCCAAAATTGCCGCTAAATTGGCCATTGGTTACACGTTGGATGAGTTGGACAACCAGATTACCAAGTCTACATCAGCTTTGTTTGAACCCACATTGGATTATGTTATCGTAAAAATACCTCGTTGGAACTTTGATAAGTTCGAAGGTTCCGACAGAACCCTAGGTCTCCAGATGAAGTCCGTAGGAGAGGTGATGGGTATCGGACGATCGTTCCAAGAGGCCTTGCACAAAGCCACACAATCCCTCGAAATCAAACGAAACGGATTGGGTGCCGATGGAAAAGGATACAAAGATTATGAAACTATTATTGAAAAATTGAGAGTACCCAGTTGGGACAGGGTTTTCGTTATCTACGATGCCATTCAACTTGGAATTCCATTAAAGCGTATCCACGAAATCACCAAGATAGATATGTGGTTCCTAAAACAATACGAGGAATTGCACTTCTTGGAAATGGAAATATCAAAATACACGATAGAAAGCTTGCCCAAGGCATTGTTGTTGGAAGCAAAGCAGAAAGGTTTTGCCGATAGACAGATTGCCCATATGTTGGATTGTTATGAAAGCGAGGTGCATAGCAAAAGAACCGACCTGAATATCAATCGTGTGTATAAATTGGTGGATACCTGTGCTGCTGAGTTTAAAGCGGTGACTCCGTATTATTATTCCACTTTCGAAGAAGAAATAGAGACTGCTGACGGTACCAAATACGTGGCCAACGACAGTGTGGTTACCGATAAGAAAAAAGTGGTTGTCCTAGGTTCTGGACCTAACCGAATCGGTCAGGGAATCGAGTTTGATTACTGTTGTGTGCACGGCGTTCTGGCAGCAGCCGAGTGCGGTTATGAGACCATTATGATCAATTGCAACCCCGAAACCGTTTCCACGGATTTTGATACGGCGGACAAATTATATTTTGAGCCTGTATTTTGGGAACATATCTATGATATAATCCTTCACGAAAAACCAGAAGGTGTAATTGTTCAGTTAGGAGGCCAAACCGCATTGAAATTGGCCGAGAAACTGGATAAATACGGAATCAATATTATAGGTACTAGTTTCCAATCTTTGGATTTGGCCGAGGACCGTGGAAGTTTTTCCACCTTGTTGAAAGACAACGATATTCCTTATCCACGATTCGGAGTGGCGGAGACCGCAGATGAAGCTTTGGACTTGGCCGAGGAATTAAAGTTCCCATTATTGGTGAGACCATCTTATGTATTGGGTGGCCAAGGAATGAAAATCGTGATCAACAAAGAAGAACTGGAAGCACATGTGGTGGATTTGTTGCGTAAAATACCGAATAACAAATTGCTGTTAGACCATTATTTGGATGGTGCTATCGAAGCAGAGGCAGATGCCATTTGTGATGGTGAGGATGTATATATTATTGGAATCATGGAGCACATTGAGCCATGTGGAATCCACTCAGGTGATTCCAACGCCACGCTTCCACCATTTAATCTAGGTGAGTTTGTATTGCAACAAATTAAGGACCACACCAAAAAGATTGCCTTGGCACTTAACACCGTTGGATTGATTAACATTCAGTTTGCGATCAAGGATGATACTGTGTACATTATCGAGGCCAACCCAAGGGCGTCCCGTACGGTTCCGTTTATTGCAAAAGCATACAAGGAGCCTTATGTAAACTACGCAACCAAAGTAATGTTGGGCGAGAAAAAAGTCAAGGATTTTGAATTTAACCCTCATTTAGACGGTTATGCGATCAAGCAACCAGTATTCTCTTTCAATAAGTTCCCTAATGTGAATAAAAACTTGGGACCAGAAATGAAGAGTACAGGGGAGAGCATTCTATTTATTGATAGCTTGAAAGATGATGAGTTCTACAACTTGTACGCAAGGCGAAAAATGTACTTGAGTAAGTAAAATAATTTTAAAGTAAAAAAAGGCCGCAATTTGCGGCGTTTTTTATTTAATGTCCTTTTTTTAATTGTTTTTTGATTCCAATCTAAGCAATCTTTCTTGCAACGATAGAATTAATTTGTTCTGTTCGGAAAGTTTTTGGTTTATTCTTTTTAGGCTATCAATTTCCTTTTGTTGTTGGATGGAGTGTAGTGTGAGTTCTTCAATTTTTTGCAACAATGTGGCATCCATTTCCCCAAGATTAATACCGTTGGTTTTAATTTCTTCTGCACTTGGGACATTTGGAAGATGCCCATTTTTCTTTATATACGCTTCGATTTCCATCAAGCTTTGAAGATCAAAATCCTTTTCAAAAACAAAATCTGGCCAATTGCCTTCCAATTCAACTTTGACTCCTTCAGCGACCATATTACCGGCCACGGCAAGCAAAAAACCTTGTGTGTTGGTAGTTCCTATTCCCACGTTCCCTGAAGTATATGAAACATCATTGCCTGAAAGTGCCCAAGGAGAACTGGGCAATGGGGCATCATTAATCAAAATATTGCTTGCATTTATAGTACCAGAAACATCTAGTGCATATCCAGGGGTATTGGTCCCAATCCCTACATTTCCTGAGCTATAAAACGTATTATTACCATTGATGTCCCATGGCGAATTCCCAGAAGGCAAAGGGGATCCATTTAGCAAAAAGTTTGTCGCATTAACTGTTCCTGCTACATCCAAAGCAAAACCAGGTGTAGTGGTTCCAACGCCAATATTTCCTGTTGTATATGAAAGGTCTGTACCTGATGATGTCCATTGAGATGAAACCACATCAGTTCCATTAATACTGAGGGTAGTGGCATCCAATGTTTCTACATCAATGGTTCCTGCGGTGTAAGAGATGTTACTTCCGGCAATGGTCCAAGGGGATGAAACAAGGGTTGAGCCATTTAAGGATATATTCCCTGCATTTAAGGTTGTTACATCTACATCGCCACCAGTATAGGATATGTCATTTCCCACAATGGTCCAAGGAGAGGGCGAGTTTTCCAATGGTGTACCGTTAAGTAAAATGGTAGTTGCATTTAAAGTTCCCACGATATCCAATTCGTAATTAGGTGTATTTGTTCCTATACCCACATTACCGCTAGAGTAAAAAATGTTGTTTCCATTTAAGTTCCAGGGGGAGCTTTGCATGGGATTACCTCCTACCAACAGATTGGTTACGTTAATTTCGGTGGCATTTAGTGAACCATTAACATCCAAGGCATAATTAGTGTCCGGGGTTAATGTGCCAATGCCAACTGTTCCAGATGCCGGAAAAGAGTTTTGTCCATAGGAAGATGCAAATAGCATTAAGGCCAATAGGGTATAAAATGGGGTTAACTTTTTCATGATAGTTACTGAGTTATTTCCAAAAGGATATCTTGTTGTTTTTTTAAAGTACCATTATTCATATTCCCTTAATTCAAAGGATAGGTTTTCAAAATTGTCTGCAAAAACATTGACTCCGTTTTGGAGCTCCAGTCTTATTTGATTGTTACTTTCCAAAGTGCCTCGAACTCCAGTATGAGTGGTTGGGGTGCTAAAAAAGATGACTGTCTTACTAATATCGATAGGGGTGTCAAGCGTTCCAAGATAGATTCCCTGCGCTTGCCTTGTCCAAGTGATGACAATGTTTAAACTATTTTCCAAGACTTGCTCGGTGGGATCATCAGTTCCAGTCTGACTAATCAAGGATGCATAGCTTTGGTATGAAAAATCGCTAGGGTCTCCATTGCACAGATATTCCGAGGTGGATACTTCGTCAACATCCAGAGTCCCATTGGAATTAGTGTCAAGGCCTACATCGAGCCTATAACCCCCATTGGTACAGTTCACCCCTGGTTGCTCGATAACCGTATTGATCAAGCTTGTCAATCCATTGGATGGGTCCACATTACAAACAAATTGGGAAGAAGTTACTTCTTCGGGGTCTAAAGTGCCGTCGTTATTTACGTCAAGTCCAAAATCCAATCTAAAGCCACCATTGGTGCAATTGCTTCCCGGTTGTTCAGGAGCGGTGCTTACCAAGCTATTCAGACCATCCGAACCATCCGAACCATTCAATCCGTCAACACCATCCATTCCATCCAAGCCATTTGTGCCATCTTCCGTGCTACAGGCCATAAGAGACAAAAAGATAAATAGACAGGATGTAAGCTTCAGGGAGAGATTTTTTTTCATGGGTACAAATGTGTTTGTTTGCTGCTTGGTAAAATTAGAAAAATCGTAATCAGAACTGCTTGTCAACAGATAGAAGGTATAATAAATCAGATGAAATGCATAGGTGTCAGATTACATTTCAAGGAACAAGTTCAAAAGATTCGGCAATCGTTTTAAAGGTTTTTTTATGCTCCATCTTTTTATTCTTTAAGGTCCAGGCCATGATCATATACACCCTATCGTCCCCTTCAATAAAAGTCAAAAAATAGGAAATTTCGTTGGCAACGCCTTCTATATTGGCATCCAGCTCCATAGTTTCAGCATCTAACCCGTGTATTTTTAAAAATTCTGGTTTGGTTTTACGGTTGATTTCTGTAGTACGTGAAAGTATTTTTAATCTGGCGTCCCGATAATTCTGCATAATGGAAAGATCATCATCATATTGGTTTAAGTCCCGATATACTTCTTCAAAACCAGCTTTGGGTTCGTCAATTACAAGAAGATATGCCTCTTTGAGCAGACTTTGATATTGCAAAGAAGCTTCTTCGTTCAAACCCGTGGTTCCTGTCATAAATTTTGGGATACTTAACTTGTAATCTTGATTAATGGAAACAGTATAGAAAGTCTCGGTGCCCAATGAAGAATCATCTTTTTTGTTTTTTGAGTCAATACATGATGTTATGAGAAGAAAAATGACCGAAATGATGACGAAAAGACGACTTTTCATATAGAAATGATTGTATTTCAATTATAACGAAGATAAAATTTAAATGGTTGTGAATGCGTTAGACTGTTCAGTTTTCTATTAGACGTCAGTTTTTTAGTTAAAATTCATTATTTCCTGAAGTTTGATTTTACGGTAAATGAATTTTTCTCCCCTTACTACAAAATTTTCATCAAGAATAATAGCCATTAAATAAAATTTAACCAATATTAACAAGTACTATTTGTGTGAATAGTTTGGGTAACCTAGTTTTGTTCCCCAAATGAAAAAGGCATTTGCAAAATACTTGTTTCCTCTATTCATCCTGTTATTGGGAGGATTCATTAACTTATACGCAGATTCACAAGAAATTTCCTTTGCGGAAAATGCCTGCTATCTACAAAATTTAGAAAATCAACATTCCTACGCCTCTTTCAATGCGATGCAATTGGGCTTAGAGAAAAGGCATTGCGCAGAAATTGACATTGAAGAACAAGAAGAACGTGAGGAAGAAGTAGCATCATATAGTTTTTCTTTTAAGTATGGCAGTTTTTTAACTGCCAATTTTTTTGACCCTTCTTGGGGCCAATTGTTTTTGGAATCTAACACCAATTGCGGGTTGTCACAACCCAAGTCCGCTTCATCCTTAAAGAAGCATGTTAGGTTTCAGGTGTTCCGAATTTAGAATTTTACTTTTTGTGTAAAGAGCCATAGGCTCTTTCTCAGATTTCTACAACCCTTTGGGTAACAATCAATAACCAAGGGTAGGTCCCTTTATGTGGATTCGGACTTCCCTTGACCATTTCTAAACATTTTTTAAACAATAAAACTATGAGGAGATTTTCCATCTTCATCGGCTTGTTTGTGGCATTGAGCTATACAAGTTGCGAATCCAAAAAACACGAAAACAAGGAAGAAACCAAGTATCTCGTATCAAGTCCTATTCAAAAGGATACCTCAATTACTAAAGACTATGTATGTCAAATCCATTCCATTAGACACATTGAGCTTAGAGCTTTGGAAAAAGGATACCTACAGCATATTTATGTGGATGAAGGGCAACATGTAAAAAAAGGACAGCAAATGTTCCATATAATGCCCAATGTGTACGAAGCGGATCTGCAAAAAGCCAAAGCAGAGGCAGAGGTCGCTGAAATTGAATATAAAAACACCAAACTCCTAGCAGATGGCGATGTGGTATCTGCAAACGAACTGGCCATGGCCAAAGCAGAATACGATAGGGCCAAAGCAGAGGTTAGTTTAGCAGAGACCCATTTGGGGTTTACAGATATCCGTGCCCCGTTTGATGGGATAATGGACCATTTGGAAGCAAGGGAAGGGAGCCTTTTGGATGAGGGAGAATTGTTGACCAACCTTTCCGACAACTCTAAGATGTGGGTCTATTTTAATGTTCCCGAGTCTGAGTATCTGGATTACATTATTAGTGCCAAAAAAGATGAAAAGCAAGAAGTTGAACTTTTAATGGCCAATAACAAAAAATTCAACCAGCCCGGTGTTGTTGAAACCATTGAAGGTGAATTCAACCACGAAACAGGGAACATTGCCTTTAGAGCAACCTTTTCCAACCCTGATGGTATTTTAAGGCATGGTGAAACGGGAAGTATCTTAATGAGGGTACCGTTGGACAAAGCTATGCTTATTCCACAAAAGGCAACTTTTGAGGTTTTGGACAAAAAATACGTGTTTGTTATTGATGAGAACGATACGGTACAGCAGCGCGAAATTGAAGTAGGTGCCGAACTTCCACATCTTTTTGTAGTGGAAAAAGGACTTTCGTTAAATGACAAAGTGCTCTTGGAGGGTATACGTATGGTTAAAAGTGGAGAGAAAATTCACTATGATTTTGAGAAACCGGAATCCATACTGTCCAATCTTGAGTTGTACACTGAGTAACAATCCCATAATCTTTAGTTATTATGTTTAAAAAATTTATACACAGACCTGTATTGGCCATTGTGATTTCTGTCATAATTGTGTTTACGGGACTGTTGGCCATAAAACAACTGCCCATATCGCAGTTTCCCCAAATTGCGCCTACTACAGTAAATATATTTATAGCCTATCCCGGTTCAAGTGCCGATGTATTGGTGAAATCTACCCTAATTCCCTTGGAAACCTCTATTAATGGGGTGCAAGGTATGCGGTATATCGCTTCCGATGCAACCAGTGCTGGAGAAGGAACATTAAGAGTAATCTTTGAACCAGGCACCGACCCTAACCAAGCAGTGGTTCGGGTAAAGACCAGGGTAGACCAAGTAATGCCGTTATTACCAGAACTGGTACAACGGGAAGGAGTGGTTATTACTCCTGTGCAGCCCAGTATGTTGATGTACGTTAACCTGTATAGTGATTCCAAGAACAATGATGAAAAGTTCTTATACAACTATGCATACACCAAAATGATACCCGAAATCCAGCGTATCAACGGTATTGCAAGTGCCAAGATCTTGGGTAGCCGTAAGTTTGCCATGCGGGTTTGGCTTAAACCAGACCGAATGCGAGCCTATAATGTTTCTGCAGAAGAGATTCTGGAGGCCATGGAGGAGCAAAGCATCCTGGCCAGGCCTGGACGTTTAGGTAGAAGTTCTGGTAAAAAAGCGCAATCGTTGGAATATGTATTGGTGTATCAGAATAGATATAATGAACCACAGCAATACAAGGATATCATTATTAAAGCCAACGAAGAAGGAGAGATTTTAAAATTAGGTGACGTCGCCGATGTGGAACTCGGAAGTGAATTCTTTGATATCTATTCCAACTTGGACGGAAAACCATCGGCATCCATTGTATTAAAACAGACTTTTGGTAGTAACGGTAGTGATGTTATCAAATCCGTTAAAGAAAAATTGGATGAACTTGAGGCCGATATGCCACCAGGTATTGATTATAAGATCAGTTATGATGTATCCAATTTTTTGGATGCCTCTATTGACCAAGTACTGCATACCCTTCGTGATGCCTTTATCTTGGTGGCCATTGTGGTGTTCCTGTTCTTGGGTGATTGGCGCTCTACCTTAATCCCAATTATTGCAGTGCCCGTTTCCCTTATTGGGGCATTCTTTGTGATGCAGCTCTTTGGACTGTCCATCAACCTGATTACGCTGTTTGCCTTGGTATTGGCGATTGGTATTGTGGTGGACAACGCCATTGTGGTCGTGGAGGCCGTTCACGTAAAAATGGAAGAGGAGAACCTTACGCCCTACAAGGCATCTTACGAAGTATTGGGAGAAATCGGTGGGGCCATTGTTGCCATTACCTTGGTAATGACCTCTGTGTTTATCCCCATTTCCTTTATGACAGGACCTGTGGGGGTTTTCTATAGGCAGTTTTCCATTACCATGGCAGGTTCTATTGTGATATCGGCTATTGTGGCCCTTACCTTAACACCAGTGCTCTGTGCTATGATGTTGAAGAACACGCATGGTAAACCAAAACGAAAATCTCCGGTAAACCGATTTATTGATTGGTTTAATGGCAGGTTTGAGAAACTTACGGGACGCTATGTTGGGGTGTTGAACAAAATCGTAAATCGAAGAGTAGTTACTTTTGGACTATTGCTGGCATTTTGTGCTGGTATTTTCTTTACCAACCAAGTATTGCCCGCCGGATTCATACCCAATGAAGATCAAGGAATGATCTATGCCATCATCCAGACACCTCCGGGTGCTACATTGGAACGAACCAATGAAGTGGCCCGAAAACTTCAAGCTATTTGTGAGGAGACGGAAGGAGTAGAATCTGTTTCCTCTTTGGCAGGGTATGAAATTATGACAGAGGGTCGTGGTTCCAATGCAGGTACTTGTCTCATCAACCTAAAACCATGGTCAGAGCGGGAGCATTCCGTCCATGAGATTATGGAGGAGTTGGAAGAAGAGACTAAGGACCTTGGTGCGGTAATCGAATACTTTGAACCGCCAGCAGTTCCTGGTTTTGGTTCCTCTGGCGGTTTTGCCATGCGTTTGTTGGACAAGACCAATGGTACCGATTATCATGAGTTTGAGCGAATCAACAACGATTTTATGGATGCCTTGCGAGAACGTAAGGAATTGGCAGGTTTGTTCACGTTCTATGCCGCCAATTATCCACAATATGAGTTGAAAATTAATAATAAGACCGCCATGCAGAAGGGAGTTTCCATAGGGAAAGCTATGGAAAACCTGAACATTCTTATCGGTAGTACCTATGAGCAAGGGTTTATCCGTTTTGGTAGATTTTTCAAGGTATATACCCAAGCGGCACCGGAATATCGTGGATTGCCCTCAGATTTGGAAAAACTCTTTGTGAAGAACGAAGAGGGCGAAATGGTCCCCTATTCTGCATTTATGACCATGGAGAAAAAACTGGGTCCCAATGAGGTGACTCGATATAACCTTTATAATTCTGCGGCCATTCGCGGATTACCAGCTGCAGGGTATACCAGTGGCGATGCCATTGGAGCCATAAAAGAAGTGGCCGAGCAAACCTTGCCTCGAGGCTACGATATTGCTTGGGAGGGACTCTCCTATGATGAGGCACAACGCGGAAATGAATCCATTTACATTTTTATAGTAGTGCTCATATTCGTGTATTTGGTTTTGGCCGCCCAGTACGAAAGCTTCTTGTTACCATTGGCGGTAATCCTTTCACTCCCTGTTGGGGTTTTTGGTTCCTTCATGTTGTTGAAGTTTATGGGATTGTCCAATGATGTATATGCCCAGATCGGTATGATCATGCTGGTGGGACTTTTAGGTAAAAACGCCGTATTGATTGTGGAATTTGCCGTTCAGAAGCATAGGGAAGGCATGCCTGTACTGGAAGCAGCCATTGAAGGCTCCAAACAACGTTTCAGGCCTATTTTAATGACATCTTTTGCATTTATCGCAGGTTTGATACCCTTGGTTGTTGCTTCAGGTGCAGGAGCCATTGGTAACCGTACCATTGGTGGTTCTGCCTTGGGAGGAATGCTTATCGGAACCATTTTCGGTGTGTTGCTGATACCCGGATTGTATTATGTATTTGCAAAAATGGCCGAAGGTAAAAGTCTTATTAAAGATGAACATGATGAGCCAATCTCAGAGGAGTTCTTCAAACATAATGACACTGAAAGCAAATTGCGCGCACGTTTGCGTGAAGTGAACAAACTTTTGAAAAAAATGACCACAAGAAATGGAAAGAAAAAGAAAAATGGTGACCAAGATGAAGCATAGAAAATCACTTTTAATTGGAATGATAGTGTTGGTGGCCTTTTATTCTTGTGTGCCAACCCGTGAAATCAGAAACGAGAACATCGACGTTCCCGAAAATTACCAAAACCAGTCCGTGGATACAGTAAATACTGGTTTGGTGGAGTGGAAGAGGTTTTTTAAAGATTCCAACCTCATTGCCCTTATTGATACGGCTCTGGTGAAGAACCAAGAGCTTAACATTATGTTGCAACGAGTGGACATGGCCAAGAATGTAATTCAGGCCAAAAAGGGTGAGTATTTGCCTTTTGTAAACCTTCAAGCAGGTGCCGAAGTTGAAAAAGTGGGCGAATATACCCGAAATGGCGCCGTGGAAAAGAACTTGGAAGTTAAGGAAGGTGAAGAGTTCCCAGAACCCCTGACCAATTATATGGTCGGGGCCTATGCGACATGGGAATTGGATGTTTGGAAGAAACTGCGCAATGAGAAAAAGGCTGCGGTTTTCGAATATCTGTCCAGTGTAGAAGGCAAGAACTTTATGGTGACTAATTTGGTGGCAGAGATAGCTGATTCGTATTATGAGTTGATGGCGCTGGACAACCAAATGGCCATTATAGATCAAAACTTGGAGATTCAGCAGAATGCGTTGCAAATGGTTAAGTTGCAAAAGCAAGCTGCACGTGCCACGGAATTGGCCGTTAAGCGTTTTCAGGCCGAGGTGATGAAAAACAGAAGCCATAAATATGAGATTCAACAACAAATAGTGGAGGTAGAGAACCGGTTGAACTTTTTGATTGGTCGTTCACCGCAGCATATTCAACGGGAGTCCGATAACTTTATCGATACGCCTATTGATACAGTATATGCGGGCATACCTTCGCAATTGTTGCAGAACCGCCCCGATGTGCGTAGTGCCGAGTTTGAATTGGCAGCAGCTAAGTTGGATACCAAAGCGGCAAAGGCTAATTTTTATCCTCAGTTTACGATTAAGGCAGGTTTAGGTCTTGAAGCTTTTGATACCAAATACCTCAGCACTACGCCAGAATCTGTTTTATATTCAGCGATTGGAGATATGGTTGCTCCCTTGATCAACAGAAATGCAATCAAAGCGCAATACAAAAATGCTACAGCTCGACAGTTGCAAGCGGTGTACGAGTACGAAAAGGCCATTTTGAACGCATATATCGAGGTGGCCAACCAGTTGTCCAACATCGATAATCTTAAAAAGAGCTATGAATTAAAAGATGGTCAAGTGCAGGCCCTAACGGAATCGATAGACCTGTCTACACGTTTGTTCCAGTCCGCGAGAGTGGAATACATCGAAGTGCTTTTGGCACAACGTGAGGCTTTGGAATCGCGTATGGAACTGGTGGAGACCAAAAAAGACCAGATGCTGGCCCAGGTAAATATGTACCGCGCTTTGGGCGGCGGCTGGAATTAAATGTCCCAAATCGATAGTTTTACCTACTGTCTTGGCTATTGATTTACCCAAAATGAAGCCCGATTTGCAATTGTAAATCGGGCTTCTGATTCTTATACGGATTTCGAGAAGCAACAGAAAATATATTTGCTCTATGTTTTAAACCATCTTTTCCTCAGAAAAAAAGAGACGTAGGTTTTGGCACATATCATCTAAAAAATCTATGATTTCCTCAATGAACTCTGGGTCCTTTTCTGTTCGATTGATGGTTAAATGAACAACAATGGATTCGGGTTTTGGAGGATATCCTGTGGTAACGGTCCAGCATAGCGCATTGGGACATTCCATTAGCGCAAAGCGGCATCCACCTTTTATTTTATTGCGAATCAAAGTAAATTCCCCCCAAATACCGCCAATATCTGATTCATTTTCAGTTGGTTCCTTCAAATTAAAAATTTCAGAACTGAATTTGTCCAAGTTGGTCAAGGTTAAATACTTATGTATTTTTTGTTCCGTTGTTTTTTTATTTACTATCCTAAAATATTCCACAAAAGACTACGATTTCCATACAATAAAATATGTTCAGTGTTATTCTACCTTTGTCGGGTTAGGAGATTGACTTGGCAACGGCATTTCTGTTACGGGTGCATCCCAGACCACTTTCTACTCTCCATCAATTTTTTCCCAAAAGTTCCCTTTATCTTCCATTTTGGGTATTGGCAATGTCTCATTTGTCGAAATTGTCAGGGTGTATTTTCCGTTCTCTGTGGCCAAATCACCGCTAGCTTTTACTTCTTGGGTATTGAGATCGAATTGCCATTTTCCATGATGACGTTAATGATTCAAAAATGTTAATTTTTTGGAACCAAAAATTCTTTACCAACTGTTGTCGCCTCGATTTTATCCCTTGAATAATACACTGGAAAATATTTGTCATTGGCCCAATCTTCAAACAGATTTTGGTAGAATGAACTCTCTGGGTCGCCGGATTGCCCCGGTGAATTAGTCCCAACGGATTGATCCCAGTCGTTTACGTCAACAATAATCCTGAAGGTAGCACCGGATGTTTGGTTGTCATTGCTTCCGGTTACCCCAGGGGTGTATTGGTTGCCTCCCCTTGGTAATTTGGCGGTGTTCAATTTAGCTTGTAGCTCTGCATTGACTACCTTGCCCAAGGGATGGACAATTTGGACATGTTTGTAATCATCTCGTCCATATTTCCATGTTGTTATATCCGTTCCAAATTTACCGGATAGACCATTGACGGCAGAAATAAAGGTTTCCGTTAAAAACCGATTTCTTTTATCCGTGGCATTTTGACCAAATTTTGACTTGGGATGATGTATCCATTCCATTAACTTGTTCATTTGTATTCTGGAAATGACGGATTGCACTTCAGGATTTGGAAAATAATCAAAGTAGCCGTTAAGCAACTCTCTTTCCCAAGCAACATATACTGCTGCTTCACTTGAATTTTTATCCAAGATATAATCCCAGGCCAACAATTGTTGTTGTGCCTGCTTCTGTAAATCATCAGTGAAGGTCTGATTTTTTAGGAATGGGACAAGGGCACGAGCTGGTATGGACAGATAATCTGTTTGTAAAGCCTTCATGTCTTCCATGGTCAATTTATCGCCCGACCCCAAAACTTCTTTCAACCTATCCCCACGAAACGGATCGCTCCACATGTATCCAATGGCATCCCACTCCGTATAGTTTTCCGATGTTACATTTTGATTTGCGGTGGCAATAAAACCACTTGTGGGATTGTAATCATGTGGTTTCTGTTTGATGGGAAGGTACCCATCCCACTCATACCTACCGTCTCCGGGAACAGGTACTAGGCCACTGAAATTTTTGCGGATAGGTGCAATTCCCACCGCTTGCCAACCAATATTTCCATTCTTGTCCGCCCAAATCATATTTTCCCCAGGAATATTACTGTAGTTGCATGCATCCCTGAACTCTTCCCAATCTTTGGCCTGATTCATCCTTAAGGAAGCTAAATAAGGGGAGCTTCCAGGTTCCATCCAGGCACAGCGGACAGCATATGCGACATGGTTCAAGGAATCTATATAAGTAACCGGCCCATGCCTAGTGTATCTTAGTTCCACCTCGGCATCATCACTGTTTTTAACGGGAATCGTTTCATGGATCACATTCATATCTTCCCAGCCGTCTTTGTATTTGTATTGATTGAGATTGTCAGGGTTTAACGCATAGACCATCAAATCTTCTCCATCCGTACGGAAAACAGTCAATCCCCAAGCACCATAAGGATTATGACCAATCGATATACCGGGAATCTCTGGTTCACCACCACCGATTACATTCCAACCGGGGGCAGATAAATGCACCCAATAACGAAGGGAGGGAACTGCCAGGGTTCTATGCGGGTCGTTGGCCATATAGGTGTGCCCGTTTTCGGAAAGTGAAGGATCTGTTACCCAATTGTTACTGCCTATCCACATTTTGTCCGCTTCTGATGGATTGATTTTCAGCTCGGCATTAAGACTTACACTTGGTTCAACACGATATTCCGGTTGTATGTCTTCGGGTTTAAATTTTACGGAAGTTCGATAGGCCTCATATAGTTCCAATATATCATCACCCAATAGCTCTGGGTCAATTGCGGGATCCAAATCTAAAACGGGCTCTTTGGGATGAAACCAATAATATTCCTTGACCTTCTCAGGGCCTAATTTGGCAACCGCCCTTCCTATGTCCAATTCGGATGTTATGTTGCCCAGTAAGCCCTGATGTCTGGAAATGACCACTTCAGGTGTCCATTTTTGAGGTAAAATGTCTAAAGCTTTAAAGGTTACAGGCAATAATTCCGGGTTTTGTAGGACTTCTTCAATATATGCGTTTACCCCATTGGTATAAGCCGTGATGATTTCTTCCCCATCGGGATGATAGTGTTGCATTTCGGTCTTCATATCTCCCCTAAATTTGAACAAACGGGTTCCGATATCCCTTTTCAGTTCTCTTTCGCCCAGAATTTCCGCAACTGTTCCCGTTGCCTGTCTTCGCCATATTTCAAATTGAAACAGACGGTCTTTTGCAGCATAATATCCTTGTGTGAAAAACAGGTCATGTTGGTTATTGGCATAAATGTGGTTGATACCGACTTCATCACGAAGTACCTCCACTTTATCCGTCAGACCATCAATTTGAACAGTATTGGTACCCTCTTGTTTTTTGCAGGAGGTGACGATAATAATAAGTGAAAATAGGAAACTTCGAAATGTCTTCATGGTAAATATTGTTGGTTTCAGTTTGTTCTTGTGCATTTTTAATTCTTTTTCAATACGTTATATGAATTGCACCACCAGGTAATTGAATTCCGTCATGTAATCGTTTAATTTGTGGATCCAAGAAAGGTCCAGATAGACCAATTTCCTGAACGCCAAGGTTTTTAATTGCTCCATATTGGATTGGTTAGTTATTGCAGGGCAATACTTTTAAGGTCAACAAGTACTACATTTTATTTGTAACTAAGATAAGGAATCTATTCTCTTAATGAATGTATTATGTTATTGGGACTGTGTTTGTTTTCTGAATAAATTGCGTACTTTCAAATTACAGTTTCCAGTGAATCGCACACAGTAGGTGATTCGATTCTAAAACCACCCAATCATAAACCAATGAAGAAAACTATTCTCTCGTTAGTTGCAGGTCTTTTTATGTTGACCTGTTTTTCCCAAAACAAAGATCACAATGTTGAAAATGACAGTGTTTCAATGACTACTGCCAAAACGGATTCCATAATGGAAGAAAAAGCAAAAAAGAGGCAAGAAATGATGGCTAAAATGGAGGCCACAGTCACATTCCCCGTTCTGGACGCTGGAACATTTTCGGGAGTTATTCCAGTGGAAGATGTAACCGAAATCCCCGACCCAAATCTGGAATACAAATTGCTGTTCGAATTGGTGAATTTTGATAGTGATACCCCCTCCAAATTGGATGCAAGCATTGTTGAGGTGGCACGTATAATCAATTTGCATGTGGCTTCCGGTATTCCTTTGGAAAATATTTCTCCTGTGATTGTTGTTCATGCGGGTTCGCTCAATGCTTTTACTACGAATGAATTTTACAATGGAAAATTTAAGATGGACAACCCGAATATGAAACTCATTGGGGAATTGGAAAAATTAGGAGCCAAATTTATTTCCTGTGCACAGGCCATGTTTTTCTTTGAAGTGGATAAGGAAGCCCTTTTGCCAATGTTCAAGGTATCGTTAACGGCGCAGACTATTTTAAGTTCTTACCAAATGAAGGGTTATGTGAAGTATCGTATCAATAGATAGAGGATACTTGAAATTCAATCCAAGGATTTGGGGTCGGAGAGTTGAATTATCCGGTCCATGGTTTTTGTGATATGATTTAGTTCTCCAGTCCCTGTGGCACTATTGACAATGTTGTTGAGGTCGTTATGTCTGTCGAGCACATAATTGTCAAAAGCAAGGGTTTCTAAAAATGTCAAATCAATTCTCGGATCTGACAACACCTCTTTATAGTCCAAACTGTATTTAAAATGTTCTTTTTCGAAAGGTTTTAAATGGTTGAGGTAATTTTCGCTGGCCCGTATTTCTTCTTCCTGATAATCGGACAATATATCCTTCCAACCAATAAGTAATTGCCGAAGCTCATTATTGGAAATAATTTCAATCGTTGAATTGTTGAGCAAACTATTGATGATTCCCGTGGAAGGGTTGTACGTATAGGCAAAACTGACCGTAAACAAGTGATATGACAATGAGTCCAGGTTGTCAATACGATTAACATCGATTGGCAACCGCGATTTTAAGTATTCAGCAGACTTAATGGTTCGTTTATGATAGGTCATAATGGAATCCAAAAGCTTTCTATTGAAAACAAACTCTTGATGAAGATCTCTTAAGATAAATTTCTCCTTTTGTTTTTGCTTTCGCAGATCATTCCAATTATTTATTTGTAACGCGAGTAAAATCCCTATGACTACAAGAAAAATTTCCCCAATGGCGTACAGCAAGTATTTTGTTAACTTATTTTCGTTAAGCAATCGATGCCGAATTTTTCGGAAGAATTGTATCATTAGATTGTAATTATAAAAGGCGCATAGTATTTTTTATGACTATGGCATAGTCTTATACTTTGCTATTTTTTTGATAAAAATCCCCGAACATCTTGGGCTAATTTTATTAAATCAGGCTGGTGTGTGTACATCATATGACCAGCCTCGTAATAGTACATTTGTATTTTATCCCGCTCAATACCATTTCTGGAAAAAGTGTATTCTGCATCGAAAAAAGGACAGATCAAATCATAGTACCCACTTGCCACCATCACCTTCATCCCAGTATTTCTTCGCATGGTTTCACTTAATTTTCGGGTTACATTAACGTATGAAGGCTCCCATCCACTCCCTTTGGGAACAGGTTTCCAGTTCCATTTACCATATATTTCCCCATTGGAAGTCAGGTATGGTCTATCCATTTTTATACCCAATACAGATGCGTAATAATGATTAAGTGATGCGGTATACGCAGAACCGATCTGATAACTAGATGGATCTCCAAGGTGTGGGCCATCTGTTAATTTATCCACTTCATTAGCCATATATCGCCCATCGAGTCTACCAATGGCCAGACCTTCCTCGGCAAGCAGTTGCTTTTGAAAACGAGGCATCAGTACTCGTAGGTTTGATTTTAAAATATATTCTTTGTCCAGTCCAATAAAATAACTGAGTTTTTCTGCGACCTCATTTTTTTCGGCATCTGTTAAAATAGACCCTTTATATAGTGCCGAAGCATAAGAATTGTAGGTGTAGTCCCTGCATTCTTCGATAAAAGACTCAAGTGATTTTCCTTGACCGGCTTTTTTGTGGTACCAGGCCGTGGCTGCCATGCTGGGCAGATAGGTCAAGTAGGAGGTAATGTTATCATGAACAGATGTGGAACCTGCATAATCCAATGCCTGGGAAATCAGTATTAAGCCATTTAAGGCCATATTTTGACCGTTCCCTTCCAGTGCATTGGCCACTCCAGCGGCCCTAGTGGTTCCAAAACTTTCGCCGATAATGTATTTTGGGGAAAGCCATCGATTATTTTCGGTAACCCATTGGCGCATGAACTTTGCAACCGAGTTTGCATCTTCGGTAAGGCCCCAAAAGTCCTCGACTTTTCCTTTTCCGATTACTTTACTAAATCCAGTGCCCACGGGGTCTATAAAAACCAAATCTGTTAAATCCATTATACCGTTTATGTTTTCTACCAAAGTATAAGGTGCTGCGCCATCATCTTTAGTGGCATCGGAGTCTACTTTTACCAATTGTGGGCCGAACATGCCCATCTGTAACCAAACAGATGCAGATCCGGGACCACCATTAAAAATAAAGGTGACTGGGCGTTTGCTTGGGTCTTCCGTACCATTTTGCACATATGCAATGGACCATATGGAAGCTACCGGCTCTCCAGATTTGTTTTTAAGATAAGTTTCAGAAGCAATCGCCTTGTACTTGATAAGTTTTCCACCGTTGGTTATTTGATGATTACTAATGAATGATTTTGGCTCGGGAACCGAAAGTGAATCATTGTCCGTTTGTTGGGCAGAAACGGTCAGTGAAAACAGTATGCATGCAAATAGAGTGTATAGTTTCCCCATGGTCTTTTTTGATTTCTATAAATATAGTAAAAGGAACGGTTGATCGGAGATGTATTTAGTAGTTGTTTGGAGATACGGCAAGTACTTTTTAAACCCATTTTATTTCTTGAAAAATTGTCCGTTGGGCCACTTTAAATTATGGGCGAGTGTTGCGATTATCTCAAGATAAAGTTGTTCTCCGTTGGCGCTGTTGGCCGCAATGACAGCTCCTTTTCCAACTTCAGGAAATCCAATAACTATGCATACTGAACCAGGTGAATTATAACCATTATGAAGAAAGGCTATATTCTTGTTTTCCCCAATGAGAAGCACCCCTAGTCCCATATATGCTTTTTGGTTATAAAAGGTGAACGGAAGTTCCCGTTCGTTATGTATTAATCGTAACGCAGTTTCTTTGGAAAATATTTTTGAATCATTGTGATATGCCTTCATAATCTCAATGGTTAATTTACCCAAGTCCTTTGGAGTTGTCAGTAGTCCTCCTTGCGCTTTTGCAGGCAACTCCAATTGAGGCGGTTTTGATTGCCCAAATTTATCGTGGGGTTTGGCCTCAGTATTTTCGAAATTAGGAGGCAATGGGTATTGAAATGTGCTAGAACTCATTTGCAAAGGAACAAATAGGGTTTCCTTTGCAATTTGTTGGAAGGATTTAGCTATAATATCTTCTAAAATTTGTTGGATAAGTGCATACCCAATATTTGAATAGGACCATCTGCTCCCAGGAATTGCATTGGGAATGGCCGGTTCATTGATTGCTGGGGAATCTGCATTAAGGATTTGAGCAAGTGTTGGAACACCTTGGTTTTTGTCAAAATCAAAATTGGTACTGGGAAGTCCTGATTGGTGGGACAATAAAAGTCTTAGTGTGACCGGGGTGTCTTGGTTGAAATCATTTTTGGGAACCTTCCATGATTTTAAATATTGATTGACATCTGTATCCAAATCCAATAATCCCTGTGAGATGAACTGATGTACAATGATAGCAGTAACATACTTTGAAACTGATGCCGCTTGGAAAATAGTATTTTTGGTTACAGAATTTAAACTGTCGCTTTCTCCAATTGCAATTAAATTATTTATTTTAAAATCATCAATTATTGCGATGCTGACCCCGGGAATTTTTAACGCATTCATTCGTTCGACTATGGGATGTAACTTTTGAGATTGGACTTTCCCCGAATCCGATTCTATTATCTCATAAATTCCCTCATTCAATACATTTTTCTCCTTGCAACCAAGAAGTAACATTGAAAGAAATGTCAATACTCCAATAAAGGAGTGTAGTCTGCTCATAATGTTTTATGTTTTGCATCGAGATATACTGGATATAAAGTTAATTCTTATAAAGTATATTGATTCATGGATTTTGAAAAATTCAGGTAAATTCATTTAGCGCTAATTGAGGGTGAACTATAATTGTCAAAACCTTTCCTTAAAAAAACCAGTGATTACATAGTTTAATGATGTAACCACCTATCCCGTAATCGATGCAAATGCTTTTTCAGGAGTGGTTCCAGTTGAAGATATGATTTTTATGTAGTTAAGTGATGGTTCATTAATTGACCCCAACCCCCTCAAAAGTCATTTTAATAGGTTTTATGGTGCCATCAGGATTGAATTCCATTATGTCCATACAGGTCACACGATGGTCTCTGTCGTGATTTGGGATAGGTCTTCTGTGGTATACAATGATCCAATCATCCGTTCCAGGTTTGTTGATTACGGAATGATGGCCCGCCCCGGTAGCAATATCCCCTTCTTTGGATTCCAAAATGGTTCCGATACGGTCGTAGGGTCCCGTCGGTTCATCTGCCATAGCGTAAGCCACTTTATAACTGCCGTCCGTCCAGTGCCCTTCGGACCACATAAAATAATAAACACCATTACGCAAAAACATAAAAGGGCCTTCCACATAGCCTTTGGGTGTAATTTCCTTGAACAGACTACCATCTTCCCAGGGCTCAAAGCCTGTAAAATCGTCGTTTAGTCTTCCTAAATTACAATGGCTCCAACCTCCATAGAAGAAATAATAAGTCCCATCCTTATCCTTAAAAATAAATTGGTCTATAGGTTGCGCGTCGTTGTAGAAATCAGAAATTATAGGTTTTCCCAAATAATCCTCGAAAGGACCACCGGGACTATCGGCCACAGCTACGCCAATTCCTCCGTAGTGATTTATGTCGTTATTAGGATCATAGGAACTTCTTCCTGGTCTTTGAATATCGTTGGCCCCAAAAAACAGATAATATTTACTGTCCTTTTCAGTAATAGAGGGTGCCCACAAAGCTTGTCTTAACCACTTTATTTTGGTCATGTCCAAAATACGCTCATGCTTTTCCCAGTTTACAAGATCTTTGGACGAGAAAGCATCAAAATGTAATTGCTTGTCGTAGTCATCGGAAAAGGTAGGGTAGACCCAATAGGTGTCCCCAAAAACAATGCCTTCGGGGTCTGCATACCATCCTTCAAAAATTGGGTTGTTCCGGGTATCATCGGGTTGTTGGGCAGTTAAATTGACGCCAAACAAACAAGAAATAGACAGCAAAAGTATTTTTATTTTCATTTAGTTCGGTTGTAAAACATCAATTGATGCCTAAGATAGCAATTCCAATTTTTCCTATCTTGGTTTTATGTTTAGGTACGATTTGTTGACATACTTGGAAGGTTACCTCACCGAAGAGCGAAAACAACGTTTTTTGGAAGTACTTCAAAAGCGAACGAAGCATATTACGGTTGCCGTGGAAGATGTATACCAATTGCACAATACAAGTGCCATTATTCGTAGTTGTGATGTCTTCGGAATACAGGACCTTCATGTGATAGAAGATCGTTTTGGCAAACGATTGGACAAAAACATTGCCATGGGCGCAGAACAATGGGTAGATGTGCACCGCTATCAAACCACTGCGGATTGTATTTCCAAATTAAAGGACGAAGGGTATCAAATCATCGCTACCACACCACACAACGATTCGATGTTTCTCCATGATTTTTTCCCGGAAAATAAATCCGCCATTTTTTTCGGCACCGAAAAGGAGGGGCTGTCGGAGGAGGTAATGCAACAGGCCGACGGATTTCTTAAAATCCCCATGGTCGGTTTTTCGGAAAGTTTGAATGTTTCCGTTTCGGCAGCGATCATTATACAGCAATTGGCCCAAAAAGTACGTGCTTCAGACTTGGATTGGCAATTATCTGATATAGAGGTGCTTGAAAAAAGATTGGATTGGACTAAAAAATCCATAAAGGATGTTCAAGGGATTATTAAAAGATATCTATCTGAGTAAATAATTTTGTATTTTTAGTTGTTAATCAATCAATTACAGTTATGATAGTGCTATATATTGTCTTGGCCGTTGTGGTGCTGATTCTTTTTCTGGCAGCCATTGCACCAAAAAACTATGATGTTTCCCGATCTATTGAAATCAATCGACCCAAAAGTGTTGTTTTTGAGTATCTCAAATACTTAAAAAACCAAGATAAATGGTCTCCATGGGGAAAACGAGACCCCAATATGAAAAAGAAGTTTACCGGGACCGACGGAGAGGTGGGAGCCATAAGCTATTGGAACGGAAACAAAGAAGTAGGAGAGGGGGAGCAAGAAATCACCAATATAGTTGAAGGCGAACGAATTGAATCCGAGCTTCGGTTTTTAAAACCGTTTAAGTCCACTTCGAAGGCATATATAGCTACTAAAGAGGTGGAAAAAGAAATGACCAAAGTGGTTTGGGGCTTCTCGGGGAAAAACAAATTCCCAATGAGCATTATGATGCTGTTCATGAATATGGACAAAGCGATAGGAAAGGATTTTGAAGAAGGTCTCGCCAGTCTAAAGGAAATTTTAGAAAAACAATAGGATATGGAAAGCAACATGGTAGGCTGGTTTGAGATTCCGGTCACAGATATAAACCGAGCAAAAACATTTTATGAATCGGTTTTTCAAATAGAAATGCAACTTCATGATTTGGGCGGAACCAAAATGGCATGGTTTCCTTGGGCTCAAGATAAAACTGGTGCCCCTGGCGGACTAATAGAAAGTAAAGACCATTATCAACCAAGTGAATCAGCTGGTGTACTTATTTATTTTTCAAGTGCAGATGTAAGCAATGAGCTTGGACGAATTGAAGCCGCTGGAGGTAAAATAACACAGCCCAAAACACAGATCAGCCCCGAAATCGGTTACATGGCTTTGTTCTTGGATTCCGAAGGCAACCGGATTGCGCTTCATTCCAGAGCTTAAGGTTATTCAACCAACTCCAAAAGGGCAATATCAAAATCATTGTCCAAAATAACTTTTCCATTGGCTACGGTAACTTCGGTTTCGGAATAAGTGTCATATAATTTGGTGCCATCACCAAAAAATCCTTTTACCCAAAGCGCTTTTTTACCTTTAGGTAAATCAAGTCCAACAACAACTTTGTCCCGATACTCTCCATTTACATAGGTTCTTGAGAACACATAAGGAGATTTGGCCAGGCGCTTGTGTTTTCCTGCTCCAATAGCTGGGTGGTTAGCACGGAACTGCCCCAATTTTTGCCAATGCTTATGTACTTTTTGTATTTCGGGAATACTGTCCAAGTCTTCCCAGTTCATAAAGGAACGCAGGGTTGCGTCGCCTTCGGTTCCTTCGATGATGAGATTTCTGGAGGTTTCATCTCCATAATATACCTGTGATGCCCCTGGTGTCAATAAAAGTACATTGGCTGCACGAAAGGGCTTTGTTCTTTCCTTGTCATAAGGAGCGCCATCATCATGAGAAGTTAAATAGTTGAGTACACTTTTGTCCTTTAGTTTGGTATTGAGGAGTCGGCTGTACTTTTTGAAAATGGTCTCGTAGCTTTTGTCCGCATCATTTTTGAGCTCAAAATTGATGAGACTTTTAAACCCATAATCAAAGAAATCTACTTTTTTGTCACCAAAATCAAATTCACGACCTCCGGAAATGCCATAATTGTACACTTCGCCCACCAAGTAAAATGGATTGTCGTCCAGAATTTTATCCTGATGCTTTTTCTTCCATGTTTCAAAGGCATATTCTGCTTCTTTGTGCAAATCGGCCCAAGCATTTTCATTTACGTGTTTTACTGTATCCACACGGAAACCATCAACCCCTAAATCGTTGATATAGTCCGTAAGCCATTTGATGATATAATAGCGAGGTGCTCTCGGGTATCCGGTACGTTCAAAAAATAATTGCAGCTCGTCAAGTTCCTTGCTCAAACGCCCTTCATCCTTCCATTTGGCCAACAGGGCATCAGGTAGCTCTACTGCTTCATTCGATTCCGTCAGTATATCGGGCAGATTTTCAACCAAGGTGCAGGCCGTGGTGTTTTCGTAAGTGGTAAACTCACATTTTGGACCTGTTCTTACCCAATCATCGGGCCAAACAGGGTCCTTTTCAGTAACTGGCCCCGTATGGTTTAAAACCACATCCAACAGAATACGAATTCCTTTGCTGTGAGCTGTTTTTACCAATTTTTCAAGGTCTTTTCGTGTTCCGAAATTTGGATCAATTGAGGTCCAATCCTTAGCCCAATATCCATGATAACCGTATGTTTTACCGGTGCCCTCGTCGGTTGCCCCATGTATTTGCTCCACTACGGGCGTAAACCAAATGGCATTGATTCCCAAATTGGTAAAATAGCCTTCTTCGATTTTTTGAGTAATGCCCTGAATGTCACCTCCTTCAAAGCCTCTTAAAACACCGGTTTCTTCGGTTCTTTCAAAATTGACATCGTTATTTGGATTTCCATTGTTGAAGCGATCGGTAAGCAGAAAGTATATACTGGCACCTTCCCAAACAAAGGGCACCTCCTTTTTTGGTGTTTCAACTTCAACTACCTGCGTTTCCTGCTGCTTTTTTTCAGCTTTTTTGCAGCCAATAAATAGGGGAAATAATGACAAGACAACAAGCAGTTTTTTCATGTATTGGGATTTTGTTTAAAGCTATAAAATGAATACGTAAATATAAAATTTATTTATAGCCAGATAGGTCCATCCCAATACTATGGTTTAAAGATATGATTAGTTTCGGTTAAGTACTTTATATTCTTCGTAGCAGCTGGAGATGGCGTCCAAAATTTGAAGGTCATTGGCTGTTTTGATAAAGGATTTGGAATAGTTGCAGTTATTAAGGATGTCCTCGATATCCACTTTTTCAAGTTGCAACAATTCAGTAAGGGTCTCCCTATCAAATTTTGATGCCAAAAGGTCTCTGATATTGTCATCTTCTTTGATTTGCCTCAACTTACGCATTTGCCTAGGTTTTTTGCCAAAAAGATTCCGTAGGAGGTCGGCGGGATTAAGAATAGCCCCCAAGACCTTGGTTACGGCACTCGGGCTTTTGTTCCCGGCCTCATAACTGGTATTAAGGCCGGAGATACTGTATTGATAAGCATTGTTTATAGGGAGATTCTTAACATCAATCTCCAAGTATCCTGTAAGTTGATAGGGTGTTACAATCACTTCTTCCAATGCATAGGCCAGCTCTGTAAGTGCAATTTCCGTATTTCCAAATCGAAACATATCGTTGGTAACCCTTACTTTCTGGGTCTTAAATCCTAGATAAGAAAAGTAAAGCGTGTCATTAACCGCTGCCGGAATGGTGAACCTACCGTTTTGATTGGTTATGGTTCCCTTTACCTGATTAAGATTTATCACATGCACACTTTCCAAAGGAAATTCCGTTTGGGCATTGATTACCGTTGCGGTAAAATCCTTTACCTCTTGATTATTAACGTCTTCGACTTGTGAAAAACCGAGCAGTGGGATTAGGGACAGTAGTATAAGTAGTAATCTTCTCATGCAATCTTTGTAGCTATAAAAGTACTAAACAAAGAAAAATAAATAGGAGAGTCTTACCATTTAATATAGAATTAACTAATAAAAGCCCTGCTTTTTCTTACCTCCCTTTTTTCCATAGCTTCCTTTTTTTCCGCCTTTGTAGGATTTATTTCCTCCGCGGTATCCTCCACCTTTTTTACCTCGACGTTTTTTGCCTCCTCTTCCGCCACCGCTACCACCAGGGTTCTTGGAAACTTCAACATTTATAAAACGTCCGTCTATTTTAAACTCTGTAAAGGTTTGAAGAATGAATTCTGTCAGTTGGGCATCGGAATTAAAGAAAGAGAATGTATCCTTGGTGTCTACATTATAAATGTCCTCTTTTTCCAGTTTTAGCGTATCACGAAGGAAATCCTTAAGTGACATCCAATCGTAACCATCGCGTTCGCCTACATTGATAAAGTAGCGCACAGAACCTTTTGATGGAATATCTCCTTTGGAAGTTCCTCTGTCCTTAACAGAATCCTGACTGTTAAGATCTTTGGATTTGCTATAGTAGTTATAAAACTGCGTGAATTCTACAGAAACAATTTTTTTAATGAGCTCGTCACGGTCTATACCTTCCAAAACATCGTTAATGGCCGGTAAGTAACTTTCAATCTCCTTATTGATTTTGGTTTCCTTGATTTTATTGGCCAAGTGATACAATTGTATCTCGCAAATTTCAATACCATCTGGAATCTGTTTGGACAAGAAGTCCTGCTGAATCTTTTTCTCGATGGCTTTGATTTTCCTTAGCTCGGAGCGAGTGATGATGACCATGGAAATACCAGATTTCCCGGCACGTCCTGTACGTCCACTTCGGTGAGTGTACGTTTCAATCTCATCGGGCAATTGGTAGTTGATTACGTGGGTAATATCGTCCACGTCAATTCCACGAGCAGCAACATCAGTAGCTACCAACATTTGCACCTGTTTCTTTCTAAAGGAGTTCATTACCAAATCCCTCTGGTTCTGGCTTAAATCTCCATGTAATGCTCCAGCATTGTAGCCATCTTCAATAAGCTTTTCAGCTACTCTTTGCGTATCTCTTTTAGTTCTACAGAATACTACGGAAAAAATGCCTGGGTTGGCATCGGCCAAACGTTTTAACGCTGCATAACGGTCACGACCGCCAACTACATAATATTCGTGCTGTACTGTAGACGCACCTGCATTTTTAGATCCAACAGTGATCTCAACAGGATTGTGCATGAACTTTTTGGCAATCGTTGCCACTTCTTTGGGCATGGTTGCGGAAAAAAGCCATGTCAACTTTTCTTTGGGAGTGTTCGATAGAATGTCTTTAATGTCTTCAAAGAAGCCCATATTCAACATTTCATCGGCTTCATCCAAGACACAGTAGTCGATTTTGGAAATATCGACCATTCTTCGGCCGATCATATCCTTCATACGACCTGGAGTGGCAACAACAATTTGCGCCCCTCTTTTTATTTGTCTTGCTTGTTCCGTAATGCTGGCACCACCATAAATGGCGACAACATTAAGTCCTTTTACGTATTTGGAATAGAGTTTTAACTCGTTTGTAATCTGTAAACACAGCTCTCTTGTAGGGGAGAGGATCAATCCTTGGGTGGTTCTGCTTTCCTCTTGGATTTTTTGAATCATAGGAAATCCAAACGCAGCAGTTTTACCTGTTCCTGTTTGTGCCAAGGCCACCAAATCGGTTTCCTTTTCCAATAAAACTGGGATTGATTTTTCTTGTACTTCTGATGGGGATTCAAATCCGAGGTCGGAAATAGCATCCAATAGGGGTTTGTCCAACCCCAAGGCTTCAAATTTTGTCATAGCGGTGTATATACCTTAAATCGCAAATATGTTTGTGTTGTATAGAGCGATTCTTGTATAACCCATTTAAGCCCATCACAACACCTTGCCCATACCGGCGGCGTTAATAAAGCGGCAAAGGTACATTAATTTTATTCCGTGGAAGTCAAGACCCCTTGTTTTTTAAGAATTCAACCAATTTTTCAATGGCCCTACCTCTATGGCTAATGGCATTTTTGGTCTCGGAGGGCAGTTCACCAAAGGTTTTGTTGTATCCGTCGGGCTTAAAAATGGGGTCGTAACCAAAACCACCAGCACCATGTTCATTTTTGGTAATGATACCTTCTACAATGCCTTCAAAGATGTAACTGTTGCCTTGTAGGTTCAAATGGACCGCGGTTTTAAAGTGGGCATTCCGGTTGGATATTCCCTTCAGTTCCAATAACAGTTTTGTCATATTATCCCTAGCGTTCTTATTTTCTCCCGCATATCTGGCAGAATATACTCCGGGTTGTCCATTTAAAGCATCTACAAGTAAACCAGTATCATCCGAAAAACAATCCAAACCATAGGTTTGAGTTACGTAATCCGCTTTTATTTTGGCGTTTTCTTCTAGAGTGGCTCCGGTCTCGGGTATTTCATCGAAACACTGAATATCTTTTAATGATAAGATTTCAAAACCTTCAGGCAGTAACTGCTGAACTTCTTTCAGCTTATGGTCGTTATGGGTAGCAAAAACTAGTTTCAAATCAAAAAGGGTTCTATTTTGATATTCAAAAGTAGTAATTTCGGACTTTAACCAATTTGTATGAAAATGAAAGTGCCACCAGCATTGGTAATGCTTGTTTTTGGAGGATTAATGTATGTTTTGGACAGATTTTTACCTTTTGGTGATTTTGAATTTTTTGGTAAACAGGAACTGGCAATGTTTCTCTTTGGATTAGGTATTTTGGTGATTTTGATATCGGTAATCCAATTTATTATCACAAAAACCACGGTGGACCCTTTGAATCCAAAGAAAACATCCAATTTAGTAACCAATGGCGTCTATAAATTCACTCGCAACCCTATGTATCTGGGGATGCTTCTTTTTTTGCTGGCCTTTGGTTTAAAGTTGGGTAATGCTTTCAATACACTTATAGCAGCTGGTTTTGTATCGTACATGAATCGCTTTCAGATTAAACCTGAAGAAGAGGTACTCAGAGAAATGTTCGGTAAGGAATATAATATCTATTGTAAGCTAACAAGACGGTGGTTTTAAGAACCCTTAGTTAAAAAATGTACCTTTTGGAGTGCCATTTAAAACAAATCGTAATGGATTTTTGATTTATCCACAAAAGTGTAAGGTTTTTGACAAGTTCCGATTACAAGGATAGAATTAATGTTTAATTTTATGCCTTAATTTTTTTGAAGCGACTCATGGTAGAAACAGGACGCAAATATGTGTTCGATTTTGATAGCACGCTCACAAGAGTGGAAGCTTTGGACGTTTTGGCAGAAATGACCCTGCAAAGCAATCCGAAAAGGGACGAGATTGTGTCGGAAATCCAAAAAATCACCAATTTGGGGATTGATGGGGATATTTCTTTCACGGAATCCTTGGAACGAAGAATTCGTTTGTTGAGCGCAAACAAAAGCGATTTAGAAGATCTAGTGGTGGAACTGCGTCAAAAGATTTCTAAATCCATTGCGGCCAATAAAGACTTTTTTCATGAATTCTCGGAACATATCTATGTGATTTCCTGTGGCTTTAAGGAGTTTATTGACCCCATTGTGGAGGAATACAATATTCCGTCCGAGCGTGTTTATGCCAATACCTTCAAGTTTGATGATGAAGGCAATATCATTGGCTTTGACGAAACCAATGTGTTGGCTGCACATAACGGAAAAATAGAATGTTTGAAAAACTTGGATTTAGAAGGCGAAGTTCAAGTTATTGGTGATGGCTACAGCGACTATGTGATGCGCGAGGCCGGTATTGCCCATAAGTTTTTTGCCTATACTGAAAATGTGCACCGTGAAAAGGCAGCAGATAATGCCGACCACGTAACACCTAACCTAGATGAATTTTTATTTGTGAACGATTTGCCAAGAAACCTATCATACCCAAAGAACAGAATCAAGATCCTTTTACTGGAAAATGTACACCCAGCAGCTTTCGAAAACCTATCAGAAGAAGGTTTTTCGGTAGAGTTGATAAAAACCAGTCTTTCTGAGGAAGAACTTATCGAGCGTATCAAAGGAGTACATGTTCTGGGGATTAGGTCTAAAACCCAAGTGACTCAAAAGGTACTGGATGCTGCCGATAAATTATTGGTAGTAGGTGCGTTCTGTATCGGTACTACCCAGATAGACCTTGATTACAGTAAAAAGAAAGGCGTAGTGGTATTCAATGCGCCTTACAGCAACACGCGTTCCGTAGTGGAACTTGCCATTGGGCAGACCATTATGTTGATGCGTAGCATTTTTCCGCGTAGTACGGAGATTCACAACGGTGAATGGAACAAAACCGCCATTGGATCACAAGAAGTTCGGGGTAAAAACTTGGGTATCGTGGGGTATGGAAACATTGGTAAACAAATGTCCGTTTTGGCTGAGGCCATGGGGATGAAGGTGTATTATTACGATGTTAACGATCAGTTGGCATTAGGAAATGCGGTAAAATGTGATACTTTGGAAGATCTACTCAATGTTTCCGATGTGGTGACTTTGCATGTAGATGATAATAAAGCCAATAAAAACTTTATAGGAGAGCGCGAAATCAACCAAATGAAAGATGGCGCAAAGCTTATCAATCTTTCTCGAGGATTTGTCGTTGATATCGATGCTTTGGCCAGTGCTTTGAAAAATGGGAAATTGGGAGGAGCTGCGATAGATGTTTACCCATCCGAACCGCGAAGCAATGGAGCGTTTGAAACGCCTTTGCAAGGTTTGTCCAACGTTATTCTTACTCCGCACATTGGAGGTAGCACGGAAGAAGCACAGCGGGATATTGCCGATTTTGTCCCAAATAAAATTATGGATTACATCAATTCTGGAAATACGGTAGATGCCGTTAACTTCCCGAATATTAGATTGCCCAAGCAAAACAAAGCGCACCGATTCTTGCACATTCACCGCAATGTTCCCGGTATTATGGCAAAAATCAACGAAATATTGGCCCAATATGGTCTCAATATTTCTGGTCAATACCTTTCCACGGATAGCGAAGTGGGCTATGTAATCACTGATTTGGACAAGGAATACGATAAGGATGTGATAAAGGCCCTTAAGAAAATCGAGAACACCATTAAGTTTAGGGTGCTTTATTAATATGGTTGGAATAAAGAAGTCTTGCTTCTAGACTCTTTTAGCGCAACCGTCTTTCATCTAAAGCTATTGATGATGGTAGGGTTCGTTCCTTAGAATGGTGAACCCTCTATAAATCTGTTCCACAATGAACAATCTCACCATTTGATGAGAAAACGTCATTTTGGACAAACTTATTTTCCCAGAACTTTTGGCGTAAACGGCATCACTAAAACCATAAGGCCCTCCAATGACCAAAACCAGCCTTTTGATACCACTGTTCATTTTTTTTTGAAGGTACTGGGCAAAATCCATCGAAGTGTATTGTTTCCCCTTTTCATCAAGTAAAACCAAGGTGTCTGTAGGTTGTAGTTGTGCCAAGATCAATTCTCCTTCTTTTTCCTTTTGTTGCGCTTCGGACAGATTCTTACGGTTTTTTATATCGGGAATTATCTCAAGCTGAAACTTGATGTAATGCTTCAACCGCTTCTCATAAACGGTTATAAGTTCTTCAAGTTCAGACTTATCGGTTTTTCCAATGGCAATCAAAGAAATTTCCATGCTCAAAAATAATCGTTTCTATGTAAAATTAAGCATGCCTATTGCATGGACAAGGAACAATGTTTTTACTATTTTCGTTAAAACCACAATTGGATGATATCCGAAGAACAATTTCAAAACGAACTGGATTTGATCATTGCCAACGCTGTTAGGGAAGATGTTGGTGATGGCGATCATAGTTCCTTGGCCTGTATTCCTGCAAACGCACAGGGAAAAGCAAAACTCCTCGTAAAGGATGAGGGTGTTATTGCTGGTGTTGATTTTGCAAAAAAAGTATTCAACTATGTTGATCCCGATTTAAAAGTTGAGGTTTTACTTGAAGATGGTGCAAAGGTCAAATACGGTGATATTGTTTTTTATGTTAAAGGCAGCTCTCAAAGTATACTTAAGGCTGAGCGATTAGTTCTGAATGCTATGCAGCGTATGAGTGCCATTGCTACCAAAACGCAGGATTTTGTATCCCTTTTGGATGGTACGGACACCAAGATTTTGGATACGCGAAAGACCACCCCCGGAATTAGAGCTCTTGAAAAGTGGGGTGTGAAAATTGGAGGAGGTGAAAACCATAGGTTTGCTTTGTACGACATGATCATGCTGAAGGACAATCATATTGATTTTGCAGGAGGAATCACCAAGGCCATCCAAAAAACACAGGAGTATTTAAAGGAAAAAGGTAAGGATCTTAAAATTATTGTTGAAGCCAGGAATTTGGATGAAGTGGATGAAATATTAAAGTCCGAAGGTGTATACCGCATTTTACTGGATAATTTTGATTATGATGATACCCGTGAAGCTGTTAAGAGAATTGGGGATAAGTGCCTTACCGAATCGTCCGGTGGAATTACAGAGGATACGATTAGAAAATACGCCAAATGCGGTGTGGATTATATCTCATCAGGAGCATTGACACACTCTGTTTATAATATGGATCTAAGTTTAAAAGCCGTTTAAATGTCCGCAGCCATAGAAGAGCAGTTGGAAAAAATACCCGTGATCAATTGGGTAGTCCGGTTATTGAAAAAAATTAAGCTGAAAGCTTTTGAGGGGCTCTCTTTTTATGACTTGATTGAAATGTATTTGGTGGGAATTGTCAAGGGCACCCTGTCTTCAAGAGCTAGTTCCATCGCTTTCAGTATTTTTTTGGCATTGTTTCCCCTGCTTATTTTTTTGGTGACCATGGTTCCTTTCATCATTCCATATGTAAGTGTTGGCAACGAGAATTTTGATGCGCAATTTTTGGATTTTCTGGAATCTTTCCTTCCGTCGGCAACAAGTGATTACTTTGGTGAGATTTATCAGCAGATCAAAGATCAAAAACAAGGAGGTTTATTGTCTTCTGCATTTATCCTGTCCATCTTTTTGATGGCCAATGGGGTAAATGCCATATTCGGAGGATTCGAAAATTCTTATCATGTAGAATTGACACGTAATTTTTTCCGTCAATACGCGTATGCGCTGATGGTTGGATTGATTCTTTCTGTTTTATTGATTGTTGGCGCTGTTGCCTTTGTCTATTTTGAATTTTATATCGTCGAATACACTAGCGAATATTTGGGAAAAACGCTGGGATATGATGTGGAAAAAGGCGACACCATTGGAATACAGGTGGCAAAAATTTTATTTTTCCTTAGTCTGTCTTATTTCACTACAGCTATACTCTACTACTTTGGAACGGCAGAAGGAAGGCAGGTTCGGTTTTTTTCTGCAGGAGCCCTAATGACAACACTTTTGTTTTTGTTGACCTCCTACCTTTTCGGAATATATGTTGAGAAATTCGCTCGATACAACGAACTTTATGGGGCCTTGGGTGGATTATTGATTTTAATGGTGTTTATTTGGTTAAATTCCAATATATTATTGTTAGGTTTCGAATTGAACGCAACCCTTAATTCTTTAAAAAAGAGACATGAAAAACAGCAAAACACTTAATAACTTCATTTGTCTGATTTGTTTTTTGTTTTTTCAGATAACATGGTCGCAAACCGTTTTTGGAAAATGGAAAACAGTGGACGATCGCAATGGAATTACCAAGGCCATAATTGAAGTTTATAAGGAAGACGGGTTAATGCATGCCAAAGTTGTAAAAATCTTAGAGGAAGGTAAAAAAGATGCCAGGTGCATCAAATGTGATGGAGAGCTTAAGGATAAACCTATTCTTGGGATGAAGATCATGGATAATTTTAAAAAAAACAATAAGGGTATATATAAAGGCGATAGACTTTTTGACCCAGAGCAAGCCATGACTTTCAGAGGCAGGGTTTGGTTAGATGAGGATGATGAAAACCTATTAAAGGTACGAGGCTATTTGGCATTTTTATACCGGACCCAAACATGGCACAGGGTGATTGAGAATTAGTTTATGGAATATTTTTTGGAGGTTGTCCTACCAATTCCCTTAGAAAAACTATTCACCTATAAAATCTCGCAGGCAGAAGCGGATTTTATACAGGAAGGAATGCGCGTTGCTGTTCCCTTTGGAAAATCAAAAATTTATACCGCATTGGCTTATCGGGTGCATCAAAATGCGCCAGAAGCCTACGAACCCAAAGAAATTTATCAAATTTTGGATGAAAACCCCTTGGTGACCCAAGTGCAACTACAGCATTGGGAATGGGTGGCCAAGTACTATATGTGTACCTTGGGAGAAGTGATTCGAAGTGCGCTGCCCAGCGCATTTATGTTGGAAAGTGAAACCCTGATTTTACCCAATAAAAATGCCGAGGTGGATGAAAAGGAACTCACCGATGATGAATTTTTGATATTTGAGGCACTTCAGCATCAAACCGTGTTGAAAATTTCTGAGGTCAGCGACATTGTGGACAAAAAAAATGTCTTAAAGCTGATAAACACTTTGGTTTATAAAGGCATTGTGCTTCAAAAAGAAGAATTGTACGAGCAGTACAAGCCGAAATTGGTCCGTTACGTGAAGCTTTCAGAACGGTATGATGACGAAGAGCAGTTGGCGGAATTGTTGAATGAGCTTACGAGGGCACCCAAACAGAGTCAAGTAGTACTGTCTTTATTCCAGTTGAAAGCCAAGAGCACTAAACCTATACCCGTTTCGGAACTGGAAAAGGAAAGTGGCAGTTCCAGAGCTGTAATCAAGGCGCTGGTCGATAAAAATATTCTAGAAGAATACCATATCCGTAAAGATAGGGTGCAGTTTGATGAACGGTCGGATGAATCCAAACACATTTCCTTGAACGAATATCAGGAAAAAGCTTTGGAAGATATCTATGGCGGCTTTGATAAGGGAAAACCTGTGTTGCTTCATGGGGTTACTTCTTCTGGAAAAACGGAAGTTTATGTAAAATTGATTCAAAAATGCCTGGATGAAGGCAAACAGGCGCTCTATCTGCTTCCGGAAATTGCTTTGACCTCCCAATTGATCAATCGACTGCGACGGTATTTTGGACATCAAGTATCCGTTTACCACTCAAAATATAGTATTCACGAGAGAGTGGAAGTGTGGAACAATGTCCTGAAGAATGCAGAAAAAGCGCAGATTATCATTGGCGCACGTTCAGCTCTGTTTCTTCCTTTTGCTCAATTAGGATTGGTGGTTGTGGATGAGGAGCACGAGAGCTCTTTTAAACAATTTGACCCTGCTCCGCGCTATCACGCAAGGGATGCGGCAGTGGTGCTTGCATCCTTGCACAAAGCAAATATTGTACTCGGGTCTGCGACGCCCAGTATTGAGAGTATGTACAATGCAAGAACAAAAAAGTATGGTTATGCCTCCATTATGAACAGATTTGGAGATGTGCTCATGCCCGACATCAATCTGGTGGATATAAAAGAAGCTACCCGAAAGCGCAGAATGAAAGGCCATTTTTCAGAAATTCTAATCAAGGCCATTACCGAAGCTTTGGAGGAAGGTGAGCAAATCATACTTTTTCAAAACAGGAGGGGTTTTGCCCCTGTGGTGGAATGTACCACTTGCGGTCATGTGGCCCAATGCCCCAATTGTGATGTGAGCTTGACCTATCACCAGCATAGAAATCAATTGCGTTGCCATTATTGTGGCTATCATATGGCGTTGCAACAAGCTTGTTTGGCTTGTGGTAGCCCGACCTTGGACAATAAGGGGTTTGGTACAGAGCAGATTCAGCAGGAGTTGGGACAGTTGTTCCCAGATATTTCCGTTGGAAGAATGGATTTGGACACCACACGAGGCAAGTATGCTTATGAAAAAATCATTTCCTCTTTTGAAAACCAAGAGATGGACATCCTGGTGGGTACACAAATGGTGACTAAAGGGCTCGATTTTAGAAATGTAAGTTTGGTAGGGATTATGAATGCGGATTCTATGCTCAATTTTCCCGATTTCCGAGCCCACGAACGTAGTTTTCAAATGCTGACACAGGTTGCGGGTAGGGCAGGGCGCACCCAAAAAAGGGGAAAAGTACTTATTCAGACGTACAATCCGTATCATCAGATTTTGCAGCAAGTCACTACGAATAATTACGATAGGATGTTCGAGGAGCAGTTCTATGAAAGGGAACAGTTTAAGTACCCACCTTTGGTGAGGCTTATCAAAATTACCTTAAAGGATAAGGATTTCAATAAATTGAATGAAGCTTCGGAATGGTTGGCGAGTTCGTTACGAAATGTATTGGGCACACAAATTCTGGGTCCTGAATACCCGCCAGTGGCAAGAATTCGAAGGGATTACTTGAAAAATATTATGATTAAGATTCCGAGGAGACAATCCTTGGCCCAAACAAAAAATAGCATTAAAAGAATTGAAAATTCTTTTAATGCTATTTCCAAGTATAAAAGTGTTCGATTGGTCTACAATGTGGACCACATATAGTTATACATTGGCCAGCGCTTCCGCTAGTTCTGTCTTTTTGTTTCTACTCAATGGAATCTGTCTTCCCCCTACTTCAACATTTTTACTGTTGAATTTCTCAATCTTCTCCAGATTCACAATATAAGATTTATGGATACGTAGAAATTTTTCGGCAGGCAATTGCTTTTCGAAAGATTTCATAGTGGAAAGTATTACAATATTGGCTTCATCAGTAACCAATTTAATGTAATCTCCCAGTGCTTCTATCCATTTAATGTCGTTTAGGATAACCTTACGCTTTTTAAGGTTACTCTTTACAAAGATGTGTTCTTCATCTTCATCAACTCGGTTCATTTGCTCGTATTTGGCAACAGCTCTTTTTACAGAAGCTTCAAAACGGGCCAGAGTGATAGGTTTATGAAGGTAATCGGTTACGTCGTAGTCAAATGCTTTGAGTGCGTAATCAGGTTTTCCCGTAATCAAAATAACCTGTGGTGGGTTCTCTAGGGCCTCTAAAAGGTCAAAACCACTTATAATCGGCATTTCAACATCTAAAAAGATAAGGTCGATTTCGTGGTTTTTTAGGCCATTTTTAGCTTCAATAGCATTGCTGTACTCAGCAACCAAAGCAAGGTGTGGATGATTGTTGACCAACTTTGCAACGGCCATGCGCTGCATCGAAGAATCGTCTACAATTATACTTTTTAATTTCATAGAATGGGGTGATTTGTAGGGTTTTAAATCATCGGCAAATTACATAAAAAAGACGTTTGGGAGCAACAAAAGATGTAAACATGGTCTATTTTGTTGTGTAAATTGCCATATGTGTTATTTAGGTTTATTGGGGTTCATCGTTGTTAATAACTCTTGTACTTAAACGAAGTTTTTTTAGTTTTCTTGCAGGGTGTAAGAAATATTGTTAATTTTGCGCTCCTTTAAAAATATATTATAATGAACCATTACGAAACTGTTTTCATTTTGAATCCCGTTCTGTCTGAAACACAGATAGAGGAAACAGTCAAGAAATTTGAAGATTTCTTGATTAAGAATGGTGCCAAAATGGTCTCCAAAGAAGATTGGGGACTTAAAAAATTGGCCTATCCCATTCAGCACAAGAAAAGTGGATTTTACCACTTGTTCGAATTCCAAGCACCAGGTGAGGCCATTGGCCCTTACGAATTGGAATTTAGAAGAGATGAGCGCATTATGCGTTTTTTGACCGTTAAATTAGATAAGCATGCAATTGCTTGGGCGGAAAAAAGAAGAAACAAACTAAAAGCAAAGGCATAAGGGTATGGCATCTATTGAACAACAAGCAAAATCGAAAAAAGACGGGGAAATCAGATATTTGACCCCGCTTAACATTGAGACCAGCAAGCAAAAGAAGTATTGTAGGTTCAAGAAATCAGGAATCAAGTACATTGATTACAAAGACCCGGATTTTTTGATGAAGTTGGTGAACGAACAGGGTAAATTGCTCCCAAGAAGACTTACAGGTACTTCCTTGAAATACCAAAGAAAAGTGGCACAGGCCGTAAAACGTGCCCGTCACCTAGCGTTAATGCCGTATGTAGGCGATATGTTGAAATAAAAAAAACCAGAGAATGGAACTTATTCTAAAAGAAGATGTACAGGATTTGGGATTTAAGGATGATATCGTTTCCGTAAAAAACGGTTACGGCAGAAACTTCCTTATCCCGCAAGGTTTGGCCGATTTGGCTACTCCTTCTGCCAAAAAAGTTTTGGCAGAGAACCTTAAGCAAAGAGCTCACAAGGAGAAAAAGGTTATCGATGAGGCTACTAAGATTGCCGATGCTTTAAAACAATTGGAAATCCGTATTGCCGCTAAAGTTGGTGCAGGTGACAAATTGTTTGGATCTGTAACCAATATCGACCTTGCCAGTGCTTTGGACAAAGAAGGCCACCAAATCGATAGAAAATTCATCAACATTAAGGGTGGAGCTATCAAAAGAGTTGGTCCTTACGAAGCAGTGATCAGATTACACAGGGAAGTTATTGTTGAATTCCCATTTGAAGTGGTTGCGGAAGCAAAGTAAACTTCAAATTACATTATATGAAAAAAGCCCGAGCAGTTTGCTCGGGCTTTTTTTGTTTTCCAATATAAAATTGATTCTTCTATTGTGGTTGTTCCTCCAGCATTGTTCTTAAACGACCTTGAAGCTCTGTATCGTTCTGCAAAGCCATCGCTATAGTTTGGTAACGTTCTATGCTCATGCCTTCGTTACTGATAATTTCCTCGATTTTTTCTGTAAATCCAACTTGCATCTGTTGTATTTCGCTCATTACTTTTCCAAATCGTTCTTTTTCCTCGTCGCTGGCATCAACAGTTTTTTCTGGAGATGCAGAGGCTTGGTAAAGTTCATTGAATCTATTCGCGTCAAAGCCACTTTCTTCAACCTTCTTCATTACTTCTTGTTGCGCTTCCATATTCACTTTTTGGATACCTTGGAATGCGGAGGCAATTTTATTTAGTTCTGCATCGGTGACCTCTACTTGCTCTTGTGCATTCACTTGCGAGAAAGAACTCGCGCCAATAGCTGTAATACAAACCACTAAAGTTTTAAATGATCTTAAAAATCTCATTCTGTACGTGTTTTTATTTAACAATGTTAGTTTCCTAAACTACAATAAATAAAAGGGCTTGCCAAAAAACGCAGATGCTCTTGGTGTTAATCTAAACTTAAATAAACAAGGGTAAATTCTAGGCTTTAAGGTTTTTATTGACTCCAATATATAGTTGTTCTCCAAAGCCTTTTATATTTTTGCAGTATGAAGTACAGACGATTGACCAAGGAGCAATTGGAGGAGCTCCATCCTGAATTTATCAATTTTTTGGCGACCCAATCCATTACCGGTGAGGAGTGGGATACTTTGAAAAAGGAGAAGCCTGAAGTTGCTGAGGAAGAGATAGATGTTTTTAGTGATTTGATATGGGAAGGCGTATTGAACAAAGTGGAATATTTGGAGAATATTTCCGAACGTCATATGCATTTGTTCCATTTGACCGACAAAGAAATGAAGCTCCTTTCCGTTAAGATTATGAATCCGGAAATAGATTTAAGGACCGAAGTTGGCTTTGGTTGGTTCAAACGCAATTTTCAATCCGATTTTGTGGAATATCTTACTGCCTCAAAGGCTTATAGCGAGGATAAGAATGTGGATAAATTTGAAATCATCAAGCAAGGTGCAGTCATTACTAAAGGGGAACTATACCAATGGTTTGAACAGATTGTGGAGTAATCCGATTTCATAAAAGAGATATGGAATGTAAGAAGCATAAAAAATTACAATCTTTTCATTTTGAGCTGTTTGACAAGCATCGCGACAGATAAAATGAATACGGGGTTATCAATAGATTTGATAACCCCGTATTTGTCTTAATTAATTTTTTTCTTATTCCAATCCGAAGTATTTCATTACTTCATGGTAATTTGCTACGTCTATCCCAGCACTTTTTAGATCCTGAGCAACTGAATTTTTCCCTGCCATTGCATCTGGGCTAATTTCAACCATCGCAATATGTAGGATCGCGGATATATTCTCTGGTAAAGCGGGCCACATGCCTGGAGTCCCGTCCAAGTTGTATATAAAAACGGCTAACAGGTCTTCACCATATACGATATCCAACTCTAACGAAAAAGAGTTTACTTTTCCAGGGAGTAAAAAATATACAGTATCGTTGCTATCCGAGAGTTCCAGATATGCCATTAATACATTGTTTTGTAAAGCTTCTGGCGTAAATTCGGGAACGATTATTGGAATTTCAGTTTCCCCTGCAGGAGTAAAACTAAGGTCGAATTCCAATTTCTGAACATTGGCATTACCATCTTGCCCTTGTACTCCTTGGGGTCCTTGTTCACCCTGAATACCTTGTTCACCCTGAACACCTTGCTCTCCGTCTTCACCAGAACAGGAAATAAATAAAATGCCAATGATTAGGCAGCTGAAAGTTAAAATTTTTGAAGTTTTCATAATGTATGGTTTAACAGTTATGTCACAAATAGAATACTTATGATCTACATTTACACTGGTCAATTGATGGATGCTGGAGTTGATTTGATAGATGCCCAATATTGATTTATATTAAAGATTCAAATGAGCCTCGGGATTAGTTATATCTATGGTTCCCCTTATTAAGAATTAATGTTTTATCACCGTATATTTGCACGAGAATTTAACACCACATGGCAAAGAAACCATCCATACCCAAAGGAACCCGTGATTTTTCACCTACAGAGGTGGCCAAGCGTAATTATATTATCCAAACCATAAAAAGGCATTTCGAAACCTATGGTTTCCAACCGATAGAGACCCCATCTTTCGAAAATTCGGAAACATTGATGGGTAAATATGGGGATGAGGGGGATCGTCTGATCTTTAAAATTTTGAATTCAGGGGATTTTATTTCTAAAGTTGATGACGTAACATATAGTACCAAGGATTCAGCTTCTTTGACGCCAAGGATTTCAGAAAAAGCACTTCGCTACGATCTTACTGTGCCTTTTGCCCGATACGTGGTAATGCACCAAAATGAGATAGATTTTCCGTTCAAGAGATATCAAATCCAACCGGTATGGCGTGCCGACCGGCCACAAAAAGGGCGTTTTCGTGAGTTTTATCAATGTGATGCCGATGTGGTGGGTGCGGACTCCCTGCTTCAAGAAGTGGAGTTTGTACAGTTGTACGATGCTGTGTTTACCAATTTGGGTCTGAAAGGAACTACCATTAAAATCAATAATCGAAAAATACTTTCAGGAATCGCCGAAGTCATTGGGGCCAAAGATTTATTGGTCGATTTTACCGTGGCCTTGGACAAGCTCGACAAAATAGGCGAGGATAAGGTAAAGGCCGAAATGATGGAAAAAGGTATTTCCGAAGGGGCCATTACTAAAGCTCAGCCTTTGTTTGATATGAAGGGGACGGCTGTCGAACAATTGGAAAAACTAAAAACCATCCTCGCAGACTCCGAAGTCGGGATGTTGGGGGTTTCAGAATTGGAAGAGATTATTTCAACCGTGGATATGGTTGGGTTGGAATCCGCTAGCCTGCAGTTGGATGTGACCCTTGCTCGTGGCCTAAACTATTATACAGGGGCCATTTTTGAAGTGGCGGCGCCCGAGGGTGTACAAATGGGGTCTATTGGCGGTGGAGGCCGTTATGATGACCTTACAGGCATTTTTGGACTTAAAGATGTGAGCGGTGTGGGTATTTCTTTCGGACTGGACCGTATTTACTTGGTTTTGGAAGAATTGAATCTGTTCCCAGATAGTTTGGATTCTTCGTTGGACGTACTTTGCCTCAATTTTGGAAAGAAAGAGGGAATGGCAGCCTTAAAACTGGTTTCTGGACTGCGCAAACAGGGATTGCGTGCCGATTTGTATCCTACAGATACCAAAGTACAGAAACAGTTTAAATATGCTGATAAAAGGGGAGTGCCTTATGTGATTCTCCTGGGAGACCAAGAGTTGACCGATAGCAAATTTGTAGCTAAAAATATGAAGACAGGCGATCAGAAGGATTATCCATTGGATTCACCCCAAGAATTTGCGGAAAAAATCAAGTCCGACTTTTAATCGCCTTAATGATGGTTTTGTAATACGTGGGTCCGTGTGGCACATATTTGCCCACACTGGCCAAACCCCAGGTTTCTTCGGCAAATTTGAAAAGGGGTACCAAAGCTAAATCTTCAACTTCACTTTCTTGTTTGGTAAGTTGATTTAATGGAACATCCAATTTGCACAAAAAAATGTGATGCAGTTCGGCATCAATAAAGTCCTCTGAAATTTTGTGGATGGCTTTAAAAGTGCCCAGAGGCTCTAAATCGGTTTCCGAAATAGTAAGTCCCACCTCTTCTTCCACTTCTCGAACAGCTGCGGGAACTATGTTTTCACCTGCAGAAACATGTCCTGCCACCGAAACATCCCAAAGTAGGGGATGGGTATCTTTGTTTTGCCCACGTTGTTGAATCAATATTCGGCCATCTGGTGTGTAGAGCCAAACGTGAATGGTTGGATGAAGCAACCCTTTACGGTGTGCTTCCGATTTTAAGCAGGATTCCCCTGTTGGTTTTCCTTGTTCGTCCAAAATGTCAACGTGCTCATCCATATCACATAAAGATAAAAAAAAGTCACCCCGAAGATGTTTCAGGGTGACATAATTTTAATATCCAAAAGGATGGTGGTTGTTCAGTCAATCAAAATAACTGAAGGTTTCTCCTTCCTTAATGTTCAGTAATGTTTCATAGATCAAACGTATCACGTTTTCTACATCGTCCTTATGAACAGTTTCAACAGTGGTGTGCATATAGCGCAACGGCAACGAAATCAAAGCGGAAGCTACACCTCCATTGCTGTAAGCAAAAGCATCCGTATCCGTACCTGTATATCTGGATGATGCGTTACGCTGGAATGGGATTTTATGGGATTCTGCAGTTTCCAAAATACGCTCGCGCAATTTGTTCTGCACAGCGGGTGCATAAGAAATCACAGGACCGTCACCGATTTTGGTTTCCCCCTCTGTCTTTTTATTGATCATCGGGGTTGTGGTGTCGTGGCACACATCCGTAACGATCGCTACGTTAGGTTTAATGGTCTGCGTGATCATTTCCGCACCGCGTAGCCCAATTTCTTCTTGTACCGAATTGGTGAGATACAATCCAAAAGGAAGTTCTTTCTTGTTCTCTTTGAGCAAACGGGCCACTTCGGCAATCATAAAACCACCCATACGGTTATCCAGAGCTCTACAAACAAACTTGTCTTTGTTTAAGATTTGGAATTGGTCAGGGTAGGTGATTACACATCCTACGTGCACTCCCATTTTTTCAACTTCCTTCTTGTCCTTGGCACCTATGTCAATAAAGATGTTGTCCAATTTTGGTGGTTCTTCTTTGGCTTTGTCCCTAGTGTGGATAGCAGGCCATCCAAATACACCTTTTACAATACCTTTTTTGGTATGGATGTTCACCCATTTTGATGGAGCAATCTGATGATCACTTCCTCCGTTTCGGATAACGTAAAGCAAACCTTCATCCGTGACATAATTAACGTACCAAGAAATTTCATCGGAATGCCCTTCGATAACAACCTTGTATTTGGCTTTTGGATTGATGACCCCAACGGCAGTACCATAGGTATCCGTAATAAATTCGTCTACATGAGGTTTCACATAGTCCATCCAAATTTTTTGCCCTTCCCATTCGTAACCTGTTGGAGATGGGTTGTTCAAGTATTTCTCTAGAAATTCAAGGGATTTTTTGTTGATGATTTTCTCTTTTGACATGAATTTAATTTAGTACACAAACATAAGAATATTCACTTTTATTTAATAACCAAATCATACCTTTATACTTACTTTTGGCAAGACTATTGCGAAAGAAATGTTATGCTACGTAACTGTTTTCTTGCTGTTTTTCTGGCAATTACTGCCTTTGGGCTCGCTCAGGAACCCCAAAAGGATTCCGTAAGCTCTAGGGACTCTATTGCCAAGGATCCCATAGAGGATTATTATGTAAGGTTTGAGGGGGACTCCATTTTAATGAGTTCCATAGAGTTGGATGAAGTCTATATTTTCGGGAAATTGGAGTTCGCCAACCGTAATGATAAATTACGCTACTACATTCTCCGGCGAAAAACTTTGAAGGTGTACCCGTATGCCAAGTTGGCCGCTGAACGATTGGTGGAACTCAACGATAGCCTCCAACATATTAAGAAGCGACGACATCAAAAACGCTATACTCGAAAGGTGCAAAAATATATTGAAGGTGAATTCTCTGAAGAATTGAAAAAACTCACCCGTACCGAGGGACAGATTTTGGTCAAATTGATACACAGACAGACTGGTACTACGGCATTTGATTTAGTAAAGGACCTGCGCAGTGGTTGGCGAGCATTTTGGTACAATACTACTGCAAGCTTGTTTAAAATAAGTTTAAAGGAAGAGTTTCTTCCTGAAGAAGTACATGAAGATTACTTGATCGAGGATATTCTGCAGCGGGCTTTTGCAGCCAGTAGGCTGGAGCGGCAAAAATCGGTCTTGGACTATGATTATGCCCAACTCACCAATAAATGGAAAAACAGGCCTCCCAGCGCAGGTAACTAATCTTTGGATTTCTTTCCAAAAATGGCCTCCATTACAATACGTACCGATCTAAATCCTAAATAGATGGCCAAAATAGCGCAGATAATACCTAAAATCAATACGGGCCAGTAGAAGGGATGTCCCTCATTTTTAAAGGCTTCATAAATTAAAAATGGCCCCATAAACATGGCAAGCACGGTAAATCCAAAGGATTTTATTCCTTTTGCCAGAAGTTCCTTGTTGGTTCGCCTCATACGACCAAAGTAGGAATATTAGCTTATATTTAGGGGATATAGTACTAAAAATTAACTATGGAAATACTAGTTCTTGGGGTCGTTGTCCTCTTTATTATTGTTGCTACCGTTAAATTTAAGATGCATCCCATATTCTCACTGACCATTGCTGCGATAGCTTCTGGATTTTTATTGGGAATTACGCCACAAAATATTATGGCAACCATGGCCGAAGGCTTTGGAAAAACGCTTTCGGGAATTGGGTTGGTGATTGCATTCGGGACGGTGATTGGCATATATCTTGAAAAAACGGGAAGCACTCAGGTTTTGGCCAATAGTATCTTAAAATTGATTGGTTTAAAGCGCTCACCCTTGGCAATTAATCTCGCCGGATTTGTAATTTCTATTCCAGTTTATTGTGATTCAGGCTTCATTATTCTTTCTTCAATAAACAAAGCTATCAGTAAAAAAACAGGAATCCCAGCTTTGGTTTTTGCCATTGCATTGGCTACAGGCTTGTATTCCGCTCATGTATTTGTCCCACCTACACCTGGACCTTTGGCTGCAGCAGCTATTTTGGATGCTGATTTGGGATTGGTCCTGGTCTTTGGACTATTGGTTGCCATACCAGTTTCTGTTTCAGGTTATTTTTGGGCGCGGTTTATTGGTAAATCTTTAAACGAAACCGAAACGGCTGAAGTAAAGAAGGAAAAAGAGACGATTCCATCTACAGTGAAACCTTTTCAAGCCTTCCTTCCCTTGCTTGTTCCGATTGTGCTTATTGCTATGAAATCTGTTGCTGATTACCCTACGCATCCCTTGGGAGAGGGCTGGGTGTTCAAAATTCTTGGCTTTTTGGGAAGCCCTGTAATCGCATTGTTGATTGGTGTTTTCTTTGCTTTTGCTTTAGCAAGAAAAGTTCCCGCCGAAGAAAAGAAGGGTTGGGTTCCGGAAGCCTTTAAACAAGCAGGTGCCATTGTATTGATTACGGGTGCGGGAGGTGCTTTTGGCGCAATTTTGAGAACTATGGACATTGCTTCTATCATCGACTTGGAATCCAGTACAGGAATCGGAGGGCTTTTGATCGCTTTTGTGATTGCAGCCGTACTCAAAACGGCTCAGGGTTCATCAACGGTTGCCATAATAACCACTTCGGCGATTATTGCACCCTTATTGGAAACTTTTGGCCTGATTTCTATTACCGATAAAGCTTTGGCGGTTTTAGCTGTCGGAGCCGGTGCTATGACCGTTTCCCATATCAACGACAGCTATTTTTGGGTGGTATCCCAATTTTCCAACATGAATGTGAAGACTGCCTTAAGGGGCCATACCTTGGGCACCTTGGTTCAAGGCATGGTAGGAATTTTGATGATTTTATTGCTCTATGCAATTGTTTAATAATTGGGCTATTCAATAGTAATTGTTCTGGAGTATTCTTGAACCACCGCAAAATAGCCAAACGCATAATCGTTGGGGAGCTCCACATTGTCCAAAGTGGTGATGTCACCTAGTCCAGTAACATCAAAAACATTTCCACGAACGGTAGCTACAGGTGTTTGAAAAGGACCTCCAGAGTTTCCGTTTCCGGTTTGCTGTAAAACCAAATCCATGTAGTTAAAGAATTCTTGTGTAGCACCTAGAATACTAACGGTAATTTCATCGCCCGGTTTGGTTTTATCATCATAGAAAAAGGAAAACTCAAATTGTTGACCTTGGAAAAATTCGTCTTCCACGGTTTGGAATTCACCGAACATAAAATCAAACAGATAAAAATTATCTTCTTGTCCATTATCAGTAAAGGTTACGATGATCTCGGTCTGTTCTTCATCAAAAAGGACTTCATCACCTTGTTCCAAATTATCCAAAGGAACCGTTGGTGCATATTCGGTTTGGGCGAAGTAATAGGTGTCTTGAAAAGTTATTTCCAAAATAAATATGGTTCCTCGTTCAGCAGCTGAAGTTGGTATTCGTTGGTCCGATGAGGAGTTTGGGTCGGGCACATAAATCCCAGAGCCTGGCGCTTCCTCTACCAATGATGAAGAGGATAGGCTATCAAAGTTTCCTTCGGTGTTCCGTTGTCCATAAGAAATCATAACACTTTCGGCTTGAACAGGAAGGTTTTCATCAAAAAAAGAGGTGCTTGCTTTTAGTCCTATTCTTACATCAATAAACTCCTGCTCCTTATCAACACGTAGCAAACCATCCACAACCAATTTGGATTCCGTTTCCGAGAGGTCAATATCTACCACATCTTCACAAGATGCTAGTAACAGGGCAATAAAAATGTAAATCAAGTACTTTTTCATACCACTAAAATTTAAAATTATAGGTTACCGATGGGACTATTCCGAAAATAGCGGTGCGAACGGCTTCGTTGCGCCCAGTGTCATCGTTTTCCCTAAAATTGATGGACGCCGCATTTTTACGATTGTAGGCATTGTAAATACTAAATACCCATTCCGATTGTATCTTTTTCCGCTTGTTCCTTTTCGGAGTTAACACAGCTGAAATATCCAATCTGTGGTAATTCGGAAGTCGTTCCTTGTTCCGTAAACCATAATAGGGAACAGTGATGTCTTCGAACTCAAATTGACCAATGGGATAGTTCGTGGGCTGTCCTGTTTGATAGATAAAATTGGCATTGAAACTCCATTTCTCGTTAAGTTCAAAACTACCATAAACAGACAGGTCGTGGGTTTTGTCGTATGGTGTGTTGTACCATTCTCCCATATTGATTCCTATTTCCGGATTGGTCTGAGCTGTATTTAGACCTAGGTCTCTGCCAGGGGTTTTTTGTTCGGATTTTGACAGCGTGTAGGCTAACCATCCTTTAAAGCGTCCATCATTCTTACGTATTAAAAATTCCAGTCCGTATGCCCTTGCCTCTCCATTTAAAATGACCTGTTCTATGGCATCGTTGGCAATAAGGTTAGCGCCGTCAGTATAATCTATGCGATTTTGAATGGTTTTGTAAAAAGCCTCGGTTTCAAAACTGTAAGTGCCCTCTTTGATGTTTCTAAAATATCCAAAGGCAAACTGGTCCAGCAATTGTGGTTTTACAAAAGGCCCACTAGGTGTCCATACATCCAACGGAGTAGGGGAGCTTGTGTTGGAGATAAGGTGGAGGTACTGTGCCAATCTGGTGTAGCTGGCTTTAACGGAGTTGTTCTCCTTAAAGGTATACGACAAGGAAATGCGGGGCTCCCAATTAAAAAAGGTCTCGAGGGTTCCGCCCCTTCCAAGGTTAATGGTATCTATGGGCTCTGATTCACGATAAGTCTGGGTGAACGAGTCAAATTCCACAGGGTTATCGTTTGCATAAACAAAGAATTCATCCTGCCCGAACCTGCTAAACTGACTGGCTCTTAATCCATACTCTATACTTAAATTATCCATGATTTCATGCTCCACGTCAATGTAGGCTGCATTTTCGTTGGCGTATTTTTTGGTAAGCTGGTCTTCAACAATACCTGAATCTGGACTATTGGGTACTATTTTTCCCGGATTAAAGACATAATAAATACTGTTTATCCCATAGTTCATCTGAAGTTTATTGCTCAGATAGTGTTTTAAATCATACTTCACATTAAAATTTTGAATTCCGGAGTCCCATTCAAATCCTACAAAATCAAGCTCTAAACCATAATAATAATCGGAATAAATGAGTGAAAGGTTGGAGAAAAGTTTATCAGAAAACAAGTGGTTCCACCTTAGGTTTACTACGGCATTACCATAGATATTCACAAATCTATCGCTTAAATTGAACAGGTCTCTTCCGAAGTAGCCGGAAAGGAAGATGCTGTTATTCTTGTTGATTTTATGGTTGATTTTGGTATTCAGGTCATAGAAATACGCTTTGTTGTTCACATCGAACAAGGGTAGGAATAAATGTGCGTAGGAAGCTCTTCCGCCGGCCAAAAATGCAGTTTTGTCCTTTTGAATCGGTCCTTCTATCAACAATCGACTAGCCACTGCACCGATACCTCCGTTTACTTTAAATTCCTTACTGTTCCCTTCTTTTTGAAAAATATCGAGCACGGATGAAACCCTTCCGCCGTAACGTGCAGGAATCCCTCCTTTAAACAGCTTAACATCTTTAATAGCGTCTGGATTGAACACGGAAAAGAATCCGAACAGATGAGAGGAGTTAAATACGGTTGCTTCATCCAATAAAATCAAATTTTGGTCTGCAGCACCACCTCTAACGTTGAATCCTGAGGAAGCTTCGCCAGCACTGGTCACTCCAGGTAAAAGCAACAGTGATTTTATCACATCTGATTCGCCCAGAACTACAGGAATTTCCTTTATAGTGTTGGATGCCAATGAAGTAACGCTCATTTGGGGTTTGCGAATGTCCAGTTTTTCGACATTGTCGGTCACTACCACCTCTTGTAAGGCTTCCGCTTTTTCGACTAAGTTGAAGTCTTGTTTTATATTTTGATTCAAGGTTATGGTCTTGACCACTTCTTGAAATCCTAAATAACTGACTATGATTTGATACTCTCCTTTAGGCAGGGTGATGGAATAAAAGCCATACTCATTGGTCGTTGTGCCTGTTTTTAATTCAGATACGGCAACAGTTACCCCAATCAAGGATTCATTGCTGGATGCTTCGGAAACAGTTCCGCTCAGCGTAAATTTTTGTTGGGCGTGCAGAACGAAAAAATGCCCAAACAGGGCTAGCAAAATTGCAAGTAAATGTCTGGGCATTCGAGTGGTTTGTTTAAAAATACACATTTATGGACAACGGCAAAAAGGAAAGGTGTGAACCACAGAATATTTAACATATTGGAATAAAAAAAGGCAGCTAAAAATCATAGCTGCCTTTTTTGGATTATATAAGTTTTTAATTACCCAATGGAATTCAAAATCTTATTAAAGGTTTCACTTGGTCGCATGGCTTTGGAAGCCATTATTGGATTTGGTAGGTAATAACCTCCAATATCCATTGGCGAACCTTGGGCGTCAATCAATTCTTGCGCGATTTTCTCTTCGTTGGATGCCATGGCATCATATAACTTACTGAAAGTTACTTTTAGCTCTTCGTCCTTGTCTTGCTTTGCCAACTGTTCGGCCCAATATAGTGCTAGGTAGAAGTGGCTTCCACGAGTATCAATCTCATTCACCTTTCTAGATGGTGATTTATCATGGTTCAAGAACTCTTCGGTTGCTTTGTCCAATGCATCGGCAAGTACTTGGGCTTTAGCGTTTTTGTTCTTTTCTCCAAAGAATTCCAAGGAAACAGCCAATGCCAAGAATTCACCAAGGGAATCCCATCTCAGGTGACCTTCTTCCAAGAATTGTTCAACATGTTTTGGGGCAGAACCTCCAGCGCCAGTCTCGAACAATCCACCACCGTTCATCAACGGAACAATGGAAAGCATTTTTGCACTGGTTCCCACTTCCAGAATAGGGAAGAGGTCGGTAAGGTAATCTCTCAATACATTACCGGACACAGAAATGGTGTCTTTTCCTTCCTTCATTCGCTTTAAAGTGAACTTGGTAGCTTCCGTAGGGGAAAGGATTCTAATATCCAATCCGTCGGTATTGTGATCTTTTAGGTAGAGATTTACTTTTTTGATCAATTCAGCATCATGCGCTCTTTCTTCATCCAGCCAAAAAATTGCGGGAATGTTGGTAGCTCTGGCACGAGAAACAGCCAATTTTACCCAATCTTGGACAGGGGCGTCCTTAACTTGGCACATTCTCCAGATATCGCCTTCTTCTACAGCGTGCTCGATTAAAGTTTCACCTGCAGCATTAATCACTTTAACGGTTCCAGCTTTTTCAATTTCGAAGGTTTTGTCGTGTGAACCATATTCTTCTGCTTTCTGGGCCATCAACCCTACATTGGGAACTGTCCCCATGGTTTTAGGGTCGAAAGCACCATTTTCCTTGCAAAAATCGATAGTGGCCTGATATACTCCGGCATAACTACTGTCGGGAATAATGGCCTTGGTATCTTGAAGTTCCCCATTCTTGTCCCACATTTTACCAGAATTTCTGATCATAGCAGGCATGGAGGCATCGATAATTATATCACTTGGTACATGAAGGTTGGTAATTCCCTTATCGGAATTCACCATGGCCAAATCAGGTCCGTTTTCAATACTTGCCTTTAGGGCTCCTTCAATTTCTTTATGTTGATCTTCGGGCAATTCCCCAATTTTATCCAACAAGGTTTCTAGACCGTTGTTTGGGTTGATTCCCAATTTTTCAAAAGTATCTCCGTAGTTTTTGAACAATTCGGAAAAGTAAACTTGTAAAGCGTGTCCAAAAATGATAGGGTCGGAAACCTTCATCATGGTGGCCTTAAAGTGTAAGGAAAGTAAGATATTGTTCTCTCTGGCATCGGCGATTTCCTTAGTCAAGAAATCAACCAAAGCTTTTTTGCTCATCACCGTGGCATCGATTACCTCCCCTTTTAAAAGAGAAAGTTTGTCTTTTAACACGGTTGTGCTTCCATCTGTACCTACCAACTCAATTCGGATCTCGTCTGCATTGTCCATGGTCAAAGACTCTTCGTTGGCCTTGAAGTCTCCATGAGACATAGTAGCCACATGGGTTTTGGAGTCCGAAGACCATTCGCCCATAGTGTGTGGATGCGCTTTGGCGTAATTTTTAACGGCCTTTGGGGCACGCCTGTCTGAGTTACCTTCTCTCAGCACTGGATTTACTGCACTACCTTTTACTTTGTCGTATGTGGCTTTAATTACTTTTTCTTCGTCTGTCTTTGGCTCATCTGGATAATCGGGTAGTTTGTACCCTTTTTTCTGTAACTCCTCAATGGCTTCTTTTAACTGCGGTATCGAGGCGCTGATGTTCGGAAGTTTTATAATGTTTGCTTCTGGGGTTTTTGCCAATTCGCCCAAAATGGACAAGTCGTCCGGAACTTGCTGCTCTTTGGTCAACAATTCTGGAAACACAGCTGCAATTCTACCGGCCAAAGAAATGTCCTTGGTCTCTACGGTAATATTGGCGGTTTCGGTGAATGATTTAACAATGGGTAAGAAGGATAATGTTGCTAAGGCAGGAGCCTCATCTGTTTTGGTATAATAAAGTTTAGCCATTTATCTGTATTTATTTGAGCGGTTGCAAATATACAATTTATGGGCGGTGAAGAACGAATGGAAACCGCTAAAAAGTATGTGTTTTTAATGTGAATTTGTTAAAAAACAAAAGCCATATCCTCGATTTAACGAAGGATATGGCTTTCAGATAGGACTCAAGACTTGCTCTGTTTTACCAAAACTGCAACCTATTAGATTGCGCCTTATGTCCCTTCGACGTTTGCTCTGCTATGTTTTTAATTTTTCAACTAAACTACATTCTGCAAAGTGTACTGTTGTATTCCTAAACTTTATCAAAATGAAAAATTGCTCTTTCATTCGCACATAAAATTTATTATTTCTCATCAGGTATTGCCTAAGCTCCTCCTAAATTGAAATTCCTTTTGTGATCAGTAGTGTTACCAATTAAAAGGGAATCCACAGTTTTAAAGAACGTCAACTTTAAATCGATATAACCGTGATGGTATCACTTTCATATCTTCGACTAAAGTAGACTCAAAAACTAAATTTTACAACTTTTTAAGGCATTAATAATCAACATGATATGAACCGAGGTTATCAACAATTGTTCATAAAAAAAGCACCCATATTGGGTGCTTTTTCTTGTTGTATGGAATATTGATTATCCCTTAACTTCTTTAATACGGGCCTTTTTGCCGGTAAGACCTCTAAAGTAGAAGATTCTAGATCTACGTACTTTACCTTTTTTGTTTACTTCAACTCTTTGCAAAGCTGGCATGTTTACTGGGAAAATTCTTTCCACACCTACAGTACCTGACATTTTGCGAATGGTAAAAGTCTCTGTTGCACCGCTTCCTCTACGTTGTATTACTACACCTTTAAAGAACTGGGTACGTGTTTTTTCACCTTCCTTAATTTCGTAATAAACAGTGATGGTATCACCAGCTGAAAATTTTGGAAATTCTTTTTTTGGAACAAATTCGTCTTCAACAAATTTTATTAAGGATTCCATTTGTGTATTTTTTAAAGTTTTTTCAAGACCAACTTACACGGATATCGTCAGAGGTTGATTTTGAGATTGCAAAAGTAATGCAATATTTAGAAATAGCAAGTGGTTTTTTGCGTTTTTGAATTTTGTTGTTCCATTAGTCTTCCAAAAGATCGGGTCTTCTTTCTTTGGTTCGCTCCAAAGCTTGTTGTTCCCTCCATTTTTCAATTTTCGGAAAGTTGCCGCTCAGCAAGATTTTGGGTACTTCCATTCCTTTATATTCTGAAGGGCGGGTATACACGGGCGGAGCTAATAAATTATCCTGAAACGTATCGGTTAGGGCCGAGGTTTCGTCGTTCAACACCCCTGGTAACAGTCGAATCACAGCATCGCATAATATTGCCGCTGCCAATTCACCTCCTGACAACACATAATCACCTATGGAAATCTCTCTGGTTACGAACATATCCCTTACTCGTTGGTCCACACCCTTATAATGCCCGCAAAGCACAATGATGTTCTTTTTCATGGAAATTTCATTGGCCATTCCTTGGTTAAGAGTACTGCCATCTGGGGTCATGTAAATTACTTCATCGTACTCCCGTTCCGATTTGAGTTGGGAAATACACTTATCAATGGGTTCCACCATCATCACCATGCCGGCACCACCTCCAAATTGATAATCATCAATTTGTTTGTAATTTCCAATGGAATAGTCCCTTAAATTATGTAGATGTACTTCTACCAAACCCTTTTCGATAGCCCGTTTGAGTATCGAGGCTTCAAAAGGACTTTTTAAAAGTTCGGGGAGTACCGTTATAATGTCAATCCGCATGGACATTGTTGCTCGAAATTAATTCACAGCAAAAGTAGTGAAAGCTGTCAATAACTAAGACATAAAAAAGAAGGGCTTCCTTTTGGGAAGCCTTCATACTTATTTTTTCTGTTTGTTCAGTTCGTCCTGAAGTTGACGACTGATCTTTTGCTCGCGCTCCAGAGCACGTCGCCTGTGGTTCTGGTATTCCTCTTCCAAATCGGCAAGGGCCGATTTGGCTTGTTGTGTTAAGAAATTACTGTTTCTAAATCGGTAGATAAAGAATAGTAACAACAACAATAACCCAAATATGATGGACCACAATATAAAATTGTACGTCCCTTTACTTATTAAGGCTCCGAAAAACGAAATACTGTCCTTTTCCTCCGTAACAGCGTTTAGGTTATTGGTGGTTTCCTGTAACTTGTTATTAAGATCTTCTATTTCGGCATTATTGGCAGAAATGGTCGAAGTAAGGTCTTTGATATTTTTATTGGCCGTATCAAGGGAATCAAAGATGTTGTTCTTGGTTTCATACAAATCCGATAGCTTAATTACCTCATAACGAATACCATTGGCTCGATAGTTTCCCGATTTTCTCTCCAATTCTTCAAATTGTCCCCTAAGGGTATTATCCTCTTCATTGGCGGACTCATCTTCTTGAGCATGGATTAAGAAGGTGGGGATAAGTAAGGCTAAGGCGAATAAAATGGGTAAATGCTTCATGTTCAATAATGTTCTCGTATTAAATTTAGATTAAGGGCGGGACGAAATTACATCAATATACCCAATTTCAAAAAAAGAAAACAAGTTCTTTGAACAAATCGCACTCCGCTAATAATAGGTATAACGCCTAACTTTCGCGATATATTTCGCCAACCGGACAACTTGATGGGAATACCCATACTCATTATCATACCAAATATAGAGCACCACATTTTTACCACCTGGTGATACAATAGTGGCTTTGCTATCATAAATGGATGGGGCAGTGGTCCCTACAATATCCGAGGAAACCAGTTCATTGCTCAAAGCATATTTTATTTGCTCCACCAAATCACCTTCCAACGCGTATTTCTTAATTATGGTGTCAATACTTTCCTTTGATGTCTTGTTCTTCACTTCTAGGTTAAGGATGGCCAATGAACCGTTGGGTACGGGAACCCGAATCGCATTTGAGGTCAATTTTCCCTTTAAAGATGGAAGGGCTTTGGCAACGGCAGAACCGGCTCCTGTCTCTGTAATTACCATATTAAGTGCTGCTGCGCGGCCTCGACGGTACTTTTTGTGCATGTTGTCCACCAAGTTTTGGTCATTGGTATAAGCATGTATGGTTTCCAAATGTCCTTTTTTGATTCCCAAGGAATCTTCGATTACCTTTAAAATAGGAGTAATGGCATTGGTAGTGCACGACGCCGCGGAATAAATGTTGGTTTTATCCGGGTCAAAGTCTGTATGGTTCACACCATGAACAATATTTGGCACTTCCTTACCGGGTGCTGTCAGCAATACCTTGCTTGCTCCCTTGGATTTTAAATGTCTGGACAATGCAGTATTGTCTCTAAAAGCTCCTGTGTTATCAATGATTAAGGCGTTGTGAATACCGTGTTTGGTATAATCGATATCCTCAGGTTGGTTTGCACTGATAAACTTTACAGTGGTCCCATTGATTACAAGTGCATTTTTTGATTCATCAACATCCACAGTTCCTGTAAAAGGACCGTGCACGGAATCGGTTTTGAGTAGCGCAGCTCTTTTTTCCAAAACCTCTTTGTTCAATTCACCTCGAATTACGATTGCTCGTAATCGCAACTGACTGCCACGACCTGTTTTTGCCATAAGCTCTCGGGCCACCAAACGACCAATACGGCCAAAACCGTAAAGCACTACATCTTTTGGTTTAATGGGTTTGGATGATTGGGCATCCTTTAGTTTGTCAATAACAAAGGCTTTAACATTAAGATGGGCATTTTGGTTGTTGTGATACTCGTAGGTCAATTTACCTATGTCCAGTTTTGCTGGAGGGAGGTTAAGGTCGTTTATCGCCCTCAAAATCTCAACGGAATCGAAAATGGACATGGGTTTTTGCACAAATTCGCCGGCATATTCGTGCAGGTTGATGATGTCGCTTACGTTTTTATCGATTATTTGGTTCTTGAACAGCACCACTTCTATGGCTTTGTCGTACCAAAGGTCACTGATGATTTTTATGAATTCTGTGGTTGCTTTTCGTCTATCTGCCTGAAAGGCAAGCTCTTTTTCGTAAGATGAAATGTCACTCATGGGTTATGGTTGCGATTGTATCGTTTATTTTGCAGCTAAATTATATATTTCAAACGTTTTCGTAAAACTTATCGGCAATAAAAAAAGCGTCTTTTTAAAGACGCTTTTAAGTGTTTTTTCAGCACGTTACTGAAGTATCATATGTTCCTTTTCACCATCCTCATTGATCATGGTGAAGCTGGTTCTGCCATATCTGGAGATTTCACCAAAATATTTTTTGGCATCATCGATATCACCAATTTTATTCCCATCAACTTCAATAATAACTTTATTTTTTAGGTCATACCTTCCATAACCTTGAGGCACATCAGTGATTTTAACCCCTTTGGAAACTCCAAACTTCTTAATATCTTCTTTCGTTAAGTTTTTTACCCTAAAAGATGTTGCAGGAAGAATAACACTGTTTTGCTTTTTCAAGGTTACATTTTTAACGAAACTTTTTCCATCTCGGTCCAAGGTTAGCTCCACAACATCACCTGGTCTTTTAGCAGAAAGATAGCCTGTTAGCTCCGAAAATTTCTGAATATCGATGTTATCTATTTTTTTGATGACATCGCCTTCCATTAAACCGGCATCATCAGCACCGGACTCTTCTTCTACACCAGCAATGTATACCCCTTCGAGCTGGTCTAGCCCCATTTCAATAGCAGCTTGGGATTTGGTGTTGGCCGCCGAAATACCCAAAAGTCCTTTTTGAACGTTGCCGAACTCCATAATATCTTCCACTACTTTTTTGGCAATATTACTGGGTACTGCAAAGGCATAACCTACGTACGAACCAGTTTGCGAAGTAATGGCCGTATTGATACCGATAAGGTCACCATTTGTATTCACCAAAGCACCACCACTGTTACCGGGGTTTACAGCGGCATCTGTTTGTATAAAGGATTGTGTTCTTCTGGCAGATAGAGATCTTGCTTTGGCACTTACGATACCTGCAGTTACAGTAGAAGTAAGATTAAAAGGATTACCTACGGCCAGTACCCACTCTCCAATTTTGGCATTGTCGGAATCACCGAAAGCCAAATAGGGTAGGGCATCGTCAGCATCAATCTTTAATAGGGCAATGTCGGTATCGGCATCGGTGCCAATAACTTCGGCTTCATATGTTTTGTTATTGTTCAGGGTTACTTCCAATTGACTTGAATTGGCTATAACATGATTGTTGGTCACAATATATCCGTCAGGAGAAATAATAACTCCAGACCCGGTCCCCACTTGTGGGGTTTGTTGGCGTTCATAACCATAAAAGAATTCAGCAATGCTGGATGGACCTCCTTTGCTGATGGTCATATTTTTTACGTGCACCACAGAATTCACGGTTTTTTCAGCTGCAAGGGTGAAATCAACTTCATTGATTCCGGCACCTCTGGCCGAAGTGTCCAAATTACTGGTCGTCACAAAGGGTGTTTCTTGTTCTGAAGTGACCCATTTATTGTTTTCTTTTTCAAAAAATAGTTTATAAGAACCCAGGGTAATGGCTCCAGCAAACAAGGCTACTATAAATAAATTGGCTATTTTCTTCATAATTCAATAATTATTTAACAAAAACTAGTACAAAACTAAAAGAAATCAAATTTGGGATCCATGTGTTTAACGCTGTTTTAACTCCAAAAAAAACCTTAAAGATTCCCATATATTTGTTCCTTTGTAGATAATCATGGAACTACAGTTTTTTAAATATCAAGGAACGGGAAACGATTTTGTAATTATTGACAATCGTCAAGACACATTTCCCAAAAATAATACCAAGCTAGTTGCTGAACTTTGTGATAGAAGATTTGGCATAGGTGCAGACGGATTGATACTGCTTGAAAATGACAATATGTCGGATTTTAAGATGGTATACTACAATGCGGACGGGGCGGAAAGCAGTATGTGTGGTAATGGAGGTCGTTGTTTGGTCGCTTTTGCCCATTATTTGGGTATTGTGGAAAAGGAGACCAAATTTAATGCGGTTGATGGTTTGCATTATGCTACGGTTGAAGGGGATATTGTCAATTTAAAAATGATAGACGTTGACAAAATCCACGAAAAGCAAAATCATAGCTTTTTGGATACGGGTTCTCCACATCATGTTCAGTTGGTGAAGGAACTGGAAAAGTTTGATGTACAAAAAGAAGGAAAGAAACTGCGATACGGCATTTATGGTGAGTCTGGGAGCAATATTAATTTTGTGGAACAGACAAAGGACAATGCTTTTGATGTAAGAACTTACGAAAGAGGAGTGGAAGGCGAGACTTTTTCTTGTGGTACAGGGGTTACGGCGGTGGCCTTGGCCATGCACGAATCCGGTAAAACATCCGCCAGCGAAATACATATCCATACTATTGGGGGCGATTTGACCATTTCTTTTGAGGAAAAAGATGGAAAATACAGCAATATCTTTTTAAAAGGCCCAGCTATACAAGTATTTAAAGGAACAATAGAATGCTTAATCTAAAAGGGGAAAAAGTTTATCTGCGTGCCTTGGAGCCCACCGATTTGGATTTTCTGTACAAATTGGAAAACGACACTTCGGTCTGGGAAGTAAGTGGTACGTTGAAACCTTATTCCAAAAAAGTATTGCGATTGTATTTAGATAATGCCCATCGGGATATTTATGATGTAAAGCAGTTGCGACTTTGCATCAGTAATCATCAAGATGATTGTATAGGTTTGATAGATTTGTTCGATTTTGACCCCAAACACCGCAGAGCGGGCATTGGGATTGTGATTATCGAACCTGGGGACAGAAATAAAGGAGTTGGAGCGGAAGCCTTGTCAATTTTATGTGATTATGCTTTTTCTACCTTGGACCTACATCAATTGTACGCTAATATTTTAGAAGATAATGAAACGAGCATTCATTTGTTCCAAAAAATGGGATTTGAGGAAATTGGCGTCAAAAAAGAATGGGTCAGAACCAGTCAAGGGTTCAAGAATGAAATAATGTATCAAAAGATCAACTCAAATGAATCTTAAAAAAGTACTTTGGGCTACAGCCGTTCTTGGGCTGATTATTTGCGGTTTTATCGCCTATCAAATTTACAGTGCTATATTTAGCTCCAATACACAGTTCAATAACGATGAAGCGTTTGTATATATCCCATCGGATGCTACCTTTTCTGATGTTACAACTTCTTTGGAGCCACTATTGAAAAATCTATCCACTTTTGAGGCGGTTGCCAAACGCAAAGGATACATCACTAATATTAAAGCCGGAAAATACGCATTAAAAAAGGGGATGAACAACAACGAAATTATCAATACCCTACGCAGTGCCAATATGCCCGTTCAGGTATCATTTAATAATCAAGAATCTTTAGCCTTGCTGGCCGGAAGAATTTCTGAGCAGATTGAAGCGGATAGTCTATCCCTACTTCAAACCTTTAATGATTCTGGCTTTTTGGAAGAAACCAATTTTGATGATGACACTAAGCTTGCCATGTACATTCCCAACACTTATGAGTTCTTTTGGAATACCGATGCGGAGAGCTTTAGGGACAGGATGCGGACGGAATACGAACGCTTCTGGAACGATGAACGCCTACAAAAAGCTAAAAACCTGGGGCTTAATCCAAACGAAGTCATCTCATTGGCAGCCGTTGTTCAAAAAGAAACAGCGAAAGTAGATGAACGCCGGAGGGTTGCGGGGGTGTACCTCAATCGAATAAGAAGGGGTATGTTGCTTCAGGCAGATCCCACCGTGATTTATGCCATCAAAAAAGAAACAGGAAATTACGATACTATTATAAAAAGAGTGCTTTTTCGGGATTTGGAAATGGATTCACCCTACAATACTTATAAATATGCAGGGGTTCCTCCAGGTCCGATTACGATGCCGGATATCTCATCCATTGATGCTGTTTTGAACCCAGAAAAGCACGATTATTTATATTTCGTAGCTGATGTTTCTAACTTTGGGTATCACATTTTTGCAAAGTCTTTAGCGCAACATAACCGAAATAAAGTGCAATATACCCGTTGGTTAAACCAACAAAAAGTCCTTCGATAAAGCTCTTTGTCGTTGATTTTCATCGCTTTAACGAATTTTAAGCCTGATTTAAGAAATCTTTAAGAGCTTTAGGGTACCCATTAACTTATCTCCACCTATATTTGCCGGCCAATTTGATTTTTGATACGTATATGTATTGAGATCACAAATATGAACATTATGAAAAGATGGATAGGTTTTATACTGCATCTTGCCATGATTGTAGTTTTGACAAGTTTTGGTTCTTACACCGTAATGAAAAATGGGGACGTTGAAATTCCTGAATCATTGAAGGTAACAACCAATTTGGAATTCTTTGCACCGCAAGATTCCATCGTACTTCTTGACGAGGACGAGTTAACCCCTCCTTTTCTGGGTAAAGCCTTTAATGGCTTTAAGGAAGCACTAGCTTTTAAGGAATCCCAGGGTAAATATCATAGAGTAAACACATTAGGCTATTTGGGTAAATACCAGTTTGGTAGCAGTACCTTGCACCTTATGGGAGTTTACGATATGGATGATTTTTTGGAAAACCCAGAACTTCAGGAAAAGGCTTTTGAAGCCAATATTGCCCGTAACAAATGGATTTTGAGAAGAGATATAAAGCGCTTCAACGGAAAAACTATTGGTGGTATTAAGGTAACGGAATCCGGTATTCTTGCTGCGGCTCATTTAGCTGGGGCTGGAAACGTAAAGAAGTATCTACGATCGTATGGACAAAACGATGTAACGGACGCTTATGGAAGTAGTATCTCATATTATATGAGTGAATTTTCGGGATACGATATTTCCAACATCGAGCAGAAGAAAAATGCCAAAGTATAATTGGCAGAAGATTGCATAAAAAAAGCCCCAGAAACTGGGGCTTTTTTTATGCGTGAATAATATATATTGTTGGTCTTTTATCCAAATCTATTTCAATTTCACCCCACTCGTGAACACTTTTGGTTGAGATAAACTCGGTGGGTAGGGTGATATCACAAGCGATACATAAGCGCGTAGACTTTTGTAGTGTTTTCAAAAGTTCTTTTACCAACTTGTTGTTCCGATATGGTGTTTCCATAAAAATCTGAGATTGTCCTTTATCTCGGGATAATCGCTCCAAACCTTTTATCGTTTTTTTGCGTTCGGCATTATCTATGGGCAAATACCCGTTAAATGCAAAGTTTTGACCATTCATGCCGCTGCTCATCATGGCCATCAGAATAGAGGAGGGCCCTACCAGTGGAACCACCTTAATCCTTTTTTCATGGGCCACACGGACAACATCTGCTCCGGGGTCTGCAATTCCTGGGCAGCCTGCCTCGGATAATATTCCAATATCAAATCCGTGAATACAAGGATCTAAAAATGAAGGGATTTCTGCAGGATTTGTATATTTATTTAAAGATTGGATGTGGAGTTCAGGTTGTGATTTACTTGGGCTAACGCGTTTAATAAAACGTCTGGCCGTTTTTTCATTTTCCACAATATAGTGGTCGATTCGCTCTATGGTTCCCTTTACCGAAATGGGCAGCACCTCCAAAGGAGCATTATCGCCAAGGGTTGTGGGAATCAGGTAGATTTTGCCCACTACTAAACCAGGTTTTTCCTCTTCCATGGGCTTAATTTAGCTTTTTCGCAATTGCCTCACAAGCACTATCAATCATTTGATACACATTTTCGAAACCATCATTGCCACCATAATAGGGGTCGGGTACTTCTCGGATGCCCAATTCAACCTCGCTCAACAACAATTTAACTTTGTTGGCTTCTTCCTTAGTTTCTGCAAGATTGGCCACATCCGAAAAATTGCTACGGTCCATTACATAAATATGGTCGAACTCGGAAAAATCTTCTTTTGAAAACTTCCTGCACTTTTGATCATTTATATCAATTCCATACTTCTGGGCTACCGAAATAGAGCGTTTGTCGGGTAAATTGCCAACATGGTAGCCAGCCGTTCCAGCAGAGTCGACAAAGATTTTATTCGAATCAACTTTGGATTTTAAGATGCCTTCGGCCAATGGTGATCTGCAAATGTTCCCTAAGCAGACCATCAAAACTTTGGTTTTCATAAATATTGTTGTGAAGTTATTAGGAGAACTTCTTGCTTAAATCCTCGATGTACTTCCTAAATTGCTTGTCTGTTTCAGCAAGATTGTCCACAGTTTTACAAGCATGAAGCACGGTAGCATGATCACGTTTCCCAATTTGCGATCCAATACTTGCCAAGGACGCCTTCGTGAATTTTTTTGCAAAGAACATGGCCAATTGTCTCGCTTGAACAATATGGCGTTTTCTGGTTTTGGATTGCAGCGTGGCCACATCCATCTCGAAGTAGTCGGAAACCACTTTTTGAATGTAGTCGATGGATACTTCTCGTTTGGTGTTTTTTACAAACTTCTCTACCACCTGTTGGGCCAACTCCAAAGTAACTTCACGTTTATTGAAAGAGGATTGTGCAATCAATGAAATGATGGCGCCTTCCAATTCACGAATATTGGTCTTGATATTTTTGGCTACGTGGTCTATGATATCTTCCGGCATCTCAACCCCGTCGCGGTACAACTTGTTCTTCAAGATGGATACACGAGTCTCGTAATCCGGGTTTTGCAATTCGGCCGATAGCCCCCATTTAAAACGGGACAGCAGACGTTGTTCAATGTCCTGCATATCCACAGGAGCCTTGTCCGATGTCAAAATTACCTGCTTGCCGTTTTGGTGCAAGTGATTGAATATATGGAAGAATACATCTTGCGTTCCAGATTTACCCGATAGGAATTGTACATCATCAATAATAAGTACATCTATCAATTGGTAAAAGTGGATAAAATCGTTTCGGGTATTCTTTTTTACCGACTCAATATATTGTTGGGTGAATTTTTCCGCAGAAATATAAAGAACCGTTTTTTCCGGATACTTGTCTTTAATTTCAACTCCAATGGCATGGGCCAAGTGGGTTTTTCCTAAACCAACACCACCAAAAACCAATAATGGATTAAAGGATGTTCCTCCAGGTTTGTTAGCAACAGCCATACCTGCCGATCTTGCCAATCGGTTGGAATCTCCTTCCAAGAAATTATCAAAGTTATAATTGGGATTTAATTGGGATTCGATTTTTATGTTTCGAATACCGGGAATCACAAATGGATTTTTTAACTCTGGACTTTTGGAGGTAATGGGCACATCCAATTCTTGTGGTCCCACAGCTGTACGGTTGGAACTTGGGATTTGTTCCGTAAAGGGTTCCTTGTTACCGTACTTGTTTTCCATTTTTATAACGTAGATCAGCTTTGCATTGCTACCCAACTCGCGGGTCATGGCAACTTTTAAAAGCTTTACATAATGTTCTTCGAGCCATTCGTAGAAAAACTTACTGGGTACCTGAATGCTAAGTGCCTTATCAGTTAGTTTTATAGGTTTGATGGGTTCAAACCAGGTTTTGAATGCCTGCGGTTGGATGTTATCTTGGATAAAAGCCAAACAGTTGTTCCATACGGAATTAGCAGTAGCACTCATAGAAGTTTTTCCTTGTTTTAATGGTTAGCTTTAATATTTAAGAGTAAACATCTAAAGGGTTATAAGATGCTTATTGGATGCGACAAATATGTGAACAAATCTTTTAAAAAAAAAATCAATTTGTCATTGAAAGTTTTGTTTTTTTTTCGCATGTTACTCTCTCTTAAAGCAAGTCTCTAAATATATAATTTTTCAGTTAAAAATGGGTCTAAATTCTTATTCTTTTCGGGTTCGATATGCAGAAACCGACCAAATGGGTGTTGTTTACCACGGTAATTATGCTCAGTATTTTGAATTGGGTCGGGTAGAGTGGTTAAGGTCTATGGGGATCACTTACAAGAGTATGGAGGATAATGGTATAATGCTGCCCGTAATTTCTTTACATATTGATTACAAAAAATCTGCACTATATGATGATTTACTTACCGTGCAGACCAAATTAAAATCCAGACCCATGGTCAAAATTGAATTTGACTACAACTTATTAAATGAGTCGGGGGAATTATTGGCCACTGCAAATACCATTTTGGCTTTTATGGATAAAAAAACAGGCAGACCAATAAAATGTCCTGATTATATTTTGGAAAAATTGTAGAATTAATCCAATTGTGTGATTTTTATGTGTTGCATTTCATCGAAAAGTTGAAACACTTCTTCCGATTCACTCATTCTTACCGAAATTATAAGCGCACAATCCAATTCCATTTTTTGGGAAATTATGTTCAGGTTTTTTTGTTTGATGACCCGCATCACTTTATCCATTTCTGGGTACCCAAATTGTAATCGAAACTGCGCCTTGATGGTTTTCTTTACAATCTTGGCATTTTCCAGGGCCATTTGAGCGGCGGTTTTATATGCCTGAATCAAGCCACCGACCCCAAGTTTGGTACCCCCAAAGATTCTAGTGACGGTAATCAGTACGTTGGTAACATCAAAGGATTGGATTTGACCGTAAATGGGCATTCCAGCTGAATTATTGGGTTCCCCATCATCATTCGCCCTATATATTCGGTTTTCGACTCCGAGTTGCCAAGCGTAGCAAACATGGTTGGCCGTATGGTATTTTTTTCGAAGTTCCTCTACAATAGGTTTTACATCATCTTCCGAAGTAATAGGGTATACCGCAGCATAAAATTTGCTTTTTCGGTCTTTATATAAAATCTCGGGCGAAGGTTTGTTGACGGTCTTGTAAACATCTTCTTTTTTCTCCATCAGAACAAAGCTACCAATATTATGCTCAAAATGGCCAAAGCAACACCTCCCCAGTTTTTAGGACTCAACCTTTCCTTAAAGAGTAAGATTCCGAAGATGGTAGAGAACATTACAATGGCGACATTATTTAAAGTAAAGATAGCAGCGCTGCCCAAAATATCGGAGCGAAGGGCTTGAATCAAGAAATAGATGGAGAAATAATTGGGAACACCAAGGGCGATGCCTCCCACAATATTTTTTAGATTGATTTTCAAGGGAGTTTTCACAGCTTTCATTCCGATAAAAATGAAACCGGTCAAAGCTGCAAAACCAAATACCATGGAAGAAAATACTGGAATTTCCTGATCGGTCAAATGGATTTCCTCAAAATACTGAATACTGGTATCGATAATACCGGAACCTAAAAACACCAATAAAGGAAGTATCAGCGCCTTTCTATTGATTCTGATACTCTTCTCTTTAATTGAGGCCAAGTACACGGCAACCAATGCCAATAGAATTCCAATAATCTGAAGCAAACTCAAATGTTCGTCATAAAGCACAACACCCATCACCACAGGAATGGCCAACGACATTTTGGTGGCTACAGAGGCAACGGAAACTCCAGAGACTTGAGCAGTTTTGGCCATTAGGTTAAAAATCACAATAAAAAGGATACCCAATAAGATAGGCCCCACAAACCAAGGTTTGTTGCTTAAGTCACTAACCCCAACAGGACCATCATATAAAAAGAATCCAACCAAGCAAGCAACCACATAATTGGTGATGATGGCGTATAGTGTCTGAATTTTATAAACATCAAATAGTTTAAAGACCACAAAAATCAACGTGGAACTAAGAACACTTAGGGCAAGATATATCATTTACAATTTTGATTTTAGTTGGGCGATATCTTCTTTGCCTACCTGCAGGTTCCAGACTTTAATGCCCAATTGTACCGCAGAATTGGTGTTTTCTTTTACATCGTCCACAAAGAAAGTTTCGTCGGCTACAAGATTATTTTCTTGCAATACGAAATCAAAAATTTCCGAATCTGGTTTGCGCATCCCAATTTCATAGCTCAAATAAAACTTATCAAAAGCGTTTTTGAATCGATTGAACCGATTTTTTCCCATTTGTTCCTTCACACATTCTATATGCAGATCGTTGGTGTTGCTCAACAAAATCATTTTGTATTGATTTTCCTTGGCAAGATCTTCAATAAACTGTAATCGTTCTTCAGGAAAATCCAATAAAATAGAGTTCCAGGCTTGCGTTAAATATTCCCTACTGGCTTTTGGAAAATGAGTTGAAACTTCATCCAAAAAATCCGAAGAGGAAATTAACCCTTTCTCATAATTTTGAAACAAGCTTTCCAGATTTGAGGTTACTTCGGTAAAACCATGTTGCACCATGGCCTTAGCCGTAGCTGGTTTGTCCAAATTGATGAGCACATCGCCAAAATCTAGGATAATGTTCTTAATCATTTATATATAAGGATAAGGTATCGGTTGAAATTTGTTGTCGATGCACTAAGGATCCGTGCAATTTAGGAGCAGTCAAACCATTTTCAAAACTAACAGTACCTTTAAAAATACGAGCTTCGTCCCAAAGGTCTTCATCAATAAAAGTTTGAAGCGTTTTTGCCCCTCCTTCAACAATTAAGCTGGTAATATTGTGTTGATGGAGTACATCACAAATTTGCGAGGCCAAAGGTTTTGAAAAATCAATCACAACATAGGTAACACCTTTTACGTATTTTGATTTGTCGTTCACCTGTGTCAAAACAATCGTTTGTACAGATCCATCTAAAACATGAAAATTTGAATCAATTTTTAAATTTTTATCCAAAACAACACGAATGGGGTCTTTGCCCACCCAATTTCGTGTGGTCAATTTAGGATTGTCCTCCAAAACAGTTCGGGTCCCCACAAGAATGGCCTGTTCTTGGCTCCGCCATTGGTGCACCAACTGCTTCGAATGGGCGCTGGTAATCCAAAAAGGCTCAGGGTTCTCTTTTCGTAAAGATGTATCGGGAGCCAAAAAGCCATCATCGGACTCTGCCCACTTTAATATAAGGTAAGGTCGTTTTTTTTCTTGAAAAGTCAAGAAACGTTTGTGGTGTTTGCGACATTCATCTTCCAGAATACCCACTGTGACTTTGCAACCTGTATCCTCCAATTTTTTGATGCCTTTACCGGCCACTTTATCATGTGGGTCCTGTAGTCCAATAAATACTTCCTTAAGTTTATGTTGGGCTATTAAATCAGCACAAGGAGGAGTTTTTCCGTAATGCGAGCAAGGCTCTAACGTAACATATAATGATGATTCCTGAAGTAAATGCTTGTCCTTCACAGAATTTATGGCATTCACCTCGGCATGTTGCTCTCCGTAGGGACTCGTAAAACCTTCACCAATAATTTTATTGTTGTGTACGATCACACATCCCACCATAGGATTGGGGGCCGTTGTTCCCAGCCCTTTTTTGGCCAGTTCTATGCAGCGAAGGATGTATTTTTGATGTATATTCACCCCGCAAAAATAGAACAATAAAAACACAATAATGGGAGATACGGTGATTCGTGAAATAACCCCCGAAGACAACGCACAGGTGGCCCAGGTAATACGAAAAGTTTTTGAGGACATGGGCGTTCCCAAGGTAGGTACGGCTTATGCCGACAAAGCTTTGGATGATATGTATTCCAATTATAACGTGCCAAAGGCCGCTTATTTTGTGGTAGAGCACAAGGGCAAGGTGATCGGTTGTGCTGGTGTTGCACAATTGGATAACTACGATGGAAATGTATGCGAACTTCAAAAAATGTACTTTTTGGAAGAGGCCAGGGGCAAAGGACTTGGGGCTAAAATGATCGAGGCTTGTTTGGAAAAAGCCAAAGAGTTCGGTTTTGAAGCGTGCTACCTCGAAACCATGCCTTATATGGAAGCCGCTCAAAAATTGTACAAAAAGAACGGTTTTGATTATATAGATGCCCCTATGGGAAACACGGGACATTATTCCTGCCCGGTTTGGATGCTTAAAAAGTTATAATGCTCCTCAAAGAAATCAAAGATATTTTCCATAAAGAATTGGGTGAGATTTATCCCAAAGAGGAAATTGATTCTTTTTTCTACTCTTGCATTGAACATTATTTAAAATTGGAGCGATTTATCCTGGCCATTCAACCTGGGATTACCTTGACCAAGGAAGAGGAACAGCCCCTTTTTGAAGCATTGTCCGAATTGAAATTGGAAAAACCGCTGCAATATATTCTGGGAACGGCCCATTTTATGGACTTGGAGCTTCAGGTTAATGAAAATGTGTTGATTCCTCGTCCCGAAACCGAAGAATTGGTAAAATGGATTTTGGACGATTGTCAGGTCGAGCGCAGTCGAGACCTTAAATTACTTGACATCGGCACAGGTAGCGGTTGCATAGCCATTGCCTTAGCAAAGCATCTTCCCAATGCTAAAGTGTTTGCTCTGGATGTATCCGAAGGTGCATTGGATATGGCTAGGAAAAATGCAGCATCAAACGGTGTGGATATTACGTTTTTGCATCAGGATATCCGTAATCCCGACATTATTCTTGAGTTTGATGTTATTGTGTCCAATCCACCATACGTCAGGGAGTTGGAGAAAAATGAGATTCAAAAAAACGTAAAGGATTTTGAGCCGGAAATGGCATTGTTTGTACCCGACGAAGATCCATTATTGTTTTACAGAGCCATTATCGATTTTGCCGAAAATCATATGTCCGAAAAGGGTAAGTTGTATTTTGAAATCAACCAATATTTGGGTGAGGAAACCAAAGCACTTTTCAAAGCCCGTAATTTTTCAGAAATTGAACTGCGAAAAGATATGTTTGGCAACGATAGAATGCTAAAAGCAATTAGAAAATGAACATCCAAGAAAAAATAACGTCCTTGCGTGATGAGCTCAGGGAACACAATTATAAATATTACGTACTCGATCAGCCATCCATTTCCGATTATGAGTTTGATATGAAACTCAAGGAACTTCAAAAGTTGGAGGAGGAGCATCCAGAATTTTACGACGCAACCTCACCTACTTTACGGGTGGGTGGTATGGTTACCAAAAACTTTGAAACGGTACCTCATGAGCATCGAATGTATTCTTTGGACAATTCGTACTCCAGAGAGGATTTGGAGGATTGGGAAAAGCGTATCCAAAGAATTTTGGGTGATGTGGAGGTGGAATTCACGTGCGAATTAAAGTATGATGGAGCTTCCATTAGTCTAACATACGAAGATGGTTTATTGGTGAAAGCGGTTACCCGGGGCGATGGCTTCCAGGGAGATGATGTGACCAATAACATTAAAACGATTAAGTCTGTTCCTTTGAAGCTAAAGGGAGACTATCCGCCAAAATTTGATATTAGAGGGGAGATTATCCTAACACTTGAAGGCTTTGCCAAAATGAACGCAGAGCGTGTGGAGGCAGGAGAGGACCCCTATATGAATCCAAGGAACACGGCATCGGGCAGTTTAAAATTACAGGATAGTGCTTTGGTGGCCCAAAGACCATTGGAATGCCTATTGTACAGCATTGCTGGCAAAAATCTAGGGGTTTCATCGCAGTTTGAGGTCTTAGAAAAAGCAAGGTCCTGGGGGTTTAAGGTGCCAAACGTTGCGAAGCTATGCAAGTCCACTACCGAGGTAATGCAGTTTGCGGATTATTGGGAGGTCCATCGTCACGACTTGCCATACGAAACTGATGGGGTAGTGGTAAAGGTGAACAGTATCCAACATCAAGATGAACTGGGGTATACGGCGAAATCTCCACGTTGGGCCATGGCTTATAAGTTTAAAGCGGAACAGGCCATTACCACATTGAACAAAATAACGTATCAAGTTGGCCGAACAGGGGCCATAACACCCGTAGCCAATTTGGAACCTGTATTATTGGCCGGTACTACGGTGAAACGAGCTTCCTTACACAATGCCGATCAAATTGCAAAATTGGATGTGCGCGAAGGGGATACCGTTTTTGTGGAAAAGGGGGGTGAGATTATTCCAAAGATTGTAAAGGTTGATTTTACCAAACGAGATGCTGACTCCAACCCCACGGAATACATTGCCCAATGCCCGGAATGTGCCACGGAATTGATTCGAAAGGAGGGAGAAGCACAACATTTTTGTCCTAACGATATTGGTTGTCCACCTCAGATTACAGGTCGAATACAGCATTTTATTTCCAGAAAGGCAATGGATATCGAAGGTATGGGTGCAGAAACGGTGGAACTACTTTTTAAGGAAGGCCTAATAGAAAACTATGCCGATTTGTACACCTTGACCAAGGAACAGGTTATGCCGTTAGAACGAATGGCTGAAAAATCCGCTGAAAATTTGGTAAAGGGTGTTGAGGCATCGAAAGCCATTCCGTTTGAACGGGTTCTTTTTGCCTTGGGGATTAGATATGTTGGGGAAACGGTTGCCAAAAAACTGGCGAAAGCCTTCAAAAATATTGACGCTTTGATGGCTGCTTCACAGGAGCAATTGGTCGCTGTTGATGAAATAGGGGAGCGAATCGCCGAAAGTGTTGTCAACTTTTTCTCAGAGCCCGCCAATATAGAAATCATTGATCGATTAAAATCCTACGGATTACAATTCTCGCTTTCAGAGGAGCAACTGGAAAATCAAACAGAGTTGCTCAAAGGGCAGACTTTTGTGGTTTCCGGGGTCTTCGAAACCATCAGCAGAAACGATTTAAAAAAGATGATAGAGGACAATGGGGGTAAGGTGTCTTCATCCATATCCTCAAAAACAAGCTTTTTGGTCGCAGGCGACAAGATGGGTCCCAGTAAAAAAACAAAAGCAGAAACACTGGGAGTTCCTATAATCTCCGAACAGGAATTTTTGCAAAAATTGGAAGAATGATACCCAAAACGTACGATGCATTTAAGTCCACATTAAATCAAAATACACCACCGAAGGAATGGTCCAAGCCCTTAAAATCACTTTGGTTTGATGCTAAAGGTGATTGGGGGGCATCACATGACATTGCCCAAGACCTGCATTCCCAAATGGGTAGTTGGATCCATGCCTACCTTCATCGTAAGGAAGGTGACGAATGGAATGCTGGGTACTGGTACAATCGTGCAAATAAGCCCTTTCCTGATTACAGTTTGGCAGAAGAGTTGAAAGTTTTGGTGGAGGCAAACCTTTAACCTGTTCCTATACTTAGTGCTAAACAGTAATGCTTACACCATTTGCCGAGGCATTTTTATCAGCATCAAAATAGAAATCTATCCTACCCAGGTTAATGCCGTAGCAGCCTACTTGGTTGACCAGTACAGAGTTCCCGCTTCGGTTGGTGCGTACATCAGGTTTGTCCAAAAAGGTGTGGGTGTGTCCACCAATAATCAAATCCGTATGGAAGGTTTGTTGTGCCAACCGCGTATCGCAGGGCCTTTCAGGATTTTTGTAATCGTATCCCAAATGTGAAAGACAAACGATCAAGTCACATTTTTCTTCTTCCTTGAGTTGCTTTTCCATATCCAAAGCAATCTCATAAGGGTTCAAATACTGAGTTTCTTGGTATAGTTTTTTGGTTACCAATCCATCTAACTCAATACCAATGCCATACACTCCGATTTTTACACCATCAACCACATATACTTTAAAGGGTTTTACATAGCCATCCATCACTGTATTGGAAAAATCGTAATTGGCAGATATCATTTCAAAAGTGGCATGGGGCATTTGTGCCAACAAGCCATTGATTCCATTGTCAAAATCGTGGTTTCCAATGGTAGAGGCATCATACTTGAGCTTGCTCATCAACTTAAACTCCAATTCTCCTCCATAAAAATTGAAATAGGGCGTACCCTGAAAAATGTCTCCAGCATCAAAAAGAAGGGTGTTCGGATTCTCGTTACGAATCTGTTCTACTAACGTTGCCCTTCGTGCAACCCCTCCTAAATTTGGATACCTGGAGTGGGAGGAAGGAAAGGTATCAATATGGCTGTGTACATCGTTGGTGTGAAGAATGGTTATTTGCCTTTTTCCTAGATTGGAACACGAACTTAAACTTAGCCCTCCTAAACCGATTAAAGTTGAGGCCGCGGTGGTATTGGTAATAAAATCCCTTCTTTTCATCTAGTTCAATTGTTTTATACGATCATCTGCTACTGCTTTCAAGGTATCCACTTTTTTAAAGTAGTCGATAATAGCATTTCTTATAAGGTAATCTGTGTCTGTTGTTGAAATAATTTCATCAAAAAAACCAACGCTGGGACCGCCATTCACCAGGTAGTCTGAAGTGGCCACGTGGTAATTTCGATTTTCATCAAAAGGCTGTCCATGTATATTCACGGATTCTAACGAGCGATTTTTGTCCGTAACAATCTGTATGCCCGATACTGGATGCCTTCGCGAGGATTTAGCGACAAAATCAATGAGTTGTCTTGTAGCTGAACCACTAAGTTCAACCACTTTGATATAATTTTCAAAGGGCATCACCTCGTAAGCATTTCGTGCACTTACGTTTCCTTTAGAAATTATGGACCGTACGCCACCAGCGTTTAGCACTACAAAATCCAAATTTTTACCAGACCTAGCGTTAAAAATGGGGGCGCCCTGCTCAAAAACAATATCCGCCATTAGGTTGCCCATGGATGAGGTGCGTTCGCCATCTTTTAACAAGAGGGGATTAGGAGCGTAAGCCAAAGTACTGTCGAGCACCTCGTCAATTCTATTTCTAAAGGGTTCCACAAAAGTGGCAATGGAATCTGTTTCAGCCAGGGTAGAATCAATTGGAATTTGCCTGCCTTTAATTTCTGTAAGCTTTCCCGTATCAGTTTTACAGGACATCAAAAAACAAAAAGTTGTAAATACAACAAATTGTTTGAATTTTAAATTGTTCACGTATGTATATTTGTTAACTCGTCTTGGTAGATTATTTACCTTTGTAAAAATCATCAAAAATATGTTTTTGAAAGGACTCCAAGACAAATTTAAGGTTAAATCCGGGCTAAAATATTTAAGGGAGGAAATGGAAAAGCCTCCAAAGTCCGTGACCAGGGAGAAAGGGATTACCAGCATCGGTTGTATTATCGATGTGGATAGTTTCCCGAAAGCAGAGGTCTTTTATGAACTTATAGATGAGTTTGAGTTGCGACCCAATGCCATAAAGATTATTGGTTACAAAAGGGAATATGATAAAAATTCCCCATATGCCATCCAAATGTTTTCCGATAAGGACCTTGGTTGGAAAGGCCAAATCGAAAATGGCTATGTTCTTGAGTTTTTGGGTAGGGAATACGATATGTTGATCAATTATTACGAAGATGATAATTTAATGATGAAGTTGTTATCGGTTAAAACACCCGCTCGTCTCAAGGTAGGTTTAGGTGCTCAGGACCCGAAGGTCAACGATTTGATCTTAAATACTCCCATGAACGATTTTAAATTGTTCAAGAGTGAATTGAAAAAGTATTTAAAGGTCTTAAAAGAAATTTGAACAAATGGAACAATTGATCGGAACAGGAGTAGCATTGATAACTCCGTTCAGAGAAGATTTATCGGTGGACACAGATGCGCTGGAAAGAGTGGTTGAATACAACGTTCAAGGCGGCGTGGATTATTTGGTGGTGCTGGGAACAACAGCGGAATCTGCAACGCTCTCACAAGCGGAGAAACAATTGGTTGTCGATGTTGTGGTGCGTGCCAATGCAGGAAGACTTCCTTTGGTTTTGGGTGTAGGTGGTAATAATACTATGTTGGTTGCCAATGAGTTAAAAACATTGGATTTGTCTGATTTTGATGCCATTCTATCTGTTTCACCTTATTATAACAAACCTACACAAGAAGGTATATATCAACATTTTAAGATGATTTCACAGGCATCGCCCATTCCAATTGTCCTTTATAATGTACCATCAAGAACAGGGAGCAATATGTTGCCCGAAACAACATTGAAACTGGCCCAGGATTTTTCCAACATTGTGGCAATAAAAGAAGCTAGTGGGGATTCGGTGCAAATCGATAAAATAATCAAGGACAAACCTGAAAGCTTTTTGGTGATTTCCGGTGATGATGCAACTGCTTTGCCCACTGTTTTGGCTGGTGGAGCAGGTGTAATATCCGTTCTTGGGCAGGGAGTACCATCTCTTTTCTCTCATATGATCAAGTTTGGGTTGGAAGGAAATGCAAAAGACGCTTACGCGATCCATCACAAACTATCTACCCTAATGTCTCTTATTTTTGAAGAAGGTAACCCAGCTGGCATCAAAAGTATTTTTGAATGTAAGGGTATTTCTAGAGCCACGGTTCGGTTGCCATTGGTGGAAGCAACCCAGTCTTTAAAAGAAAAAATAGGCAGTTCTTTAAAGTCTCTCGACAAGGCACATGTTTAAAATTCGTTAAATGTTGCCCAAATTCTTGGGGATTGGTCGCAGTACCCTTTACATTTGAGTGGTAAAATTCTTTTTTATATCCATTCAATATCACTAATTTTGCAAAATGTTTTTGAAAATGAGGCCAATACTAATCGTTTGCTTAACAGCTGTTCTTCTCGTATCCTGCAGTGAGTATCAAAAAGTGCTTAAGGAAACCGATGTGAAGGCCAAATATGATATGGCCGAAAAGCTTTACAACGAAGGCGATTACAAAAGAGCAGTTCGTCTGTTCGAGCAAATTGCGCCCAAATATGTAGGAAAGCCACAAGGGGAGCGGGTAATGTTTTTCTTTGCTGACAGTTATTTCAAAAACGACGATTATTATTTGTCCGGTTACCAATTTGAACGTTTTATAAAATCCTACCCAAGGAGCGACAAAATTCAGGAAGCTAGCTTTTTGGGAGCAAAGAGCTACTACGAACTATCACCAAAATATTCTTTGGATCAAACCGAAACAGATAAAGCCCTGGCTAAACTTCAAACATTCATCAATAATTATTCTGAGTCAGAATATTTTGAGGAAGCCAATGCCATGGCCAAGGAATTGACGGCAAAGAAAGAAAAGAAACAAATAGAGATTGCCAAGCAGTTCAATAAACTGGGAAAGTTTAACTTGCCAGTTTTGATTTCGGCCATTACGGCATTCGATAATTTTATTACAGATAATCCAGGTTCCGTATATCGGGAAGAAGCACTGTATTACCGTATCGAAGCAACAACGGAATTGGCAATAAACAGTACAGAGGACAAGAAGAAAGAGCGATTGGAAGATGCTCTTGACTCATATAACAATTTATTACGTTATTTTCCTGAAACGGAATTCAAAAAAGAAGCAGATAAGCTTGCTGAAACAATTCAAAAAGGATTGAGCGCTTATTCCGACACAACTTTATCCAAATAAAAAAGTTTTTAAACCACTGCATATGCAAGATTTGAAAAACACCAAGGCACCGGTTTCCACGGTTACACTCAATAGAAACGAGTTCGACGAAAAAACCGAAAACATTTACGAAGCTATTTCCATTGTAGCTAAAAGAGCTATCCAAATTAATTCCGAGATCAAAAAGGAATTATTGGAGAAATTAGAAGAGTTTGCTACGTATAGCGACAGCTTGGAAGAAGTGTTCGAGAACAAGGAACAAATAGAGGTTTCCAAGTTCTACGAAAAGTTGCCAAAACCACATGCTCTTGCTGTTCAAGAGTGGTTGGAAGATAAAATCTACTACAGGAATACAGAGAAAGACGCTTAAGAAATGCTTAGCGGTAAAAATATCCTTTTGGGAATTTCCGGGGGAATTGCCGCGTACAAGACTACATTTCTTGTTCGTTTACTGATTAAAGCTGGCGCCCAGATCAAAATTGTAATGACCCAGAGCGCCGGCTCTTTTGTTTCTCCCCTTACCTTGTCCACGCTCTCTAAAAATCCGGTTTTATTGGATTTTGTAAATGAGGAAGATGGGAGTCTTTCTTGGAACAATCATGTGGAATTGGGCTTGTGGGCAGACATCATGTTGATTGCCCCGGCAACGGCCAACACTTTGTCCAAAATGGCTAACGGAACCTGCGATAATTTGCTTTTGGCCACTTATTTATCTGCAAAATGTCCAGTTTATTTTGCCCCGGCAATGGATTTGGATATGTATAAACACCCATCCACTAAAAACTCTTTGGATAAACTAGAATCTTTTGGTAATACCATGATTCCTGCTGAGTCCGGTGAATTGGCCAGTGGATTGCATGGGGAAGGACGTATGGCGGAACCCGAAAACATTGTTGCCTTTATACAGGAGGATTTGGCCAAGGGGCTTCCTTTATCAAGAAAAAAAGTGCTCATCACTGCAGGCCCGACCCATGAAGCTATTGACCCTGTTCGATTTTTAGGAAATCGTTCCACGGGTACTATGGGGTTTGAATTGGCCAAAAATGCCGCTGATTTGGGAGCAAACGTAATTTTAATTTCGGGCCCAACCCATTTGAACATCGACCATAATAATATCCAATTGATTCGTGTGACTTCTGCACAGGAAATGTATGAAGCTTGCCACGAACATTATGCGGATACCGATATCGCAATATGTGCCGCAGCCGTGGCGGATTACCGACCTAAAACAATTGCTTCGGAAAAAATGAAGAAGCAAGATGGCGACATGAAGATTGAGCTGGAACGAACTCCAGATATTTTAATGTCACTTGGGGAAGCCAAAAAGAATCAGTTCTTGGTAGGATTTGCTCTGGAGACTCAAAACGAATTGGAAAATGCCAAAGGCAAGCTCAAAAGAAAGCATTTGGATGGCATTGTCCTCAATTCATTGAAAGATGATGGTGCGGGGTTTGGAGGAACTACCAATAAAATCACCTTCATAGATAAGAATTCAGAGATAAAAACGTTTGATTTGAAGACGAAGTCCGAAGTGGCTTCCGATATTTGGGAAGAAATCATCTCCAGAATCCATGCGTAACATACTTTTTTCTGTTTTTCTATTGGTTGTTGCCCTCGGGGCTTCTGCACAGGAACTTAATTGTGCAATAACTGTAAATTCCGACCAAGTTGGGCAGACCAATCAACAGATATTCAGAACTTTGGAGCGTTCACTCAACGATTTTGTGAACAAGACCAAATGGACAAACAAGGTGTATCGTGAAAATGAGCGGGTAAATGCGCGTATGTTCATTACGGTTACCCAATACGAATCGGACCGTTTTGAAGCGAATATCCAAATTCAGTCTACACGCCCAGTCTTTAATACCACTTACGAGAGTCCTGTATTCAACTACAAGGATAATTCGTTCAATTTTCAATATCAGGAGTTTCAACCTTTGGTATATAACCCAAACAATTTCGACTCCAATTTGGTAGGTGTTATTTCATACTACGTCTATGTAATTTTAGGATTGGATGCTGACACTTTTTCTTTGGAGGGCGGAAACGATTTCTACCGACAGGCTCAGAATATTGTAACCCAAGCACAAAGTTCGAGCTATAGTGGCTGGAGTCAGGAAACTGGTGATCGAAGCCGTTTTGAATTGGTCGATAATCTATTGAGCAACTCTTTTAGGGAGTATCGCATCGCCATGTACAATTACCATAGAAAAGGACTTGATATTTTGGCGGACAACAACAGTACGGGCAAGCAAATTATTGCGGGAAGCCTTCGTTTGTTTGAAACGTTAATTAGCCGTAGGCCCAATGCCTTTTTAATTCAGACCTTTTTTGACGCCAAGTCAGAGGAAATTCAAAATATCTTCTCCGATGGTCCAAAGGTGGATATTGTAAAACTCAAGGAAACCCTCAATAAAGTGGCTCCATTTTATTCCAGTACGTGGAATGAAATAAATTACTAGTGCAGTTCTATAAAGAAATTTATCTTTACAGGTAAATTCTTCAATATTGCTAGTAAATCTATCCATTCAAAATTACGCACTGATTGATGATGTGAGTGTTTCGTTTTCTGACGGATTCACTACTATAACCGGTGAAACTGGGGCAGGGAAATCGATACTACTTGGAGGCCTATCCATGGTATTGGGTAAGCGTGCCGACTTATCATCGTTAAAAAATAAAGAGCAAAAATGTGTGATAGAGGCCGAATTTGATGTGTCCAAATACCAACTCAAGCCATTTTTTGAGGAAAATGATTTGGATTATGACGACAAGACCATTCTTCGTCGTGAAATTCTGCCTAGTGGGAAATCAAGAGCCTTTGTGAATGATTCCCCTGTTACTTTGGATGTTATGCGGGCATTGGGAGACCAGCTGGTGGATGTCCACTCGCAGCACCAAACTATGCGTCTTACCGACAATGATTTTCAAATGAAAGTGCTTGATGCTTTGGCAAATAACACGAATAATCTTTCAGCATACACCACGGAGCTAGAGAAGTTGCGAACTGCATTCAAAGAGCTTCAGGATTTGGAGGATTTTCAGGCGGATGCTAATAAAGAACACGACTATAATAGTTTTTTGCTGAAGGAATTGGAAGATGCAAAGCTCAAAGAGGGTATGCAGGAGGAATTGGAAGAGGAATATGAGCAATTGAGCAATGTAGAGCAGATTATGGAACAATTATCTGCCGGTCATCAGTTGTTGAACGATGAGCAATTGGGCATCGTGGGTCGACTTACGGATTTAAAACGGGCGTTTCAAGGTTTAACGAATTTTGGTGCTGACTATAAATCGTTGAGCGACAGAATTCAATCCGTTTTAATAGAAACCGATGATATTGCTTCTGAATTGGAACAGTTGCAGGACGGAGTGGAAGCCAACCCAGCCAGACTCGAAGTAGTGAACGGGCAATTACAACAATTGTACGATCTTCAGAAAAAACACACTACCGATTCGGTATCAGAATTGATTGCCATCCGTGAGGATTTGGCCCAAAAAGTGGATGCTGTGGCCAATATTGAGTCCAAAATCAAACAAAAGCAAGAAGAAGTCCATGCTATCACCAAAAAGGTGGATGCATGGGCAAAAAAAATAAGCGACGGCAGAAAAGCTGTCATTCCTAAATTAAAAGAAAAGCTTCAAGCAAACTTGGCATCTTTAGGTATGCCATCAGCTACTTTTAATATTGAGGTGAATCCATCCAAATCGTTCAAAACCAATGGTAAGGATGATTTGACGTTCTTGTTCTCAGCTAATAAGGGCTCTAATTTTGGCGAACTTAAAAAAGTGGCATCAGGTGGGGAACTCTCACGTATTATGCTCACCATTAAATCCATTTTGGCAGCATACGAAAACCTACCTACCATGATGTTCGATGAAATTGACACAGGGGTTTCTGGCGAAATATCAAACCGTATGGGAGAAATCATGCAACAAATGAGCAGCACCATGCAGGTGTTTTCCATCACGCATCTACCTCAGGTCGCATCAAAAGGTCGCTATCAATTCAAGGTATATAAAGAAGAGGGGACAGAAGGAACAAGCACTCACATCAAACAATTAAGTACAGATGAACGTGTTCGTGAGCTGGCCGAAATGCTGGGTGGAAAGTCGTTGTCCGAATCCGCTTTGGCGCACGCCAAGGAGCTGTTGCAATAAAACCGCGCAGCTGGCTCCCAAACTTCAATTAGTTTAAATATCTTTGTCACACAATCAACAATTGCAAGAAACTATGGCATACAATCTTTTAAAAGGTAAGAAAGGAATCATTTTTGGTGCTTTGGATGCAAATTCCATTGCTTGGAAAACCGCAGAACGTGTTCATGAAGAGGGAGGTACGTTTGTACTTACCAATGCACCCATCGCCATGCGCATGGGGCAAATCAACGAACTTGCGGAAAAAACCAATTCAGAAATCATTCCTGCAGATGCCACTAACGAAGAAGATCTTAAAAACTTGGTCGAAAAATCCATGGAGATTTTGGGCGGCAAATTGGATTTCGTGCTTCATTCCATAGGAATGTCTGTCAATGTTAGAAAAGGAAGAGCATACACCGACGAGAATTACAGCTTTACTGAGAAAGGTTGGGATGTGTCCGCACTATCCTTCCACAAGATAATGCAGTCGCTTTACAAGGCAGAAGCTATGAACCAGTGGGGAAGTATTGTGGCCCTAACGTATATGGCAGCGCAAAGAACATTTCCGGATTATAATGATATGGCCGACAATAAGGCTTATTTGGAGTCTGTGGCCAGAAGTTTTGGTTATTTCTTTGGAAAGGAACATAAAGTAAGAGTGAACACCATTTCCCAATCCCCAACCCCAACTACAGCAGGGCAGGGCGTAAAAGGATTTGATGGGTTTATCAACTATGCAGAAAAAATGTCTCCACTAGGTAATGCTACGGCAGACGATTGCGCGAACTATACGGTATCACTTTTCTCAGATTTGACCAAAAAGGTGACCATGCAGAACCTCTTTCATGATGGAGGATTCTCCAATACAGGTGTGAGCCAAGAGGTAATCGATGAATTTTCTGAATAAACCTTAAAAAATATATGGGAAGCCATCCTTTTTTGGGATGGCTTTTCTGTTTCAAATGAATACGTTTTTCTCCATAGTAGTTCCGGTGTACAATAGACCGGAAGAAGTTCGGGAACTATTGGAAAGTCTTCAAAAGCAAGATTTTTCAAAGGATTTTGAAGTGGTTATTGTTGAAGATGGTTCTTCGGAAAGTTCGGAGGATATTGTAAAATTGTTTCAAGACAACCTGCAAGTCTCATACTACTACAAAGAAAATTCCGGCCCAGGGGATTCCAGGAACTTTGGTATGCAAAAAGCCAAAGGGAATTATTTTATCATTTTGGACTCGGATTGTATACTCCCAAAGCAATATTTATCAGAAGTTGATAAGGAACTAAATAAAGAGTTTGTGCATTGTTTTGGAGGACCCGATGCTGCTGATGTTTCTTTTACCACAGTACAAAAGGCGATCAATTATGTAATGACCTCTTTTTTGACAACAGGAGGAATAAGGGGAGGTGAAAAGGCTGTTGGTAAATTTCAGCCACGTAGTTTTAACATGGGGATTTCCAGAGATGCATTTGAAAAAGCAGGAGGTTTTGGCCGGATACACCCAGGTGAGGACCCCGACCTTACATTCCGAATTTGGAAGGCAGGATTCAACACTAGATTATTCCCCAAGGCTTTTGTGTACCATAAAAGGCGAATCGACTGGAATAAATTCTATATTCAAGTGAATAAATTTGGTATGGTTCGCCCCATACTCAATAAATGGCACCCAGGAACGGCCAAGCCCACGTATTGGTTTCCAACCTTATTTATATTAGGACTTTGTGTTGCTGTAATCGTGGCTATAACAGGGCTTTGGCTGCCGTTAATATTATATGTTTCCTATTTTTCTATACTGTTTTTGGACGCATTGATAAAGAATAAGAACATAAAGGTGGCGGTTTTGGCCCTTTATGCGGCATTGACCCAGTTCACTGGATATGGAATTGGTTTTTTCAAGTCCACAATGTTGCTTAACTTTAGTAATAAGGAAGCAGAAGAGCTGTTCCCGAAACTGTTTTTCAAGAAAAAATAAAAAGTGTTCAAAAAGGTATTGCGCGGCCTAAATAAGAAGAAAGTGAAAGTGTTTTCGCTGTTCTTGTTATGTTCATTTTTGGCATGGTTCATCAGTAATCTATCCGACACATATGAGTCGAGGGCATACTTCACACTTAATTATCGTAACCTTCCGGATTCATTGTTGTTGGGTAAAAATTCTGATAATCTAATCGAGGCCAAACTAAGAACCAGCGGTTTTCAATTTTTGTACTATAAAATTTTTAAAACTCGTTTAGATATCGATGTTTCCCAAGTTGAGTTTCAAAGCGGGGGTTATGTAATGAGTGAGGAGGCACTGAGAAAACAGATGGATCAGCAACTATCGCAGAGTATTTCGCTTTTGGAATTGGACAGAAGGACACTGGAAGTAGACCTTTACCAAGTGGATTCCAAAAAAATACCAATTGAAGCAAAACTGGACTTACAACTTGAACAGAATTATATTCTGGATGGAAAAATCAAGATATTACCTGACTCCATAGAGGTAAAGGGCCCGAGCAATGAAATTGACACTATAAATTCCATTAAAACATCACTCATACAATTAAACAATGTCAACGCCGATTTTTCCAATGAAGTCAGCTTGGTATTTCCAAAAGGATTGGATAACAGTATTTTTTCTATTGGGCGAGCGACGGTTTCTGGAAAGGTCTCCAAATTTTCGGAAAAAGTCTTCGAAGTGCCTATTCAAGTTATTAATGTCCCACAAGGTTATCAGATAAAAACCTTTCCAGACGTAGTTACCGTATTGTGCAAGGCTACGATTGAAAGATTAAAGGAAATATCTGCTTCCGATTTTGAAATTGTGGCGGATTATGGTCAATTGATGGGGTCTGAAAGCAGTACTTTATTTTTGGAGATTCAGGAAAGTCCCCAAAAAGTATATGATGTAAAGTTGGAGGATAATACCGTAAATTTTGTTTTGGAACAACAATGATGATAGTTGGACTCACCGGAGGGATTGGTAGTGGAAAAAGTACTGTGGCCAAAATGTTCGCTGAACTGGGCATACCGGTTTATGATTCGGATATGGAGGCTAAAGAGTTGATGGTTACCTCAAATGAAGTTAAAACCGCCATCACCCGATTGTTGGGTGAAGAAGCTTATGACAATCATGGCTTAAATAGGTCTTATATAGCTAATAAAGTTTTTAAAGACCCAGCATTACTGGAAAAACTCAATGCAATTGTACATCCTGCTGTCAGAAAACATTTTTTGGATTGGGTAGAAAAACAAGAATCCCCTTATGTAATTCAGGAAACTGCGTTGATTTTTGAAAATGATGCCCAGGACAAATATGATTATACTATCTTAGTGACAGCACCTGTCGAAACACGTATTCAAAGAGTAATAGATAGGGATAATGTTGAAGGACAAGCTGTTGTTGACCGGATGAAAAACCAATTGGATGATGAACAAAAGGTCGATTTAGCTAATTTTTCACTAAAAAACCTTGAATTGGACAAAACCAAGAGAAAGGTTAAAGAACTACACCTCAAACTTTTAGCATTAGCATCTAAATTTTAACATTTATGTTAAGTTTTGGTTAAACGCTAAAATTACTAAATGTTAAATTTTTAATTTTACCACAATGAACAAGAAGCTATTCGTTCTTCTGGTTGTTCTTATGAGCTTATCCCTTTTAGGGATAATTTTTGTGCAAGTTTATTGGATTCGAACATCCATAAATGATAAAGAAGAACAATTCTCAAGAACAGTTACGGACATTCTGGATAAAGTAGCGAGTAGGGTGGAGAAGCGCGAGATGAAGGAATACTCGGATCGTTTGGCCTCTCTTGCGGATAGCATTGGTGAACCCAAGAGCACACAGTACAAGAATTTTTTGTTCGTTGATCGTGATTTAAACTCAGATGAGATTCTTTTTTATTCACATGGAATTCTCGAAGAAGATTACAATATAACCTCTGCGTTCTTTGATATAAATACTGGTGGGAATGAAGACACTACTACCATAAAAAACTTTACTAGTAAGCGAACCAAAGCCGTTTTTAAGGAAGAGTATGGCCTAGATGGGAAGAGTTATAGCCTGACTCCGATACAACGGGCCGAAAAAATTGGTGGATTGAGCAGTATTGATAAAGCTGCTTGGGAAGATGTTTTTATGGAGGCAGCCAAAACGCGCCCGATTCATAAAAGGGTTTCCAAACAAGAACTGGAGTTACTGCTTAGTCAAGAATTGAGCAATAGGAACATAGATACAGATTATGAGTATGGGGTCTATAGTCAAGGATATCCTACTAAAGTAAGATCTAAGAAATTTAAGTTTTCCGGTTCCAAAATGTATAAGGCACCGATTTTCAAGGATAGTGAAGGAGTGTCTAACTTCTCATTGCTGCTGACATTCCCAAGTATGAAGAAGTACATATTCAGCTCGGTGATGGGAATGGCCTTAATGTCCTTAGTGTTTACGTTGATAATTATGGTGGCTTATTCCAGTGCCATATACCAGTTGATTAAACAAAAGCGTATTTCTGAAATCAAATCGGATTTTATCAACAATATGACGCATGAATTTAAAACGCCTATTGCAACCATAAACCTAGCAGTGGAAGCGATACGAAACCCAAAGTCCTTTGATGACAAGGAAAAAGTGTTACGTTATTTGGGGATGATTCGTGATGAGAATAAACGTATGCATGCTCAGGTGGAAAACGTATTGAGAATATCGAAACTGGAAAAAAATCAGTTGGATATCAGTAAGGATAGGGTGAATATGCATGACTTAATAGTTGATGCCATTGCACATATTGAATTGATTGTTCAAGATAGGGGAGGGTATGTAAATGCCCACCTTGATGCAGAGCGGGCAGACGTATTGGCCAATGAGATGCACATGACCAATGTTATCGTGAACATTCTGGACAATGCAGTCAAGTACTCGCCAGAAACCCCCAAGATCGATGTGTACACCGAAGTGGTTAAAAACAGCATCATTATAAAAGTACAGGATCAAGGAGCGGGAATGAGCAAGGCAGTACTTAAAAAAGTGTTTGAAAAATTTTACCGGGAACATACCGGCGACATACATAACGTTAAAGGTCACGGATTAGGATTGGCCTACGTAAAACGAATTATAGATGATCATCAGGGCGAGGTTTATGCGGAAAGTGAAAAAGGAAAAGGAAGTGCTTTCTTCATAAAACTCCCTTTAATTTAAAAAGCGAACTATGGATACAGAGAAAAAGAAGATACTATTAGTGGAGGATGACCCAAATTTTGGAATTGTCCTAAAAGATTACTTGACTATGAACGATTTTGATGTTGTTCTGGCCAAAAATGGAATGGAAGGTTTTGAAAAGTTCAAAAAGGATAACTACGATGTGTGCATTTTGGATGTAATGATGCCTTACAAAGATGGATTCACCTTGGCAAAGGAAATCCGTGAAAAGAATGAAAACGTTCCGATTATCTTTTTGACCGCTAAGACCATGAAAGAAGATGTTCTTAAAGGATATAAAGCCGGGGCCGATGATTATCTGAACAAGCCTTTCGATTCTGAGGTTTTACTGATGAAACTTAAGGCAATCCTTCAAAGGAAAGCTTCTAGTTCTTTGGCCGATAGTAAACAATTTGAATTTGAAATTGGAAACTTCCATTTAAATTCAAAACTACGTTTCTTGAAATATAAAGAAGAAGAGCCTATCAAACTTTCACCAAAAGAAAACGAGTTGTTGCGTTTGTTGGCCCTTCATGAAAATGATTTGATGCCAAGGGAATTGGCATTGACCAAAATTTGGAGAGATGACAACTACTTTACTTCTAGAAGTATGGATGTATATATTGCCAAGTTGAGAAAGTACCTTAAGAAAGATGATTTGGTGGAAATACTGAACATTCACGGAGAAGGATTTAGGCTTGTTGTCAAAGCCGAGAACGAGCAATAAAGACCTTTTTATTGATTAAATATTGAAGCCACCTTTAGGTGGCTTTTTTTATGCCAAAATATAAACGATGGAAACCGTAATAACTCCAACAAAGGCCAATATGGTGGTCATTAAAGTCCATGATCGGAATGTTTGCTTTTCCGTTATGCCCAGATATTGACCTACCAGCCAAAAACCGCTATCATTTACATGTGAAAAAATACTGGCTCCCGAAGCAATGGCAATCACCATGCAGGCCAGTTCTATGGAATTTAAGCTGGTACTTGCTAATAGTGGGGAAACTAATCCTGCCGCTGTAATCATGGCCACGGTTGATGAACCTTGAACTATTCGTACAATGGCAGCACTAATAAAAGCGAACGCCAAAATAGGAATTCCTGCGTTGCTCAATGAGGTAGCTAAAAGTTCACCAGCTCCTGTATCCGTTAAAACCTGTTTAAAAACACCGCCAGCACCTGTAAGTAAAATGATTGTTCCAGCTGGAGCTAAAGATTTGGTGGAAATTTTAAGGAGTTGCTCTTTGGTGAATCCTTTTCGTAGTCCAAAAAAGTACCATGCGAGTAGGTTGGCAATAATCAAAGCGGAAAACGGATGACCTATAAGTGCTATTATGTTTAAGATTATTGGATCCGTTACTCCAAATGTTCCTGCTGCAATAATGGTGTTCAATAAAATCAATACTATTGGTAATCCAATGATCAATAAAGTTTGTGCTATGGGAGGCAATTCCGGATGGTTTTCCTCCTCTATTTCTTCTGGAGCAGCAACAAATATCTTTTTTGAAATGTGCTTCCCGAACCAAAGCCCCGCAATCAAAGCGGTCGGAATACCCGCAATGAACCCCATCAAAATAACCCACCCTAAGTCGACTCCAATAATATCCGCTACGGCAATTGGACCTGGAGTAGGAGGTATAAATGCGTGTGTAATGGCCAATCCGGCCAAAAGTGGAATGGCATAAAGCAGTAATGATTTTCCTGTTCTTCGCTGGAGGGCATACATCATGGGAACCAATATGATAAAAGCGACATCAAAAAACACTGGAATGGCAATCAAAAAACCTGAAATTACCATGGCCAATGGTGCTCTTTTCAACCCAAATTTGGATACCATGAAATTGGCAATGGTCTTGGCTCCTCCAGAGGCTTCTAAAATTCCACCAAAAATGGCGCCTAGACCCACAACAGTGGCCACAAATCCTAATGTGCCACCCATGCCTTTTTGTACGGTATTTATAATTTGATCGGCATCCAGTCCCGCAATAAGACCAACGGCAATACTACCAATAAGCAATGCGATAAAAGCATGGATTCGCAGTTTTAGAATAAGAAATAATAGGATGGCGATACCTATAATAACGGCCAAGAAAAGGTTGACTTCCATTGTTAGAGTTGTTTTACAATTTCCTTGATAATCTTCTCGGGCGTTTCTTCAATGGAAACTGTAATTTCTTTGGTAGGGGGCTCTAAGGTATCAAATTGTGATTTTAAAAGATCTATGGGCATAAAATGTCCTTTTCTTTTTTCTAATCGAGATTTTATCAATTCAAACGAGCCGTTCAAGTACACGAATGTCATGCAATTGCCCATTCCAGCACGTAAGATGCTTCGGTAGTTCTTTTTTAGGGCGGAACATGCGATAATCGCACCCGAATGTCTGTATTTTAAAGCTAGTTTATTCAGTTGGATGAGCCAGTCCTTGCGATCTTCATCGTTCAAGGGATTCCCCGAACTCATTTTTTTAATGTTCGCTTCGGGGTGAAAATCATCACCATCATAAAAGGGGCGGGACAGTTCTTTTGAAAGCAGTTTTCCGATTTCGGTTTTACCGGAACCACTGACTCCCATAACCACTATCACAGTTTTACCGTTAGGCATATTGGTTGGTTTTTAGTCGGTCTGTGACCATTTGTAGTACCTTTTCTGGTTTCCCATCATAAGGCACCCACAAAATAGATTCATTTTTTCTCAGCCAAGTGAGTTGTCGTTTTGCAAATCGTCTTGTGTTCTTTTTAATTTCTGAAATGGCGAACTCTAAAGAACATTTTCCGTCAATATATTCAAAAAGTTCTTTGTAGCCAACTGTTTGCAAGGCGTTCAGTTTTTTGTGAGAATAAAGTTTTTTTGCTTCCTCAAATAAACCTGCTTCCATCATAAAATCTACTCTGGTATTAATTCGGTCGTAAACAACCTCTCTAGGAGCATCTATGCCTATATAAAGGGATTTAAATGGCCTCTCTGGTTTTTGCTGATTTAAGAAGGATGAGTAAGGTTTATCTGTAGCTCTGCATACTTCCAAGGCCCGAATTAATCTATGTGGGTTTTCTAAATCAACCGTTTTATAATATTCAGGGTCAAGTTGCTTTAATTCTTTTTGAAGAAGCTCCAATCCATTCGTCTCCAGTTCTTGATTTAGGGTTTCTCGTATTTGGGGGTCAACTTCTGGAAACTCATCCAATCCTGATATTACAGCATCCACATAAAGCCCACTGCCTCCTACCATGACAGCGACATCCTTTTTTAGATACAAATCGTCTAAAAGTAGGATAGCTTCTTTTTCAAAATCACCTACGGAATAGGGTTCAAAAATACTTTTGTGCTGTATAAAATGATGAGGTACTTCATTCAATTCTTCAGTAGATGGTACCGCGGTTCCTATTTCCATTTCCTTAAAAAACTGGCGGGAGTCGGCGGAAATTATCTCGGTATCAAAATGCTTGGCCAATTGAATACCCAAAGCGGTTTTTCCAATGGCTGTGGGCCCAACAACTGCTAGTAAAACTTTTGTATTCATAAAGGATGTCCACAATTAAAACAATGGGTGGCATCGTCTCTATGGCCCTCTACCCCACAACTGGGACAGGCTTGGGTGTTAACGTGAACCAAATACCCTTCGTCATCATCTTCACTATTTTTATCTTTTTTGTTTCGGGTAAATTCAGCAGTAACAATTCCTGTGGGTACGGCTATAATGCCATAACCTAAGATCATAATTGCTGTTGCGATAAACTGCCCCAAGTTGGTAACCGGCGCGATATCCCCATATCCAACTGTAGTAAGCGTTACAATGGTCCAGTAAATACTGCGAGGTATGCTGGTAAACCCAGCCTCGTCACCTTCAACAATATACATTAGGGTGCCCAAGATTACGGATATAATTAAAACTACGTAGATAAAAACAGCAATTTTTGCCCTACTTGCTCTTAATGCTGATTGTAGTTGGGAGGCTTCGCCAATAAACTTCACCAATTTTAATATCCTGAATATCCTAAGCAAACGGAATGCCCTTACCGCCAATAAAACTTGCGAGCCAGCTAAAAGATAGGAGAGGTATAATGGGATAGTGGACAAGAAATCAATAATACCATAAAAACTAAAAACATATTTCAGTGGCTTTTTGATGCTGATCAACCGTGCGATATACTCCAACGTAAAAAAAATGGTGACTACCCACTCCAAGGTCAAGAGTGTACCGTGATAGTGCTCATCAAAATCGTCAATACTTTCCAGCATTACCAAAACAACACTGAAAATAATCAGGATAAAAAGAACAATGTCAAAAAACTTGCCCGATGGAGTATCCGCTTCATAAATAACTTCATGAAGTTTGTTTTTCCATCCGGGAAGTGGTTTGTTAGCTTTCAATGATTATGGGGTTAGCGGTATGGTTTTAATCCGGTTATTTTTTCTTAAATAGGTTTCAACTATAAAAGTGGTGTTCTCGTCACCCCTTATAGGGGTCATTATCGATTCTAATATAGGGATATTATTGATTTGATGGTTGAGTTCTACATAGCCAAACCCTTGAATCCTACCATTTTTAATTAAAATAAAACTTCGTTCCCCGGTTTCTCTACCACGGTCGGTCAATGCAATGCTCTTCTCTTGGATGCTGTATTTTTCAAAAGCAGAAAGCACTTTTTGATTGCAATCCGATGCGGTAAGTTCAGTTTCTTGGTGCACGCACACTTCATCTTCCCGCAATGAGCAAGGGCAAAGTTCAAACTCATCGGACAGTTTGTTTATAAAGCTTTTGGCTGCATTCGTTCCGTTAAAAGCTATTTTTCTTTCCTCGAGTGTTCTGTTTTTTGCGACGTCCAAAACAATGTGCTCGGTTCCATTTTGGCTAAAATCCAAGGTGTGGGTAAAGAGTTTTTTATTAGAAACGTGATTGTATCGTGGTTTGTTTTTTTGCTGTTCCAAATAAGCCTTCAAAATAGCAATTAGCTCACTACCAGTAGTTTCGTAGGTGACCTTCTTTGTTTCTTTTTGAAGTTTCCTTGCCAATTTACCTACATTGGTAAAGTGCTGATTTACTCTTTTTTTGATGTCCTTGGTCTTACCCAGAAAGATAATCTCCCCGTCTTTGTCGTGCATATAGTACACGCCTGTTTCAGACGGTAAGCTGAAAACCATATCCAACTGATTTGGAGAAAGCTCCCCGTGCGTTTCCTCGCGAATAACCTCGGTGATGATTCTTTTGTCCGAATCTTTGTCCAATAATAATTTGAAAAGTTTCAAGGTAGCAAGGGCGTCTCCGTTGGCACGGTGTCTGTCACTCATTGGGATTCCGAGAGAACGTGCCAATTTTCCCAAACTATGGGATTCAGCCTCTGGAATCAGTTGCTTGGACAGGTCTACCGTACAAAGTGTCTTTCGTTGAAAATCATACCCAAGTCTTCTGAATTCTGTGCGGAGAATGCGATAATCAAATTGTGCATTGTGTGCTACCAAAACTGTCCCATCCGTAATTTCCACGATACGTTTGGCCACCTCATGAAATTTGGGTGCGGAACGCAGCATTTTATTGTTGATACCCGTCAATTTTGCTACAAAAGGCTGTATTTCCCTTTCCGGGTTGACCAAACAAATGAATTTATCAACTACCTGATGCCCATCAAATCTGTGGATGGCGATTTCGGTAATGCCTTCCTCATTGTATTTTCCTCCCGTGCTTTCAATGTCGAGTATACAGTACATGGAAAATGAATGGTTTATGAATAGTTTCTAGCCCCAAATATACTGCTTCCAATCCGTACCATGGTGCTACCTTCCTCAATGGCGATGGTATAATCGCCGCTCATGCCCATAGAAAGAATTGAGATGTCGGAAAGTTTGGCTTTTAGTGCATCAAACATGGACTTTAGCTGTGTAAACTCTCTCCGAACCTGGTTTTCGTCCTTGGTAAAGGTAGCCATGCCCATTAAACCAACAATTTTGATGTTTTCCATGGCCTTGAAAGTATCGGAGCTGATAAGTTCGTTCAATTCCTTTTCATCCAGACCAAATTTGGTGTCCTCTTCGGCAATGTGGATTTGGAGCAAGCAGGGAATCACACGGTCGTATTTTTTCGCCTGTTTGTTGATTTCCTTCAATAACCTTGAGCTGTCCACTCCATGAATCAAGGAAACAAACTCAGCCATATATTTGACCTTATTGCGTTGGACATGTCCGATCATGTGCCATTCGATGTCCTTGGGCAAATCTTCCCATTTCTGGACCATCTCCTGCACTTTATTTTCCCCAAAGACCCGTTGCCCGGCTTCATAAGCCTCCAGAATGTCCTCGTTGGGCTTGGTTTTGGAAACAGCGACCAAGGTAACCTCTTTGGGAAGTTCAGATTTTATTTTATTTAGATTATCTTTTATGGACATAGGTTTCTATAATTCATAAATAGCCAGCCCGCTGCGGAGCTTAGGCTCAATATACGTGCTTTTTGGGGGCATTACCAAACCAGCATCGGCAATTGCCTTGATTTCTTCAACTGTTGTGGGGACCAAGCTAAAACCCACCGCATAGCTACCGGAATCCACCATATCCTTCATTAGGATAAGGTTGTTTTTGCCATAGCCGTAGTAAATCCGTTTATCATTTCTAAGGTCTGTGATGCCTAAAATGGGCTCCAAAATGGTCTTGTACAGAATTTGGGTATCCAATTTGCTTAGGGCATCGGTGAACTCATGATTGGTTTTCCTGAAATGCAGCGTGTAAAACTCTCCTTCCAAATACATACTGAATTCATGCTTTTTGGATGGTTTACACAGTCCATCTTCCCTTTTTTCTATTCTAAAATGCTCGTCCAACTGAATCAAAAACTCCTTTTTCGAATACCCATTCAAATCTTTGATCATACGATTGAACTCGGAGATTCTCATTTGGGATTCAGGAATCAAGTAAGCCATAAAATAATTGTAGGCTTCTTCTCCCGTGTGATTCTCATTTTCGGACATTTTTAGATCTGCCAATAAGCTGGAAGATGCACTGCGGTGGTGTCCATCCGCAATATAGAGTGCATTGAGGTCTCCAAAAGCCTTTTCCAGTTTCTCAATCCCTTCGGGATACGAGATTTTCCAAAGTTTATGGTTTACCCTGTCCGTCGTTGTAAAGTCGTATTCGGGTTTTCGTTCTATTTTACGTTGAAAGATTTCATCCACCAGCTCATTGTCCTCATAGGTCATTAAAACGGGCTCTGCATTAAAACCTACGGTATGGAGGTAATCGGCAAAAAGCTCCTCCCGGTCCTGAATGGTATCTTCGTGCTTTTTAATAACATTGTTTCTGTAATCATCAACACTACAAGCGCAAAAGAAACCCAAGCTTTTAAAATCATCCTTCTCAATCTGATATAGATAAAAGCTGGGTTTGTCGTCTTTTTGAAAAATATTTTCTTCCAAAAACTCCAGATAGCGGTTGTGCACAAGGCCAAATCGTTCTTTGCCTTTGATGTTCTTTTCAAACTTGAACCCCGGGTTGATGATGTGTAAAAAGGAGAAAGGATTGTACTGCAGTACTGCTTTCAGTTCTTCTTTGGAATATTCTTCGTAGGATCTTGAAGCTACAAAAAAAGCTTTGTCCTTTGTAGGGCGAATAGCCTTAAAAGGCTTTACAATAGCCATGAATTTTTATTTGAATTGTGCGGAAACGTTTTCTGCTTTTCTGGATTCGGAGTAATCGTAAAAACCTTCGCCCGATTTCACTCCCAATTTACCGGCCATTACCATGTTTACGAGCAGGGGGCAGGGAGCGTATTTTGGATTTTTGAATCCATCGTACATCACTTTTAAAATGGAAAGGCATACATCCAGACCAATAAAATCTGCCAATTGAAGTGGCCCCATGGGGTGCGCCATACCCAACTTCATAACCGTATCAATTTCTTCAACACCCGCTACACCATTGTAAAGAGTCTCTATGGATTCATTGATCATGGGCATTAAAATTCGGTTGGCTACAAATCCAGGGTAATCGTTTACCTCGGTTGGGGTTTTACCTAATTTTTTGGACAGCTCCATTATGGTTTCCGTGACTTCATCAGAGGTGCTGTACCCACGTATGATTTCCACTAACTTCATGATTGGCACGGGATTCATAAAGTGCATCCCAATCACCTTTTCGGGGCGTTTTGTAGTTGCACCAATTTGCGTGATGGAAATAGAGGAAGTGTTTGTAGCCAAAATGGTCTCTGCTTTGCAGATAGCATCCAAATCTTCAAAAATCTTCAATTTGATGTCCAAGTTCTCTGTTGCCGCTTCAACCACTAAGTCCATATCCAAAACACCATCTTTTAGATTGGTATAGGTAGTGATGTTGGCGAGCGTAGCCTCTTTTTTGGCTTCGTCGATTACCTCTTTGGAAATCATTCTGTCCAAATTTTTGGTGATAGTAGCCATTCCTTTGTCCAAAGAGGCCTGGGAAATATCCACCAAGTTGACTTTATATCCGTTTTGGGCAAAAACGTGGGCAATCCCATTACCCATGGTTCCAGCACCGATCACTGCGATTTGTTGCATAATATATTGTTTAAATTGTTGTCAGTTCGAGCAAGGTCGAGAATGACAATGTATTAATTTTCGAAAGATTCAATTATTTGAAGAGCCACACGGAGCGCGTTGGTGCCCTGCTCTAAACTCACGATTGGGGTAGTATTGTTGTTTATGGCGTCGGCAAAGGTTTCCAACTCGTCCAAAATGGCATTATTGACATCTATTTCAGGGTTTTCGAAATAAATTTGCTTTTTGTCGCCTTCTGCATTCTGAAGAATCATATCAAAATCTCCAGGGTTTTCTGGAGCGTCCTTCATTTTTACTACTTCCACTTTTTTCTCCAAAAAATCCACGGAAATATAGGCGTCACGTTGGAAGAAACGTGATTTTCGCATGTTTTTCAAGGAGATTCGACTAGAGGTAAGGTTGGCCACGCAACCATTTTTAAATTGTATGCGGGCATTGGCGATATCAGGTGATTGACTTATCACGGAAACACCACTGGCATTGATTTTTTCCACTTCGGAAGGAACCACGCTCAAAATAGCATCAATATCATGGATCATTAAATCCAGAACAACAGGGACATCGGTTCCACGTGGGTTAAACTCTGCCAGTCGATGGGTTTCGATGAACATCGGGTTTTCGATTTTGTCCTTTACCGCCAAAAATGCCGGGTTAAATCGTTCCACGTGCCCTACTTGGCCCTTTACACCGTATTTTTCTGACAATTGCAATAATTCCTCTGCTTCTTCAAGTGTATTGGTAATAGGCTTTTCTATGAAGATGTGCCTGCCTTTTTCGATGGCTTTTTTTGCACAATCAAAATGTGACAATGTTGGGGTTACAATATCAACAACATCAACGGCATCAATCAAATTATTGATATTCTCGTAATAGGAGTAACCAAATTCGGCAGCTACTTTTTTAGCATTGATCTCGTCGGGATCATAAAATCCAACGAGTTCATATTTTTCCGATTGGTTTAAGAGCCTTAGGTGTATTTTCCCTAAATGTCCCGCTCCCAGGACACCAACTTTTAGCATATTACCTGTTTTTGTCAAAAATACGGATATGATGCCAGTTTCCATAAAAATTTGAACGGAACTACGGGGATATTTGGGGGAACTTTATAAATTCGTGCCACCAGACCACACAACATGAAGGATACGCACAAGCATAGGGGAATGCGCAATAATTTGGCCGAGATTGTCGCCGCAAAGGGAGTGACGGACAAAAAAGTATTGGAAGCCATAAAAACCATTCCAAGACACTTGTTTTTGGATAGTGGTTTTGAGGACCATGCTTACCAAGACAAAGCGTTTCCCATTGGTGCGGACCAGACTATTTCACAGCCTTACACTGTTGCTTTTCAGACCGAGTTGTTAGAGGTTAAGCCCAATGATAAAATATTGGAAATTGGCACGGGAAGTGGCTATCAAACGGCAGTATTGTTGCATTTACGGGCGAAGGTCTACACCATTGAACGTCAGTTGGAATTGTTCAAGACCACTCGTTTGTTCTTCAATAAGATGCATTACCGCCCCAAGAAAATGATTTTCGGTGATGGCTATAAAGGTTTACCCGAAGAAGCTCCTTTTGATGGGATTATTGTAACTGCAGGAGCACCGGAAGTACCAAAACCGCTTTTATCCCAGTTAAAAGTAGGGGGCAGGCTAGTGATTCCCGTTGGAGTTGACGAACAAATTATGACCTTGTTCGCTAGAAAATCAGAAAAAGAGTTTGAAAAAAAGGAGTTTGGTTCTTTTCGATTTGTTCCCTTGTTGGAAGACAAAAACTAGTTGTTGAAACTCTTTTTGATTCGGGATAAATTCCGCTTGTTGTCTCGGTCTTTGATAGTATCTCTTTTGTCGTAAAGCTTTTTACCCTTGGCCAACCCAATGTTCATTTTGGCCAGTCCTCTGTCATTTATAAAAACTTTGAGTGGTACTATGGTGAGACCTGTTGTGGCGACTTCCTTCTGTAGTTTTTTCAGTTCACGTTTGTTGAGCAACAATTTACGCACAGCTTTGGGCATATGGTTGTAATGTCCACCGTGGCTGTATTCATCAATCTGCATGTTGACCACGAACAGTTCACCTTTGTCATTGAACTCACAAAAGCTTTGGGAGATGGAGGCCTTGCCCAATCGGAGTGATTTTATTTCAGTTCCACCCAAAACAATACCTGCGGTATAGGTGTCCAAAATTTCATAATCAAATCGGGCTTTTCTATTTTTTATGTTGATATTTTGCTGCATTGTGGACAAAAATATAAACTCTTTGCCAAGAAAATTGTAAGATTACGCTAGATTTTACGAATAAGTACAAAAACCAACTCATGAAAAGACTTTTAGTAGCCTTAACCTTAGTGTTTGCTATTGGTTGTAAACAAGAACCAAAGAAAACAATTACTGTACAAGAAATCATAAACCAATCTATCTCCGATAGTGGGGGAAAGAGTTTTAATGACCATAAAGTTTCTTTTGATTTTAGGGATAAGCATTATGTTTCTGAAAACATTGATGGTCAGCGTGTTTTTAAACGAATATCTGATTTGGACTCCACTATCATTACCGATGTGAAACGTGGAGATGATTTTGAACGATATATAAACGATTCCTTGGTCATGGTGCCTGACACCATGGCTGTGAAATATGCCAACTCTATAAATTCCGTGCACTACTTTGTACGATTGCCCTATGGCTTAAACGATGCTGCTGTAAACAAAGAACTATTGGGAAAGGAAACTATAGCGGACCAAGAATATTACAAAGTAAAGGTGACTTTTGATCAACAAGGAGGAGGTGATGATTTTGAGGACACCTATCTATATTGGTTTGATATTGAATCATTTAAACCGGGATATCTCGCCTATGACTTCCACGTTAACGGTGGCGGTCAACGATTTAGAAAGGCCTTTAATGAACGCTATGTTAACGGTATCCGATTTGTGGATTACGAGAATTACAAGCCCAAAGAAAAAGGTTCGGATATTTTAGAAATAGGACAATTGTACGATAAAGATGGCTTGGAGCTGTTGAGCAAAATAGAACTAGAAAATATTGCTGTAACACGTCAATAAAAAATTCGTCAGTTCGAGTTTGTTTTCGTAACAAGTGGATAAAATGAGTATCGAGAATGGAATTTTTCTTCAAAATTCATATTCTCAATATAAAATTCCACCCGAATTGACGGTTTTAGAATTGCACCGCCAATAGTTAAAAACTAATCCATTTTTAAGCGAATATCTGTTGGTACCCCATCAATTATCCGAACAATAAAAAGACTACTGTTGTCCGTGTCGTCCATTTGGTCGTACTTTTCCATCCCTATCACTTTGTTCACCATCGTAGGAGTGGTGTTGCTATGGCCGACCACTAAAACATTTTTGCCTTCATTCACCAATTTGAATTCTTCAATATCTAAAGTTCTGGGATCGTAGTATTCGATATCGATATCTTTTTTTATCGATGTGGGCGCTGCGGTCATTTGAGTACGCTCATAATTGGTGGAATAAACCATATCTAAAGGAATGGGGTCGAATACCTCCGCCCATCGAATGGCCCTGTCCAATCCATCTTGGTTGAGTTCCGGGTCCGGGTTTTCTGGGTCGGTCCTATCCTTTTCGGCATGTCTAATAAAATAGAAGGTGGAAATGACCGGGTCTTCTGCAATTTTCGTATCTTTTTTGCAGCCGATACTTCCAACGAGTATAATTGCAAGGGCAATTAGAGGTTTGATGGTTCGTATAGTTCTTTTCAAAGTTCCCGTGTATTATAGTTAATCAGCTTAAAAGTAACGTTTAATTTTTATTTTCTCGTATGCGTAAGTTTCTGGTTTGTTTATTCGGTTTGGTAATTTGTTCGCTGGGTTGGGGGCAGGAACTCGTTTTGCCGTCTGATTTTAGGCAACATTCGTTGACTCAGTTTAATGCCAGTTTGTTGAATCCGACCTATGCTTTAGATTGGAACAATCCAAATTCCCTTTCTATCTGGACCCGTTGGCAATGGCAGAGTATTGATGGTGACCCTACATCTATTTTTGCCAATTACACGCATCGATTAAATGAGGCTTCAGTGGCTTCTGCGGGTTTTTTACAGCACAATACAGGAATTTTTCTTTATACAGGCGGAAATTTAACCTTTACCCAAACTTTTCAACTGGATGAAGGTGTTCACCTAATGGCAGGACTCAACACTTTCGCATTTCAACAAACCGTTGCCGATGAGCAGTATATACAAGGAGATGGGATTGACCCGGCTGCATTGGAGGATTTTGAGGGTTTTAAGGTTCAGTTTTCCCCTGGGCTACGGTTGCTCGTCAACCGGTTTAGTGTGGGTGTGGCTTTTGAGAATGCTTTAGGTTTCAATATTTCTGGGAATAATGGGGAAAACATGGAAAATTTTCAGAGTGTTACAGGAACCTTAAGCAATGACTTTCCTTTATTGATATCTGAAGGTTTGGGAGATAGCTACGTGCGCCCCGTGCTATATGTTAAATCAATTCCCAATGGAGACACTCAATTTGGATTGAATGGATTGTTTTCCACCTCAAAATTTTGGCTTCAGGGCGGGTATAATAGTTTTTATGGAGTTTCCGGTGGGTTAGGGATTACGGTTTCCAATACATTTTCTATTGGTGGACTTATGGAATTTGGAACGGATACGTTATTGAGTAATGAAGATTCCACTATCGAAATTATTGCTTCATATCACTTTGGAAAAACAAAACTGAAGGAAACAGAAATATTGCCCGAAGAGCCTGAAAATGTGTTACCTGAAAAAGGGGTTCAGGAAAAAGAAAATAGACTGGAAGAGGAAATTGAACAGCAAAGAATAGAGCAGGAACAAAGGGAGCTAGATCGAAGGAGACGATTGGAGCGTGAAAAAGATTCCCTAGTAGAGGTGCAACGAGAAAAAGAACAACTGGAGTTGCAACGTAAAAAAGACAGTGTAGAGCGCGTCAGTAGTCAAAAAGTAGAGGTGAGGCCCAATGAAAGATATGAGGAGGTTGAAAATGAGGAAGGACTGGAACCTGGATTCTATTTGATTGCCAATGTTTACGGTACCAAAAAGTACTTCGATAATTTTATGAAGACCTTGAGGGAAAAGGGATTAGAGCCTAAATCATTCTACAGGAGTTTCAATACATATAATTATGTGTATTTGAAGCGCTACAATACCATGGACGAAGCCAGAAAGGCTCGAGACAGTAAGTTTTTTGGAAAATATGCGGACAAGACCTGGATATTTAGGGTAAAGGGGAATTGATTATAGGATATAATGTCATTTCGAACATAGTTAGAAATCTCTTCCCAGATTCAAGGACTAGAGATTCCTCGTCGGTACGCTCAGTCGGAATGACAACTATACTCAAAAAAGAATTACACTCTTTAATTTAAATTTTAGGTTTATTTCAAAATAGAGCTCCCATAAAAGTCAGTGAACGCTTTTGTCCATTTTTGCGGCAATTGTCTTTTTTTTGATTCCTCCATATCAAAAGCAACTAACAGCGTTTTGGATATGGCTACAATTCGTTCGTGTTTTTTGCTATGGATTTTTCCCTCGCAAAGAATTCTATCCTCCATTAGTTCTATTACGTCCATAGTAATAATCACCTGATCGGGAAAGGTAACCGGAAAAATATATTTACAGTCTTGCCAGGCTAGGATTGGGATAATTTTGCCAAACTCTAACTTACCTTCCTGCATTTTTCGAAACATTTGTATACGTGCGGATTCTATCCAACGTAGATATACCGTATTGTTCACGTGTTGTGCAGCATCCATATCACCCCATTGTACAGGAAGTTCAATTGTTACATAGCTATTGGAATTATTGTCCATTATATCATATTCTATGGCATGTTTACACCATTCTCTAAAAACCTATGGATTCCTAATCTAAAGTTGGCTTATTTCTTAAGCTCCTGTTTCACCAAATATTCTAAATATGTAGTGGTGTTGAACAAATATTTCCGGTCTTGGGTCATCGTGCTCATCGCAATAGCACCTTGAATCATGGTAAATAATTGCTTGGCAAATTGTAATGGAGGTACGGGAAGTCGAATCTCTTCTTTATTGGCGCCATTTTCCAAAACAAGCGCAATTTTCCCCTCAATTTCTTTGATGGTTTCCTTAACGGCCGCGGCTAATAATTTATTATTGGCATGTGCGTCTACACCAACATTTAATATGGGACATCCACCTAATGGAAGTGTGAAAACATCATACTGTTTATAGAAATTCAATAAGGAAAACAATTTATCGAGTGCTTCAATACCAATTTCCAATTTATTGTCAATCGCTTGCAGTAGTATATTTCGATTGTGTTCAAATGCGGATAGCGCTAATGCCTCTTTGTTTTCAAAATTACCGTATATGGCACCTTTGGTTAGACCTGTAGCTTCGGTAAGGTCGCTCATACTGGTACCCACATAGCCATGTTTATTGAAAATAGGGGCCACAGTTTCAATGATATAAGCCGTGGTCCTTTCTGCTTTCTTGGTCATTGTAGTAAAAGGTTGGTATTGGTGGAATCTAAGATATAAAAAATCGGATACTGTATGGTATTTTCCAAAATAAAAGCCCTTACTTTAACACAGTAAGGGCTTATTTTTGAGCTGAATGGGTATTACTCTACCAATTCATTCTGATTTCTGAACACTAATTGATCGTTGAAAGAATCCAAGAGAACAATGCTGTCAGAAGTTATTTTACCTGAGAGCAACTCTTTGGACAAGTTGTTCAATACTTCTTTCTGAATCAATCTTTTTACAGGTCTCGCACCGTATTGTGGGTCGTACCCTTTTGCCGCCAAATAGGCAATAGCCTCCTCGGTAGCATCTAAGGTGATATTCTGTTTGGTCAACATCTTTTTCAAGTTGTCCAACTGAAGTCCCACGATATCCTTGATATCCGATTTACTCAATGGTGTGAACATGATAATATCATCTATCCGGTTCAAAAACTCAGGCCTGATAGTTTTGCGAAGCAATCCCAACACTTCAATCCTTGCTGCCTCCGATGCGCTTTCCATATCTATGGCATCTTCAAACTTCTCTTGAATGATATGGCTACCCATATTACTTGTCATAATAATGATGGAGTTCTTGAAATCGGCCAAACGACCTTTGTTGTCTGTCAACCTACCCTCATCCAACACTTGTAAAAGAATGTTGAAGGTATCTGGGTGTGCTTTTTCAATTTCATCCAATAATATCACGGAATATGGCTTTCTCCGAACCGCTTCAGTCAACTGCCCACCTTCATCATAACCCACATATCCTGGAGGCGCACCTACCAATCGGCTCACGGAGTGGCGTTCCTGGTATTCACTCATATCAATCCGAGTAATGGCATTTTCATCGTCGAACAGATAGGCGGCCAAAGTTTTGGCCAACTCTGTTTTACCAACTCCTGTAGTTCCTAAGAACAAGAACGAACCAATAGGTTTTTTTGCGTCCTGTAATCCGGCCCGACTTCTTCTAATTGCATCCGAGACCGCCACTATAGCCTCATCTTGACCCACTACACGTTTATGCAGTACATCTTCCAGTTTCAATAGCTTTTCCCTTTCGCTTTGAAGCATCTTATTGACAGGAATACCGGTCCATTTAGCGACAACCTCTGCAATATCTTCATAGGTTACCTCTTCTTTGATCAAAGTACCGGCAGATTGTTGTTCTGCAAGTTCATCCTGTAGTTCTTCCAGTTTCTCCTGTGCTTCCTTGATTTTTCCGTAACGCAATTCGGCTACTTTTCCGTAGTCACCGTTTCGTTCTGCGCGTTCTGCTTCAAGCTTGTAATTTTCAATATCCTCTTTTGTCTTTTGGATGTTGTCCACAACAGTCTTTTCGCTTTCCCATTTGGCGAAGATTTCGTTTCGTTCTTCCTTAAGATTGGCTAAATCCAAGTTCAATGTTTTTAATTTAGCCTTGTCATCTTCCCTCTTAATGGCCTCTATCTCAATTTCCAGCTGCATTATTTTTCTGTCCATTACATCCAATTCTTCGGGTTTGGAGTTGATTTCCATACGAAGTTTGGAAGCAGCCTCGTCCATTAGGTCGATGGCCTTGTCGGGCAAAAATCTATTGGTAATGTAACGTTGTGAAAGCTCCACGGCACCGATTACAGCCTCATCTTTGATACGTACTTTATGGTGGGCCTCATATTTTTCCTTGATACCCCTAAGGATGGAAATGGCACTTTCGGTATCGGGTTCATCCACAATAACTTTTTGGAACCTACGCTCCAAGGCCTTGTCTTTTTCAAAATATTTTTGGTATTCGTCCAAGGTTGTGGCACCAATGGCCCTTAGTTCTCCTCTGGCCAATGCAGGTTTTAAGATATTCGCTGCATCCATGGCCCCTTGTCCGCCACCGGCTCCAACCAAGGTGTGGATTTCATCAATGAATAGTACAATATTACCATCGGATGAGGTAACCTCTTTAATAACGGACTTTAGGCGTTCTTCGAATTCACCTTTGTATTTTGCGCCAGCGATCAATGCGCCCATATCCAAGGAATAAATCACTTTATCCTTAAGGTTTTCCGGGATATCCCCTTGAACAATTCTATGGGCCAGACCTTCGGCAATGGCTGTTTTCCCTACACCTGGTTCACCCACCAACATAGGGTTGTTTTTTGTTCGCCTCGAAAGAATCTGCAAGATTCTTCGAATTTCCTCATCCCGACCGATTACTGGGTCCAATTTGCCGCTATCGGCCAATTCGTTAAGGTTTTTGGCGTATTTGTTCAATGCATTATAGGTATCTTCCGCGCTTTGGGAAGTTACCTTTCCACCTTTGCGAAGTTCTTCTATAGCTGCTTTTAAGTCTTTTTCGGTTACCCCTTGATCCTTGAGTATCTGTGCAATCTTACTTTTGGATTTAAAAATGGCAAGCAATAAATGCTCTACTGAAACGTATTCGTCATCCATATTTTTGGCAACAATACCGGCTTCGTTTAGGGTTTTACCAGCTTCTCTAGAAAGCATAATGTCCCCACCCGTAACTTTGGAAAAGCTCTGGAGTTCTTTATCCAAAATTTGATTGAGAAGTGTTGTGTTGACGTTCAATTTTTTTAAAATGAACGGTAGAACATTTTCATCCACTTCCGCAATGGCTTTGAACAAGTGTTCGTTTTCAATTTGTTGATGCCCGAATTCTTGGGCCATTTGTTGGGCCCTTTGAACGGCCTCTTGTGATTTTATGGTAAAATTATTAAAGTTCATAGTCTTCGTTTTTCTCTAATAAGTCAACAACCTTACCATTACATGCGCACCGTCAAAATGTCCGAAAAATCCTTTAGATACAGGACATTTAGTCAGTTGTAAGCTTTTTGTTCACTTACGACTTATCCCATAAATTTGCAATATGGGAATATTTGACAGTGTCTTCGGAAAGAAGGAAAAAACCGTTAAGAAAAAGAATGAATTGCCTTGGATCCAATTGGAATCCATGGACCAGTTGGAAGCAATTGCTGGAAACTCAAAAAATAAGACTCAAGTCGTATACAAACATTCCAGTACCTGCGGAATAAGTAGGATGGTACTAGGTATGTTTACTGATACGTATGATACAGATTTAGACATTGACCTGTATTTTCTGACGATTCAGAACCATAGGGATGTGTCCAACGCAATTGAAGAAAAATTTGCTGTTCGGCACGAATCACCGCAATTGTTAGTCGTTAAAAATGAAGAGGTTGTTTTTCATACTTCTCATGGTGCCATTGCGGACACCGATTTTACAAAGTATCTATAAATAAAACTAAAAGAAGTTTATGTCAGTTTGAGCGCAGTCAAGAACTTAGCATTTCGACTGCGCTTGATATGACGCTATTTTTAGTTGAACTGATATTGTGAGACAATGCTTTTAAGGCGTTCCTTTAGGTCTTCACCGGCATCGTAAACCATTTGCTCGTTGGATGGAAAGGGAACTTCCCTTGCATTCAAGTACAGCATTAAATCATCTTCCAAAGCTCTTTTATCACCTTGATAATTGGCAAAAATGTGCTCAAATAAGAATTCGCTGGATAGGGGGTAAGAGTTGATTTCCTGTCCGTTTCTCAAGTCAGTAAAACTAACTTTGGCTCCGATTTGCGCTGTTTTGGTTTGCGTAAACTGAAACAGTTTACAAGTAACCGTACGCATTTTGTCAATTTTAATTTTGTTGCCCAAACTATCTTTTACAACATTTCCATCGTTGTCCAATAGGTATTGCCACCCATCTTTGATTTGTTTTTCCTTAATTACCTGGGTTTCGTTGATACGTTCCGGTGAAACATTGATTTCCATGAAATCCAGGTTCATCGCGTAATCATATTTTACATTTTTAAGCGGATTAGTGTGGTATTGCAACCAGAAGTTGTCAATTCCAAAAGCATTGAAATCCAAAAGTTCCGATTCCAAACGTTCAGGGATAATCTGCTGGGTCTGATTTGCAATATCAACTCTTACAAACTCCAATCCCTTGTTATAGGCTTCATCCATTTTTGCTACCGTCTCTCTATAACCAGGATTTATTTCCTGTAAATATTTCAAATCTTCGTAGGCGTTTCTATAGTCTGCTTTGTACTTAGCAGAAGCCAGCAAATTCAAAGCATTTTGGTACAAATGCTCGGAAAGGTCGTCCTTGGTGTTCAATATTTTGTTGTCGTAGTTCACAAAATTGAACTCGGCATTTCTCCCCTCATCAGTTATGTACAAAGGCAGCAAAGGTCTAATACTTTGTTGAATCCGCTTTAAATGCAAATATTTGTTATAGATGGTCTCCAAGTTGGCCGGGTTGCCATCATTCTGAAGAAAAGCAATTTCCTGTTGCTCCCTTGCGGTATTCTTGGCAAATGCCTCTTCCAACAAAATAATGTATTCTTGATGCCCTTTTTTGGTCTTGTTGTCGGCCAAGTTTTTAATGGCCTTATTCATCGCTGCGGAATAATTCCCTGTGTTAAGGGCTTCTTGAGTCTTCTTAACGCCACTACAGGCGTTTAAAGCGATAATTGCGGTTAAGAGTATAAATCTTTTCATACTGGTCAACTTTATGGTTTGGTAATTGGGAATTCAATAGCTGTGCCAAAAATCCTCAATCTATAAACGCAAAAGGATGAACGGTAGTATATTTTAGATAAAAAGCTTAAAAAATAGTAGTCTTGGGGTTTATTCTCCTTTTTTTAAAATTGTTAATTGCCGTTTGATAAAATTAAGCCCCAATTGTTTTTTTATGAATGAAAATCCCCTTTCAATTCGTAATTTTACCGCTTATTAAAAATAAAGGCCACATGCAACGAGACCACAAGATTTTTGAACTTATAGCGCAAGAAAAGGATAGACAACTCGAAGGTATTGAACTCATAGCTTCCGAGAACTTTGTAAGTCCGCAGGTAATGGAAGCTGCAGGCTCCGTGCTGACAAACAAATATGCGGAAGGGTATCCAGGAAAGCGTTACTATGGTGGTTGTGAAGTGGTCGACCAAGTGGAGCAGTTGGCTATTGACCGTGCTAAAGAATTGTTCGGGGCTGTTTACGCCAACGTTCAGCCACACTCGGGCTCGCAGGCCAATGCATCAGTTTACCATGCCTGCCTTAACCCTGGGGATACTATTTTAGGTTTCGATTTGTCCCATGGTGGTCACTTGACCCATGGTTCGCCCGTGAATTTCTCTGGGAAACTATACAATCCTGTTTTCTATGGAGTCGATGAAGAGACCGGAATGTTGAATTATGATAAAATCCAGGAAATAGCTGATAAGGAAAAACCCAAATTGATCATTGCCGGTGCTTCCGCCTATTCCAGGGATATGGATTTTAAACGTTTTAGGGAAATCGCCGATAGTGTTGGAGCTTTGTTATTGGCCGATATTTCCCACCCTGCCGGATTGATTGCCAAAGGAATTTTAAGCGATCCTATTCCACATTGCCATATTGTTACCACGACCACTCACAAAACCCTTCGTGGCCCACGTGGCGGTCTTATTTTGATGGGCGAAAACTTTGATAACCCTTTTGGCATCAAACTAAAGAACGGTAACTTGAGAAAAATGTCAGGTCTTTTGGATTTGGCCGTGTTCCCAGGGAACCAAGGTGGTCCCTTGGAGCACATAATCGCCGCCAAAGCTATTGCTTTTGGGGAAGCACTTACCGATGAATACTTGCATTATATGGTTCAGGTAAAGAAGAATGCTGCTGCTATGGCCAAAGCCTTTATGGACAAGGGTTACAAAGTAATTTCCGGCGGTACGGACAATCATATGATGTTGATTGACCTCAGAAATAAAGATATCACCGGTAAAGATGCCGAGAAGGTTTTGGAGCGAGCAGACATCACTGCCAATAAAAATATGGTGCCTTTTGATGATAAATCACCATTTATTACTTCAGGAATTCGTTTTGGAACTTCTGCCATTACCACCAGAGGCCTTAAAGAAGAAGACATGGAAACCATTGTTGGTTTTATTGATGAGATTATCACAGATGCCGAAAATGATAAAAAAGTCTCCGAAATAAAACAAAAGGTCAACGATTTAATGAAATCGCGACCTTTGTTCAGTGCTTAGTATTTGCTAGTGGAATTTTATTATTCAAGGAGGAAAATGCTCTCATCATATAATTTCTTTTTGTGAAGAGAGTAAATCAAAGCTTCATGCTCCTGTCTTTTGTCAAAATATAGGCCCCAGTAGTCGAAATATCCACATTTTGTGTTCATTTCAGAGGTGTTAGAGGGAACGGAAGTATCTTCAAAAACAGGAACAAAAATTTCATAGGGCATTTCGGTCAGTCCTTTGGTGAAATAAATAAAATGCTTACCTATTGCGGTTAGAATTTTACTTGCTTGTTCTGGAATACCGTTTTTGTATAATTTGGCGATGATAATGGATGTATCTTGAAAATGTAGGGAGAGTTCCAAAATATCAGTGGGATACGAACTTTTTTTATTAATGGTTTCCAAAGCTTTCTTCAAAGATTTTGAAATATTGGAACGACTTTCTTCCGCAAAATCATAATTACCCCAATCACCATTGTTGAAATGGCGAATGCATTCCCCAATTCCAAAATTGTGGTAAAGATCAATTACCAAATCTGTTCTGTTGTTTTGAGAATCGTGCTTGAATTGAACCTTGGCGGTGGCAAAAAAGTATTTTTCAAGGATAAGGAGAAAGTCATCAAGTCCATCTGTAGCCTCGTAGGTTTTTGGACCGTTGTTTTTGTGATTACTATTGGGTTTATTTGATGATGACATGTGGTGTTGATTGAATTTTAATATTCCTTCAACATAAAGTTAGGATGAATCTTTTGTACTGGATTAAAGATTATCCTTAAAAATTCTGGGGTTTTTCTCTTGTTTGTAAGATTTTTATGAATTTTTGGTTTTAAACCAACCACAAAATGTCCAGCGAGATAAGTTTAGGGCTTTCCGGCTTAAATAAATCCTCTGTTTTTGGCAGCCAAAATAAGGGCTAGATCATTTTCATTTTCCGTACCGAACAGTGTTTTCAAATGTCTTTTTCGATTTTCAATGGAGGAGGGGGAAAGCCTAATAAATTTTTCTAGGTCCTTGTTCTTTGTGCCCTTTGAAAGATGGTAAAGTATCTGTTTGTCCTTTTCGTCTATTTCAATGTCATTGGCCATCTTTTTCCTGATGGCGCCCAGCGCTTTGGAAGAATAATAGGGAGGGTCGAGCATAATGGTCTTTACTGCATCTTCCAATGTTTTGGGATCAATATCAGTTTTAACCAAATATCCATCTGGGTCGACAGATTTTAGAATGCTGTTGATCCTAAAATTATCACTGAACGATGACATAAAAACAATTTTACTTTCTGGGACAATCTCACGGGCTAAAATTCCCAAGTCCTCACCTGTATAAGGCTGTTCTTCATTAGGAGCAAACAATTGAACATCCAGAAATAATATGTCGTATTTAAAAGTATTTACAGAATCCTCAATAAGTTTTTTCCCGGTATGATAGGAGGTAGCGGTATCTACTATAATATGGTATCCATCAAACTCAATGCCCTCGAGTATAAACTTGTACCCGAGCATTGTCATTTCATGATCGTCTATTGCTAGTATTCTCAGTGTTTTCATGGTAGGTTTACTTCTTAAATTTGGGGGATTTATACATTTATTGCTTCTGCTTTCTCCGGAATTTCAAATTCAACGTATTTGGCCGGAATCACAACCTTAATAGTGGTTCCTTTTTCGGGTTTGCTGTCAATATCCAAAACTCCTTTAATCTTTTTTACTCTAGAAATAATATTTCTAAGACCAATTCCTTTCTTTTTTCTATTGGGATCAAAACCAACACCATCATCTTTAATGGTAAGTTTTAAATTATTTTCCATGGATTGAAAGGAAATGGACACGTTTTTACTTTTTGCGTGTTTTACACAATTTTTAAGTGATTCTTGAACTATCCTGTAAGCATTGATTTTGATGTCTCCCAGTAAACTGTCCCAATGTACCTTCTTGTCGTAAACGAAGGAACATGAAATACCGGATGATTTTTGTATGCCGTCGATCATGTCTTCAAGCGATACGATAAAATTATGAAATTTTTCATACGAAGCGTGATTCAATTCATGGGAAATGGTACGTATTTCCTCTTCCAGCTCCCGAAGTTTCTCGATAAGGGCGGCCCGTTGTTCAATTGATGCCTGATCTTCTCGGTTATTCAAACCGCTCAATATCAGTCGTATGCCTAGCATTTCACCCAAAATACCGTCGTGCAGCTCTTCAGAAATACGTTTCTGTTCTAATTGTTTTCCCTCCTCAAATTTTCCTCGTTGGGAAAGCATTAAATTATAGATTTCTTGGTTGCTCTCCTGCTGTTTTTGTCTAAACTTAAGTTGGTTGTTGCTCACATATAACGATACAATGATCATAAAAGCCATTCCAAATATTATCAAGAGAAAGGCGGCACCTGCCCATACTTGCTTTTCTTTGGTCAAGATTTGGTTTTCCTCGATTATATTGTCCGTTTCCATGCGGATTCGGGCAAATTTGTCTCTTTTGGTACGCTCTTCCTCACTTACCGCTTCGTCCAATTGATAATATTCCTCAGCATAGGACGCAGCATTGGCGGTGTCTAATTGAGTTAGTAATTTAAGAGCATCGAGCGACCGATCATTGTTAAATGTCTCTCTAGCCACCGCGTAGGATTCTTTGGCTTGTGCGATGGCTTTTACAGTGTCCCTTTTGGCAGCCAGCACCTCTGCATAAAAATAGTTGAGTCTAGCTCTGTCATACAATTCACCAAACTCTGAATTTATATTGAAGGCTTCATCCAACAGTTTTTCAGCTCCTTCTATATCGTTGTCAGCTTTCAATACAGAATAAGCCAAACTACCTAAAGCTTTTTCATAGGTTTCAGGTTTTTTTTCTTTTAAATTTGGGCTGGAAAGTAATTGTTGGTATGCTTGTTTGGCATTGGCAAAATCTTCGGTGTTCAAATACACACTGGCAATATTATTTTGGTTTTGCCAGATAGGCTTGTTTTTATTGGAAATATCAGCTTTATCCAAATACTCGCGGGCTTTTTCGTAAGATTTTAGAGCTTTGTCACTATCACCCATACCATTGGCAAAGATTCCAAGGGCAGAATAGCTATTATATAACCTATAATTATCTTCCAGCTCATCAAAAATTTTTATCGCCGCTGTAGCGCTGATTTCACCGCCTAAATAGTCTTTATAAGAGTCTTGTATCCTAGCCATCCCATAGTGCATGCGGGCTTTCAGCGATTTTGATGTGGAATCAATAGGTAACTGCTCAAAACTGTTCAAAGCTTTTTTATAATGATAAAATGAACTATCCGTAACGCCCATTTTTTCCATGAATATTGCGAGATCCCAATGAGAGTAGCCCAATATCTTGGTTGCATCTACCTCTTCCGCCATTTTTAACAGGTTGCTATTTGATCTTCTAAAACCAAGAGAGTCCTTGAGTTTCAAATAGGCCAAAGAAATCTGAGAAAGTTGCTCCAGTTGAATCGTATCGGTGGTCAATGTCAATACTTTGGACTCAGCTTCCTCTAGATAGACTTTTCGATCTTCCAACGGTAATTCTTTGGCTGTCTTAGCGATATTGACCAATTCTTGAATTGAATCTACCTTAGGGTTGGATGCAACTTCTTTTTCAGCAGTCTGCCGAACACATCCCCAAAAAGCAATTAACAAAAGTATGTAGGTTCTATTTTTCAAGTTCAATAAGGTCAGTTAACAAATCCAAGGTAACAAAAAAGCCCCAAATCTTTCATGGTTTGGGGCTGAGTTCTATGTTTGACACCAACTTAAAGATGGCGAATATCGCTAGTGCTTTGCTGTAACCGCATTAAACGATGCTTAGAGATGCCAATGTTGATTCGATTTTTCAAGGATTCTTCTTGGTAATTTTCCATTAAATCGATTTGATTCATTGAAATGATTTTTTTATCAATGAATGATTCATCTTTTTGGTAAAAGAGCAACATCAACAGAATTAATGTAAAGCAACTATTTCGAGCTATGTTGGTTGTATTGTTTGAGTGCATCTTTGGAATTATTCGCCATCCCCACGACCATCAGGGTCTAATTCATCTCCATCCGTAGCGTTCTGATCGATTTGCAATTGTTGGAACATAGCTTCTGTTTCCTGTACATCGGATTCTGCTTCACAAGAGTAAAATCCAACTGTTAATAGAGCCAATGCTAAAATGCTAAGTACTTTTTTCATAATGTTTGTTTTTAGGTATAAATATTAGGTATATACCCGCTAAAGTATGTGGCATTTTAAACATGGCAGGTGCTTTTGGTACGGGAGTAGCATGTGAGCGAAATCTGCTAGAATTTTACTTAAATCTGCAAGAATTTTACTAATTAAGAGCCTTTGTTGCTGTTTTGGAGAGCATTTCTTTCAAGCTGTCAATCTTATCCTTGTAGGTCTTGGAGAACGGGAGCTCTTCTTCCTCCCCATATTTTAGACTACAAATGGATTTACCGTAATTAATACGGGATACGTAACGACTGTTCAAGATGTAACTTTGGTGCACCCGAATAAAATCCTTGGGGAGCCTTTTCTCGAAAGACTTTAAGGTTTTAAACGCACTTATTACACTACCGTCCTTCATAAAGAAATCCGTAGTGTTGTTGTCAGATTTTAGGTAAAGGATATTATTGGTATCCAAGTACCGGTAATCTTTATAGGATTTTAAACAAATAGTGGATGGGGTGTCTTGTTTTGGATGTAACTTTCTTAAGCGAAGAATGGTTTTTCTGATATCGAATTCATTGTGCGGTAGTATCCAATAATCAAAAAAGCCACTTTTAATGGCATTGTAAGCGTATTTTTTAGATTTGGCATATCCTATTATAATAGGAAGGTTTGGCATGTACTGGTTTAGTTCGGTAACCATTTGGAAGTAATCCATACCATCTTCACCTAGATTGACGAGCACAAGATCTGGATTGTACTTTAATATCGAATTGAGGCCAGAAGAAGCATTGGTATCCGCCTCGGCACAAACCAAATCTTCATATTCCTCCAAGTACAGTTGCAACTGAAGCTTTGAGGAGGCGTCCGAGTCGATAATGTTGTAGGTATATTCCATGTGCAAATTGCTGATTGCAAGTTACTAACGCACGAAAAAAACTCATTGCAGTTTTCCCTTAAAAAAACTATGGGTTTCTCCCTAAAATGGGTCATTTTCCTACAATTATCCATAAAAAATCGTTAAAATGGAATTAACTGTAATGAATCCTATGATTTTCCAGTTCAATTCCATGTTTGATTTAACCATGAAAAAAATGTACTGTTTTAGGGGGTGGGCCCAAGAAAATGCGGAATGTCGATTGGGTAAAGATTGCGTTTCGTTGGTTCAACAAATAGGTTTAGTTCGTATTTGGTTCACTACTATATTACAATTTGTTGTACGGGCATCAAAATTTTGAATGAGGGTATTTCAAAAATTAACCTAAAATTCGATGAAATACATAGGTTTTATACTGAAAATGAGATAAATAGTTCATTAGATCTCAATTTTCGATAATGATTAAAACCTTGATAAGGGTAGTTTATAGAAAGAGGTCTTGTATTTCTGCAGGCACCCTTTTGGGACGAAAGGTTTTGGCATCCAATAAGCACCACTCGGTAACGGATTTCACCAAAAGCTCATCGGTTTTTTTGTTTTTGATTTCTACCACTCGGGTAGAAATTGGCCCTTTGTTACTTTTAATATGGGTGATTATGTTAATGGTGTTGCCCAAAACGGCAGATTTGTGATAGGTGATGTTATGGTTCCGAACCACCCAAATCATGGATTTTTGAACATCTTCTGTAGTTACAGCGGACCAATGCTTTTTGGATATATCCTGAATCCATTCCACATACCGAATATTGTTTACATGGTTCAGATCATCCAAATCATTTGGAACAACATCAAAAACTTCCAAGTAGGTTTTCATCGGTCCTTTTTTAGGATCTTCACTTCAAAGAGTTTATTCCAGTTCTTACCGGTCACAAAAAAGGTTTCTCTCTCGGGATGATAGGCTACTCCGTTAAGCACGGAATTGCCTTCGTCCCATTCAGGGCCTTTGTTCACTTTATTTTTTAGTCCACCAAAGTTAATTACACCTTCAATGGCACCAGAAGTGGCATCGATGATCATCATACTTTCTTTTTGGTATACGTTGGCATAGATTTTTCCGTCCACATATTCCAATTCATTTGCCTTACTAAAGATGGATTTGTTGGTCACGGTTTCAATATGACCTTGTTCTTCCAAGGTTTCAGGATTTAGGAACCATATTTTTTCGGTACCATCGCTCTTGAATATTTTTTCACCGTCATTGCTGAGCCCCCAACCTTCGCGGCTTTCACCATAGGTAAAGTTTTTGATTTTCTCCAAATTGGAGATGTTGTAAACATACCCCATACCGCTCTGCCAAGTAAGTTGATAGAGTTTGCCGTTCATAATGGTGATACCCTCACCGAACACGGAATCTTCCATGTCAATTTGTTGAAGAACTTCTCCGGTCTCAAAATTCACTTTTCGTACCGTTGAAGCACCTTTTTTACCCGTGCTCTCATACAGAGTACCATCGTGGAACTCCAGTCCCTGTGTATAAGCACCTGTATCGTGCGGGTAACTATTGATAATCTCGTAGGTGTATACTTCTGGTGCAGAAGCGGCCAAAACACGTACTTTTTTATCAACTTCGACTGCTTGATCGTCAATATTGAATTTGGCCACTAAGGTTTTGTTTCCCAAAGTGGGCAAATCCAGGGTGAGTTTACCATTTTCAACAGCTAATTCCTTGCCGTCGATATAATAGTGAAGGTCGGAAATTTCTAAATCTTTTTTATTTTTCAATGCCACACCCAATTGCTGGTTTTGCTGTATGGATTTGTTTTCTAGTTGAATAGAAAAATACTTGGCAGGGTCTGCACTTCCCCCGCAGCCCAAAAAGAAGAGCAACGCCCCTGTTATAGAAAAAAGTTTGCCCATTGTGCTCAGTGCTTGTTTCATAAGAAGTTAATACTAAAACACCGAAATTAAGAATGAATTGGGATTGTCACAAATTTAAAAGGTCGTATATTTGCAGCCGGGCAAGTCCTACACGACCAGCTCCTGCAGAATCCCCCAGGGCGGGAACGCAGCAAGGGTATGTGGTCGTAGCGGTGCGATGTAGGTAGCTTGCCTTTTTTTGTACCCAAAAATCAGATGATCATGGATAAAAAAACTGTATTGATCACCGGTGGTTCTTCAGGTATTGGTAAATCCATCGGAATGTATTTGACCCAACAAGGATTTACCGTTTATGGTACTACGCGCAATCCAAAAAATTATCCAGACTTTAAAGATTTTGAACTTGTTCAATTGGATGTGAAGAATATAGAAAGCATTCAAAAGGCCGTTTCTTATGTGATTTCCAAGGAGGACAGGTTGGATGTGTTGATCAACAACGCAGGAGTTGGTATTACCGGGCCCATTGAGGAAACCCCTCATGAGGAAATCCTTCATGTTTTTGATACCAATTTCCATGGCCCCATACATGTGATGAAGGCCGTTTTGCCTCAGATGAGAAAACAAGGCGGGGGAGCTATCATCAATGTCACCTCCATTGCTGGGTATATGGGATTACCCTATCGTGGATTCTATTCCGCCACTAAAGGTGCACTTGGGTTGATTACCGAAGCCTTGCGTATGGAGACTAAAGATTTTGGAGTGACCATAACCAACGTGGCTCCCGGGGATTTTGCCACCAATATAGCTTCTGGTAGGTACCATTCACCAGTAATTGAAGGCTCTGCTTATCAAGAAAAATATTCACGGACCCTAAAGGCCATTGATGATGATGTAGATAGTGGGGGAGACCCTATTCAAGTTGCGGAGGCTGTTCATAAAATAATCAACCAGAAAAAACCAAAAGTACATAACCCAGTTGGAGCTTTTTTACAAAAGTTTTCCCTTAGGTTAAAGAAAATATTACCGGACAAAGTCTATGAAAAATTACTCCTCAACCATTATAAGTTGTAATTTTACACTTCTTACGAACCAATTATAAATACTTAGAAATGAAGTTTTTTATTGATACTGCCAATCTTGACCAAATTAAGGAAGCCCAAGAATTGGGAGTGTTGGATGGTGTGACCACCAATCCTTCCCTAATGGCGAAAGAAGGCATTACCGGAAAGGATAATATCTTAAAGCATTATGTAGATATATGCAACATTGTGGATGGAGATGTTTCTGCAGAAGTTGTAGCTACTGATTTTGCCGGAATGGTTAAAGAAGGTGAGGAGTTGGCCGAGCTGCATGAGCAGATTGTGGTAAAGGTTCCTATGATTAAGGACGGAGTAAAAGCATTAAAATATTTTTCAGATAAGGGAATCCGTACTAACTGTACTTTGGTGTTCTCACCAGGACAGGCCCTATTGGCAGCTAAAGCGGGAGCCACATATGTTTCTCCTTTCTTGGGTAGATTGGATGATATTTCCACTGATGGTCTTAATCTTATCGCGGAAATCCGTTTGATTTATGATAACTACGGATTTGAAACAGAAATATTGGCAGCATCCATTCGCCACACTATGCACGTAATTGATTGTGCTAAACTAGGTGCCGATGTAATGACAGGACCGCTATCTTCTATTGATGGTTTGTTGAAACACCCATTGACCGATATTGGATTGGCCAAATTCTTGGAAGATTATAAAAAAGGAAATTCTTAAAGAAAGAATAGATATAATTATGGAAAGGTCCTGAATGTAAATTCGGGGCTTTTTATTTATAAGGAGGTGTAAAGATTGGCAAAACCATCAACCACAATAGTATCTTTTGCTATTACGCATTTGTTAAGACCATCAATAATCATGGCCATTTGCAACTCTTTAAAATTTTCCCCGAAAAATTGCTTGTTCTTATCCAATTTGTAATCGTCCATGAGTTGCTTCCATTGCGAGAAATTGGTCCTCAGATTGATTCCCACAAAGTTGTAGTGTGGATATTTTTCTTCTAGAGAGGTAATGTGTTTGTTAACATTTATAAAATGTCTCTTTTGGTCAGCAGTCCAAAAATAGAATACGGTATTTTTTTTGTTGTTGGCCAAATCTTTTAAAGAAACTTCTTTATCATCAAAATTCTTAACCGCAATGTTTGGAACCGTGGTATTTGGTTGTAGGTTTTTAATACCCTTGTACAACAAATCAATCTCTTCCTTATGCTCTTTATTGGTGGATAGCGATTTAAACTTATCAATAAAAATAGCGGCCTCTTCACTTGGATTATGTTCCCTTAGCAGATAATCCATGGCTACATTCCTAAACAGAATGTCCCTGAGCTCAGTTTGCTTAACCAAACTGTCCACTAAGGTGAGCTTATGTTTATTGAAGTGCAAACGATCACTAACGGGTTTTTTATTGGTGGAACAATTTTTCAAACAAGTCATATAGGACATGTTTCCGAAGTGCCATTTCATAAAATCAAAATAAGGCCTAAAATAAGTCAGCTCCTTATTGTTGAGGTCTATATTTTTCCGGTATCCATAGAAATCTTCACCAAGCTCATGGATGGTTTCTTCACCTGTCTGTTTTTTATGGTAAAAAGGATATTTTTCTTTATTGATGTATGTGTTGTAATCTATAGAAGCTTCCGCCATGGCCAATGCCGTAGGTGAAAAAACATTATCCATTGCCAGCTCTTCAAGGTTTTCGACTTTCAGAGCGTGTAAAGAGTCTATTTTCTTGCCAAAATCTTTAGGAGGAAGTTCGTAATAACTGTCAATAATGGCCTCTTCTTTTTCATTCGCCAAAAAAACTTCCATTAAAAAATTATTGATCTCACTTCCTTTTCCCGAATAAACCAAAGATTCATCAAACTCTACGGTGTTTAGTCGTGCCAAAAGACTGTCGCCTTGACTCAAATACACATATTGGAGCTCAGGAGTATGATCAAAGTGATAAAGACCGTCTTGAATATCATCAAGTTGAAAAGAAAAACGGTTTCTATCGTCGAGCTTTACGGAGTCCACATAAGAATCATTGTGGTAAAGCACTACATAATCGCTAGTTGGATTTACAATTTCACCACCAAAGAACACTGAGGAACCGTTTTCTGAAGAATCAGAACAGGATACAAAAGTTGACAATAAGGTGAGGCCGAGTAAAAATCTTACCATATATAAGGAACGATTCATTTGACTCTCAAAAGTAAGCAACCCAAGAAGCTAAACTTGTTAAGGGGTAGTTAAATGTTGTTAAACGGTGATTTTCCATCGTTCAAATATGCGTATTAAAATTAGAATTACGAATCACATTTAGCTACTTTTGCAAAAAATAAAGATAGTTGCATGTTATCAGTATCGAATTTATCCGTACAGTTTGGCAAAAGAGTTCTGTTCGATGAGGTTAACGTAACATTTGCTCAAGGAAATTGTTACGGTATTATTGGCGCCAATGGCGCAGGTAAATCCACGTTTTTAAGAATTTTATCAGGGCAAATCGACCCAACTTCGGGCCATGTGCATTTGGAGCCAGGTAAAAGGATGTCCATTTTGGAACAGAATCACAATGCCTACGATGAGTTTCCTGTTTTGGAAACCGTGGTGATGGGGAACAAGCCTTTGTTTGAAATTAAAAAGGAAATTGACGCCCTGTATGCCGACTACACGGATGAGAATGCGGAGAAAATCGGTGAGCTACAGGTAAAATTCGAAGAGATGAACGGATGGAATGCCGATAGCGATGCAGCGGCCATGTTGTCCAATCTTGGAATTACAGAAGACCTGCATTATACCAATATGGTGGATTTGGACTCCAAACTTAAGGTTCGTGTGCTTTTGGCGCAGGCCTTGTTCGGTAGCCCCGATGTATTGATCATGGATGAGCCTACCAACGATTTGGATTACGATACCATCAGCTGGTTGGAAAATTTCTTGGCCAACTACGATAACACCGTTATTGTGGTTTCTCACGATAGACACTTTTTAGATGCCGTTTGTACCAGTATCGCTGATATAGACTTTGGAAAAATAAACTTGTTCTCTGGAAATTATACGTTTTGGTACGAGAGTAGCCAATTGGCTGCCCGACAAAGAGCGCAGCAGAACAAAAAGGCTGAAGAAAAGGCCAAAGAACTCAATGAATTTATCCAACGATTTAGCGCGAACGTTGCGAAAAGCAAGCAGGCCACTTCTCGTAAAAAGATGTTGGACAAATTAAAAATAGAAGATATAAAACCTTCAAGTAGGAGGTATCCTGCTATTATTTTTGACCGGGAGCGCGAAGCTGGAGATCAAATTTTGAATGTTGAGAAACTGTCTGCAACATCGGAAGATGGTGATTTGTTGTTCAAGGATGTGAACATCAACTTGGCCAAAGGAGATAAAGTGGCTATCCTCTCGAAGGACTCCCGGGCTACAACAGCTTTTTACGATATTATTGCCGATAGAGTTAAACCTGATGGTGGTAAGTTCCAATGGGGGGTAACCACTACACAATCTTATTTGCCTGCGGATAATTCAAAATTTTTTGAAGATGACATCAATCTAGTGGATTGGTTGCGTCAATGGGCCAAAACAGAAGAGGAGAGAGAAGAGGTATATATTAGAGGTTTTTTGGGGAAAATGCTTTTCAGTGGAGAAGAAGCCCTTAAAAAATGTACTGTACTTTCCGGAGGAGAAAAAGTACGTTGTATGCTCAGTCGTATGATGATGCTTCGTGCCAATGTTTTAATGTTGGACGAGCCCACAAACCACTTAGACTTGGAAAGCATTACCGCTTTTAATAATTCATTGAAAAACTTTAAGGGAACTATTTTGCTTACTACCCATGATCATGAGTTTGTGAACACGGTAGCTAATCGAATCATTGAATTGACGCCGAACGGAGCCATTGACCGCTACTTGAGCTTTGACGATTACATGTCCGATAAGTCCATTAAAGAGCAGCGTGAAAAAATGTACGCCGTTACTGCTTAGGCATTAAAGTATTTACTTTTCCAAATAGCAGGATTAAAGTTTTTCCCCAATGCAAATCCGTAGAAAATCACTATGGATGCAATGCATTTAAACATGAAAAAGTATATGATCCAAAACTCTGCCGTGGTACTCTTTTTGGAGAATAAGCCTTCAGGAACCATTAATGTCACTAAGTAACTGATCAAAAGAACTACCATTGCCAAGTTGGCAATATTTTTAAATGGCCAAGCAAACAGTTTTCGCAACGGGTGAAGGTCGTTGCCCCATTTGTGGATTAAGTAGTAGTAATCGTTTCCGATAGGGGCAAAGAGCAAAGGGTCGTCCTTATCTTCCAACTTAAATAGTTTGGAAGGGGCCATAATTTTAAAACCTTTAAGTTCCGTATTGTGGGCAGTTTCTAAATGTTTGATTTTGGAAATAGCTTCCTGGGGAATTTTACCTTTAAAGTAAGAGCTGTTTAAAAAGCGCAAGCGATATTCGATGCAGATTTCTTTAATTTGGTCTATGTGAAAGATTTTGTCCGTTTCCAGCAGGTCAAAATCAAAATTGTTATTGAGAGCATTGTTTTTTGAACCTAGCTGATCGGCAATTTTCACTTCTTTTAAAAAATCTTCCCTCAAAATTTGCTGAACCTCAGCTAAAATTTGCTTGCTATCGCTCCTTTTATTTCTAATCTTTTGAAGTTTGTGTTCAATGTTTGTTCCTTTCAAAACCATGCTATTTTTAAGTAATCTTCTCAAATTTAAGGATTTGAATTTTCGATACTGACATTTGTCATAAAAACACAATGTTAAGTTTGTGTTAAATAGATTTTAGTAATGTAAAAAACGAGAGCATGTCAGTAAAAAAGATGTATCTTATCGAAGTTTTTGGTAGTTAATCGTATAATCAAAATAAAAAAGAACAGGTCCTAAAACTTGCCCAGCCTCATGAACACCCCCGCAACCAAATTTTTACTTGGCCTTTGTCTGGCTTTTTCTATTTGTTCTACTGCCCAAAATGCTTCCGATAATTCCTTGTCATATCCGGCCGATAAATTGGACAACCATAAAATTTTATTAAGTGCGGTAAATGCCACTGAATTGGGTGCTTTGCTTGAAAAGTCCGGTCCTTTTACCATTTTTGCGCCATCTGATGCTGCTTTTGCCAAGTTTTCGAACAATAAAATAAATGAGTTGATTAATGCCAAGGATAAGAGTGCTCTGAAATCCTTGTTGACCTACCATATTGTGGCGGGGCAATTAACAGCCTCCAGAATATTGCGAGCGATGTCCAGAGGAAATGGAACTGCAAGTTTTACAACTGTTCAGGGGAAGAAACTACAAGCGCATTTAGATGGTTATGATATTGTGCTGACCGACCCTGTGGGTAATACAGCAAGAATCACAACTGCAGACCTTAACTTGGAAAATAATGGTGTGGTTCACGAAATAGACAGTGTTATTCTACCTGCCCAAATGTAATTAGCGAAGTTCCGCTCCCAATTCCCTCTGATACTGTGCCAATAATTTGCCCATTATCTTGTCGATTTGCTTATCAGTCAACGTTTTCTTTTCGTCCATTAAGGTAAAGCTAACCGCGTAGGATTTTTTGCCTTCAGGAAGATTTTCACCCGTGTAAACATCGAATAGGTTGACCTTTTTGAGCAACTTTTTCTCTGTCTTCCAAGCAATGTCATACACTTTTTGGAAAGAAATAGAATCATCCAACAATAATGCAAAATCTCTGGTAACTTCTGGGAATTTTGGAATTTCTTGAAAAACCATATTTTTGGTGCTAACAGATTCCAAAATGGCATCCCAGTCCAAATCGGCATAAAACACCTCTTGTTTGATGTCAAAACGCTTTAGAGCAGCTTTGCTGACCAGACCTAACGATACAAGGACCTTATTGTTTTTTGTATAGGAAATCCCTTCGGCATAATTATTCGAATCCGATAATGGATTTGTGTCAATATCTCGCAGGCCCAAACGTTCAAAAACGTTTTCCACAATTCCTTTCAGATAGAAAAAATCTGATTTTTTAGAGGCAACTACCCAGCTATTTTGTGTTCGGTCTCCAGATATAAAAATCGCCAAATGCTGCTTTTCTTGATGCTGGCCATCCACTGTATGGTAGGTTTTGCCAAATTCGAAAAGCTTCAGGTCCGTTTTTTGCCTATTGTGGTTGTAGCTTACGGTTTGTAGACCAGAATGAAGCATGGAAGTCCGAAGTACCGATAAATCAGAACTCAATGGATTCAGCATTTCAACCGCGCTTTCATCATCAGAAGTAATATCCGATGAAACCAAGCTGTTGGTCATAATTTCATAGAAACCTTTGGAGGCCAACATGCTCCCGACCACATCTTGGATTCTGTAGTTCTCGAATCTCGATGTTTTGGCTATGGATGCGTTCAATTTTTCTTTAAAATCAATATTGTTATAGCCGAACACCCGTAAAATTTCCTCAATAACATCAACCTCTCTGGTAACATCCACTCGGTAAGTAGGAATAGTAAGTCCCAGACCTGATTCTGTAACGTTGTTGATTCGGATTTCCAAGGAGGAAAGAATAGATTTAATCGTATCCCTTGGAATTTCCTGACCAATCAATGAATTAATTTTGTTGAATGTCAAGAATACCTGCCTCTCCTGTGGCTTTTTAGGGAACAAATCGACAATTTCAGAAGTAATATACCCTCCTGCAATCTCCCTGATCAAAAGTGCTGCTCTTTTAAGAGCATATTTGGTCATGTTGATATCGATACCTCTTTCGAATCTAAAAGAAGCGTCGGTATTCAATCCATGTCTTTTGGCAGTCTTTCTTATAGAAACTGAATCAAAGTAGGCACTTTCCAAAAATATGGAAGTGGTATGTTCCGTAACACCTGAGTGAATCCCTCCAAAAACCCCTGCAATACACATGGGTTTTTCTTCGTCACAAATCATAAGGTCATCTTCGTGCAACTCTCGCTCCACTTCATCCAAGGTTGTAAATTTGGTTCCAGCAGGCAATGTTTTTACCTCAACCTTGTTGCCTTTTATTTTGGATGCATCAAAAGCATGCAACGGCTGACCCAATTCGTGAAGTACGTAATTGGTAACATCTACAATATTGTTTATCGGGGCCAAACCAATGGCTTTCAATCTGTTTTTTAGCCAATCTGGGGAATCTTGAACCACTAGATTACTGATGGTGACACCGCAATATCTTGGAGCAAGATCACTTTCGAGAACCTCAACGTCAACTTTCAACGAGCGATTGTCAATGGAAAAATTACTGGTGGAAGGAGTGACAAGTTCTTTTTGAATTTCTTTTTGCTCCAAACCAGCTTTTAGATCACGCGCCACACCAAAATGGCTCATGGCATCAGCACGGTTAGGGGTAAGGCCTATTTCAAAGACTTCATCATTTTCTATTTCGAATACTTGGGAACAGGCTGTTCCTGGCACCAGTTCCTCATTCAACACCATAATTCCAGCATGACTTTCACCAACGCCAATTTCATCCTCGGCACAGATCATACCTTGACTGGCCTCTCCACGAATTTTACCCTTCTTTATTACCCAAGCTTCTCCTTCTTTGGTGTACAGCGTAGTACCAATAGTGGCAACGGGTACTTTTTGTCCTGCTGCTACATTTGGTGCCCCACATACAATTTGCAGTGGTGCTTCTTGTCCAACATCAACAGTGGTTAATTTAAGTCTATCTGCATTTGGATGTTTTTCACAAGTGAGCACATGTCCAACCACGATACCCTTTAATCCACCCTTAACTGATTCAAATTGTGATATACCCTCAACTTCCAGACCTAAATCTGTTAAAAGTTCGCCTGTTTTTTGAGCGTCCCAATCAATTTGCAAAAATTGCTTTAACCAGTTGTAAGAAATTTTCATACTCCATTTTTAGAGGGGACAAATATATAACAATAGGGGAACAGATTCAACGATTATAATAACCATAAACCGTAAGGAGTGGTTTGTTTTAAAATGTATTTCCTACATTTAGGTAAAATCTTTCAATTTATGAACAAATTAGGGATAGCATTGATAGGGCTTTCGGTGTTACTTACTTCTTGTAGAAAAGAAGAAAAAACTCAATTGATGACGGGAAATTGGCTTGCCAAAATAGAGGTTTCCGAATCACAAAAATTACCCTTTGAATTTACGCTTTCCAAAAATGAAGATGGTGGATATGAGATGAAAGTGTTCAATGCGGAAGAAATTGTTACTATAGATGAGTTTTCTTTTAACGGAGATTCCATACATATCCGGATGCCCATTTTTGAAGGGCATATATCCGGTACTTACACATCCAACCAAATTACAGGTGAATTTATTGAAGAGAGCAAGGAGCGAAAGGTTCCTTTTAATGCCACCCATGGCACTAGTGAGCGCTTTAAGGTGAAAAAGGATGCCGCGGTAAACATTTCGGGTGTTTGGGAAACTTACTTCAATGTAAATACTGAGGATGAGTATCCGGCAAAGGGCATTTTTATGCAAAGTGGAAATAAAGTAAAAGGTACGTTTAGGACCAAGACCGGAGATTACCGCTACTTGGATGGGGTAGTTACAGGCGATAGTATGAAACTTTCTGCATTTGACGGTTCCCATGTGTTTTTGTTTTTGGCCCATGTGACCGATAGTACTTTAAATGGAAAATTTTATTCAGGTAAACATACGGTTCAAGAATTCATGGGGGCCAGGAACGAGGCGTTTAAACTTCCGGACTCCAATGAACTTACCTTTTTGCGAGAGGGGTATGATAAATTCAATTTCACCTTTCCTAATTCAGAAGGGGAGTTAATTGACTTGGAGAACCCTATGTTCAAAGATAAAGCCGTACTGGTACAGATCATGGGCACCTGGTGTACCAATTGCTTGGATGAAACTCGATTTTATGTGGATTTCATCAAAAACAATCCAGAGTTAGATTTGCAAATGGTGGGATTGGCATTTGAGTACGCCAAAACAGAAGAGAAGGCCTTTGAAGGTATAAAAAGGCTTAAGGAGCGAGAAGAAGTGCCGTATCCGATTCTATTGGCCCAATATGGAACTTCGAACAAACAAAAGGCCAACGAAAAGCTTCCTATGTTGAATCATATCCTTTCATACCCCACAACAATTTATATTGATAAAACAGGGGAGGTGCACAAGATTCATACAGGTTTTAATGGACCAGCGACAGGTGAAAAGTTCGTTGAATTCAAAGAAGAATTCAATAAGACCATCAAAGCGTTAACCTCAGAAGGAATTGAAAGTGAAAGCTAGTTTAAATAATTGTTGATTTTCCCAAGTCAATATTTTCATCGTTCATTCTAAAATCATCTTCAATATCTATGATGTTATGAGCGATAAAATCACCTACTTGATTGGTACCGTATTGACTGTTCTCCTTTAAATCCAAAGTAACGATTCCTTTTTTCAATGACTTGTCCACTGCCTTTTTGACCGCCCAAGCCTCTTCAGCTAGGCCAAAATGCTCCAAAAGCATGGCTACTGAGAGAATAGAAGCGATCGGGTTGGCAATATCTTTTCCTTTAGCTTGTGGATACGAACCGTGAATAGGTTCAAAGAGGGCGCTTTCCTCTCCTATGGAGGCGGAAGCTAACAATCCAATGGAGCCACCAATGACACTACCTTCATCAGAAAGAATGTCTCCGAACATATTTTCCGTCAAAACAACATCAAACTGTTTTGGGTTGAGGATGATTTGCATAGCGGCGTTATCCACAAATAAAAAATCCAACGCTACTTCGGGATAACTCTCCCCGATTTTGGTAACTACCTTGCGCCATAGTCTAGAAGATTCCAAAACATTGGCCTTATCTACCAAAGTGAGTTTCTTTTTTCGACCTTTTGCTGCTTTGAATGCCAAATGGGCAATACGGCTTATTTCATTTTCAGAGTATTCACAAAGGTCGGAAGCTATTGTACCCTCAGGATTCAATTTTTTCTCTCCAAAATATATCCCTCCGGTCAGTTCACGGTAGATTACAAAATCGGTACCGTTGATTACCTTCTTTTTCAAGGGAGATTTATCCAACAAAGTTGGATGGGATAAAACAGGTCTAATGTTTGCAAATAACCCAAGTTCTTTTCGCAATTGAAGCAAGCCCTGTTCGGGTCTCACTTTTGCATCTGGGTCGTTGTCGTATTTTGGGTCGCCAATGGCTCCAAAAAGCACGGCATCAGATTCTTTGCATAACGTTAAGGTGGTATCGGGTAGGGGAACTCCAGTTTTGTCCATGGCGATAGCGCCAACGGGAGCTTCTTTTAAAATAAAATGCTGATTAAAGGTTTCTTCAACGGCCTTTAAACATTTTACTGCCTGGGCCAACACTTCGGGTCCAACTCCATCTCCAGGAAGCAATGCAATTTTTAATGTCATACAGTTGTTTTGATTTAAGCCAAGTTTTTCATGCCGATATTACTGGTTTCAACAATCTCGTGGATATCCTCATCCAAAATCTCCTTTTTAACATCAGCATACTTCAAGAAGTTTTGGTAAACCGTATCCAATTGAAGCTTTGTAAGTTCATAGCCTACATTTTTGGCGCGGTAAGCCAATGCTGCGCGTCCACTTCTAGCTGTCAAAACAATGGAAGATTCACTTACCCCTACATCTTTAGGGTCGATGATTTCATAGGTTTCTCTTTGCTTGATCACCCCATCTTGGTGAATACCTGAACTATGTGCAAAGGCATTGGAACCTACAATAGCTTTATTGGGCTGCACAGGCATTCCCATTTTTTGTGAAACCATTGTACTGGTGTCCCAAAGCAATTTGCTGTTAATATCAGTGTCCAAATTTAAATAAGGGTGTTGTCTCATTATCATCACTACTTCTTCCAATGATGTGTTCCCAGCTCTTTCACCAATACCGTTAATGGTACATTCAATTTGTCTGGCCCCGTTGACTACACCTGCAATAGAGTTGGCTGTGGCCAAACCTAAATCGTTGTGGCAGTGACAAGAAAGAATAGCTTTATCTATCCCTTTTACATTTTCTCTTAGGTACTTCATTTTTGCACCGTACTCTTCTGGTAGACAATATCCCGTAGTATCCGGAATGTTAAGTACGGTTGCTCCAGCTTTAATGGCCGCTTCACAGATTCGGGCCAAATACTCATTATCTGTTCGTCCGGCATCTTCTGCATAGAACTCAACATCTTCCACAAAAGATTTGGCATATGCTACAGCTTCAACGGCACGCTCGATTATTTTATCTTGGGTAGAGTTGAATTTGTATTTAATATGTGATTCAGAAGTTCCAATTCCAGTATGTATTCTTGGTCTTTTTGCATCTTTTATGGCTTCTGCTGCGACTTCGATATCCTTTTTAACGGCACGAGTCAATCCACAAACCCTTGCATTTTTGACCAATTTGGCAATTTCATTCACGGATTTAAAATCACCAGGGCTAGATATGGGGAACCCTGCCTCGATTACATCAACTCCCAGTTCATCCAATCGTTCTGCAATGATTAATTTTTGTTCGGTATCCAGTTTACAACCAGGTACCTGTTCTCCATCTCTTAGTGTTGTGTCAAAAATTTCTACCTTATCTTTACCCATTATGTCAACCTGTTTTTTTCTATGACTTACGAAAATAGGGAAGGTAGGCTGAAGACGAAAAGCAGCTGAGAACATGTTACAATGCTTAATTGCTTTTAGTGAAGTTTAAATAGCTGAAAAACAATAGTTTAAACAATATTTTTTACGATGACAAATGCCCATAAGGATGCTTTGTTTGTACTGGTAAAATCGCTTTCCAAATCAGAAAAACGTCAATTTAAGCTCTATGTTGGCCGATTGGGTGTCAACACGGATGCTAAATTTTTGGCTCTTTTCAATCTCTTGGATAAGATGCGGAAGTACGATGAACGGCAGATTTTGGATAGCGGAATTGTAAAAAAATCACAGCTTTCCAATTTAAAGGCTCATTTGTACAAACAAATTTTGGTTAGTCTGCGTTTGAACCCAGTGAACCAAAACGTTCGAATTCAGATACGGGAACAACTGGATTTTGCCACCATTCTTTATCAAAAAGGATTATACAAGCAAAGCTTGAAGATTTTGGAGAAGGCAAAAAGTTTCGCCATTGAAAATGAGGAGAAAAATGTGGCCTACGAAATTGTAGAGTTGGAAAAGGTTATTGAGACCCAATATATCACCCGAAGTATCCCGGATAGAGCAGATGAACTTGCTATTGAAGCAAAAGAGCTTTCCGCTCAAAATGTGATGACTAGCAAACTGTCCAATCTCTCGCTTCAACTTTATGGAATGATGTTGAAAGTAGGCTACGTGAGAAGTGATGAAGACCTTCAAAAGGTAAAGAGTTACTTTGAGGAGCATATGCCCAAGTACGACATCGATAAACTTGGGTTTCGGGAAAAACTTTGGCTCTATAAGGCACATTTGTGGTATAGTCTGTTGATTCAGGACTTTTTGTCAGCCTACAAATACGCCAGTAAATGGGTGGATTTGTTTTATGAAAACGAGCACATGATTCCCTTAAACCCTGTGTTCTTTTTAAAAGGGAACCACTATCTTTTGGAGTCGCTTTTCTTTGTGAAATATGCATCACAGTTTAGGGAAACCTTGGAACGTTTGGAAGAGCAGGTAAAGGACCCCAAATTTCCAAAGAATGATAACATTAGTTCGCTTGCATTCCTGTATATCAACACCAATAAATTAAACCTTCACTTTTTGGAGGGGACTTTCGATAAGGGAATATACTTGGTGAACATTATTGAATATGGCATCAAAAAACATAGACAGCAGATAGATGAGCATCACATTATGCTACTTTATTATAAAATTGCCTGTCTTTACTTTGGGAATGGAGACAACAAAAACTGCATTGCCTACCTCAAAAGGATAATTTCAAATAAGAAATTAAAGATGCGGGAGGATTTGATGTGTTTTGCCCGAGTGTTGAGCTTAGTGGCGCATTACGAAGCTGGAATGGATTATCATTTAGAAGTACAGCTTAAAAGTACCTATAAGTTCTTGTTGAAAATGAACGATTTACATGAGGTTCAAAAGGAAATGATCAAATTCCTGCGAAACCTGGGTGATATCTACCCAACGGACTTGAAAGGAGAATTCCAGAAGTTGTACAACGAATTGAAAAAGTACGAAAACCATCCATACGAGAAGCGGGCGTTCTTATATTTGGACATTCTATCGTGGCTGGAAAGTCACTTACAGAATAAGCCGGTAGGACAAATTATTAGAGAAAAAGCTTTGGCGCTTACTCGCTAATACAAGCATTCCAAACAGGATCTTCGGGTGTAGGAGCCAAAAATGTAATGGGTTCTTTTTTTACAGGGTGAATAATGGTTAAACTTCTAGCATGTAGGTGAATACCGCCATCTTTATTACTTCGGTCAGCGCCATATTTTAAATCCCCTTTTATGGTACAGCCAATAGCTGCCAATTGTGCCCTAATTTGATGGTGTCTGCCCGTTTTTAAATCAATTTCCAACAAGAAATAATTATCCAATTTCTTTATGACTTTATAGTCCAACTCGGCCCTTTTGCTGTTGGGAACTTTTTTGTTGTGCGCATAGGACTTGTTCTGTTTTGGATTGCGCACCAACCAATGTGTTAAAGTGCCATTTTCTTGGGGAGGCATATTTTTTACGACCGCCCAGTAGATTTTTTTGGTTTCCCCTTGGGCAAACATCTTGTTGAGTCGCGGCAGGGATTTGGATGTTTTTGCAAAAAGCACAATTCCTGAAGTTGGGCGATCCAATCGGTGTACTACGCCTAAATACACGTTACCTGGTTTATTGTATTTCTCCTTCAAATACTGCTTTACGACTTCGCTCAAAGGGTCATCACCTGTTTTATCGCCTTGAACAATATCACCTACTCGTTTATTAATCACGATTAGATGATTATCTTCAAAAAGCACTTGAAGATTGGAGGGGGTGGAATGGTGATTGTTGTTTATTGACAATGGTTAATTGTAATTTAATAAGATTCTTCTTCGCTCGGAAAATCCTGACTTTTTACATCCTCCACATATTGGGAAATAGCATTGCTCATTTCATCATAAAGGTTCAAATACCTTCTTAAAAACCTTGGGTGGAACTCATGGGTCATCCCCAACATATCGTGCACCACCAAAACCTGTCCGTCTACGTGATTGCCCGCACCAATTCCAATAATTGGGATGGAAACACTTTCAGCTACCTCTTTGGCCAATGTTGCCGGTATTTTCTCCAAAACAATCGCAAAACACCCTAATTGCTCCAATAATTTGGCATCCTCTTTCAGTTTTTCAGCTTCCTCTTCTTCCTTGGCTCGAACGGTATAGGTCCCAAATTTGTATATGGATTGTGGGGTAAGTCCCAAATGTCCCATCACTGGAATCCCAGCTTCCAAAATTCTACTGATGGAAATTTTAATTTCCTCCCCACCTTCAACTTTTACCGCATGTGCACCACTTTCTTTCATAATCCTGATAGCAGAACGCAAAGCTTCTTTGGAATCACCTTGGTAGCTGCCAAAGGGAATATCCACAACCACTAGGGCTCTTTTTGCAGCCCTTACGACGGAGGTGGCATGATAAATCATTTGGTCCAGGGTAATGGGCAGGGTGGTTTCGTGACCGGCCATAACATTACTGGCGGAATCGCCTACCAAAATAGCGTCCACATTGGCGCCATCCACAATTTTTGCCATGGAATAATCATAGCTGGTGAGCATGCTTATTTTCTCCCCCCGCTTTTTCATATCCACCAATGATTTTACGGTTACCCTTTTATATTCTTTCTTAGCTGTAGACATCGTAGTTTTATTTGATGGCTAAAAGTAAGCAGATTTGTTTAATTTAGACTCCAATCAAAAAACTAATAAAATGAGAAAATTGTCCAGTTGTATAGCGCTACTAGCTTTAGGTGTTTTGGGATATGCACAAGGCCCAAATCCTTCAAACGAAGAAGTTGAAAATCAGGTAAAGCAGGTTATAGAAGCTTTTTTTGATGGTTTCCATAAACAGGATTCAACCATCATAAAAAGTACCGTTGCGGATGGGATTGTGTTGCAAACAACGGGTAGAAACCCCGAAGGCAAAACACTATTTCGAACCGAGGAGTTTTCCAAATTCCTAAAATCCATTGTTAGCATTCCCGATAGTATCAATTTTCAGGAGAAATTGACTTCTTTTTCCATTCAGGTGGATAGAACTATGGCCAATGCCTGGGTAGGGTATGAGTTTTGGTTGAACGGCGAGTTCAGTCATTGCGGAATCAATTCGTTTCAACTTATCAATTTTGATGGGGAATGGAAAGTAATTTACCTAATTGATACCAGGGGCAAGGAAGGTTGTATGGACTAACAGTCACTTAAAAATACACCTACGGCAAGTCCTCCTTCAGAGGTCTCTTTGTATTTGGAACTCATGTCTTTGGCGGTTTCCCACATGGTGTTCACTACTTTGTCCAAAGGTACTTTGCAATCTTTTGGGTCAGTGTCCAAAGCCAATTCTGCAGCATTTATCGCTTTAATGGCTCCCATGGCATTTCTTTCAATGCATGGAACTTGCACCAACCCTCCTATGGGGTCACAGGTAAGCCCTAGATGATGCTCCATGGCAATTTCGGCGGCTATCAATACTTGTTCGGGAGACCCTCCCATAAGCTCAGTTAAACCAGCAGCGGCCATGGCCGAGGACACTCCAATTTCTGCTTGGCAACCTCCCATGGCCGCTGAAATGGTAGCTCCTTTTTTAAAGATGCTTCCAACCTCACTGGCAACCAATAAGAACTGTTTTACATCATCAAAGTTGGCATCGTGGTTTTCTATCACCATATAATACATCAAAACGGCAGGTATAACTCCAGCGCTCCCGTTGGTGGGAGCGGTAACAACTCGCCCCAAAGAGGCATTTACCTCATTCACGCTGAGTGCAAAACAACTCACCCATTTTAGTATCTGACGGAATTTAACCTCCGTGTCCCGAATACTTTCCAGCCATTCCTGAGGATTGGAGTAGGGGACATCCTCTTTTAGCTTCTGATGGATCTCGTAGGCACGCCTTTTCACATTTAAGCCACCCGGAAGCTTGCCTTCAGTGTGGCAGCCCGCATACATACACTCTAACATGGTGTTCCAAATACGGGCAATACCTTCGTCAATTTCTGATGCTGTCCGCAGTGAAAGCTCATTTTCCATCACAATAGTGGAGATGTTCTTGTTTTGTGCGTTACAATGGTATAGCAGTTCATCTCCAGTTTTTACGGGATGGGGAAAGGTTTTAAAGGTTTCTTTGTTCTCCTTGGCATGAACAAGCTCTTCTTTGACCACAAACCCACCACCAATAGAGTAGTAGGTTTCGGTAATGAGCTCACCGTTGGTCAGCTCTGCTTCAAACTGAATGCCATTGGCATGGAAGGAAAGGAACTCTTTCTGGTAAACGATATCATCTTTATAATTGAATGGAATTTCTCTTTTTCCTCCGAAATCCAGCTTGTTTTCAGCCTTAATCCTGTCAATACTTCCTGAAATGCTGTCAATGTCCACGGTTTCTGGGTCAGTGCCCAATAAACCCATTGCCACGGCAATGTCGGTGGCGTGACCCTTTCCCGTAAGGCAGAGTGAACCATACAGGTATGTTTTAATGTGCTTCACTTGATCAAAAACTTCTTTCTCTTCAAGCTCGGCTATCCAACGTTCGGCGGCACGCCATGGCCCAAGTGTATGTGAGCTGGAAGGTCCCACACCGATCTTAAGCATATCAAACAGACTAATACACTCCATAAAATCAATTTACAGTGTCAAATATAGTAAGCTAAACGAGATTAAAATGAGAATATTTAAATATCGAAGTTCCTTTTTCAACAATCATTATGACACTTGTAATTATATGGTGATTTAATGGTGTTTTGACAATTATATGACACCTTGTCATATTCTTGCTCGTGGCATAATCATTGACATTTTACTGAACGAAACGAAAACGAATTTTTAAACAGATATAACTTTAGATACGATGAGCAAGATTATAGGTATAGACTTAGGTACGACCAACTCCTGCGTCTCTGTAATGGAAGGTAACGAGCCGGTGGTAATTCCAAATGCCGAAGGTAAACGCACAACTCCATCGATGATCGCATTTGTTGAAGGTGGGGAAATCAAGGTCGGTGACCCTGCAAAAAGGCAAGCCGTGACAAACCCTCACAAAACAATTTATTCCATTAAGCGATTCATGGGTAACAAGTACTCAGAATCCAGTAAAGAAGCCAAAAGGGTTCCTTATAAAGTGGTAAAAGGAGACAACGATACTCCTAGGGTGGATGTTGACGGACGTATGTACACACCACAAGAATTGTCGGCTATGATTCTTCAAAAAATGAAGAAAACTGCTGAGGATTACTTGGGACAAGATGTAACCAGAGCGGTAATTACCGTTCCAGCATATTTTAACGATTCACAAAGACAGGCCACTAAAGAAGCCGGTGAAATTGCAGGTCTTACTGTGGAACGAATCATTAACGAGCCAACTGCCGCATCTTTGGCATACGGACTCGATAAAAAAGACACCGAGCAAAAAATAGTGGTATTTGACTTTGGTGGTGGTACGCACGATGTTTCCATTCTTGAATTGGGAGACGGTGTTTTTGAAGTACTGGCCACGGATGGAGATACCCACTTAGGTGGTGACGATGTTGACCAAAAAATTATTGATTGGTTGGCCGAAGAGTTCAAGAAAGACGAAGATATGGATCTTCGTGAAGACCCTATGGCGCTTCAACGTTTAAGAGAAGCTGCTGAAAAGGCTAAAATTGAGTTGTCTTCTTCTGCACAAACAGAAATCAACTTGCCTTACGTTACGGCAACAGCTTCAGGACCAAAGCACTTGGTGAGAACATTATCCAGATCCAAGTTTGAGCAATTGATCGCTGATTTGGTAAAAAGAACAATCGCTCCTTGTGAGACTGCATTGAAATCTGCAGGACTTTCAAAAAGCGATATTGATGAGATTATTTTGGTAGGTGGTTCTACTCGTATCCCTGCGGTACAGGAAGCTGTGGAGAAATTCTTCGGTAAAAAACCATCTAAAGGTGTAAACCCAGATGAGGTTGTGGCCGTAGGTGCAGCTATTCAGGGTGGTGTATTGACGGGAGATGTAAAAGATGTACTCTTGTTGGATGTTACCCCACTTTCATTGGGTATCGAAACAATGGGAAGCGTGTTTACTAAATTGATTGAAGCGAACACTACCATCCCGACCAAGAAATCACAGGTATTCTCTACTGCAGCGGACAACCAACCTTCGGTTGAAATCCATGTGTTGCAAGGGGAACGACCTATGGCAGCGGATAACAAAACCATTGGTAGATTCCACTTGGATGGTATTCCACCAGCACCAAGGGGTACGCCTCAAATTGAAGTGACCTTTGATATTGATGCGAACGGTATCATCAAGGTTTCTGCAACGGACAAAGCATCTGGTAAGTCACAAGACATCCGAATCGAGGCTTCTTCTGGATTGACCGAGGAAGAAATCGAGAAGATGAAAGCTGAAGCTGAAGCTAATGCCGATGCGGATAAAAAGGCCAAGGAGACTGCTGATAAGTTGAATGAAGCTGATGCGATGATTTTCCAAACAGAGAAGCAATTGAGCGAGTTTGGCGATAAATTGTCCGACGACAAGAAAAAGCCAATCGAAGATGCTTTGGAAGAATTGAAGAAAGCTTTTGAAGGCAAAGACCTAGCGGTTATTGAGCCTGCTTTGGAAAAAATAAACGAAGCTTGGAAAGTAGCTTCCGAAGAAATGTACAAAGCACAAGCTGAAGCACAGGGCGGCGCTGCAGGAGCAGGAGCTGCTGGAGGAGACGCAACCGCCGGTGGCGATGGCGCTGGAAATGGAGCCTCTGAAGGGGACAACGTAGAAGATGTTGACTTCGAAGAAGTGAAGTAAGCTTAATAAGTTATATAAATAGAAAAGCCCTGACGATTTTGTCAGGGTTTTTTGTTTAGTAAAAGTTTCCGGTTTACGCCGCGTTCAATTGTTGCATTTCCATTTCCTTGAGTTTTCGCAAAGCTTCCGATTTTGAATTTACGTTGAGCTTTACATAAATGTTTTGAATGTGAAAATTCACAGCACTTGGGGTAACAAAAAGCTTGTCCGCGATCATTTTATAGGTGAATCCCTGGGTAAGGAGTTCAATGATTTCATTTTCCTTTTTCGAGAATACATCAAATGATTTTGTCTGAAACGAATCGATGATTTTCTTGGCAACGTCCAATTCCAGGGCAATACCATGTTGGTTTAACGTATCCAAAGCACTGAATAATCTATCCTTGGTAATAGGTTTGATAAGATAGCCACTTGCACCTTTTTTAAAGGCTTCCTTGATGAGTTTAAAGTCATTTTTATGGCTCATCATCAACACTTTGAGGTCTTTGTTCTTGCGGTAAAAGTACTCTAGGCCATCAATGCCCGAAATTCCATTGAGCACAGCTTCGCAGATAATAATATCTGGATGGGAACGACCAAAATCGGATAAGAGCTTATGGACGGAGCTATAAATTCCAAGTAGTTCGTACTGCTCATTTTCCTGAAAGTATTGCTTATAAATGCTGCCGATAGCATCATCATTGTCGATAATGGCAATTTTTAAAGTATTTGTTTTCATGATAAGAAAGATTAGGGGGGTTAATACTGTTACATAATTTTTACTGTAGGTTAAGTTTTGGACATAATCGTCCTGCTCCACATTATTGAAGTTGGGATAAACCAATGAAAAATGCGTTGCATTGCCATAAACGGCAATAGCAATTACAGTTCCATTTAATTTTACTTCAAAAATGGGTGTAATCCCAAAAGGGATTAAGCGCTAAAATTTGTGCTTAGTTGAGGTTTTACCTCATCAAAAAAGTAAGGTGAAAAGAGGTTTTGGGACGCCTTTTTTTCGAGTGTTGTAGTTTTTGTTCATGACATAATAGATTTGGGATTGTATTATTTCAAGAGTTAAATTAGAATTTTTTAACTATTGAAAGGAATTTTTGTAGTTATTTTCGTTCAAATGCACTTTTAAGAAATCCCATTAGGTCGAAATAAAGAAAGAAAGAAGTAGTTGGTTTTTATGTAAATTACTGTATTTCAAAATATTGTAAAAAAAATAGGATGCCGTCCCATCAGCATCCTATTCTTGGTATAAATCGGTCAGATTGAAATAATACAACCCGCTTTCTATGATAGTCTGTCAGTTTCCCCCTGTCTTTCTTATCATCGTCATGAGTGTTTCGAGTTTCGGCTATGAAACAACTTCATAAGACACTTCAGGTTTTTTGACCGATTCAATGAGTTTTTGGTAATCAGTATTCTATTGTTCGTCTTGAAAAGAAGTATCTACATATTCGTAGTTGTTCTCATTCATTGCGCTTTGGAGTCCTGCATCTCTTTCAGCAACGTCGTTGTACTGATCTTGCTTACTTGAACGTCCATACGCTACAGTATATTGTGATACAGTGTTGTTGAATCCTCTATTGGATACGACGAAGCCTAATTTTTTCTCTGGGCTCAACTGAATGGCATACTCATCGCTATTACTGTTGATGTGTTCGCCGAGGTTGACAGATGTAGTAAGCGTGTTATTCACTACTTGTGATGCATATAGATCTAATCCGCCGTAGCCATCTCTTCCTTCGGATGCAAAGAACAACAAGGTTTCATTGTATATGCTAGGGTATAGTTCATCTTCTTTAGTGTTTACTTTAGGGCCCAGGTTCTTGGATACACCTGGAGTTCCGTTTGCAGCGATATCAGCAACATAAATATCATACTTGCCAAAAGTTCCTTTCATGTTTGATGCAAAGAACAAACGTGACCCATCAGCAGTAACGGTAGGGTGTTTGGCCGAATAGTGTTTAGGGCATACATCCAATTTGGTAACATTGGTCCATTCACCGTTTACATTCTCGGCACGGTAAACATGATAAACCAATTCTTTTTTGGAGAATACACCATAGAGGGGTTTTTCGTAAGTGCCTTTACTAAAGTAGGCTGTTTTTCCATCCTCGGTAATTGACATGTTCGGTACGTATCCATCTAGTGTGGAAACGCTTCCTTCCATAGTATCGTTAATCATTTTTTCATCTGCCTGTGCAAAAGTAGTTTGACTGGCTAGTATTGTTCCTGAAACAAGTAGGCTATAAATAATAGATCGTGTCATGATGTATAGATTTGGGGGTTAATACATGACAAAGATCAAAAACAATTGGAGTGAATACTTATGAATTTTTCATAGGTTTTTACTTTTAACGACTAAAAAGTGCATTTTGTCGAATATTTTTTAGGTGATTAACATCCTTTTTGTGATCAAAGTGCATTTTAACGTTCATTTTACGTCGTTTAACTGTCTTTTTGTTTAAGTATTAATGAATGCGATAATTTCTCTTTTTAGATTAGGAATTAGCTAAAAACAAAGATGTTATCAGAAAAGAGCGCTATTCTTAATACTTGTTCGGATGAAAAATTTTGTCAAGGGCTTTGGGAGGGTCAAATCGATATCCAAAGTAGAGTATCCCATAAAATTGATCATTTTCAGTAGTGGAAACATCGTCCTCGTTGTACCAGTCTGCACTAAAATTGACGTTTAGCCCATAAATTATCTTTTTTGAACTATACCCTAAATTAATTCCACCCCCTAAACGTCGTGTAACATACGTATTGTTTTCAATCCTTAGGTTATCTTCCACTCCAGATTCAGTTTTGGAGAATCGCAATCCAAGGGAAGGGGATAGGTTCGCCGACAAAAACCAATTATCGTGAAGCACAAAGGTGTAATAATACGTTGGCGCCAATCGTACGTTAAAAAACTTTTCCCTATTTATGACATCCACTTCGTTTAAATCAAAAATATTGTAATCATAATATAAAGAACCAATTAAACTCCCGCTGCTTTTCTTTTGCCACTCATTTTGGTAGACAATGTTCCTGTACGAGAAATTTGGATTAAAAACATAGGAGGTGGACATGCCATACACCTTGCTGAATAAATTGTTGAACTGAATGTAAGGATTCGAGCCCTCTATCCAGTTGGGCGCAAAATCTTTCGTGTTCCTCACGTAATATCCAGAAACTTTGCTGTAGTTTAGTCCTTGTACCCATCTTCCTAAAAAAAACCTGAACTGATAGTCCGTAAAAGAAGATTCCCCTTTTAGGTTCTCATCGCTATTTGCTCCCAGAAACTTTGGCACCAAACCCACACTAACCCCAATAAACTCGTAATCCAGGGATAGAAAAAGTCGATATCTATTATTGGGTTTTAAATGAAGTCGTGTATCCTCCTCTTTATTTCTATAGAAAAATGCATCGGTTCGTGTGTCAATATTGGCTTTGATAATTATTTTGTCCGTGTAGTTGACAATGGCAGTGGTATCTTTTTGCGCGTTTACTTTAAACCAAAAAACAGCAAGGAGAAGCATAACGACTCCTGTAAGGCGATTGTTTGTAGGTTCAGTAACAGTGTAAAATCCCATACCCCTACAAGATACACTGCTTTTGGGTTAATCCTGATTTTTGGCTTCTATTTGTTCAAATACGGGATTTGATTTCGGTTGGTCCATGCTAGAATTACGCAAAAAACAAAAGTGACCAGAGCCAAAATGAACAAGGTACCCCCATCATTTTGTACCACTATGCCCAATTTCGTAAGATGGGAAAAGATAGCACCACACATAATTGCTATTCCCATTAAAGCCCCGAGCCAGGTGGTTTTCGGTATAAGAATCAGAATGGCCACAATGAGCTCTATAATTCCCAATCCTATTCGTCCATACGGTTCCAATCCTAACGTTTCAAAAATATAGACTGATTCCGGAGCCGCGGAAAACTTAAAATAGAGGGTTTGCAACAATATTGCTGCTGGAACAATCCTAAAAGCTAGGTTTAAAATAGATTTTGTTGTCATTATGTTAGTGATTATGTTGAATAATAACTTGGTCGAAATAATTCTGCTCAAATAACTGCTTGGCCACAAATAACTGTTCCTAAATTCCATTTTATGGAACAACAAACAGGTATTTCAACCATTTATCTTCCAATGAAATAGTTAATTTTACATGCATGAAATATTGCCTCGCACTCTCGTTATTCACTGTATTATTTTTTCAATCTTGTTCTGAAGAACCGTGGTTATCAGGAAAATTGGAAATGTCCGAAAGTGATGAATGGAAACCGATAATTTATTTGGTTCAGCCTCAAAAATTTAATGAAGTGGCCCAAAGTTTTGTGGGCCTAGTGTTGGATTCGGCCAAAGTGGGTGCCAATGGTCAATTTCAATTTGATGCTTTACCTGAGTTTCAAGAACCGGTGTTATTAGAAGTTGTGGTGCAGAAGAAGGGTGAAAAATATCCTAATAGGCTGATTAATGAAAACCCCGAAACTGATAATTATTTTCCTTTTATTTATGAAGAGGGCACAAATATGGTGGTTAATGCAGAAGCGTCTAATTTTCAAAGCTCTTTTACTATTGAAAAACCGTCTATTGCCAATGAAGCAATGTTGGAATTGAGGGATAAGAGAATGGTTGCTTTTAAAAAACTAAAAAGCCAAACCAAAGAATATGGAACGGATGAAGATTTATTGGCTTTTGAAAAAAGCCTCCATGTTTATCAAGAGCAGTTGATTAACTTTTCGGATTCCATCTCGGAATTGCTTCCCGGGCTGATGGCTTTAGGATGGACCAGCCCCGAAGGAGATTATGAGCGCATTGCTGAACTTGTTCATGCACAATCAACTAAATGGAGCAAACTATATCCCGAACACCCTTGGGTCAAGGAACTGGTTGCTATGGCGGATAAGCAGAATCTTCCCATCTTGATAGGAGATTTAATTCCCGAGTTACAGTTTCCCATGAAGCATGGAGAAGAGGTTTCCATACAAGAAATACTAAAAAATGAAGTGTTAGTGCTGTTGGATGTTTGGGCCTCGTGGTGCGCTCCGTGCAGAGTAGAGAACAGAAAGATACTTGTGCCGCTTTGGGAAAAATATAACTCCCAGAACTTTCAGATTGTTGCTTATGGTTTGGAAAGTAGTGAAAAAGCTTGGGACAATGCTATTGAAAAGGATGGTGCCTACCGTTGGTTACATGCCTCACACTTGCAAGGTGACCAAAACCCTTTGATGGAAATACTTAGGTTAAAGACCATTCCAGCTAATTTTCTGTTGAATCAAGAGGGTAGAGTACTGGCGAAGAACCTCCATGGGCAGGATTTAATTGACTTTGTGCAAGATTATATGGGTAACCGGTAATTCGTTTTAAATTTTAAAATCTTTAGGAAATAAAAAAAGCCGGGAAAAATCCCGGCTTTTTAAAATATACTTACAATATATTAGTTGCCATCTCCTGTGGTTTCCTCTTCAGTGGCATCTGGGTCCACTTCGAGTGCAAAATCCTGAGTTGTGATATTGGCGGCATCTATTTGCACATCTAAGGTGTCACTCACTAGATAGCCGTCTAATTCTGCTACCACTTCATACATGCCGGCCTCAAGACCTAAAATAGCATAGTTGCCATCTACATCTGAAAAGGATGTCGTGTTTAAGGTATCTGCAGCGAATACAGAAATCTGGGCACCCTCCAAGGCTACTTCGACTTCTTCCTCAACTGTGCTCACATTACCAGAAAGGGTTCCGGCCGTTGATAAGTTACTTGCTTTGATTACAGGTTTGAAATTGAATCCATTTAATCCGGCGGGAGTAACAAGATTTCCTTTTGGAACGAAAGAGCGACTCACATCAAAATCCAATAATAGATCGGAAGAAAGACCGCTGGTTACTGTTAAGGCCGGGTCAATGAAAACTTTGATGCCAGAAGCGTCTCCACTTGGAACTGTTAAATCGTAAACGGTACCATCGGTCAGAACCACATTTACTCCTTTTACATAAATACGGATTAAATCGTAAGATCCTGCAGGAACATCAATCTCTGCTAATTGTTGTGTTAAACCATTGGTAAGTTCCAAAAGGTTTACCTCGATTTCTTCCTCCATTAAAGTGATGTAAGGATAATTGTCATTATCTGAACTGTCGTCAGTGTCATCACTGGAATCATCATTCATATCATCGTCAGAATCATCATCGTTGTCAACTTGGCGTGCTTCAACCTTGTAGACGGTAACATTGGCTTCTGCCATCAGTTCATAAGGAAAAGGAGCATCTGTCAACTGTACCGATAAAGTTCCAGTACCTTCGGCACTTCCAGACTCTTCACCGTCTGAACAGCTCATTATGATGAGAGCCATTGCCATTAATAAACTGAAAATAAACTTTGTTCTCATAGTATGGGGTTTTAATTTTAGGGCATAGATATCCCTGCTTTGACTTTATATTTAATATAACAACCAAAGTTTTAAAAACCCTACGTAAAACAAGGAAAATCTCGTTTTAATCGATGAAATGCACTTCATTACATTAAAAAGAAAACTTTTTCCTACGGGAACTAATTTTTGAAGATAAAATTTGGAGCTTGCTGATATTTAAAGGTGTCGTCGGTCAAAATCTCCATTTCCTTGCTTTCCCAATTCATTAAACCAATATGAAATTGAGTTTGTTCATCATCAAATAATTCAATGGCCAACCATTTTCCATCAGGACTCCAATCGTGCCATCCTTCGTTTTCCGTGTTATCGGTTAATTTCCATTGCTTCTTACCGTCAAGGCTAACAGCATACAGGCTATATTTTCCATTCTGCTTGCTTTGATAGGAAACAAAATTTTCAGTTGGATGCAGTTTCGGTGCTCCTGCTCGATATCCATACTTGCCCGCAGTGGAATCTGCTTCGGGATAATGTGTCAGCTGTTTTCTATTTTGTCCATCAACATCGATAATGTACAGTTCTTCATAAAACCCATCAATTTGTTTGTTTTTTGATAGCCCACCTCTGAACACCACCTGCTCGCCATTGTTTACAAAAAGGGGGTCTGCGGCAAAAGGGAGGTCAGTGTCTACCTGCCGAATTACCCTTCCATCTCTATTGAGTATATAAAAAGTAGATTCAAACAGAGTTTTTGGTTTCACAATGATTTCGGTACCGTTCTTTCTACTGCTCATCCAGCTATCGGTAAGCTCAAGACCCGATACTTTTTGCGGGTTTTCTCCATTAAAATTTGATTTGTACAAGAAAAAGCAACGCTTGCAGCTATTTCTGTCCGAGATAAAATACAGGGTATCTTGGTGTGAAAAATAAGACCATTCCACACCATAACGATTGGTGATGTTTTTTTTGTTCGAACCATCAAGGTTCATGGAAAAAACTTCGTAGTCGTCAATTTCGGCATCTCTTAAAACATTGTAAACCAATCCCAGTTCGTGTTGGGAAGTGCTTTCTTTTGAATTGCAGGATAGCAATAAAACCAAAATTCCAAGAATAGTAACTCCTCTTGCCATGATATGTTCAGTTTGTTTGAATTTTTTGCAAGGTTGAAGTTACTAAACTATCCGAAATTTTAAAATGACCTTTTAAACTATGCTTTTGCTTTGTTCAGGTTGAAGTATTTCTTTTTGAACCAAAAAGAGACCTTTACCAGTAAAATAAGGGCAGGGACTTCTACCAAAGGTCCAATAACCCCGGCAAAGGCCTGACCTGAGTTCAGGCCAAAGACAGCTATGGCAACAGCTATGGCCAACTCAAAATTGTTTCCTGCAGCCGTGAATGCCACCGAGGCTGTTTTATCATACTCGGCACCCATCGCCTTTGTGGTAAAGAAGCCGATAAGGAACATCAATGCAAAATAAACCAGTAATGGAATGGCAATGATTAAAACATCCATTGGAATCTCAACAATCAACTCTCCTTTTAAGGAAAACATGATCACAATAGTAAACAGAAGCGCAATCAATGTCAACGGTGAAATGGCAGGAATGAACTTTTCGGTATACCATGCTTCACCTTTCATTCTCACCAAAATTTGACGACTCAAAATCCCCATCAAAAAAGGGATGCCAAGATAGATGGCCACACTTTCGGCAATGGTCCCGATGGAGATATCCACAATAGCTCCTTCAAAACCAAAATAGGGTGGAAGTATGGTAATAAAAATCCAAGCATAAAAACTATAGGCGAAAACCTGAAAAATGCTGTTCAAGGCCACTAAGCCAGCACCATATTCGCTGCTGCCTTCGGCCAAATCGTTCCAGACCAATACCATGGCGATACAGCGCGCCAAACCAATCAGAATAAGACCCACCATATATTCAGGATAGTCTCTCAAAAAGATAATAGCAAGGGCAAACATTAAAATCGGGCCCACAACCCAGTTCAACACAAGGGAGATGGATAGGATTTTAGTGTTTTTGAACACTTTCGGCAATAAGGAGTATTTTACCTTGGCCAAAGGCGGGTACATCATCAAAATTAATCCGATGGCAATTGGGATATTGGTGGTCCCGCTACTAAAGGAATTGACGAAATTGGGAAAGTTGGGAAAAAAGTATCCAATTCCGACCCCAATGGCCATGGCTACAAAAATCCACAGGGTAAGGTTTTTATCTAAAAAACTCAATTTCTTGATGGCCATTAGTTTTGAATTTGGGAAAAGACATAAAACATTTCGGTTGCGATTTGTTTGCTTCGCTCGCTGTACTTTTCAGCTTGCTGAGGCGTATCGTCGAACGCTTTTGGATCATGGTAGGTGATAGGGATTCGTTTTTCGGCTCCAGGCACAAACGGGCAACCTTCATCGGCTTGCGAACACGTCATAATGGCCGCAAAGTCAGATTTCGGGTTGAAATCATCATCCATTCGTTTGGAAAAACAAATAACGGGGTGTTCGTTCTCCGAAAACTTGATGCCATACACAGGATTTTTTCCTTCGGAAAGCATTTGTACCTCAAAACCAGTGTTCGCCAAGGTTGAGGCCACCATAGGAAATAGTGCAGTAGCCTCCGTACCACCGGAATAGCAGCTCAAATTTTTGATTCCAAAATAATGAGCCATAGTCTGGGCCCAAATCTGGGATAAATGACTCCGTCGGGAATTATGTGTACAGATAAAGTTGAGACGAATGGATTCTCTATTGTTGACTTTTTCCTGAACATACATCACAAGAGGGGATAAGATTTGTTTTCTCTCCGATGTGATGGATGCTGTATCAAGATTTGAAATAAAATCGTTCAACACCTTGTAATGTGACATAAGCTTTGAATTTTTTAGCAACAATCACTTCCTGGAACACACCCAGAATTTTGAAGCTCGGAAATTTTCACCTTTGGTTTTTCAGCGGGTACTCCGCACTTATCCCTTGCCAGGCAATCAGTTTCTTTAGAAGTAAGCAAGAAATTTTTCCCATCAAACTCCAGAGCGAATTTCTCGATGGTCTGTCCTTGATATTCCACTTCAACCTCCAAATCACCAATGCCTAAGGTATTTTGTGATAACTCTATAATATGGACCAGTTTTTCAGGATGAAGTCTGTGGTCGTAGTCGTCGGCATTCCAAAGTTGAAAATTGACAACCTCTTCATTACGAACGGTACCGCCACAATCAATAAAATGCTTGGTGATTTTACCCACTTCCGTCACGTGGAAATGGTTGGGAACCAAATCCCCGTTTGGCAATTGGAACGCTATGGTTTCCAAATTCTCCAATGCTGTTTTAACTTCTTCTAACTTCATAATGACATCTATTTATTGTAATATTACGATTAATAAACTTAAAATTTTTTAGCAACACTCTTTTTTGTCAAGGTCTTGATCTAAGAACTCTGACATGACGCGCTTCATTTTCTTCCAATTATCTGCATCAATGCAGTAGCAAACACTTGTACCTTCCACATTGCCCTTAATCAAACCTAGATGTTTTAATTCCTTTAAATGTTGGGATATCGTGGGTTGGGCCAAACCAATTTCATCCACCAAATCCCCACAAACACAAGCGTTCAACTTGAATAAATATTGAAGGATGGCTACACGGGCGGGATGCCCGAATACTTTTGCGTATTGGGCAATCTCGTTTTGCTTATCGGTGAATATTTCAGTTTTGGTTAAGCCCATAGGTGATTTTATTCATTGCAATATTACGATTAATAGGTTTACCACCAAAGAATTATGGAATTTTATTTTTTAATCGTTTGAAAAATATAGGTGAATACTGATTCATTCTTATTAAATTGCGTTATGCACGCTTGAACATAACGATTGTAATTTGTCGCTAACGAAAAAAATATATTTGGATTATAATGCAACCACGCCTGCCGACCCTAGAGTGGTGGAGGCTATGCTGCCATATTTTTCTGAGAGCTTTGGCAATGCGAGCAGTGATCACTCCTATGGATGGTATGCTGATGATGCAGTGGAAACAGCGCGTGGTCGGCTGGGGATGCTGGTAAATTGCAGACCAACAGAAATCACTTTTACCTCGGGAGCTACGGAAGCCGCCAATTTGGCCTTGTTCGGATTTTGCAAAAAGAATAGAAGCAGGGGAAACCATATTATTTCCTGTAAAACGGAACACAAAGCGGTTTTCGATACTTTGGAGGCGTTGGAGTCTGATGGTTTCGAAGTCACGTATTTGAATGTGGATGGACAAGGAAATATTGATTTGAATGCGTTGGAAGCTGCCATAAAACCTTCCACAATTTTGGCCAGCTTGATGCTCGCCAACAACGAGACAGGTCTGATTCATCCGATAAAAACCATAACCGAAATAGCGCATTCCAAGAGTGTTCCTGTAATGTCCGACATTACACAGGCAGTGGGTAAAATTCCAATTGATTTACAGGATTTGGGAATCGACATGGCTGTTTTTTCTTCACACAAACTTTATGGACCCAAAGGAGTTGGTGCACTTTACTTAAATAAAAAAAATAACATTTCCATCGATAAACATCTTTTCGGTGGCAGCCACGAAAAAGGAGTCCGACCTGGTACCTTGAATGTTCCTGGTATTGTTGGTTTCGGCGAAGCTGGTGAACTAGCGAGGCAAAGCTTGAAAGAGAATCACCAAAAATTTAAAAATCTTCAAAACCAATTGGAGGAGGGGCTATTGACCATAGATGAGGCATCCATTAATTGCCAAAATCAAGAGAGGTTACCCAATACTACAAATGTATCGTTCAAAGGAGTGGATGGCACCAAGCTGCTTCGTTATCTGAACACTTTGGCAGTTTCTCGGGGTTCCGCCTGCAACTCGAACCAAGTGAATCCATCCCATGTATTAAAAGCGATGGGGTTTGAAGATGAAGTTGCCTTGGCCAGTCTACGGATCAGTACAGGGCGAAACACCTCTTCGGAAGATATTGAAAAGACGCTGTCCGAAATCAAAAAAGCAGTCAACCAACTAAAAACCAGTGTTGTATGAGAGAGTTGGATGTCATCATAGCACAATATCAAGAACTAAAATCACAGGGTGTACGCTGTATTTTGGCCACTGTGGTTCATGTTGAAGGTTCATCTTACCGTAGGGCAGGTGCGCGAATGCTGGTAGATGAATATGGAAATATCACTGGAGCTATCAGTGGAGGTTGCTTAGAGGGTGATGCCCTCAGAAAGGCACTTTTTGCGTTGGATAGACAAGAAAATAAGCTGGTCACTTACGATACCAGCGACGAGGATGATGCGGTGATTGGCGCGCAATTGGGCTGTAATGGTATCATTCAGGTGCTCTTTGAGCCCATTAATTATATCGATGGAAATAATCCTTGCGAACTTTTGAGAACCATTGCTGAACAGGAAGTTCCAATGGCGGTCTCGGTTGTTTTTAATTTGGATAAATCCCAACAACAACTGGGAACCAGTTTGGTTGCGGATGAAAATCAAGCAGTTTCGGGGCAGCAGCTTCCCGATGATTTGCAACATGCTTTGCTTTTAAAAAGCAAGGAAGTCATCAACGAAAATGCTTCCTATTTTGCAGAGCTCACAGCGGAAGAGAAAACGCATTTTGTGTTTATTCAGATATATCAACCCCCAGTAAAATTGGTGTTGGTAGGAGCAGGGAACGATGCTCAAATCTTGGCGCAACAAGCCGATTTGCTGGGTTGGAAAGTAACCGTGACTGACGGACGTCCCACGCATGCCAACAAAGACCGTTTTGTAGGGTCTTGCCAAGTGATTGTAACCAAACCAGAAGAAACACTAAAAAACATCAATATAGATAATCGAACCTGTTTTGTATTGATGAGCCATAATTACAATTACGACTTATCGGTGCTCAAATTACTGCTCGGAAATCCCGAGACACCTTACATTGGTATTTTGGGACCATTGAAAAAATATGAACGCATGCTCAACGAGTTGGCAGATGAAGGCATCGAAGTATCCAAAGAGGATTTGGATAAGATTTACGCACCTGTAGGTTTGGAAATAGGAGCGGAGACACCGGCCGAAATCGGATTGTCTATTTTGGCAGAAATCCAAAGTGTATTGACCAATAAAGGAGCTAGACCTTTAAAGCAGAAAACAGAACCGATTCACGATACATCTGAAAATCAATTTCAAAAAATAATCCTTTGAGTGCAGAAGAAAACATAGCAGTGGTTGTCTTGGCAGCAGGAGGCTCCACCCGTTTGGGGCGACCAAAGCAGTTGGTTGAATTCAAGGGAAAAACCCTTTTGGACCATGCATTGGACAAAGTGGACTTGCTAGGCTTCCAGACCAAAATTTTAGTGCTGGGCGCAAAGCGGGAGGAAATTATGGATAAAATTGATTTCAACGGCTTTAAAGTGGTCGTTAATACCCATTGGGAGGAAGGAATGGCGTCTAGCATCAAAGTTGGATTGGAAGCTGCGATGGCGGAGGAAGAAGGATTGGACCATGTTTTGTTTCTGGTATCCGATCAACCCTTTTTGGAGCGCGCCAACTTAATCAAATTGGTGCATACCCAACTAACTAAACGCCCCAAAGCTACTTATTCTCAATATGGGGATAATATTGGAGTGCCAGCCATTTTTGGTAAGGAAGCATTTCCATTGTTGTTGGAATTGGAAGGAGACGAAGGGGCTAAGAAACTAACTCGCATGGAAGGTTTTGATTTCTGTACGGAAACCTTTAAAAAGGGCGGTTTTGATGTGGATACTGAAGAAGATGTACAGCAACTAAAGCAAATGAAAGGATGAAAGTGACTATAAAATATTTTGGTTTGGTGGCCGAAGCTGCTGAAAAGTCCGAAGAGGTTTTGGAACTCAATGGGGCGCTGACCGCTATGGAACTAAAGGCACAATGCTTGAACGGCTTGACTATAGTGGACAAAGAGTCCATACAGATAGCTGTGAACCAAAATTTGGATGATATAACAACCTTAAAAGATGGGGACGAAGTGGCATTTTTGCCACCGTTCGCTGGAGGATGAGCAGATACGACAGACAAATAAAACTCTCGGATGTTGGCCTAGAAGGTCAGGAAAAGCTTCATAATACCAAAGTATTGATTGTTGGTGTTGGAGGATTGGGCTGCCCTGCTGCCATGTATTTGACAGGCGCAGGAGTAGGCAAAATTGGTTTGATGGACCATGATAAAGTCGATTTGTCCAATTTGCACAGACAAGTTTTGTTTCAAGAATCGGATGTAGGAAGGTCAAAGGCTGTTGTTGCAAAAGAACGGTTGGAAAAACAAAATAGTGAGGTACAGCTTGAGGTATTCGAAGAGCCATTGACCATTGAAAACGCGGAAAACATCATCAATCAATACGATGTTGTTTTGGATGGCACGGACAATTTTGAAACCAAGTACCTGATCAACGATGCATGCATATTGGCGAATAAACCTTGGGTTTTTGCCTCCATTTATAAGAATGAAGGGCAATTGTCGGTTTTTAATTATGAAGATGGCCCCACCTACCGTTGTGTATTCCCGAAAAGCACGCGACAGAACATCAGTTGTGAGGCTACGGGCGTATTGGGTGTATTACCGGGCATTCTCGGAACGCTGCAGGCAGCTGAAGTCCTTAAAATTATTTTGGGGGCGGGCGAGGTGCTTTCTGGTAAGCTTAAGCTTATCAACATGATGCAGGCTAGTGAGCAGGCTATCAAAATAAACAAGCGCCCTGAAGAAGTGGAAAAAATTCTCAAGAATGGTATAGCCCCTGTTTACATTGATTGCGATTTAAAAAATAAAGAACAATGGTATCTCGATGTACGCGAAGTGTTCGAACAGCCCAAACCAAAGGGTAAAAAAGTGCTCAGTATTCCGATGAGTGATTTAACATTACGATACCAAGAAATACCCAATAATCAGGAGGTTTTTGTGTTTTGCCAATCCGGAAAGCGGAGCAAAAATGCCATAGAAATCCTTAAAAATGAATTTGGCTTTCACAATTTGAAAAACGTGGAAGGCGGTATAGAAACAATTATTGATGGATAAGAAGAAACCAAAAAAAGTATTTGTACAAGGAGCAATTCCTCCCGAAAAAATAGCCAATTCGGTGGCCAACCACCAAAGCAAGACGAATATTGGCGCGCACAGTATTTTTTTGGGGCAGATCAGAGCTGACGAAGTGGAGGGTAAAACTGTGACTGCTATCGATTACACAGCGTATGAAGAAATGGCGGAGAAAGTCTTTCATGAAATACGCGAAGCTGCTTTTGCCAAATTCGACATTACCTGTGCCCATATTTATCATAGTTTGGGCAAGGTAAACGTTGGGGAGCTCTGCTTATTCGTTTTTACATCATCCGCACACCGAAAGATTGCCATAGAGGCGACCAATTTTTTTGTAGAAGAAATCAAAGCGAAAGCACCTGTGTTCGGTAAAGAGATTTTTGAGGACAAAACCCATCAATGGAAAGTAAATAAGTAAATGGTAGACATTACACATAAAGTGACCACTTTGCGGGAGGCCACTGCTGAAGCTATCGTTAAAACAAGTAGCCCAGCTACGATAGATGCGATACAAAACAACGAGGTTCCCAAAGGGAATGTTTTTGAAATGGCCAAGGCTGCCGGATTGTTGGGCGTTAAGAAAACGCCGGACCTCTTGCCCGATTGTCATCCTTTGCCCATCGAATACACGGGCATCGATTACGAAATTGATGGTTTGGACATTACCATTTCCATGACGATAAAGACCATTTACAAAACAGGGGTAGAGGTAGAAGCGATGCACGGAGCAAGTGTTGTGGCCCTTACCATGTACGATATGTTGAAACCGATTGACAAAAATGTGGAAATCGGTACCATTCGCCTTAAATCCAAAAAAGGAGGGAAATCCTCGTACAAAATCAATTCGGAAGGGTTGACTGCAGATGTTGTTGTCTGTTCCGATACCATTTCCAAAGGAAAAGGCGAGGATAGGGCAGGAGAGGCTATCATTGAGAAATTGAAGTCTCTAGGTGTGCCTTCCCAAAAAAGCATCATTCCCGATGAAGCCGAGGAAATCATCAAAAAAGTGGAGAACACTTCAGCGGACTTGTTGATTTTTACGGGAGGAACAGGCGTGGGGCCACGAGATGTCACCCCACAGACCTTAGAGCCTTTGTTGGACATCAAACTAAAAGGAGTAGAAGAACAAATGCGAAGCTACGGGCAAAATCGTATGCCGTATGCGATGTTCTCGCGTTCCATCGCGGGTATCAAGGACGGCAAACTTATTTTGGCACTGCCAGGTTCCATAAAGGGAGCAGCGGAATCTATGGATGCGATTTTCCCGCACGTGCTGCATGCATTTAAAGTGATAGAAGGAAAAAGACATGATTGATAAAAAACCACAGATAATAGACAATTTCGGTAGGCCACATACCTATCTCCGTATTTCATTAACGGACCGGTGCAACCTGCGGTGCTTTTACTGTATGCCCGAAGAAGGTATTGAGTTAATGGAAAAGCCGAGCATCATGACCTTGGAGGAAATCATCGAGATGACGCGAACATTTCGTGATTTGGGCGTGGATACGGTTCGGTTGACAGGCGGCGAACCTTTGGTTCGGAAGAATTTCGGTTTTTTGGTTGAAGAGCTGGCCAAATTAGGCGTGACCCTAAAATTGACCACCAATGGAATTGTACTTGACAAATATCTAGACCTGTTCGATAAAATTGGCCTGCGCAAGATTAATTTCAGTCTGGATACCTTGGACAAGGCCAAATCCATTTTCATCACCAAGCGGGATTATTATGAGCGTATTATGCGAAACTTGAACATGGCCTTGGATATGGATATGGACATCAAGCTCAATATTGTACTGATAAAAGGGGTGAACGACAAGGAAATCAATGATTTTATCGGATTGACCAAGCATAAAAATATTACGCCCAAGTTCATAGAGTTTATGCCCTTTAAAGGCAACAAATGGGACTGGAGCAAGGGAGTTTCCAAAGAAGAAATCTTAAAGACAGTTGGCGATAAATTTGGGGAAATCGAAACCCTTGATAATCCAAAGCATAGTACATCAACCAATTTTAGGGTGAAGGGGCACAAAGGGAGTTTTGGTATCGTGAGTACTATTACCAATCCGTTTTGTGATGAATGCAACCGTATTCGTTTAACTGCTGACGGTAAGATGAAAAACTGTCTGTTTGCCACCTCTGAAACCGATTTGTTAACCCCACTTCGCAATGGAGAACAAATTGAAAACACCATTTTGGAGGCCATAAAATCCAAAAAGCATTCCCGTGATGGCATGGATGTTAAAATGGACGCCGACCACTACGAGCAAAACCGTTCAATGATTTCAATAGGAGGCTAATGGTTACGATTGAACAAGCCCTTCGTATTATCGAAGATCAAAACATCAGTTTAAAAAGTGAATCAAAACCGCTTGAAGGAGCACTTGGTTACGCACTTTCAACAAATACGGTTTCACCTTTTGATGTCCCAGAGTTTGATAATTCGGCAATGGACGGGTATGCCCTTTGTGGACTGTATCAAGAGTACCAATTGGTAGGAGAGGTCGCTGCTGGCGATTCCAAGGATATAATTTTGCAAGATGGCGAGGCCGTTCGGATTTTTACAGGGGCAAAAGTGCCCAAAAATACTACCGCTGTGATGATGCAGGAGAAAACCTCCGTAACAGACAGCACGCTGTTTCTTGATGAAATGCCCAAAATTGGTCAGAACATCCGAAAAAAAGGCGGTCAATTGACAGAGGGGCAAGCCGTATTTGAACAAGGTCACATTTTGAACGCACCTTCTTTGGCTTTAATGGGTAGTTTGGGATTGTCGCAATTGGACGTTTTTTCCAAGCCACAAATCAACATCATCACCACGGGAAATGAACTTGTAAAACTGGGAGAACCCAAAACCGAAGGACAGATATACGAATCCAACAGCTACGCGATTTCTGGGGCACTTCAGCAATTTGGATTTCAGCATTATCAAAAAACGCAGATAAAAGATGATTTTGAGGCTACAAAAGCCGGTATAAAAAGTGCATTGGAGTCTTGTGATGTGCTGATTGTTTCAGGAGGAATATCGGTTGGCGATTACGATTTTGTAAAACGATCCCTCGAAGAAAACGGGGTCAATGAATTGTTTTACAAGGTGTTTCAAAAACCTGGCAAACCATTGTATTTTGGCCGAAAAGACAATCAATTTGTGTTTGCATTGCCCGGTAACCCAGCATCTTCACTGACCTGTTTTTATGTGTACGTACTTCCATTATTACAAAAACTATCAGGATATGAGAACGTAGGTTTGACCACTTACCAATTCCCGATAAAGCATGCATATGAAAACCGTTTTGGACGACCATCCTTTTTAAAAGCCGCTGTTGTTGATGGAAAAGTAGAGATTCTTGATGGACAAGGCTCTTCTATGATTCAATCCATGGCAAAAGGAAATGCCCTTGCTTTTGTGGCTGATGGTGAAGTATTGAAAGAAGGTGATTTGGTAAGGTGCAAACTAATCTCATGATTGATGTCGGTTGAATATTTACCCATAGTCTTTTTTTTAATCGCCTTGTTCTATAGCTCGGTCGGATTTGGAGGAGGCTCCAGTTATTTGGCCATTTTAAGTCTTTTCCTGACTGATTTTTATGAAATCCGTTCCACAGCGCTCATTTTGAACATTTGTGTGGTGACCATTGGTACTATCGTTTTTATTCGGAACCGGGTGTTTAATATAAAGTTGTTCTGGCCCTTTTTGGTGATGAGCATCCCTTTTGCTTATCTAGGCGCCCAGGTACGACTATCGCAAACCATGTTCTTTCTGGTATTGGGAAGTGCCTTGGTTATGGCGGGAGGTTTTATGCTGCTTCGCTTTGCAAAGAAAAAACTGGACTCAAAGAAATTTTCCAATCCGAAAAAATCAGTACTTGGTGGGGGTATCGGCTTACTTTCCGGTATTTCGGGGATAGGTGGGGGTATTTTTTTATCTCCAGTGCTAAACCTTTTAAAATGGGAAAATCCACGAGTAGTAGCTTCGCTAGCCTCTGTTTTTATCTTGGTGAATTCTATTTCTGGTCTAATCGGTCTCAATGTGGCAGGTACCTTCAAATTGAACAGCGAATTGATGTTGCAATTAGTGGTTGCCGTGTTGATTGGAGGTAGTATTGGTTCTTACTTGTCCAACAAAAAGTTCAACCTTAAGTTTTTGGGCGTGCTTACTAGTATTTTGGTTTTATATGTTGGGTTTCGACTGATTCTGCTGCACGGATTAGGAATAAAGATTTAAATCAACCCCAATAGTTCATCCGTATGCTGCTGTACGGTTTCACTGATTTTATCATTCATTTTTTGAAAGGTGGTAAGTACTTTCTTGCCAATCTCGGTTAATTCAGCTCCACCTCCTTTGGTGCCGCCTTTGTGCAATTCTACATAAGGTTCTTGCCCCCTTTGGTTCATATCTTCCACCATGGCCCAGGCCTTACGGTAGGACATACCCATTTCCTTGGCCGCTTTGGATAAAGAACCATTCTTTTCAATCATCATTAGCAATTGAGCACGTCCGGTGCCAAAGAACTTTTTCCCGTCAATATCTATCCAACAACGTATTTTAAGTTCTTTATCTGCGCTCATAACCTCCCTCTTTTTAAGCTTAAATCAATATAATCAAAACTTAGCTATTGGCTCTTAGATTTGACAAATAAAGGATGAAATGGGGCTCTGGATTAATCCTTTTTCTTGGAACTTTCCCATTTTTCAACAATGGGTTCCAAAATATCGTCTTCAACACCGTATACCTTGCCTTCCTTGGCAAGTGGCATGAACTCATCAATATACTGTTGACTCAATGCCTCGGAATCACCGTATTGTTCGCGTAACTCATCAAGTTTTTTGTGCAGTTCTTTTTGGATATCGGCATATACGGGATCATCATAATAATTGTGTTGTTCCAAGGGGTCTTTCTTTCTGTCGATTAATTCCCAATAATCCATATCAAAATAATAGTGTATTAATTTGTAGTCCTTGGTAATTGCTGCATAATGTCTATTTACATTATGTTCAGATGGATGCTCATAATAGTGGTAATAAACGGCTTCTCTGTCCCAATTCTCCATATCCCCCGTAAGCACAGGAACTAGGCTTTCCCCTTGCATATCCTCTGGCTGGGGTGCTCCGGCCACATCCAAAAATGTTTGTGCAAAATCCAAATTTTGTACCAATTCATCCGATACTGAGCCGGGCTTTACCCTATTTGGCCAGGAAACCAAAAGAGGTGTCTTTAAACTTTCGTCGTAGACAAATCTTTTGTCGAACCAGCCATGCTCCCCTAGATAGAAGCCTTGATCGGAAGTATATACGATAATGGTGTTTTCCATCATGTTATTGGCCTCCAAATAATCCAAAACGCGCCCCACATTCTCATCGACAGATTTTATGGTGCCCAAATAGTCTTGCATGTATCGTTGATAGCGCCATTTGGCAATATCCTCTTCGGTCATGTCGGGATAATTCTCGATAAACTCTTCGGAGATAGCTCCGTAATATTTGTCGAAGGTTGCCTTTTGGGTAGAATCCAATCTACCTACTGTGATTTCGTACCGGCGCTTGTCAAAGCCAATTTGTTCCTCTAAGCCCAATTGGTCCATAACTTCTGGGTATAGTTTGCTGTCGGCTGCCCATCCCATGTCACCGTCAACCTTCATTTCGGCAACTTTGGCGGCTGGCATTCCCTCATGGGTATCAAATAAGGTTGCAGGTTCCGGAAATGTTTTATTGGTATACTCTTGCATATGACGCTCGGCCATTAACCACGAACGGTGTGGGGCTTTGTGGAGATACATCAGCATAAAAGGTTTGTCCTTCTCACGTTCATTGTCGAGCCAATCAAGGGTCATATCCGTAACAATGTCGGTCACATAACCTTTAACGTTGATTTCGCCTTCATTTTTAGTAATAAAATCTGGGTTATAATAAGCGCCTTGTCCCGGTAATATTTTAAACTGGTCAAACCCTTTTGGGTTATTGCCAAAATGAAGTTTTCCGAACATAGCAGTTTGATAGCCTGCTTTTTGCAATAGTTGTGGAAAAGTAACATTGGTGGTGTCAAAAGGGGACACGTTGTCTATTTTTCCATTGATATGGGAGTGTTTCCCCGTCAGAATTGTAGCTCTGGAAGGTGCACAAATGGAGTTGGTGACACTGGCATTGGTAAATAACATACCCATATCGGCAATTCTATCAATATTGGGAGTTTCTATCAAACTGTTGTCGTAAGCAGAAATTGCTTGATACGCATGATCATCCGACATAATAAAGACGATATTGGGTCGCTGAGGTTCTTCCTTTTTCACTTCTGTTTTACACCCAATAAGTAGGGTTAGGCAAAAAGCAAACTTGGTAAGTGTTAGAATCCTCTTTTTTATGGTTTTTGGTTGGTTAATTTCAAATGGCATAATAGTTTGTTTAAGCAAGTAACTTATTTCGTATGAAAGATAGTTAATTCCATGGATTTTATTGATGATGGTCCAAACTGAGAGAGGGTTTGGCATGTTCTCATAAAATCGAACGTATATAAGGAAAGGCTTAGATTTTCTTGTGTGGTGGAAAAGTTGACTTTCAAATGCATAAATAAAAAAACCTACAACATATGTTATGGGTTTCTTTTTGCGGAGGAAGAGGGGTTACCTTTGTTTTTCCCTATGACCTCATTTTGCAAATGCAACTTTGAATTCCTTTGGAATTCCCATCTTAAAAGCAAAATCCCGTTCAAGAAAACTTGACGGGATTTATTTTTTCAAGCTGAACCAAAGTTGCGCTTGATTGCGGAGGAAGAGGGATTCGAACCCCCGGAGGTGTGACCCTCAACAGTTTTCAAGACTGCCGCATTCGACCACTCTGCCATTCCTCCTAAGCGGGTGCAAATATATAAAGCTTTTTCTTATCCCAAAAGACCTTTTTGCATTATTGTTTAATTCACTGGCTCAAATCATTTTACATCAACTATATAAAAGTTTGTAAAAATCAGTTGGTGGGTTAAAAACAATGGTCATACCTTTGTTTTTATGCTAGAATGGTACCACTATTTGCTTTTGGTGGCTGTAGGTTTCGCGGTCGGATTTATAAATACAGTAGCAGGAGGTGGGTCTTTGCTATCATTGCCCACACTTATCTTTTTGGGGTTACCACCGGCTGTGGCGAATGGTACCAATCGGGTCGCTATTGTTATCCAAACAGCCATGGCAACTGCCGGTTTTAAGAGCAAGGGTATTTCCACCTACCCCTTAAATGTATATTTGGGAATCTCTGCCTTTTTGGGATCTATAATAGGGGCTTATATTGCCGTGGATATAGATGGGGAAACCTTCAATAGGATTTTGGCCGTTGTAATGCTGGCCGTAGTGCTCATTATCATATTTAAACCCAAGATGAGGGTGGGGGAACTTGAGGAACGACTTACCGGCAAATATCTTTGGGTAAGTTTGATCGTGTTTTTCTTCTTTGGGATTTATGGAGGTTTTATTAATGCCGGTCTTGGGTTTTTAATGATGCTTTTTATGCATTTTTATAACCGAATGAATTTGGTTCGGGTAAATGCCACCAAAGTAGCCGTGGTTTTTATTTACATGTTAGCTGCCTTGGCCGTTTTTGCATTTAATGATAAAATTGATTGGAAATTAGGCTTTATCCTCGCCATAGGAAATGGTTCGGGAGCATGGTTCGCCAGCAGGTTCTCCGTAAAAAAAGGCGACGGATTTATAAAAACATTTTTAGTCATCGCCGTGGTTTTGATGGCCATTAAACTATGGTTTGGGGACCAGTTAATGGATTGGATTTGCACTAATATTCTAAGTGATAGTTATTGTAGTTGAATAATTTTGATAAAGTAAAAATATGCCAGGATTTGAACTTTTTGGGGAAAAGGAAAGAAAAGAAGTGCAAGATGTAATGGACTCGGGAGTACTGATGCGTTATGGGTTCGACGGCATGCGCAACGGACATTGGAAAACGAAGGAGCTTGAAACTGCTTTAGCAAAAAGAATGCAGTCTAAATATGCACATGCTATAAGTAGTGGAACAGCGGCATTGACGGTAGCCTTGGCGAGTGCAGGTATTGGAGCAGGGGATGAGGTAATCATGCCCACTTTTACTTTTGTTGCCAGTTTTGAATCTATTTTGGCATTGGGTGCTGTTCCTATTCTGGTAGATATTGATGACACGCTGACCTTGAACCCCGAAGCGGTTGAAAAAGCCATCACTCCAAGAACAAAAGTAGTAATGCCTGTACACATGTGTGGTTCCATGGCCAATTTAGATGCCTTGAAAGCAATTTGTGATAAAAATGCATTATTGTTGCTAGAAGATGCCTGTCAGGCCATAGGCGGAACTTATAAAGGCAAACCTTTGGGTAGCATTGGCGATTTGGGTTGCTTTTCTTTTGATTATGTAAAAACCATCACTTGTGGAGAGGGCGGAGCCGTAATTACCAACAATGAAGCGTATTACGAAAATGCTCATAAATATTCCGATCACGGGCACGACCATATCGGAAATAACAGGGGAGCAGAAGAACATCCTTTTTTGGGGTATAATTTTAGAATATCGGAAATGAATGCCGCGGTTGGAGTGGCCCAATTATCTCGTTTGGATGAGTTCATAACGATTCAGAAAAGAAACTACACTATTCTTAGGGAAGCATTGTCAAATATTCCTGAAGTAATTTTTAGAACTGTACCAGATGGAGGAGAAGAGAACTATTCCTTTCTGAATTTCTTTTTGCCTAACGAAGATATCGCTCAAAAGGCTCATCAAGCTTTGACTGATCATGGAGTGGACGGCTGCTTTTACTGGTACAACAACAATTGGCACTATTATAAAAAATGGGAACATCTAACCGAAATGAAATCCTTGGGCAAGCTACCAAAAGATGTACGAGAGTCCTTGCCAGATTATAGTAAGTCTGATTTCTCCGATTCCGACAGATGGATGTCCAGAAATATTTCCTGTTTGATTAAATTGGGATGGTCGGAACAGGAATTAGCTGAGCGGGCCACTAAAATGGCGGGAGCTATTAAGTCCGTGCTTTAATAATTCACATACTCTACAATCTCCAGACCGTAACCTACCATTCCTACACGTCGGGTTTGACCAGAATTGGTCAATAAACGAATCTTGGAGATATTCAGGTCGTGTAAAATCTGAGCACCGATACCAAAGTCCTTGTTGTCCATTTCAATTTTGGGAGCTTTGCTAATACCTTCGCTTTGTAATTGCTTAAACTCGGACAATCTGGATAAAAGGTTCTTTGATTGGTTGCCTTGGTTTATAAATATCATGGCGCTTTTTTCTTCTGCATTCAAAGCATCGAACATGCGCTGCAAACCTTCATCAGGATTGTTTGTTAAAGTCCCTAACATATCATTGTTTACCAAGGTGGAATTAATTCGGGTCAATACAGGTTCCCCGCTTTTCCAATTTCCTTTCAGTAAAGCAATATGAACTTGATCATTGGTAGTTTGTTGGTAAGCTCTTAACCTGAATTCACCAAACCTCGTGTTAATGGTAAATGCCTCTTTAAGTTCAATTAGGCTATCGTGTTCCATACGGTAGGCGATCAAATCCTCGATAGAAACAATTTTAATGTCAAATTTTTTCGCAACTTCCAACAATTGTGGCAGCCGTGCCATGGAACCGTCTTCGTTCATGATTTCAACGATAACTCCCGCAGGTTCCAATCCCGCCAATCGAGCAAAATCAATAGCTGCTTCGGTGTGGCCAGTACGACGCAAGACACCACCTTCTTTGGCAATCAAAGGGAAAATATGTCCCGGTCTGGCCAGTTCATGGGGTTTGGTGGCCATATCGGTTAGCGCTAGAACAGTTTTTGCTCTATCTGCGGCAGAAATACCCGTGGTTACACCATTCCCTCTTAAATCGACGGAAACCGTGAAAGCAGTCTCCAAGGGGTCTGTATTGTGATTCACCATTTTATGGAGCCCTAAATCCTTGCATCGACCTTCGGTAAGTGGAGCACAAATAAGTCCACGGCCATGGGTGGCCATAAAGTTTATGGTCTCCGGTGTAATTAATTCCGCCGCAGCCAAAAAATCACCTTCATTTTCCCTGTTCTCATCATCCACTACAATGATTACCTTACCTTGTCTGATATCGGCAATGGCTTCTTCAATGGCGTTGAGTTGTATTTTTTTGTCCTTAGTAATCATTGTTCTTCAGCTTCTTTGTCCTTCTTTTTAAATAATGATTTAATACGGTCTATAAAGTGACCAAACCCTATTAATCCTTTATCGGCGGTTGCTCTTCTGGTGAGCGAAACGCCCAAAGGCAACATGATCAATGTGGGGAGCCAGGCTCCAATGGCAGGGTGAATGTTTCCTTCTTTGGCATAGTTGCCTGCAAAAACCCCAATAAAATAATAGGTCAAAAATAACATTATAGCCACTACCATGGGCAATCCCAAGCCCCCTTTTCGGATAATGGCTCCTAACGGTGCTCCTACAAAGAACAAAATTATGCACGAAAGCGCAAGCGCATATTTTTGATGGAGCGATAAGATATGACTGTTGTAGAACTTGTATCTGCTTTGTAGTTCCTCTTTTTTGGACTTAACGGTGTTCAAGATACTGGAAACCTCATTTTGGGCTTTTTTCATTACTTGAATTTGCTCCCACTGCTCCAAACTTTCTATAAAATCATCCATGGTTTTTATAGAATCCAACTTGATTTCTTTGGCCTTTTTTTTAGGCTTAAGGAGCTGCAAGTTTTTCTGAGTACTATCTACTGGAGTTTGTAAAGGAAAAGCACCCATACGATTGACCACATTCTTGGAAAATGCTTCTACTTTTTCAAGATTGTTTTCACGCAGTGAGTCGATATCCTTGATAAGTCGACCTACATTTTTCATTTTGTTGGTCGTAATATTTTGGTCTTCTTCCAAATCTTGATCGTTGAGCTCCGAAATATCAATATTGATGGTATACGTCTCAAAGTTTGATTTGGCAAAAGGTTGTTTTCTACGCTCCTTGGCATCTTTAGGCATCACATCTTCATAGTAGTTACCATCTTTCAATACTAATTGAATGATATCAGATTCCTCACTACTGATCAATTCACCAGATTTGGCCTTGATCACCGTATTGTTGATGTTTTGCTTGGTTTTTTTATGGATGATGACATTGTCCAAAAAACGATCTTGCTCCCCATGCTTTCTGTCCACCTTGATGTTCATGCCCTCTCCGGTCCCTTCAAAATCACTGAAAACCCCTTCGGTGATGGCAGCGGCAGGTTTTACTTTGGCAATATTTCTTCTTAGGTTGAACATTTTTTGTTCAGATTTTGGAATCACATTGTTAGCGAAGAAGAAAGTGACTACACCCAAGAATAGCACAAAAACAATTAGGCTTCGCATACCACGTTGAAGCGATATTCCCGAAGCTTTCATGGCGGCGAACTCATAATTTTCCGCAAAAGTACCAAAGGTAAGAATGGAGGAGAGCAATACCGTGAGCGGCAATACCTTGTCCACCAAAGTAGGGATGAAGTAGAAAATAAACTTGCCAATAATTACCATACCAAGTCCTTTTCCTGCTAAATCATCAATGAACAACCATATTCCCTGAAAAATGAATATGACAATCAGAATGAAAAAGGAACTGAAGAAGTTGTAAAGAAATCTTCTTAGTATATACTGATCAAGTATTTTCAATGCCTAGTTTCTTATAATATAGTACCCTTTGTCCTCGTACTTTTTCTCGTCAAAGGTAAACAGAGTACTCGATATGGGCTGATTGGTTTTGAAAGAATTAACGGTTATGGTTGTTTTGGTGCCGTTGCTTCCAGTTTGAATCAGTTTGTAGATGTGCTTGGTTTGCGTATCCACACCCAAAAGCACGGATTTGATTTCGGTGTTGGAATCGATAGGAATCAACTTTACATATTGGATTTTTCTACCGCCTACATTTTGGAGAATGTCCCATTGGTAGTTGTGCCCTGTTTTGTAAAAGGTCAACATTTTTGATGGGCTTACGTTGTCGTTGTCCTCGTTGACGTCCTCAATGGTCACTTCTTCATTTTCTGGGACTACGGTATAGACTTTGTTGCCATCATACAATTGTGTTGCTCCAAAATAGTTCAATAGGTATTTTTCACCATCCAAAGTTACATTCCCATTGGTTTCCTGTTTTAGGTTGGCCTCCGTGTTTTCCAAAGTTGACTGAAAATCAATATAAATATTGTCGTAACTCTGTACCTTGTTGTATACTTCATCCAAAAGGGCCTTGGCCTTATCTGAGTTCTGACCGTAGGAAAAAAGTCCAACGGCAAATAATGCTATAAAAAGAATACTTTTCTTGATCATGGTCTTATTTTGCTTCATTTTCTAATAGTTGTTCCAAAGAATACATATCGGGTACAAGAACCTGTCTTGCTTTACTTCCTTCAAAAGGTCCTACAATTCCGGCGGCTTCCAATTGATCTATAATCCTACCTGCCCTATTATATCCCAATTTTAATTTTCGTTGGATCAGGGAAGCGGAACCTTGCTGTGCAGTTACAATCACTTCTGCCGCGTCCTTGAACATGGCATCCCTGTCCGCGATATCATTATCAAGACTTGTGCCAGATTCCTCACCTACATACTCTGGCAGTAGGTGTGCTTCGGGGTAGGCACGTTGGGAACCAATATAGTCGGTTATTTTAGCTACTTCAGGTGTGTCAACAAAAGCACATTGAAGTCTGGTAACATCATTTCCTTGGGTGTAGAGCATATCTCCGCGACCAATAAGCTGGTCAGCGCCTTGAGCGTCCAAAATAGTCCTGGAGTCAATTTTTGAGGTTACCCTAAATGCTATCCTTGCAGGGAAGTTCGCTTTAATGATACCTGTAATAACATTTACCGACGGTCTTTGTGTAGCGATGATCAAATGAATACCGATCGCACGTGCCAATTGTGCCAATCTGGCAATTGGGGTTTCCACTTCTTTGCCTGCTGTCATGATCAAGTCGGCGAACTCATCAATAACCAAAACAATATAAGGCAAGAACTTGTGCCCATCATTCGGATTCAGTTTTCTGGCCTTGAACTTGGTGTTGTATTCTTTAATGTTCCTGACCATGGCAGACTTTAACAACTCATACCGATGGTCCATTTCAATGCAGAGGGAATTCAAGGTATTGATTACCTTGGCATTATCTGTAATGATGGCTTCCTCAGAATCAGGCAGCTTCGCCAAAAAATGCCGTTCAATTTTATTATAAAGCGTCAATTCAACCTTTTTTGGATCCACCAATATGAATTTGACTTCTGCTGGGTGCTTTTTATAGAGTAGGGAAGTAATAACGGCATTCAATCCAACCGACTTACCTTGACCTGTAGCACCTGCCATAAGCATGTGTGGCATTTTGGCTAAATCCACTACAAAAGTCTCGTTGCTAATGGTTTTCCCAAAAGCGATGGGCAGTTCCATTTCCGCTTTTTGGAACTTGTTGGATGCGATTACCGAACGCATGGAAACAATGGTCGCGTTTTTGTTCGGCACCTCAATACCAACCGTTCCTTTTCCCGGAATAGGGGCGATGATACGGATTCCCAAGGCAGCTAATGAAAGTGCAATGTCATCCTCCAAGTTTTTGATCTTGGAGATACGGATTCCGGCCTCGGGAACAATCTCGTACAAGGTTACCGTTGGACCGATGGTCGCTTTGATTTGCGCAATCCCGATTTTATAGTTTTTGAGGGTGCTTACAATTCGATTTTTGTTTTCCTCCAGTTCTTCTTGGTTAATTGTTATTCCTCCGGAAGCGCCGTGGGCTTCCAGTAGGTCCAAGGTGGGAAATTTATAATTGCCCAGCTCCAATTTCGGGTCGAATTCGCCAAAATCCTCTACCAGTTTGGCCGCTTTGGCATCGGTTTCTTCCTCAATGGTGGTTTCTTCAACCTTCAGGTCAAGATCAGACTCTTCTTCTTGCGGAATATTAACGTCAAGTCCAGCTTCCTCATTTAGCGAAGGAATATGCTCTTTATGCGTATAAGTGTCTATTTTTTCGGGAACGGAATCATCAGTACTTAATGTAATACTTCCTTCTTCATTTTCAATTGTAGTTTCCGTGGTTTGAACCGATGGCTCCTCTTTAAAATCAGATTTAATTTTTTGTTTTTGACGGCGGAAGAAATTGACAAAACCTTCTGGAGTAAAGTTGAATAATTGCACTAAAATCACCATTAAAACAAATATCAGAATCAAGAACACGCCGATTTTACCTGTGTAATCTTGAAGGAAATCATTCATTTCATAACCGATAAGTCCTCCTAATAATGGAAAGTCTGCCGCGAAAAATCCTAGTGCAACGGAACCCCAAATAACGCTGACCAAGCCCCAAATCCATTTGGAAATAAGGCGTTTTCCATTTAAGCCAAGAAAAAGATAAAGTCCCGTAACGGCCAATAGGAATGGAAAAACAAAGGAAGCCAGACCAAATCCTTTGTACATAAAAAAGTGGCTTACATTGGCGCCAAATTTGTTCAGCAAGTTACTTGCTTGGGCATTGCGGTCCGCAAATCGTGAAAGCATACTCTGGTCTTCTTGCCATGTGAAATAGAATGACATGAACGAGAAGAAAAGTGCAATGCTGAGAACTATCAAAAGACTACCAAAAATGATTTTGTTCTGCTTGGAAGGCTTAAATGACACTTTCTTTTGGGCAGTGGTAGTTTTTTTTGATTTAGATTTTGTTCTTTTTTTGGCCATCAATTCTTTTTAAGCGGGGCTAAGTTACAAATTTACGTTGCTACTCGTGGTCTTGGATTTTACTAAAAGATTTTGGGCACATAGATGATTAAACCAATAATGCTTGCTATCACGGACACTATCATAACGGCTCCGGCCGAAATATCTTTTATCAAACCAATTTTTGGGTCTAATTTGGGCTGAACATAGTCACAGGTTTTTTCAATGGCAGTGTTGACTCCTTCCACACCCATCACCAAACCAATGGATAGGAGTTGAAGAATCCACTCAGTATTGGAGATTTTAAAATAAAAACCAAGAGCTGTGACCGCTAATGCTATAACGAACTGAATCTTGATACTGGGTTCGGTCCATAGTAAAAGCATCATGCCCTTTAAGGCATATCCCACACTTTTGATTCTGTTCTGTAGAAAAGATTCTTTTGGCATCTATGATACTTCAAGTATTGTTATGATGATCATTACTGGCCAAAATCCATACTTGGCACGGAGCCAAAAATACTAAAAAAACCTTCCCGAAGTGTGTTGCAGGAAGGTTCTTATTTCAACGTTTGCGACAATGTCCGTTACTTGTCTATTGAGCCGAGTACTCTTGACATAAAGCCGTTGAGGGCTTCTTTTTTTGGCGTTCCGTTTTTGATTTCTCCAGATACTTCAAGGGCTCCATAAATATTGGAGATTAGCTCCCCGATCATATCCAGCTCTTCATCTTTTAAGCTCGAAACTTCACAAACATTTTCTAAAGTGTCCGCCGTTTCCTGCAGATAGTCCTCATCGTGCTCCTCGGCAAAATTGACCAATTGTTTAATTATGGGCAACTTCATTGATCAAGTCTTTTAAAACATCATACTTATTGGTCTGCACCTGATTCTTCAAAGATCCGTTTGAGAAAGCTGCGAATGTGGGCAAGTTGTCCACGTTCGCCAGTTTTCTGGATTCCGGGAATTTTTCAGCATCTACCATCACAAACTTTATGTTCTCATTCAAAGAGGCTTCCTTTTTGAACTTTGGCTTCATAATTCTACAGTTTCCGCACCAAGATGCGCTGAACTGTACCACTACGTTGTCATTGTCGGCAATGACCTCGCTTAGGTTGTCTTTGTCCAATTCTACAATCATAATAATTTAGTTTACGTGATTAGCCAAGTAATCGGAAACACCAGCTCTGTCAGCATTCATTGCTTCTTTTCCTTCTTCCCAGTTTGCTGGACAAACCTCGCCTTTTTCCTGTACGTGGGTGTATGCATCTACCAAACGCAAAAACTCTTTTACGTTTCTTCCCAATGGCATATGGTTAATGCTCTCGTGGAACACCGTTCCTTCCTCATCGATTAAGTAAGTGGCCCTATAGGTTACATTGTCACCTTCTACTACAACAGAATTGGTTTCTTCGTTGTAATCTTCCTTCATTATGTCCAAGATGCCCAAAGCAGTTGCCAAGTTTCTATTGCTATCGGAAACAAGTGGGTAAGAAACTCCCTCGATTCCACCATTGTCTTTTTCTGTGTTCAACCATGCGAAATGTACTTCGGCAGTGTCACAAGAAGCACCTATAACAATGGTATTTCTTTTTTCAAACTCACTTAGATTTTGTTGAAAGGCAAATAGCTCTGTTGGGCAAACAAAAGTGAAATCTTTTGGGTACCAGAAAAGTAAAACTTTCTTATTTTCGGCTTTCGCTTTCTCTAAAATATTGATTTTGAATGTGTCGCCCAATTCGTCGATGGCGTTTACTTCAATGCTTGGAAATTTTCTTCCTACTAAAGTCATTTATTGGATTTTTTAAAAAATTCGAGTAGCAAAAATAGGATGGTTTTACGGCTTTTACCAGCTTAAAAATTAATATTTCTTATGGCTTGATAAGGTGTGACTATGCAGCAAAAAAGCCACTTCAATATTGCGGTTGCAACAAGGTTGAGCGTCAAATTTTAACGACCTTTCAAAGAAGATGGTGTATTGAAAAAAGTGGAATGAAAATTTATTTGACTGAACCAACCAATCCCATAAACAAAAGTTGTCAGGTCGAGCGCAGTCGAGACCTTATTTAAAAGTCTAAGCGCCCAATAACTTCTCGACTGCGCTCGAAGAGACAGGGTGTGATGATTGTTCAAAAAAGATTTATTCAGCCGTTGCTGTGGCAAGTTGCTTGATCTTGATTCTGAATGCAGCAAATAACAATGTCATAATAGGGCTTAACCAGTTAAATACGGCATAAAGAGCATATTCACCGACCCCAACCCCTAATACTCCACTATGGTATGCCCCACAGGTGTTCCAAGGTACAAGAACAGAAGTTACAGTACCTGAATCTTCAAGTGATCTACTCAGGTTTTCGGGTGCCAATCCACGTTCTTTATAAGCTTTGGAAAACATTTTACCAGGAACCACTATGGCCAAGTATTGGTCGGATGCTGTTACATTCAATGCCAAGCAGCTCCCAACAGTACTAGCGAACAATCCAAAGGTGGTCTTGGCAAGTTTTAAAAGGGACTCTGTGATTCTTTCCAAAGCTCCAATTCCATCCATGATGCCTCCAAAGACCATAGCGCATACGATCAACCAAATGGTGCCGAGCATGCCTGACATTCCGCCCGAGGAGAACAAATCGTTCAAGGCTGGGTCATCGGTGGCAATGGAAGTATCAACCGTGATTGCATTTAAAATGCCTTTGTAACCTGATTCAAAATTTAAAGCTGTACCTCCACCAATATTGGCGACAATTTCTGGTTGAAAAATGAGTGCGAATACACCGCCTAAAAGCGTACCTATCAAAAGGGCCATCAGGGGTGGAGCCTTCTTTACAATCAATCCAATAACCACTAAAGGAACAATGAATAACCAGCCATTAATGTTGAAGGTTGAACTGATGTTGTCAAGTAGAGAACTTGTATCCGCAACTCCTGATGTATCAATAGTAAATCCAAGAATGATAAAAACAATCAAGGTCACAATAATCGTTGGAACCGTGGTGTAGGTCATGTAGCGAATATGGGAGAACAAATCTCCCCCTGCCATTGCAGGAGCCAGATTGGTAGTGTCGCTCAAAGGAGACATTTTATCACCAAAATAAGCTCCAGAAAGCACAGCACCAGCCGTCATTCCCAACGAAATACCTAAAGCTTCACCAATTCCGATCAATGCAATCCCAACAGTTGCAGCCGTAGTCCAGCTACTTCCCGTGGCAATGGAAATAATGGCGCAAATAACGACGCTAGCGGCCAAAAATATGGTGGGATTCAAAATTTGAAGACCGTAATAAATCATTGCGGGAATAATTCCGCTGACCAACCAAGTACCTGAAAGCGCACCAACCATCAAGAGAATGAGCAAAGCTCCTGTGGTCGACTTCACATTTTCGGCCACTTCGGCGATCATCTGTTTGTAGGAAACTTTATTGAAGAACCCAACAATTGCGGCCACGGCACCACCCATCAATAAAATAAATTGGTTGGAACCGCTTAGGGCATCATCTCCAAAAACATAAACATTGTAGGCCAACATGGCAACCAGAGCAAAAACGGGTATCAATGCTTCGGCAATAGTTAAGTTTTTATTTTCTACAATGTGTTCATCTTCCCTAAATTTTGGTTTTTCCGCTTTTTTCGGCATTTGGTCTGAGTTTGTTAGAAGGTAATATTACGATTTTGCACTATGTTGTGCAAACACCTTTTGTTAACTCCTTAGGCCAAACTTGCATCGGGTGATAAAATATCCAGTTTTTCCATACAGTTGCGCATTGTAATGTATGTTTTGTGGATATCGTTGTCCAGACCAATGGAAAAACGAATAAGTCCTTGAGAAAGACCGAGTTCTTTTTGTTCCTCCTCTGGAATTTCAGAAGAAGTGGAGGTTCCCGAAGCGCTGAACAGGGTTTTGTAGAATCCGAGACTAACGGCCAAATACCCCAATTTCTCTTTTTGCATGAGTTCCATCAATGCGTTGGCCCTTTCTACGGAACCTACATCAAGGGTAAGCATGCCCCCAAATCCATATTCGTGGTTCATCTGGGATTTCATTAGGGTATGGCCAGGATGGCTTTCCAATCCAGGATATACCACTTTTAAACCGTCTTTTTCAAATTGCTTAGCCAAATAATAGGCATTTTCGCTATGCTTTTTAATTCGGATATGCAGTGTTCGCATATTTTTTAAGATGGAGGCTGCTCGCAGACTATCCAGTGTACTCCCCAAGAGCATTCCTGCTCCGTTGTTCACGTCTTTTAAGCTCAAACAGAAGTCGGTAGAGGCACAAACCGCTCCAGCAACACAATCACTGCTACCGTTAATGAATTTGGTAAGGCTATGGACCACAATATCGGCTCCCAATTGGGCAGCACTTATCGTTAAGGGAGAAAAAGTGTTGTCGACCACCAATGGCATATCATTGTTCTTGGTGATTTTAGATAGCGAAGGGATGTCGGCGATTTCTAACAATGGATTACTTACCGCTTCACAATAGATCATCTTGGTTTTTGGAGTGATGGAATTTGTGACCATATCCAAATCGGTAATGTCCACGAAGGAAACATCAATATTGAATTTTTTGACAAAGTTTTTCAAAAAGGCGTAGGTTCCTCCATAAATGGTCCTACTGCAAACAATATGGTCGCCCGAATCACACAATTGAAGGATTACAGCAGTTATACCACCCATCCCACTGGCATATACATTGGCGGATTCTGTTCCTTCCAGTTGCGCCATAGCTTCACCCAAATACAGGTTGGAAGGGGAGGAGTGACGGCTGTACAGGTAGCAGCCTTCCGTGTTTCCTTCGAAAGTGTCGAACATGGTTTTTGCAGAAAGGAAAGTGTAGGTTGATGAATCTGATATAGAAGGGTTTACGCCTCCAAACTCACCAAAATATTGAAGGTCTTGAATGTGTTCTGATGCTTTGTAGTCCATAATGTACGGTTTTTGGTAAAATTATAGGATTGTAGATATAAAATCAATTTATGTGTTTAAATAAGGAATATAATTCATTTTAAATGGATTAATTAGGATATTATTCATTAAAATTAGAATTTAGCTGTTTTAGCTAGAAAAATCGTCGGTATGAAACTGGATAAAGTTGACATAGAATTGATCAGATTGCTTCAAAAGAACAGCAAGAAAACCACTAAACAATATGCGGATGCTCTGCATTTGTCCAAAACTGCCGTTTATGAGCGAATTCGACGACTGGAGCGAAATGGTGTAATTACCCAGTACACTGCCCTAGTGGACAAGATAAAGGTGGGGCGAGATTTTATGGTACTCTGCCAAATCCGATTGGTGCAGCACACCAAGGAAAATGTTTTAAAGTTTGAGCGGGAGGTGTTGCAATTGGACGAGGTCTCCGAATGCTTTCACGTAGGTGGGGATTATGATTATATCTTAAAGATTTTTGTTAAGGATATGAAGAGTTATCGGGAGTTTATGGTCACCAAACTCACGGCCATAGCCAATATCGGGAATACCCAAAGCTCTTTTGTAATCAATGAAGTAAAGAATAGCCCATCCGTTCATATCTAATGTGCGATCAACAATTAACAATGACCAATATTCCTAATCATCTAACCAACTGGAAATAGAACCACCCAAAAATCAAATAATCCTCCTTTATCCTTAACCCAACAATCCAACATAATTCCTTGGTACTGTCCCGAAAAACATTTGTATTTTTACGGTTGTTTTAAAAAAACAAATCTTTTAGCAATTATCCTTACAAATAATATAATATGAATCAGTATGATGTAGCCATTATCGGCTCTGGACCAGGAGGCTATGTGGCGGCAATTCGATGTGCCCAATTGGGAATGAAAACCGCAATAATAGAAAAGTATGCAACCTTGGGAGGCACATGTCTTAATGTTGGGTGTATTCCATCAAAAGCCCTTTTGGACTCATCGCACCACTATGAAGATGCTGTGAAGCACTTTGAGGAGCACGGTATTGAAATCCCAGGGGAAGTTAAAGTGAACTTGGAGCAAATGATCGCCCGTAAACAAGGGGTTGTTGACCAAACCACAAAAGGAATCGAGTTCTTGATGAATAAAAATAACATCGATGTATACCATGGTTTTGGAAGCTTTAAAGATGCCACACACATCAATATTGCAAAAGAGGATGGTGAAGAAACTATTGAGGCCAAGAACATAATTATTGCTACAGGCTCTAAACCGTCATCATTGCCTTTTATTGACATTGATAAGGAAAGAGTGATCACCTCCACGGAGGCTCTTAAATTGAAGGAAGTTCCAAAACACTTGATTGTGATTGGTGGTGGTGTAATCGGTTTGGAATTGGGACAGGTGTACAAACGCTTGGGTGCAGATGTAACCGTGGTGGAGTATATGGACCGCATTATCCCTGGTATGGATGGAGCATTGTCCAAAGAGCTCACCAAGGTGATGAAAAAACAAAAAGTAAAATTCAACCTTTCCCACAAAGTAAAATCCGTAGAGCGCAAAGGTGACGAGGTAATCGTAAAGGCCGATGACAAAAAGGACAAGGAAGTGACCATAAAAGGTGACTATTGTCTAGTTAGCGTTGGGCGTAAACCCTATACCGATGGATTGAACGCCGAAGCTGCCGGAGTAAAATTGGATGATAGGGGCAGAGTAGAGGTAAACGATCATTTACAGACCAATGTTTCCAATATCTACGCTATCGGTGATGTGGTAAAAGGTGCCATGCTAGCGCACAAAGCGGAAGAAGAAGGTACCATGGTGGCCGAAATTTTAGCTGGTCAAAAACCACATATCGATTACAACTTAATTCCTGGGGTAGTTTACACGTGGCCTGAAGTAGCTGCTGTTGGAAAAACAGAAGAGCAATTGAAGGAAGAAGGTTTAGAATATAAGTCAGGTCAGTTCCCGATGCGTGCCCTAGGTAGAGCCCGTGCCAGTATGGACATTGATGGATTTGTAAAGATCCTTGCAGATAAGAATACCGACGAGGTATTAGGAGTACATATGATTGGGGCACGTTGTGCTGATTTAATAGCCGAAGGGGTAACCGCTATGGAATTCAGGGCATCTGCTGAGGATATTTCGCGTATGAGCCATGCTCACCCGACCTTTGCAGAAGCAGTTAAAGAAGCGGCATTGGCAGCTACTGATGATAGGGCTTTGCATGTATAGGTAAAGAAGTTATAATCAAAGATTATGAAGCATTCAATCGTAAGGTTGGATGCTTTTTTTAGCTTCTAACAGTGCGTAAAATTCTTCTAAGTAGTAGCTTAAATCTAATGTAAAGTTCACTTAGGACGGGTATGGATGCTTCTCTCAAATACACAAATTGAATTCTTACATAAGAAACACTCCACGCAATCTGTGATTTAATGCTCACTTCATACCGGTTGTATTTCAGTGCTAAAAAAGTACATGCAACCATGAAAGCAATAGCGCCGGGAATCACTATTTCAGGAGAAAGGGAATGATTAAAGAATCTATACAGTCCCAAGCCTGTAAAGCTTCCATAAAGGATAATGAAGTGAATTACATAAATGGATAATGTATTCGCCCCGATTTTTAAAACGGTTTTGTTTGTCATAAACTGGCGAAGTATCATAAATATGGCAAACACCACAAATACATTGCCCAACCGGATAAATAAGTAGTTGTTGGATAATATCAAGTTGAACAATTCCAACCCTGTCCATTTATAAAGTCCAGCAAAAGCATTGGATGATTGATAAATCAATAAATAGCCAACCGCCAATGCAATGGATATGGCAGCTGGGTACAAATACCTGTAATTTTTGAATCGTGTAAAAAGTACGGAAATAAAGCCACCCAACGTGGCATACCCAAACCAAGGAATAATGGTAAATACGGAACCATTGGCCTTGGTGAAATAGTTGGCAATGAAACTGGGCAGAAAAGCAAAAGACCAATCTTTATAAACTCTTTCAAACAAGAAGAGTACCAAGGTAATGCTCACTAAAACCAGTGGAAATACATATTTTTTTCTTTTAGAGGTCAGCACATAAACGCCGATTAATCCTAAAATAGAAAGACCTATGCAGTGCAGCACATCCACCAAATAAAATGCGTTGTAGATTTCGCCTTTTAGGAGTCCACCAAGGTTCAATCGAAGTAAATAACCAATAGCCAAAAGTTGCAATCCTCGACGAATTCCTTTCGCAACTCTCGGGTTGTCCATTCCATTTTCCGGAACCCGAATCAACAAGTAAGTGAAAATAAAACCGGAAACTGTGAAGAAAACAGGGGCGGTAATCCCACGAAAGTATAGCCAAACATTGTAAACAGTGTTGCTGGAATCCCTAAAAATAGGGTCCAATAAACCATCAATAAAGTGCCCTTGCAGCATCATCAAAATGGCCCATGCCCGCATGGTATCAATAAAAAATAACCTGTTATTTTTGGCTGTCATTTGATTTACCTTCATCCTATATACTTGCTAGGCAGGTAGTTTGGATGTTCTTAGCGCCAAAAATATACAAAATAGTCGCATCTCTGCCCTGATTGGGGTATTTTAGCGAAACAATCAATGATTTTATACTATGGCTGCAATTTTGGCATTTGCTGGAAGCAATTCTTCAACTTCTATTAATTTTAAATTGGTAAAACATACTATTTCTTTAGTGCAAAACCATGATATTCAGACACTAAATATGGCAGAGCACCCATTTCCAATGTACAGCGAAGACCATGAAAAGGAACATGGATTTTCCGATGACCTAGAGAAATTTAAAGAATATATTGATAACTCCGATGGACTTATTTTGTCCGTGAACGAGCACAACGGAAACCCTTCTGCCTATTTTAAAAACGTATTGGATTGGCTTTCTAGAATGGATCGAAATTTCTTGGAAGACACAAAAGTATTGCTAATGTCCGCTTCAGGAGGAAGATTCGGTGGGGCAAGATCCTTGGGGGTAGTTAATACCATGCTGCCTAAATTTGGAGGAAAAGTTATCTCGACCTTTTCATTGAAAGGATTCTACGATAATTTTGGTGCTGATGGTATTTTAGATGATTCCTTAAGAAGTGAACACCAAACTGCATTGAATACCTTTTTGGATTCGTTAAAATAGTAGGTATTGCGAAAACACCGCTCATTTAAAATCAACTCTCTTTTACAAAGTAAGAATGCACTGTTTCAATGGTCGAGAGGGCATCAGGAAGTGGCTTGGTTGGATAGTAATTCACATCAAGACCCATATTCCAGTTTTGAAGCTTGCCTGGCTGTTGGGACTTCTCATATAATAACTGATGAGGATGAGCTCCAAACCTTTATGAAACTTGAAAAGGATTGGCTTTTTGGTTATTTCTCCTATGATTTTAAAAACGAGTTGGAAGAATTGACATCCAATAACTTTGATGCTCTTGGATTCCCGGTGCTACAGTTCTTTCACCCCAATAAAATTATAATTGTTGCTTACGGAGAGCTTCATTTTAAATATTTGGATGCCTTTGCCAACGAAATAGATGCGGATTATGCCGAAATCATCAGTTATCAGTCAAGTAATACTCCAAAAAAGCAAACTGACCCCATCAAAATTAAAATGCGAATCCATAAGGATGCCTATTTTGAAAAAGCCAATCAATTTCTCGAGCATATCCATCGAGGAGATATTTACGAAGCCAATTTTTGTCAGGAGTTTTTTGCAGAAGAGGTTTCTATTGACCCGTGGGAAACCTATAACAAGCTCAATGCTATATCCGAACCACCTTTTGCTGCATTTGTAAAGTTGGATGATAGGTACCTGATGTGTGCTTCACCGGAACGCTACATCAAAAAAACAGGTCAAAAAGTGATATCCCAACCTATAAAAGGTACTGCGCCAAGAGGAAAGAATGAAGAAGAGGATGAAAAAATCAAAATAGCATTGACAAAAGATGAAAAGGAGCGAGCAGAAAATATTATGATTACCGACCTTGTTCGTAACGATCTATCCAAGAGTGCATTAAAAGGTTCGGTGCAAGTTGAAGAACTTTGTAAAGCATACACTTTTAAGCAAGTACATCAATTGATCTCGACCATAATTTCAACGGTTTCCAAGGACAAGAATCCAGTACAACTTATAAAAGAAACCTTTCCCATGGGCAGTATGACGGGTGCCCCGAAAATTTCGGCGATGAAAATTATTGAGGAATTGGAAGAAACTAAAAGGGGTTTGTACAGCGGTACAGTGGGGTACTTTGATTCACACGGTAATTTCGACTTCAATGTGGTGATTCGAAGTATTTTGTACAACGCGACCAAAAAGTATGTGTCCTATTCTGTAGGAGGTGCCATAACTTCAAAATCCAATCCTGAAAATGAATACCAAGAATGTTTGCTAAAAGCCAAAGCCATGCGAACAGTATTGGAAGAAGGCTAAGGGTTAATTCGTAAATTCGCGTCATGTTCCCAAAGTTCAAAGAGCATATAAGCAACAAAATGGCTTTCCTAAAAGGAAAAAAGCTGTTATTGGCCTGTAGCGGAGGTATGGATAGTGTTGTGTTGGCCTATTTTTGCATTGCTGTTGATTTGGACATTGCATTGGCCCATTGCAATTTTAACCTTCGAGGCGAAGAGAGCGATGATGACGAAGACTTTGTACGTGAACTTGCAATTCAATTAGGTGTTGAGGTCTTTATAAAGAGTTTCGATACCAGGCAATATGCCGAAACACATCGAGGCTCCGTGCAGATGGCAGCCCGGGAATTGCGTTATCAATGGTTTGATGAACTTTTAAAAACCAAGGGTTATGATTATATCTTGACCGCTCACCACGCCAACGACAGTTTAGAGACTTTCCTTATTAATTTATCCCGAGGAACGGGTATCGATGGTCTTTCTGGGATTCCCGAAGTGAATGAACAAGTGGTTCGCCCTTTGCTTCCATTTTCTCAAGAGGAGATTTTGGGTTATGCGAATTCAGAAAATATCAAGTGGCGAGAAGATAGCAGTAATGAAAGTACTAAATATCTTAGGAACAAGATTCGGCATCAAATTGTGCCGATTTTAAAGGAATTGCATCCTACTTTTTTGCAAAACTTCCTCAATACCCAAAATCATTTACAGCAAACCAACGATTTGGTCGTCAATCATTTAAATGAATTAAAGTCCAGATTGTTTGAGCAAAGAGATGGAACCATCAAAATAATTATTGCAGAACTGGAACAGTTACAGCCCATGGAGTCGTACCTGTATGGATTGTTCAAAGATTACGGTTTTACGGAATGGGAAGATGTAAAAGCCCTGTTGACAGCAATGAGTGGAAAACAAATGATTTCCAAAACCCATAGATTGCTAAAGGATAGGGATTGCCTTATTCTTTCTGAAATAAAAAATAGGGTGAGCCAAACATACCCTGTCTATATAAATGGAATTCCATCCGGGTTGCCCATCAAACTAAAACTGGAAAACGTTAAAAACCTTGAAAACCAAGGTCAAAATGTCGTCTTTTTGGATAAGGAAAAGTTAAACTTTCCGTTAGTGTTAAGGAATTGGGAAAAAGGCGACTATTTTTATCCTTTTGGCATGAAGGGAAAAAAGAAACTGTCCAAGTTTTTCAAAGACGAGAAAATGGATGTAATTTCCAAAGAAAAACAATGGTTGCTCTGCTCGGACAATAAAATTGTTTGGGTTGTGGGCAAAAGAGCCGACGAACGATTCAAGGTTGAGGATTCAACCCAACAAATAATAAAGATTACACTGCATACATGAGATCATTAGTACTGTTTTTAGGACTATTCTTCATCAATCTAATCACTTTTGCACAAACGGATGAGAATCCTGCGGTTTGGAGCCACGAAGTACATAAAATATCCGATACGGAATACGAGTTGGTGTTCAAGGGTAAAATCATGGATGGCTGGCATGTATATTCTCAATACACTGCCGAAGGAGGCTCTCTCCCTAGTGAATTTACTTTTGAAAAAGCAGGTGAAGACTATGAACTAATCGGTAAAACAGAAGAAAGTGAAACAATAAAAGAGTATAGCGACATTTTTGAAGTAGAGGAGACGTTCTTTAAGAAAGAGGCCATATTCACCCAGAAAATAAAATTGTTAAATCCTGAAGTCAACCAAATTTCCGTAAACCTATTTTATCAGATTTGTAAGGAAGTGTGCCTTCCTGTTGATGAATTTTTCCAGATTTCGTTGGATGGAAGTGGATTTGTGGCAGAAGAAACATCCTTGGATGAACGAAGTGTAGCCCTAGGAGAATCGCTCAAGGTCGATTTGAAAAACAAAACCCTCTTGAGTCAATCTGGAGTAACGGATTCTGAAGGAAAATCCAATCTATGGGTGATTTTTGGTCTAGGTTTTATTGGAGGGCTAATTGCATTGCTAACGCCCTGTGTTTTCCCTATGATTCCATTGACGGTTTCTTTTTTTACCAAACAATCACAGAACAAGTCCAAGGGAATAGCCAATGCGCTCTTATATGGATTTTTTATCGTATTGATCTATTTCTTGTTGAGTTTGCCTTTCCATTTATTCAATTCGGTAGACTCGCAAATATTGAATACGATAGCGACTAATATTTGGCTTAACGTGTTCTTCTTTGTCATTTTTGTATTCTTTGCCTTTTCATTTTTCGGGTATTATGAATTGACTTTGCCCAGCTCTTGGGCCAATAAAATGGATTCCGCTTCATCCAAAGTAGGAGGTGGACTGGGTATCTTTTTTATGGCGCTGACCTTGGCAATTGTATCATTTTCGTGCACAGGACCCATTTTGGGTGGACTTTTAGGAAGTACAACCCTCGCGGAAGGTAATGTGGCCACCAACTTAACCTCTGGAATGGTTGGTTTTGGATTGGCCTTGGCCTTGCCATTTGCTCTCTTCGCTATGTTTCCGGCCTGGTTGAACTCTTTGCCAAAATCCGGCGGATGGATGACCACGGTTAAAGTGGTGCTTGGCTTTTTGGAGCTGGCCTTGGCCTTTAAGTTTTTATCCAATGCAGATTTGGTTGGTAACTGGGGCATCTTTAAACGTGAGATATTTATAGGCATCTGGGTGGTGCTCTTTATTTTGATGACCCTGTACCTTTTCGGAATCTTTAGATTTCCACATGATGGACCTAAAAAGAATCTTTCTCCTGCTAGAAAACTAACGGGAATAGCAAGCTTGGCTTTTACGACTTATTTGATTCTGGGACTTTTCAATATCAGTAACTTGAAACTACTTAGTGGATTTCCACCACCAAGCTTTTACAGTGTTATGGAAACGGAAAGCGATTGTCCATTAGGTTTAGATTGCTTTAAGAATTTTGAAGAGGGTGTAGCTTATGCACAAGAAGCAAACAAACCTATTTTACTCGATTTTACGGGATGGGCATGCGTTAACTGTAGAAAAATGGAAGAAAACGTGTGGAGCGACCCTAGTGTTTATCCAATCCTAAAAGAAGACTACGTCTTGATTTCACTTTATGTGGACGATAGGAAGGAGCTTCCTGAATCGGAACAGTTCGATTTTAAATTTGATAACGGGAGGGTAAAAGCCATTGAGACCATAGGTCAAAAATGGGGAACATTCCAAACCGTTAATTTCAATGCAGCATCACAGCCGTATTATGTGCTACTTTCCCCTAACTTGGAAGTTTTGAACGAAGCGGTACAATACGTGGATGTGGAAACTTATGAGCAGTGGCTTAAATCAGGTTTGGAAAAACACCATCTGTCCATGAACAAATAATTGATATTTGTCAATATATTTTTTTAGTCATATTAGAAAATAGTTATACCTTAGGATGGACTAATTGACTTAACCCTTCTTCGTGAAAAAATACAAAAAGGTACTTCTTGTACTCGCAGGACTGCTTCTACTTGTAATTATTGGCATTGCCATATTTGTAAATAGCCTTAAGCCGGATTACGGAGGGGAAAAGTCCCTACCTGGTATTTCCAATGAGATAACAACTTATTTTGACATCTACGGAATTCCACACATTTATGCTGATAATGAGCCGGATGCAATGAGAGCATTAGGCTATGTACACGCCCAGGACCGCTTGTGGCAGATGGAATTATTGCGAAGGGTGGCAAAAGGACGGCTTTCCGAAGTTTTTGGTCAGGACATGGTCAAAACAGATAAGTTTTTCCTTTCACTTGGTATAGATGACCATACTAAATCGACCATATCAAATCTTGACAAACAAAGTGAAACCATTGTGCTTGCCCAAGCTTATTTGGATGGCATCAATGAGTTTATAAAAAGTGGACCAACACCTATCGAATTTTATTTGACAGGTCTGGAAAAGGAACCCTTTACCATTGAAGATGTTTACAACGCAGTGGGATATATGGCCTTCAGTTTTGCAATGGCACACAAAACAGACCCATTATTGACCAGTATGCGAAACAAACTGGGTGAAGAGTATATGGATGATTTAGCTATTAGTTCAGATACTTCTACCGTTTGGATAAAAAATTATCAAGGTGTCAAAACAGATACTTTGGGAACCAATATCACAGCAAGTGTAACGAAAGCTTTGGATAAACTCCCTATTCCGCAGTTCGAGGGGAGTAATAGTTGGGTGATCGCGCCACAAAAAACAAAAAACGGGAAGGTTATATTTGCAAACGATCCACATATTGGTTTCGCGCAACCTTCTGTATGGTATGAAGCCCATGTGAGCACGCCAACTTATGAGAAATACGGCTATCATTTGGCAGGTGTACCCTTTCCATTGCTTGGTCATGACCGAAAATTAGCCTATGGCTTAACTATGTTCGAGAATGATGATATTGACTTTTATTACGAAGAATCCAATCCATCGGACAGCACAAAATACAAAACCGCAGAGGGCTGGAAGGATTATGAATTTGTAAATAAGACCATAAAAGTAAAAGATGGGGATGATGTGGCCTTTACCTATAAAAAAACACATCATGGTCCTGTTTTAAACAATATTGCGGATCAAATTTCTGGGGAAAGACCCATCGCCATGTCTTGGATTTATACAAAACCCAAAAACATGGTGATGCATGCTCTTTATGGCATTAGCCATGCTGCAAACATCAATGAGTTTAAAAGTGCTTTACCCGACATCCATGCACCTGGGCTTAATGTAATGTATGGTGATGCGAAGGGCAATGTTGCTTGGTGGGCCACGGCAAAACTGTACCAGATGCCGGATAGCGTGTCTACCAAATTTGTTTTAGATGGAGCATCGGGAGAAGAAGAACCGCTGCGCTATTTGGATTTTTCAGAAAATCCAATGGCTGAAAACCCACCATGGAACTATGTGTATTCCGCCAATAATCAACCCGATTCTATTGCGGGAATGCTATATCCGGGATATTATCTTCCTGAAAATCGGGCTAAAAGAATAGTGCAGTTGTTGGAGGCCAAAGATGATTGGGATAAAGAGTCAATATCCGAAATGATATTGGACGTTACCTCACCAGTAAATACGGAAGTGGTTTCCGAATTAATAAAACTATTTGATGTTACCCACTTGGACAGCGAGCAATTAGTGCTTTTGGATTCGTTAAAGAATTGGAATGGTGAATACTCGTTAAAAGCAACCAGTCCAGTACTATACCATAGGGCATTATATTATATGGTCAAGAATACCATGGAGGATGAATTGGGCCCCGAAATGTTTGAACAATTCTTATCGACCCATTTATTTAAAAGACAAATTGCTTGGGGATCTAACATGCAGAGTGGAGAATGGTGGGACAATATCAATACTCCGGATGTTGTGGAAACAAGACAGGACATTGTTATGATGTCTTTTGCCCAAGCATGGGAATCACTTGTAAAGGATTTTGGTGAAGATACAAGTCAGTGGACTTGGGATAAAGTGCATACATTGGAGCATCAGCATCCATTCGGGCAAGTGGAATCATTAAGGAAATATTTCAATGTAGGTCCGTTCCCTGTTGAAGGCACACGAGAAGTTATCAATAACCTATCATTTCCCTATGATGGCACAGGGTTTTACAAAGTAAGTTCAGGACCATCGACGAGGCGAATCATTGACTTTTCCGATGTCGAGAACAGTATCAGTATATTGCCCACTGGGCAATCAGGAAATCCTTTTAGCAAGCATTATGAAGATCAAGCCCAAATGTATGTCAATGGAGAATTTCGTAAAATGATGATGAACAAAAAGGAAATAGAAGAAACTGCAGCGTCTATTTTAATCTTCCGTTAACCCAGAAAGGGTTTTCATCAATTCAAATTAGGGTATTCGTCAAAAGGAAAATCTTTTTGTGATGAGAATGGCTACTTTTTCAATCTCATTCAATTAGAAATTCTATATGCTCATCAAAGTTTACGGGAGTGCTGTTTTTGGTATTGAGGCAACCACTATTGTTGTGGAGGTAAATATCGACAAAGGTATTGGGTACCATTTGGTAGGACTGCCCGATAATGCCATTAAGGAAAGTAACTACCGGATAGCAGCTGCTCTCCAAAATAACGGGTACAGAATACCGGGAAAAAAAATAACCATCAATATGGCTCCCGCCGATTTAAGGAAGGAGGGCTCGGCCTATGATTTGACCTTGGCCATTGGAATATTGGCCGCATCCAATCAAATTCGTTCAGAAAGCATTAATACATACTTGATAATGGGTGAGCTTTCTTTGGATGGAAGTTTACAACCCATAAAAGGAGCTTTGCCTATTGCCATTAAAGCCAGAGAGGAAGGTTTTGAGGGTTTTATTCTGCCTAAAGAAAATGCGAATGAAGCTGCTGTTGTGGACGGTTTGAAAGTATATGGAGTAGAAAACATTAAAGAGGTCATTGACTTTTTTGATGCCAACATTCCATTGGAACAGACCCGTGTGGATACCCGAAAAGAATTTTATGAACACCTCCATATGCCCGAATTTGATTTTGCTGATGTAAAAGGTCAAGAAAGTATAAAACGGTGTATGGAAATTGCTGCTGCAGGTGGTCACAACATTATTTTGATTGGTCCGCCAGGAGCCGGGAAAACCATGTTGGCTAAAAGGTTACCATCTATTTTACCGCCAATGACTTTGCATGAAGCCTTGGAAACTACCAAAATACATAGCGTTGTAGGTAAAGTGAAAAACAGGGGGCTGATGAGTCGAAGACCTTTCAGAAATCCACATCATACCATAAGTTCAGCGGCTTTGGTCGGAGGTGGTAGTTATCCGCAACCGGGAGAAATCTCATTATCGCACAATGGGGTACTGTTTTTGGATGAACTTCCGGAATTTGAACGACGCGTACTGGAAGTAATGAGACAACCCATGGAGGATAGGGAGGTGACCATTGCTCGAGCACAATTTACAGTTACCTATCCCAGTAGTTTTATGTTGGTGGCCAGTATGAATCCAAGCCCAGGAGGATACTTTAATGACCCTGATGCTCCGGTCACTTCTTCTCCCGCAGAAATGCAACGCTATTTAGGAAAGATATCAGGACCATTATTGGACCGGATAGACATTCATATTGAGGTTACCCCGGTTCCTTTTGATAAGTTATCCGATGAGCGGAAAGGGGAGGGCAGCATTGTGATAAGAAAAAGAGTAGAGGCTGCACGGGAAATTCAAACACAAAGATTTGAGAACGTTCAAGGTTTCCACTACAACGCGCAAATGGGAACCAAACAGATACGGAAATTCTGTAAGCTGAACGAGTCCTCCAAAAACCTTTTAAAAGATGCTATGCAACGCCTGAATCTTTCCGCAAGAGCCTACGATCGAATTTTAAAAGTATCGCGTACCATTGCTGATTTGGAACAATCTGAGCAAGTGATGGA
>JAVJRL010000012.1:0-1172059 GCA_040285615.1 Allomuricauda sp.
CGACGCTCTTCCGATCTGGGGACATCGTGACCACGACGACAACACTGTACGTCTTCAGCCCGGGGACAGGGTCATGCCCAGATGTGGAGAACTCCTTCACCGTGACGATCAACAACACCCCGGTCGCCGACGCGCCCGCGGATGTCGAGAGCTGTGACTCCTACATCCTCCCCGCACTGGCCAACGGCAACTATTTCGATGCGCCCAACGGAGGGGGCAACGCACTCATCGCAGGGGATGCCGTGACCACGACGACAACACTGTACGTCTTCAGCCCGGGGACAGGGTCATGCCCAGATGTGGAGAACTCCTTCACCGTGACGATCAACAACACCCCACTGGCAGACGCACCGGCAGATGTCGAGAGCTGTGACTCCTACGTCCTGCCCGCACTGGTAAACGGTGATTACTTCACCGGAAGCGGAGGGACAGGAACACCTCTATCAGTTGGAGATACTATTTCTACTTCACAAACCATATATATATTCAATTCTGGTGATGGTACTTGTCCAGATTCAGAAGAAAGTTTTGAAGTAACAATAACTGGATTTAGCATTACCACAAACGTTCAGAATGAAACTTGTTGGGAAAGTAATAATGGCTCAGTATCTGTAGCTATTGGAAATGCCTTCCTCCCGGTTACTGTTCAACTAAATAATATGGGGCCTATAATTTTCAATACAAATTCATTCTCAATAGATGATTTGTCTCCAGGGAATTATGAAATGAGTGTGATTGATGATACAGGCTGTCAAACCAATACAAGCTTTGAAATCCAATCTGGAGGACCAAATCTTGATGCTTCAATTGATGTAATGTATTCATGTGATGCAAACCTACCTTCAAATACAATTGTGGTAACCTTGTTCGATTCATCAATAAGCAATGATGTGCTTTATGCCTTGGACTCCACAGACCCCAATGATTTCATACTGAATCCAGATTTTGGAAACATCAGTGCTGGTAATCACAACTTATTCATAATGCACAACAATGGTTGCATGGGAGAAATTCCATTTGAAGTTGAAAGTGTTGAACAATTAGAGTTAATACTGACAAGCGAATACGTAAATCAAATCACTGCAAATGTTTCTGGAGGAACTGCACCATATACCTATTATTTTGATGACAATGGCGGAACCACTTCCAACACTTATAGTATAGACCGAAGTGGAACCTTCACAGTACGAGTTGTGGATAGCAACGGTTGTGAGGTTATAGAAAGTACAACCATGAACTTGGTTAATATATCAATCCCAGATTTCTTCACTCCAAACTATGATGGACAGAATGATACATGGGCCCCAAGAAATGCCGAATTGTTCACAGATATTGAAACCTTCATTTTTGATAGATATGGAAGAAAGATTCAGGTTTTGGGTCCAAAGAATGAATGGAACGGAGAATATGATTCCAACCCTATGCCCTCTGGGGATTATTGGTATATCGTGAAACTAAATGATGGGTCTGGACGTGAATTTGTAGGGCATTTCACATTGTATAGATAAAATTTAGTTAGCTGATGAAGAAAGTTATAATTTTTCTAATATGTATGAATCTATTCTTTGTAAAAGGACAAGAATTGACCATACCCCAATTGTCTCAATATTTATCCGACAATCCTTTTTTAATGTCACCATCCTTTGCAGGGATAGGGAATTATGTAAAGGTTAGGATGAACGGGGTTACCCAGTGGGTAGGTATCAAGGATGCTCCTGATACCCAATCCTTGTCCGCGGATGTACGATTGGGCAATAGATCAGGCATTGGAATGGTAATTTACAATGATTCCAACGGTGAAACCAAACAGCGAGGTGGTAAAGTTTCTTTTGCGCATCATCTCACCATTGATAAATATGATGACCATTATTTTTCTTTTGCTTTATCCTTCAATCTAAATCAATTCAGAATTGATATTGAAAACTTTGACCCAAACAATGACCAAGCCGTCATAAATGACAGGTCATCGAGCAATCCAAACTTTGATGTAGGAACTTTGTACCGGCGTGGTGGATTTTACTTAAGCTTGAATGCTTCCAATATTCTGAGTAAAGAATTTGAAAAGTTCGACCCAATATTTGAGCCAAACACTTTGAGAAATTATTATGCCTATTCAGGATATAAGTTTAGAAAAAGTAGAAGAGCCGATTTTGAAATAGAACCTTCCGTCTTTTTTCAATATTTTGAAAGTGATGGAAGGTCTGTCACGGATATAAACACCAAGTTTAAATGGTTCGATTTTTTAGATTATTACTACGCTGGCTTTACTTATAGGTTTCTAAATGATCAATTGGGCTCTCCTCTCTATGTAGCTCCGGTAATAGGGCTTAAAAAAGGTGAGTTTTACTTTGGATATTCTTACCAAGTGATTATGAATGAATTACTCGGCTATTCATCTGGCACCCATGTTGTAACCTTAGGAATCGATCTATTTCAAGGAATTTCTAACTGTTCATGTACTTATTAAAAAAATATTATGAAAACACTACCTGAATCTTTACCCAAAACAAACCTACTTTTCTTGATTATTTCTATTTGTTATTTGTCTTGCAGCAAAGATAATGATGGATTCCGGTCAATTACAGAAGTTCCTGAGGTGATACTAAATGAATCCACCGTCGACACTTTATTATATGCCATAGTTGAGAATGAAAAAATTCCAATATATCTGTCAATTCCCAAAGAATGTAACCTACAGGATTATCCGGCAGTTGTAGTTATGCATGGTTCTGACGGTATGTGGACCAACCATGATTCATCAACTGGGAAAATGTCAGGACAAAATACCGAATGGCGGGCACTATTTGAGCAAAATTGCATTATTGGTGCATTTGTCGACAGTTATTCGGGAAGAGGTGTGTCAACAAGAACCGGAAAATGGACCACAGCACCGGAAAATTTCAAAATCAGTTCTCAATTCATTCGGCCGAAGGATGCCTATGCGGCTCTGGAGTTACTTAAGAAATTAAAGTCTAGTGATGGCACCTTTTTGGTAAGGTCCAAAGATGTCGGATTATTGGGGTTTTCTGATGGGGCAAGTGCTGTAGCTTCGACACTTTATGATACTAGTTCTACACCAAATGATTGGGAATGGACTCAATCTTTTGATGGTAAAGAATACAATACCTCATCGGGGGTATTACCTCCAGATCCAAAACCTAAAAGTGGATTTGCCGGTGGAGTTTTCTATTATGGAGGCTCTGTTGGCTATAATTACTGGGGAGCAACTCCATGTGGTGAGCACGCCTTGGACGGTAACATATATCAACCCTATGCTCCCATATTGTATCAGATTCCGGAAGACGGTTATTTATCCGAAAATACACTTTGTCTTTTTGAATTACTAAAAGATAAGGGTGCTCCCGTGGAACTTAATATTTATCCAGGGGTTGGTCATGGTTTTGATTTTGACGATAACAATCAAAGCAGTATAGCCCGTACCAACACTTTGAATTGGTTTAAAAAGATTTTAAACATGAATTAATACAACGTTTATCATGTCTAAAAATCGCTTAAACTTTAATTACAAAGTTTTTATTCAACCTTCCTGTATATAGCTCCCGTAAAATTGAACCATCTAAATAATCAATCATAAAAGTTTTTCAAAAAACTAAATGATTTCGGGACATCGCAACCTCCAACAATATAAAATAAACCAAAGGTCCAACAATGGACCTAAAATCAGAACACCTAAAACTTAATCGACAATGAAAGGGAATTTTTTAGAAAAATGGATTTTAGACCTCGTTAAATCAGAATATGAGTTTGGAAAGATACCAAAACATGCATCCTACAAACTAAGGGAGCGAATGGATGATTTTATTGAAGTAACCATTGAATGGATAGATCCAGACAACAATAACTACAAAATTGTTTACCATGCCAGAGCATACGGTAAGATGAAAGTAAATGACAGTATTGAAATTGCCAAGGATCCAATTTTTGAACTTGAAAACTACTATACTTTAGAAATTCATACTTACATAAACCACATTAAAAGGAACTACAGTACCAGAAAAATTGCAAATTATGATGTAATGGGAGTCATTGGTCAAATTGAAAAAGCCAATAAGAAATAATCATTGGAATCATCGTTTTTCTCCATTTCGGCCAATTTTAGAACTCTTAGCTTCAACATAATTAGTCAAAACTGGAAGTGATGGAAGAAGTTTTCTAAACAATGAAATCTTGTGCATGATTCAAAGAGTATTTCATCTATAAAAACCATCACTTAATCGATTGATTTTCATACGTCAATTGAGAAGGCCCATCCGTCTATTTGGAGGTCAAATGTTCAACTTTTCTTTGTTATTTGAGGTATAATTCAAAGTTCCCAAGTTTTTAATTAAAAAAAAAGTTATGCACTTATTAACTATCATTTGGACATTGCTCTGTGCAGCTATAATCATTGGATACCCCATATATCTTATAAACAAATCTGCCTCCCTGATTAAAAATCATAAAGAATTTTATCGTTCGTCGGTACCCAATACAATAGAATTGTTGTCATTCGATATTCGAGAGCAATTACCAGGTTGGTCCTTCACCTTGGATGTTCCTCAAATTACCGAAAAAATATTGCACAATAATCCAATACTATTCTATTTGGAATCTGAGGATTCATGTCTTAAACTGCCTCTAAATAATGCGGCAATGGGTTATAAGGTAAATGTCTATAAAAATGTAGGAAAGGTTTATGTAACCTTTAAATCCATAAAGGACGGGGTATCCAACTTTTACGTTCCAACTTGGCATTTAAAAAAACTCAAGGTTCTAATCATTAAATCAAGGGACAAAAGAGTGTATGGTGATTGGGAGGCAAGCCCTCATAAATCAATCATACACAAAAACTTGCAAAAATCAGGGATTAATATTAATGATTACGAAGATGTTCTTGGTTATTTCAGCAACATAACCTCCATAGATTTTAAAGGGCATTTTATAGCTAAAATGCCAAATAAAAAGTCCATTGTTCCTGCTAAAATAAGTAGTAAAGAACATGAGTTATGCCATTCCGCTTAACCATATAAATAAATGGTGTTCTTCCTTAAAGTAAAGTGGGGTTTCATGCCAAAAAGGAATCCCATATTTATCAAAATAAAAGATGAAACCAATTTAAGTTAACTCAAAATAGCTATCCATGAATTCAAACCCTGTCTACATCAAATAAACATAAGATTTTTACCTCAGGCAATGTAGATTTGATAATTAGAAAAGTATAAATACTGGACTGCACAAATGACATTTCTGTTTTTGTCTTCGATTCTGGCGATGAAGACAAAGTGCAGTCCAACATATATAATAAACTATCTGATAAAACTCACCATTAGTAATTTCTTCAGCTGAAAGCAAGTATGGGGTTATGCTGCGCAACAGTTATAATAAGAAAAGAAAGTGGTGAGTTATTTTTCGACTACCCGGCCCAATAAATCCTTTCTATTTAAATTAGATAGTTAAACAGGATTTATAGTACAGAATGTACACTTCCCCCAAAAATGACTAAATTAATGAAGTAAAACTTTATCTTTTGCTACGTACGTTGTGGTGAAGAAATCGCTTAGGTAAGAAAATTGTTGAAAAAGAAAGCTTATTTTATGATAAAATTAAATACGGAATCTGTAGTTGATTCTTTCAATTCAATCTATAAAAACCACCAATTACTCAAATATATAATTAATAATCAAATTCTGCAATAATTGAAAGAAAAATCTTTTTAATAATTTTTTGATCTTCATTTTTATAACTATAACCCATTAAATGTTCCAGTCGACCAATAAAGTAATGCCATTAAACAACACACTAGTTGTCTTGGCTATTCATCTATTCTCAAAGTCGATGAAATCTTGCTTTAAAACTTTGATTGCTAAAGCGAATATTTTGATGCTCTGGCAATGTGTTGCTTTTGTTTGCGTAATTCACACAAATCAACTATCAGCCCAAAGTATCGAGTTAGACCGCAAGACAAAACCAGTTCCCACCTTTTTTTTCAAGGACACAGATAATAAAATAGGGATCGATGATATAGTGAAGGGGGATATTAGTTTTAATCCACAAACCGATGATTCTGTTGATGATTTGGATGCCACCTATTGGATTCGGCTCGACTTTAAGGATGAACTTGACACCTTGACGACCCATAAATTATGGCATCTTAGAACATCGGTTTTGAGCGAAGCTACCATGTATTATTGGAATGAAAATTCCGTGCAACAAAAATCCTTTGGGCAGTTCAACAATAAAGAAGAAGAAAAAGGTTCTTTAATTTACTATAATGGGGCTTCTTTCGAAATTGGGGATTTGATTAACAACAGGTATTTGTATATCAAAGCTAAAATGTATTTCCCTTTTTCCAGAACAATCAAATTCCGTTATTTATCCTATGAGTCCAATCGATTCTATACCAAATATTACACGGAACAAGACATAAATAAAATTACTCCCTCACATTATTATTTTGGAGCTTGTTCCATCATTTTTTTGACTTTTCTAGTAATCTATATGAACATCAAAAAGTCAGAATTTCTATTCTATGCGCTTTATGTCCTTTTTTCTTTAATTTACCTCTCAGGTTATAGCATCTCTGCATTACATTACTTTTTTGCAAGTAAAGCCACATTTTGGATTATAGTTGTTTCCCAAATACTGATCAATCTATTTTACCTGATTTTTGCTAAATTCTATCTCAATACGCCCAAACACTATCCACTCCTAGATAACATCATCAATATTGTTATAGGGATACTTCTTGTATTCATCATATTAGATGCCTTCAGCTATTATAATTCATTTTACAAGGTTCAAGAAAATATATTGGATTTTCAAAGAGGACTCATGACTCTTTTTGGAGTTTTTTCAATGCTCTATTTACTGTCAAAACCAAAGGATATGCTGGTCATTTTTATAGTAGTCGGTTCATTTATCTACATGACCGGGGCTTTGGGTTATTTATTCATCGGAAATAAAAATTACATGATGGTAGGCTCCATTGTGGAAATACTCATTTTCTCTCTCGGACTTGCTTACAAAATCAAGCTTGATTATGAGGACAGGTTAAACTTGCAAAAAGAAATTTCTGCTAAAGAAATTAGTGCCAAACGTGCACAAATGAATCCCCATTTTATTTTTAACTCATTAAATTCAATTCAACATCTGATTCTCCAAAACAACAAGAAATCTGCTCTTAAATACCTCTCAAAATTTTCAAAACTGACCAGAAATGTGCTCGAAAGCTCACATTTGACCACTGTAACATTAGATGAGGAAATCTCGGTGATTAAATCGTATCTTGAATTGGAATCCTTACGATTTGACAACTCTTTTAACTATTCCATAGTAATAGATGACAACCTGGACATTGCAAATATTGAGATTCCATTAATGCTTTTGCAACCTTATGTTGAAAACGCCTTGATCCACGGATTGATCGTAAAAAAAGAAGGCGAAAAAAATCTATCCATTCGTTTTTTAAAAGCTGATGATCACTGCACGATTGTAATTGAAGACAATGGTATTGGTAGACACAGTAAAATAGCTGAGTACAAAAAAAACGATAAAAAATCCCGTGGCATGGAAATTACTGAAAAACGACTGCTAATGTTGAACTCAGAGGAACAAATCAACAATTCTGTAGAAATTATTGACAAATATGATTCCAACGGGAGACCGAGTGGAACCAAAGTAATAATACGAATACATAACCCCTAAAAATAACCCAATGATATTAAAAGCAGTAATTATCGAAGATGAAAAGCATAGTAGGGAAACCTTAAAATCAATGCTTGAAGAATTTTGCAAGGACGTTCAAGTAATCGCTATGGCAGGTTCAGTAGAAGAAGCTGTAAAAGTTTTGTCCATCTATAGCCCCGATATAGTCTTTCTGGACATAGAACTACAATCGGGTGTTGGGTTTGATGTCCTCGACCAAATAAAAGAGCCGAATTTTGAGGTAATTTTCACAACGGCTTTTGAAAAGTATGCGATAAAAGCCATAAAATTCAGTTCACTGGATTATCTACTTAAACCTATTGATTTGGACGAGCTCCAACAAGCGGTAAAAAAGGCCAGAACACGTATGGACACCAATGTTTATAGGGAGCAATTGGACACCTTAATGCAAAGTATTTCCCGTGGGAACACACGGCCGGAAAAGATTTGTTTGGCCACTACAGCCGGCATGGAATTTATTGCTATGGACGATATCATAGCATGCAAGGCGGATGGCTCGTACACCAGTTTTGTTCTTGAGGACAATAATACCCTATTGGTGAGCAAACATTTAAAAGAATATGAAAATCTACTGTCTGAACATCAATTTATGCGAGTTCACAACAGTTATCTTATCAATTTAAAAAAGGTGAAAAAGTACATTAAATCTGATGGAGGCTATGTTATAATGAACAATGATCTGCAGGTAAATATTTCACCCAGAAAAAAAGATGATTTGATTGAAGCCATGAAACGGTTGTAGAACCTTTTTAATCTTTCTTATTGACCAAGCCTTTTGTGAACTCGTTCAAGGCCTCTACCTTTTGCTCAAAGTCACCTTTTAAGGTCTTTCGGTATTCGTTAAGGTTGTTTACTAGGTCATCAATATTTTCGGGTAGTACATCCTCAAAAAATTGACGTAACCTTTTTGCCGTAGTCGGGGATTTTCCATTGGTGGAAATGGCCACCTTTACATTTCCCTTAGTAACTATACCACCCATATAAAAATCACAAAACGGAGGATTGTCTGCCACATTCACCAATTTGCTCAACGTTCTGCAATCGTGGTACACCTGCTCGTTTACTTCGGGCCTGTCCGTGCAGGCAACCACCATATGTTTTCCCTCCAAATATTTCTCACTGTAGACATCCTTGGTGATTTTCACATTGTGTTTTTGCGCTAGTTCCATGGTATCAGATAAAAATTCAGGGGCTACCATCTGCACTTGTGCGTTCGGACTGGATTTCAACAAAAAAGTCAATTTTTCCAATCCAACATTTCCGCCTCCTACAATCAATACATTTAAGTTCGAAACCTTTAAAAAAACAGGATACAGCTCATTCCTTTCCATAGCAAATCAATTTTAGCAACTAATTTATCATTGCCATGCTAAAGATAATCACAATTTTTAGCTGAAGAACAGTTCTTAAAGAAAGGTACATTTACCTAGACTTAGAACGTAGGCTCCTCTTTTTGCTTTTTGATGGATTTAAACTCGTATCGCACAAAAAGTTCGTGGGATCCTCCTGTGTAGCTTGCCAAATTGGAAGTAGTTAAATCGTAGGCGTAGCCCGCACTAAAATTCGGGTTAATCTGCATTCCCAATAAAGTGGAAAAAGAATCGTCCCAACGGTAGGCCAAACCAAAAGTGAAGGTTTCTTTAAGCAGCGCATTTACCGAAACATCGGCAATGATCGGTGCACCAGGCACCCATTTTACAAAGAAAGCAGGCTTAAGCTTCACATCTGGAGTTAAATCCACCACTTTTCCACCAATAAAGTAATAATGCAATCGCTCCGCAGCTATTTCTTGTTCTTCACCATCGTAATGCTTTTGAGAAAAGAAATTGGGTATGGCAAAGCCTAAATATCCTTTCTTCGTATCATAATAAAGCCCCGCCCCAATAGTTGGAAAGAACTTGCTTTTTATATTATTCTGAAAAGCCACATCGGCATCTTCGGTAAGACCCTTGGAGAAATCCACATCAAAAATGCGACCGCCAAGCTTCATTCCAAAAGAAAGCTTGCTGTTTGCGCTATCCAACTGAATGGTATAGGAGACATTTCCATCCACCGATATTTCTGAAGAAGGTCCTAAAGCATCACGAGAGATGATTCCCCCTATCCCAAGCTTGTTTTCCAATGGCGTATCCACCGCCAACACCTGAGTGTTCGGAGCCCCATTAATGCCCACCCATTGCGAACGGTGGAGCAGCAAAGCTGTTAAATGACCATTATTGCCAGCATAGGCAGGGTTAACGCTCATAGTGTTGTACATGTACTGGGTGAATTGTGGATCCTGTTGTGCTGATATGGAAATTGAGCACAGGACAAATAGAAGCAAACTTAATTGCTTACAACTCTTAGTGCTAAATATTAAAAATACAATCCCCATTTTTATCTGTTTAAATACAACCAGTCCGTTCGCGGTTCCGAGCCATCACCCAAATCCAGTACATAATAATAGGTTCCAACAGGCAGTTGGTCTTCAGGCTGTACCATGGCACGTCCATTGGGCGTACCGTCCCAATCATTCTTGTAGGATTTGGTCTGGAACACGATATTTCCCCAACGGTTGTACACTTGAAGCGTATTGCCCGGATAACGGGAAATACAATCAATCTTAAAATAATCGTTTACACCGTCACCATTTGGGGAAAATTCATTGTACACCACCAAACAGCTTGGCTCAACAAAAGCCTCGGCAGTGTTATTGCTCTCATCCATATCCCATTGATCTACATAAACCAAACTGACCCTATTCACGTAATCCTCGATATCTTGTACCTCTACGGTAAGCAATAGCGTTACTGTTTCAGAAACGGCCAAGGATTCTATCTCCCAAAAAGAAGCTTCGGAATCATATGTTCCCAATGTAGTCTCCGAACTGATATATTGATAACCCAAAGGCAATTCTTCCTGTATGCCAATATTGGTTGCATCATCAACACCTTGATTGGTCACCGTAATTTCAAAAACCACTTCCTCCCCAATATTAGGGTTAGCATTGTTTACCCTTTTTGTAATTACTATGTCGGTGGATTGCGGCACTACAAAAGCAGCTGCTTCGTCATCATCCGCAATACCATCGGAAAAATCGTCCTCATCCATCCCGGTTGATGGATCGCTATCTGGGTCGGCATACAAACTGGCTGATACAAAAGCTGCGTTCAAGTACTCATCTTGGGTTCCTGTCGGTGCATTTACCACAGCCAAGATTTCCAAACTTTCCGTATCCTGATTCAAAATGGTTCGGTTCACGTTCCAAACTCCTGTTGCAGCATCGTAGACCCCTGCTGTAGAAGTATGGGATTCATAAGTATATCCGGAGGATAACATATCGGTTACTTCAACATTTCTGGCATCGGACGGACCGTTATTGGTCACACTCACTACAAATCGAACCACATCGCCCACATTCGGATTGGCATTATCCACAGTTTTGGACAAGGAAAGGTCGTTCAATCCTCCGGGAACAGGAATCACGGTTGCTTGATCATCCTCCGAGCCCAAATTATTGTTCGGTGCAGAGTCAGGATCGTACGTGTCCAAAGCAATCAGTTCGGCCGTATTCTTGTACTCTCCACTAGAAAGGACAATCGCCCTTACTTCCAAAGTTTCCGTAGTTCCATTGGTAACCATGGGCAAATCCCAAGAACCTGCAATTTCGTCGTAGAGTCCAGATGATGTTATAGCGGAAACAAATTGATAGCCGTTCTCCAGCTCATCTTCAATGATTAATCCTGAAGCATCATTAGGCCCATCGTTGTTCACCTCGATGGTAAAAACAACTTCATCCCCCACTTCGGGATTCATATCGTTCACCGTTTTGGATACTGAAATATCGGTTAGGTGTCTTGGTGTTACAGATTGCTCATCTTGATCATCCTCCGAAATAATATTATTGCCAGGTGTGGAATCAGCGTCAAAAAAAGTAGCATCCATTACTTCCGTTGTTGCCGTGTAATCACCAGAAGGATTAACTTCAGCTACAATATTAAATTCTGTCTGCGACGCTAAAGCCAAGCTACCAACATCCCAATTTCCGTTGGATGGGTTAAACAACCCTCCCGAATTGTCAGAAATATAGGTAAAGCCATCGGGCAATATGGTTTCGACCTCAATTCCAATGGCATCACTGGGACCCTCGTTCAAAAGGGTAATCGTGAACGTAACTTCTGAACCTACATCCGGGGTTTCATTGTCCACGCTAATAATCAAATTAAGATCTGCAGACGGAATAGGAGTGGTTCCCGCATTGTCTTGGTCATTTTCAAAAATATTGTTGTTGTTGGGTATTGAATTAGGATCGTATTGGTCAGCGGCAAATACTTCTGTGACATTAAAATAATCTCCTGCATTGTTCACAGTAGCTACAATGGAAAGGGATTCTGTGCTTCCGTCGGCCATATCTCCATTGAGCAACCACATTCCCGTAGCCGCATTGTAAATTCCCCCTGTTGTCCCGTGCGAAACATAGGTATACCCATCCGGCAATAAGTCCATTACTTCTACTCCGGTGGCATCGCTTGGTCCCAGATTCGTAATATTTATAGTGAAAATTACTTCTTGACCAACATATGGGCTCAATACGTTCACAGATTTCCGCAATAACAAATCGGATACAGGAATCACAATGGGTTCTACGGTCTGCTGGTCATCTTCAGATTCGTTGTTGTTATTTGGACTGGAATCCACATCACCTTCGGCAACATTGGTCAACTCGGCGGTATTGCTATAATTCCCCGTCGATAACACTTCCACAGCAACCTCCAAAGTCTCGGAAGCTGCATTGGCCAAATTTCCAACAACCCACGAACCATTAGTAGCATTATAGGTTCCTGTTGAAGGTGTAGCATCCACCAATTGATAGCCCGATGCCAACAAATCTGTGACCACCACATTGGTAGCCTCGCTAGGCCCATCATTTTGGACGGTTACAGTAAAAAGTATCTCCTCTCCCACTTCTGGAATCAGTTGATCTACCGTTTTGGTCACAGCAATATCAACCAAAGGTTCTGGTACTACGGAAACTTCGTCCTGGTCATCCTCACCAGGCACATCATTATTTGGGGTCGAATCACTATCAGTTTGATCATGCCCAGTAATTTCTGCAATATTATCATAGTCTCCAGATGCATTTACATTGGCAAGTATATTAAGACTGCTAGAACTTCCACTGGCCAAAGATGCTATATTCCAAATTCCCGTGGTTTCATCGTAGGCGCCTCCGCTATCATCGGAAACATAGCTATAACCCGAAGGCAATAAATCGGTAACTTCCACTGAGGTTGCGCCACTTGGGCCATCATTGGTTACCGTCAGTGTAAACCTGACATTATCACTGACCAAGGGTGGTGATTTATCAATTGTTTTGGTTAAGGATAGGTCAATAAGTTCTTCTGGGGCCACGACTACATCTCCTTGGTCATCTTCCGAAGAAACGCCGTTGGAAGGGGTCGAATCAATATCATAAGCATCGGAAGCAATAACTTGTGAGGTGTTGGTATAATTTCCCGAGGCATTTACCACAACATCAATGGTAAGGGTCTCGTTATTTCCATTGGGCAAAGTTCCCACCTCCCAAAAACCACTAATTGGATCATAGGTTCCCGTGGTCGCAGAATAGGAAACAAAATTGAAACCCGACAGCAACTGATCTACTACACGCACATTGGTTGCATCGTGTGGGCCATCGTTGGAAATGGATATTTCAAAACTAATCTGTTCGCCCACAAAGGGTGACAAATCTCCTCCTACTACAGACTTGGTCAAGGATAAATCGGCTTGAAGTGGGGCTACTGTTATGTTGTCCTCATCATCTTCACTCTGGTCGCCATCATCATTGTTAGGTGAACTGTCCACATCCAATTGATTTGAAAAAACCACTTCGGAAATATGAGTATATTCTCCTATAGTGCCTGTTGGTGTCAGTACGGTGGCATCAAAATTTAGCGATACCGTATTGGTTCCAACCGGAACATTGAAACCGAACCAAGTTATCTTTTGTGAACCATCTACGGAACCAGAATTATTAATTGCCGTAATATTATTGTAGCCTGAGGGAACAAAATACTCTACCACAACGCCAGTAGCTTCCACATCGCCCAAATTGCTAAGATTAATAGTGAAATTGACCACATCACCTATATCCGGTTCAGGGTCGCTGGCGATTATTTCCATTTCTAGGTCGATACCTTGAATGGTAATTCCAACAAAGTCCGAAGCTGTATCACAACTTGGACCAGAAACTGTCCACTCAAAAATATAATCTCCCGGCACCAAACCCAAGAGTTGAGTTTGTGGGTCATTAACGTCGTTAAAATTTACAGAAGATGGTCCGGACAATCGCGACCAAATTCCAGAACCTCCAACTGGTGGGGTATTTCCGTCCAAAAAGACTGATGCAGTCTGATCATAAGTTTGACCTGGGCCTGCATCAACCGCACAATCTTGCGCATGTCCCACTTGAAATAAAGTGAGCATAAGAAAAACCATCAATAAAAAGCTCCTTGGGGCTAGGGAGGATTGGGGTTTGTTCATAGTTGGGTTGATGAGGTTATCCTTACTTGATAAGGCTTACCCAAACTTATCAAGAACAGGGAAGAATTGAGAAGTTATGTTGTATGCTAAGACGGTTTTGTTGTGAAAACATACATTACTGATGAAAGAAACACCTCAATTTTACAGTTTTGAATAGCACACGCATAGACTAGAAATAGTAGTACTGAACAACTTTTTAGATTGTTTTAATGAGTTGTTATAAAAAAAGAGGCCTCGATTTCCCGAGACCCCTTAGTTTATATTGATTGGTATTTTAATTTTCTATGCCTCACAGCTCACACAATCCTTCTTTTGTTTGAATTTCTGTGCAGCATTCATACTGTGTTGGTAATACAAAGATTTTAGACCCAGCTTCCATGCGGTAACGTGGATTTTGTTGATGTCCTTTGTCGGCATATCAGGGTGTACAATAATGTTTACCGATTGTCCCTGATCTATATGGTTTTGTCTGTTGGCCGCTTGGTATACAATATCCAACTGATCCAACTCGGAATACGTTTTAAACACCGCCTTTTCTTCTTCCGTTAAAAAGTCCAAATGCTGAACGGAACCATCCATATCACGGATGCTCTTCCAAACATCTGGGGTGTTTTGGTCTTTTTCCTCCAATAAATCCATTAAGAATGGGTTTTTGATGGTCACCTTGATCTTGGCGATATCCTTTACATAGCAATTGGACCAAATAGGCTCAATCCCTTGAGATACCTGCCCTAAAATAAAGGCTGATGATGTAGTCGGCGCAATAGCATTCAATGTTGCATTGCGTCTTCCATAACCTTTTAACACTTCTGGCTCACCGAATCGCTCTGCCAATTGTTCGGATGCTTTGTACGAACGCTCTTTGATTTCTTTGAATATCTCGCTGTTCAAGTTATAGGCCTCTTGGCTATTGAAGGCCAATCTTTTGGACTGCAACAAGGAATGCCATCCCAAAGCACCTAGACCCAATGAACGGTTCTGCTTGGCAAAGTTGTAGGCTCTCTCCATAAACAAGAAGGTTTGTTGGTCTTCTCTATCAGAAGAATCCCTGTAAACCTCTAACTTTTCAATGAACTCAGTAATCACGGCATCCAAAAAGTGAACCATGGTTTCAACCGCATCGGTTTTTTTCCATTTGTCATAATGCATCAAGTTGATACTGGAAAGCACACAAACAAATGACCAGTCATCATTGGATGGCAACATAATCTCCGTACACAGGTTACTGGCGTGGATACGGTGGTTTTTGTCTTTGTATACATCCGCTGCTCCATCGTTGGCATTGTCCGAGAAGAATACATAAGGGTATCCCATTTCTCCCCTGCGCTGCAATACTTTGGCCCAAACAGTTCTTTTATCCGTGTCACCCTCTATCATTTCTTGCATCCACTGGTTGGTTACCGTTACCCCATGGGTCAATTGTTGGATAGGATTCCCTTCAGTACCGATTTCCAAAAATTCCATAATATCCTTATGGTCAATCGGCAAGTATGGAGAAAAACGACCGCGACGAACCGAACCTTGGCTTACCACATCTACCATGGATTCGAACAATTGCATAATATGAACTGCTCCCGAAGCCTGTCCGTTATTTTTTACAGGAGCACCTCTATGTCTGATCTTACCAAAGTACCCTGATGTTCCACCACCTAGCTTGGACATCATTCCGACCTCTGATTGCGTGTACAGGATATTCCCCATATCATCGTCAATGTGCGACCCAAAGCAACTAATGGGCAAACCACGTTTTTTTCCAAAATTGGACCACACTGGAGAAGCTAAAGAGAAAAAGCCTTCGGACATGTAGCCGTAGAATTTATCCGAATACCCCGGTATCTGCAAAATCTCCTCCGCTCTATCGCCAATTTCTCGGATACGTTCCTCAGGGCTAACTCCTTCGGTAAGGTATCCTGATGCCAAAAACTTTCGGCTATACTCGTTCAACCATTCAAATCCCTTACTTTCTTCGCTCTTGAGTTTAGATAAGGTATCTTTTCTTGCATTTACAAGTTCTTGGGTTTTGTTATCCTGCTTTTGGTCAGTGGTTGGGGTCATTTGTGTTCTCTTCTCCATAATTTAAAAAAGGTCGTCGCTGGTTATACTTTGTGTTCTTTTGCTATAGTTGATGGATCTTTTTACAAAAAAGTCTCCGTGTTTTGTTCCTATGATTTCGTCATCGAACCATTCGGTCTGCTCCAATAGTTTTTGATCGACATCGAATATTTTGGAGATTCCAATGCTCTCCAATGAATTGTTGAATCTGTTTTTGATGAATTCATTCACCAAGTTCTTCGGTAAGAAATCCAATTCTCCGGCTTCAAAAATCCAGTCCACTATTTTGCTTTCTGCCTCAAATGCTTTCTCACAGATATCCTGAATCATTTCCTTATAAGCATCATCGAACCACTCCGGGTGTTCTTTTTTGATGATGTTGATTACATCGATACCGAAGTCTCCATGGATTTGCTCTTCTTTTGAAGTAGCTTCTACCACATTGGATATTCCTTTCAGCACATTCTTATGCTTGTTGAACGCCATGATGATCAAAAACTGAGAGAATAGGGATACATGCTCAATGAACAAAGAGAAAAGCAAAATGGATTCTGCATATTCCTTGTTGTTCTCACTTTTTGCATTTTTAAGTGCAGTCTCCAAATACTGCACTCGTTTCATGATAACAGGTTTCTTCTTCAGATTTTCGAACTCCCTGTTCAATCCTAAAATTTCCAAAAGGTGGGAGTAGGCATCGTGGTGACGTACCTCACTCTCGGCAAACGTAGCTCCAACCGAACCAATCTCGGGCTTAGGCATTCTATGATAAATATCCCCCCAGAATGATTTTACCGCTACCTCAATTTGAGAAATGGCCAACATGGTATTCTTGATGGCACTACGTTCAACTTCGTTCAACCCAGATTTAAAATCCTGGATATCGCTCGTAAAGTTGAACTCGGTATGAATCCAATAGGAATGTCTGATTGCTGGAACGTACTCATACAATTGTGGGTACTCGTAAGGCTTCAGATTGATGCGCTTCTCAAATATATCCGACTCGCGCATTTGAGCCCTTTTGTTCCTGTAAATGATGTAAGCTTTTGCGGCATCGTGGAACTCACTATCCATTAATTCGTTCTCAACAACATCTTGCACTTCCTCAACGGTAGGCAAATAATGTTCGTCTTGACTTTTTCGTTCCAACAACGTTTGGTTTACGTTATTGGCAATGGTCTGCGCATCGGTGATCTGACCATGCTCCACAGCGGTCATGGCCTTCAAGATTGCATTTGTAATCTTGTGTAAATCAAATTCTTGCGTACTAAAATCCCTCTTAGTTATGTGAGTAATCTGCATGAAGAAAACGGTTTGGAGTTGAAAAAAATAGCTTGACTGTAAAATTCACATTTTCTTTACTTGGATTTTAAGTTACCCCAATCAGGTTCTTAACACTTTTATCAACATTTGAAATTTTGGACAACAAAAATCCGTGGGAGCAAACGTAAAATAAGGGCTCCGAAAAAAACAGGCAATCCTCATCCTTGTGAATTTTTTTTTCACAGTTTTTTAACAAAAACTGTTGGCAATACAATCGAAATCTGTAAACATCTGGTATTCAGCAGAGATCAAAGAAACAAGTGGAATTCATAAAAGTTTGTCAACCGGCCTTAAAGATCAAGGCATACATCTCTTAAAAGGACTTGTCAACAATATTATGAGCAAATGAAAAATCCAATTTTAAGGAACCAAAACATTCAGGGCCTTTTCCTCAATAGTAACCACAACTTCACCATCGGCCAAATGGTGTAATTCACCATCTGCTTGCATGAGGTGATTGGCACCATTGTCCTCAAAGGCCAATTTGAGTTGCTTAACCTTGAAATATTGCACCTTTTTGAGGTATTGATTTAGCCTAAGGAGAAGAAAGAAACCAAGCATCAGCATTTGTCCCTTGTTCAAGTCTTCAATAATCACAACGTCCAACAAACCATCTTGCAATGATGCCATTCGAGTAAGGGAAATATCATATCCCATTACTTTGGAGTTGGAAACAAAAAACATAAAGGGGTTTGCCTTGAAAGTCCTTCCGTTCAGTTCAACTTTTATCCTTTCACTGTTTTTAAAATCTTTAATGGACTTTAGCACGGCTTTAAGGTAGGACCAAAACCTTCTTTTACCGCAGTTGTTATAATTGGAAATTACCTTTGCATCAAAACCGATTCCCATATTGCTAAAAAAGGGTTTCCCGTTCACCAAGGCAACATCTATTCCATTGGTCGTACCTTCCTTGATGATTTCAACGGCCCCCTTGATATTTCGAGGAATTTCTAGACTTTCGGCCAATCCATTCCCCGAACCCATAGGTATAATCCCCAAAGGCACGTTGGTTCCCACTAAACATGAAGCTACTTCGTTGATGGTACCATCCCCTCCACAGGCTACAAGAACTTGAGCTCCCTCCCCTAAGGATTCGGTGGACAAAACCTTAGCATGGCCGGCATAATTGGAGACTTTTAACGTTAATTCATATTGTTCCGAATCGAAGTATCCGGACAAAAAACTTTCATTGAATTTCAAATCTCCTTTGCCAGCAATCGGATTCACTATAAAATGTACCTTCTTCATTGCGCAAGGTTTACATCTAGTCCGCCATGGTTATATAGATAATCCGCTAATTGGTAAAATGAAATGGTCTGAGTCAAAAATGTAGTGTCCAGCGCTTCTTTTTTTAAGCTGTTGTCCTGTTGGTTCCATTTATATTGATTAGCGGTCTTGCCATCGCCCAAAACCATTAAATCATTTGCTTTTAAAAGGCCAAGCTTTCTATAGTTCCCTATAAAAGCTCTTTGTTCTGAAGGCTTCACACTAAAAACATCCCTTCCAAAAAAGTTGTTCTTATACTCCCAGCCTAAAAGTGAGAACAAGGTTGGCATTACATCTATCTGTGAACATTGCTGGTCAATTTGTTTTCCTTTTAACCCATCAGCATTCACGATAATGGCCGGAATATGGTAATTGGCCACATCCAACTCCCATTTACCTGCACTACTTGCACAATGATCGGCCATAATAACAAAGACCGTATCCTTGTACCAAGGTTTGGTTTGGGCCTTTTTCAAAAAATTTCCAATAGCATAATCCGTATACTTGACCGCTCCGCTCCTTCCAGTACCCGATGGAACATCTATTCTACCTTCTGGGTAGGTATAGGGCTTATGATTAGAAGTGGTCATGATAAAATTGAAAAAAGGTTTTCTTTTCTTTAAAGAACTATCAGCCTCTTTTAAGACCCTATTGAAAATATCCTCATCACATACGCCCCATGCATTTTCAAAAGTCACCTCATCATCTTCTATATTATTTCGTTTTGTTACAATGTCCCCCGATGGCAAAAAGCCTCTTCCACGATCCACAATATCAAACCCATTTCCGCTGAAAAATTTGTCCATATTATCAAAATAACCATCACCTCCATAAAAGAAAGTCCTAGCGTAGCCCTTACTTTTAAACACTTCGCCAATAGTATAGAGATCTTGGTTGTGTTCCCGCTTTACGATACTTCGCCCGGGCGTTGGCGGTACGGCCATGGTAATGGCTTCCATTCCCCTAACCGTTCTTGTGCCCGTTGCATATAGATTTGTGAAATAGGTTTCAGCTTTCGCAATGGAGTCCAAATTAGGGGTCAACTTTTCGTCATTCCCAAAAACACCTAAATAACCAGCACTCAAGCTCTCCACACAAATGAGTACCACATTCGGTCTTTTTTCTATATCTCCTTTCACGAGTCTTAGAATGTTCTTTTGGGGGTTGAGAAGACTATCGGAGGGAGCTTTTACACGTTCCTCCACCATAGTAAGGGCTTTCTGTTCAGGGATGGTCCTATAGAATTCCGTATAGCTGAGCTCATTGTTCCTAAAAGCTGCAAAAAAGGAATAAATTCCAGCTTTGGACAGCTCGTTGTTATAGCGGTTGTTAGAAATCTCTGCATCTTCGTTCTCTATGGTTCCACTGTAAAATGAAACCAGTACCAAAGCGATAAGTGTGGGCACCAACTTTTGTCGAAAAGTGGTCGTAGCCCCAAATGCTTTCTTGAACACTCCCTTACGTTTAAATAACCAGATAGTGAGCACCACCAAAAGCAACATACCACCTATAAGAATAGGCAATGGATAAGATTCATTAATGTTCTTTACCACTTCATAGGTATATATCAAATAATCCACTGCAATAAAATTGAAGCGTCTTTGGAACTCATCCCAAAAAGTGATTTCGGCAAAAAAGGAAAAATAAACAATCAACAATCCAACGAACAAACCAAAATAGGAGACAATTCGATCCGCAAGAGAACCATAAAACTTCTTAGGCAGTAAAAGAAAGTACAGGGTAGCCACCACATAGAAAAAAGATATCGTACCCAAATCAAAAAACAGGCCCACAAAGAATATTTTGACCAACCCAAAAAAGGAATGTTCTATCTGTGAAAAGTCTATGGCCAAGAAAATAAACCGAACCAAAGAGGAGACGATCAAAAACAACACTGCAAAAGCATTGATTATGGAAAAACGTGATGGGAAAACATTTTTAAACATATCCAAAATCCAATTTTAATCCATTACAAACTTGAATCCCAAACCAAAATAATTAGCCTTAAGACCTGTGCTCCGCTGGTAATTGTTGTACTTCAGGTCTATGCTCTTTAAGCCAAAATGCCATGTCCTGAACTTGGTGAAAATATCTGTATAGGTGATCCCGAAACCTATTTGATGGGCATCGTAGACTGATAAATCAAAATCAGATGTATAATACTGACTGGTAGATAGATGGATATCGAATGGAGCAAAATAGTCTATCTGGTTCTGCGTATAATATCGATATGATGGATATAAGGTAAAATTTTGAGTGATCTTAATAGGCAGCTCAACACTCGCCGTGTGCGACTGCAGCCCCCAATCATCAAAATAATAACGATAATACGTCCGCACCGTAAGCACCTCGTTGAAAAAGTGATTCAAACGAAAACCAATTGGAAATTTCAATCTATTGTCAGGCAACCGCTCCATATCATCAGCCAACATGAACACGTCTTTGTTCCTGGATGAAGTATAGTAGGGTATACTGGCTGGGTTTCCAATAAAATAGTTGGGAGCATCCGCAAAATAGACCCGCTGCATGGGGTTGGAGAGCCAACCCTGTTGATTTACCACATCGGCAAAAACAGACATTTGCGTATTCTTGCCCAGAATTTGGGAAAAGGATACCGAAAGCGCAAAACTGTTCCTTTTTTTGTCAGAAATCAAGCTAAATCCATCAACTGGCCGCCACGTATTTGTTCCATTTTTGTCAGTGATATTTCCGTTGCTATCCAAAATATCCACCCCATTGAAAAACCCACTGTTCAGGTTGTTTCCTGCTTCCAGATAACTATCCAACTCGGTAGGATACCTGGGCAACCAAGTGTCCAAAAACACGCTACCCTTTACACTTACTTCAGTATTTTTCTCATTAAACAACTTGGTAATTCCACCTCCAAAACCAAAGGATGTATAGTCATATTCCGTTGCAAAAGATGCATTGGCATTCCATATCTGGTTTCTGTCATCCGAGCTATGGGCATATGCCACTGTAATACCGCCCCAAGTGTCTTGTCGGGAAGCCCCAGAAGATGCCATCCACGGACTTCCAATGACACCGGAATAACCTCCATCATCAAATTCGTCATCGCCTCCCCCTCCTACACCAGAGCTGCCAGATGCCCCACTAACACCTGATCCACTTTTGGTCAAATCAAATGGATTCAAATTACTGGAAGATGCCGAAGTGTAGGTGGAAATACCTGCATCCACGGTTAAAACATCGTCATCGTTCAATGGAATGCTCACAACAATGGATGGTGCCACATCAGTGAGTTGTTCGGTGCCAACACCTCCGGTAACAGAGGCATTATTGCCGGTTTGCTCGTAATAACTGGACAGAATATCCACTTCAGTAGATTCCAGCACACGTTTTTTATAGCTTCCGGTGTTTTCTTGCTGGGCCAAACCAACGAAAGGACACAGCAGCAACACCCAAATTATCCTATACCTATTCCGCTCAATTACATCCACAGCCACCTCCTGTTTTTCCTCCATTTCCACCAGAGGCACCTTCGCGGTATACTTGATAATTGGTTTCAAACTTTGCCAACTTTTTATCGGCCAATACCATGTCTGGATCATTGATATTTACCTTATCGTATTCGTGCAACACTACGCACGATGATAAGCTGGACAAACTGCACAATGCAATTAAGATCTTCTTCATATTCAGGTTTATCTACTTTGAGTTTCTATTTCTTTTAGGGCAATATTTTTGGATGTGATAATCTTATTGTCTTCATCCACAACAATGCATTCAACTCCCTTCAACTGGTTTACAATATCGACACCTGTTTCTACCCCCATTACAAATATGGAAGTGGCCAGGGCATCCGCCAGTTCGGCATTCTTGGTAAAAATTGTGGCACTTAAAATTCCCTTGCTGGGGTATCCTGTCCTTGGGTCTATAATATGCGTATAGCGTTCCCCATTGAGCATAATGTATTTTTCATAATTGCCCGAAGTAACTACGGCTTGATCCTTTATGGGCAACCAAGAAAAAACCTTGCTCTTGTTCAATGGATTTACAATGGCCACCATCCAGTCCTTTCCATTAGGCTGGGCACCCCACGCATTTAAATCGCCAGAGGCATTGATGATACCGGAAGTCACCCCGTGTTTTATCAATAACTCCTTGGCTTTGTCCGCGGCATATCCTTTGCCAATGGCCCCAAAGCCAATCTTCATTCCCTTATTTTTCAAAAAAACTGTTTGATTTTTATGGTTTAGAATGATGTTTTGATAACCGACTTTGGATACTGAATGTTTTATTAATTCCACTGGGGGCATCTCCGTTATCGAGCCGTCAAATTTCCAGATACGGTCCATAGAGGCGTAACTGATATCAAAAGCCCCTTGGGTCAACATGGAAACTTTGAGGGCCCTTTCAATAAGTTGAAAAAGCTCAGAATCTACTTTTACCGGTAAAACACCTGCATTATGGTTAATAGCTGAAGTTTGCGATTTGGGGTCCCAAGAAGAAATCATCTTTTCGATTCTCGAAATCTCTGATATGGCCAAATCCAAATATTCATCTCCCTTCTTTTGATTTTCTGCCACCACGGTAAGATCAAAACGACTCCCCATTAGTTTTAAGGTGCGCTGGTATACTTCGAGATTAGATGTAGTATCTCTGAAGGTGGAATTTGATTCTCCGGAATATCCAAAAACAACTAAAAAGAAAAGGATGACACTAAATGTAGTTTGCTTTAACCTCAACATTTCCGTATTCTTAAAATGAGTTTAACTTATTGAAATAAGCTTTTGGACCCATTTTTTCGTACCCGGTTTGCCCCAAGACTTTTCCCGATGGGTCTAACACCACCACATAGGGGAAATACCCCTTGGGATTGTATTTTGCCGCTAATGTTTTATTCCTGGCCTCTTGTTCTGCTGGCAATTGGTTCTTTTTTCTTCTTGGAAAATCGGCCTTGAGCATAATAAATTGGTCCTGGGCCAGTTTTTGAAAATCTTCTTTGCTCCAAACCTCTCTGTCTAACTTAATACAGGGCGCACACCAATCGGAACCCTGAAAAACCAGCACAATGTTGCGGTTATCTTTTTGCGCCAGATCTTTGGCTTTTTCAAAATTTGTTTGCCATTCCTGGGCAGCAAGGTTCTGTAGCAGAAAAAAACAACCTATGACTAAGGTTGCAACCCATTTTTTGTTGTCCATAACTAGATATTAATTTCTTTTTCTATTACTTAGACAGCCAAAAAACAGGACACCCTATTTTTTTCTAACTATTTTTATAATCTACTTAAAGTAGTTACGCCCAAAACAGAACATGACAGAGGAAGAGCCATCGATTTGTGAGCAAAAAACCTACAATCAAATATTTCGTGACCACTACGAAGTGGTAACACGATTTATTTATTATAAATGTGGAGACCTTCAACAGGCCGAGGACATTGTACAAGATGTTTTTGTAAAACTTTGGAAATTGTGCTCCACTGTTTCTTTTTACAAAGTAAAAGCTTACTTGTACAGGGCGGCCAACAACTCTTTCCTCAATGAAAAAGCACATGAAAAAATTGTGTTGAAACATTTGCAAAAGACAACCCCTTCGGTAGATAATGAAAATCCTGAATATTTGATGCAAATGGATGAGTTCCATGAAAAACTGAAGATGGCCATCGCTTCCTTGCCCCAAAAGGAAAGGGAAGTATACCTTATGAGCCGAGTGGAAAAGAAAACCTATGCCGAAATCGCAGAAATATTGGGACTTGGGGTAAAGGCCATTGAACGTAGAATGAGCAAGGCCTTATTGCTTCTGAGAGAGGTTCTTGGAAAAGAATTAAAATTTTAATAGGGTAAGTGGTTGTTTAACTGTCATTTAAATAAGAGAGCAAATGCCTATGAAGGAAAAATACGCCAGTGAAGATTTTTTGACCCGATGGTTAGCAGGAGAATTGAGCGATGAAGAGCTAGCAGGGTTTATGACATCCAGTGTCTATCGGGAAATTATGGCCATTGACAATGCAGCCAAATCCATGAAGGGGCCTAAAATAGATACTGAAAGGGCCCTCTCCCTTGTTACTGCAAAAAATCAAAAGGTACAGAAAGAGCCCAAAGTAAAACGCTTGTGGTTATTTTCTGCAGCCGCGGCATGTATTGCGATATTGTTTGCTGGCTACACCTATTTATATGGCACAAAAACCTATTCCACCGGTATTGGGGAAAAAGAGTCTGTGCTTCTCGCCGATGGTTCCCTTGTTGAGTTGAATGCCAATTCAACATTATCTTACAAACGATTTAATTGGGAGGAAGACCGCTCTGTGAATTTTGATGGAGAGGCATTTTTTGATATTAAATCTGGCAAAGATTTTATGGTAAATATCCCCCAGGGAACAGTTTCGGTCTTGGGAACCAAATTCAATATTAAGATCCGTAAGGATTTAAAAGTACAATGCTATGAAGGCTCCGTGGTGTTTACCCCATTGAGCGAAACAAATTCTAGCATGGAGCTTACCGAAGGAATGGAAATTCAATTGATAAATGGGCAGCTTTATCAAAAACAATTTTCACAAAACACCCCAGACTGGCAAAATGGATTTTCTTCCTTTTCAGACCGGCCACTATATGAAGTGCTGGACGAACTTGCTTTACAATATCCCATTCAATTTAAGTTAGATGCCGTTGATGTCAATCGTAAGTTTACAGGAAAATTTACCCACAACAATCTTGAAAATGCCCTAAAGACAACTTTGGAACCCATGGGTGTCAAATATCATATTTCTACGGACAAAAGAATTGTTACCTTGTCTGAATAAGAAATGAGGTGTTTTATATTCGTATTGTTATTTCTTTTGGGCCTCCCTTTGTCGCATGCCCAAGAAAATCTATTCTTCAAGTTTGAGGAAACTCCTTTAAAAGAGGTCATCCTTCAACTGGAAAAGGAAATGAACCTGAGTTTTTCCTATGCCGAGGACCTCATTGACAATAAAACTATTACTGCCTTGGCCGAGGGCATGTCCATGAACGAACTTCTCGGTCTTCTTGAAGCACAGACTGGATTACATTTTGAAAAAATCGATGGCCAAGCACAGATTATTATTGCACCTATTTCACTAGAAAAAGAAGTCTGTATCTACTTATTGGACCAAGATACCCGTACTCCCATTACAGAAACCCAAGTTGTGGTAGATTCAAGTTTGGTAATGGAAACTGATCAAAAAGGAAATGTCAAGTTTAAAGATTCAGGGAAAACCAAATATCTGATTAAAGTTTCGGGTTATGGCTCTTTGGATATTCAGTCAACGAAAACATGTAACCCCATCTATCTATCGGCAGTTTACAAAGAACTGGATGAAGTCATAGTCACTTCATACATTACTAAGGGAATAGACCGGAATCGCAATGGTTCCATCACTATTACCCAAGAACCCTTGGGACCAATTCCTGGACAGACAACGCCCGACATCTTACAGAGCATCCAAATGATTCCCGGTGTTTCCAGTCTGGATGAATCGGCTTCCGGCATACAAATACATGGGGGTACTTCTGATCAAAATTTGGTGCTTTTTGATCATATCCGAGTATTCAATAGCGGATATCTATACGGCATGTTGTCCAGGTTCAATCCCTATGCCACGGAAAAAGCAACCATTTTTAAAACTGCCACCAGCGCCGTCTACGGTGACCGGGTTTCGGGGATTATCGACATAAGTACCGATGATAAGGTTTCTCATAAGGTGTCTGGAGGAGTTGGAATAGATGGATTGAGTATAGACGGATATATTAAAGTGCCTCTGTCAGAGAAATCATCCTTGTCCCTATACGCTAGAAATGCCTATTTGGACATTCTCAAAACCCAGACCTATGAAGCCTATGCCAAGAAAATTTTCAGTAATTCGGGCCCAATTTCGGATAGTAACGGAAATCCGTTGAACGTAAGTTCCGACGACGGCTATACATATGACACCAGTGACAGTGAGTTTAGGTTTTATGATATCAATGCAAAATATGTGTATCAGCCTTCTGAAAAGGACAAACTTTCCGTTAGTGCATTAATGACCAGAAACCGTACGCTTTTTTCGTTCCAAAAAAACGGTGAAACCAAGAGGGATTCCTTGGCCACAGGTAATGGAGGCGTTAGCATCAATTGGAAACACCAAACTACCTCGAGGCAGACAGATCAGATTACCACGTATTTTTCATCCTATGATTCGTATTACCGCAATCTGGAATTGTACGGTAACGAATTGGAAGAAACCAATATCCGAGGGAACAGGATAAGTGATTTTGGATTGGAACTCAAGTCGGATAGGGTTTTTAAAAACAACGACCTGTTAAGTTTCGGATACCAGCTTTCCAATACCAATTTGGAAATAGATATGAGCTATATATCCCATTTGGATCCTGCGGACAATATTAGCCTTCCCGTGCAGGATAGCAACTTAAAGAATGTACTTTTTGGGGAATACAGCTTCAGAAAAGACAATGAAGGATTGTTAAAAATGGGGCTTAGAGGGGTACACTATGGCAGTTTAGGGAATCTATATCTGGAACCAAGACTAAATATTGAGATACCTATTAACAAAAGCTTTCGGATACGCACAGGAATGGAAAGAAGAAACCAACCCATTTCGCAACTTATCGAATTTAACCAAACCGAGCTTAGGCTGGAAAATAATCTTTGGAGATTGTCCGACAATACGGACTACCCACTTTTACAAAGCAATCAATTTTCAGCAGGTTTACTTTTTGATAAAAATGGGTGGACCGTTGATGCTGAGGCCTATTATAAAAATTTGACAGGACTCACTTCCTACAGTCAGGGTTTTCATCTGCCCCAACCCAACCTGAGTGAAGGAAAAAGTCGAATTATAGGAGTGGATATACTATTGAAAAAGCGCATTCGAAACTACAGGTTCTGGGCAGGATACTCCTTCAATGATGTGAATTTTACTTTTGATGAGATCCAAGAAAGCAGTTTTTCAGGAAACAACGATATACGACATAGCTTTAGGGTATCCAATAGTTTGGACATCAAAAACCTGAAGCTTTCCGTAGGATGGCAATATCGCACGGGAACACCATTTACCCCCATTAAAAATTATGATGAAGAATCCAAAGCGGTTACGTTTGAATCGTTGAACAGTGGCAGATTACCCAGTTTCCACAGGTTGGACGCCTCTTTGACCTATGATTTTGTAATCAATCCCAAATCCACTAAAATCCAATTGGGCATTTCGGCTTTGAATATCTACGACCGTATCGTACCACTTGCCGTTATCCACAGAACCAATCAACAAAATGGAGAATTGCTTTTGGAACAGGTTATACAAAGAAGGTCTTTAGGTTTTACCCCAAACCTAACCGCACGAGTATTCTTCTAAATCCTAACCGAATGCTACAAAACAAAAAGCCCTGACAACAAATGTTATCAGGGCTTTTAAAGTACCTTGGGAGGGAATCGAACCCTCACTCCCGAAGGAACTGGATTTTGAATCCAGCGCGTCTACCAGTTCCGCCACCAAGGCATTGGTGTCACATTTTCAAATGCGAGTGCAAAGCTAAAAAATATTTTTTATTTATCATCAAAAAATACTTTCATTTATCCTTTAGCAACCCGAATTAATTCTTAAATTTGCACCTCCTTATTAAAAAGTACTTTAAAACGCTAGTTAACAAGAGATTGTAATGGCCTATCAAGTTCCGGAACCTAAAATTTTTGCTTGCACCCAAAGTGTTGAACTGGGCGAGAAGATTGCCGCTTCCTATGGCGCGGAATTGGGAAAAGTCCAATTCTCACGATATAGTGACGGTGAGTTTCAGCCTTCGTTTGAGGAATCCATTCGTGGAGCACGAATTTTTATAATCGGTTCCACTAATCCAAGTTCGGAAAACTTGATGGAAATGTTGCTGATGTTGGATGCTGCAAAAAGAGCCTCCGCAAGGCATATTACAGCCGTTATGCCCTACTTTGGTTGGGCCAGACAAGACCGGAAGGATAAACCACGAGTTCCCATTGCTGCAAAATTGGTAGCCAAAATGTTGGAAACCGCAGGTGCCACAAGAATAATCACTATGGACCTACACGCGGACCAAATCCAAGGCTTCTTCGAAAAGCCAGTGGATCATCTGTTTGCCTCCACCCTATTCTTGCCTTATTTAAAAGGACTGAATCTGGACAACTTGTGCATTGCATCCCCAGATATGGGAGGTTCCAAAAGAGCCTATGCCTATTCAAAAGCGCTGGAATGCGATGTGGTAATCTGTTACAAGCAAAGAGCCAAGGCCAATGTTATTTCCCACATGGAACTAATAGGCGACGTAAAAGGAAAAAATGTAGTGTTAGCTGATGATATGGTGGATACCGCAGGTACTCTTACCAGAGCTGCTGATTTAATGATGGAGAGAGGGGCAGTAAGTGTACGTGCTGTAACCACCCACGGACTTTTATCGGGTGATGCATACGAAAAGATAGAAAAATCAAAGTTGACGGAATTGATCGTAACCGATTCCATTCCAGTGGACAAAGATAAAAGCAAAATAAAGATATTGTCTTGTGCCGACCTGTTTGCAGATGTGATGCACCGGGTACACCACAATACATCCATATCTTCAAAATTTTTAATGTAAATCAATTTAATATATAACAATGAAGTCAATTACAATCAAAGGATCCCAAAGAGAAAGCGTGGGCAAGGTTTCTACCAAAGCCTTACGTAATGCTGGAAAGGTCCCTTGCGTGCTGTACGGAGGGGATAAACCATTGCATTTTTCATCTGATGAAATCGCATTCAAAGACTTGGTGTACACCCCAAACGCGCACACCGTAGTAATTGAATTGGAGGATGGCGAAAAGTTTGCCGCCGTATTACAGGACATTCAATTTCACCCTGTAACGGACAAAATTCTTCATATTGATTTCTACCAGTTGTTTGAAGACAAACCAATCACCATGAAAATTCCAGTGCGTTTGGAAGGAAACTCTCCAGGGGTGCGAAATGGTGGACGTTTACTTTTCAGAAAAAGAAAACTTTCTATTAGAGCATTGCCCGATTTGCTTCCTGATTTTATCACTATTGATATTTCCAAGTTGAGGATTGGTCAAACCATTGCCGTAGAAACTATTCTAAACGACGACTACACATTCTTACACCCGGATAGTACCGCTATCGTTCAAGTTAAAGCGTCTAGAACTTCTGTTGATGACGAGTTGGAAGATGAAGATGAAGAAGGTATAGAAGGTGAAGGCGCCGAAGCTGGTGAAGCTGGAGAAGCTCCTCAAGCCGAAGCTGCAGAATAGCACCTTTAAAAATTTGCAAGAGCATCCCGTTTTTACCTTGGTAAAATTTGGGATGCTTTTGTATTTTTAGACAAATGCAACAAAGCAAATGCTCAATTTTATCAATCAGCTTTTTAGCTCATCCAAACCATTGTTGCAAGAAACTGACCCTATGAAAAAATTTCTGATTGTTGGCCTTGGAAATATTGGAACCGAATACGATGAAACCCGTCATAATATAGGCTTCAAGATTCTTGATTTTTTGGCGGAACAGGAGGGTTTTACTTTTGAAAGTGCCAAACTGGGGGCCGTTGCCACTTTTAAACACAAGGGAAAAGGTGTGGTATGCCTAAAACCTTCCACCTATATGAATTTAAGCGGAAAAGCTGTTAAGTATTGGATGGATAAGGAAAATATAATCTTGGACAACATATTAGTGGTTACGGACGACCTCAACCTACCTTTTGGCTCACTAAGATTAAAAGGCAAGGGAAGTGATGGTGGTCATAATGGATTGAAGGACATCCAAAATGTTTTACAGACAACTAAATACAATCGCTTTAGATTTGGTGTTGGTTCCGATTTCAGTAAAGGCAAACAGGTGGATTATGTTTTGGGCAAATGGGACGATGACCAAGAAAAAGCCATGCCTGAAAGGCTAAAAGTATCCACTGACCTTATACGCTCATTCATATTTGCTGGTGCAAAAAACACCATGAACCAATTCAATGGTAAATAAATTTAAAGCACTTTAAAGTCAAACACCCCTGAATCCGAAGTATTACCTTCCAAATCCGTTGTAAGGACTCTCCAATAATAGACCGTATTAGATTCTACACTCACAGGCAATTCCATGGTAGTTGAATTCGTTATTCCCACGGAAGTACTCGGAGGATTCACCTTTGATAAAAACACCTCAAAAGAATCAATATCATTGTCTACATCCCCACCGGACCATTCCAAATATACTTCATTGGCAATATCCTTTTGTACCGTAGACCCTGAGGTTGGATTGACTATTTGAGCTGGAAACGGAGCGTAGGTGGTTTCTGAGCCTGCATTATAGAACAACCATGTTTCACTTGTGGCCACTTGATCAGAGGTTGAATTCCGTGAGGTGACAGACCACGAATATGGTTTACCCTTAGAAATAGTGAGACTAGCCGATGTTGATGTTGTGGATATATTCTGTGGCACATTGGTTTCCAAATTCACTACAGTTAGGGTATATCTATCGGTATTGTTGGATACCATCCAGCGAAAAGTAACTTGGGTAGACGTTTGATTAATATCGACTCCCGTAGTACACTCAGAATTTTTCTCGGGAAACACCAAGGCCGCCCCTTCTGGAGCTGGTGGTGGGCCATCATCGCCCCCACAAGAAACCAACAAAGCCAATATGGATAATCTAATTAAATTCCGAATCATCTTTTTACCAGTTTAAACATTTCTCTTACCCCAGCTTTTTCCATACCGAGATAATAAATCCCTTTGGAGAGATTGGACAAATCCAACTGAAGGTTTTCACCATACACTGTTCTCTTTTCTGTCCGAACAAGTCTACCGTTAGCTGTAAATATTTGTATTATAACATCTCCCTGGTAACCTCCCAAATAAACTTCTGTTACACTATCTACTGGATTTGGCGAAAGTATTGGCCGCGAGGAATAAAATAAAGTCTTCTCAACAACTCCTTGACATGGGAGGTTGGAATATACTTTTAATGTATTAACACCCTCCTTTAAGGCAAGTTGAATGTTGGGCAATTCCGTTTGAGTGACCAAACCATTAAGTTCCACATTGTAAAATGTGGCGCCACTCAATTCTACACTCAAAATACCTGCATCTATCAAAGCATTTATATCCAAAATGTCTGGTTGGGTAATCACTGTATTAAAACATACCTCTTCATAAGTTATCATTCCATTGGTTCCTGTGATACAAAGGGAATATTCCCCAGCAATTAAATTATTAAAGGTTATAGAGTCGGTAAAATCAAATGATTCCGTACCACTTGCACCACTAAGAACGGCAGTATAAGTAATGGAAGTATCAAAAGGTGTTACTGTAATAGTGCCATTATTGCTACTGCGGCAAGTTTCACTTTCTATTTGAACTTCAAAATTATCTTGGGCAAATCTATAAATTGCACATCCGTTGGTATCTACTTCAACACCTTTTGGAGTACCTATACATAAATCATCCCCATCATCAAACACTCCATCCTCGTCTTCATCTGGCCGGTAAGTACCTTCTACACAAACATCCAAAGAAAAACCAATCAATGCTCCCCCATCACTTGCTGCAGTGTCTTGTATTTCCAATATCCATTCTCCCAGGATTGATTCACCTTTTAGAGAGGCCAATGACCCCAAGGGACTAATTACTCCAGATATCGCTGGACTATCTGCACATTCAATAGGACTTCCATCATCATCAAAAACGGCATTAATGTTATTTAAGTCCCCACAAGTATTGGAAATCAAGTTTACCGTAGTTCCCGCCGGGGATATAAGTGTAATGATCAAGTCCTCTAAATAAGTATGATCCAATTCCAAGTTGACATTCACATCGGATATAGGTAAATCTTCCAAAAAAAACACTGATGTGGTCACTGTTGGCGTACCTGAAGATAAAATAGCAAGAGGCAGGTCCTTAGATTCTTTGTTCTTACAATCAACTTGTGATGTAATAAAACTGAATGCGGTTCCAAAAGCTCCGCTACCACAACCATTATTTGGTCTAACTCGCCAAAAATATTCAGTCTCCGGATTAAGGCCCGTTACCAAATAATTGGTCAAAGGAAGACTTGCCGATTCTACAACATTAACAAATCCAGCATCAGTGGCAACCTCAATATCATAACTGGAATACAGCGGGTTTTCTTCCCAAATGAGCTCAGCATCCAAAGAGACTCCACCTTCTCCATTAGCAGGTGAAAATAGTGCTACATCGGAAAAAGCACCATCCTGTACCGTTAGCTCAAAAATCACACTTTTGGTAACAGATGCTGCGGTCGAAGTAACTGTAATATCATAAACACCGGGAGCAACGCCATTGGTATTGGATAGGGTAAGATCCACCGAAGTATTATCGGAACTTGCTGCTGTTGGAGAAAAGCTTGCGGACAAACCTGCAGGAACATCTGCCGAGAATGTGGAATTCTCATTAAACCCAACATAGGTTTCATATACAAAAGGAATTACCAAATCATTCGGCTGACAGACCTCATATTTAAGATCAGCAAAATTTAAGACTACTTCGGATTGCTCAACGGTAAAGTCGGTTGTATTAACCGCAAAAAATATGTTGTCACTTGCTTTTACCATGATTCGAGCAGTAGTTGTTACATCACCTGGTAATTGTATTTCTTCGGAGCCATCATTAAGAGTGTTTTCCAATAAAATGATGGGATACGTTAACCCTCCATCCAAGGAAAGAAAAATATCCACGGTTTGAGCATTAACTGGAGCAATATTGGTATTGGCCACATCCCAAGTAATTTCTTGAACCGATCCTGCCTGATAAACCTCGTTGGCTGCTTGGGAAGTAACCAAAAAGGGACCTGCCGCCTTAATGACCTTGACCTCCAAAACATCAGAAACCACTTGTCCTCCTCCTACAGCATTATCACGCACAGTAAAGGCAAAACCAAGGTTCCGTTCTATGTCGGAAACGGTTTCCCATGCACTTCCCATGGCAGGATTGGTCTGCGTTAGATTACCTAGAGCAACTTCCAATAATTTTGGAAAATATCTTTTTGGGTCCGTACTAGGTGGAAGAGACCTAAAATTGGCGCCACCGGGGTTGGTAGGGCCAAAGGATGCCGTGGTCACCAAACCATCATCTATTTGTTCCCAAGTATAGGTAAGCACATCCCCAACATCGGGGTCACTTGCAATACCTTCTAATACAAAAGCAGTACCCTTTGGTATGGTAAAATCGTTTACCGGAGTAAGTACTGGTGGTGAATTGACCAATGCCGTAGTTTGTGCACAGGATGTGGTTTCCAAATAAGTTGATATTTGAAGAATACTGTTATAATGAAAATAATCATCCCCATTGGATGCCACGTTATTCTCCCCAACAATCCCAGCATAACCCATAATTGTACTTCCGCTGGCAGGCTCTGCCTGTACTCCAGTACCTTCAGATTCGAACGACCATGTATGGTTGGCTCCAAATTGGTGTCCAAGTTCGTGCGCTACATAATCCAGGTCATAGACATCCCCTTGTGGGTTGTTAGCCGAAGAAAAAGCACTTCCCTTTCTATTGTCCACACAAACGGAAGCTATGAAACCAGCATTTCCATTATCTTCCCCTTCTCCAACTTTATGAAAAAGATGTCCCACATCATAATTCGCCTCACCAATTATGGAAGTGATAGTGGACTGTACTTCCGAATTTAAACTATCATCATACGGGTCGGTAACCGCATTTGTAAAAATAATGAGGTCGTTATTGGGTATCAACTCCAATGTAACGCCCAAATCGGTTTCAAAAACCTCGTTCACCCTTGTAATGGTGGCATTGATTCCTGCAAGAGCATCTTCAACTGTCCCTCCCATCTCCTGAGTATATTCTCCTGAGGCAGAAATCGCAATCCTATATTTACGTAATACTTGTCCATCTACCAAAGGAACAAGGGTCTTTGCGGTAGTACCTGCGGATTTATTCCCTGTTCCGAATAGATCTTTGCTGGTTGCACAGATAAAATCCATCTTGGAGGAAAGTCCATCTTCTTTATCGTACAAAATATAGGCATCTGACTTATTGGAAACCGGTTCCATAAATGCTGTTTTGTTGTTCTGCAAGTCTACAACCATACTTTGAAGACCTTTGTGCGAACTACTCAGCTTCACCTTATATCTACCGTCGGAACTAACTCCCGTATACGATTTTATGTTAGGGTATTTTTTGGCAAGGTCAGGATGCAATACCGAAGTTTCTTTCAAATTAAATGGAACCACATTGCCATCATTATTTGGAAGGTACACTACTTGCTTCTTGTTCTTTGCTGTGGAAAAAGATTTGATCCTATCGGAAAACATTCCCTTTTCCAATGAAAAGACACTCTTAGCGCCAGAAATATCCTTTAGTGAAGCACTGCGCAGGTTAGTCTGTTTGGGAATGCTTTTCCAATAACCTTGCTGCCCGTAAATGCAAAAGCAGCTAAAAAATATGGCTATTGAAAAAACAAAATGTAATTTAGCTTTCATACACGGTTAGGGCATAGTATAATTTCAAATGTAAGCCTTTTTTTATTTCTTTATTGCGTTGGAAACAATCCATAACATTTCTGATTTCAAGGACATTCCGCACCATACGGTGGTAACAATCGGCACCTTTGATGGTGTACATCTTGGACACCGCAAGATATTGGAACGCCTCACAAATAGTGCCAAAAACACAGGACTTAAGTCTACAGTGCTCACTTTTTTTCCTCATCCGCGTATGGTGTTGCAAAAAGATGTGGACATCAAATTGCTGAACACCCTAGAAGAAAAAAAGCAGATTTTGGAAACCTTGGGACTGGATTATTTGATCATCCATCCCTTTACCAAGGCATTTTCCAGACTTTCAGCCATTGACTTTGTTCGCGATATTCTCGTGAACAATATCAAATCAAAGAGAGTGATCATTGGTTACGATCATCGATTTGGACGCAACCGAAATGCAAACATACAAGACCTGACCACCTTTGGAAATACCTTCGATTTTGAAGTGGAAGAAATTCCCGCTCAAGAAATTGAAGACGTTTCCGTAAGCTCCACAAAAATTAGAAAGGCACTTTTAGAAGGTGATGTGGAAACCGCCAACAATTATCTTAGTTATGCCTACATGCTCACAGGAACCGTTAAAAAGGGTAAAGGGCTTGGAAAGGATTTTGGTTTCCCAACGGCCAACCTACATATTGCAGAAGATTATAAGCTTATTCCAAAGAATGGCGCTTACGTTGTAAAAAGTAATATTGATGGAGAAGAGTACTTTGGGATGATGAACATCGGATTCAACCCCACTGTAGATGGTTCCAAAAAAAGCATAGAAGTCAATTTTTTCGATTTTGATGGAGACCTCTACGATAAAAAAATTCAGGTAGAACTACTCCACCGTATTCGTGATGAGCATAAGTTTAACTCTATTGAAGAACTTAAAGAACAATTAAGAAAAGACAAGAGCCACTCCCTGGACCTAATCTCCAAATAAATGCTAAGCCAATTTCTTTTTAAGAAGATTGACAATGCACAACTTGTTGTTTTCAGGGTGTTTTATGGGTTATTGGTTAGCGCCGAATGTTATGGTGCCATGGCAACCGGTTGGGTGCGCAGAACCTTGGTGGAACCCGAATTCACTTTTTCCTTTATCGGCTTTGAATGGTTGCAACCCCTGCCGGGAAACGGGATGTACATTTATTTCGCCGTGATGGGCACCTTGGGTCTTTTTATAGCCCTTGGGCTCAAGTACCGCTATAGTGCATTGGCCTTTGCCATTTTATGGTCGGGCGTGTATTTGATGCAGAAAACATCATACAACAACCACTATTATTTACTGATGCTAATCGCGTACATCATGGCGTTTCTGCCAGCAAACCGAGATGCATCTTTAGATGCCAAATTTAATCCAAAACTCCGTTCGCAGACGATGTACAATTGGATAAGATGGATAATTATCATGCAACTCTTTATCGTGTACACATATGCATCTATTGCAAAATTGTATGCCGATTGGTTGGATTTTAGTATGATTGAAGTATTGATGGGCTCAAAGAAGGATTACTATTTGATTGGAGATTTCCTCCAACAAAAATGGGTGCATAAAATAATTGCGATTTTCGGTATTTGCTTTGATTTGCTGATTGTTCCCGCCCTACTCTGGAAACCTTCCAGAAAAATAGCCTTTGTGTTGTCCATTTTCTTCCATTTGTTCAACAGCATCATATTTCAGATAGGTATCTTTCCCTACTTCTCATTGGCGTTTACGGTTTTCTTTTTTGAACCACAGACTATCCGAAACATTTTTCTTAAAACCAAAAAGATAATTACAGAGACCCAGACCATCATGCCTAAAACCAAAAATATAATTTTGACGGTTTTGGGCGTCTACTTTCTGATCCAATTGGTTCTGCCGCTTCGACACCATTTTTTCAAAGATGATGTGCTTTGGACCGAAGAAGGTCACCGTTTGAGCTGGCGCATGATGCTCCGAAGCCGTGGTGGAAGCATCTCCTACAAAGTCGTAAATACCAAAACCAAGGACACCATCAAAATCAACCTGAACGATTACCTCACAAAAAAACAACAACGAAGAGTAGGTTGCTATCCTGATTTTATTTGGCAATTTGCGCAACATCTCAAAAAAGAATACGCCCAAAAAGGAGAAAACATTCAGGTTTTTGTGGAAAACAAGGTCAAAGTAAATCAAAACCCCTATCAACAATTTGTAGATTCCAATGTAGATTTGGCTAGCGTTCCGTGGAAACATTTTGCCCATAATGATTGGATTCTGCCTTCTCCCAAGGAATAAAGTTGGGCACTTCTTCAGATTGAATTAAATTTGCGGCTCAAAATAAGGCCATGCTTCAAATACAGAACATCAGGGAAAATCAGGAAAGTATCATCACCGCTTTAAAAAAGCGTAACATTGATGCAACACCTATGATATCAAAGGTTTTGGAACTCGACGAAAAAAGACGTTCCATTCAGACCGAACTGGACGCTACCTTGGCCGAATCCAATAAACTTTCAAAAGAAATTGGAATGCTTTTCAAAACAGGAAAAGCTCAAGAAGCCAATGTTCTCAAAGAAAAGACTGCTGGACTTAAAGAAGCATCAAAAAAATTAGGGGAAGATCTTAACACTACTGCCGAAGAACTTCAGCAAGAATTGTATTTAATACCCAACGTTCCCCATGAATCTGTTCCTGCTGGTAACTCGGAAGAGGACAACGAGGAAATTTTTAAGGAAGGAGATATCCCAACATTATCGGAAGGAGCACTTCCACACTGGGAATTGGCCAAAAAATACGACATCATCGATTTTGAACTCGGTGTTAAGATCACAGGAGCAGGTTTTCCAGTATACAAAGGAAAAGGCGCACGATTGCAACGTGCCTTGATTGCCTACTTCTTGGACAAAAACACCGAAGCTGGCTATATCGAAATGCAAGTGCCCCTTATGGTCAACGAAGACTCTGGTTATGGAACAGGTCAGTTACCCGACAAGGAAGGGCAAATGTACCATGTGCAGGCAGATGACCTTTATCTTATTCCGACAGCAGAGGTTCCTGTGACCAACTTGCACAGGGGCGATATTTTGGTGGAAAGTGATTTTCCCATAAAATATACCGGTTACACACCTTGTTTCCGTCGTGAAGCGGGCAGTTATGGAGCGCACGTTCGCGGATTGAACCGTTTGCACCAATTCGATAAGGTAGAAATCGTGCGTTTGGAGCACCCCGATAATTCATATCAAGCTTTGGATGAAATGGTGGAGCATGTAAAAAATATACTTCGCGAACTCAAATTGCCCTACCGAATTTTGCGCCTTTGTGGTGGGGATTTAGGCTTTACGTCTGCCCTTACTTTTGATTTTGAAGTATTCTCAACAGCACAAGACCGTTGGTTAGAAATCAGTTCTGTATCCAATTTTGAAACGTTCCAAGCCAACCGTTTAAAGCTTCGTTACAAGGATGAAAACGGAAAAAGCCAATTGGCCCACACCTTGAACGGAAGCTCTTTAGCATTGCCAAGAGTGTTGGCGGGAATCTTGGAAAATTATCAAACCGACGAGGGCATAAAAATCCCCGAAGTATTGGTTCCTTATTGCGGTTTTGATACCATCGATTAAAGGTTTCAACCATTTATTTGGATTCGCTTAACAGTATCCCCCACATTTCTGCGTTATATTTGAAATAAAACAAGCTATTGCAACGTCTTTTATTTCTCATATTCATACTATCCGGCATTATTGGATTTGGACAAGAGGATTTCTTGGCCAAACAATATTTTCAGGATGGTGATTATGAAAAGGCGGTGGTGTTCTACGAGAAATTGGTAGAAACCAATCCTAGACGTACCGATTATGCCGAAGGTTTGGTTTCCTGCTATCAACAATTGGAACGTTATGATGACGCTGAGGCATTTTTACTTCAAAAAATAGAGGACAGCTATGCTTTCCCCACGTTCCACATTGAGCTGGGATACAACTTTACCCTCAAGAATGAAGCTGAAAAGGCCAATACCTATTATGACAAAGCCATCAATAAAATAGAAGACAACCCCAACTACGGCTACAGCGTTGGGTATCGCTTTCAAAAATATGCCCTGTTGGATTATGCCATCCAAGCTTATACCAAGGCGATGGAATTAAAACCTGACCTCAATTACGATTTTCAGTTGGCCCGGATTTATGGTGAGCAAGGAGACATTGCAAAAATGTACCAGTCTTACCTCAACCTTATTTGGGAAGGACGAACATCACGATCCAATGTACTCCGCAACATTGACGATTTCATCTCCGAAGACCCTTCTAACGAAAACAATGTACTGTTGCGAAAAGTGCTGCTTCAAAATGCACAGAAAGCACCCGATATTCTTTGGAACGAATTGTTGAGCTGGCTTTTTGTGCAACAAAAACAATACAGCAGCGCCTTTGGTCAAGAAAAGGCCATTTACAAACGAAGTGAAGGTCAATCTGTGGACCGATTGGAAAACTTGGGAAGCATAGTTTTGGAGGATAAAGACTTGGAAACAGCCACTTCCATCTATGAATATATTGTGGACAACACGGAAAATCCAAGGACTAAACTCAATGCAGAACTTAGCTTGATTGACATCGCCTTGGAAAATCCAACAAAAAAAGTACTGGACGATGTGGAAAAACAATTTAAGGACTTGGTGGAAGAATACGGAAATCAAAGTCAAACCCTTCAGCTTCAGATTGCCTATGCCAATTTCTTGACATTCAAAAAAGAGCAGCCCGATCCTGCAATTGCCATGCTCAAAAAAAGTTTGGAACTTCCGATGGGCCGAATGTCCATGGCTTATGTAAAATTGGCACTTGGAGACATTTTGGTATTTGACCAAAGATTCAACGAAGCCTTGATTCTTTTTACCCAAGTGCAAAAAAGCGTCAAAAATGATGTCCTTGGACAAGATGCAAGGTTTAAAGTGGCCCAGACCAGTTTTTACAAAGGTGATTTTGATTGGGCCCTCACCCAACTTAAGGTATTGAGGAGTTCCACTTCCCAGCTCATCGCCAACGACGCTATGCAATTAAGTTTGCTGATTTCAGACAACTCTCTTGAGGATTCCACCCAAACCGCGCTGAAAAAATATGCCAGAGCCGACTTGCTAGCCTATCAAAATAAAAACAAAGAGGCCATTGCCTCACTAGAAGACATTTTACAGAACCATAAAGGAGAAAAAATTGAGGACGAAGCCTTACTGAAACAAGCAGAACTATTGATAGAGCAGAAAAAATTTGAAAGTGCCGAGTTCAACTATCAAAAAATCGTAGAGTTCTATTCTGATGGTATTTTGGCCGATGATGCACACTTTGCTCTGGGAGAATTATACGAAAACATCTTGAACGAACCCGAAAGGGCAAAAAGTCATTACGAGAAAATCATCTATAACTATCAGGATAGTTACTATTTCCCCCAAGCCCGAAAGAATTTTAGGAGGTTGCGTGGCGATGCTATTAACTAATTACTTTGTAATTCCCGCCGAGGCGGGAATCCTATAAAGAGGTTTCTCGAAAATTACACTAATTTCACCCACATAAAAACAGACGAATCAGATGCTCATATACAACGTCACCATCAATATAGATGAAAGTGTGCACGACCAATGGTTGGATTGGATGAAGGACAAGCACCTACCCGATATGCTGGCCACAGGAAAGTTTTCCCACGCCAAAATGGTAAAAGTTTTGGTGGAAGAGGATATGGGAGGCATCACCTACTCTGTACAATATACCACTCAGAACAGAGATACTTTGGAAGCTTATTACAAAGAGGACGCCGACCGTTTAAGGGCGGATGCGCAACAATTGTTCCCCAATAAATTTGTAGCATTTAGAACAGAACTGGAAGTAATCAGTCAACAAATCCCCTAAAATTTTGGCATATCTGTTTTCCTACGGAACGCTCCAAGACCTGCAAGTGCAACAATACATTTTTGGTCGTTTGCTCAAAGGAAAAGCCGACGCTGCGTTAGGCTTCAAAAAAATGGAGAACGCCGTTTATGGTCGTTACCCCCTAGTTGTTAACACAAACAATCCTGGAGATAAAGTAGTGGGAATTGCTTATGAGGTAAATGATTCCGACCTTAAAAAAGCGGATATTTACGAAACCATTGCTTACAAACGGGAAAAGTTCCCCTTGGAATCTGGGGATGAAGCTTGGATCTATATCGAAAATTCCAACTAACTTGCAAAAAAACCATCTGTGTCCAAAAAGAAAAAGAAGAAGTACTCCAACGGCGCCCCGCACAAAAATAGATATCCGCAGGAAGATGGTGCGGTAAAGGCAAAAAAACACTTGGGGCAACATTTCCTGAAGGATGAATCTGTTGCCAAAAAAATAGCACAGACCCTTTCCTTGGATGGATACTCGAATGTCATCGAAATTGGACCGGGCATGGGAGTGCTCACCAAACATTTGCTTCAACGGGATTTGGACTTGGTGGCCATGGATTTGGACGAAGAATCCATTGTTTACCTCAACCATAGCTTTCCTTTGGAACATGCTGACATCCTAAAAAATAACAATCGCCTTAACATTATTGAAGCAGATTTTCTTCAATTTGACCTGACCCAACTTTATGGTGACGAACAATTTGCTATAACTGGAAACTTTCCGTACAACATTTCCAGCCAGATAGTATTTAAAATGCTGGAAATGCGGAATCAGGTTCCAGAATTTTCGGGAATGTTCCAAAAAGAAGTGGCCAAACGTATCTGTGAAGGACCTGGAAACAAAACTTACGGAATACTTTCTGTTTTTGTTCAGGCCTATTACGACGCTGAATATTTGTTCACCGTTCCACCAAGCGTGTTCGACCCTCCACCAAAGGTGGATTCCGGAGTTTTACGTCTGACCCGAAAGAAGGAACTTAATCTCCCATGTGACGAGCGCCTTTTCTTTAAAGTGGTAAAAACAGCCTTTAACCAAAGACGTAAAACCTTACGTAACAGTCTTAAAATCTTCAACCTTTCCGATAATCTAAAAGAAGATACTATCTTTGACCAACGCCCAGAACAGCTAAGTGTAGCTGATTTTATAACGTTGACACAGAAGATAGCCAATGACCCCATTTAAACTTACAGACGAACTTTTAGACGAAATCAGGCAACTGATTTCGGACCATAAAAATGCGCAACTTCAGTCCATGATGAAGGAGTTCCACTATGCCGATATTGCGGAGATAGCGGACGAACTTGAGGTTGAAGGGGCCACCTATCTAATTAAACTTCTAGACAGCGAAAAAACTTCGGACATCCTTGCAGAAATGCATGAAGATATCCGTGAGGCCGTACTTAAAAACCTTACCGCCAAGGAAATTGCTGGAGAGCTTTCCGAACTGGATACGGATGATGCCGCGGATATTATCAATGAGCTTCCAAAGGAACTTGTTCAGGAAGTTATATCCGAGATAGAAGATCGTGATCATGCCAAGGACATTGTGGACCTTTTGCGTTATGAGGATGATTCCGCTGGTGGGCTAATGGCCAAAGAGCTTGTAAAGGTTAATGAAAATTGGACCGTTACCACCTGTATTAAAGAAATGCGCGCCCAAGCAGAAAATGTAACCCGAGTACACTCCATTTACGTTGTGGATGATGAAGGTAAACTTAAAGGTAGACTTTCCTTAAAAGATTTACTAACCACCTCTTCCAAAACACATATCAAGGATGTTTACATTCCTAAAGTGGATTCGGTAAACGTTAACGAAAAAGGGGAAGAAGTCGCCAAAATTATGTCCAAATACGATTTGGAAGCCATTCCCGTTGTGGACGAGATTGGACGTTTGGTCGGTCGAATCACCATTGATGATATTGTGGATGTAATCCGAGAAGAAGCTGACAAAGATTATCAAATGGCGGCAGGTATCTCGCAAGATGTGGAAGTAAGCGACAGCATTTGGATACTTACGCGTGCCCGAATCCCTTGGTTGATCTTGGGTCTTTTAGGTGGCCTTGGTGCTGCCGCAATAATGGGAACCTTTGAGGATATGATATCCAAACATGCCGTATTGTTTTTCTTTACTCCATTGATTGCGGCGATGGCGGGTAATGTTGGGGTACAATCCAGCGCCATTGTGGTGCAAGGTCTGGCGAACGATGATTTAAAAGGAAGCGTCAGGAACCATCTGTTAAAAGAAATGTTGTTGGCACTCTTGAACGGGTTTATTTTGGCTATTTTACTTTTACTCTTCACCTGGATCTGGAAAGGAGATTTTGCCACGGCATTGGCCATTTCACTTTCATTGATCGTTGTAATTGTTGTAGCAGGATTCATTGGTACTTTTATTCCTCTGTTCCTTCACAAAAGAAATATAGACCCAGCCATTGCGACAGGGCCATTTATAACTACAAGCAATGATATTTTTGGAATCCTGATCTATTTTTGGATCGCGAAGATGATTCTAGGAATATAATTCATTAGGAAAAGTCAGATCTCATGAGCAATAGTCCAAAGGAAATAGTGGCACAATGGGTCGATGTGTTCAACCAAAGTGACGCACTTAAAATTTGTGAGTTTTACCATAAAGACGCTGTAAACCATCAAGTAGCGAACGAACCTATTGTTGGCAAGGAAAATATATATCAAATGTTCTTGAACGAGTTTAAAATGGCCGAAATGGTCTGTATCGTTGAGCACATTTTTGAAGATGGGGAATGGGCCATTCTGGAATGGAAAGATCCATTGGGTCTTCGTGGATGCGGATTTTTTCATATTGTTGATGGAAAAATCAAATTTCAACGAGGATATTGGGATAATCTATCTTTTTTAAGAATGCACAATCTTCCCTTGCCCACCGAATAAAATCGTACATATATGAAACCCATCAACCTAAAAGAAAAACATGCCGAGTTTACCAAACAATGGCACCCACATCAAATTGCCGTAGTAGACGATATGCAAGTGCTTTTGGCCAAATTGCAAGGTGAATTTGTTTGGCATGCCCACGAAAACGAAGATGAATTGTTCCAAGTAATCAAAGGTACACTCTATATGCAGTATCGCGATAGAACCGAAGTGGTTAACGAAGGGGAAATAATCGTAGTGCCCAAAGGTGTGGAACATAATCCCATGACCAAAAATGGTGAAGAAGTCCATGTGCTTCTTTTTGAAAAAATGAGCACTGCCCACACAGGCAATGTTCAACACGAAAAAACACAGACACACTACCCAAAAATCTAGGAATTGTATATTTAACCCCATGAAAGTTCTCCACCTAGACACCAATCACCCACTGCTTATTGAACAATTTGCAGAACTTGGGTTCGAAAACCACGAAGATTATTCCTCGACCAAAGAGCAAATTGAGAAAAAAATCCATTTGTACGATGGAGTCATCATCCGAAGCAGGTTTACCATAGACCAGGAATTTTTGGATAAGGCCACCAACCTTAAATTTATAGGAAGAGTCGGTGCCGGATTGGAAAATATTGATGTGGAGCATGCTAAATTCAAAGAAGTTTTTCTTGCATCGGCTCCCGAGGGTAATCGAAATGCCGTAGGAGAGCATACTTTGGGTATGTTGCTATCCTTGATGAACCAAATGTGCAAGGCCAATCGCCAAGTAAAAAAGGGCAAGTGGAAACGTGAGAACAACCGTGGTGTAGAATTGGATGGCAAAACCGTAGGGATAATTGGTTATGGAAATATGGGCAAGGCCTTCGCTAAAAAACTACGTGGATTCGATGCGGAAGTAATCTGCTACGATATTGTTGGTGGTGTCGGCGACGATAATGCCCGTCAAGTGGGAATTATGGAATTTCAACAACGGTCGGATGTCGTCAGTTTGCATGTTCCCGAAACCGAGGAAACCGTTGGAATGATAAATTTCGAGTTTATTGAAGCATTCCATAAACCATTTTGGTTACTGAATACCGCTCGCGGCAAATGCGTGGTGACCAAGGATTTGGTTGAAGGTTTAAAGTCAGGAAAAGTACTGGGAGCAGGATTGGACGTATTGGAATATGAAAAAAAGTCTTTTGAGAATATGTTCGTACAAAAACCAAAAGCTTTTAAATATCTGCGCAAAGCCAAAAATGTGTTGCTTACCCCACATGTAGCTGGCTGGACGGTGGAAAGCAAGGAAAAATTGGCACAAACTATAGTAGACAAAGTCAAAGAGAGATTTTGTTAACTTTATATACCTTATCGCTCCTACTTTTGACTCTGGCAATTCAATATAAATTGACCATACATGACGATAGATGCCAAAACACCGGACGAATATATCCAAAAACTACCTGAAGAACGTAAAGAGGTCGTTTCCAAACTTCGGGAAACAATAAGAACCAATTTACCAGAAGGTTTTGAGGAATGCATCAATTATAAAATGATAGGTTTTGTAGTACCCCACTCGATTTATCCCGATGGGTATCATTGTGACCCTAAACTTCCACTGCCATTTATCAATATTGCATCACAAAAAAACTTTATAGCACTATATCATATGGGAATTTATGCCAATAAAGCTTTACTCGATTGGTTTGTGGGCGAGTATCCCAAACATGTGAGCACAAAACTGGATATGGGCAAAAGCTGTATCCGATTCAAGAACATGAACAAAATACCTTTTGAATTGATAGCGGAGCTTTGCCAAAAAATGACTCCCAAGGAATGGATTGCATTGTACGAAAAAAACACTAAGAAATCATGAAAAATAGAGTAACAGGACTGGGCGGCTTTTTCTTTAAGAGCAAGGATCCAAACAAAATCAAGGATTGGTACAAAAACCATTTAGGATTGAACACCGACCAATATGGCTGTACGTTTTGGTGGAAGGACAAAAAAGGCAATGATTGTTCAACTCAGTGGAGTCCTATGGATGAAAAAACCGAATATTTTAAGCCAAGTGAAAAGCAGTTCATGATGAATTTTAGGGTAGAAAACTTAGTGGAACTGCTCGAGGCCCTAAAAAAAGAAGGCGTTACCGTAGTGGGTGAAATGGAAGAGTACGAATATGGAAAGTTTGGTTGGATCTTGGACCCCGAAGGCAACAAATTGGAACTGTGGGAACCTGTTGATAAAGCCTTTCTTTAAGTATTGATTTATTTGCTACATTTAACATACATTAACCAACACATTTACAAACATGTCAGAAGAAGAGAAAAAAGACTTTGGCGATAAAGCAGAAGATGCCGCCAAAGATTTTAAAGAAGAAGCCAAAAAAACTGCGGAAGAATTTAAGGAGGGTCTTAAAGACGCAGGAGGTGATAATAAAAAAATCCTTGCTGGTATCTTAGCTATTTTACTAGGAGGATTTGGTGTTCACAAATTTATTTTGGGCTATAACAAAGAAGGTATCATCTTACTTGCCGTGACCATTATATTAGGTGCCATAACATGCGGAATTGGTGCTTCGGCAGCATGGATTATTGGTTTGATAGAGGGTATTATCTACCTCACCAAATCTGATGAAGAGTTTTATAACACGTATCAGGTGGGCAAAAAGCCTTGGTTCTAAAAAAGATTAAAAGCCAGATATAATTATCTGGTTTTTTTAACTTTAAATTCATCGTAATATTACAATCATTAAACAGGAATAACTCATGACCGTTAGAAACATGAAACCTTCTGATTGGGAAAACGTTTCCAGAATCTATTCCGAAGGTATTGCCACAGGTATTGCCACTTTTGAAACTCAAACCCCTGATTACGACCAATGGGATAAAGCGCATACGGAACACTGTAGGTTGATAGCCGAACAAGATGGTGAAGTTATGGGATGGGCCGCCCTTTCCCCAGTATCTAGCCGTTGTGTTTATGGAGGTGTTGGGGAGGTTAGTGTTTACATTTCAAATAAAAGTCGCGGCAAAGGGGTTGGCAAATTACTCATGGAACAATTGATTCGAGAAAGTGAAGAGGCTGGTTATTGGACCATACAATCCGGGATATTCCCAGAGAATACCGCAAGCATTAAACTGCATGAAAAAATGGGCTTCCGATACATTGGAAAAAGAGAGCGAGTGGGCAAAATCCATGGGGTTTGGAAGGATAATTTATTGTTCGAAAGACGTAGCGACAAAGTTGGAATGGACTAGTCAATGTTAGAATTACCGTTCCCTTCTGCCACTTTACGCTCCAATTCTGCCTGAAATTCTTCCATCACAGGTTTAACCGTGCTTTCCGGCAAATCCGCGATTCGAATATACATTAACCCATCCACAGAGTTATTGAACAAGGGATCCACATTAAAGGCCACTACCTTGGCATTTTGCTTAATGTATTTTTTAATCAAAACCGGTAGTCTTAAACTTCCGGGCTCCACCTCACTGATAAGTTTATCGAATTTGTTCAAATCGGCCTGGGTTTCGTCAAATACAAACTCTTTGTCTCCATCTTTCAACTTCACCTTGAACTCCTTTTTGGGTCGAATATATTGTGCCACGTAGGGATCCCAGTAATTGGATTTCATGAACTCAATCATCAACGACTTGGAAAAGTTGGAGAACTGATTGCTGATACTCACACCGCCAATCAAATACTTGTGTTCCGGATGCCTTAACGTTGTGTGAACGATTCCCTTCCAAAGTAAAAACAAGGGCATTGGCTTTTGCTGATATTCCTTTACAATATAGGCTCTTCCCATCTCAATGGATTTCTCCATCATACCGTACAATTCGGGTTCAAATCGGAAAAGATCTTGAAGATAAAATCCATCAATGCCATAATTTTTGAAAATTTGTGAGCCCAATCCCATGCGGTAAGCCCCAACTATGGTTTTACTATCGTTATCCCACAAGAATAAATGATGATAATAGGAATCGAACTTATCCAAGTCAATGGCATTATTGGTACCCTCTCCTACTTCCCTAAAAGTTACTTCGCGCTGGCGTCCGATTTCGTTTAAACAGAAGGGCATATCCTTGGCCTGCGCCAAAAAAACCTCATAGTTTTTACTTTCCAACATGCGGCAATCTTTCTCCCGTAATTTGTCAATTTCGCCCTCCAGTACCTTGGCACTTATGGCTGTAGCTATTTTTTTTGGAGGTTTAGGAATTTTAAGCGAGGTGGGCACTTTGTCTATAAATCGCTCCTTTTCAAAAGCATTGGCCAACAGATAGGTTTTTTTACGAAGCAATTCTGCAAAATCTTCCAAAGTCTCTTCTTCTTTTTGGGTATTTACCGATATAGGCTGACCAATACGCACTTTTATAGGACGTCTGCTCTGTGATGTTAACTCCGAAGGCAACTTTGCCGTTCGAAATACATCATCCATCTTGGACAATCGGTAAAACAATCGACTGTTTCGTGCATGAAAATAAATGGGAACCACGGGGACTTCTGCTTTTCTTATCAATTTTATGGCCGCTTCCTCCCAGGGTCGGTCCACCACCAATTTTCCATCACGGTAAGTAGATACTTCTCCTGCAGGGAAAATACCCAATGGGTGTCCGTCCCTTAAATGTTGAAGTGCACTTTTAAAACCAGCAACACTGCTCTTGGCATCCTTATGGTTTTCAAAAGGATTTACCGGCATTATATAGGGCTTTAATGGTTCTATCCTATGGAGTAAAAAATTGGCTATTATTTTATAGTCCTGACGCTCTTTTAGGAGAAGTTTTAACAAAAGGACCCCATCAATACCACCTAATGGGTGATTGCTGATAGTAATATAGGGACCTGACTTGGGAAGTCGTTTTAAATCCTCTTCGGGAATTTCAAAATCAATTTCGTAATGGTCGAGTATGGCATCCAAAAATTCGGGACCGCGAAGGTTCTTGTTCTTATCGTAAAATCTATTGATGGTACTAATCCTAGTGGCTACCATTAAAAGCCATCCTACAAAAGTGCCCAAAAAGCCATATTTGTGCAGATGGATGACTTTCGCCACCTCTTTAGCAGAAACCAATCCCATAGAAAAAGTATTTAGGTACGTGTAAAGATAGAAAATAAAGGTTATTGACCTTTTTACCCAAATATTATATGAAAACCTTTATTTTACAACAAGTTGAACGGTTTCCTTACCTCTTTGCTCGACCAATACAGATGTTCCATTTTGAAGGGATTTAACCGAATCATCATTAAAATGACGAATGGTGTAAAGTGACACATCTTCGTGACATACCACTTTAAACTTTCGCTTAAGTTCTTCCAATAAAGGTGGAAGTCCACGGAATTTATTGTCCAAACAAACAGAAAAACTAATCGCAGAATTCTGGATCAGGTCCACTTTGAGCCTATGGTCATGGAACAACTTAAAGATTTCGCTGATGTTATCCTCAACTATGAAGGAAAAATCAAGGGAAGAAAGTTTTAACAATACTTGATTCTTCTTTACGATAAAACAGGGAACTTTTGGTTCAATTCCGTTCCCCTTACCTACTGTGGTTCCTTTACCCTTTGGATTCACAAACGATTTTACTTTCAAGGGAATTTCCTTACGCTGCAAGGGTTGCAATGTTTTCGGGTGAATTACAGAGGCTCCGTAAAATGCAAGCTCAATGGCTTCGCGATAGGAAATTTTGTCCAATAATTGTGCGTTCTCAAAATTTCTTGGGTCGGCATTCAATACCCCTGGAACATCCTTCCAAATGGTCACCGATTCCGCATTGAGGCAAAAAGCTAAAATTGCCGCAGAATAATCGGAACCCTCCCTGCCCAATGTGGTCGTAAAGTTATTATCGTCACTACCTAAAAAACCTTGTGTAATATTTAATTTAGATACATCTACTTTGCCCACTTCCTGTTGGGTGCGTTCCCAATTGACTTGAGCATCCCTATAATTGGTATCGGTTTTAATAATGGTGCGGACATCCAACCATGTATTGGAAATGCCGACTTCGTTTAAATAGGCACTCACAATGGTTGTGGACAATAATTCACCATAACAGACTACTTGATCGTACACAAATGAATACTTGGGTGATTTGTTCCAAGCCAAAAATCCTTTTACCTCATCAAAAAGGATTTTTACTTTGGTATAAACTGGATGGTTCGGGTTTTGAAACAAGTCTGACAATATTTCATTGTGATAGTCAATTACCTCTTGAATTGAACCGGATACGGCATTCTTGTCATTAAAATAGGATTCCACCACCTTTTCCATGGCATTGGTAATTTTTCCCATCGCAGAAATCACCACCAAAGTGTCGCTATAACCAACCTCCTGCAATACGTTGACCACATTTTTAACTGCATCTGCATCTTTAACGGATGCTCCACCAAACTTAAATATCCTCATGTAATTTATAATCTTGAATTTGGTCGGCCTAGTTGAGGCTTTCCATATAATTTTTTATTCCTTTTTCATCCAATTGGACCACGTCCCAATCCCGTAGTACATTCGCTCCTTTCTTCTCATAAAACTCGATAGCAGGCTCGTTCCAATCCAAAACTTCCCAGCAAATTCGTTTTACACCCAGACTATCGCCATACTTTACTACCTCATCCAACAAGGCTGTACCCAGGCCGCTCCCCCTCATCTTTTCGGATACAATCAAATCTTCCAAGTGAATGGCCGGGCCTTTCCAAGTGGAATATCTTGCATACACCAAGGCGATGCCTCCAATACCTTCACTGGTATCTGCAACAAAACAATGGAACATTTTTTGGTCACCAAATCCATGTTTCACTAAATCATCCTTGGTAATTTCCACGGCATCGGGTTCTTTTTCAAAATGGGCCAATTCTTGAACCAAGTTGAGCACTTGTTCCATATCCTCAGGACGAGCCTCTCTAATTGTATATTCCATAATTGTTACAAATAAAACTCAAAGTTATAAAAATACATAATTAAACCTCTTCGAAAACGTTGTAGTTTCACAAAATGCCCGATATTTGTCGAAAAATAAAACAGTCTTTTCCAATGTTTGACAAACAGCGACTCACCATGGGCGAGTTCATCATCGCCAATCAAAACTCATTTCAATACACTTCTGGGGAACTTTCAAGACTACTTAACGGAATCCGTCTAGCGGCAAAAGTAGTGAACCATGAGGTAAACAAAGCGGGTCTGGTCGATATTACCGGTGCCGCAGGTGACACCAATATCCAAGGAGAAGATCAACAGAAACTGGATGTATTGGCAAATGAGAAGTTTATTGAAACACTAAAGAACCGTGAAATTGTTTGTGGCATAGCATCGGAAGAGGAAGATGATTTTATAACTATAAACAGTTTTGACAAGCAACACCAGAACAAGTACGTGGTTTTAATAGATCCTTTGGATGGCTCATCCAATATTGATGTAAATGTATCCGTGGGAACCATTTTTTCCATTTATAGAAGGGTAACTCCTGTTGGAACTCCGGTTACTTTGGAAGATTTTCTACAGCCAGGAAAAAACCAGATAGCTGCGGGGTACATTATCTATGGAACCTCTACCATGTATGTTTATACCACAGGACATGGTGTAAATGGTTTTACGTTAAATCCTGCACTGGGTACTTTTTACTTATCCCACCCCAATATGCAATTCCCGGAAATGGGTCAAATTTACTCTGTGAACGAGGGTAACTACATACATTTTCCGCAAGGGGTCAAAGATTATATTAAGTATTGTCAAATGGAAGAAGGTGATAGACCCTATACTTCCAGATACATTGGATCCCTGGTTTCTGACTTTCACCGAAATATGATTAAAGGTGGTATTTACATGTACCCCAAAAGCAGTAAGGCCCAAAATGGAAAGCTTCGTTTATTGTACGAGTGCAATCCTATGGCATTTTTGGCCGAGCAAGCCAATGGAAAAGCAAGCGATGGCTACCAGCGCATTATGGACATACAGCCAAAAGAGCTACATGAAAGAGTGCCCTTTTTCTGCGGAAGCAAAAAAATGGTGGAGAAAGCTGAAGAGTTTATGGCCAATGCCTAGTTACATTCTCGCTTAATCAATTGATGGTAATCGTCAAAGGCAATCTGTCCAGAAAAAATAGCGATCGACTTATCGATGATTTCCGATGCTTTTTTAGGAGCAAAACCTAAACCAACAGCATACTTTTCAACGATTTTGCGTTCATCATCATCAATGTAATGATCGGAAAAAATAATCTGAAAAAATTCGAACAACCTTTTAAATCTTTTCTCGCCACTGTGAGGAGTTTCAATAGGGTATTTGTTTTCCTTCTTCATTACTTCTTTGATTTCCTCCTCAGTAATATTGAGCTTAAAAGCGAATTTATCCAAAACCGCTTTTTCTTTCGGATTGATTTCCCCATCAACCGAGGCTAAACTAGCCAATGTGGCAAAATGGGCCAGATTTTTCCTGTGGTCTCCGTGCTCGTATAAATCTAAAATTGGCATATCGAAAATTTTATACCACAAATATAATTCTTATCGCAAAAAGCAGGTGTATAGGCACTAAAGAATTTCGTATTTTTCAATCCAAAGTACAACGACACTGCACGATTCAAAACTCCTTCATATTGCAGAAAATTGGTTTCAAGATCAAGGTTGGAAACCATTCTCCTTTCAAAAGCAGACTTGGCATGCTTTTTTAGAAGGGAAACACGGTCTTTTGAATGCACCGACCGGCAGTGGAAAAACCTATGCGCTTTGGTTTCCGATCGTTCTCAATTACATCAAAAACAATCCTGAATATAAGACCAAACATAAAAAAGGGTTAAAAGCCATTTGGATTACCCCTCTACGTGCTCTATCACAAGAAATAAAGCAATCGGCGGAGCGCATTACCCAAGATTTGGAGACCCAAATGACCGTAGGAATTCGCACTGGAGATACGTCCGCTAAAGAACGGGCAAAAATGCGCACCAATATGCCCGATCTATTGATCACTACCCCAGAAAGTTTGCAGTTGTTGTTATCATCCAAAGGCTACGAAAAAACGTTTAAGAACTGCTCTGCCATTGTGGTGGATGAGTGGCACGAACTTTTGGGCACCAAACGTGGCGTTCAGATGGAACTGGGGATATCCCGATTAAAAACCATCTGCAAACAATTACGAATTTGGGGTATATCGGCCACCATCGGCAATTTGGAACAGGCCCGTGACGTATTGTTGGGACCCACATCGCCAGAACTTGATAATTCAATATTGATCAAGGCCAACCTAAACAAAAAAATCACGGTAAAAAGTATTATTCCAAAGGAAATGGAAACTTTTCCTTGGCGCGGACATTTAGGATTGCATCTTTTGGATCAGGTGGTACCCATCATAAATAATAGTAAAACCACTTTGCTCTTTACCAACACACGAAGCCAATGCGAAATCTGGTTTCAGAAAATATTGGAAAAATATCCTGAGTTCGCTGGTGAAATGGCGATGCACCACGGCAGTATCAATAAAGAAACCCGACTTTGGGTGGAACAGGCCATCCGTAACGAAAGTTTGAAAGCCGTGGTCTGTACATCGAGTCTTGATCTTGGGGTGGATTTTGCTCCAGTGGAAACCGTTGTTCAGATTGGCGGACCCAAAGGAGTAGCTCGTTTTTTGCAACGGGCAGGACGAAGTGGTCACCGGCCTGGCAAGGAAAGTGTCATCCATTTTTTGCCCACCCATGCTATTGAATTGGTGGAGGCTTCGGCCATGCAAAAAGCCGTATTGAACAGTGCAGTTGAAGACCGTATTCCCTACCTGAATAGTTTTGATGTGCTTATTCAATATTTGACCACTTTGGCAGTTTCTGATGGGTTTTATCCTGATGAAATCTATCCCGAGATCAAACAAACCTTTTGTTACCAGACCCTTTCAGAGGAACAATGGCAATGGCTATTGAATTTTCTGGTGATGGGAAGCCAAAGTTTGAAGAGCTATGACGAATACAAAAAGGTGGAGGTTGAAGAAGATGGCAAATTCAAAGTGAACAGCAGGGCGGTTGCTATGCGACATCGATTCCAAATCGGAACCATTGTGGGGGATGCTACCATTTCCGTTCGTTATCAAAAAGGAGGCTATATCGGCAGTATTGAAGAGTATTTTATATCCAAACTAAGTCCTGGCGATGTCTTTACGTTTGCAGGACGAAATCTGGAGTTTATCCGAATAAAAGGGATGGCAGCACACGTACGTAACTCCAAAAAGAGAACCAACAAAGTGCCCAGTTGGATGGGTGGACGCTTGAGTTTTTCAGCAAAAATGTCGGAATTGTTGCGTCAAGAATTGTACACCGCTGAATTAAAGTTTTTGGAACAATCAGAGGAAATACAAGCATTGCAGCCAATGTTTGCCAAACAACGAGAAGAAAGCATAGTGCCACAACCCCATCAATTTTTAATTGAAACCTTCAAGACCCGAGATGGCTACCACCATATGTTCTATCCCTTTGAAGGTAGAGCTATTCACGAAGGGATGAGCAGTCTCTTGGCGTACAGAATCAGTTTATTGACGCCAATAACCTGCTCCCTTGCTTTTAATGATTATGGTTTTGAGTTGCTATCGGACAGGGAAATCGATATTCAAGAAATTTTGGATAACTACCTGTTTACTCCTGAATATATGTTGTCCGACCTTCAAAAAAGTTTGAATTCCAATGAAATGGCGCGGCGAAAGTTTAGGGACATAGCTGTAATTAGCGGGATGGTTTTTACGGGATATCCTGAGAAGGGAGTCAAAATGAAGCATCTGCAAAGCAGTTCGGAATTGCTTTTCGATGTGTTCCGTGATTTTGAGAACGATAATTTGCTCTACCAGCAGGCCTACACCGAAACTTTTGAGCATCAGTTGGAGGAAGGTCGTTTACGATTGGCCTTGGAACGTATCGCTGAGCAGGACATTGTTTGGAAGCAATGTACCCAACCTACACCCTTATCTTTCCCAATAATTACGGATAGGCTGAGGGAAAAACTGTCCAATGAAAAATTAGCAGACCGTATTAAAAGAATGATGGCTAAATTGACGAAATAACCCAACACTTGTTATTCCGTGCGGATACTGAGCGTAGTCGAAGTACTAAACGGTATTGTATCAGAGTGAAGTTTTGAATAACTACTTGAGGTCATTTCGACATGAGAAACGAAGTGACGATTGAGAAATCCCATTCATACCAAAACACATTTAAAAAACAGATTTCTCACGCTCCCGTTAGTCGGTTCGAAATGACATTTGAACTAAATTTGCAGCACCCACTACGAATGACTCAAAAAATCAAAATACTAAATCAAGAATTTCAACTTCACCCTTTGGGGGGATTGTTTTGGGTGGAAAAATCACTCTTGCTGATCAGCGATGTGCATTTGGGTAAAGTCTCCCACTTTAGAAAATTTGGTGCCGCCGTGCCCAGAAAGGCTATTCATAAAAATTTTTTGTTGTTAGATCAAATCGTGGCTGATTTTGAACCCTTTCAAATCTGTTTTTTGGGTGATTTGTTCCACTCTTCGCTGAACAAAGAATGGGAGTTGTTCGAAAATTGGGTAGCCAAAACACCGGCCGAAATACTTTTGGTCTCTGGCAACCACGACATCATTGCTCCTGAAAAATTTGAAAAAGTGAATGTTTCTATATTCCCTGAGCTCGTAATTGATTCTTTTCTATTGACACATCATCCTGAAGATCGAGAGCACCACTTTACGTTTTGCGGTCATATCCATCCTTCCATTAAACTCAAAGGTTTTGGAAGGGAACGCATAAAATTACCTTGCTTTTTTAAATCCAATAATCAAATGATTTTGCCTGCCTTTGGTCAATTTACGGGAACACACGCCCTCAATCCCAAAAAGAATGACGAAGTTTATGCCATTGTCGAGGATAGTATTTTAAAAGTTTAGCGCTGGCTTGTCCACAAAGCCTTTGGGATATATCTTTGCCGCAAAGTTTTTTGGATTGACCAAAACCCTAATTCCCAAATTATTTGAACAGTCTCCCCCTCTCGGGAAACTGAGGGAGATTATTGCCCAATCTCTCGACTCTGCTCGAGGTGACAATCAAAAAATCAATTTAAAAGGGCTTGTTGGCTCCTCACTTTCTTTTGTTGTTTCCGAAGCATTTAAATCGACAGAATCACCATTTTTATTGATTTTGAACGATAAGGAGGAAGCAGCATACCATTTAAATGATTTGGAACAGCTCATCGGTGAAAAGGATGTTCTCTTTTATCCAGGGAGTTACCGAAGACCTTATCAAATTGAGGAAACGGACAATGCCAATGTACTGTTACGTGCCGAGGTGTTGAACCGCATAAATTCAAGAAAAAAACCTGCGGTGATTGTCACCTATCCCGATGCTCTTTTTGAGAAAGTGGTGACCCGAAAGGAATTGGACAAAAACACTCAAAAAATAAAATTGGGCGATGAAATCTCGTTGGATTTTTTAAACGAAGTGCTTTTTGAATATCAGTTCAAGCGTGTGGATTTTGTAACCGAACCTGGCGAATTTTCCGTTCGCGGAGGTATTGTGGATGTGTTCTCTTTCTCTCACGATGAACCATACAGAATCGAGTTCTTCGGTGATGAAGTGGACAGCATTCGGACTTTTGATGTGGAAACTCAGCTTTCTACGGACAAGGTGAAAAAAATCACCATTATCCCCAATGTCGAGAACAAGTTCACAGAGGAAGTACGGGAAAGCTTCCTAAAATATATTTCACCCGAAACAGTGGTCTTTGCAAAGAATCCAGCTTTGATCTATGACCGCATCGATTCATTTTTTGAAAAAGCAGAGGAGAGTTTTGCGAAGTTGAGCCAAGAAATCAAGCACGCGAAACCTAAGGAACTCTTCTTGGATTCAGCTTTGTTGAAAGAGCAGCTGCAGGATTACTTATTAGTTGAAATTGGAAACTCTTCTGTCACTTCGAGCGGAGTCGAGAAGCAGACAGAAGCATCTCCCTCGACTACGCTCGGGATGACAGCTTCCACAGTCCAGTTCAACACCAAACCCCAGCCAGCTTTCAACAAAAAGTTTGACTTGCTCATTGAAAACCTCAATGACAATCGGGATGCGGGTTACAGCAACTATATTTTCTGCTCCACCGAGCAACAGGCCAAGCGCTTTCACGATATTTTTGATGAAGTGGATGAAACGGTGCACTACCAGACCATCATTTTTCCTTTGTACCAAGGGTTTGTGGATGATGACCTCAAATTGGTCTGCTATACCGACCATCAAATTTTTGAGCGGTACCACAAGTTCCATTTAAAGAATGGCTATGCCAAAAAACAGGCCATCACCCTAAAGGAACTCAATAAACTGGAAATTGGGGACTATGTCACCCACATTGACCACGGTATCGGCAAATTCGGCGGTTTGCAAAAAATTGATGTGGAAGGCAAAAAGCAGGAAGCCATCAAACTTATTTATGGTGATCGCGACATTTTATATGTAAGCATTCATTCGCTACATAAAATATCCAAATACAACGGCAAGGACGGAGCGCCACCAAAAATATTCAAGTTAGGTTCGGCAGCTTGGAAAAAGCTGAAACAAAAGACCAAGGCAAGGGTCAAAAAGATTGCCTTCGACCTTATAAAGGTCTACGCCAAACGCAGATTGGAAAAAGGGTTCCAATATGCTCCCGATAGCTATTTACAAAATGAATTGGAAGCATCTTTCTTGTACGAGGACACTCCCGATCAGGAAAAAAGTACCCAAGATGTAAAAAAGGACATGGAGAGTGAACGGCCCATGGACCGACTTGTTTGTGGAGATGTAGGTTTTGGAAAAACAGAGGTGGCCGTAAGAGCCGCATTTAAAGCTGTGGACAATGGAAAACAAGTAGCAGTTTTGGTTCCGACCACTATTTTGGCCTTTCAGCATCATAGAACTTTTTCGGAACGATTGAACGAAATGCCCGTTACGGTGGACTACCTCAACCGCTTTAGAACAGCTAAAGAAAAAAGAGAAACCCTCGAGAATTTAGAAAGTGGAAAAGTTGACATTATTATAGGAACGCACCAATTGGTCAACAAAAATGTGAAGTTTAAGGATTTGGGCTTGCTCATTGTGGATGAGGAGCAAAAATTCGGAGTTTCGGTGAAAGAAAAACTACGTGCAATCAAAGAAAATGTGGATGTGCTTACGCTTACTGCCACACCGATTCCGAGAACCCTGCAATTTAGTTTGATGGCTGCTCGTGATCTTTCCGTGATCAATACGCCACCACCCAACCGCTACCCCATCGAAAGTCATGTAATTCGATTGAACGAAGAAATTATCCGTGATGCAATTTCCTACGAAATCCAACGGGGCGGACAGGTGTTCTTTATCCATAACCGAATTGAGAACATTAAGGAGGTTGCAGGGATGCTCCAGCGTTTGGTGCCCGATGCTAAAATTGGAATCGGTCATGGACAAATGGAGGGCAAAAAACTAGAACAGCTCATGCTTTCCTTCATGAACGGTGAGTTTGATGTATTGGTTTCCACTACTATCATCGAAAGTGGCTTGGATGTGACCAATGCCAATACCATTTTTATACATAATGCCAACAATTTTGGTTTGAGCGACCTTCACCAAATGCGTGGCCGTGTAGGCCGAAGCAACAAAAAGGCGTTCTGCTATTTCATTACACCGCCTTACGAAGTAATGACCACCGAAGCCCGTAAACGTATCGAAGCCCTTGAACAATTTACAGAGTTGGGCAGTGGTTTCAACATTGCGATGAAGGATTTGGAAATTCGTGGCGCAGGGGATTTATTGGGAGGCGAACAAAGTGGATTTATTAATGAGATTGGATTTGAGACCTATCAAAAAATATTATCCGAAGCCATTGAGGAACTTAAAGAAAATGAGTTCAAGGAACTATATGATGAAGTAGAGAACGACAAGGAAAAAGTGTATGTAAAAGAGATGCAGCTCGACACGGATTTTGAACTGCTCTTCCCCGATGATTACATCAACAACATTACCGAACGCTTAAACTTGTACACGCAACTGAACGATGTAAAGGACGAGGAAGGTCTCCAAAAATTTGAAGCGCAATTGGTAGACCGTTTTGGAGAATTGCCCGAACCTGTAGTGGATTTGATGAATTCCGTCCGTGTTAAATGGATTGCTACTCATCTTGGCTTGGAAAAAGTGATTATGAAGCAAGGTAAGTTTATTGGTTACTTTATCGCCGACCAGCAATCCAGTTTTTACCAAAGTGCCGTATTTACCCAAATACTGCAATATGCACAAACACATCCACAATTGGTAAAACTCAAGGAAAAACAGACCCGGAATGGCCTACGCCTATTGTTGGTGTTTGATAAAATTACCAGTGTGGAAAAGGCGTTGAAGGCTTTGGAGCCTTTTACTCCTCAAAAAGAAAATGTTTCTACATAGAATTCGTCATGCTGAGCTAGTTTCTGCATCTCAATTTGTATGGTGTTGATTCGTGTCGATCACGGAGTAACATTACAAAGCCTCATACACCTGTTTTACAAACTCCCCAATTTTTGAAGGTTCCAACCAACGGGTTACGATGACCAACTACTTTTGTCTGATACAGCAGTATTGTCAATCATCTTTTAACCAATCAACCAAAACCCTAACTATCAGATAATTCCTTTAAAATATAAGGGTAATTCTTATTTTTTGCGAAAAAATTAAATGCAGTTTTAACCAATCTCCCTATTTTAGTAAACCTAAACAACTAATTCATAATTATGAAAAGAGCAGGTATTTTTATGACCATTTTATTCCTTAGTTTACAATTTTCAAGTTGCGGTGTAATGTTCGGCGGTAGTAGATACAATGGAACATTTGTAGCAAATGGAAGACCCAATGCTGATATTTATATCAATGGGGAAAAATCAGGTCAAGGTGAGGTTACTAAAATATTAAAACGTAATAGGCCTGTAAAGGTAGAAATCAAGGAGGATGGCTGCGAACCAGTTACAAAAAACTTTGAAAATGCTTTTAGAACCGGAAACTTTATTTTAAGTGTCTTAACTTGGGGGATTTTAGGAATAGGTGTTGATTTAGGTACAGGTGCATCTTATAAACCTGATCATAGAAACGACCCTTCAATCACAAAGTTAAATGACAAAAATTTCAGATTTTCAATAGACTCAAACTGCGAAGAGCAATAAAATTGAAGCGGGCCAACTTTGGCCCGCTTCAATTTGTCTCAAATTACAAAATTTGACTATATCAACTTTTATTAGAAAGCCTCATACACCTGTTTTACAAACTCCCCAATTTTTGAAGGTTCCAACCAACGGGTTACGATGACCAGTCCACTTTTTTGGTCAACCACAATAAAATTACCTCCAAAACCAGCAGCATAAAACACATGTTCAGGAACACCATCCCAGTGGCGCCCTCCTTGTTGGTTCAACCACCACATATACCCATAATTTACATTAGGTACCGAAGGAGTAGTTGCCTTTTTAATCCAATCTTCACTAATAATTTGTTGGTCTTTCCATTTGCCATTGTTCAAAAACAGAGTTCCAAAACGGGCCATATCCTCGGTGGAAATAAAAAGTCCAGCACCTGAATGTCCGCCACCGGTCACGGATTTCATTTTAAGTCCATCGATTACAGTCCAAGCGTTTTCGTAACCGAACCAACGCCAAGTCGTGGTCGCTCCAATTCTGTCCATTACCTCTTCTTTTAGAACCATTGGAACGGGTTTTCTCCAAACATGGGTCAAGGAATAAGCTAGCACGTTTACACGAACATCGTTGTACTCCATCACGGTGCCAGGTTCGTTGAGTTCGCGGAACTTCCAATCGTCCAGACCACCTTCACTTGGTGGGCGGTCTGCCCAATCCTTGCCGCCCCACAATTCTCCTGACCAATCGGAATTCTGCTGCAATAAATGCTCCCAGGTTATTTTGGAATTATGCGCACCATCAAAAGTACCGTCCCAAATATAATCACCAACTTTATCTTTGGTATCCTTGATCAGCCCTTGGTCCTCAGCAAGTCCGGCAACGGTCGACAAAAAACTCTTAGTCACACTGAATGTCATATCCACCCGTTTGGTATCTCCCCATGAAGCCAGAACATATCCGTTTTTCATGATTATTCCAGCAGGACCTCCGCGTTTTTTGGTTGGGCCTAAAATCTCATGGAAAGGTTCTCGCTTAAAACCTTCCAAAATAGCTTGTCGGATATCACGGGAACCGGAATACTCATTGGCATTGGCATATTCCACCGCTTTGTCCAAAGCTGCTTCATCAAATTTAAATTGATTTTTTGCTGCAGTTTTCCAGGTTTCGTATCGTTCTGGAAAATTGAGTTCTTGCGCCTTGGTTTGAAAAGTTGTGGCAAAAGCAATAATGAGTGTTGCTGTAAAAAGAAGATTTTTCATCTTTCGGAGGTTTGGTTTGGGCAAGAAAGGTACTAATTGTTGATGGATTTTGATAGAGCACAGGACTGTTAAATAGCTTGAAATCGTCATGCTGAGCTCGTTTCAGCATCCTATCATTAAATAGAGATTCTTCGTTCCGATGGCTATCGGAACGCTCAGAATGAAAAAAGTGACCTAAAACCGTTTTTTGTGGACTTGGTCTCCTTCATTATTATAGTAACGCCAAGTGCCCGCCTGCTCATCATTTCGGAAGCGACCACGTATTTTTCGGGTACCATCAGAGTAGAATTCTTCGTAACGCCCATGCTTTAATCCATCTTTGAGATCTACTTCGAACCAAGTATTTCCATTAGCATATTTTTTACTGAAAGAATCAGCATTTAAATCTGTTGGGTAGATGGGCCTCATGTTAAAAACTGCATCCGTTATTTGTGCGGTAGCTGAGTTTTGGGTCTTCGGTGTCGATTTAGGGATATCCTTCGGAACATTGATAGCTTTCTTTACTTCTTCCACATCTTGATAGTTCAGCACCAATCGACTTTCAAACAGGTCATCCTCTGGAGATAATTGCAGGCCTACTTGCGGAAAGCAGATAATAAAATCTTTGTTCTTCCTCATTCTTTGTTTGGTGGGAGCATCGGCCAAAGCATACATATTATCATACAATAAAGGCACATTACTGTAGACGAACACGGTGGATTCTGAATCGAACTTTTGTTCAAAATCTCTGAAGCTTTCAGAAGTTGCCAACGTTTCCTCCTCCAATACTTTGTCAATTATACCCTTTAGGGTATTGGGGTTATCGCTAAAAATGACATAGTCATCAATTTGAGTAAAGTAGGGTTTATCAAACTCATCGAACCTGCCGCCCAACAACATTTTAAAGAACCCTTTAATGGAAAGAAAATTGATTTCATAATCCTTGTAGCTGACAGCTTTGAACTTTACGGGCGTTTTCTTGCGAATCTGTTCCACCACAAAATCCAGATTGGTCTTGGCATCTTCTGCATTGTTTGTTTTGAGCACGAGAGCTACATCATTTTTTCCTTTGGAAATGTGGGATTGAATTTGAAGTACTGCAATTTCGTCGCCAATCCAGCTTACAAAATTCTCTTTCACATCAATCTTGAGAAACTTCTCAACCTTGTCTATTCCTTTTTGATAACTCTCGAATTGCTCTGGATCGTTTTGCTGGACCATTTCGAAATTCTTGTAGAATTCAGCAAAGCTATCAAACCCATAACTGATATAAAGTGCCGTACTATTTGGTGCAATTTTAGGAATGGAGCGCTCCGACGTACCCGATTTTTGAAGCGCCTCTAAATAATATTCGTTAACGGCACTAATGTTGGTATACCCATTGGCGGTGAGCATGCTGTTTTCGTCCAAATCAAAATAAAAACCTGAGAACAAAAAGTTTTCACTCACCCGTTTTACCCAGTCAGAAGGCCTGTCCGAGTATTGCTTTATGTAATCATCAAAATAGTGGTATTGCACGTACATTCTGAACAAATCTTCGTGCCCCACCTTTTGGTTGATCTCCAAAAAATTGAGATTACGACCCAATACGGGTTCATTATATTGATCTATGGAAGCTTCTACCAAAGTATGGGTGTAAGATGCCACCAACTGGTTTTTTATAAAGGCCAAATACATCGTTTCCTTGCTTTCCCTGTCGTGTACCTCTACAATTTCGTGTTCGTGATAACTTCGTTTGCTCAGCACGTAACCATCATCCAATAGTGTATTCAAATAGGTTTTGAGCAATTGCAGTTTGGCAATACGTTTAAGATCCAACACATAAAAAATCCCATAATCCTTAGGAGAGATCATGTGAATAGAAATAAAAAGGGAGCGGTTGTCAAAAAATTCGAACAACTTATGGTTGTCATTGAAAACCGTGTCTACCCTTTGGATATTTTCAGTGAGTTCCGAAAAGTAATCGTTCTTTTTGAGATGATGCCAACCTTCACTTTGGCTGACTTTTTCCCAACTTTCCACGGGCTGTTCCGATTCAATAATGAAAACGGCGTCTTTAGGAATTAGGTAAATAGACTGTAAATTGGTCTTGGGCGAGAGAATAAAAATATAGGCCAAATAGCACAAGTACAGTACAAATAGGGCCAAAAAACCGTAAAAAATCCTTTTTTTGGTCATTTTTCCAAAAAGTGTCTTTTTCAAGAACGAATAAGATTTCGTTTTAGTTTAGAACAACAAAAGGAATCTTTGATTACAGCGATTTTAAATCTTTGATGGTCTTGAAAGCAACATCTACTTGCTCATCGTTCACCAAAATGGTAAACTCATTGGTTGTAGAAATTACCTCATAGAGCACAATGCCCTCCCAAGCCAATCGCTGAAAGATAAAATAATAAATTCCAGGAACCGAAACGTTCTCCGCGGGTAATTTTACGGTAATGGAAGAGAGTCCCTCGGCCTTTTGGGTGCAACGTTCCAGTTTAAAGTATTTTTCCACAACACTGTCCATCACATTACTGATGACAATATTGATTTCGTTGACGCCCCGTGATGAAGTATAGAAAACATCTTGGTTGGCGTTCACTTCTTCTAACAATCTCGCCTGTTGCTGTAATATAGTGTCGGAGGCCAAAAAAGTGTAATCGGTAAGGTTGGAGCGTACTGTAATCTCACCAATATTTTTGAGCACTTTTACAATTTTGTGAGTGGCTCTAAACTCCAAATCGTCCGAAAGACGCTTAAGTGCCATCACGATGGCACCATCTTTAACATCTTTACCCAATTCCTCAGCGATTTCAGGTTTTATCTGTCTAGACAAGGAAGTCAAATTGATAATCCCTTGTGCCAAAGCCGTTTGTAAAAAAGGCTTTTTCTTAATGTAATGCTCGACTACAGCGGATATTGTTTTCATTTTACCAGTTGGTTTTGAACAAAAATAACATATTGTTACAAAACAAACAAATGGTTAAAAATGATAGAATGCGTTTTCAAAGTGTGCAATTTCAAAATCATCTCCATTTTTTACCACGGTAATCACATCAAATCTAACCTCCAAATCTCTATTAAATTCCTCTACATAATTGTTAGCTGCCATGGTCAAAAGTTTAATTTTTTTAGATGTGATGACATCTGAAATATCTTCCAAAAACCCAGTATTTCTTGACTTTACCTCAACTATCGCCAAAATACCATTCTTCTCTGCAATGATATCCACTTCGGCATTTAGGTAGCGATAGTTACATACTTTTATTTGATAGCCCGAAACTCTTAAAAAATCGACTGCTTTTTGTTCACCTAGTTTCCCGAATGTGTTATGATCTCCCATATAATTTGTAAAAATCTAAAAAAAACATGCATTTCATCGAAAAATTTGGTTGTTCATGGACTTTAGACCGTTAAGAGTGTAATTTGTTGGCTCAATTGAACCACACCCAATACTAGCATAAACATATAGTTGCCCCAAAACTATGTACTTAATTAACGCCAGACATTGCTATGGAGTACTTTATCAATTGTAATTCCTCAACCTTGGCGCCGTATACCACTCCATTAGATGAGTTGCGTGCGGCCCATTTGTACCGAAGGCTTGGTTTTAGTGCCTCTGTACAAACTATTAATGCCGCTGTTGGACAAACAGCAGGTTCCCTTGTAGATAACTTAGTAAATCAAGCGCTGGCGGCACCAACCGTCCCTGCGCCGGAATGGGCAGATTGGAACGATACCAACTATCCAGCCGACGATGATATGGCACGTGCGCTACGAAGAGCACAAATAGAAGACTTTACAACAGCTTACGGCAATGCAATTGTGGACAATGAATTGTTGGACAGGATGAGCTTTTTTTGGAGTAATCACTTTGTGACCCAGATAGAGACCTATAATTGCCCCCAGTTTCTATTTTACTATATCAACTGTCTGCAGCGAAATGCTTTGGGCAATTTTAAGACCTTCACTAGTGAAATAGGTCTTACCAGTGCCATGCTGTATTATTTGGATGGAGTAAGAAACCGGGGAGATAATCCCAACGAGAACTATGCCCGTGAGCTATACGAGCTTTTCACTTTGGGAGAGGGAAACAATTATACGGAAGAAGATATCATAGAAACTTCCAAAGCCATATCTGGATATACCGAGCGCGGAGAAGAAGGTTGTACCCAAGTTACCTTTGACCCAACAGAGTTCAACACTGAGAACAAAACCATATTTGGTCAAACTGGAAATTGGGACTACGATGATGTTATCGATATCCTCTTCAACCAAAGAGCTGATGAAATCGGTTGGTTCATCTGCAAAAAATTATACGAGTTTTTTGTCCACCCCGATTCAACCAGTGATGATGGAGGAATTGCTCCCCAGATAATCGATGGTTTAGCTCAAACCTTCATTAGCAGTGGATTTGATATTGCCACTGTGCTTCGTCAGTTGTTTAAAAGTCAACACTTTTTTGATGAAACCGCCATTGGGGTTATCATAAAAAGTCCCGCTGATCTATACTTCAACTTTTTAAATGAATCCAGTTTCTCTTACGATGATGGAACCGTAATAAATATGATTGATGCCTGCTCCTTGATCGGACAACGATTTTTTCAACCACCCGAAGTGGAAGGCTGGCAACGAGACAGGCAATGGATCAATACCAATTTTATTATTGGTCGTTGGCTGACCATGGAAGTCTTTATTGATCGTTTTTTCCAAAACGACCCAGAGCAATTTAGAAGTTTTGGAATTGATGTAGCTGGCCCAAATGGCTCATCAATCAGTGACCCTGATGTTGTCGCAAGAGCAATTATAGATTTCATATTACCAAAAGGTTTATTGACGGAAGATGATTATTCTAAAGCCTTTGAAGTTTTTAGGGAACCTTATGAAGACAACAATGTATACGAGACAAATAGTTGGAACATGACCTTGGAAGATGCCAATTTCCAAGTATATCTTCTTATGTTAAACCTTGTGAGACAACCCGAATTTCAACTCAAATAACCCCATCATCATGTGCGATAATCACCATACCCACGATACATCCCCTCACAAAGGCCTCGAACACGATGGCCACGATTTGGAACACAAAAAATGGAGTCGACGCTCCTTTGTCCAAGCTTTGGGCATTGCAGGATCGGGTTCCATGTTTTTGGGAAGCCACATGATTTCGGCTTCCTCCCCGTCACCATTAACTGCTGCAGTTGCAGCTGCCGAAACCGACAATATTTTAATCCTGATTCGATTATCAGGAGGGAACGACGGACTTAGTACCGTTATTCCTATCCAACAATATGATACCTATGCAAACGCAAGGCCGAATATCTACATCCCAGAAAGTAAGGTCTTAAAACTTACCGATGACTTTGGGGTACCTACTTACATGAGTGCATTGGAACCTCTTTGGGGCGATGGGCAGTTCAAGGCTGTTCACGGTGTAGGGTACGAAGGTCAAAGTCTATCGCATTTCACAGGATCTGATATTTTCGCTAATACCGATTTGACCACAACTGGTTTCTCCGGAGAAAATACAGGTTGGATGGGTAGGCATTTTGAGGAACTTTACCCAGATTATCTTATTAACCCGCCAGCAGCTCCGGCAGCCATTCAAATTGGAAACTTGGCGAACTTGGTTTTTCAAGGAGAAGAAACCAACTATGCCTTTGTGACCAATAATGTAGATCAGTTGGAACAAATTGCAGAGACCGGAACTTTTTACGATATAGAAAATGCACCATTCGATGATTGTATGTACGGAGATCAGCTTAGGTTTCTTCGAGGTGTAGCCAACACTACTTATGAATATGCCGGTATCATCCACGATGCCTATATGGCTGGCCAAAACCAAGTGGAATACCAAGACAATGGCTTTGCCAGACAATTGGCACTTTTGGCACGATTGATTAAAGGAAACTTGGGCACCAAAGTCTACATGATTTCCTTGGGAGGGTTTGACACACATGGCAATCAACCCATAGTTCACGAACGTTTGATGTCCAATCTATCTGTCGCTATTAACAATTTCTACGAAGACCTCGCATTCACAGAGCAAGATGAGAACGTACTGAGCATGACTTTCTCAGAATTTGGCCGTAGGATTTTTGAAAACGGTTCCAACGGTACCGATCACGGAAAGGCCGCTCCTACCCTATTCTTTGGATCAGGATTGAGCGGAAGCGCATTTGTTGGCGAACACCCATCGTTGGATGAACCCAATAACCGAGGGAATTTGGAGTACACCATGGATTTTAGAAACCTTTATGGAACCGTATTGGCTGAATGGCTTTGTGTTCCCAGGGAATCTGTAGAACAGCATTTATTGGGTCATCCCTATCAGGCCATAGACCTTGGGTTTAACTGTAGCGGTGAAACCTTTGACGATATCGCTATGGACAATGACCCACCAACATTGCCAGAGACACCACCAAGTCAAGACCCCATGGATCCAAATGTGGATATTTTGGATACCATCGAGCACGCCGCCATATATCCGGCGACATCACCACGAAACCCATACATCCATTTGGAAATGCCCGTATCGGCCCATGTGGATATTGAACTCTTCAATATTTTGGGACAACGTGTAGGGACATTGTTCAATGAAATGATGTTGGAAGGTCAAGTGGACATCAATATACGTGAGCGTATGAGAGACAGTTTATCCACAGGAAAATATATTTATCGTATTTCTGTGGGCGATAAAAAAATGAGTAAATCAGTAATGATTGCTTAACGAAGCGGGACAATTTCTTATCCATTTTTAGGAAGCCTTCGGTAGTGCACCCCTCACCCCAAATAGGGTCGCATTTTCGGAGGTTTCCTTTTTTATGTCCATCCCGTTAAAATCAGTATTTTTGGGCCTAATTAGAATTTTACATGGCTCAAGATAAATTACCCTCCAGGTACACCATTACTGCAGCATTGCCTTACACCAACGGTCCCATCCATATTGGGCATTTGGCCGGCGTTTATGTTCCTGCGGACATTTATTCCCGTTATTTACGCTTAAAAGGCAACGACGTAGCCTTTGTCTGCGGTAGCGACGAACACGGTGTTGCCATCTCCATGAAGGCTAAAAAAGAAGGTGTCACACCCACGGAAATAATAGATAAGTACCATAACATCATTAAAAAGGCGTTTGCAGATTTTGGTATTTCGTTTGATAATTACTCTAGAACATCTGCAAAAGTACATCATGACACCGCTTCGGAGTTTTTCAAAAAAATGTACGAACAAGGTGATTTTATTGAGGAAGAAACTGAGCAATTATACGATGATGAAGCCGCACAATTTTTAGCGGACAGATTTGTTATTGGAACTTGCCCCAGATGTGGTCACGAGGAAGCCTATGGCGACCAATGTGAAAATTGCGGGTCATCGCTCAATGCAACAGATTTGATTAACCCTAAATCAACCATAACAGGAACAGTTCCATCTTTAAAAAAGACAAAGCATTGGTTTTTGCCTTTGGATCGCTATGAAGGGTTCTTGAAAAAATGGATTTTAGAAGACCATAAATCCGATTGGAAACCCAATGTATATGGTCAATGCAAATCTTGGATTGACGAAGGTTTAAAACCACGCGCTGTTACCCGCGATTTGGACTGGGGAATTCCCGTACCTGTTGCAGGTGGAGAAGGTAAAGTACTCTATGTTTGGTTCGATGCACCTATTGGCTACATTTCCTCTACCAAGGAATGGGCCGAACGCGAAGGCAAGGACTGGGAACCCTATTGGAAAGATAAAGACACCAAATTGGTTCATTTTATCGGCAAAGATAATATTGTGTTCCACTGTATTATCTTCCCAAGTATGCTAAAAGCACATGGAGATTTTGTATTGCCGGACAATGTGCCTGCCAATGAGTTTCTGAACCTTGAGGGCAACAAACTTTCCACCTCCAAAAACTGGGCAGTTTGGCTGCACGAATACTTGGAAGAGTTCCCGGATATGCAGGATGTACTCCGATATACCCTAACCGCAAATGCTCCCGAGACCAAGGACAACGATTTTACTTGGAAAGATTTTCAGGCAAGAAACAATAACGAACTAGTGGCCATTTTTGGAAACTTCGTGAACCGCGTCACCGTTTTAACCCATAAATATTATGATGGAGTTGTTCCTACTCCATCTGAATTTTCCGAGACGGATTTAGAGACTTTGAAAGCTTTAAAGGGTTATCCTGAAATATTGACAAATTCATTGGAACGTTACCGTTTCCGAGAAGGCAGTCAAGAATTGATGAACTTGGCCCGCTTAGGAAACAAATATCTCGCTGATGCTGAACCTTGGAAATTGATTAAGACGGATGAAGAACGCGTAAAAACCATTATGTACGTAGCACTTCAAATTGCGACGGGATTGGCAGTGCTCAGTGAACCCTTTTTGCCATTCACTTCAGAGAAGTTAAAAGGAATTTTAAATCTCAGTTCGAACCAAAATGGGAAATCTATTGGCTGGGACGATGTCAGTTTAAAAGAAACATTACTTCCGGCGGGACATACCATCAACAAAAGTGAACTGCTCTTCCGTAAAATTGAAGATAAAGAAATTCAACAACAACTGGACAAATTGGAAGCCACCAAAAAAGTCAATGCGCAAATGGACAAGGAAGTTGCCCCTCAAAAAGACACCATCACCTTTGATGATTTCTCCAAATTGGATATGCGGGTCGGAACCATCATCGAAGCTGAAAAAATGCCCAAGGCCAATAAGCTTTTGGTATTGAAAGTGGATACCGGATTGGATACCCGAACCATTGTTTCAGGTATTGCCAATAGCTTTAAACCTGAGGACATTGTTGGCAAAAAAGTAACCGTTTTGGTCAACTTGGCGCCGAGAAAACTACGTGGTGTGGAAAGCGAAGGCATGATTTTGATGACAGAGGATAAGGCTGGCAAACTCGTATTTGTCAACCCGGATGAAGAAAATGTCAATAATGGTGAAAACATAGATTAGAATTTAAACTAACCAAAAATCATGCTGAAACAGATCTTTTTGCCACTGCTTATCATTTGTATCAATTTTGATACGTCAATTAGTCAAGAACTCGTTGCCTCTGCTCCAATGCAAATAAAGGAATATGAATCTACTATCACTATTCCTGCTTTGGATATGGAGAAAAGTTTGCACATCCTTGCTATTTCCAGTAATATCTTAACTGATAATAACCTACTTCATTTAAAATACGACCCAAATCTTGGTAAAATTTCATATCATGAATTAAGTAAGCCCTCTGAGCATACTACAAAAGATGTGGTTGGGCATATGGTAACGTCGGAGAATAATATTGAATTATTTTTTCACCGCAAAGGAAAAGATGAATTCACTATTCTAACTGTCAGTGGAGAACAGACAACAAATTCTCGTACAGTTCATTTTAAGCTTAAAAAAGAAAAGGTAGTGCAGTACATTAGTGAGAATAATGAATTTTTGATGCTCACAGTCCAAAGGAACTCATCAATTCTTAATCTTTATGAATATAATGGTGACATTTTTGAAGCAAGAAAGTTTGATCTTACAGATGAACGTTTCTATGATGAAGATTCAAAACGTGTTCCTCTTTCTGAACTTTTCAATAATCACAATACGGCAACAATTTCTCCTGATTTACCAAATAAGGCCATAACATTTGGTAAGAAGGTGAAGATTTTTCCAAATAAGGACATAATTACAATTACCCTTAATAATAACAAGAATGCGACCCGAATTATACATTTGGATAAAACTAAAGGAGTTGCAACAACAGATTATGCTCCACTTCCAACCCAGAAGTTTGCTGACAATATTAGCCTCTCTTTAAAAACCAACGCGTTCATATTAGGAAAAAAGATATATTCCTTAGTTTTTTCGAGAAATCTTATGGTAGTTGACATTACCGATCTTGTCAACAAAGAATCAGTAAATCAATTCGAGTTTTCGCCAGATGACGAAATGACTTTTAAAAGTTCCTTATCATCCGTATTGCCAATCGGTCCAGTAAGTATTGCTAATTCTAACACAAAGGTAAAGACCAAAGATGCAAAAGTATTTTTTAGGAATTTAAAGGCCTCATACCACACTGGGATATATGCGGAAAATGTCGAGCACGATATCGTAGTTAAAATTGGCGGTTATACTCCACCTTCATCAAGAGGGTCTGGCGTATTTATTCCCGGGACAACCACAGCCAGCATGGACAATTCCGGAAATGTTTCTATTTCAAGTATGCCTCCCATGTATATGGGCAGTATGGGTTTTTCTGGAATTAGTGGTGGATTTGAAAAACACCTTTTACTGGATTCAGACACTTATCAAATTTTAAGCAAAGGCTTTTATGAGGACATCTTTGAGAGGGTAAAGAAGTTTAACAAAGACACTAAAACTGTTCAATTTGAAAGTGTAGTGAACTTTGGGGACTATTATTTATATGGTTTTTTTGACAAAAAAGAGAAAACCTATTCTATTGTAAAGTTTGAAAAATAGTCTTACCCCTATCACTACATTTATAAATATTTACAGAAATTAAAATGCAACTTGTTCCCTATATCGTTCGCCATACCGATCTTTCAGAAAAGAGTGTAGAGAACACTGTAGCCCTTTTAAATGAAGATTGCACCGTTCCCTTTATTTCTCGATATCGAAAGGAGCGCACGGGCAATCTGGACGAGGTTCAAATTGGTTCCATTGTAGAGTTCAAAGCTCAGTTTGAGGCACTGGAAAAAAGAAAAGCAGCCATCATCAAAGCTGTAAAGGAACAAGATGCCCTTACTCCCGAACTGGAAGCGAAATTCTTGAACTGTACCGACCTTACCAGTTTGGAAGACCTATATCTCCCCTTCAAGAAGAGCAAGAAGACCAAATCTGAAACCGCACGAAAAAATGGTCTGGAGCCATTGGCCAAGATCATTATGGCACAACGTAGCAATGAAATTGAATTCATTGCCTCCAAATACCTAAGCAAGGATGTTGTTAACGAAGATGATGCCCTTGAAGGTGCTCGACACATCATATCCGAATGGATCAATGAGCGTACCGATATTCGAAATCAGCTTCGCGGTCAGTTGGAGCGCCACGCTTTGATTACCACCAAAGTCATCAAAACCAAAAAAGAAGACGAGAAAGCACAAAAGTTCCGCGACTATTTCGATTGGAACGAACCGCTAAACCGCTGTCCATCACACCGTTTTTTAGCCATTATGCGAGCTGAAAAGGAAGGTTTTATCCGAGTAAAAATTGAAATTGATGACGAAAGAGCCCTTCAAAATATGGAACGGCGCCTGATCAAATCCAACAACGCTTGTGTAGAACACATTGAAATGGCCATAGCCGATGCCTATAAAAGGCTTTTGTTTCCTTCGCTGTCCAAAGAAATATTAAAAACAGCCAAGGAAAGAGCAGATACTTCGGCCATCCAGGTTTTTTCCAAGAATTTGAAACAACTACTACTTGGTTCTCCCCTTGGCGAAAAACGAATTTTGGCCATTGACCCTGGTTTTAGAACCGGCTGCAAAGTGGTCTGTTTGGATGAGCAGGGCGACCTAAAGCATAACGAAACTATTTATCCCCATCCACCACAGCGCGATAGCTCAGGAGCCATCAAAAAAATAAGTTCTTTGGTGGATGCCTACAAAATTGAGGCCATTGCAATTGGCAACGGAACGGCATCCCGAGAGACGGAGCAGTTGGTAAAACGTGTTCCATTCAAAAAACCCATTGAAGTCTTTATCGTAAGCGAAGCTGGAGCTTCTATTTATTCTGCTTCCAAAATTGCGCGCGACGAATTCCCAAATTATGATGTTACGGTACGTGGAGCCGTTTCCATTGGTCGCCGTTTGGCCGATCCTTTGGCCGAATTGGTGAAAATTGACGCCAAATCTATCGGCGTTGGGCAATATCAGCACGATGTGGACCAAACGCAATTGAAAACCTCTTTGGATACCGTGGTGGAAAGCTGCGTAAACTCAGTCGGGGTCAATATCAATACAGCGAGTGTCCCACTTTTAAGCTATGTTTCCGGGATTGGACCTAAACTGGCCGAAAATATTGTTGCCTACCGAAATGAAAATGGGAAATTCAAAAGCAGGGAGCAAATTAAAAAAGTACCACGTCTCGGAGGCAAGGCCTTTGAGCAAAGTGCTGGGTTTTTACGCATCAAAAATGGTGATAATCCTTTGGATGATTCTGCCGTACACCCGGAAAGCTACGGGTTAGTATCCAAAATGGCCAAAGACCAAGGTGTTTCCCTCGAAGAAATTGTAGGGAACAAATCGGCCCTACAAGGCATCGACCTCAAATCCTATTGTACGGAAACCATAGGGATGCCAACATTGGAAGATATTCTGAAAGAATTGGAAAAACCAGGATTGGACCTTCGTGAGAAAGCAAAAGTATTTACATTCAATCAAAATATAAAGGAATTAACAGATTTGAGACAAGGTCAGTTGTTACCTGGTATTGTCAACAACATCACCAATTTTGGTTGCTTCGTAGATATTGGAATCAAAGAAAGTGGCCTTATTCATATCTCTAATCTATCCGATACTTTTGTGAAAGATGTCAACGAACACGTTAGTCTTCATCAACAGGTGGTTGTAAAAGTCTTGGATGTTGATGTACCAAGAAAGCGGATTCAATTAGCATTGCATAAACAAGGTGCTTAATATGCTGAAAATAGCCTATCACCCTATTTACAAATATCCTTTGCCCGAGGGGCATAGGTTTCCGATGATCAAATATGAATTGTTGCCCCAACAATTGCTTCATGAAGGCACTTGTTCCGAGGAAAACTTCTTTGAACCTTCATTACCGGAAGACCATCATATTTTGGCAGCACATGATGAGGAATATTACAATGATTTGGCAAGCCTGGACCTTTCTAAAAGTGCTGCTCGCAAGATTGGTTTTCCGCTAAGTGAAGAACTTGTGATGCGAGAACGCATTATTGCAGATGGAACCATAAAAGGATGCGAATTTGCGCTCGAAAATGGTATCGCCATGAACATTGCAGGTGGAACACATCATGCTTATTCCGATAGAGGTGAAGCTTTTTGCATGTTGAACGATCAAGCCATTGGCGCACGGTATCTTTTAAACAGCAAACTAGCCAAAAAGGTTTTAATAATAGATCTAGATGTGCACCAAGGCAATGGAACCGCGGAAATCTTTCAGACAGACTATTCTGTGTTCACCTTCTCGATGCATGGTAAAGGCAATTATCCCTTTAAAAAGGAAACATCAGACTTGGATATCCCATTAGAGAAAGGCACAACCGACCAAGTGTATCTCTCTATCCTAAAAAAGACCCTTCCAGAATTGTTGGAGCAAGTGCAACCTGATTTTGTTTTCTACCTCTGCGGGGTGGATGTTTTGGAATCAGATAAATTGGGTACGCTGTCCATGACTTTGGATGGATGCAAGGAACGGGACCGCTTTGTGCTTCAAACCTGTCATGATTCAAAAATACCAATGCAATGTAGTATGGGGGGCGGGTACTCTCCGGATATTAAAATAATTGTGGAAGCACATGCCAACACTTTTCGGCTGGCCCATGAAATGTATGAATAATTTTGCCGACTAGTTTTGGTAATACAACATCATGAAACTAATAAAATACTTCATCCTAGTTTTATTGACCACTACTGTGACCGGTCAAGAACTTCACATCAAAAAAGAGAAAAACCTCTGGAACAATTTTACCTACGATGTAGGAAACATTTTTGGGGGTGTGGGTCATGCCTATTCCCGACCATTCCATTGGAAAGGAAACGACTGGGCCAATTTTGGATATTTAAGCGGAGGTACATTGCTTCTATTTGCTGTAGATGATGAGTTCATAGATTGGAAAAATGGTTTTGATCAAGACGTTCCAGACCTTATTAAGGACTATGGAAACAAATATGGCGCTCCCGAAAACAATTATATGCTTACAGGTGGAATATATCTTGCAGGACTCTTTACCAAAAATGAAAAATTGAGACGCACGGGTGTGCTTTTGATTTCTTCCGCTACGGCTGGAGGGTTTTTACAACAGGTAAGCAAACGAATCATTGGTAGGGCACGGCCCAAAAGCGGAGCAAGTTCCGCTACCTTCGACCCACTCCACTTGGACAGGGTATATGATTATGATTCTTTTCCTTCGGGCCACGCTATGCTCGCATTCAGCAACGCATACGCCATTGCCAAACAATTTAAAAGCCCTTGGGTTAAGGGTGGATTGTATGCGGTAGGGATGATTCCTGGGCTCGTACGTGTTATAGATGATTTTCACTGGGTTTCCGATGTGGCTTTTAGTACGGTGTTGAGCATCTTTATTGTGGAGTCCATCGATAAATACCTGGATTCCAAGTATGATGAAAAGTACAACGGCACTAATCCTAAGAACGTGAGCTGGAATCTTTCTTTTGGTCCAAACACTTTGGGTGTCTCCCTTCATTTTTAATGAATTGGAAATACAATTATGTTAAACTTTATTTAGATTGATTTAAAATAATTATTTTCGTACCCTATTTCGGTTCTAATAATGGGAAAGAAAAAGGACAAAAAGAAAATTAAAAAAACTAAACTTCGGGAATTACCACCAACTGGAAAGGTAAAATCCAAGTGTTGCAAAAAATACAAGAAAAGTGAGAGCAAGCGCTGTAAAAAATGCCCTTGCTTTGATCTTCTTAAAAAAGTTGCGTAACCCATTTATACAATCGTCACATTACTCCTACTCCTGACCAAAAGGTTTCTTTATTTGTTCTATTTTTAATGCAAACTAGAAACCATGATCAAAAAAACCTCTCTTTTATTTACTCTTTTCCTTGTGTCCAGTTTTGCTTTGTTGGCACAGGACAAGGATGAAGTTATTGAAGCAATCATTCAAGAAGCAAACGAAAACTCACAATTGGAAATACTTGGCCATCAACTTATGGATGGTATAGGGCCTCGATTGGTAGGTACTCCACAAATGAAAAATGCTCATGATTGGGCAGTCGCCAAATACGAAAGTTGGGGCATTCCCGCTCGCAACGAGCAATGGGGCGAATGGAAAGGATGGGAACGCGGTATTAGCCATATTGATATGGTGCACCCACGAGCGCAAAGCTTAAGAGGAACACAGCTGGCCTGGAGCCCAAGCACACCCAAAAAAGGTGTTACGGCAGAATTAGTTGTATTGCCAACAGTATCCGATTCCTTGGAATTTGTCAGCTGGTTGCCCAAGGTTAAAGGTAAACTTGTTATGATTTCCATGCCACAACCCACAGGAAGACCCGACTATAATTGGGAAGAGTTTGCTACTGAAAAGTCCTTTGAAAAGATGGAAAGGGAGCGAGAAGAGCAAACTGAAGCTTGGAGAAAAAACATAGCGAATACCGGACTCGGCAGACGTACTTTGCCAGTTGTCCTTGAAGAAGCAGGCGCAGTTGGAATTGTAGCCTCCTATTGGTCCCGTGGTTTTGGAGTAAACAAAATATTTGGAGCTTATACCAAAGAAATTCCAACAGTGGATCTCGAACTGGAGGACTACGGAATGCTGTATCGATTGGTGGAATCAGGACAAAAACCGCAGCTTCATATTGTGGCAGAATCCAAAGAATTGGGCAAAGTGCCCACATTCAACACCATCGCTGAAATTAAAGGTTCCGAAAAGCCTAATGAATACGTGATTCTGTCAGCCCATTTTGATTCTTGGGACGGTGGAACCGGTGCTACAGATAACGGAACAGGAACATTGGTAATGATGGAAGCCATGCGTATTTTGAAAAAAGCGTATCCCAACCCAAAGCGCACTATTTTGGTAGGACATTGGGGCAGCGAGGAACAAGGCCTCAATGGTTCCAGGGCCTTTGTTGAAGACAATCCGGAAATTGTTGAAGGCGTACAAGCAGTTTTTAACCAAGATAATGGAACGGGTAGAGTAGTTCGAATTTCGGGCGGTGGATTTTTAAAGTCCTATGATTATTTAGGCAAATGGTTGCATGAGGTTCCAAAAGAAATTACCGATGAAATTGAGACAACCTTTCCTGGAACCCCGGCACGTGGCGGTTCCGACTATGCTTCTTTCCAAGCAGCAGGAGCCCCTGCATTTAGCCTAAGCTCTTTAAGCTGGTCGTATTGGAACTATACATGGCACACCAACAGGGATACCTATGATAAAATTATTTTTGATGATGTTCGCAACAATGCCATCCTCACCGCAATTCTTACTTACATGGCCAGTGAATATCCTGAGAGAACGGACCGGGAAAAAGCTGTTCTGCCAATTAGTACTAGAACAGGAGAGCAATTGGAATGGCCAAAACCACGTTCACCCGAACGAAATGGTGGTCAGAATTAAATAAACGAATAACTTATAATGAAAAAAGCGCCCCATTTCAGGGCGCTTTTATATATAACTAACTAAAAATATACGTTCAAAATATACGTGGAGAAGCTATTTGTACAACTAATTCAAGTGCTTCTTTGGATAAGAATTGGTCATCAGTATAAGTAAAATATAATATTGCATGCTGGTAATAATCTTTACCGTGCCTACATTGTTCTCCACATGATTTGGAATGCTCAGCATAAACTGTTTTCTTTTCATTCATGTAGACCTTATACGCATTACCATCATGCTTTTTCAAATCCTTTTCAAAACGTGCTTGGTCTTTCCAATAATCTTCCACATCTTCGTTGCTTACCAACACTAAGGATTGTTCGTAGTGAAAATCTTTTCTGGCCTGTGCCTCATAAAAAGAATATTCGCTTTCTTGTGCAGATACCATAGCCGCCAAGCCCAATGCAAACAATATTGTAATTAGAGTGTTCAACCTCATCTTTTTGAGTTTTAATAAATACGTTGTTCATTTACTAAAGTTCTGGCGTTTGGTTATGTAACAACTCAAAATGTATTTACCCTACAGGAAAACAAAAAAAGGGGAGTTACCCCCTTTTAGTCGTCATTAAGCAGCAACAATTACTTTCCCAGCATCAATAGCTCATTACATTTAATTTCGGTAATGTATCTTTTCTCACCCTCGTTGGTCTCATAGGAGCGATTCATGAGTTTACCCTCTATCATGACTTCTTTGCCCTTGGAAAGAAAATCCTCCGTTATTTCGGCCAACTTTCCCCATGCCACGATATTGTGCCATTGCGTATCGGTTACCTTTTCACCCTTTGCATTTTTGTAGGATTCATTTGTCGCGATTGAAAACTTAGCCAATTTATTGCCATTTTCCAGCATAATGATTTCTGGATCATTTCCTAAGTTGCCAATCAATTGTACTTTGTTTCTAAGTGAATTCATAATAGTAAGATTTAAGTTTTAAAAATTATCCATCGAACTCTCATTGTCCGACGAGGCAAACTTAGAAGCACTTAAAAATCATATTCGGTTTGTAACCATTTGTTTTCGTTTGTAAACGTATGTACCCGATTACACTTATTTAAAAGTGACTTATTAGGTCTTACGGTGTCCAATCAGATAACCAAAAAACTCTCAACCTAATGCACATTAGAAGCATCAATAAGTACAAGGTGATTAAAAGATTCAGTCTTTGTAAAAAAATGTACGACATATCGGAAACCATCTACATTCAAGAGCAAGACCTTACCCACGGTGAGCCTCAAAAAGTATTTAGCGACGAGAAAGAATACTTGACCGATATTTCTTCCGATGTATATGAATGTCTTCGCAAAGGTTTCATTATCAGTGATGATAGGGAACCATCCATCCAAAACAATTCCCAATAAGCGTCAAATTAAGTTAAACACTTGATTTACTTATACATACATATATGTTATTAATTGAATTACGATTAGAATCGTTGGTCTACAATATAACTGTTGGGGCATAAATCACACCATTTTACCCCCCAAAGGTCATCCAAAAACCTTTTGCATCAAGAATTACATCATTACAATCAATCCTCTCGGGTATTGACTTGTACTTTTATACTAAACAAATCAAAAACGTATTGTATGGAAGCTATTAAAGCAAAAAATAAAACTTTTAAAAAATTGGGATTCACTTATTTGGAAACCGCAGAAATCGTTGTTAGCCTAAATACATTATTGGCCAACTATCAGGTATTCTACAATAAGCTCCGAAACTTTCACTGGAACATTGAAGGACCAGATTTTTTCGAACTTCACGAGGAGTTTGAAAACGAATACAACACGGTTAAAGAAAACATTGACATTGTAGCAGAAAGAATTCGAGTGTTTGGTGTACAAAGCAACTTTACACTAAGGAGAACACTGGAACTTTCCAAAATCGAGGAGCAGGACAAGAATATTTCCGCTCTAGAAATGGTAAGGGAAGTGCTGCGAGACTACGAAATCTTGCACGATAGCATGTTGGATGCCGTAAATGCATCCCTTGAAACTGGCGATGTGGTCACAGAAAACATGTTGACCGAGTTTATGACCGAGTTGGAGAAAAGACACTGGATGTTTACTTCTTATTTAAAGTAAGAGATAGACAATTCATCCAGAAAAAAACAGATTTATTAACCACAAAAAACTATACTATGAAAAAGCTATTCACTATACTATCATTCGCAACTTTAACCGCATTTGCCGGATATGGGCAAAGTCAAAAGTCTGGGGTGATGAAAGCCACTACACAACTTAAAACTTTTACCGTGTCTAAAAATGGAAAAGAAAAAGAGTATAGCGTAAAAGTGATGGAGCGCAGAAAATACGACATGGAACTGAACAGTAAGGATAAAGGTATGGTCAACCAAGATAGAAAACTCACCTCTCCTTTTGTCACCAAGTTGGTAGCTATTGACAGTAATGCCGATGAAAACTACGACGATTATATGGTGCTGAAATACAAAGGTTCAGTGAACAATGATTTTGAAGTAGTGCAGACCGACAAAGGGTTTGATATTAAAGTTGATGACAAAACCATGCATTACGATGTTTTGGAAAACAATTATATCGTGAAAAAGAAGAGCAAGAACTTCTTTATTATTGAAGAATTTGAATCGAAATAGTTGATATAATTTCGTTTTTTGATTGATGATGAAGCCAGGAATTTTCCCTGGCTTTTTCTTTGCGATTAAAACTTATCTTTGCGCTTTAATTTCATCCTATGGATACTTGGTTACGTCCCATTCAATTAGCAGGTGAACTGGTAAAATTGGTACCACTGCAAAAAGAACACAAGGTAGATTTGGCCTTTGCCGCTTCGGATGGCAATCTTTGGGAACTTTGGTTCACTTCTGTCCCTTCTCCCAAGACTATAGACTCCTATTTGGACGTTGCCCTATCCCAGCAGGCATCGGGAGAAGCGTTGCCCTTTGCGATTATCGATAAAAAAACCAACACCATTGTGGGGAGTACCCGCTTTTTAAATGTGGATGCCAAAAACAAAAGAGTGGAAATAGGAGCCACTTGGTATGCCAAAAAAGCGCAACGAACAGGAATAAACACAGAGAGTAAATACCTTTTATTAAAGTATGCTTTTGAAAATTTGAACTGTATAGCCGTGGAGTTCCGAACGCATTTTCACAACCATCCTTCCCGAAATGCCATTCTCCGCTTAGGTGCCAAACAAGATGGTATTTTAAGAAATCATCGTGTTGATGGGTCCGGCAACCTTAGGGACACCGTTGTATTTTCCATTTTGAACACCGAATGGAAAGCCGTTAAAACCTCCTTGGAATATAAGATGAATAAAAATTATTTGGGCTAGCTTCTGCTCAACTTCACCAAATGGGCAAAATTATAACTGGCCAATTCTAGATTTTTCGCACTCCTCGCCTTGGCTTCATCTAAGTTACCAACTTGATTGAGAATGGAAACCGCATAATCCAGTCCCATTTTTTGCATCTCTTCAATGGTGACATCAATGGAACCACAGAATGCTGCAATAGGTACCTTTCTTTTTTTGGCAGATTGCACTACCCCGTTGATGGTTTTTCCAGAAAAAGTCTGTCCATCCAATTGTCCCTCTCCCGTAATAACCCAATCGGCTCCTTCCAAAACTTCATCAAAATTGGCAAGTTCCATCACCAAATCAACTCCAGAGGCCAATTCGGCATTCAAAAAAACTACAGCACCCCCTCCTACGCCGCCTGCCGCACCGGCACCGGCGATATTTTGCACATCAACATCAAAAGTGGATTGTAGCACCGTGGCGAAATTTTCCAATCCCTTGTCCAAAAACTCAATATCTTCCATGGAAGCACCTTTTTGCGCTCCATAGATTTTGGCTGCTCCATTTTCACCATAAAAGGGATTGTTGACATCGCAGGCCACTTGGATTTTTGCCTCGGACAACTTCGGGTTTACATTATCTTGATTGATTTCTGACACATTTTCCAAGTTCTTCCCTATAGGTTCCAGTTCCTTACCATCTGCATCCAAAAAGGAATAGCCCAAAGCCTGGGCCATGCCCATTCCTCCATCGTTGGTAGCACTACCCCCTATACCCAGCACAATACTTTTTGCTCCTTTTTCAAGGGCATCTGCAATCATTTCACCAGTACCTAAGGAAGTGGTGTTCATGCAGTTCATCTCGGATTTTTCAAGCAATTTATATCCGGATGCTTCGGACATTTCGATGAAAGCTATTTGTTTGTCTTCAGAAAGTAGATACTTTGTAGTGATTTCTCTAAATAAAGGGTCCTTTACTTTTACAGAAACCTTTGAAGCATTAAGATAATCTGCGACCACATCGATGGTGCCGTCCCCTCCATCGGCCAAAGGCCTACTAATGATTTCCGCATTTGGAAAAACTTTTTTGATGCCTCGGGCAACAGTTTCACAAAATTCACGTCCAGTAAGTGATCCTTTATATTTATCGGGTGCCAAAACAAATTTCATCCATACAATGTACTCAAGTTAATCGAGTTAACCCAGAGAATCTCATCTGTATTGGATCAAAATACATTGCGGCACAGGTTTTGAACATAAGGGGGAAGTATTTACCTTTAATAAAATTACATCATGAAAAAAACAATCATCTCCATAGTAACCTTACTATTCGCTACCACAATTTTTGGCCAAACCAAAAACTTTTTAGATACCCCATACCTGGAAACTCAAGCCAGAGTAGATACCATGGTTACACCTGATAAAATCTATCTCAACATTATCATTCAGGAAAAAGATACCAAAGGTCGAGTGTCAGTGGAGGAACAGGAAAACCAAATGGCACAACGTTTAAAAGCTTTGGGCATCGACCTAGATGAGCAATTGGTAATAAAGGACGCAAGTAGCAATTTCAAAAAATACTTTCTGCGCCAAAAAGAAGTGCTCAAAAGCAAACAGTACTCTTTGCTTGTTTACTCAGGTAAAGAATTGGGCGATGTTATGATGACCCTCGAGCAATTGGATATCGCAAACACCAGTATTGAGAAAACCGAATACTCCAAAATGGACGAACTGGAATTGGAACTTAAAACAAGGGCCGTTAAAAAAGCCATGCAAAAAGCCGATGCACTTACAAAACCATTGGGGCAAAAAATAGGGATGGCTATTCACATTGCCGACAATTCGCAATACTACCCTAGGTACAACCAAGCTCCCATGATGGAAATGAAAGCTGTTTCCGTAGATATGGGCCAAGCACAACCTTTGGACATTGACTTTGAAAAAATAAAAGTGGAAACCACCGTTAACGTAAAATTTGCCTTGTCCAATTAATGGTAAGGCATTTAATCATCAATCAAACAAAACCAATTATGAAATCGATTGCACTTATTTTAATGTTCAGCGCGGGAATTGCTTCCGCGCAACAAACTATGCAACTGCCCGAAGGCCAGTCATCACCCAAAGCCAATCTAGAGGAAGTCTCCTGGATCGAGGGCCATTGGACAGGGGAAGCTTTTGGCGGCATTGCCGAGGAGATCTGGAGTGCACCCTTGGGTAATTCCATGATGTTCGTCTTCCGAATGGTGAACGATGATAAAGTCTCCTTCTACGAATCGGGACATATTCAACAATTGGACGATTCCATCATGCTTCAACTCAAGCATTTTGATGGAAACATGAAAGGTTGGGAAGAAAAGAATGAAACCATCGATTTTAAATTAGTGAAACTCGAAAAAAACAAAGTGTATTTTGAAGGACTCACTATGGAAAAGATAAGTGGCGACCAAATGAATGTTTGGGTTCTTATTGAAGAGGACGGAAACCAAGAAGAAATCCTTTTTGCCTACAAAAGAGTGAAGTGATTTAGTTTCATTGGAATACCTTGAATTAGTATCTTTAACGGACTAACTAATTCCAACACTCGTGAAACTAAGACCTCTACTTTTATGTGCCATGTTATTGGCATTGCATCCTATGGATGCACAACGACGAAACAAAAAATCCGACCAACCTTCCATTGTAGTTAACGATTCCCTTTTTCCGGGATTAAAGTGGCGTAACATTGGCCCGTTCCGTGGCGGACGAAGTGTTACCTCCACTGGTGTTGTGGGCCAGCCCCACACCTTCTACATGGGAAATACAGGCGGGGGTATCTGGAAGACCACCGATGACGGTGTCACGTGGAAAAACGTTTCCGATGGATTCTTAAAAACTGGAACTGTTGGCGATATTGCCGTTTCCGAAAGCAATCCTAACATTGTGATAGCCGGAATGGGAGAACATGCAGCTCGTGGTGTTATGACCTCTATGGGCGATGGTGTTTACAAATCCACCGACGCTGGAAAAACTTGGAAACATATCGGATTGGACCATACACGTCACATTTCCGATGTAATAATCCACCCCACCAATCCCGACATTATTTTTATTGCCGCCCAAGGTGCTCAATATGGCCCATCCGAAGACCGTGGCATTTACCGCTCCACTAACGGAGGCGAAACTTGGGAAAAAGTGCTTTATGTTGACACTATTACAGGAGCTTCATCCCTAAGTATGGACATGAACAACCCGCTTATTTTATATGCGGCCATGTGGCAACATGAAAGAACTCCTTGGACCATTACTTCTGGAGGCGCCTCTTCTGGATTCTATAAATCTACCGACGGTGGAGCTACTTGGGACAAAATGGAAAAAGGACTTCCAAAAGAATTTGGAAAGTCCGGTATCTCTGTTTCTAGAGCAAATTCTGAGGTAGTGTATGCTGTAATTGAAGCCGAAGGTGAAAAAGGCGGTGTTTACAAAAGTGGGGATGCTGGAAAGACCTGGAAACAGACCAATAAAAACCGAATCAATATTGCTCGGTCTTGGTACTACATGGAGATTTTTGCGGATACACAAGATGAAAACATCGTGTACGTGTTAAATGCTCCCGTGACCAGATCCATAGATGGAGGAAAAACCTTTACTCCTGTTTCTACGCCACATGGCGACAATCACGACTTGTGGATTCACCCCAAAAACAACCAGATCATGGTTAACTCCAACGATGGTGGTGCCAATGTTTCCAACAACGGAGGTCTCAGCTGGAGTTCACAACAATACCAACCAACCTCACAGTTTTATCGAGTTATAACGGATAATTTAGTACCATACAATGTGTACGGAGGACAACAGGACAACTCTTCCGTGGCCATAGCCAGCCGCACACGGGATAGAGGTATCGATTGGAAAGATTGGTATGCTGTTGCTGGTTGTGAAAGTGCTTATTTGGCTTTTGACCCTGACAACCCAGAAGTTGTATACGGTGGTTGCTATCAAGGAATTATTGAAAAGTGGGTAAAGGCTTCCCGGGAAGCAAAACCTATTAAAGAATACCCTGAATTGGGTCTAGGTAATATTCCAAAGGATTTTAAGTTCCGTTACAATTGGAATGCTCCCATTATTAGCTCACCACACGACCGCAACACGATTTACCATGCGGGCAATGTGGTCTTTAGAACAAAAGATGGCGGGTATAGTTGGGATGTGATAAGCCCCGATTTAACAAGAAACGAAATTGAGAAACAAGGTCCAGGAAGCGGCCCGTATACTAACGAAGCGGCAGGAGGTGAAAATTACAATACCATCATGTACCTAGTGGAATCTCCGCACGAAGAAGGCGTACTTTATGCCGGTTCGGATGACGGATTGGTTCATATAACCAAAAATAGTGGCGATACTTGGGAGAACATTACTCCTCCAAATACCAAAGAAGGTATCATCAACAGTATTGAAGTATCTCCTCACAATCCTGCAACGGCATACATCACTTTGATGCGTTATAAGTTCATGGATTTGGACACCTACATCTTCAAAACCACGGATTATGGTCAAACATGGACCAAAATCACCAACGGGATTGATGGTGAGCACACTTTTGCTCGAGTGGTCCGAGAGGATAAAAAACAAAAAGGATTACTTTATGCAGGTACAGAAACAGGCCTGTATGTGTCTTTGAATGATGGCCAACACTGGCAATCTTTGCAACTGAATTTACCAGTGGTTCCTATCAATGATTTGATTATTCAAGATAATGATTTGGTAGCCGCTACGGCAGGAAGAGCTTTTTGGATATTGGATGACTTGGGTGCTGTTCAAAATAGTTTGACACCTGCCAATTCATTACAGATTGTCACACCAAAACCATCGTACCGCATTTTTAACGGCAGTACGGATCAGTATGTGCCAGGGTTGGGCCAAAACCAAAAATCGGGGGTAACGTTCGATTATTACCTGCCCAAAAAATTGGATTCCACCGAACTGAAGCTGGAAGTATTATCTGGGGGTAAGGTGATCAGATCTTACACGAATCAAGCACCAAAAGATTTCAAAAGCTGGCCAGGTGGACCATCAAAACCAAAGGTTTTACCTGCAGCAAAAGGATATAATCGATTCACTTGGGATTTTTACCGTGAACCTTCACCTGTCATTGAAAATGTTTTTGGTTTTGATGGTTACGGAAGTTCGAGGGTGGCCCCTGGCACATATACGCTTCGCCTTACTATGGAAGACGAGACGGTGGAGACCAATGCGACAGTATTGGCTGACCCATTAATCGATGCTTCACCTGCCGATTATGCAGAACAACAATCCTATTTAACCAGAATTGATGAAACCTTGGTGAACATGCACAAAGCGGTTAACCAAATGCGTACTGCCAAAAGTCAACTTAAAAAATATAAGAAGTTGCTTAAAGACGACGAAAGTGCAAAAGAGTTGCTTGAGAAGGGAGATACCCTTTTGGAACGAATCAATACTTGGGAAGAGAACTTGATTCAACCCAAGCAAAAAACCTTCCAAGATGTAGTGAACTTTAGCAGTAAACTGAATGCTGATTTTATGCATTTGAGAGGGTTTATCGACGTGGCCGAACCCAAAGTGACAGAAGGTGCCAAAGAGCTGTTTAGGGACAATATGGCCGAATGGAAAACTTTTGAAGATGAGAAAAATGCCATCGTGGGCAGTGGCATGAAAGAATATAACGAAATGTTCAAAGCATTGGACATCCCCGCCATAATTTTAACAGGAGAGTAATGACAGCGTCCTTTTGGTTAGATCAGGAGTTCACAAAACAGGATTATTCGCAAAATAAATTGCCCAAGGGCGATTACGAAAATTGCCGTTTTGTGGACTGCCTTTTCTCCAAGGGATTTTTGGACAACCAGAATTTTGTGGAATGCACTTTTGAAGGATGTGATTTCACGAATGCCAATATTGCTCACACCTTTTTTAACGATGTAACCTTTGAGGATTGTAAAATGGTAGGCCTTCAGTTTGAAACCTGTAACCAGTTATTGTTGTCCCTAAAATTTATTAGGTGCAATCTATCCGTAGCATCATTTATTGGAATGAATCTGCCTGGCATCCAATTCCAAGATTGTAAGCTCCATCAAACCGACTATACCGATGCGCACTTGAAACAGGCTAAGTTCCCAAATTGTGATTTTGAAAACGCAATATTTGAGAACACGCATCTTGAACTAGCTGATTTTACTTCAGCCATAAATTTCAACATTGATCCATCCATCAACCAAGTGAAGAAAACCCGTTTTAGTAAGGGTGGATTAATTGGTTTATTAAAAAAGTATGATATTGTGGTGACCTAATCTTATCCTATGTCCGAAAGAAAATGCCTAGTATGCGGCGAAAAACTATTGGGCCGTATCGACCAAAAATACTGTTCCGACCATTGCAGGAATGCATATAACAATCTACTGAACAGAGACAGTAAGAACTTAGTGCGCAACATTAACAACAAGCTCCGCAAAAACCATAGAATACTTGATAGTTTTCCACTCAAAGATGGAAAAACAAAAACAACCAAAATGAGATTGTTGGACAAGGGATTCGATTTTGAATACATCACCAACCTATACACCACAAAAAAAGGCAGCAAATATTACTTTGTCTACGATTTAGGATACTTACCGCTCGACAATGATTATTACATGATTGTAAAAAGGGAATAAATTATTTCCAGCTATGGGAAGTTAGTTTTAGAGCCGCAATCACAACATCTTTTCTACTTATCTGCCCTACCAGAATATCGTTTTTCATTACGGGCAACCTGCGTCTGTTGTGTCTATCAAAAACACCGGCAACATCGAAAATTGACATATCGTGCGGAACAGTTTCCACGTTTTTGGTCATGAATCTTTCAACACTTTTATCTAAAATGGGTTGGTTAAAGTATCGACTCTCGGAAATCTGCTTCATACAATCTGCCTCTGAAACGATTCCGACCAAAAAACCATTGTTGTCCAAAACTGGTCCACCGGAGATGTGGTGCTTGGCAAAAGTCTCCATTACTTCCAAAATGGATTGGTCTGGAGAAAAGGTAATCAGTTTTTTGGTCATATAATCCTCCACCAAAATAGGGGCGTTGTATTTCTTCTTGTTCTCCTCCTTGCTTCGTACGCCTTGAAAACTCTTGATTGCCATATGGTTAGATTTTAAAGTTGAATAATAAATATAGCTTTTTTTAGCGAATAACCTAATTTTAGCCATCAAAATATGAGAACCTTTCATAATTTCATACATTTAAGTTTCAACAATGCTGAACTATGAAGTTTTCCCGAACCCTTGCCCTTATTCTGCTTTTTATTGCTGTGTATTGGAGTTTCAAATCTTTAATGCCGGTTTATAAAGCCAACGAAGATGTCTCAACGATTTCCTTTTCTACCGATAGGGCCTTAGAGCATGTAAAAGAGCTATCCATGGAGCCCCATGCTGTTGGTTTCCCCGGGCACGAAAGAGTCATAAGCTATATCATTTCCGAACTGAAAAAAATGGGTTTGGAAACAACTACACAAGAAGGGTATACCGCAGGGGATTGGGGAAATCTTAGTAAGGCAACCAATATTTTAGCCAGAATTAAGGGAACCAGCAACAGAAAAGCACTCCTTTTACTTTCCCATTACGACAGTAGTCCGCACTCATCCTACGGAGCTAGTGATGCAGGCAGCGGTGTGGCGAGCATTTTAGAAGGGGTTCGAGCATTTTTGAGTGAGAACAAGACTCCTAAAAATGATATTATTATCCTTATTACCGATGCTGAGGAACTTGGACTTAATGGAGCTGACCTTTTTGTAAAAAACCATCCATGGGCCAAAAATGTAGGACTCGCCCTAAATTTTGAAGCCCGCGGTAGTGGAGGTCCAAGCTATATGCTCATTGAAACCAATAGAGGAAACGGCACTTTAATTAAAGAGTTTACCAAAGCCAACCCGAAATATCCAGTGGCAAATTCGCTCGCTTATAGCATTTACAAGATGCTCCCTAACGATACCGACCTTACCGTTTTTAGAGAAGATGGGGATATCGAAGGTTTTAACTTTGCGTTTATAGATGATCACTTTGATTATCATACCGCTTTGGACTCATACGAACGACTGGACCGTAACACCTTGGCACATCAAGGGAGTTATTTAATGCCATTGCTCACCTATTTTAGTGATGCCGATTTGGACAACCTTAAAAGTTTGAACGATTATGTCTATTTTAATATGCCGTTCTTTAAGCTTGTCTCCTACCCTTTTGAATGGATCTGGCCTATGTTCGGGTTTGCTGTCCTAGTATTTGTTCTATTACTATTTTCAGGTTTTAAAAAGAAAAAACTGAACGTCAATGCTATTTTAAGGGGATTTATTCCGGTACTGGTCACCCTTATTGTGAATGGGGTCGCAGGATATTTTTGTTGGAATATCATTACTTGGTGGTATCCTGGATTTAAAGATATACTGCACGGATTTACCTACAACGGACACACCTACATTATCGTTTATGTGATGTTCTCTTTGTTTGTATGTTTTTACACCTATAATAAATTTAGAAAAACCAACACGCCCAACCTATTGGTCGCACCCATCTTTATTTGGTTGCTTATCTGCGGATTGGTAGCTGCATATTTAAAAGGAGCTGCCTTCTTTATTGTTCCGTTATTTGGTTTGTTGGCCGCTTTTTTGGTGACCATCAATCAGGAAAAACCCAATCCTTTTCTGATGGTGTTTTTGGCATTGCCCGCCGTGCTTATCTATTCGCCATTTATTAACATGTTCCCCATTGGCCTTGGCTTAAAAATGATGGTGGCCGCCACAGTCTTTACTACATTGCTTTTCTTCTTGGTGCTTCCCTTTTTTGGTCAGTTAAAAACTAAGGGGAGATTAGCGTACTTATTTTTGTTCCTCTTCTTTGCATTCGGAATAACCAGCCATATACAATCTAATTTTAATGAAGAAAGACCAAAACCAAGCAGCTTATTATATGTTTTTAATGCAGATACCGATTCCACGCAATGGGCTACCTATGATAACGTATTGATTGATTGGAACCGGCAATTCATTGGAGAGAACAAAAGAGTACCCAATACAGAGACTATTTCCAGTAAATACCGTACAAATCTTAGCTATGTCGCCGATGCACCAAAGAAAAATATTCAACCTCCATACATTGATACTGTAATTGACACTATTATCGGAGACAACAGGATGATTGAACTTTGCATCACCCCAAAAAGGGATGTAAACCGTCTGGAAGTATTTACAAATCCTATTGATATAAAGTCCGCTAAGGTAAATCGGATTGAATTATCTTCTTACTTCCTCGAAAAACGAAGGAGCAAATTGGTAACTCACTATATAACCAACAATGATTTTACGGAATTACAACTTGAATTTCCAAAAGATTCCGTTTTGGAGCTTACTCTGTACGAAGCTTCCAATAACCTCCTAACCCATCCCGAGTTTAGCATTCCTGAACGGCCAAAAAATAGCATTCCGATGCCTTTTGTCCTAAATGATGCTATATTGACCATAAAAACCTTGCGATTTGAATAAAAACATAGGTGTATTGGGCTGTGGGTGGCTAGGGCTTCCCTTAGCTCAAAAATTGATTGAGCAAGGATACAAGGTAAAAGGTACTACCACATCTTCCAGCAAATTGGAGGTTTTACAAAATGAGGGGATAACCCCTTTTGAAATCAGTCTATCCGAGATTGGAATCAAAGGTGACATCGAAGAGTTCCTATCCAATATCGAAATCTTGATCATCAATGTACCACCCAAACTTAGGGGCAAGCATACGGAGAGTTTTGTGGAAAAGATGAAATTCTTGGTTGAGGAAATCAAAAAAAGCACGGTCGCTTATGTCATTTTTGTAAGTAGCACTGCAGTTTACGGAAATACCGAAGGGGAAGTCTCGGAGGATTCTCCATTGGAACCTGCCACGGAATCGGGCAAACAATTGGTGGAGTGCGAAAAGATCTTACGGAATGAAGAAAGCTTCAAAACTACTATCATTCGTTTTGGCGGTTTGATTGGCCCTGATAGACATCCTGTGACCACACTATCTGGCCGAGAGCATCTCAGCAATGGAAATCATCCCATCAACTTGATTCACCTCGATGATTGTATCCATATGATTCTAACCATTTTGGAGCAAAGCTATTGGGGAGAAGTTTTCAACGGGGTATATCCTCATCACCCCAAAAAGCAGGTATATTATTTTGAAGAAGCACAAAAAAGAGGATTACCCACCCCTTCTTACAAAACAGAATCCTCCCAAAAAAATGGCAAGGTAGTTTTGAGTAAAAATTTCTTGGATAAAAACCAGAGTTTTACCACACCTATAATTTCCTGAAACCCCAATGATTACTTATCGAATTCTTAACAGCTTGGTTGGGATTATTTTGTTAGATTTGGCGCACTAAATGGAAAATCAATGAAAAAGACTGTACTCTTATTGCTCCTGTTTGTGGGCTTTAGCGGTATTTCGCAAACCAACGATGAGCTTTTGAAACACTACAATGCTTATTATAAGGAAATGCGTTTACAAGGAGATGTAAACGGTGTGATCGGTGCTTTGACACATTTGAATGTTTTGGCTCCATCTAAAGAAAGAAGGGACACCTTGGCTTTTGTTTACATGAACAATGGTCAGCACATGCAAGCTTTGAATACCATAGGTGTGGAGAAAAATAGTGATGACTCCGACCTTGCTGTGCAAATCAAGGCCTTTTCCTTAAAGGCATTGAACCAACCTAAAAGAGCATTAGAACATTTTGAAGAACTACATTCTCGAAATCCATCTCCTTACCTAGCTTATGAAATGGCTGATCTTAAAATTCAAACAGGAGATATGAATGGTGCCATCACCAACATTGAATATGGCATAGCGAATGCAACCGATGAAATGAAATATGCTTTTTATGAGAGGCAACAACCTTATGAGGTCTCACTAAAAGCTGCTTTTTATCATTTAAAAGGTTTAGCGGATTTTAATATGGACAAAGAAAATATTGATGCAGCGATTGCTTCTATAGATGAAGCACTTAAAATTGCCCCAAATTTCAACTTGGCAAGCTTGAGCAAGCAGGCTTTGGAGTCTAGAAAAGAAACCGCAGAAGTAGATAAAAATTAAGTTATTGCTTATTCTTTTTTAGTTCCTTAAGCAATGCATTGTCCTTTTCTTCCTTTATTTGGATAAGTTCGTCCACGTTTTCGTTGGGCACTGCAATCGATAATACATAATGGGCAATTTTCCATTGCCCATTTACTTTTTTCAAGACCCCCGAACCCCGACAAATCTTCATTTGGGTGTCCAGCAATTCATCAAACCAAGCAAAGGTTCCTGATTCATTCAAATAGATGTTGCGCTGCACTGCAGTAAAGCTCCACGCCTTCCCTTTATCAAAATAAGGTTTGGAAAAAGATCTAAACTCTTCATTCTGCCAATTCTCCATGGCATCGGTTCCCAAAAACACCCCGTCTTTTGTCATTTTTTCAAAATAGGCTTCAAAATCCGCATTGGCCGCGGCCAAGTGCCATCCGTCCAATACTTCATTGATTTTTTGTTTTTCCGTGTTTTGGGCACAAATGACCATGGAAACCAAAAATAATCCCCATACTAGAATATTACGCTTCATCTAAAATCAATTTTTTATCCAATTGGCTGTTCATGATAACATTCAACTGCTTACGCATGTTGTTGTATGCTTCCAAGGCCTCCACGATGGGTTGGGTAGTTGGCTGATTTTCCTGAATACTTGCTTTCGCTTTATACAAAAACGTACGCAGAACTCTTTGCCTACTTTTTATCTGAAAAGTGTCGAACAATTCCGGATATACTCCATCGGCCATTTTTTTCTCTTTTTCAATAAGGTCATCAATGGCCAACGCTAAATCTTCGTTGTTGGTTGCTTTGTAGAGCACATCTATACTGGCATTAAAATCTTTGAATTGTCGCCAGTCATCAACAATAGCTGCTGCATCCGGGTTTATCTCAATTCTATCCGGCATTTTCTGATAGTTGAACTCCAAATTCTGATTTTCAACTACAGCAGTAGCTTTTTCAACTTTTTTACAGGCTCCCAAAATGGAGAGAGAAATAAGTATGCCTAACAATTTTTGCATAGGCGAATGTACAAATTTTAATAAAGGGTATCTTTGCCATCAAACTAAATTAACTTCGATTTTAATGCACAAACCAATTTTAATAATCGGCGCATGCGGGCAAATAGGAACCGAACTAACCTTTGAACTCAGAAATAAATACGGGGCTGAAAATGTAATAGCCAGTGACATTCGCGAAGGTGGAGAAGCTCTGATGCAGTCTGGTCCGTTTGAACTTATGGATGCCACCGACTATTCAGCTGTAGAGGATGTAGTAATGCATTACGAAATTGATGAGGTTTATTTAATGGCAGCTATGCTGAGCGCCACTGCAGAGAAATTCCCGATGCGTGCATGGAATCTTAACATGAATTCGCTTTTTAATGTGCTCAATTTGGCCAAGGAAAAGAAAATATCAAAAGTTTTTTGGCCTTCAAGTATTGCTGTTTTTGGTCCCAACACCCCAAAAGAGGATACACCTCAGAACACTATAATGGAACCTAGCACAGTTTACGGCATAAGTAAACAATCCGGGGAAAGGTGGTGTGAGTATTACCACAAAAAATACGGTGTCGATGTTAGAAGTGTTCGTTATCCAGGGTTGATAAGCTGGAAAACCATGCCCGGAGGAGGCACAACGGACTATGCAGTTGAAATTTACCATGACGCACTAAAAAAAGGTTCCTATGAATGCTTTTTGAATAATAACACGGAACTTCCAATGATGTATATGGACGATGCCATTAGAGCCACCATCAACTTAATGGACAGTCCTTCAGAAAATATAAAGGTGAGGTCTTCATATAATTTGGCGGGCATGAATTTTACCCCGGAACAAATGGCTGAAAGCATTGCCAAACACATTCCCGACTTTAAAATAAGCTACGCACCAGATTTTAGGCAAGAAATTGCGGATTCCTGGCCGAGCAGTATCGATGATTCCGCCGCAAGAAAGGAATGGGGATGGAAACCTAGATTTGATTTGGACCAGACCACCAATGAAATGCTTGAAAACTTAAAGGAATAGAAAAAATCAGTCCTCGTCTTCCTCGTCGGGTTCTGAAAAGTCTTCGTCGTCCTCAGGGGTTTTTTCATAATCTTCGGAGTCAAAATCATCTTCGTCATCTTCGTCGAAATCCGCCATGGTACGTTCCAGCTTGGAGCTTATTTTTACAAGGTATTTGGTATCCTCAGTGGAGACTTCCACAGCTTCTATTGACTCGCCTTTTAAGTTTTTGAAGTTGATTACATCATCATCTCCATATCCATCAGGATACTTCTCCACCAAAAGTTTAAGCACCTCGGAGGTCAATTTTTTGTAGTCAACAATTACGCGTTTGAGGTTATTCATGATGTTGTGGTTAACTCCTTGCTCCAACGAGAGCAAATGTGATTGTTTTGAAAATTTATAAAAAAAATCTTGGGTTGTCAAAATTGGGGCGATTTTATCGACCAAAAATGATGGAAACTTGAAGTTAGCATTAAAAAAGGGTAAAGAAAAAGGACTAGAACAGCGTATTAATACAAGACATATTATTGGACACTGAAGTACTTTACTACTTTTAAAGGCTGCATTTGATTTGTAAAACCTTCTATTACAATTTCAAATCTCCCATCCAAATCGGAAGTATAAAACTCCACGTTGTTTGTGGGTTTCTCTAGTTCCAAGTTATGGTCCCACAATAATTGCTGCCTAAAATCGGGTATTACATCAAAATTGCTACTGCTATAATCTTGTTTGAAATATTTTTTTTGAGGTTTGGGCCTCAACAATTTTATGTTATTCAAGTGTGTTTTTTGATAGTTCGCTGCAAAGTCCGCATCGAATGTTTTTACATCAAAGATTCCTTGAAAAATTTGTCCCCCCACAACATATTGGTTCCTGGCCAATCGAATAGTCTCGACCCTTTTTACACTATAGTTTATTAGATCTTCATGGTCTTGAAGTACGATTCCGTCAACTATTACCAACGGATTGTAACCAACATCCATGTTTGTGGCCTCAAAATCCCTCACAAAAATATGCTGCTCGCTATTATCATTGGTGGCAATCCAAGCATTATCCACAATTTCTACCAAGGTTTCTTTAAAGGTTGGGAACCGTGTATATTCATCCAAATTGTATTCTATAATATTATTGCCATAGATGGGTATAAAATCATTGTTCAGCTGTATGGTATCTGGCTTGCTATTGAAATACGCGTTTTCTATTTGATTATGGGTGCTTCTTTTCTCGATTAAACCCCTCATTTCCCTTTTTAAAACAAAGTGTTTCGAAAGTTCCCTCTTCAAATTTAGTTTAGGTACATTATCAATATTTATGGAATATTCGTTTCTATCCACGCCCCATACTTGAAAGATTGATTCCGTATCCAGATTGTCAGAATCCAATGAAAACATAAACTGCCCCTCTGAATCGGTAGGAACCATTCTAAACTCATACTCCTCACCCGGAAGTGAAAAAACAACCTTTTTGTTCGTAGTTGCCAAACCATTATCACTGGAAAGGCTGCCCCTTATAATTTCACCTCTCAGCTCTGGTAAATGTTTTTTATCGACCTTGTCTAGAGCTACTGAACTGTACTGTATTACATAATCCGAAGGTGAAATTCTTTCTCCATAAGCAATTTCCTCGGTAAGCTTTCTTACGGAGATTGAGTAAGTTCCTTGAATATTGGATTTAGCATCCACCTTTAATTGCACCTTTTCTCTTTTACCATACTGTGGTTTATCCAAAGTCAACACTAAATCATCGTTCAAGTTAGCTTGAATATTGTTTCCTGTAGAAACGTTATTCTTCAATAAAGCTGTACTCTTTGTATCCCGAAATACTTTCTGGTCATTGGTATATGGATTTAATACCACGATACCATCGGCATAAAATGTTTCGCTAGGCCAATTTTTCATATATGCTGTATAGGCCACCAGTGTATAATATCCCGAGTCCAAATTGGTGGGAACAAAAATATCTCCCTGGCCCATTCCATCTACCAGTTCTACCTTTTGAATCATTTTTCGTTCTCCTTCCAAATCCAACAGCTCCACATAAGCTATCTTACTGGATTTTGACAAGGATTGGTTTTTTTTACTGAGTGCATACAGCTTAAAGTGAAGGTATTCCCCTGTAAACAGAAGATTGGTATTATAATGGACATATACCCCTTCTGTTCCGATATCTTTGATTAATGTTGAATATGGCATATTGGTCTGGCCCATTGCAATCGCAACAAGAAAAAAGGCCATTATATGTAACACATACTTTTTTAGCATTGTCTATCAAATTATTATTCTTCCCAAAAGTCCGGAACTTCGTTAGTACCAAACAACGTACAATCTACACACCTAGCTGGGGCAACTTGGTAAATAAAGGGCGGGTCTTCCCCAATGTACATATATTGACCACTCTGCACCCTTTGAAAAAGTTCTGGGTCGGAGAGTGAACTATAACGCTCAAACTCACAATCATCCAAAAATGGAATATCAGTACCAAAAATCTCCTGAAATCCAAAAAAGAAACGCCTTGAGGTAAAGGAAACCACCTCAAACAAACCAACCACTTTTACGCTATCATCATTTTTATGTCTCACGTTGCCAACAATAAGTCCCGGTTGTGGCTGTGAAAATAGATTGTCACTACTAGAAAAGTTCTTCAAGGTTTGATAAAATTCGTAAGAAGCATTGGTTTGCGCATACTGCTTTACCAAAATACTATACCTAAAGGCTATCCTCCTGTCTCTTCGTTCTATAAACCGAACAGGAAAATCCACAACCTTATTCTCCGATAAATTGTTGGTTTCCGTGATCAATATAGCATTGGACGTTTCTGTAACATAGCAGAACCTTTCCTCCTTTTCCTTGTATACTATTTCCAAAAGAGGTGGTGACTCGGAAACAATTCTAAATCCTTGCAACGGTTTATAAAAGGATTCCCATCTATAGGTTTCTTCGTACTCGTATCTGAAATACCCTTCATTGTCCCCAGTAGATGTTCCATCCACATATATTTCGACCCCATCTATACCATCTTCGTTCAAAACTCTTCTGGCACTTATCTTGTCTATTGTTGTTGGTGCGGTAAGTTGAACCAATGAAGACGTAAAGGTTTCTCCGTTTTCATCGACAACCCTTAATTGGTAATCTGTTCCAGACTGTGCAGCAAATACCATATTTGACCTATAAATACCTGGTGATGTCTCCTCAAATTGAATAGAACTACCTCCGTTCACCAGCACCTCCACCGTGACTCCGGAAACCTGTACTTCCTCATCACCCTCTTCATAACTTCGAGATATATATATTTCGTGCTGTTTGGACTCGGTTGTAAGACTGGCATTTATTATCAGGATGTCTTCAAAGTCAGTCGTCTCTACTTCAAATGGCTCCGTACAGGCATTTAAAGCCAGAAAAACATATGTAACTAACAAAAAGATGATAAGATTTCTTGTTGGCATACTGAGCGATTTCAAAATTTAAAATTATATGTTATGGAAGGAACCGGAATCGAAAAAATTGAGCTCTTATAAGCTTTGACATCACCATTTTCAGTGGTGTAAAAAACCGAATACGGATTGTTCCGGCCCAAGACATTATAGACGGAAATGGTCCAAAAACTATGTCCCTTCTTATTGAGCTTATGGTTTCCTTCTATATTGAAGCCAAGGTCCAACCTATAAAAATCGGGGATTCGGTAACTGTTCCTGTCGCTATACACGGCATATTCGGCATCGTTAAAAGTAAAGTTCCCTACTGGCACGGTAACCGGTCTACCAGTTTGGTACACAAAATTGGCGGACAGACTAAACCTTTTGGTAAACTTATAATTGGTCACCATGCTTAGGTCGTGGGGCTTATCAAAATTGGAAGCGAAAAAATCGCCATTGTTTACCCGTTCTTCTTCAAACTCACTGTTCAGCTTTAAGAACGACCGTGAGTAGGTATAGCCCAACCAACCATTTAATTTACCCCTATTTTTCCTGATTAAAAATTCAACTCCGTACGACTTTCCTTCACCCTGTAAAACCTCTGTTTCCACATTCTCATTCATGAGTAGTTGTGCTCCAGTTTTAAAATCCAGGACCTTATCACTTGTTTTATAAAAACCTTCCAAACTTATTTCGTAGGCATTTGCGTCTAAGTTTTTGAATATCCCTAAGGAGAATTGATGGCCTTTTTGAGGCTCTATGTTCAAATCGGACAACTTCCATGTATCAATAGGAGAAATAGTAGTATTGTTGGTGAGTATATGAACGTACTGAATGGACCTATTATATCCTGCTTTTAGTGATAGACTGGGAGTTAGTAGATATCTTGCACCTGCTCTAACCTCTGGTCCCCCATAAGTTTCAATTACTTCATTTTTACCATATTGAATGGTATCCCTAACTGTACCCTGGTTTTTTGGAGTTCCCTCTTCATACTCATACTGGGTCTGTTCCCCGAGCGCCATAAACATCGAATACCTTAGACCTAAGTCCACCGCAAACTTTTTGGTAATACTATAATTCGCTGATAAATACGCTGCTGATTCCAAGGCTCTTTCCTTTTCCAAGGAATTATATTCTATTGACGAATCTTGGTTCAATGGTTCTAAGGTCCCTGGTTCCACGGCGTACAGTTTTCCCTCTACTCCGTAATTAAATTTAAGGTCTGTACTGTGTAGGTAATCAAGATTTATTTTTGCCTCCGTTTCATTGATTCTATAACCAAGGTCAAAATCATTGTTGGCTCCTCGTTCATATTCAATATTAAAGGTATAACTGCTATTGGCTAGCTGTACCTCCGACAAGTGTTTATCATTAAATCGATGCTGCCATCTGAGTGAAACCAATCTATTATCATATATGTAAAGCGAATCGGAAGAGATGCTAAAATTATCTTTGCTGTAATAAGCTGTTGCCTTTATTTTATTGTTTTCATTAACCTGATGCGTGTAGTTTGCCACTACATCATAAAAAGATGCTCGGCTTTTACTCAAGGATTGTTCCTTCATAGATCTTAAGAGCCAATTTGCGTAAGCTCCCCTGGCTCCAAACAACAATGAAGATTTTCCTTTGGCAATGGGAGTTTCCATGACCAAATTACCAGTAACTGGACCTAACGAGGCTTCGCCCTTAAATTCAGTGTTGTCGCCATCTTTTGTTTTAATATCAAAAACTGAAGACAACCTGCCCCCAAATTTTGCCGGAATATTACCCTTGTAAACTTCCAATTGACCAATGGAAAATGGGTTAATTGCAGAAAAAATTCCAAAAAAGTGCTGCGGATTGTACATGGTAGCGCCATCGAACAATACCAGATTTTGGTCGGCCTTGCCTCCTCTAACATTAAATCCTGTTGCTCCCTCTCCCGCCGAAGAGATACCTGGTAGTGCGGTCGCAACTTTTAAAACATCCCTTTCGCCCAGTACCAATGGAATGGTTTTACTTTCCTCGCTATCTATCTCCTCTGTTCCGCTTACGGTTTCTTCTATATTTTTATAAATATCACCTTCAACAACTACCTCATCCAGCTGTTCAACACTTTCATTGAATTCCAAATCCAAGGTACCATCGTTAAAAACAATAATTTCCTTTTCTGCTCTTTCGATACCTAAAGCCCTAAATTTTAAAATATTGGAGCCTGAAGGCAATTCAATACGATAAAAACCCTCAAAACTGGTAACCGCAAGCAATTTATTGTCATCGGTGGAAATTGTCATATCCGGTATTGGTTCTCCGGATTCAAAATTGGTGATGTAGCCAGACAAGGTATATCTTTCATTGGATTGAGACCCGGTTTCTCGTCCAACCCTAATGGTCTCTATACTTTTGGAAACCCTTTCTTCCTTATTGGCATAGAATATTGGAGCCACTTTTTTGGAGGAGGACACCGACTCTACCTCAGTGGAATCTTTACCAAAAAACCCATCGGGAAGACTACTGTAAATATTGTTGTTATTGGTAAGGATTATTTTCTTTGGCGGGTACAAGAAATAGTTCACGGTTGTACCTTCCAACAAACCCGATATAATGTGTTCTATATTTTTATTGACATAGTTTTTCTGAATTAGGCTGTCCGTGAACCAATCTTTTAAATAATAGATTTCAAAATTCGAGCCTGCATTGATTTGATCTAAAGCTTCCGAACGGGATATGTTGTTAAATGTGAAGGACAAATCCTCATTGGAAAACTGAGAGTAGGATACGTTGAAAACCGTTACACACAGCATCAATACAAAACAATTCCTCATAATGCGTTAGCGTTTGCCAATTTATTAAACAATAGTTTTAAAAAAGTATCCTTATCTGTCTTGTATGTCATTCTATTTTGCTTGAAGAAAGTACGCAACTCCTTCTTTTGGCTCTCGAAAATATTGCCCCAATTGCTTTTGGTATTTGCCTCTATGAGTTCCCCATTGAACAATAAAAAATAATCTACACCTTGCTCATATTGGATTACTACCCGACTTTCTTTTCTGGCTTGAACCCTTTTCTTTTTATACTTTTTAAGTAATACATTCTGACCTACTGTTTCAAGAACCTCCAAATATCCGTATTGCTCGCTATCAGCAATGGTAGAAGGCAATTGTATGAATCGGTGTCCATCAATTGTAAATTCCTTTACCTTGTTTTTAATTAGCCGAACCATAATTCCAGTTGGCTTATATTTTGGGGTGACCAAAAGTTCATCTAAATGAACATGGTATTTTACATTTTGATCAAAGTAATGTTGTTCATCAAAGATGATATCCCCATTTATAAAATCGCTTTGCAAAAAATAAGGATGGGTATTGGAATTACCTGCTAAGCTTTCTTTAAACAAGGGACCATTGTATAACTCCATATTCTGTTCTCCAACTATGGAGTCAAAAGTTGAATACACTTGCGGAATGGTCTTGTTTAATTGGGCCTGAAGACAAAATGGAAGTAATATAGAAAGCAAGTAAAAAGAAAAACCAATACAGGGATTCGCTTTTGCCGGAATATTATAAAACCTTGGAGTTTTTTGATTAATCAATGCGTAAGAATATTTTCTTTGCTAAATATAGGATTTTGATTACGAAAAAAATATATGGTAGTCGAGTTTTAACTACTAGAATTTTTCGGGTTCATTCCAGATAAAATAATAACAAGCAGAAAGACTGCAGCCCCGGCAAGAATCGAACTTTTTTCCCGGAGCCCCAGTTTAACTTGGGTTTTCAATTTTTGATTTCAAAATGTTGACGATTTGTGAACTTTAGCGAATGATTTGTCTTTCGTCATTTCAAATAGAACCAAACCGTTGTAAATGATTGATTTATAAATAAAATCCTATGGGAAAAGTAAACTCTTTTTGATGAATGAAGTTATATTAAGGTGAAAGTTCAATAAAAACGGTGATTTAAATTTAATTATTCTGGCAACAGAAAGCATATCATATGGTCAAAAGTAACCTATTCGGAAACCTTTTTTTTGAAAAAATAACGTAACATATTGATTTGTAGCTGGGTACTGAAAATATTTTGGGTAAAGTCATAATGATAATTTTATGAATTTAATGATGTCCTAAAAGGGGTAAGGATATATTTTTAAGGAAGACTACACATTGTAGTAGTTTTCTTTTCCTGGATACAAGGGTGAATTGTTTATTACCTTAACTGTTTTCCGTTACATTTTATGAAGTCTGGAAGCCTCTTCCTCTAAAAACGGTCCAAGTACCTCTACCTTTCTTCCTCCTTTTGCCAAAACGTCCCTAATGGGGATTTCAAAAACCCAATTGGGGTTATTTCTACCCACAATTTGGTAATATGTTTTTTTGCTCAATCCATAGACAATTTTACCTATGCCGCTCCAATAAATAGCAGACGCGCACATAGGACAAGGCTCATCACTGGTATAGATGGTACAATTGTTTAAAAAGGAATGATCATATTTTTTGCTTGCTTCCCTGATCAAATTAATTTCAGCATGGGCCAAACAATCCATATCGGTGGCAATGGTGTTTTCACCTTTCAAGAGTATTTGACCATTCCCGGCGACCAGAATGCAGCCAAAAGGTAAATTACCTTTTCTTTTTGATTCACGGGCGGTTGCAATCGCCATTTGGATAAATTTTTTATGTACTTCCATACGTTGATTTTGTTTTTGGGACGTCATCTCTTTTTGCAGCGTTCATCAATACAATACTATTAATTCCTCTCTGCTAATTCGATATGTCTTGTAAATTCTTAAAGGCATTATAGCAGTCCTTCTGAGCAAACCTGCTTATTCGCTTTTTTCCAGCCTTGATAACTTTATCCTGACATATTCGTTCTTTGGATTCAGTTCAAGGGATTTTGCATAGTTATCGATGGCCTTTTTCTTATTTCCAAGAGCTTCATAGGCTTCGCCCAGACTATCAAAAGCATTGTATGAATTGGGGAAGTTCTCCGTATTAAGGATGAAGTATGCCAAGGCCTTGGACCTTTCACCTTTATCCCTGCTTCGAAGCAATCCATAACCAATTCGATTGGCAAGCTCTTCCGGAGGGCTAAAATCCCAAGAGAGTCGATGGGAAATCGATTGAAAATGCTGAATTAAATGCTCCTTGCTTTTCACATCGCGATAAGAAATACCATAACCTTCAAATAGAGTGGAAATGCCATTGTAAAAGGCGATTGGGGGCACGGAAGCATGGTTTTCATTTTCGAAATATTCCATTTTTGCCGGAAAAACACCTTCACATTTGCTGTTCAGCCCTTCAAATAATCTTACATGACGATCACGGTTTCTGATATTTCTCTTTCCCCAGTTCGCTGTGGCCAGATAAAAGTACCTTTTAAAGGATTGACCGGTAACAGCTTCCAACTTTTTGTCCATGGTTTCCGCATCCCAAGTGCCGAAACTGGGGTCTACTGCAATAAAAGCGCTAAAAATGGTTTTTTCCTTCATATAGGCATGGGTAGTCAATAAAGCGCTTAAGGAATGTCCAAAAAGAATTCGGTATGGATCGGTTCTATACTGGCTGTCCAATTCGGGAATCAGTTCATCTTCCAAAAAGCTCAAAAAATTTTCCCCTCCCCCAGAATTGTTCTTTCTTACAGTAATGACTTTATCGGGGGTATAGTCCCTTCTGCGATCTATATTCTGAACACCCACCACAATCATTTCCGGAATTTTCCAACTTCGGTATGCATTGGAACTGAGATAATTTACCACCCCAGCTATACTTTTAAAATGTACGTTCCCATCGAGAACCATAAGTACTGGATAGCGCTTGTGGGATGATTGTTCATCATCGTAAGAGTCCGGCAGGCTGATCCAATACCCTCTGTCTTCATCCAAAATATTGGAGTGGAGCATATGTTTTGTTCCCAATATGATGGATTCGGTATCCTGAGACTTAATCTGCCCAATGCCCATGCATATAAAAAGTAATACAATGATGTTTTTATTCATTTTGTTGATTTTTAAAAGCGGCATGAACCACTGTTTTACTCTTTGTTTTCTCTGAAGGTCTTTATTGCTGCAAACTGTACATCAGTTTGACATGCCGTTCAATTTCATTATCAAAATCTTGATAAAGGGATTTGTATTTTGGCACAAGATCAGCCTTGACACGCAATAAGGTTTCATTGGATTTCATACCGTTTTTATGGTCCGTATGAACTCGCTTCCAAACAGTCGATAACAATTCCGAATCCCTTGTTATTGCCTTTGCGGTCGTTGCTTTACCGTGTCCCGTTAAGACAATATCAGGACTTAGCTTTGCAATCTTATGAAGCGTATCGATCAAATTTGGAACATTACCGTGATCCGTGATCATCGGCATCCAATCTGAACTCAGAACGTCTCCCCCGAATATAATTTTTTGTTCGGGCAACCACATTAAAATATCCCCAGGTGAATGAGCACTATTGCTGAAAATAAATTCAACGTCCATCCCTCCGAAATTACGTTTTTGTCGTTGAACCAATAAAATATTGGGATACTTAAGCTGCGTGGTTCCGATTGTACCATGGGTTACCTTGGCATAAAACTCAACATCATCTTGACCATATTTTTTCATTGTAGAAACCGTCTGTTCACTAGCAATAATTTCAACTGCGGTATCAGTAAATGCCGCATTGCCCAACCAATGATCTGCATGACTGTGCGAGTTGACCACCCAACGGACAGGAAGGTCCGTAACCGTTTTAATGGCTTTTTTGATGTTGTTGCCTATTGTTTCTGATGAGCCGGTATCAAAAAGGAGTACGCCCGTTTCGGTAACAACAAAATGAACATTGGAATTCCATCCCTTGTTTTCGGGGGTGGGCAATCCTATGGATGGCGAGATGATGCTATATACATTTTCTGTGATGGTAGTCACCACAAAATCGGATTTTATATTCTTTGCCATGGAAATTTGGCCGATAAGCAGAAATCCAAAGAGATTAAAAAGGAGTATTCTCATTTACTTTATAATCTTTTCATTTTTTTGTGTTTGCAATGTAGACTATACAAACCCAAAAATGTTACAATGGAATCAAAAAAGGTTGTAATCGGAGCCATTTCGAACCTATCGGAATCTGGACGGAAAAAGAAATCGTTTATTTGAACTTTTTAAATATTTATTAAACACAATCATAAATTAGCATATTAAAGACTGTTGTGCCAAAGGGTCCCGATACATCCAATTTAAAGTTAGTGTTATTGCTGATTATTTCCTTATCAATTAAAACTGCTTTGTTATTTATTGTTCTAAATTCATTCTTGAAATTGATTTCAAATGGGTACGTCACAGATTTCCCAGTAGGCAGTAAATTGTTGAACCCTTTCCCGAAAATCACCATTGAATCTTTGAATTTAATAATATCACAAGATGTAAATCCAATTCTGGTAAGACCTGCCAATGACTCCCCAAAAGCAATTTTTCGTATATCGGTATAAAAAGCATCCACATTGAATTTAACCTTCTTGTTTGGAAGTATTTCAACATTCTCCTTCCCCAAATCATTGATTAGATTGACTTTTATGGAATGCCATCGATAAAGTGACAGTATGGCAATACTCGCAATAACTAAATTGAATAGTAGGTATACAAAGAGCAATATGATGAATCCAAGCTCCTTACCTTTTAACCTGTTGGTAAACAAAAGTAGTGGAACGACAACCACAAATATCATTGAAAACAATATGGAGTGTATTGCGACACTTAAAGGAATTTGTTCTCTAAGAAGACTGGGAAACGAAGTATTCAATATATTAATTAGTTTATCGATTTAGTATAAGCTTGTCCAATCGTTTATTTGAACTTTTATAAATGTAGGAAATTTCCATTAATCAAAAATTGGGTTTTCGGTGAAAGGAGGGAATAGTAGTCAATCGGTTTTGCATAACCGAACTTCATTTTAGGGGTAAAAAAGGGTGTATAAAGTAAACTATTTAAGTGTACGGAAAAAGTAAACTCTTTAAAATCAGTGGACTCGTTTTGCACTGAAAGTTCAATAAAACGGTGGCTTAAAATACCCCTGTCAAGAAATGGAATTCGAAGTATGGGCAAACGTAAGGAAATGGAGTGCTTCAAGCCCCAAATCTTACACAAACTAATTCTTATGAGCAATGAACTTTGTCTACTAAAGGAAGTCAAAAGTAGCCCCGGCAAGAATCGAACTTGCATCTAAAGTTTAGGAAACTTCTATTCTATCCATTGAACTACGGGGCCATTTATAAAATGGATTGCAAAAATATGGTTTTTTGAAAAACTATTCGCAGCCCAAGAATCAATTTAAGATGATTTTCAGGTGAAGAATCCAAAGAACTATCAAACAGTTCTTCTTCGCTCCTCTTCTTTCAGGATTTTCTCCAAATACGAACGAGATAAAGGTTTATCTACATAACCCGCAATTAATCGATGGCGCTTGGCAATGGTGCGATCTGTTGCGTTGGCGAAAGCCGAAAGTACATAAACACTGGGAAGTTCCTGCCCTTTGAACAAATTCTGAAGGTTTTCCAAAAAATCCCACCCATTCATCCCATCCATTACAAGATCTAAAAAGATGATGTCAGGTAATCTATTATGTTCTTCTATGTAACTAAAACAAGCTTGGATTCCCTCTTCGCCGCTGGAACAAGTAACAATATCAAAATCACCATGGGATTGCTGTATACAGTATCGGGTCGCAAACTGCGACACCAAATCATCATCTATGATAAATGTGGTAAGCTTCATGTAGGGACTATTACGTAAGTTTTGGGACAACCAAAGCTATAAGCTTCTCGCCAACGAACCATTCATTTTCGTTGTTTTGCCCAAATATCCCGTTAAGCCAACCTTAGTGGGGTAATTTGCCCCTTAAAACACCATACAGGAATGCCCCTACCGTGGCACCAAACAATACAATAAGGATTGGCCAATATCCCGCACCGGTCAATATGTACATGGGGCCAGGACAAGCTCCTGCCAAGGCCCAACCCAACCCAAAAAGAATACCGCCCAATAGATATCGCGTAAATGCCTTTTCCTTGTTCGGAATATTTATCGTCTCACCAAAAAAAGATTTCGTTTTGGAACGTTTGATCAATTGGACCAATACGACTCCAACAGCCAATGCAGAACCGATAATGCCATACATATGAAAAGAGTCGAACTGAAACATTTCATAAATACGGAACCAAGAAGCGGCCTCTGATTTGTATAATACAATACCTAAAAACGTTCCTATGATGATATATATAATACTTTTCATGATCCAAAAATTAGGGGAAACAATAGGTGATTCATAATCAAACCACCGATAAAAAATCCAATTACTGCTATAAGTGAAGGTCGTTGAAGATTACTTAGACCAGAAATGGCATGACCAGAGGTGCAACCTCCCGCATACCGTGTTCCAAAACCGACCAATACACCTGCGACCAATAAAATAACCCAGACCATTGGCTGTGAGAGCGCCTCCAAACTGAAAAGTTCTGTGGGCAAATAGGCTTTTCCTGCGCTTTCAAAGCCTAAACCCTGCAGTTTGGCAACTGTCTCGTCCGTTATATCCACAGCAGGATTGGGCGACAGTACATGTGCACCCAAAAACCCTCCAAAAACAGAACCCAATACGACCAAAAGGTTCCATCTTTTGGATTTTACATCGATTTTGAAATAATCAGTGAATTTTCCAGCACCCCCCACGGAGCAAAAAGTCTCTAAGTTGGAGGACATACCGAATTTTTTTCCAAGTAGGATCAAAACTGCCATTATTATGGCAATAAGCGGCCCTGATACATACCAGGGCCAAGGTTGATAAAGCATTTTCTATTTATTTTACTCCAAAATAATGAAAATACCTCTATTAAAAAACCTAAATTTTGCGTTAACAACAATTTTCATTGGAATCCTTAACACCAAACTTTTTGAGGATGTCTTCAAGTAAGCACCACTTGGTAATTGATGATTGCAAAAGATTGGCTCCAACAAAGGCTGTAAACCATAGCCAGTTGATATTTACATAAATGGCCAAGGCCAAGCTTATCAATATAAAAGTTCCTGCTACTCCTCTTACTATTCTATTTTTCATTTTTGATTTTTAAACGGTTCTTTCAATGGGTATTTCTACTGCTCTAATGGGGTTGGTGGTTTCACTTTCCGTGTTGAATTGTTTTATCAACCCAAACAATTCAGTTACTTTTTTCTCTTCTGTGAAAGAAAAGAACATATTGGATGCCGCCCCTCCTTTTTCACTGGGAAACCAACTACTGGTATACATTAAGGGTGCAGCACTTTTATACCCATCAATATCATACTCACTAAAGCTTTCCACACCAGCTTTTTTAAATAATTTGAAGACTTCGCTCTTATATTCTTCAACCGTGGTTACAATGATCATTTTCATCTTAGTTGTAATTTTTGCGTTCAATCAAATAATAAACCAATGGTACCACCAATAGTGTCAAAACAGTTGACACTATGGTTCCACCCATAAGTGAAATGGCCAATCCCTGGAAAATAGGGTCGAACAAAATCACAAAAGCTCCGATAACAACAGTTCCAGCAGTCAATAAGATGGGCGTAGTACGAACGGCACCTGCTTCTATCACTGCTTGCTTTAATGGAATATCCTCCTTAAGCCTCAAATTGACAAAGTCAATGAGCAGCACCGAGTTCCGAACCATAATACCCGCTAGGGCTATCATACCAATAAAAGATGTTGCGGTAAAGAATGCTCCAAGCAACCAATGGCCAAGTACAATACCAATCAATGAAAGCGGTATGGCCACCATCATTACCATAGGTGCCTTAAAGTTTTGGAACCATCCAACGATCAACATGTAAATGATTACGATTACACCCATAAAAGCAATTCCCAGATCTCGGAATACTTCTAGGGTAATCTGCCATTCCCCATCCCATTTTACGGTGTAGTCATCTTCAAACTGAGGCTGTTCCATGTATAATTCGTTGATGGAATACCCTTGGGGAAGCTCTAACTGGTTCAGTTTATCCGTCATACCTAAAATGGCATATACAGGGCTTTCCAATTCTCCTGCCATATCCGACATTACATACACAACTCGCTTTTGATTCTTTCGGTAGATGCTTTTGGCCTTGGTTCCTTCTTTTACCGAAACCAAGTCCCCCACAGAAACCATATTGCCTTGCTGCGATGCTATTTTTAATTGTTTGATTTCATCTAAAGATGATTTGTCCTTTTCACTAATGGAAAGTACAATACCGATTTGATCAAAGGCATCCTCGCGATAAATGTGAGATACTGGATTTTCCCTAAAGGCCATCGCCATCACCTGAACAATTTGCTGGGGAGTAACTCCATAAAGCATCGCTTTTTCCTTGTCCACTACAAAATCATATTCCACTTGATCATCCTCGACCATCCAATCCACATCCACAACATCGGTGGTATTGTTCAAAATACCCTTTACTTTATCAGCAAGTTCCATTTGCTTGTCATAATCAGGGCCATAAACTTCAGCCACAATGGTCGACAAAACAGGAGGTCCTGGTGGAACCTCAACAATTTTGATGTTTGCATTGTACTTTTTGCCTAATTCTTGAATCTTGGGCCTTAGCAATTTGGCAATATCGTGGCTCTGCTCGCTACGATCGTGCTTATCCACAAGGTTGACCTGAATATCTGCCATATTGCTGCCACCACGAAGATCGTAGTGCCTTACCAATCCATTAAATGTGATGGGGGCGGATGTCCCCACATAGGTCTGGTAGTTGACCACTTCCGGACGTGTGGACAGATATGCTCCAATTTCCTTGGTTACGGCCGATGTCCTTTCCAAAGTGGTTCCTTCAGGAAGGTCTATTACCACTTGGAACTCGTTCTTATTATCGAAAGGAAGCATTTTTACTGCTACTGATTTAGTGAAGAACATGGCCACGGAGGCAATCAACAAGAAGAAAGTAATCCCCAAGAACATCCACCTTTTTTTCTTACTCTCTATTAAAGGGCTTTCGAATCGTGCGTAAGCTTTATAAATGAAAGTGTCTTGGATTTCAACAGGTTCTTTTTCTTTTTTATTCTTTTTGTCTTTCTCTCTTAGAAAGATATATCCCAAATACGGGGTAATGGTCAATGCGACAAACAACGACAACAACATTGCAATGGATGCTCCGATAGGCATGGGCGACATATAAGGACCCATTAAACCAGATACAAATGCCATGGGCAACACGGATGCTATTACCGTAAATGTGGCCAAAATGGTTGGGTTACCCACCTCGTTGATTGCGTAAATCGCTGCATCCTTGAACGGCAAGCGTTTCATTTTAAAGTGACGGTGCATGTTCTCCGCAATAATAATGGAGTCGTCCACCACAATACCCGTTACAAAAACCAAAGCAAACAAAGTGATTCGGTTCAAGGTATAATCCAACATGTAGTAACTCAATAAAGTCAACGCAAAAGTGATGGGCACGGATAGGAACACTACCAGTCCTCCTCGCCATCCCATGGCCAACATAACCACAAAAGTTACCGCAATAATGGCTCCAATCAAGTGCATCAATAATTCAGATACTTTTTGAGATGCGGTCTGCCCATAGTTACGGGTCACCTCAACCTTAACTTCATCAGGAATTAGAGTTGTTTTTAGGTGGTCCACCTTTTCCAATACCACATCGGCAATTTTCATGGCATCAGCCCCTTTTCTTTTGGCGATGGAAATGGTAACTGCAGGATATTCTGAATTATAGGTCTCAGCTTTTTCACTTGCCGCTCCAAAACCAAGAGAAACGTAGTTCTTTGGAAGTTCTGGACCATCCAACACGGTCGCCACCTGTTTCAAATAAATAGGTTGACGTTGTTTGGTTCCGACAATGAGGTTTTCAAGATCTTCCTTGGTTTCCAAGAAATTTCCTGTGCTGATATGAAATTCCGTATCGTTGGAAAGGAAGTTACCGGCATCCATCTGTTGGTTGTTGGCCTTGATCATTTGGGCAATGGCCAACATATCAACACCTGATTCTGCCATTTTAGCCTTGTCCACAACCACTCGTAGCTGTGGACTGCGCCCCCCTATTTTCTTGGTAATGGAAACGCCGTTCACTTTCTCGATCTCGTTGATAAGTTCCCCGGAAATCTGCCTTAACTGATAATCATCGTACTCTTCGCTCCAAACAGTTAAAGCAAGCATTGGTACATCATCAATGGCTCGGGTTTTTACCAAGGGCATGGTAACCCCTTCGGGCATTTGGTCCATGTGCTTGTTGATCTCGTCGTACAAGCGCACCAAAGACCTTTCGATATCCTCTCCTACGTAAAACTGCACAATGGCCATTCCCTGCTCTTGCATGGAAGTGGTATATACATATTCTACACCTTTAATGTTCGATATAATTTTTTCCAGTGGTTTTGTAATCCTGGATTCCACCTCTGTTGGGCTGGCCCCGGGATATCCCACAAAAATATCCGCCATGGGCACATCTATCTGTGGCTCCTCTTCCCTTGGAATAAGGAAAGAACTGTACACTCCAATGACCATAAACACGATCATTAGGAGCACCGTAAGTTTGGAGCTTATAAACCCTTTGGCTATTTTTCCTGCAAGTCCGTCTTTCATTAGTACCTTTTTTAGGTTATTGAATGGTTACTTTGGCTCCGTTGAACAACTTTCCTTCCGCTGAGACGATATATTGGTCTCCTTTGGACAAGCCGGACAATACTTCCACTTTTTCTCCATATTTTTCTCCCAAACGCAACCAGCGCAAAAGGGCTACGTTGTCCTGCCCTAAAGTGTAAATGCCGGTCAACTGGCCTTTATGCACCAAGGCTTTGGACGGAACGGTCACAACTGTTTTACCATTGTTCTTTTGGTCCGTCTCCAGCCTAACGGTTGCATACATACCTGACAAAATCTTGGCTTCTGTTTTGTCCAATAAAACCTTCATCAAATATTGTCCACCTGTATTCTGCGCTGAGGCACTCAATTCGGATACTTTTCCAGTAATGATGGTATCCAAAGTTTTTACAAGAATTTGTGCCTTTGTTCCCACCTCAATACTAGTAATATTGTTTTCAGCAACTTTGGCAACCACTTCAAATGCTCCCGGGGATTCCACGGACACCAAAGGAACACCTGGATTGGCCATATCACCTTCATCTATGTAGGTATTGGTGACCACTCCGCTAAAAGGCGCCCTGATGTTGGCATAAGCAAATTGGGAGTTTACTTCGTTCTTCATTTGATTTGCGGCTTCCAATCTGGCCTTGGCCATTTCGTAGCGCGCAGTCATATCATCCAGTTCCTTTTGGGAGGCACTGTTTTCGCGGAAAAGGTTCTGGAACCTTTCGTAATCTTTCTTGGCATTGTTGAACGCAACGGTTGCCTCCGTAATAGATGCCTCTACTTGTGCTTTTTTGGCCCGTAGATCGCCATTGTTGATGGAGATAAGGAGATCTCCCTTTCTTACTTTTTGGCCAATCTTAACTGGCAAGGCTTCTACATATCCCATCATTCTGGTGCTCAAAGTGGCGCTATTTACAGCTTGTATTTGTCCACTACCAGCCAAAATGGTGGAACTATCACCAGTATCAACATCGGCAACAGTGACCGATACAGCCTCTGCAGTGTCCACCGCTTGTTTTTTGTCACTTCCACATCCTGTAAGGGTCAATCCCAATGCTAGGATTAAAGTAAAGCTTTTATATATCGTAATGTTTTTCATTTTGCAATTATTCTTTGGTTAAAAATGTTAATAAGGATTGTGCTTGATTATATTCGAAAATGGTTTGATAATAGGCCAATTGTTTTTCGGCATAAGTAGCTTCCGCCCCCAACAAATCTGTTGTTTTTTCCAAACCTTCCTTAAATCGATTGGTACGTATTCTTAATGATTCTTCGGATTGCTCCATAGCCAATTTTGAGGTCTCGAGCCTGCTTTTCGCATCCTCGACCATCCGTTTGGTGCGTTGTAGCTCCATAGTACTTTTGGCAACGTACTGTTCGTATTCTTGTTTCGCTTTTTCATAACTGGTCTTGCTCTTTCCTGCTCTTGCAAATCGTTGGGAACCTTTAAAAACATCCCAGCTCAAACTTGCTCCAATAATGTATCCTTTGGCATCGGCCTGGAAAATCTGGTCATCGTACATTTCGTAGCTGGCAAAGGCATTAAGTCTTGGTAAGAAAGTCATATTGTCCGCTCTCATGTTTGCCTTATAGGCTTCAGAAACCAAATCCATAGCCTTTACGTCTGCCCTGTTTTCCAATGAACTTTCTAAAGTTTCACCAAGATTTTCCGGCACGAGCTCCTCAGATGGCTCATAGACCACATCTCCCTGCTCGTTCATTAAAAAGGCTAGGTAGTCCGATGCGTTTTTCACATTGCTTTTAGCAGTCTTCAGTTGATCGGAAACTTCGGTCACTCTAACTTTCACTTCCAACAAATCTGCTTTTTGAAGTAATCCTTGATCATAGCTGTTCTGTGCCATGTTCAGGTTTGCATTTGCTGCATCGTAAGCTTTTTGCAATACAGCTACCGCTCGGTGGGCCAATTGTAATTGACCGTATGCTTTTTGAGCTTCAAAATCGAGATAATCCCTTGTTCTCATGGCTTGAAGCTCTTTGGCTTCCATAGTAGTTTTCGCAGCTTTACGTTGATAAAACCCATCCAAATTGATCAGGGGTTGTTCCACAGATACTTTTGTGGCATAATTTTCAATCTGATCAGGATCATTCAATAAAGTAGGATTAAAGTCTGCTTGGGTCAAGATTTCCTGATTAAGTTTAGAACCAAAAGCCATCAATGGATTCGTAGTTGCCATTCCTGTGTGCGAAACAGAAATCTGTGGCAAGAAAATGGAATTGGAAAACCTATAGTCGTATTTGGCTATCCGGGCTTCCTGCTCGGACACCTTAATACTAGCATTGGACTCTTGTACCCGCATCAAGACATCCTGCAAGGATATCTTTATATGATCTTGGGCAAACATTTGTCCCTGTGCATAAAAGAATATTATTAAAACAAATAATCGTTTCATATACGTAATTAATTTGTGCCAAAAATAGATTTGTTAATATACCCGCACAGTAACTTGTGTTACTGAGAAAATTGCATAAAAGAAAACCTCAATACAGAGAAATTCTTACAAAGGAAGCCTGTATTGAGGTTAAGAACAATGATGAAAATCAGTGTCTAGGCATTCCGGGTTCCCCCGTGTCCACCAGCCACCACAATCAATACTTTAATGCTCAAATAAATGAACTTAAAAAACTGAACAATGGGATTCATCATCATAAATCGTTTGTATCTGGATATTCTTCGTGTCATAATTTTCTATTCTGGAATTAACCACCAAAAAGGTTTCATTTTAGCTTTGTAAATAAAGGCATAGTGCAATGCCAATTTTAACCAGTGACCGGCAAGTCCTATGGACCCAAAGGTTTTACCCAATTTTCTACCATGGGTGTCCGGATATTTATTGTAATCGGGTACAATTGGATATGTAGTAATACTGATTCCACTTCCTTTTGTCATGCCATAACCGGCGGAAGCTATACATGCAGCCCCCATATTTCCCATGGAACCTTTATGGTGGGGTTCACTATTCGAATGTTTAATCATTTCGATAATGTTATCGGCTACCAATTTTGCCGTAATTCCCGATGGCATTCCCGTTCTTGGTGGAGCAGGCGTAATATCTGTTCCATTTTTACTTTTTCTGGGCCTGGAAATACTGTGTGGGGGTGCAAAGGCAATACCTGGAGCAAAAATATTGGTGTATGATGGGTTTTGGTATGTTTCTGGCCAATCTTGAACACTCCATTCCTCATAAGGTTTAGGAGTGTAGTCGGCATCGACAATCATAAACCCTTTAAAGAGTTTTTCCGTAATATCACCCCCATCTTTATCGTAAGCCTTAAATCCGTGACCTGAAAAGGAAGGAATCAACATGGCAAAATCATAGTTTACATCTTTGTATTCTCCATCCAATGTTTCGTAATAGGCCACGCCATCTTCCACTTTGTTGACACCTGCGCCTAAAATCCAAGAAATTCCCCGGTCTTCAAAAATCATTTCCACCATTTCATTGGATTTCATGATGTTGCTTCCATAACTCATCAACATACCGTCCATACCAAAGTCTCCAAGGTTATATTCGTTGGAAATCCAAGTAATTTCGGCCTTATCCCTTACTTTGTGCCTTCTGAGTTCTTGCTCTACATTCAAAATGTACTCAAAGGCCGCTCCTTGACAGGTGGCTTTAGCATGGCCTGTTCCAATCAATATTTTGATTTTCTTGCCTTGCTTCATCTGTTTTATTAATCCTTCCAATTCAATCCAAGCTTCTTGAGCATGGGTATAGGTACAAACTGAATGTGTCTTATTCTTGCCAGGGGAAAGTCCTTCGGTACCTTCAAAATTGAGTTTTGGACCTGTAGCATTGACCAAATAATCGTAGGTTACTTTTTCCTTGGTTCCCTTATCATCCCCAACAACATATTCTGCCAGTATGTAGGGCTTGACCTCATCTGAGTCTCCTTCGGGGTGAAAACTGACCGCCTTGGCCTGTTTATAATCAATATGTTTCTTCGCGTATAAAGGTGCCAATGGAAATAGGATATCCCTAGGCTTCATCCTACCTATTCCCACCCAAATATTGGAGGGAATCCATTGATAATTACTATTGGGCGACACCACCACAACATCATGCTCTTTGGAGAGCTTTCTTCTGAGATGGGATGCGGCCACATGACCGGCAATGCCAGCCCCCAGAACTACAATTTTTGCCATTTACTCTTGTTTAGTTAAAAATTACATGCGCACCTCATTCTTTTGATGCGTTTATATTATTGTGGATTTTAATTACACTGCTCGTGCGAACCTTCTAAAATGTTATCAAAATCTTCTTGTGCGAGAAATTGTGGAGTATAGGTTTCTCCCAGATTTTCGATACTCTGCACAAAGCTTCTCAAGTGATTTCGAGAACCACATTGCAGACTTGAAAACACCTCCGTAATATCCGTATTGGAGCTAGCCTGGATTTGCTCTTCCAAATCCACGATGTCCAAATCCTCAATAGTTGCTCCTACTTTAAGGGCAGCTACTTCATCAACAACTCCGTCTTCAACAAATTTGTCATACCATGCCTGAAGGTCTTCATTTTGGAATACACCTTCTCCCAATATTTCATATTCAATATCGTAAGTGTTCAATAATGCTTCCACGGCATCCATGTGGAATTGTTCACTTTGCATAATGTTCCCAAATTGGACAATGTCCCAGTAGTCATTCAAAAACTTGTATGTATCCCTGGCCAATTTCTCCTCCTCCAACATAAACAACAATGCTGCTTCATCTTCATCAACTATTGAAGACCCATCATCTACATCATCGTCATTAATATCATCATTGACATCATCATCGATACTGTTTTCAATTTGTGAATCAATAGGGTCGTCATTGGAATCTGAACAACCGAAAATCATTGCGGATACAAACAAAATCATCATAAAAACGGAACCAATTCTTTCAATACGTACTTTCATAGCTTTTTTTTCTAAAAGTCATTATTACGCCGATGAACATCAGTAACATTAGTTACCGTATCCTTCACTTTAAACAAAACATTAACTAAAAAGACCCTACATATGCAGGGTCTTGATATTGAATTGATTCAATCTTTAATAACTGGTTTCGTCCAATTTTACCTTTCCCCAGAAAGTTTTGTAGACAAAAATGGTATAGAAGAGTACCAAAGGTGTTCCGATGGCCACAATAATCATCATAATCTGTAACGACTTTGTGGAAGAGGCGGCATTATAAATATCAATATTATACTTTGGGTCTATAGTAGATCGGAGTAAAACCGGATAGAGTTCAACTGCTACCAAAACCAACAAAAAGGCTATGGTCAAAGATGAAAAAAGAAAGGCCCATTTATATTTTCGTTTTTCGGCCAGTCTGGGCACATTGGCAATACTGAGAAAAGTAAGTAACGGGATTATAAAAAGTGATGGATTGCTCTTAAAATCGTCTGATAAATGAGGGATATAAATTAAGGTGTAAAGTGTGGTCACAGCAAAGCTGACCATAAAAAAGATCATTCCTCTTTTTAAAAGTCTGGTCAATTTAGCAAATAATCTTCCTTCCGTTTTTAACAAAAGAAAAATAGCTCCATGAGCCATAAAAAGCGACAATGTGGTGAACCCGGTCATCAATGCATAAGGATTCAAAAACTCAAAAAGGACACCTCCTTGGTATTGATAATTCTCCCCTATGGCTATTCCCTGTAGCACATTTCCGAGGACAACCCCCAATAAAAATGCCAACATTATACTGGAAATACTGTAGCAAACATCCCAAAGCCTACGCCACCAGAGCATAGGCTCCTTACCCCTAAACTCAATGGAAATGGCCCTAAAAATGATGAACAACAAAAACAACATAAAAGGAATATACAAGGACGAAAACAAGGTGGCATACATTACAGGGAATCCTGCAAACAATGCGCCTCCTCCAATGACCAACCAAACCTCGTTGCCATCCCAAACCGGACCAACAGCATTCAATGCAATTCTACGACTGTTCTCTTTCTTTAGAAAGAGATGCCATGCGCCCGCCCCAAAATCAAAACCATCCAAAATGGCATATCCTGAGAAAAGACCTCCTACTACCAAAAACCACCAGGTGGGATAATCCAATCCTAAAAACGTTTCCATAAGCTTAGTTCATCATATGAGTTAATGTTCCGCCAAAAGGTGTATCGTCCGATTCCGATTCTTCGTAAGGTCCATGTTTGATTTTCTTGTGCAATAGATAAATAAACAACGTAAACAATAAGGCATATACCAAGAAGAACAGGATAAGGGAGAATAAAATCTGATTGTCAGAAACGGCTTGGGAAAAAGCCTGGTCTGTTCGCAAGAGTCCATACACTACCCATGGTTGTCTTCCCATCTCCGCCGCAAACCAACCTACTTGATTAGCTATTTGTGGTAAAAAAACAGCAAATACAAAAATCCAGAGTAGCCATTTTTTATTGAACAACTTGCCTCGCCACCATAAAAAGCTTGCGAAAAGGGTCAAAAATATCAAGGCCATACCAATGGCAACCATAATGTGATAAAATTGAAAAACCGCGTTGATCTGTGAAGGGCGTTCATCTTCGGGAAATGCATTGAGACCAGTTACCGGTGCTTCAAAATCATAATCCAATAAAAAAGAAAGGCCTCCAGGCACTTTTAATCCAGTAACCTCCTGTTTTTCTTTATCCACCCATCCCATAATATACATATCGGCCGGTGCGGATTTTTCAAAATGACCTTCAAGTGCAGCTAGTTTTGCTGGTTGGTTCTCCGCCACCCCATCGGCCGATTGGTGGCCTGTCAATAACTGTCCTAAAGAAAATACGGTAGCAACCACCAAGGCAATCTTAAATGCTTTTTTGGAAATTTCAACATATTTACCCTTAATGAGATAGTATGCATGTACACTCAACACTAAAAAGGCTCCAGCCAAAAAAGCTCCAAGCCATACATGAGTTAACCTATCTACACTTGACGGATTGAACACCATGGCCCAAAAATCGGTAATCTCGGCACGGGCATCCATCCCCTCTCCCACTATGTGAAATCCTGCTGGGGTCTGTTGCCAACTATTGGCCACCACAATCCAAATCGCAGAGAACATGGAACCCAAGAACACCCCAATTGTAGAGACAAGGTGCACCCAAGGTTTTACCCTGTTCCAACCGAACAACAATATACCCAAGAATCCACTTTCAAGAGCAAACGCAAATATACCCTCGGCGGCAAGGGCACTACCAAATACATCCCCTACATATCGAGAATACACGGCCCAGTTGGTGCCAAATTCAAATTCCATTACAATGCCTGTAACCACACCAATACCAAAGGTGAGTGCGAAAATCTTGGTCCAGAAACGGGCCAATTTATGATAGGTCTCGTTATTTGTACGAATATAAATACTCTCAAAAATGACCAACAGCAAACCAATGCCTATACTTAAAGGTGGGTAGATATAATGAAAAGCTACAGTGAAGGCAAATTGAATCCGGGCGAGAATTTCGGTTTCCATGGATTAGATTTTGTGCTTCAAAAATAAGCTCGAAAACTATTATTAAAGGTGACCCATGTTACAAACAAAATGGATTTAACATAAAAACAAACTATCCTTATGTTAAACCCATTTCTTAAATATGTGGTTAGTGTTTACTTTTTACCACTGTTCATCATGGCCAAAACTGCTACGATCAAAATAACGACCACAAGGGCAAACAGACCTATCATCCAGATACCGTTCTCCCATACTACTAAAGGAATATTCAGTGCTTTCAAAATGTATTGGTTTTTATTTGAATCAAAATTAATTGGAAAACCTACATCAAAATATGATATTCCTCAGGAATCAAGTTTTCCAATTAGTTAACCTTAAACGTTTTTACCTTTCATCATTTTGTTCCAGTACAAATAGGGCAATCCATATTTTTTCAGCATCCAGAGTCTCCAATGTTCCTTTGCGCTGTTAAAGACCAACATACGCTTGAGCTTTGGGTCGGGTATAAAGTTATTGTTGTAATCAAATTCAGCTAAGGTCATTTTGCCATATCCTGTAACCAAAGGACATGAGGAATACCCATTATAAGAATGGTTCTCCGCAATTTTTCCGGCGATCAGACTCATTATATTGTCGACCACAATTGGAACTTGCTTACGAACCGCAGCTCCAGTTTTTGCAGTTGGCAAGGCTGCCACATCCCCTAGGCCGAATACATTGGAATACTTATTGTGCTGCATGGAAAAATGATCCACATCCAACCAACCTGTTTCGTTTGCCAATACCGATTCACGGACAAATTTTGGTGCTGCCTGTGGAGGGGCGATATGCAACATATCAAAAGGCAATTGGATATCCACATCCCCAATCATTTCTTCACCTAACTCGTTATCTTCATTGATAACACATCTGTTTTCTTCCGGTGCGGTATGGCTAAAGTGTACAATCCTGTTTTCAATATCAATCTCTTTGGGAGCATAAAATGGTTTAAAGTGGATCCCATAACGATCTATTACCTTATTTAAGGTTTCCCTAATTTCCTTTACGCCAAATATTACAGAACCTGGTGTGGCAAAAATTACATTCGTACTGTCCTTAAGTCCCTGCTTTCCAAAATAGTCGGCAGCCAAGTAAGCAATTTTCTGAGGAGCGCCACCACATTTGATAGGTGTAGTAGGCTGCGTGAAGAGGGCATTTCCTTTTTTAAAATTCCGTATCGTTTCCCATGTGTGTTCTGGGTCAATATAATTACTACAGGCCACTCCCTTTTCTAAGGCTTCGGGAAGTCCTTTGATCATACTAGGCTCCATGACCAATCCCGTAGCTACTACCAAGTAATCGTAGGTAATATCCCCACTACTTTCCATCGCGACCGTATTTTTTTCTGGATCAAAACCGACGGCCTTGTCCTTAATCCAATCCACACCATTGGGCATTACCTCTGCCATGGGCTTTTTGGTTTTATTAAAATCATAGGTTCCTGCCCCGACAAGGGTCCATGCAGGCTGATAATAATGTGTTTCCGAGGGTTCCAATATAGCTATATCCAGCTTTTTATTTTTCCTCAATAACTGACCAGCGGTCATAATACCAGCCGTTCCTCCACCAATTATTAAAATTTGATAATGTGACTTCATGTTTGTTTAGTTAAATTCAATTCTTGGTAAAATATTGAGGAAAGTCATAAAATATTGTAACAAAAGTTACATAATTGATAAAACACAGGCTTTTTTATATGAATATTATCATTTTATAATAAAAAAGCCGCTCTTAGCAGAGCGGCTTCCTTTATCAACCAACCAAAAAACTTAATTCTTGACCTTGCATGTATTAATCCCAAAAAGGGTGTACAAAGGACAAAAACTAACAAAGCTCGTTAAGACAAAAATTGCTGCCAAAGCTAGCAGTACATATGCCAGAGTTCCTGTAATCACATTAAAGTAGTACAATGCTCCAACACCAAGTGCCAAGATAATTCGAATTGTACGGTCTGCACCGCCCATGTTTTTTTTCATAATTGATAGTTTATGATTCGTAACATACAAGTTACCAAAAAGAAACTGATCATCAACACATTATATAGTATGGCTACTTATAGAGCATATACCAAAAGTAACTTTTGGGAATACAAAACATGGTAACCTTAGTTACACTGCCCTCTTTATTTTTAAACTATATTTAATTTTGATGTATTCTTAAAAGTCTTTTGCTATTTAGCAGTAAGTTTCAATGGAATACACGACCTAAGATTTAATGTTTATGACTGAATATATTGATGCTCTAACCAATGGTTTTTTGGGAACGGTACGATGGACATGGAAATCCATTTTGTTCGAGGTTCCCTGGTATTCCAATTACTTTTGGGGCCTTATTATTATCTCCCTTATTGTATGGGGGCTAGAAATCCTGTTCCCATGGCGCAAAGAGCAATCTATTTTTAGAAAGGATTTTTGGTTGGATGCATTTTACATGTTCTTCAACTTTTTCCTTTTCGCCATTGTTATAAGTGGTGTTTACAAATTGCTTGGAGTCCTTTTTAAGGATTTAGGGATTACCGCAACAACTTTGACCATTGTGGACATTGCACATTGGCCGCAATGGGTTCAATTGCTGGTCTTTTTTGTAGTGTTGGATTTTGTTCAGTGGTTTACCCATGTGCTTTTGCACAAATACCCAGTACTTTGGCAGTTTCATAAAGTGCATCATAGTGTAAAGGAGATGGGATTTGCCGCCCATTTGAGATTCCATTGGATGGAAAACATTCTTTACAAACCTTTAAAAACCATAGGTGTTATGGTTCTTGGTGGTTTTGAACCCGAACAAGCTTATATTGTTCATTTTGCGGCCATTGCCATTGGACATTTTAATCACTCCAATATTAAATTGACCTATGGGCCACTAAAATATATATTGAACAACCCAGTAATGCACCTTTACCACCACGCCTATACCATTCCAGAGGGTTCGTACGGGGTGAATTTTGGGATAAGTCTTAGTGTTTGGGATTATATCTTTAAGACCAATTACATTCCCGAAAGTGGTGGTAAAATCAAACTGGGATTCCCTGGTGATGAAAAACTACCTAAAGGATTTTGGGGACAGTTGGTGTATGGGTTTAAAAAACCAAAAAGTTAAAGAGGTTCTTCAGTTTGAATTGTTTGAAGCATCAAAAACAATGCTCCAAATACCCCTTACCTCATCAGCACCATACCCTATTGCTTTATCATCCGGATAGAGTTGTGATAAATGGGTCAATACGTCTGGTGCGATTTCTTTTTCTGGGGTTCCATGACAGTTTAAACACATTGTATTGGTGACAATGGGATAATAGAAATACACTTTCCCGTTCTCCTCCTTTAAAATGGGTTCAACGGATTCTCCAGCCGAAACTTTGCTTTTAAAGGTTATAATATGGGCCAATTCTGTAGCATTAGCTTTATTATTTGGATTTCTAGGCTTATCCGAAACCCTTTTTATTCGAGCATTGAAATTTGTGGACATACTATCCATCAAGGGATAGGCTTTCTCATTACAAAAAACGACCGCCTCATCAACGCCTTTGTTTTGAATGGTACCCATGAGGTTTTTACCCAACACCTTTTGGGTTTCTGAAGCATACTTCATACCCATTTCCTTTGCACTTTGCTTTGAGGGCAAAACCGTCAGCTTTTTTCCTTTATTGTACATCGAGTCACCCCGTCTTTCCATCCAATGTTCTTTGAACCAATCGGGCTCTTCAATTTGATAATCGTAAATGTACTCGGCTATCTTTTGGATTTCTTCTTCAGGAAATTGTTGGGAAGGCATCAATCCAAATCTTCGCACAGCGCCTCGCATATTGGTTTTTTCTTCTGAAGGTTCTTTTACAAACCCCATGATACCTTCTACAAATGCTTCTTTATCCTTGTAAACATCCAGATAATGTGCTTTTACCGCAACCATAGGTGGACCGATACGTTGCCCGTTCTCTGGAACTGATGGGTTGTGGCATAGGTAACATTTGGTTTCCATCAATTTTTTACCCTCTTCAGGTGAAGTTGCGGTTAATTGCGCTACCTGCTCAGGATCACCATCAGATGTTTTAGGTCCTTGTTTGCAGGAGAGCATCAATAGTATAAACAATATGGAAATGAAAAAATTTTTCATCATTGTGCCATTTTACCACTTGCACAACTGACAAAAGATTTTGCTTTTTCAACAAAACCGTTTTCATCATCGATAGTGGGGTAACCCAGATTCCTAAGGGTTTCTTTAACTAAGGAAGCATCATCGGCGCTTTGATGATCAAAGCTAACCGATGAGCTATCCTTCTCCACAATCACATCTTGAATTTCTTTTATACCCGAAAGCTTATTGGAAATGGTTTTGGCACATCCTCCGCATTTGAGATTTTGTACTTGGAATGTTGTTTTCATTTTGCTCTATTTCCAAATTAATAGCTCCATGTTCTATACCCTCCTCGAAGGTCATACACTTTGGTAAAGCCCATATTCACAAGCTTTCTAGCTGCCTTTTGACTTCTATTCCCAGATTGGCAGTATAGGTATATAGGTTTGTCTTTTTTCAATTTTGAAAAAGCGATTTCAAATGTAGATCCTTGAAAAAAATCTATATTCTTTGCGCCTTTAATATGGCCAGACATAAATTCTCTTTTGGTTCTAACATCAACAAGTTGAACCTTGCCTTTGGTAATAGCCTTTTTATAATCCTCTCTATCTAAGATTTCAACTTCATCGGGAAGTGTTTGCCCTTTGAACAAAAAACTTAATAATGACATATTCTGTTTCAGTATTTATATAGGGCAAAATACCCAGGATAAAAAGTCTGGTCAGTAACGATGGTTACACAAGAAAAAATAATCCGGAAACTTATTGATTCCTTACCCAATCCATGTAGCCGCCTGAATAATCAAAAATTTTGGTAAAGCCCTCGCGTTCAAGAATTTTTGCAGCATAGGCACTACGCGACCCAACAGCACAATAAAGGTAAACAGGTTTATCCTTGTCCAGGGTATTGACCTCTTGTAGAAAGGTCTTTTGCCTGCTCAAATCAAAATTAACGGCATTGTCAATATGACCAGAATTGTATTCATTTGGTGTTCTTACGTCCACCAATTGTACATTCTTACCAATTACTTCTTGTTTTATGAAGGTATTGTCAACCTTTGTGATATTGGCGCTTTCCTGTGATTGACAGGAGGAGACTCCCATGAAGAGTACCATGCTCAAGGCTAACCTGAGTATATTTTTCATATCCAACCCTATTTTAAGGTACTTGGACACACATAATCGGTTACGGGAGTTCCAACTTTTTTAATGTCTTCAAACCCACCGGAAACATCGACCAAATTATGGATTCCCCTGCTTTTAAGAATGGATGCTGCAACCATACTTCTATATCCACTTCTACAATGAATGTAAAATGTTTCCTTTTCTGGAAATTCAGCAATATGATCGTTCAAATAGTCCAATGGTGTTAAGTGTGCATCTACAACATGCTCGGCTTTAAACTCAGATTCTTTTCTTACATCGAACACCGGAACTCCTTCATCGACCTTTTGCTTAAACTGTTCGGCATTTACATTGACAACAGTGTCTATTTCCTTACCTGCTTCTTTCCAAGCATCAACGCCACCTTTCAAGTATCCCAAGGTTTTGTCAAAACCAACCCTAGAAAGTCGGGTAACGGTTTCTTCTTCCCTTCCTTTGGGAGTAACCAATAAGATAGGTTGTTCCACATCGGCAATAAGTGCTCCCACCCAAGGTGCAAAACTTCCGTCCAATCCTATGAAAATAGATCTTGGCACGTGTCCTTTTGCAAAATCGTCCTGATGACGAACATCAAGGATAATGGCTCCAGTCTCATTGGCTGCAACTTCAAAAGCATCTGGACTCAAGGCTTGAGTTCCCCTTTCTAAAACGGTATCGATATCCTCGTAGCCTTCTTTGTTCAACTTCACGTTCAAGGGGAAATATTGAGGTGGTGGTAATAACCCTTCGGTAACTTCTTCAACAAATTCCTTTTTAGTCATATCTGCCCTTAAGGCATAGTTCATTTTTTTCTGATTGCCCAAAGTGTCCACAGTTTCTTTCATCATGTTTTTTCCGCAAGCGGAACCGGCGCCGTGAGCAGGATAAACAATAACATCATCGGCCAAGGGCATAATTTTGTTACGAAGGCTATCGAACAAAGTTCCCGCCAATTCTTCCTGTGTCATATGTGCCGCTTTTTGGGCCAAATCCGGACGACCAACATCTCCAAGAAACAAAGTGTCCCCACTAAAAATAGCATGGTCCTTTCCGTTTTCATCTTTCAATAAAAAGGTTGAACTTTCCATAGTGTGCCCAGGTGTGTGCAACACTTTTATGGTAATCTTACCCAATTTGAACTCTTGTCCATCTTCTGCAATAATAGCATCAAAAGAAGGTTTTGCTGTTGGGCCATATATAATAGACGCCCCAGTTTCTTTGGATAGGGTTACGTGTCCACTCACAAAATCAGCATGGAAATGTGTTTCAAAAATGTATTTGATCTTGGCTCCATCTTCGTCGGCTTTTTTAATATAGGGCTTCACTTCCCTTAATGGGTCAATAATCGCCGCTTCCCCTTCACTCTCTATATAATACGCCCCTTGGGCCAAGCATCCTGTATAAATCTGTTCAATTTTCATGTGATATGGTTTTTACCAAATATAATCTTGTGTTTTCTAATGTTCTGTGACTTAAGTTACAAACTCTTTTTCTGTGATTGCAAAGACACCTTTTTTTGAATCGTACTTCGTTCTTGATGATTCGTACAACATTCAACAGCATCAATAGTTTGTACAAATAGGTTCTCCTCTCCTAAAATATTAATTATTCCACTTGAATAAAGGATGTCCCTTGTAGGGCCAATGGCCCCAGCTATCAAAAACTGAATATTCTTCTCCCGGAGCTCCAAAATTATCCGTTCCAACAATACCGTGGCACTACTATCAATATAATTTATGGCCTCGGCATTAAGGATCACAAACTTTAGTTTGGAACCTTTTTTATGAACTTCTTGATAAAGCTGCTTTTTAAAATAGTCTTTGTTTCCAAAATAGAGCTGCGCATCGAAACGAAGAATCAAAGTGTCTTCATAAACCTCCACATCTTCAGAAAAACGAGTGATGTTCTTAAAATAGTCAGTTCCTTTTATCCTGCCCAAAATGGCAACATGAGGTTTGGAAATACGATATACCAACAATAGTAACGAAATCAACACCCCTAAAATAATACCCTCAATCAACCCGATGGAAAGTGTCATCACAAAGGTTGCTATTAACAACAGGAACTCATCCTTTCTATTTTTCCATAAAAACAATGGGTACTTTATGTCGATCAGTCCAAAAACGGAAACGATAATGATTCCGCCCAAAGCCAAGGTAGGGAGGTTATGGAACAAAGGGGTAAGGAACAATAGGATAGCTGCTATGACCAACGTACTGAAAACAAGTGACATGCTGGTTTTTGCTCCTGACTCATCGTTCACGGCACTTCTTGAAAACCCTCCTGAAACCGAGAATGATTGAAAGAAAGACCCCAAAATATTAGATAATCCCAAAGCTCTTAGTTCTTGATTGGCATCGAGTTCGTATTCCGGATGTTTCTCTTCCAACGTTTTGGCAATGGAGATGGATTCCATGAATCCAAACAGGGCAACCGTAAGTGCAATAGGCAGAAATCTGCCGATTTTATCCCAATGCCCAATAGGCAATTCAAATTTGGGAAGTCCTTGTGGAATCTCCCCAACGACATGAATACCCTTGCCCTCCAAGCCAAACAACACGACACCCAATATTCCCAAAACCACTATAAAAAGGGGGGTGGGCAATTTTTTACTGACTTTTTTTAAACCAATAATGAGAAGAATCACAAAAATCCCAAGTACAAATGTCAAAAGATGGACATGACTCAAATTTTTAAAAATGCTGCCTAGCAACACATAAATTTTTCCAGATTGAGGCAATTCAATCCCAAGTATATGTTTTAATTGTCCCAGTCCAATTAATATAGCAGCTGCTGAAGTAAATCCGTTGATTACCGGCTTGGACAAAAAGTTTACAAAGGCTCCCATTTTCAGGAATCCAAAAAGTAATTGAACCAATCCTATGAGTAAGGTTAGGAATATTACCGCTGAGATATAGGCTCCCTCTCCCGATAATTGCATAGCTCCAATTCCTGCGGCCACCAACAAAGAGTCCATGGCAACGGGGCCAACCGCCAATTGTCTTGATGTTCCTGTGATAGCATAAACAAATTGGGGAACCAGGGCGGCATACAGTCCATAAATGGGAGGCACACCCGCAATCATGGCATAGGCCATGCCTTGTGGAACCAACATAATTCCCACAGTAATTCCCGCAATTAAATCGCCATAGAGCAATGAGCGATTATAGGTTCTTATCCACGTTAAAAAAGGAAAAATCCTTTTGAGCATGCGATTGGTTTTATGCAAAAATAGGTTGCCTAAAGACAAACAACGGTAACAAAGGGTACAAACTTAAAGATCTACGACATGAATATAATTTCTATGGAGCACAAGCTTTTTCATTTTTTCCAGCTTTTTGAGTAATCTGGAAACCACCACCCTTGAAGTATGCAAATCATAGGCAATCTCTTGATGTGTACTTTTTATGCGATTATCCTTGGTTACCTCAACCTTCTTTTTGAGATAATCCATAAGTCGTTGATCTAAATTTTTGAAGGCAATGCTATCCACAGTCTGGAGCAGTTCGTTTAAGCGGTTTTGATAACTATCAAAAACATAATTACGCCACCCTTTGTACTTGGCCATCCATTCTTCCATTTTCTTAACAGGGACCATAATAAGTTTGGTCTCCGTCTCAGTAATGGCTCTAATTTCACTTTTTGTATGCCCCATGCAGCATGCCATGGTCACGGAACAAGTCTCACCTTGTTCCAAATAGTATAAGAGCAACTCATCCCCCTCATCATCTTCCCGAAGTACTTTTATGGCCCCGGACAGCATCAACGGTATGCTTCGAATATATTGTCCAATGTCCATTATGGTTTCACCCGCAGGGACTTCCATTAATTTACCCTCTTCAAGTATCTCATCGATAAGGGGTTGTTCAAAATAATTGCTGAATGTTCCTAAAAGCTCTTCTTCCATATTGTTTAAATACACTGCCCTAAGGTAACTATTTTGGCAAAAACAGCGGCTATTGTTCAATTGCCTTAATAGAAAGACCCGCACACTTCGTACGGGTCTTTGGCATTAACTTAAACTAATAAACTGAATCAAACCTACTTAAACTTATAGTTTTATGGGTTCCCCCTTAATTTCTTTCTTAATAGGCATTCCCAATAATTTTAGAATAGTGGGTGCAAATTGATTGGAATACAATTGTTCTTGTTGATTAACCTCGCCCAAAGGTTTTACATTCTTTCCAAAAGCTACCATCCAAACGGCACCAGCTCCTTTTATGTCGCTTCCATGGCTTCTCCAAGTATCCAGTGGCTGTGTGCCCCTACCATGATCGGTTGTAATGATGAAAACGGTTTGACCCTTATAAAAATCATCCTGTTGGGTAAATTCCCAAATCTCTTTGATGAGAGAATCGGTGTTATGAGCTGATTTCAAATAGGCCTGATAGTCCCCATCATGAGCAAAATCATCGGTTTCTCCGTATGAGATATAAACAAGCTTCGGATGCTGTTTTTTCATATGCTCCAAAGCATAATGATGCGTAAATGCATCCAACCGAACTGAACCCCAAGGACTCGGTATTTGTTCCTGAAGCTGGTTCAAGAACTTTTCCCTTTCGTTCAGATTCTCCGAAGCGGCTTCAAAACCTGCATTTACAGGAACCCCTGAACGTTCTTCGTTGATGATGAACGGAAAGACATCCCAACTTCCAAAGGCAGCTACTTTGCCTTTTCCTTTAGGTGAATTGTTAAAGCGTTCCAAAATGGTAGTGTTGGGGTTTGGTATTTTATCATTACTTGTGATTCGCTCATCATCCGCGGTTCCTGTCAAAATTTCGTTGTAGCCTGGATACGAAAACCACATGGAGTTGGTCAAGTTTACTTTACTGCCCAATTTTCGGTTTCCATGAATTTGACCCATCTTTTCCACTTGACCCCAAAAAAATGGCAATAAAGCTTCTCTTCTTTCTTCTGGTGTTTCTCTCCAGAAAGCCTTTTTCAACATATCGGCGTTGTGGACATAATCTTTGTTACCAATTAAAAGAGAATCTGCTCCCGTGAACAATTCCTGCCAGCGAAAACCATCCAAAGTGATCAATATCACCTTGGTGTCTTCTGCGTTTTGTGCATTAATATTAAGAATCGCTGCAATCGCAGCTATCAAAAACAAAATTCTATTTTTCATTTGCTTGTTGTGTTTTAAATGTTGCTGTTTCGGACCAATCGCTCCAATTGAGGTTTTGGTCACGGTACCGAACCCTCCAGTAATAGGTTCTACCGGGTTTCAGTCGTTTTGTGTTTTCATCGGTAAGGTCGTCCTCTTTTTGACGATCCTCCTTGTAATACCAATTTTCAAATTGTTTCCAACGGTCCAAAACCAACTTTTCAAAATCTTGTGTTTCGGAAACCTGCCAATGGGCTGCAGCATGAAATGCATCATTAAGCGAACTTGAAAACTCACCTGCCTTCAGCACTGCAAATTCTTCATTCACAATTTCATTGTTATTTGGAGAAACCACTTTGGGAGCATTAGGTTTTTTCTCCAATCGCCAAATGGTAATACTATCGCGAAGCTCATTTTGTCGTGACTTTATATTGTTGCCCTGACTGATTCTTTTAATAGTGAACTTGGGGTCGTTTCGGTTCCCGTCCACTTCCACCATCACAAATCCATACTCGTCTTGAGTAACGGTGAACTCATCATAATCACGCCCTTCGAACTCACCCCAATTGTCTATGGCACCACCTGCGGAGGCCACATTGATCCACAAGTGTTTGTGATCTCTGGATTGTCCTCGGGAATAACCGTGTGTATGTCCAAAAAAGTGAATGCTCGGCTTTCCTGTCTTGGTGGAGAACGCTTCCATCATCTTAACCACTTTTCCCGTTGATCCTTCTTCACCGGGAATCCAAAGTTCCGATTTGTGTGGATGATGCAATTGCGCAAAAACAAAATCAATGTCATCGTTCCTTTCTGTATCGGCCAACACTTTTTCCAGCCACTCGTATTGTTCTCGAAGGTCACGATAACCGTCGTTGGAATTCAACCCAATGATGCGGGTATTGCCATAATCCTTATACCACCAATGCTCTGCATATGCGGGAGTTCCATTTTCAGGCAGACTAAAGTATTTAAAGTAAAAGACAGAATTTCGCTCATGGTTCCCCAAAACAGGATAAACTGGCACCTCTGCAAATAATTTTTGGGCTGGATCAAAGAAATGTTCCTTCCATTGGTAATATTTGCTTCCACTCTGAACCAAATCACCAGGTATCATAACCATGGCAAGATTGTCGGGCAATTTACCTCCATGTTCTTTTTCGAGATATTGAAGCACTCCTTGATTCACAATTTCCGAAAACTTGTTCGGATGCTGACTATCATATTGCATATCACTCATCGCAACTATGTTGAAGGATTCCTCATCACTAGAAAATGGAGGTGTCTTAAACTGGAAAATATCGGATTTGGTCTTGCCTGTTTTTACGCGATAGTAGTATTCCGTAAAGCGTTTCAGATCTTCCAATTTAACCGTATGCACCCTAGATTCGGAGAAATTGATGCCCTCTGCTTTCCCTGAAGTTTTTTTGCCCAATTTTTCGGTGGTTCCCCACTCTACAATACTTTCTTCTCCACTGTTAGTCTCCCACATAATCACTATGGAAGTCGGCTCCGCATCTTGCAGATAGGGTTGCACCAAAATTTGGGGTTCGGTTTGTGCGGTTACTTGCATCAAACCCATACAACACACAATAAGAAGTTGGTTGATTTTTTTCATTAGGCTATGGCATTGGTTTTTAGAAAAGCCTCGTTTAAAATTTCCACGGCTTTTTCAAGTTCTTCTCTGGTTATAGTTAATGGGGGTGATAGTTGAAGTACATTTCCTTTGGAAACTTTAAAACTCAACCCCTGTTTTAAGCATTCATACATGATTTCCTCGGCTTCGGCCGTAGCTTTTTCTTTAGTAGTTCTATCGGTTACCAACTCGATTCCCCATAAAAGCCCAACTCCACGCACATCTCCAATCAAAGAATATTTTCGGTGCATTTTATAGAACGCCTTTTTCATAAACGCTTCATCTTCCTTTACTTTCTGAAGGAGGTTTTCTTCTTCCAAAACTTCCAAAAGGGTCAATCCCGCCATAGATCCCAACGGACTTTTCTCGTGGGTATAATGCCCAAGGGAAATGTGCCCAAATTTGTTGTACTCTTCTCGGGCAACAATGGCGGCTTGTGGAATTATTCCCCCTCCGAGGCCTTTTCCCAAACAAAGAATATCGGGTTCAATGCCAAACAGTTCGTAAGCGAACATGGCACCGGTTCTTCCAAAAGCGATTGGGATTTCATCTAAAATAAGTAAAACACCATGTTTATCACACAATGCTCTAGCCCCTTTCCAGAACTTTTCCGAGGGAATCTGCACATCGGTATTGCGGATGGTCTCGGCCAAGAACGCACCAATTTGATTATCCTTTTTTAATACATATTCCAAATATTCAAGGGCTTTGCTCTCATTCCCTTCAAAAATACCACGATAGGTAATTGGAGGTGGAATTCGTTCCACACCAGGCATCAAAGGCCCCATATGTTCTTGAAAAACTGATTCTCCGCCCACGCTAATCGCATCCAAAGAGGCTCCGTGAAACGAATCCCAAAAGGAGACTACCTTGTGCTTTCCCGTTACGGCCCTGGCCAATTTTAAGGCAATGCCGATTGCTGAGCTTCCATTTGGTGTTAATAAAATTCGATTGAGACCTTCTGGGGTATAGGAAGTTAATTTCTCCGCAAATTGAACTGCCGTTTCATTGGCATATCTTCTGGTGGAAAAAGTTAAGTTTTGAAGTTGCTCCGTTAATCTTGAAATCAATTTTGGATGGGAAAACCCAATTTGATGGACATTGTTTCCGTGAAAGTCGAGATACTTCTTTCCAGATACACTTTCAATGTACGACCCTTCACAATTTTGGAGTACGTCCAAACAAGGAGTGGACATGGACTGATGCATAAAGTATTTGGCATCCTTTTCCAATAGCATCTTGGTTTCTTCGTTTACTTCGTTCTGCAACCACTCCCGCCGTGCAGGAGTCTGGTTGATATCGCCTTCCACAACAGATTCTGTATTGTGCTTATCGCGCTTTGTATGGTCCATACTTACTTATTATTTCTCGCTCTTCGGAGGTATCGTCCAACACATAAACATCGTATGCATCGCCGTTATCGTACACCCGAACAACAATATGTCCGTTTTGACTTTTATATTGATTCAACCTACCACCGATCACATCTTTGGTGCCTTGTAGCATTATGGTTGAAAAAATATCCCGGTCGTCAGGGTAAAGTTTTTTTGATGTTATTCTTCTCAGTACTTCTTCTCCTGGATGGTCTGCCGTCCAGTTTTGCTGAATCCAAACCCTAGGGCGAATCGTCCGCACATAAAACGGATTCTGTGAATCCCTATTTCCATGATGATTCAAAGTTGCTACATCCACCGGACCAACAACTGGGGCTACATGAGATTCCAAGGCATCAATATCGGTCTGTCCAAAACCATCAATACCTGCAATATCTCCTCCCGTGTAATAGTTGAACTTTCCAAAATCAATTCGGATGGCATTGCTCAAAGGGTTTTCTCCCGGATACTCCCCTTCTTTGAAAAGTGGGTAAAAGGAGTTGTCATAACCTGTCCAAATATTTCCGTTCGAGGCTATATTTTGAACCAAAAATTCAGGGAAGTCCTTTGGTTGATGACGCAACACAATTTGATTTGCACTTCCAACCTGCAAGGCTTCGTTTTTCAGTCCTACCTTTTCAGATTGATAATCGATAAACTTCCAATACTCTTTCAAAGTAGGAATCATTCCATATTTGTCCTTGGAAAACCTTTCTTGTGATTGCACTTTCCCATCTTTTAAATCCAAAGGAAAGTCGAACCCACGATCGATTAGTTTTTTAATGGGAATCAAAGTACCAACCTCCATAATCCCGGTCAGTTGATACCCTCCTGGTGCTATTTTTTGCAAAGAATCGATTTCACCAAAATGATCGTCGTGGTAATGTGTAATCAGGGCATAATCCAACCTTCGTTCCTGTTTTTTGGGAAGGAATTGATCTATGTAGTCCACTATCCATTCCGGTGCTGTTTTGGACCTGTCCGGAACCAGTTTTGCATTTCTGCTCGAAGTGGTTCGAGGATGTGTTTCGGACATATCTCCAGCATCCACCAACAAAGTTGTTCCATCGGGAAATACCATAAAGGCTGCATCACCCCTACCGGTGTTGATATGATGAATATCCAAATAACCGGGTTGCCATGCAGGCAATTGTTGGGATTGCCCCTTCGAAACAAACGCCATCAAAAAGATGATGACCAGTAGATCAATTTTTTTGAGGTTGAATCGCATACTTATTTTTCTCTATATAAATGGTTTGCTGGAATGATTTGCTTTGGGGTATTCGGGCCTTTATACTTTGTATCTAAATGGTAGCCTCCACCACCATTAAAAAACTCCACTCGGACTAAATGTCTCCCTTTGGTAAGTTCCAAAGAACCGCTGCGTTCCATTACACCGTGGTCACCGTCGTTATCTACAATTTGAGTACCGTTCACATATAGTTTGCTGCCATCATCACTATTAGTGAAAAAAGTATATTTCCCTGCTTCCTGCACTTCCAAATAACTTTCAAAAGCAACAGCAACTTGTTCTTGTGGTTTGTCTTCCGAAAGTGCTTGTTTGTGTGAAAACTCAGTTACAAAACCTTCATGGATTGGATTGAAATGAGCAAAATCTGGTAACTTTTCTATTCCATTAACCTGATACACCCAAAATTTTACTGGATCCTCCTTTGTAACTTCAACAATTCTGAAGCTTCCTTCGGCAATCGTACTCACCAATTTCCCTTCTTGAAAAATTCCAGATTTGATAATATTGGTCTGTTTTAAGTAAAAAGTATCTAGGTACACTTGGCTGTTTTCCAATGTGGGTACTTTGTTGCCAATGGTATATCGAATTTCACCCACATGATTCGGATTTTGCATGACAACAGCAACGGAATCCGCTTTAAAAACTCCCCCGGCTGGCTCAAAATAGCCAGCATCTGGAAGAATTTTTGGTTGGGTTATTTGCTTTTTACGCTTATAGATAAGTTTTGGGGCTTGATTTCCTACAAAAGCTCCTTTTACAGGTCGACCTATCCAAGCTTGGGGAGTTGTCAAACCCATGGCATAGGCCACCGTTGGCGCATTGTCGTATTGATAAACGGTTTCTTCTATTTTATATCCTTTTTTGATGCCTGCCCCATACAGAATGAATGGGATCTCCATTTCTGCCAAACTTTCCCCACCGTGTCCAAAACCTAAACCTCCGTGATCCGCGGACACGATGAACATGGTTTTTTCGAAGATACCAGCGTCTTTTGTTGCATTCACGATTTCGGCAATGAAGGAATCTGCTTTTTCCACCGATTTGTAATAATCTGGGCTTCCGTGACCCAATGCGTGGCCTGCATGGTCTACATGATCCAAGTGTACAAAGGTGAACTTCGGGGTATGTGATTTGATGTAATCTACTGCAGCTTGGGCAGTTTTATACTCATGGTCTCCATCAATATCAAAATCAACATCCGATTTTTCGAACAGACGACCAAAACCATCCCAATCGTAAATGGCTCCCACATGGGATTCGGGTTGTTGATCCTTGAATAAGGTAAATATGGTTGGAAAAGTTCCATTTTCGGTTTGCACAACGGGAGGCAATTGATGGTCGAATTTTTCCCAGCCATTAGAAGTTACGCCATGTTGCTCGGTATCGGCACCCATGATCATACTGGCCCAGTTTGGACTGGAACTAGATGGGAGCACAGATCTTGCATGCATTGTCGCGGCCCCATTCTGGATCATAGAGTCCAACATGGGTGTATTGGATTTTTGAATTCCGTTGGGACTCATCCCGTCTATTCCAATAACAATGATATGTTCAATTCCTTCTGGAGTTGCTTCAATATTAGAAGAACAAGACCACAGGAACAAAGTTCCCATGGTCATGATCATTGCTTTATTAAACTTCTTAAAACACATTGGCAAACCTTAGTTTTCCCACCAGACTTTGGTAGTGATTTGGTCACCACCAATTCTATTGGCAGCTTCGGTATAGTTCGCATTGTTCAATGATTCCTCATTGCTAGGGTACTCGAATCTACTTGGGTATACATCGTAGAAAGCATCGGGTCCTGGCTCTATGGTGGCAGGGAAACCGGTTCTTTTGTACTCTATGAACCCTTGGTAATCGGTATAGAACAAGTTAATATACTTTTGAGTAATGATGGTCTCTAAACTATTATCAAAAGCAACACCTGGACTACTCAAGTAATCAGCTGGTAAATCCACTCCCCAATACTCGAAGTTTGCAGTAACGCCTTCTTCGTAAAAAGATTGGGCATCAGCAGAAATCCAACCCCTTTGGGCGGCTTCTGCCAAGATAAACTGTACCTCGGAATAGAGCATTAACCTTGCTTGGTTGGTATTTGACTGAAAGTAAAAGTAATCGATATTGAATTTAGAAAGGAATGCATCCCCACCTTGATAAGTGTAGGCAGGTCCATCGACCACACCGTTCAACATCCCAACAATTTCTGGCGTGCCCGCTTCCACGGAGTTGGCCGTTGGGTCGGCAAAGAATTCCAATCGTGGATCGTTCAATCCTTCCAACATGGTAACAAAATGTTCAGAAATTCTGTATTCGTTGTAAGAACCAACCCGATATACAGATTCTTCGGTAACTGGGTGAGCATCTGGGTTTGCAGCCAAGAATGTAAGGGCAGCATTGTCTTCATTCGATTCCATTACTGGATTTTGCCCGGGATTTCCATAAATTTCAGCTATTACACTAGAAGCTGTAGAAGGAGATACTTCGCTTAACCTAAGCGCCAAACGCAATCTCAATGAATTGGCAAACTTTCTCCACATATCCAAATCACCATCAAACAATAGATCTCCCTTGATTTGGGTAAGGTCCGCTCCAGCCAAGATGGAATTGGCAGCCGCTAGTTCTGAAAGCATTGAAGTGTAAATCGCTTCTTGCTGATCGTACATAGGTGTATAGTTTTCCTCACTGGCTTGGTTTACCTCAGAATAAGGAATATCTCCCCACATATCGGTCAATATACTATAAGCCCAAGTCTGCATAATTTTGGAAACGGCCACATAACTTTTCAATTCGTTTTCGTTGGCCAAAGTTTCCAATTCCTTAGCATCTCTAATGGCGTAGTAGTAATTGTTCCATGCTCCACCTTGGTCTCCCCAGTCGAACAAATCGAAAGAGGTAAAAACGATACGGGCACCATATTGTCCCATTAGGTTTCCTTCGCTCCAAGAACCACCTACGGCTTCCCTAATAGATCTTCTTTGAAGATTTGTCAAAAGAAGTTCCGGGTTTTGGTTGATGCTCAAGGCAACATCCGGATTATCGTTGCTCACGTCAAACTTGTCACAAGACCAAAAGGTCATTGCAAGTACTGTCGCTATAAAAAATATCTTTTTCATGTTGTTATTATTAACCTGATTAAAATTCTACGTTGATTGCAAATCCTAAGCTACGAGTAGTAGGTACTGTCGCATTTTCTACCCCTGGCACATAGCTTCCACCTCCGAAAGACAATAGTTCTGGGTCACCATGGTTAAAGTCTTTGGCCCACAACCAAAGGTTGGTTCCAATCACAGAAAAGCTTAAGTTTTTGATGTCGTCACCCTTGAACAATTTTGTAGGGAAATCATAGGTCAATCTTGCTTCCCTCAATTTGATGAAAGTGGCATCATAAATACCTTCTGTATCATTGCTTCTTCTATATCTATTGTTGTGATAAGCATTGGCTGCAACTATTACATTATTGGGCACATATTCACCGTCCTGTAACATTACACCATCACCGATGATACCATCAGTTTGCCCAATTCCATCGCCGTCAGTATAGGAAAGTCCTGAATCTGTGATTCCTGGGTGAGGTCCACCGTATTCAGGAGAACGACCCCAAAGGGTTTCTACTACGTTTCCAGATGTGGCCGCAATCAAACGGGTTCTGGAAAGCAACTCACCACCTTGTCTCCAATCCAACAAGAAGTTAAGCGAAAGGTTTTTGTATGTAATGGTGTTGTTCCAGCCCAAAGTAAAGTCTGGATTGAAGTTTCCAACTTTTCTTAAAGTATTGTCCTGTTGTACCAAACCATTGTTGAAGATTACTTCTCCATAATATGGGCTATTTTCGTCTTCAACTTTTACCAAGCCTGTTCCATACATATCACCTAGAGAACCGCCTTCTTCAGCTACTAATGAAATACCGTTACCTCCGTATTGGTATCGTTCAACGTCATCAGCCAATTCCAACACTTTGTTTCTGTTCAAACCAAAGTTGAAGGACGTATTCCAGTTGAAGGTTTGATTTGAAATTGGATTAGCACTCAACATAATTTCCAAACCTTGGTTTCTTATTTTACCTGCGTTGATCGTTCTTGCAGTTTTACCTGAGGTAATAGGCAAGTCGATATCTAAAATCTGGTTTTTAGAAACAGAGTTATAGTAAGTGGCATCCAACGAAAGTTTGTTGTTGAAGAACCTCAAATCGGTACCAAATTCATAAGAAGTTTGAATCTCTGGCTTCAAATCGAAGTTTGGCAATGTATTGGTTGGGCTTGCTGTTGGGTTATCCCCTACTGGAGTTCCCAAAGCATAGTATTCTGAAAGTCTGTAAGCATCGGTATCACTACCCACTTGTGCCCAACCCCCTCTAAGTTTTGCAAAGCTCAATACATCCTGACCGCTGAAATCGAAAAGATCGGAAAGTACCACACTTAAGGAAGCAGATGGGTAGAAATAAGAGTTGTTTTGCTCTGGCAATGTTGATGACCAGTCGTTACGGGCAGTAAGGTCTAAATACACACTGTTGTTCCATCCCAATTGTGCAAATGCATACAAGGAATTGATTTGCTTTTCTGGTCGGCTAGTGCGTTGCACCAAGGCTCCATCTACGTTAGAGAAAGAATAAATGCCAGGAATCAACAGCTTGTTGGCCATCAAGGAATTGAAATGGTTTTTCTGAACCATTCTGTTGCCACCGAAATTGGCATTTACCTTGAATTTATCAGTAACATCCTTATCATAGGTCAACAAGAAATCCAAGTTGGTTTCCTGGAAATTGATTTTATCTTCCCTGAATTGTCCATTGGGAAAACGTTGCGTGGAATAGGCTCTTTTTATGGTTCTATATTCAGAGAAAAAATCACGTCCTCCACGTACCATAAATTTGAAATCATCACTGATATCATAGGTTGCAGAAAGGTTTCCTATGATTCTATCCTTTGCCAAACCATTGGTGTTTTCATACATGGTGAAGTAAGGGTTATCGTGATAGTTGTAGTTGTAGTTAAACTGTTGAAACCCCTCCAGACCATCTTGCCAGTAGTTTCTTAAACTATTGACATTGACTTGTTGACCCCACCAAATGAAAAGATACATTACAGATTCGGTACCATATCCATTTACATGACGGTTATCGGAATCTGACCGTATATAATTGATTTTGGAAGACACTTTTAATCTATCGGTAATCTGATAGTCTCCAGAAGCAGAAATGGTATTTCTTTTTATGTCCGTATTGGGAACAATACCTTTGTTGTCCAAATTGGTATAGCTAACTCTATAGTTTCCATTATCGTTAGACCCGTAGAACGAAACTGTATTGATTAAGGTTCTACCAGTTTCCATGAATTCTTCTGCGGGATTTCCGCCGTAAACAAATGGTGTTGGAGTTATGGCCCCCCTTCTATCCAAATCAACACCCGAAGACCCAAGAACATAATCCAAGCCATGAACATCTCCACCACGAAGGCCATTGGATGTTGGGGAATCGTGTTGAGCTCTTAAAGTTCCATCTAAAAGTGGACCCCAGGATTCATCTACACCATCATAAGTTCCGCTACCGTAACCATCCACAAACTGAAAATCAAAGTTTTTACCTTGACCATATACTCCTTGATATTCTGGAGCTTTTAGAACACTTTCAAAAGTAGTTTTGGAGCTAAAGCTAATTCCACCTTTACGCCCTTTACCTGACTTCGTTGTTATAATTACCGCCCCGTTGGCAGCTCTGGAACCATAAAGTGCTGTTGCGTTCGCACCCTTTAATACGGAGATGGATTCTACATCATCCGGATTGATTTCGGCTGCACCGTTACCATAGTCCAAATTCATATTGGAAGCACCACCCAATGTATTGGTCCTGGTATCGGTATTGTTATTAATCGGAATACCATCCACTATAAATAGTGGTTGGTTGTCTCCCTGCATAGAGGAATATCCCCTGATTACCACAGAAGATGATTGACCAGGTCCGGTTCCGTTTGTTACTACTTGAACCCCTGCTGTTCTACCTGATAAAGTACTTACCGTGTTGGTACTGGTTGATTGTGAAATTTCTTCACCCCCAACCTTTTGAACAGAATAACCTAAGGATTCCTCATCCCTAGTAATGTTCAAGGCAGTTACCACAACCTCTTCCAATTGTTGTGAATCCGGCTGTAACATGATTGTTACGGTACTTTTTCCGGACGTGTCCAAATCTTGTGGCATGTACCCTATATAGGAAATCACCAAAACCTCCCCACCTTGCGGAAGTTCAATTTCGAAATTTCCATCAAAGTCTGTGGCCACTCCAGTGGACCCTCCTTTAACAACTACCGATGCACCAGGCAACGGCACGCTGTTCTCGTCTACTACCTTTCCTGAAAAGGTAACTTGCGAATAGCTAATTATACTTACGGTAAAAGCAAGTAAAAATGCTACAATCGATTTTTTCATTTGTTGAGTATTTGTAAAACTTGGTTAATTATTTATCAACAAATATCCAACACATGAGTTAAGACATGCCTTCAAATAGATTAAAAAAATGATATGGAAAGGTTAAAAGAAATAGCCTAATGTTAGGTAAACATTATTTACAAATACTCAATTTTTATAAAACCTTGTCAACTTTGATTTTAATAAGATATCCTAGTGTTTCACTGGATTAATGGATTTTTTTATTAATCTTGAAGCATCAAAAAATATTATAAATACTAAAATTCACCAACCTCAATAAAAATGGAAGATTACCTCATCGGTATTGGAAAAAGAATTAAGCAAATTCGTAAGAACAATAAAAAGACCATAAACGATGTAGCCATCAGTGCCGGGGTAACTGCAGGGCTTATTTCCCGAATTGAAAACGGCCGAACCATTCCTTCATTGCCCGTTTTTTTGAAAATAGTTGGGGCCTTGGAAACGGAAATAACAGATTTCTTCGACGGTATCCCAAAGGCCAATGGCCATAATTTTTTGGTTACTCGTAAAGATGAGCAGTCCATCATAGAAAAAGAGGACGAAGCTGTTGGGTTCTCATACAACTACATTTTTGGAAAACAATTGAACTCCGTAGGTTTTGAAAGTGTGCTTTTGGAAGTGCAGCCCAACTCGGAACGCGATAAGGTAGTAACCGATGCTTTTGAGTTCAAATATATTTTAACCGGAGAATGCTATTATGAGATAGGTGACCAAGAAGTTTTATTAAAAGAAGGGGATTCCATTTTTTTTGATGGTAGAATCCCCCATGTACCTATCAATAGAGGGAAAGTTGCCTCTAAAATGTTAGTGGTCTATTTCTTTATATAATCAAGGAAACAATGTCTCTGCCAAATTAGCCAGCGAATCCAATATCATGGTGGGTTCTGCTGTCGCCAATTGTTCACGGGTCTGGGCTCCTGTCAATACACCTACTGTCCATCCACAGTTGGCATTTTTACCCTCTTCAATATCAATAACCGAGTCACCCGCCTTCAAAACATTTTCTGATTCTGTAATTTTGAACATCTCCATGGCCTTGTCAATCATTTCAGAAGATGGTCTTCCTTTTACCACATCGTCGGCTGTGATCAATGCATCTATTTGTTCACCGGGTACCCAACCCAACTTATTTAATAGGGATTGAGCTGTTTTTTGGTCGTAACCAGTATTTAGAACAACTTTTACCCCTTTGGATTTCAACATTTTAAAGAGTTCCTCCACACCATCATAAGTTGTGACATTTAAATTGGCGTAGGCCTCTTCCAACATTTTTTTAAATTCTCGAAAAACAGCATTGGGATCAACATTCTCGCTTTTTGTCTCTTTCAAAATGTCGGCAATTGCTTTGAACTTTTCCTTGCCCGCACCAAATTCCAAAACAGTATTTAACGAAACCTCGACCCCATACTTGGCCAAAGCGGCCCTAACTGTTTTGTACACCACATTATCTTCGTTCACCGTGGTGCCGGCCATATCAAAAACTGCCAGTTGTATTTTTTTCATAAATTGATTTTCTATCTTTTAAAAATTGTCGCAATATTTTTTTTAGCGAAGCCAGCACTGCCTGTCATCCCTTTTCCGCCAATCCCTGTTACTATATGAATGTTATCGTCAATAGTTCTTTGGAATATATCGCTGTTCTTGCATTGTGAATACATGCCATACCATCTCCTTTGAATTTGATAGTTGGGCAAGTTGAATATTTTTTGGGCCTCCTCAATCATAAAATTATCGATATCCATATTAAGGTCATAGCCTAAATCTTCAATTTTATCGGCATTGGCATATTGATGGGAATCTCCCAATATAATAGAACCGTCCATAGCCTGTTTAAACAGGATGTGTACCCCCCATTTTTTTTGAAGGCTATCTTTCGGTTCATTTTCCTTGATATTTGAAAATGATGGGCATTCGTGAAATGCTTCATATCGTCTAATGGACCATCCTGTAAGAATTGAACCTTTCAATTCATAATTCTCTTGTGGTTTGGTCTGCATCATCTGCAATTTCGAAACCTCAAGGTCGCTGGATGCAAAAGTCTCCGGATATAAACTTTTAAAATCACTTCCATTGCAAACAATCACTTTTCTACCAAACACCTCTTCGTTTTTGGTGTTCCGAACTGCCACCCACTCCCCATTGGATTCACAGGAAACCGCGGGGAAATCAAACTTGATATCAAGTCCTTTTTGGGCAACTAAATATTCTTGAAGCCTATGAATCATAGTTCTAGGTTCCACGGTAACTTCCTCTGGAAAAAACAGCCCTGCCACCACATAATCCTTTTGTAGCCCAGGATATTTCTCTAAACACTCTTGCTTAGTTAGCATTTTGGATGCGTAGTCGTTTCCACTATTTATAGCCCTAAGTTCTACCAATAGTTGCTCCTCTTCCTCGTTGGAGGCCAAGTACACCGTTCCATTCTGACGGATGCTGATATCAAACTGTGACTGGATCTCTTTATATATTCTAAGACTCTCACGACCATATTTTTGCCATTTGGTGTTCATGCCAGAAGGCACTACCTGTCCAAAATTTTGTGTGGTCGCTCCTTTGGGAAACGCATCTTTTTCTACCAAGCATACTTTTAGTCCAAGTTCCAGTGCGTGGTAGGCATGAAAAGTCCCCAAAATGCCACCACCAATTATGACGGCATCATATTTATTGTCCATATTCTAATTGCTTATTAAGTTGTTCTGACTTGCGACGTGCCGCAAAGTGTAGAAATAAAATTACCGTACTACAAATCCCGATAAAGGCCACAGCATAGGTCCCATATACAAAGAAGTTGAGCCAAGATAAGTTGGCCTGTCCAAAGTTTTTATACAACAAGACCAGAACACTGCCCACATAGCCAAAGGCATCGGCGATATAAATAAGAAAGCCCGAATTTCCTTTTACCTTAAAACTGGCAATAAAACGATCAAAAAAGAGGCAATTGAATGGAACATAACAAATGTAAAGTCCAAAACCTGTGGATACCATCCATATGAATGGGTCTAAAATTCCCATTTGAAACATAGCTGTACTAGCGGCCAAAACCAGTGTCCCCAACAAAAGCAGCGCATGATACGTTAAAAGGGCTTTAAAGTTGTCCTTAATATAGAAAATGGCACCAATAATCAACAGCACCACAATAGCGATAATTATTTCAGAAGTTGAAAAAACAGAAGCATCACCTTGGTAACCGATACTGTCCCAAAGTTCACGGGCAAAATTGTCCCTAAAATCCCTAAAGGCTGTCAAAAAAGTATAGAATACTACAATTAAAAGTAATGGGAAAAAGAACTTCTTTACCAAGTTTTTTCTATCCATGGCAGTCATCGGGATTCGTTCTGTTCTATTGGCAATATCTTCGAGTGTTGGCGGAGGTACCTTTTGCAAGAGGTAAGAGCAAATCAAAAGAGGTATGAAAAATAGGGCCCCGGTTACGGAAGGCATCCAAAATTCACTCACCCCCCAGGAGTTCATCACATAAAGCCCCACCGATTTTACCACCCCGCTCGAAACAATAAAACTCGCGGAAAGCACTACTCCTAAAATATCGGTGAACCGTCTTCCTTCGATATAAGAAAACACGATTCCCCAAATCATCCCTAATGGAAAACCGTTGAGGAACATAAATGGAATATTGTATGGTACCGGCACCCAAGCAAAGAGCAACAGGGACATCTCAGCTAGTACAATCAACGAAATTAAATAGAGTAACCTGCGGTTTGGTTTTAATTCTGATATAACTTTTATCCCAACAAATTTGGAAAGCGCGTAGCCCAAAACCTGAGCAATGACAAGTAGTATTTTGTAATCCATTCCCATAAAAGCCAAGCCGTCAAAAGTAGCTACGGAGAAAGGCTTTCTAAAAGCGTACATACAAAAGTAAGTGCCAAAAGCAGCAAGAGAAGCATGTAGAACAAATAGTAGACCCGGTCGCTTTTGAACCTCGCTTTTATCAATCAATGTTTACAAATAATAAAATTATGTTTCAAATTACTCAAATTTATAAGAAAGTAGCCGCAACTTTTAGTTTAAATTATTGTTAGCAAACGATTATTGATTTATCTGTTGAATATTTAAAACAATAAGATGAACTTCATAATAATTACCTATTTTCATTTCGATTTTAACATCTATATATGTATTGGATTGGTTTTGATATTGGAAGTTCCTCAATTAAAGCGGCTTTAATAAGCGCTGATGACGGGAGTTTTGTTAGCATGGCCCAATATCCCGAGAAAGAAATGGACATTTCCTCCATTAAACCAGGCTGGGCCGAACAAGATCCAGAGGTTTGGTGGCAAAATCTTTGTATCGCATCCAAAAAATTACTTTTAAAAAACAAGATTGATAAAAAAGACATTAAAGGAATTGGTATTTCCTACCAAATGCACGGTTTGGTTGTTGTGGGTAAAGACCTAAAACCGCTCAGACCTTCCATTATTTGGTGCGATAGTAGAGCGGTCGAAATAGGTGATCAACTTTTTAAAACCGCTGGTACCGAAAAATGTGTAGAGCATTTATTGAATTCTCCAGGCAATTTCACCCTTTCCAAATTAATTTGGATCAAAGAAAATGAGCCTGAAATTTATAATCGCATCCATAAATTCATGCTCCCCGGTGATTTTATAGCTTTAAAATTATCTGGTGAATGTGTCACTACCCCTTCCGGGCTTTCTGAAGGAATTATGTGGGACTTTAAAAAAAATGATTTGGCCGATTGGCTTTTGAAAGACGCAGGAATAGATCCATCCTTGGTACCAGAGATTCGTCCCTCTTTTTCGGAACAGGGAATTGTAAACAAACAAGCTGCTGTGGAAAGTGGATTGCCAGAAAGCATTCCTATCATGTATCGGGCAGGTGATCAACCCAACAACGCATTATCGCTCAATGTAATGGAACCTGGACAAATTGCTGCCACGGGAGGAACATCTGGGGTAGTCTATGCCATTTCGAGTCAAAAAAATACCAACGAACATACAAGAATCAACAGTTTTGCACACACCAATTATAGTTCAGAACATCCGCGAATAGGGAAATTGCTATGTATCAATGGTACCGGAATCCAGTACAGCTGGATAAAAAACGAACTTAGCAACGGAATTTCCTATAATCAAATGAACCAAGAAGCTGGGACAGTTCCCATTGGGTCCAATGGACTCCAGATTCTCCCTTTTGGAAATGGCGCAGAACGAATGTTGGAGAATTACAACAAAGGATCTCGGATACTAAACCTTAACTTTAATGTGCACAAGGCCGCCCATATATACAGGGCCGCTTTGGAGGGCATTGCTTTCTCTTTTGTATATGGTATGGAAATCTTAAAAAACGACGGGGTCAATATTTCCTCAATAAAGGCTGGAAATGACAACCTTTTTAGAGCCGAAATTTTTTCTAAGACCATAGCCACACTCACCAATAGTAAAATCAACATTGTTGAGACCACAGGTGCTGTTGGTGCAGCAAGAGCTGCGGCATATGCCTACGGGGTTTTTAAGAATATGGGGGAAGCTACTGCTACCGATAAGGTGGAGTTGACCCACGAACCTGAAATTTCGGCTGAAGTATATCGAGAAGCCTATTTGAAATGGAAAAAATCCTTGAATGAGTATTTAAACAACTGAACAAACTAATAAATTATGATTACAACGGGAGATAAGGAATTTTTTAAAGGAATTGATAAGATTCAATTTGAAGGGAAGGAATCGGACAACCCTTTCGCCTTTAAGTATTATGATGAAACAAAAATGGTAGGCGGCAAGACCATGAAAGAACATTTTAGGTTTGCTATTGCCTATTGGCACACTTTTACAGGAATTGGCGGAGACCCTTTTGGTGCTCCTACCATGGAATTTCCATGGTTGACAAGTGCTGACCCTATACAACAAGCCAAGGACAAAATGGATGCTGCCTTTGAGTTTATTACAAAAATTGGCGCTCCGTATTTTTGCTTCCATGATTTTGATTTAATCAGTGAAGGAGACACTTTGGCCGAATCCGAAAAAAGATTGGAAATCATAACCGATTATGCCAAAGAAAAAATGGCTTCATCTGGGGTAAAACTTTTGTGGGGAACCGCAAACTGTTTCAGTAATCCAAGATACATGAACGGAGCTGCAACCAACCCCGATTTTGATGTAGTTGCCTTTGCTGGAGCCCAAGTAAAAAATGCACTCGATGCAACCATCAAACTAGGAGGTGAAAACTATGTTTTCTGGGGAGGTAGAGAAGGATACATGTCACTATTGAACACTGATATGGGGCGGGAATTGGACCATATGGCCCGTTTTCTGCACATGGCAAAAGACTATGCCAGAAAACAAGGTTTTAAGGGAAACTTCTTTATAGAACCAAAACCCATGGAACCCACAAAACATCAATACGATTTTGATTCGGCTACGGTTTTGGGCTTCCTAAGCAAGTACGATTTATTGGAGGATTTCAAACTTAATATTGAAGTGAACCACGCCACTTTGGCCCAGCATACTTTTGAGCATGAACTTCAAGTAGCAGCAGACAATAATTTATTGGGAAGTATCGACGCGAACAGAGGTGATTATCAAAATGGCTGGGATACAGACCAATTTCCCGTTAATGTATATGAGCTTGCCAAAGCCATGTTGGTGATACTTGAAGCTGGTGGATTCCAGGGAGGAGGAATCAACTTTGATGCAAAAATAAGAAGGAACTCCACAGATTTGGAGGATATTTTCCATGCTCATATCGGTGGAATGGACACTTTTGCCAGAGCATTGTTAGCGGCAAATGCCATTTTAGAAAATTCCAATTATATTAGCATGCGCAGTGATCGCTACGCATCTTTTGATACTGGTTCTGGAAAAGCATTCGAAACAGGCAAACTTTCTTTGGAAGACCTTTATGCACATGCCACTTCAAATCAAGATATCAAAAAGAGGAGTGGTCAGCAGGAGCTGTTCGAAAACATCATTAATCAATATATTTGATTCACAACCAACTAAACAAACTGTTTTGACTCAAAGTCAAAACATCAAACTTTAATTTATGGCACTTATTTCCTTTTTGGGATTCACACTTTTAGTAGGAATAATATCCTGGTGGTCCGTTAGAAAAACAGACGAAACATCATCCGATGGTTATTTTTTGGGCGGTAGAAGCCTTACCGCAGGAGTTATTGCGGGCTCGTTGCTCTTAACAAACCTTTCTACCGAACAAATAGTTGGGCTAAATGGAAGCGCCTACAAAGATGGACTTTCTGTAATGGCATGGGAAACCTTGGCTGCACTGGCCATTGTGGTTACAGCACTGTTTTTACTCCCACGTTACTTAAAGGGTGGGTTAACCACTGTTCCACAGTTTTTGGCCAAACGGTTCGATGTCACCACTAAGACGATAACGTCTGGATTGTTTCTTACAGGTTATGTAGTGGTGCTTCTTCCTGTAATTTTATATTCCGGTTCTGTTGCCATTAGTGGCATGTTCAATGTCCCGGAACTACTTGGTGTTTCAGATTCCACTGCCTTGGTTATCTGCATCTGGGGAATTGGGATTACAGGGTCGATATACGCCGTTTTTGGAGGGCTGAAAGCAGTCGCCGTTTCGGATAGCATCAATGCAGTTGGACTCATTATCGGGGGTATTCTTATACCTGTTTTTGGTTTGATGGCCATAGGGGATGGAAGTGTTTTTGGAGGACTGGAGACCTTAATGGCCGCTAACCCTGAACGTTTTGATTCTACAGGAAACCCTGGGCAAGAGGTACCTTTCTCCACAATTTTTACGGGAATGATGTTGGTACAACTTTTTTATTGGGGAACCAATCAACAGATTATTCAAAGAGGACTTGGTGCAAAAAACCTTGCAGAAGGCCAAAAAGGACTTTTGTTGGCAGCTTTTTTAAAGATTTTGGGACCTATCATTTTAGTATTGCCCGGAATGATCGCCTACTATTATTTTGAGGGAGGATTAGCAAGCAGCGACCTTGCTTATCCAGAGTTGGTAAGGGCCGTACTTCCCAAACCTTTGATGGGCTTCTTTGCTGCCGTCTTGTTCGGTGCTATTTTGAGTTCTTTTAATAGTGTACTCAATAGTTCTGTAACCTTATTTGGAATTGATATTTACAAACAGCATATCAATAAAAATGCTCCGGAGATGACCGTAGTAAAATACGGTAAGGTCTTCGGTGTGTGTTTGGCGCTAGCGGCCATGTTTATTGCTCCGCTAATTGCCAATGCGGGAAGTTTGTTCAATTATCTACAAGAAATCAACGGTATTTACAGTATCCCGATTTTTACAATTATAGTTGTGGGTTATCTTACCAAAAGGGTACCAGCCATTGCGGCCAAAGTCGGTATCCTTTCAGGATCTATACTCTATATCATTAGTCAATTTATAATAGGGCCTAAAATGGTTGCGAATGCACTTGCAGAAGCAAAGGCCAATGGAATTACCGACCCTGTTGAATTAAATATGGTCGAAGCTGGTGCGTACCCCCATTACCTTCACGTAATGGCCATTCTGTTCATTTCCAATATTGTCATCATGCTTATTATTGGAAAATTCTATCCAAGAAAAGAGCCCTTCCAATTGGAATACACCAAACAGGTCTCCATAGAGCCTTGGAAACATGTGAAAGTTGCAAGTGGGTTTATTACCATAGTTGTTATTGCGATATACATCTACTTTGCAAAATAACGCTCCATTAATACAATAATAAAAAGGCCCGGTACAAAATACCGGGCCTTTTTATTATAATATACTTTTAAGAAAATTATCCTTGTAGGCCCTGCCAATGGGTATTTTGGTGCCATTGATCAATTGTACCAGATTTCCCGAGATCCTATCGATTTTTCTTGTGTTGATAATATGGGATTTGTGTATCTGAAAAAAGTGATTTCCCCCTAGAACTTCCACCCAATGCCGCAGGGATTCGTTGGATAGGATTTTTTTATCATTCATATGGATTTCTGTATAGTCGGAATCCGATGTAATGGTGTAAATATCCTCTACCAAAACCTTAATATGCTCATGGCTTGACTTTACATATATCTCTGTAAGTTGGACATTATTATTTTGGGGGGATATTTGCTCATACTTAGCATTTACCTTATTTACAGCCTGTAAAAATCTTTGAAAAGAAAAGGGCTTCAACAGGTAATCCACAACATTTAGATTGTACCCTTCCAAAGCATATTCGGAAAATGCCGTGGTTAATATAACCTGTGGTGGGTCTGGAATACTCTTTAAGAAATCCAACCCATTGATCTTTGGTAGGTGGATATCCAAGAACATTAAATCTACGGACTGATTGTTCAAGAACTCCATTGTACTCAATCCATCGGAAAACACATCGACCAATTCCAAAGTGGGAACGTCCTGAATAAATTTCCTTAAGATTCGCTGTGCCGGCGGTTGATCCTCAACAATAATACACCTCATCATCTTAAACTTTTTCCAATTCCAGCTTCAAGTATACTTTGTAACTATTATCAGCTTCCTCAATCTGCAAAATATGCTTTTTGGGATAAAGGAGTTCCAATCGTTTCTTTACGTTTTTTAGACCTATTCCTTTCGCAACACTATCTAGACTGAACCCTGACTCGTAGTTGTTCTCGCAAATAAACTCCAAGGTAGTATTTTTTAATTTTACGGATATATCGATTTTTATATCCGAGGATTGACCTGATTGACTGTGCTTGAAAGCGTTTTCAATAAAAACGATCAAAATTAAAGGGGCAATCTTAAAGTCGCCATCTATCTTTTCCACATCAAAATGAACCACACCCCTATCTTCTATCTGAAGTTTATACAACCGAATAAAGTTTCCGAGTTGTTCAAGCTCTTTTTTTAAAGGTACGAACTGTTCTTTGGATTCATAGAGCATATACCTGAGAACACCGCTCATTTCCAGTATAATTTCTGGAGTCTTTGGTGATTCTTGCAATGCGTAGGAATAAAGGTTGTTAAGATTGTTGAATAAGAAGTGAGGGTTTATCTGGCTTCTTAAAAATTGCAGTTCGCTTTCTTGTATCGTTGTCTCCAATTCATCGATCTGCGCCTGTTTTTGCAAAGCGTCCCAACCAAACTTACAGCCCGAAAGAATAAACATGACGGGTAAAATTCCCAACAAGGATATATAAACACCTGGAAATGTATCTCCCCTCCTTGTTCCGGGAAATATAATAGGTTCCAACACCAACTCTTCTATGGTTATTACAACAACTACCAACAAAGCAGCACCCAAGAAGAATTGCCAATATTTTTTCTTGTACAAATATTTGGGCATCAGATAATAAGTAATGCCCAAAGTGGCAATACTATAGAACAACAAGAAAATAGCCCTGTGTAGTATTATGCTACCTGTATTTCTATTAAAGGAAAAAAACAGGAGCACCAGTACATGCAGTACTATTTGGAAAAGAAGTTCTTTTTTAGAAATCAAAACTATCCTATTAGAAAAACCAAAACTATAGATAAATGTCCTTTAAAAGAAAAGCAGGTTTATCAACAACCAAAATTACCCTGTCAACGACATTTTACTAGGTCAATCCATATAATCAATTGGTTGATTGGGTGTTAACCCGTGTCGTTTACGGAAAAAATTTACAGATTAAACCCTGAATGATCATATTTGATTTTCAACAACCAAAAGGTTGGTCAAAAACACTACAGAAAACATTTAAAACAACACAATCATGAAAAAAACCTTGTTTACATTAGCTTTCATCACCTCTTTGGCGATCACGGCCCAATCTACATGGAAATCTGACGGAGCGCACTCCAAGGTCGGCTTTGCCATTACGCATTTAATGATTTCTGAAGTAGAGGGTCATTTTGGTGAATTCGATATTTCATCAACAGCAACAGATACTTTTGAGAATGCCGAATTCTCCGTGGAGATAAAAACTGCCAGTATAGATACCGATAACGACAGACGTGATGGCCACTTAAAAAGTCCTGATTTTTTTGATGCTGAAAAATATCCGACGATAAGTTTTAAAAGCAACAGTTATGAAAAAACGGGAGACAATACATTTACGCTTACCGGCGACCTAACAATGCACGGTGTTACCAAACCTGTTTCCTTAGAAGGAAAAGTGAATGGTATAATCACCGACCAGCGCAGTCAAAAATTAAAGGCAGGGCTAAAACTTACCGGCACCGTTAACCGATTGGAATTTGGTGTGGGTGGTGAAACCGCAACCTTGGGTGACGAGGTGGAAATGACCATTAATCTAGAAATGGCCCAGCAATAAAAATATTTATACATTTACCCGGAAGAAAGGCAAGTTGCCTTTCTTCCTTATTTCATACAATCTAAACTAAACCATGGGAAGAAAATCAGAAAATACCTTTAGGGAATTCCACCGTTACCTTGGATTCTTTTTGGCAGGAATAATGGCAGTTTACGCCATTAGCGGCATTGTACTTACATTTAGAACAACGGATTTTATGAAAAGTGAGTATGAAGTAAATACCACACTGGAACCTAATTTAAATGAGGAGGCCTTAGGCGCCGCGTTAAGAAAACGTGGATTTAAGGTGGACAAAAGTGAAGGTGACCTGCTATATTTTTCTGGAGGAACATACAATATAAAAACCGGTGAAGCGTCCTACATGGAAAAGCGTTTGCCAGCGGTTTTGGAAAGCATGAACAAGCTGCATAAAATGCACACAGGCAATCCTTTGTTCTGGTTGGGTATTTTCTTTGGCATCGCCTTGTTGTTCTTTGCTGTTTCGGCCTTTTTTATGTTCAGGCCCAGTGCCCCTATCTACAAAAAAGGGCTGTATTTTGCTGCAGCTGGTTTTTTATTGACCATAGTACTTTTATTGGTTTAAGACGCATAGATATATTTAAAAATGGCCTCCAACTTCGGAGGCCATTAGATATCTATTCAAAATACCCATTACTGTATAAAGTAAAAGCAACTAAGAATGTTGTAAATATTAATATAGCAATTGATGCATAGATTTGTTGTCTTTTATTTTTCATAGTGTCAGTTTAGTCGAAAAGCAAAATAAGAATAACCTACATTATATATAATTTATAATTTCATTTTTTATAGTTTTTTCTTACATTATAAATTTATAAACGAATAGTACTGTTCTTTTTCATTAAAATCTTTGACCTGAAGACATCAAGCAGTAGCCGTATAAACTTAGTAGATTAATCTATGTCCCAAACGGGGCTAAAGTCCATATCAAAGAGGATTCTTAGAAAAAAAGAAAGGATTCATCAGGATTGTTTTACACCATTTAATCTGTTCTTAAAAAACAAGCTTTTATGCGTAGGTTAAATTTTCTACCTCTTCAATATTTAAATAGAAGTGGACACCCCGCCCCGCAAAAGGCCATCAATATCGGTGGTTATTGCTTTAGTGTTCTCCTATTATTCAAAATTAGAGGCTGCGTTTATTCAATAGTACTTATGTAGATTTATACTTAGATAATAGAGCAGCAGCTTAGTTCTTCTTCAACTCTTCAGCTACACTATCGTAATTTTCCTGGGAAAGAACTTCGGTCCAAATAAGAGTTTAGGTTGTACTCAGAATTTTGAGCATAAATGAATAGCGGTAATAATACGAGTAACAAGCTTATGGTTTTTTCATTTGCAATTTACCTTATGTTTAGCGTGAACTGGCCGTTTGATCAAATAGCAGTTCCAAATAGTTTTTTAAATGTTGTAATTGTTTGGCCGTTATATCGGAATCGTTGAGAGCCTTGGAAACCACAAAAGCCCCTTCAAAAATTACGACAAACTGGTCGGACAACGATTGCACATCAATATCCTTTTTTGGTGCATTCTCAGCCAGTACGTTATTGAGAAGTTCTGTGAAGGTATTCCGCCATTCCAGAATGGAATCCGAAACAATATCCAAGGTTTCCTGGTCAAATTGATTTGACTCATACGAATATGAAGCATATAAACAACTGGGGGGTTCTTTAAGGCTTATCATCATATCTATAAACAACTGAACAAACTGCAAAAGCCTTTTTAAAGGGGTTGCTTTTAACGATTCGGTTTCCTGTAAAGCCGATTCCAAATGCGACATATCTTCTGTAGCATATGTCTCTATCAAGGCTTTTGCCAATGCATTTTTAGTCTTAAAATGATAGAAGAATGCACCTTTGGTTATCCCAGTTTTATCAAGTATTTGATCAATACTAGTGCCAGAAAACCCATTACAAAATACCAAATTCTTCGTTTCGGTTAGGATCTTGTCCCGAGTCGGTTTTCCATCTCTTGCCATAAAACAAATATATTAAATATCCATAAATTATAACAGACTAGTTGGTATAATTAAAATTAATTTTATATTTGTACCGTCTAGTCTGTTTAGTAATTAAGAAGTATAAAAGACCATGCAAAATTTATTCACACAATTGCCATCACCAATAGAGGTGTTACTTGATCCACTTTCAATAACCGTAATTGGATTTTATGTGTTTTTGATGGCATGGGAATCCCTATTCCCTGCCAGAGCGCTACCCAAAATCAAATACTGGAAATTAAGGGGGCTTATCTTTTTTATGATCTTCTTTTTTATAGCCACCTATCTTCCCTTATTGACCGACCCATACTTAATTGAATACCAGTTGTTCGATTTAAGTCAACTTGGGGCAATTCCAGGCGCAATCATCGGATTAATGGTGTACGAATTGGGACTTTACGCATATCATCGAACGATGCACAAGTTTGATTTTCTTTGGCGGACATTTCACCAAATGCATCACAGCGCGGAGCGTCTGGACACCTATGGCGCCCTATTTCATAGCCCATTGGATGCGATTGGTTTCACCTTGATGGGAAGTTTATGTTTAGCTTTAGTTGTAGGAATATCTCCACCATCCATTACGATTGTTTTACTGGCAGTCAACTTTTTGGCCTTTTTTCAACATGCCAATATAAAAACCCCGCAATGGTTGGGATATATTGTCCAACGACCAGAAAGCCACTCCATTCACCATGGAAAGAACATACACAGAAACAATTATGCGGATATCCCATTGATAGATCTACTATTTGGAACCTTTGAAAACCCGAAAGACTATCAAAAAGAAACAGGTTTTTACGAGGGCGCTTCAAGTAGGGTAAAAGAAATGCTTTTGTTCAAGGATGTTTCAAGTCCCAAAAGGAGTGATTCAAACCCTTGAACAAGGACCATCAATCATTTTATATCATGAAAAAAACGTATTTACTTTTCATACCATAATGTAGCCGGAAGACCGGGTCTTGGTTCTGTTTGGGCAAGGTCATACTGCTATTTTGAAAGATTTTTACAAAAACCGAAGTGATATAATCTATGCCGATATTCTTCAATACTTAAAAAAATAGAAACACATGAACGCAATAGGAAACACCCCACTAATTAAACTGAACAAGCTATCCGATGAGCACAGTGCAGATATATATGTAAAGTTTGAGGGTGCAAACCCTACGGGTAGTATGAAAGATCGGATGGCCCTTGCCATGATCGAGGGTGCCGAAAAAAGAGGTGAACTAAAAAAAGGATACAAAGTGGTCGAATATACCGGCGGAAGTACTGGTAGTTCTTTGGCCATGATCTGTGCCAATAAAGGATATAAGGCCCATTTTGTTTCTTCTGATGGTTTTGCTGAAGAGAAAATCCAAACCATGAGAGCATTTGGTGCTACCGTGGAAATTATTCCTGCCAAAAATGGAAAATTGACCGCTGAAATCATCAATAAAATGATAAGCAGGGCCAAAGAGTTGATCGATGAACCAAATACATTTTGGACGGACCAAATCAACAATCCCGATAATAAAAAAGGCTATTACGGAATGGCCAACGAGATTATCTCAGCATTGGGAACCCATATCGACGAGTTTGTAATGGCCGCTGGAGGTGGAGGTTGCATTTCGGGTAACTCCGAAATATTAAAAGAAAAGATACCTAATCTAAAAACCATTGCCGTTGAACCCCTGCATGTCAAGAACATATCGGGCGGGGACACCAGTGGCACGCATAAGTTGGAAGGTATTGGGCTTTCGTTTACCCCATCAATTTTAAGAGAAGATTTAATAGACGACATTATTGCCGTATCGGACGAAGATGCCTATAGAACAGCCAGAGAACTTGCCCAAAAAGAAGGCATTTTTGGAGGAGCCACTTCAGGGGCAAATGTATGGGCCGCAATGCAACGGGCAAAGATTCTTGGGCCAGGAAAAAAAATAGTGACCGTTATATGCGACTCTGGACTCAAATACCTACAGGGCGACCTTTACAAAAACAGTAACAATCTTTAAAATGAGTACAGTATTTAAAAACAACATTGTTCTTGGCCCAATCAATTCCTGGATGTTCAAGATGCTCTCGGGCTATATGGACCATTTGTTCGGCAATTCAAAAAGGGAACTTTTTAAAAACCACCCTCAAACGGTGGTTGAAATAGGTCCCGGGGCAGGTGCCAATATGCGCTATTTTAAAAAAGGAACACATTTAATAGCGATAGAACCCAATGTCCACATGCACAAAAACCTAAAAAAAAGCGCTGATAAATATGGTATCAAATTGGAAATTAAAACCTTGGTAGGGGAATCCATAGATCTTCCATCGGACTCTTATGATTTTGTGGTATGTACCTTGGTGCTTTGCTCCGTTGCCGACCCCAGTCAATGTATCAACCAAATTAAACGTATACTAAAACCATCGGGGAAATTTGTTTTTATTGAACATGTAAAAGCTAATGAAAACAGCCTTTTGGCACATATCCAAAACCTGATTCATAAACCTTGGCACTGGTTTTTTGAGGGCTGTAATACAAATCGAGATACTAAGGTTTTGTTGGAACGTGCAGGATTCAATTCCCTGCATATAGAATCCTACCATCTTTATTCGCCATTTATACCGATTACTCCCCAAATTAAAGGGGAGGCAATCAAATAAAGATGGACAAGGGACCGATTACGATACTAGAAAAATTCCAATCGTTGGAGCAATAGTTGATCTGGGGATAAACCGTATATTTTTACGGTCATTAATAATGGCCATGAAAAGTATATTGGCTTCTTCCGGCATGGTAAAACAGTTGATGTACGGTTAACTGTAAAGCTATAAGTAACTTCAGAAATGAATTTCGATAATTATTCTTTAAGGCTCCTTAAAGCATCAGATCTTGATGCTTTTTTTCATTTAATGAAAAACAACCAAAGTAGACTAGAGAATTTTTTTGCCGGTATTGTGGCCAAGACCCAAACCATTGAAGCCGCCAAAAGATTTCTTGACGATGTGGAACAAAAAATCAAGAACAAAGCCTACTACCCCTATATAATCATTGATGTAGATTCCGATACCATTGCAGGCTTCATTGATCTAAAAAATATAGATTGGAATATCCCAAAAACAGAAATGGGACTATTTATAGATGGACAACATGAGGGTAAAGGAATTGCTGCCAAATCTTTTTATCTTGTTTGCCAATACTGTTTTGAACAGCATGGTTTTCATAAGCTCTTTTTAAGGACGCATCCAACGAACACTTCGGCAATCGCCATTGCCGAAAAAACCGGGTTTAAAAAAGAAGGATTATTAAGGGATGATTACAGAACAACCTCAGGGAATTTAGTCGATTTATTGTATTACGGACTATTGCAAACAGATTTTATATAGTGTACTTAGAGGATTGGTTCTATATTGTTCGGCGAAGTAGCTAAAGTGTGAATCCCATACTTTGTCCTATCATTAAGAATAACCTATAAACGAAGGTGTCCAGTTTTTCACCTTCGAAGACATGGATTGTGAATAAAGTTGGTCCTAACAAAAAAATCCAACACTATTTCTAGTATTGGATTTTTATTTCTGCTCCCCCTCTTGGACTCGAACCAAGGACCCTCTGATTAACAGTCAGATGCTCTAACCAACTGAGCTAAGGAGGAATATTTTACCTTAAGCGGGTGCAAATATAATGGATTCTTTTTTACACCACAAACAAAAAAATTGCTTTTCTATTTAAAAAGCCATTTATATAAATCGTTCCCATTGGCAAATAGCAATAGAGCAATTAGAATAAAGAACCCTATCATTTGGGCATACTCCAAAAATTTATCGCTCGGTTTGCGTCCGGTTACCATTTCATACAACAAAAAGGCCACATGCCCACCGTCCAACGCTGGAATGGGCAAAATGTTCATAAAGGCCAAAATAATGGATATAAATGCCGTTGTGGCCCAAAAAGCCGGCCAATTCCATGTATCTGGGAACATACCACCAATAGCTGCAAACCCACCTACTTCTTTATAGGCACCCGTATCAGGATTGAATATCTTCTTCATTCCCTTGATATAATCCGTTAGCGTCTTAACCCCTTTGTTCCAACCAGCGGGGATAGATTCTAAAAACGAGTATTTCAAAGTCTTTTGCTCAAGGTAACCTGCTTCTTTATATTCTTCGGGTGTCATCCCCAAAGCAACTCCCAAGGCGGCCTTTTCGGACACATTTAAGGTTAAATCGACCAATTCTCCATTACGTTTTACCTTTACATCTACCTTACCACCTTTATTGGCTTCTAGAATAGGAATCACCTGATCTTTATATTCCACTGGCCTACCTGCCATTTCAACCACGGCGTCACCTTCCTGAATTCCGCTACCGACATTTGGTGATTTTTTTGGAACACCACTAATGACGAAAGGAACCCTGTAATAAATAAAGCGAGCCTTCTCCTTGTCCTCCGACAAGGTCTCGATAAAATCGACCGGAATTTCCTTTTCAATAACCTGTCCGTCTCTTTCAATAGTATACCTTTCTCCATATACCATTTCCGGAAGTACTTGTTGCAAAGCTTCTATCTTCTTACCATCTACGGATAAAATTTTATCACCTGTTTGGATTCCCAATTCATCGCCTAAACTTTTCTCCGTAACCCAGATACCATCCTTAAGGCTATCATTCGCTATGTACTGTTCACCATAGGTAAAAACCAACCCTATAAAAATAACAACGGCCAAAATAAAGTTGACGGTAACCCCGCCAAGCATTATGATCAATCGTTGCCAAGCTGGTTTGCTTCGAAACTCCCAAGGTTTTGGTTCTTCTTTCATCTGCTCCTTGTCCATGCTCTCATCTATCATTCCGGATATCTTTACATATCCGCCCAAGGGCAACCAACCGATACCATAAACAGTCTCACCTATCTTCTTTTTGAAAAGGGAAAATTTCACATCAAAAAAGAGATAAAACTTCTCAACCCTGGTCTTAAAAAGCTTTGCAGGAATAAAGTGTCCCAGCTCGTGCAGCACAATTAGCAAGGATAGGCTTAAAAAGAATTGTATGGTCTTTATAACTATAGGGGTCATTCGTCTTATTTTCTTAAAACGAACAAAAGTAACCTTTTAGGTATTGATAAAAAAACCTCTGTTTTAATCCTACTTAGTATTTAAGAAACATTTAGCAACAAAACATGGCTTTCTCCTTGATGAATAGCCATTTGGGCCGTAATTTTGTAAACATGGGATCATTTTTTGCAAAGTACAAGTTGTTCGGAATCGTAATGTTGGCACTTTCTGCGGTAATAGTCTACCTCTTTTACAATGCTTTGCAACCTAAAACAATGCTTCCGGTCTATCAACCTTCAATGGTAGACAAATCATTAGTGGACAGCACTTTACACTACACCAAAAAGTACCATAAAGTAGCCGATTTTTCTTTGGTCAACCAGAATGGGGACACGATTACACAAGAAAACTATAAAGGCAAAATATATGTGGCCGATTTCTTTTTTACCACATGCCTTACCATTTGTCCCATTATGACAAAGAACATGGCTGAAATTCAGGAAGCCGTAAAGGATGATTCAAATATTATGCTTCTCTCGCACTCCGTAACTCCACAAATAGATACCGTTGCACAACTAAAAAGATATGCATTGGAAAAAGGTGTTATTGATAGCAAATGGAATTTGGTCACCGGTGACAAAAAACAGATTTATGAGCTGGCCAGAAAGTCGTACCTAGCTGTTAAAAATGATGGGGACGGTGGTCCGTTTGATATGATTCATACCGAAAACTTTATTCTGGTGGACAGGGAAAAAAGAATTCGCGGGTTTTATGACGGCACCAATCGGGAAGATATAAAAAGGCTTCTTGAGGATATCAAAATACTTGAGGCCAGTTACCTAGAATAGTCTGGGATACCTTTATCATTAAATACAAGGTAAAGTTTCCCTTTTTTATTTATTTTTGCTCTTAATTAAATTTATTCTAAATAAATACAGTGGCGACCGTAGCAGATTTACGATATGGACAAAAGGGTATAATCAAGGATTTTACCGAACATACCCTACCTATTAAATTAATGGAATTGGGTTGCCTTCCGGGTAACAGCGTGGAACTCTTACAAATTGCCCCTTTGAACGACCCCATCTACATCAACCTTAGCGGAAGTCATTTGGCAATAAGAAGATCCTTGGCGCAACTCATTGAGCTGGATATTATTGAAGAAACTCAAACCCCATGAGCAAAAACATTAATGTAGCCCTTATTGGCAACCCCAATACAGGGAAGACCTCAGTTTTTAATCAGCTTACCGGGCTCAAACAAAAAGTAGGGAACTATCCTGGAATTACCGTAGAGAAAAAAGAAGGAATCTGTAAACTTCCCAGAGGAGTCAAGGCACACATACTCGACCTTCCGGGCACCTATAGTTTAAACACTACTTCGTTAGATGAAAGCTTGGTTGTTGAACTTTTGCTCAATAAAAATGATAAGGACTATCCAGATGTCGCTGTAGTCATCAGCGATGTAGAAAACCTAAAAAGGAACCTACTTCTTTTCACCCAAATAAAGGACCTTAAGATTCCCACCATATTGGTCATAAACATGGCAGATCGGATGTCCCGAAAAGGGATTTCACTGGATGTTGAGGCCATGGAAAAAAAGTTGGACACCAAAATTGCATTGGTAAGTACAAGAAAGCGTACGGGAATCGAACGTGTCAAAGAACTTATTGCCGACTACAAGAGTATTTCTTCAAAACCTGTTTTAGACCCGACCAGAATTTCTCCTGAATATTTTGACCGTCTTAAAAAAACATTCCCACAGGAAGACCTGTACAAATTATGGCTGGTCATCACACAGGATGTGAACTTTATGCCGATTGAAAAAAAACGGATTCAGGATGCTACAGATTTCTCCACTAAATCGAAAGATGAGCTAAAAAAATTACAGCATAAGGAAACCGTTCTTCGATACCAGTTGATCAACAACATATTGAAAGAAACATATAAGGTCGACTTTATGGCCGCAAAAGGTTTGCGCGCTTCAATGGACAAGATTCTTACGCACAAAGTATTTGGTTACCTCATATTCTTTGTAATTCTGCTAACCATTTTCCAGGCCATTTTCGATTGGAGTGGTTACCCCATGGATTTTATCGATGAGCAATTTGCCATGGCAAGTGAATGGGTAAAGAACACATTGCCCCCAGGCCTATTTACAGATTTATTGGCCGAAGGTATTATTGCAGGTATTGGTGGAATCGTCATCTTTATCCCGCAGATAGCCTTTTTATTCCTTTTCATCTCCCTTTTGGAAGAGTCGGGATATATGAGCCGCGTAGTTTTTTTAATGGATCGTTTAATGCGTCCATTTGGATTGAGCGGAAAAAGTGTAGTTCCATTAATTTCGGGTAATGCATGTGCCATTCCTGCTATTATGGCCACACGTACCATAGAAAACTGGAAAGAAAGGCTTATTACCATTTTGGTAACACCTTTTACTACTTGCTCCGCAAGATTACCTGTTTACTTGATCTTGATAGCTCTAGTGATTCCGGAGGGTAAGTTTATGGGTCTTAGCTACCAAGCATTGACCTTGATGTTACTGTACATGATTGGGTTTGGAATGGCTTTACTTTCTGCCATGGCGCTGAACAAAATTCTAAAAATAAAAAGCAGGTCGGTTTTTATGATAGAGATGCCTACCTATAGACTACCCCTGCTGAAAAATGTAGTTTACACGGTAATCGAAAAGACAAAGAGCTTTGTGCTAGGTGCAGGTAAGATCATCTTGGCCATATCCATTGTGCTATGGTTCTTGGGTTCCAATGGGTATTCCGACGATTTTGAAAATGCAGAAAGCATTGTGACTGAACGTATACAAAAGGAGGGATTGAGCACCTACAGTAAAAATTATATCCTGAACAACGTAGCATCGTATAGAGAATCTGTTGAGACAGAAGATCTGGCACCAAGTGTACTAAAGGATTCCGTTAAGGTCCTTACTGAAAAGCTTTCGGAAAGAACCATCGCCCAGGAAATAGCCAGTTACAAATTGGAGCATTCCTATATCGGTCAAGCAGGAAAAGCCTTTGAACCCATCGTAAAACCTTTAGGTTACGATTGGAAGATAGGAATTGCGGTTTTGACCTCCTTTGCTGCTCGTGAAGTGTTCGTGGGAACTTTGGCTACTATTTACAGTGTGGGAAGCGATGAAGAAGAAACCATCAAAAACCGTATGGCTGCTGAATTGGATGAATCTGGCAAGCCATTGTTCAATTTAGCCTCAGGTATTTCTTTGATGCTGTTTTATGCATTTGCCATGCAATGTATGAGCACCCTCGCCATTGTAAAAAGAGAGACCAACTCTTGGAAATGGCCTATGCTTCAATTGGGCTTTATGAGTGTTTTTGCTTATATTATTGCACTGATAGCCTATCAAATTCTAATTTAATCCAAAGATGATTCAACAAATATTGGCTTACGGAACTCTAATTATGGCAGCAGGCTATTTGGTCTGGAAATTTTTGCTTCCAAAATCTCTTTTCAGCAAAGGAAAAGGCAATTCCCATTCCTGCGGAAGCGATAACTGCGGATGTAATTAAAACAATTTAATCAGAACTTTTCAGGTCGAGCGCAGTCTCGACCTTTTCTTTTATTTACAACACTTTACCCCTACACCAAACAAATTTTCAATTTTTTCTCTCCCTTTCTGTAACCTTTCTTAATTTCCTGACTATATAAGATAAACGCCAACTAAAAAAGATATAGCATTTGGAAACACTTTCAGATGAAATGATCATGCAAAAAGTATCCGAGGGCAACTTGGATTTGCTCAAAGAGCTTTTTGACCGACACCATAAACACGTGTACAATTTTCTGTACAAAATGTCGAGTGATCGTATGTTGGCCGAAGATCTTACACAAGATGTCTTTTACAAACTGATCAAGTATCGGAACTCATACAACAATGGGTCTTTCTTGTCTTGGATGTTTACGATAGCAAGGAACAGTCTAAAAACGCATTACACAAGAAACCAAAGACCACATGATGATATAGAGGTCCTTGCATACAAAGCAGTGGAAGAGGAAAATGACGTAAGCGAAAACAATGCTCATTTGAAATATGCACTGAGTCAACTTGATCCGTACGATAGAGAACTTGTGATTTTGAACCGCTACAAGGAAATCAAATACGATGACCTAGCAGAAATAATGGGCAGCACTCCAGGAGCCGTAAAAACCCGAGTGTGCAGGATTTTAAAAAAGTTGAAGAATATTTATTTAGAAAATATATAGCCATGGAAAAGCAACATGTTTTTGATCAAATACCAGATTATCTGGATGGCAAATTGAACAAGCCCGAACAGTTAAAGTTCGAGAAGCACATAGCGCAATGTACTGATTGTAAAAGGGAATTGCAGGAAATGGAAGCCTTTTTCAATGTTTTTGAAGAAGAAACTCCAACACCCACAAATAGACTTAAAACCAAATTTGAAGCGGCCCTGGAACAAGAAAAGAACAATCAAGGCAAGGTGGTTCAAATGGAATCAAAACCTTCTTCCAATTGGACTAGCAATGTGCTAAAAATTGCAGCCAGTATTGCCCTACTAGCCGCCTCTTTCCAAATGGGAAGCATGTTTCAACAAAGAAAAGTGAACGAAGATATTGCCCAATTGCAAGATGAAACAAATCAGATGAAACAAACAGCTATGCTATCACTTATGGAGAATCAATCCGCAAGCAAGCGAATTCAAGGAGTCAATTATATCGAGGAATTTGAAAAGCCCGATGCGGCTATCATCAAAGCATTGAGCAATCGGTTGCTCTACGATGATAACGATAATGTTCGTATGACCGCCTTCGAAGCATTGGTCCAGTTCACCTCCTCCGAAACTGTAAAAAGCACCTTTATTGAAGCTTTGGAAAAAGAGAAAAACCCAAGTATTCAGGTGGCCATCATTCAGGCATTGGTTAAGATTCAGGAGAAAAAAGCAGCCGAACCCATGAAAAAATTATTGGAAAAAGAAGACACACAACCCTTTATAAAAGAACAAATCAGGGCAGTATTGCCAAGTATATCATAAACATCAAAAAGCGAAAATCATGAGAAAATTCACATTTATTTTAATGGCCCTATTTGTGGCCAACATTGCAAAAGCACAGAGCGATTACACAAAATCCTTAAATGGAATACAATGGGTGAAAATCGAATCCAAAACGGACATTACAGTAAAAACACACAGTTCTAATGAGCTGTTGATTAAATCTGGGCCGGAGATCAAAACTCCAGAACGTGCCAAAGGGCTAAAATTGGTAGGAGATGGTGGCACGGACAATACCAATGTTGGTTTTTCTGTAGTACAAAATGGCAACACTTTGATCGTACACAATTTAAGGAAGAGCAAGGGAGCTGAAATCTATTTACCCGCTTCACAGAACATTGCCGTTAAAAGTACTTGGAACGGTGATATAGAAATCGATGGTTTTTCTGGCGAGATTGAGGCAGATGCCCAGTTGAACGGCAGTGTAAAAATATGGGACGTAAATGGACCTGTTACAGCCAATTCTTTAAATGGCCAACTGGAAGTAGTTTTTGGAAAAGTAACACAAGACTCTCCTATTTCCCTTTATTCCACCAATGGGGCGGTAGATGTTAGTCTTCCTTCCAGCACGCCGGCCAACTTGGCCCTGAGCACCCTTAACGGGAACGTTTACACCGACTTTGACGTAAAGGCCGAGGACAAGAACGGACTAAAATCAGTTTTGGGACGAGACATTAAGGCATCAATCAACGGTGGTGGTGTAAAAATTTCCATGAAATCCACCAACGGAAACATGTATCTAAGAAAAAAATAATCTTCAATCATATAAAATCAAAAAACGAACAGTCATGAAAAAATTTATCATCACCGCATTTGTGGGATTGGCAACTCTATCCTTAAGTGCACAAAAAATTATCGAAAAAAACTTCAACTACTCAGGGCAATCCATCGATTTGGATGTAAAATTTGCAAATAACATCGAGGTAAAAACCTGGGATAAATCAACAGTTTATTTTAAGGCAGATATCACTATTGAAGACGGGAAGTATTTGGATAAATATAAACTCGATATTGATGAAAGTTCCAGCTCCCTAAATATTGCTTCCAATGTTGAGGATGTTTTTGATGCTTTTAAGGAGGAATGGGACAAAACCAGACCTAATAAAAAGGGGTACTATTTTTCGGATGACACCTACGAGTTCAATTATGTGCTTTATGTTCCCAAAGGAGCAACATTTAAAGTAAGTAGCATTAATGGCGACCTTACATCGGACATCATCGAAGGAGATTTTACCGCGGAACTGATCAATGGCGACATTGATATCAAAAAATACAATGGCGATATGGACCTACAGACCATCAATGGTGAAATAGATTTGGTATTGAAGAATTCGAGACTGGTTGCGGAAACCTTGAACGGCAATATTTATGCCGATGAGAATATGAACCTGACCGTATCCGATCGTTATGTGGGCCAAAAAGTAGAAGGTCGATTTGATAGTGCCGCCCACCGCCTAAAATTGAACACCATCAACGGAAATCTGTACTTGAGGCTCTAAATCAAATTGGAAACAAAGGAGTAGAGTAACAAGGCCCAACCCGCAACCAAAAGCAAACCTCCAATTGGAGTAACGGGTCCTAAAAAACGTGGTTTATTACCTTTTGCGGCACCCAAACAAAGGGCATAAATACTAAAGGAGAACAGCAGGGTTCCAAAAATAAAACAATTGACAATCCAGGAATCCAATGGTTTATCAAAACCTAAGTTAAAGCCCAAGACCAAAAGCACAATGGCGTGATACATTTGATATTTGACCCCTGTCTCAAAACCTTGAAGCAGTTCAGGGGTCAATTTCTTTTTTAGGGCATGGGCACCAAAAGCACCAAATACTACTGATAAAAGTCCGAACAGCGCTCCCATGAGTTGGGCCATAAAAATAGTTCCCATATTTAACTTTTAAAGTTCAACGTTGATTTCGTAATCCGAATGCACCCTGAAAGAACACTCTTTGTATTTGGGTGGCCCGAAGGTTTTCATTTTTCCTTTGGAAAAGGCCACTTTTTCTTTTGGTACACCCAACCAGTTGGTGTCCAGTTTACCATTTCCGTTCTCATCATGGAAAACTGCCAATGCGTATTCGCCAGAAGGTAAATCTTCAATCAGTAATTGTACAATTCCTTCATGAGCGATTTCTGTCCGAGCTTTAAACACTCCATCAAAAGACAAAAAGGTAGCATCCGAATTATAGACGGCAACATTTATGTGTCCCTTATTGGATGGTACATTGTGCACGTGAATTGAAATAGTATTTTGTGAAAACACGGACAAAGGTGCAAAAATCAGGGCAAGAAGAAATATTCTCATGGTAATTCAGGACTATTTTGGGATTTAATTGGATTGCTCGGTTTCACCCGACAAATTGCTTTGCAAAATAGCATATAATTTTTGGGTTTCTAAACTGTCCTTGAGGTTCAAATACATTTTTAGGGAGTCGTGGTGTACCACTTTTATTTTTTGTTGATATAGGTCATCTACAAAAACGTAGATCTTGGTTTGGGTAATGGAATCCATAAAAACTCCTTTTTCCTTTTCCATCCAAGAAAACCCACTGGAGCGTTCCATTTCCGGTAATTTGTCCACCAATAGCACACTATCCAATTCGATTAAAGGTATTTTTTGATAGTAGAGCCCCGAAAATATTTTAAAGTTCCCCTCTTCTATCTTGTGCCAGTTTTTATAGTGTTCCACAAAAGCAAGAACACATAGTATCACGGTCAGGACAATCAAAATGTTCCACAACCAATGTCTTTTTCTTCCACTCATCATTTAAGTTTAGGCAATATTTGGTATGATTTAAAGGTAGTTCAATTCTTTTTAAGGGTCAAGAAGATACATTCCTAGTATCTTTGAAACATCAAGAATGAATTTATGGATTTCACCGGAAAAAATGTATTGATTACAGGTGCCTCCCGAGGCATCGGAAAAGCAACCGCAATGGCTTTTGCCAATAATGGAGCTAACATAGGCATCAATTATCGAAGTAATGATGAGGTGGCCCAACAAACCTTGGCAAAATTGCCGGGAGAAGGTCACCAACTTTTTAAGCGGGATATTTCCCAAGAAGCAGAAACCGAAGCCCTTATTGAAGATTTTATAAAGGCATACGGTCAATTGGATGTTTTGGTGAACAACGCTGGTATTTCCATTTTCCATGAAATAGACAAGGTCGATTTTGACCATTGGACCAATGCTTGGAAAAAAACCTTTGAGACCAATTTATTTGCCGTGGCCAATCTCTGTTATTGGGGAGCAAAAGCCATGATAAAAACAGGTGGCGGACATATTGTGAGCGTGTCATCACGTGGTGCCTTTAGAGGTGAGCCTACAAAGCCTGCTTATGGTGCCAGCAAAGCTGCACTGAATTCCATGAGCCAATCCTTGGCCAAAAAATTGGCGCCTCACAACATTTATGTTGGAGTTGTTGCCCCTGGATTCACCGAAACCGAAATGGCCAAAGAAACCTTGACTCCTGCCGAACGCGAAAATCTGCTTCGTGAATCTCCTTTTAAACGAATGGCACAGCCCGAAGAAGTAGCCCATGCGATATTGTTTTTAGCATCATCCGAAGCAGCTTATTCTTCAGGAACCATTATCGATGTAAACGGAGCTTCTTATTTAAGATAATCGATTATGAAAGCTGCCACGGTTGCACAACTAAAAAAAGAACTGAAGTTTAAATCGCAAGATGAAACCATGCAGCTTTGTTTGCGCTTGGCTCGTTTTAAAAAAGAGAACAAAGAATTACTCACCTATTTACTTTTTGAATCCGACAGCGAAGAAGGATATATCGAGACCGTAAAAGAAGAGGTCGATGAGATGTTCACTGACATCAACATCAACAGCTATTTCTACATAAAAAAAAGTGTTCGAAAAATACTTCGAACCATCAAAAAGTATATCCGCTATTCGGGAAACAAAGCCACCGAAGTGGAACTATTGTTGTACTTCTGTGAAAAATTGAAATCCTTTCGGCCATCCATCAACAGAAACACGACACTAAAGAATTTATATAATCGTCAACTGGAGTACATCCAAAAGAAAATCCCTTTGCTACACGAAGATCTACAGCATGATTATGGGGAGATACTTAAAGAACTCTATTATTGATTGCCCAATAAAACGCAGCAATTTCTTTAGAACGTCTCAAAATATGCAAGGATTTGGCCAAATCGGCTAATCTTTCTCATCGATATTAAGTAAATTGTACACTTATTCTAACTACTCATAACCAACCTTGACATCATGAGAATTCCGACAACCTCTCTGAAGACATGGATGCTACTTTCCATGTTTCTTTCAACACTGTTTATTTACTCACAAAATGCATCCCCAATTACCGTTGATACCAGTTTTTATAGCGGTTTTAAATGGAGAAATATAGGCCCGGACCGAGGGGGACGTTCCTTGGGTGCTTCGGGAAGTCCATCCAGACCCAACGAATATTATTTTGGGGCTACAGGTGGTGGCCTTTGGAAAACAATAGATGGCGGAAATACATGGGAATCTGTTACCGATGGCCAAATAACCAGCTCCTCTGTTGGAGCCGTTGCTGTAGCTGAAACCAACCCTGATGTAGTTTACATTGGAATGGGCGAGACCCAATTGCGTGGAAGCATAACCCAAGGCGATGGTGTTTACAAAACAACGGATGGTGGAGAAACCTGGACCCACTTGGGACTGGAAGAAACTCAAGCGATTTCCAGAGTTCGTGTCGACCCAACCAATGAAAACATAGTTTACGTTGCTGCATTGGGTCACCCTTATGGCGAAAACGAAGAACGTGGTGTTTTTAAAAGTGTTGATGGTGGAGAAACTTGGAAAAAAGTACTTTACGTGAGTGATAAGGCAGGTGCAGCCGATTTGATCATAGATCGAAACAATCCTAATGTGCTTTATGCCACTACCTGGCAGGTATACCGAAAAGCTTGGAAAATGTGGGGTGGTGGTCCAGATAGTAAACTATGGAAATCTACCGATGGAGGAGAATCTTGGACTGATCTTACCGAAAATCCTGGAATGCCCGAAGGTCCCATTGGAAAAATTGGAGTAACCGTATCACCAGTAGATTCCAACCGGGTTTGGGCCATAGTGGAAGCCAACGAAGGAGGTGTTTTCCTTTCAGACGATGCTGGTAAAACTTGGGAACTCACTAATAGCGAACGTAAACTGAGGCAACGTGCCTTTTACTATTCCAGAATATATGCCGACCCTAAGGACAAAGATGTGGTTTATGGATTGAATGTTGGATTTTTTAAATCTACCGACGGAGGCAAAACATTTGATGAAAGAATAACAACACCCCATGGGGATAACCACGATCTATGGATAGACCCCAACAATCCAGATAGAATGATAAGTTCCAATGACGGAGGTGGTGTAGTGAGCATTAATGGCGGTAAAACTTGGACAGAGCAAGATTATCCAACATCGCAGTTTTATCACGTAATGGCCACCAGCGATGTCCCCTATCACGTAGTAGGTGCTCAACAAGATAATTCTACCTTGGCCATGCCAAGTGATGGATGGGATTTTAAACAAGCTCGTGGACCCAACCACGGATGGTACTATGCCGTTGGTGGGGGTGAAAGTGGTTGGATTACACAAAGTCCAACCAATCCTGATATTTTTTATGCAGGAAGTCAAGGAGCGCTTTTAACTCGTTATGATCGAAGTAACGGTCAGATTAGAGATATTCAGGTATATCCGCGTTTTTTCTCTGGAGAACCTGCAAGTGCATTGCCAGAGCGTTGGCAATGGACATTCCCCATTATGTTTGCCCCTAAAGACCCTAATGTAATGTACACCTGTTCCCAACACATCTGGAAAACTACCAACGACGGACAGACTTGGGAAAAGATAAGTCCAGACCTTACCTATGCCGACCCGGAAACTTTGGGCAAAACAGGAGGTATTTTAACCATGGACATGAACGGACCTGAGATTTATGCTACGGTGTTTGCTTTGGCACCATCCAATCATGATATCAATACCATTTGGGCAGGTTCCGACGACGGAAAGATCCATATCACTAGAGACGGTGGTGCAAACTGGGAAGATATTACTCCCGAGGACCTTCCGAAATTTTCAAGGGTGAGCATTATCGAAGAGTCCATCCACAATCCTGGAACTTTATATGTGGCAACCAACAGATACCAAGTGGATGACCGTGAACCTTACGTTTTTAAAACGCATGATTATGGAAAAACATGGACTAAAATCATAACAGGAATAAAAAAAGGACACTTCGCAAGAGCTATTCGCGAAGACCATAAAAGAGAGGGTCTATTGTTTCTGGCCACAGAACACGGCGTTTATTTCTCCATAAATAATGGTGAAGAATGGCAATCGCTACAATTGAACTTGCCCGATACTCCTATTCGGGATTTGGTAATCAAGGACAACGATGTGGTTCTGGGTTCCCACGGTAGAGGGTTTTGGATTTTGGATGATATCCAACCCTTTAGGGAGTATTCGGAAGACCTAAAAAGCTATAAAAATGTGCTTTTTAAACCATCCAATGCGATTAGGGGAATTTACAACGCCAATTTCCAGTATTATTTGGAAGAGGAAGTGGATACGGTGACTTTTTCCATTTTTGATGCCAACAACAACCTCATTGAATCCTTTGGAGGCAATAAGCCAAAATATGAAGAAACCGGTGGCTCATCTTGGTGGAGCAGATTCAGTAGTACAAAACCCACCACGGCAAAAGGCATCAATACCTTTACTTGGAATTTGAGGTACCCCGGTCCTACCACATTCGACGGTATTATTATCTGGGGAGCCTCGGCCACAACGGGACCAAAAGCTCCACTGGGCGATTACACCATACAAATGAAAGTGGGCCCTGAAGTCATCAAGAGTTATCCATTTAAAATTGAAATGGACCCTAACTTGAAAGGAATTACAGCTGAGGACCTTCAGAAACAATTCGAATTGGCTTCAAAAATCACGGAAAAGGCCACCATTGCCAACGAAGCTGTCATCCAAATCAGAAGTATTCGCAAACAAATTGATAGTTTGGGCAAAGGGATTTCCAGTAAAAAGTTTACAAAGCTAACTGATGATTTCATGGAAACCCTAACCGAAATCGAAGAGGACCTTTATCAAACCAAAAACCAATCTGGACAAGATCCTTTGAACTTCCCCATAAAATTAAACAACAGGTTCAATGCCTTGCAGAGAAGTATTGAAAACGGGGATGCTAGGCCAACGGATGCCGCCTACGTGGTTTACGATGAACTTACGGCCGAATTGGACGGTCATATGGCCAAACTGAACAGTGCATTGGAAAAGGAGCTTCCTAAAGTAAATGCTATTTTACAGGATAATGGAATTTCAACCATTAGTTTGGATTAATTGATTGCCCACTTCCACGAATAGAGAGCAAATCGTTACCTTTAAGGATATCTGTACATAAATTAACCAGTATGAACCGTTCCTTGATAAAAGTGATGATCTGCTCTTTTTTTTTAATTGCCCTTTCTTGTAAGGATGAGTCAAAAGAGAAAAGTAATCCGCCTGTAGAAAATGCCAAATGGTGGAAAGAAGCCATTGTTTACCAAATCTATCCGCGAAGCTTTAAAGATTCGGATGGTGATGGGGTCGGTGACCTAAAAGGCATCATTCAAAAATTGGATTATATCAAAAGCCTGGGCGTAACAGCAGTGTGGCTGAATCCCATCTACACTTCTCCCAATGCCGATAACGGTTACGATGTGAGCGACTATCGCGACATCATGGAAGAGTTCGGAACTATGGCGGATTTTGATAGTTTACTGGCTGGAATGCATCAAAGGGACATAAAATTGGTGATGGATATTGTGGTGAACCACAGTAGTGATGAGCATGAGTGGTTTAAACAGTCCAGAAGTTCAAGGGACAACCCTTACCGCAATTATTACCATTGGTGGCCCGCCGAAAAAGGCGTCCCTCCATATCGCTACAGTTTATTCGATGCCAAAGGTGATGCCTGGCAATATGATTCAATTACCGACGCTTACTATCTACATTACTTCGCTAAGCAACAGCCGGACCTCAACTGGTCCAATCCCAAAGTACGACAAGAAGTCTACGATATTATGAAGTTTTGGGCCGACAAGGGTGTGGACGGTTTCCGTTTGGATGCTTTTCAGTTTGCCGCGAAGGATACCTCCTACCCCAAGTTTCCGGATGGGTTTGAAAAAGAATTTATTCAGTTCTATGCCATGCAAGATGGTATTCATGATTACTTAAAGGAAATGAACGAAGAAGTGTTCAGTAAATATGATGTTATGAGCGTTGCCGAAGGAGCTGGAAGAAATTTTGATGATGCCCATAAGTTAGTAGACCAAGACCGTAACGAATTGAATATGGCCTATGCCTTTGAAGGTGTCGACGTCCCCAAATATGAAGGATACGACCTCAAGACCATGAAAGACGTATTTACCAAGTGGGACCAAGAATTTGCGGAGAATGGTTGGCTCTCCATATTCTTATCCAACCACGACCAAGCCAGAATGGTTAGCCGTTGGGCGAACGATAGCGAAGAGTATAGAAGTGCCTCAACCAAACTGTTGAATACATTTATCCTTAGCATGAGGGGAACCCCCTATTGCTATTATGGTGATGAATTGGGCATGACCAATATCGATTTTGATTCCATTTCACAGTATCAAGATATTGCTGCAATCAATGGTTACCAAAAAGCACTTTCAGAAGGGGAGGATATGGAACTTTTTATGAAGAAGCTCAATTTCGCCTCTAGGGATAATGGAAGAACCCCGATGCAATGGGACAATTCCGAACATGCAGGCTTTACCAACGGAACACCATGGCTTCCCGCAAATGATAATTATGTCGATATCAACGTGGAAGAGGAAAACGCTGATCCAAGTTCCATACTGAACCACTTTAGAAAAATGACGGAGCTGAGAAAAGAAAACCCAGTATTGGTTTACGGTGCATATGAACTTGTAGCACCCGAACATCCCAATATTTATGCCTACACCAGAGTTTTAGATGATAAAACTGTGCTGGTACTGTTAAACTTTTCCAAAGAATCCTCCCAAATAAAACTTAAAGAAGAGTGGGTTGATCATTCGATATTGATCAATAATTATTCCGACCTTGATTTTATTGATAATTCTGTAAAATTGAAGCCCTATCAAGCAGTGATTTTAAACATGGAACAACAAAGCCATTAAAATCAGATTAATTCTAAATTAGCCACAGTCAGCTATCTTACAGCGTATTATTCTTAATTTTACGTTGTCAGGATGAATAAAATTGTAACCATAGGGATTTCCTTGCTCATTTTGCTCCAAGGAGCCAATGTCCATTTTAAGGATTTGGTGGAATTAGGGGAGTTAATGGAGCATTACCAATTTCACAATGAGGAATATGGTGATAACTTTATTGTTTTTTTCTCCAAACACTACGGAGAACTCAAAGCTTCTCACAGCGAAAAACACCAAGAAGAGCAAAAAGAGCATGAGAAACTACCCTTTCAGCACCAAACTCAATGTGCTCAACCTTTGGTCTTTGTTTTAGGAAGTGATAATCTCATTTATTCCCGTTCTGAATTTCCTTTGGCTTCCAAAGGAAATTTTTACTACCAAATATCTTACTCTCACATTTGGGGCGATAACCCTTTTCAGCCCCCAAAACACGCATAGTTCATAGTTTTCAGCTTTGCTGAACACTTTTTTAGCAAGCCTTATTCCATATTAATAATGCTAATCATTTCTATGAATCATGTTTTCAAAAATTATCAACTTTAGCATAAGGAACAAGTTTATTGTCCTTCTATTTACAACGTTTATAGCCCTGATTGGGTTATACTCACTATCACAAATACCTATCGGGGCCGTTCCCGATGTAACCAACAACCAAGTTCAGGTAATCACGACCTCAAGGAGTTTGTCCACACAGGATATGGAACAATTTGTCACCTATCCCGTTGAACTGGAAATGGCAAACCTTCCGGGGGTTAAGGAAATCCGTTCGGTATCAAAGTTTGGGCTATCAGTGGTGACCATCGTCTTCGAAGACGATATGGGCACCTTTCTGCCCAGGCAGCTTATTGCCGAAAAAATAAAGTCTGCATCCAGTCGGATACCCGAAGGGTTCGGAAGCCCCGAAATGGGCCCTATAACCACAGGTTTAGGGGAAATATACCAATATGTTTTGGATGTGAAACCCGAGTACAAGGACAGATATTCTTCAACTGAGCTCAGGACTATCCAAGATTGGATTGTAAAAAGACAGCTCTCCGGTATTCCCGGTGTAGTTGAGGTCAATACATGGGGAGGTCACCTCAAACAGTACGAAGTGGCCATACAGACCCAAAAACTGAACGCCCTTAACATCACTGCAAAAGAAGTGTTCACCGCTTTGGAAATGAACAACAGCGTTACTGGTGGTGGATATATCGAAAAAGTGAACCAGGCCTATTTTATTCGAGGCGAAGGTTTAGTGAGCAGCCTCTCCGATATTGAAAATATAGTAGTAACCAATAGAAATGGCATCCCTATTTATATTAAGGACCTTGCCAAGGTTGGTTTTGGCAGTGCACCACGATTTGGTGCAATAACAGGTAATGGCGAAGGCGAAAAAGTACTTGGTCAGATTATGATGCTGAAGGATGCAGATTCCAAAAGGGTAATCGAAGCCGTAAAGGAAAGGGTTTCCGCCATTTCCAAATCTTTGCCCGAAGGAGTTTACATTAATCCATTCTTGGATCGTAGTGAACTAATAGGAAGGACAACGTTCACGGTAACCGAAAACTTGGTTTTGGGTTGCTTGATTGTGATTTTTGTAGTGGTATTGCTCTTGGGCAATTGGCGATCAGGTCTTGTAGTGGCATCCGTGATTCCGCTCTGTCTTCTTTTTGCTTTAACCCTAATGAACATTTTTGGGGTAGATGCCAACCTTTTGAGCCTTGGTGCCATCGACTTCGGTATCATTATAGATGGTGCGGTAATTATTGTGGAATACATTGCCTTCCAAATAACCCAAAGACAAGGGGAACTTACTCAATTGGGCAAGAATGAGACCCAAACCATTAAAGATAAAATAACCGTAGAAGGTGCTTCAAAAATGATGAACTCCGCGGTATTTGGACAACTTATTATTTTAATAGTGTTCATTCCCATACTATCGCTTAGCGGTGTGGAAGGAAAAATGTTCAAACCGATGGCACTTACTTTCAGTTTTGCCTTATTAGGTGCCATTCTTTTATGTTTTACCTACGTGCCTGTGGCTTCTGCAATGTTCTTGAAACCAGCCAAAGAATCTACAAAAGGTATCTCTGCCCGATTAGTAGGTTGGATCAACAAACAATACGAACCTGTAATCCATTGGGCCATGCAAAGCAAGAAGTTGGTCCTTTCCATTGCAACGGCATTATTGGTCGGTGCCATTTTACTGTTCTCCACCATGGGAGGTGAATTTGTACCAACCTTGGATGAAGGGGATTTTGTAATTCAACCAGTGTTAAAAACAGGAACATCTTTGGCCAAAACTGTGGAGACCACGACTAAAATCGAACAGATTTTAATTGATCAATTTCCAGAAGTTGATCAAATAGTAAGTCGTATTGGTGCTGCAGAGGTGCCCACCGATCCTATGTCCATGGAAGAAAGTGATGTGATCATCACCCTTAAACCCAAAGACGAATGGGTTTCGGCCGAAAGCAAGGATGAATTGGCAGATAAGTTCAAAGAAGCCCTTTCTGTAATTCCAGGAATGGAGGTGGAATTCACCCAACCCATTGAAATGCGATTCAATGAGTTGATAACCGGAGTAAGGGCCGATATTGCCATCAAAATTTTTGGTGAAAACCTGCAAATATTGAACAAAAAGGCCAATGAAATCAAGGACCTAATTCAAAATGTAGACGGAGCCTCTGATATTGTCGTGGAAAAAGTGGAAGGCCTGCCACAGATGAACGTATCCTTTGACCGTGCAAAAATTGCGCGCCATGGACTCAACATTGCAGATTTGAACGAAATGATTGCCATGGGCTTTGCCGGAAAAGTGGTTGGCAGTGTTTTTGAAGGTGAGCGTCAATTTGATATGGCCGTTCGGTTGGATGCTGAAAACCGTCAGGATATTTCCAATCTAAAAAACCTTTATGTAGATATTCCCAACGGGGGGAAAATCCCTATGAGCGAGCTAGCCGAGATTACCTATCAAAAAGGGGCGGCTAAAATCTCACGAGATGATACTCGCAGACGTATTGTTGTTGGAATCAATGTAAGGAACCGAGACCTTCAATCTGTTGTGGACGATGTGCAACTTTTAATTGATGATAACATCACTTTGCCTCCAGGATATATTATCACCTATGGAGGTCAGTTTGAAAACCTTCAAAATGCGAAAGCTAGATTGATGGTGGCAGTGCCCATTGCCTTGTTGCTCATCTTTATCATGCTCTATTTTGCTTTTGGTTCTGTTAAGGAAGCTTTGCTTATTTTCTCAGCAATTCCACTTTCCGCAGTAGGAGGTGTTCTCTTGCTTTGGTTAAGGGACATGCCTTTTAGTATATCGGCCGGGGTAGGTTTTATTGCTCTTTTCGGTATTGCTGTGCTGAACGGAATTGTATTGATAGAGCATTTCAAAGAATTGAAAGGTCAGGACTTTGAATCTATGGAGGATCTTATTAAACAGGGAACAAAAGATAGGCTACGTGCCGTATTGCTCACTGCATCGGCGGCAGCTTTAGGTTTCTTGCCCATGGCAGTATCAACCAACGCCGGAGCAGAAGTTCAACGTCCGTTGGCCACTGTAGTCATTGGCGGATTGGTGACAGCGACCATGCTCACCTTGGTGGTTCTGCCTGTGCTTTATGCCTATTCACACAATATTAAGTTTGGCGGAAGGAGAAAAAGAAAAAAAGAGCGTAAAATGAGAAAAAGTAATGCATTAACCATCATGTTACTATTGGTTTCACTCTCTGGATTCTCACAAACCAAGTTGAATCTTGAAGATTTGATGACACTTTCCCTCGAAAATAATAAAGGGATACGTGCGGGTTCATTAATGGTAGACCAAGCAGAAAGCCTAAAAGGAACGGCTTTTGAGTTTGATAAAACAGATATTTACTACCAATATGATGAAAACAATTTAGCATTGAACGGGGAACCGCTCAAGGTTTTTGGTGCACAACAGCAGTTTGAGTTCCCCACGGTATACGGAGCAAAAAATAGACTTCAAAAATCAAATTATGAGCTTCAAAAATCATCGTTTGAAATCAAGAAGAAACAATTGTTCCAATCGCTGAGCATTGCTTACTATGAGTATCAGACCTTGCAGCAAAAAGCGAAGCTTTATGGCACTTTGGACAGTATCTATAGTAGGTTTGCGAATGCTGCCAACAGACGGTTTGAACTTGGTGAGACCAATTACCTTGAAAAAGTAACGGCCCAAGCTAAGCAAAGGCAAATCACCAATGCTTACTTAAAGATCAAACAGCAAATCTTGACCACGTATGGTCAGATTGCGAGTTTGGTGCAAAGCGAAGACAGTTTGGATATTGCCGTGGAGCAACCCGAAAAGCTATCAGTATTGAATGCCCAAGGGATGTTGGAAACGGAAACCTCATTCCTGGATAACCGCCAAGAATTGAGCAATGCCCAAAAGAGTTTGGAAGAAAACAGATTGTTGCCAGACCTCAACCTTGAATATTTTCAAGGGACCAACCAAGGTCTTGGAACATCGCTTTATGGTATTCAATTGGGTGTTCGAATCCCTATTTTCTTCTTTGGGCACAGTAGCAAGGTAAAATCATCGAAAATCCAGACCAAGATTACGGAGATGGAGAACACCGAAATCACCGTTGCCATGAATCAGAGGTACAAGACCTTGCGTGCTCAATTGGAACAACAGGACAAAGAACTTTCATATTATGAAGACGAAGGTGGTCAACTTTCAGATCAAATCCTAAAAGCGGCCTCTGGCAACTTCATGAATGGGGAAATTGACTTTTTCCAATACATCCAAAGTCTTGAAAACGCATACGATATCCAACTCAATTATCTGGATGTCCTCAACCAATATAATCAAACTGTAATCGCCATTAATTACTTGACAATAACATTATAACAATGAAAAATATAATTCAATTCACCACAGTTTTCCTTTTATTAATGAGCTGTGGCAACAAAAACAATGCTGAGTCTGCTTCCGAAGAACAAGCTGAGACCATAGGAATACAAGTGACCCAAGAGCAATTTGATACCAACGACCTAATGTTGGGGACCATTAAAAAAAGGACTTTCCCAAAAATGGTGGAGACTTCTGGAATGATAGATGTCCCCCCTGAAAATCGAGCTAGTGTTATGGCTTTCATGGGCGGTTTTGTAAAACAGACCTCTCTATTGGTCGGAGACCAAGTGAAAAAGGGGCAACTTTTGGTAGTCTTGGAAAATCAGGAGTTTGTACAAATGCAACAAGATTATCTGGAAGTTTACAACCAGTTGGATTATTTGGAAGCGGAGTTTAAAAGAAACCAGACACTTTTTGAAGAGAAAATCGCCTCGCAAAAGAACTTTCTTCAGGCCAAGAGCAATTATGAAACGGCAAAGGCCCGCTATCAAGGTTTGAGAGAACAATTGCAAATGCTAAACATCTCTCCCAGTAACGTAGAACTCGGCAACATCTCCTCCCAAGCTGCAATTTATGCTCCAATCCATGGCAGTGTAACCAAAATGAACGTGGCCAAGGGAAGCTATGTTTCTCCCGCAACTGAGATTTTGGAGATCGTAGACAACGAACATGTTCATTTGGAACTAACTGTTTTTGAAAAAGACATCTTAAAAGTAAAAAAAGGACAAAAAATTCAATTCAAAATTCCAGAAGCTTCGGGAGAAACATTTGATGCCGAGGTTCACTTAGTAGGAACATCGATTGACGATGCCAAGCGAACCATAAAAGTACACGGTCATCTTGAGCACGAAGAAGAGGGGAATTTCCTCCCGGGCATGTTCATTGATGCAAAGATTATGACAGATACCACCAAAGTTTGGTCGTTGCCGGAAGAAGCAGTAATTGAATCCGAAGGCACCTACTATATTCTTAAATTGGCAAGCAAAGAAGATGGAGGTTATACCTTTGAACGAGTTGCCGTTAAACAAGGAAATACCTATGATGGTTATACGGAAATTATAGCTACCGGACTAAATGAAACCGACCAGTTTTTGACTAAAGGTGTTTTTGATTTAATCGGGGGATAGGTTTTAACCCAATCCAACATCCAGGGTCATCATAATAATAAATCCACCGATAAAACCCATTGTGGCGATATCGGTGTATTTGTCTTGTTGTGTTTCCGGAATCACTTCTTCGACCACCACAAAGATCATTGCCCCTGCAGCAAAAGAAAGTGCATAAGGTAGGATAGGCTCAAAAGTAAGTACGGCCCAAGCTCCCAAAACAGCTGCAATAGGCTCTACCAAGGCCGATGCTTGACCATACAAAAAGCTTTTGGTGCGACTGAGTCCTTGCCTCCTCAATGGCATAGCCACTGCAAATCCTTCTGGGAAATTTTGAAGTCCAATACCAAGTGCCAATGCTACGGCACCTCCAATGGATGCACCTTCAAATCCGGCAGCCACACCACCAAAAAGTACCCCAACAGCCAACCCTTCGGGAATGTTGTGCAAGGTAATTGCCAAAGTGAGCAAAGTAGTTCTATGCCAGGGTGTTTTTACACCTTCAGCCTCACTCATTTTAAAATTAATGTGTAGGTGAGGCAAAACCTTATCCAAACCAAAAATAAAGGCTGCGCCCAATAAGAAACCTACTGCGGCTGGAATCACTTTAACAAAGCCATCTCCAGGACTCATCTCTATTCCAGGCGCCAACAAACTCCAAAAACTTGCTGCAACCATTACGCCTCCCGTAAACCCCAACATTCCATCAAGTAATGCACGGTTCATCCCTTTAAAAAAGAAGACCAAACCAGCGCCCAAAGCTGTTAATCCCCATGTAAAAAGGGTAGCATAAAAAGCTGCCAAAACCGGGTCTATTTCCTGAAAGTAATGTATAATTTGTTCCATCAGTTATTCTTTTTTACATAAAGGTTAGATGCTATTTGATGTGATATTCGCATTTCTTTTCCCTCCATTTGAATGCGTAGGGAATTGTCAAAATCTTCCTTATCCAATACCTTGATACTATTTCCAAGTGCAATTTTGTTCTTATCCAAAAACTTAAGAAAGGGTACGGAAGAATCCTTGACCCCAACACAAACTCCCGTAGCATTAATGGGCATTTCACTGAGCAACTTTTCATCCCGTTCTTGAAACTTTCCGTCCTTGGTGGGAATGGGATCGCCATGTGGATCATATTTGGGAAAATCAAGAAGCTCATCGATTTTATCAATCAATTTTTCACTCTTAATATGTTCCAATTGCTCTGCCACTTCGTGCACCTCATCCCAAGTAAAATCCAGCTTTTTTACCAAAAAAACTTCCCACAGACGGTGTTTTCTAATAATGGACAACGCTGTTTTTACCCCGGCATCGGTCAACGATACCCCTTGATAGCGTACATAATTCACCAATCCTTTGTCCGATAATTTCTTGGCCATATCAGTAACCGAAGATGGTTTTGTTTCCATCTGCTCCGCAATGGCATTGGTTGTAATCGACTTGGCATCGCCACCACCTAAATGAAAAATCGTCTTTAAATAATTCTCCTCTGATCGGGTCATCAAAAAATATTTTTTCAAAAATACATTTTTATTTGACAAAATCTATTTTTAGTTTTGTCTAAATTTAATTTTATACTAATTGAAATATCTTTGTAAACATATCACTTTGTTATGGATAGCCCTGGCAAGCAGTTGTTGTATTGCGCAAACAGCTTCTTTAAGCGGAAAGGTTACGGACAATGGAGAACCGCTGCCCCTGGCGAATGTATTGCTTAAAGGAACCGAAATAGGAACTGCTACGGATATCGACGGTGTATTTGAGTTGACCGGCATTCAGCCGGGCGACTATGTATTGTTGGTAACTTCATTGGGTTATCAACCCTATCAAACAAAAATCAGTATACGGGCCAACGGATTCAAAACGATTAACATACCATTGGAAGCTTCTGCACAAAGTTTAAAGGAAACCGTAGTAACGGGCACTTTAAAACCTGTTAGCAGATTAGAGAGTCCGGTTCCTGTAGAGGTCTATTCTCCTACTTTTTTGAAAAAGAACCCTACAGCGAGCGTTTTTGATGCGCTACAGAACGTGAACGGGGTGCGCCCACAAATAAATTGTAATGTCTGCAATACAGGTGACATCCACATTAATGGATTAGAGGGACCCTACACCCTTGTTCTTATCGATGGAATGCCCATTGTGAGTGGTTTAGGCACTGTTTATGGTCTAACGGGCATTCCCAACTCATTGATAGAACAAATTGAGATTGTAAAAGGACCTGCTTCCTCGCTTTATGGAAGTGAAGCTGTTGGTGGGCTCATCAACATCATCACCAAAAATGCACAAAGTGCCCCTGAATTTTTTGCTGATGCTTTTGCCACGGGATGGGGTGAATTTAATTTGGATGTGGGTAGTAAGATTTCGATTGGCGACAAAACGAATTTGCTTTTAGGAGTTAACTACTTTAATTATGACAATCCCATAGATAACAACGGAGATAATTTTACGGATTTGACCTTACAAGACCGCATCTCCCTATTTCAAAAATGGGATTTTAAACGTAATGAAAATCGACTGTTCTCTTTAGCTGGACGCTTTTTTTATGAAGACCGTTGGGGTGGTGAAATGCAATGGACACCTGAATATAGAGGTGGAGATGAAATTTATGGCGAAAGCATTTATACCCGTAGATGGGAAGTGCTTGGTAAATATCAATTGCCCTTTGAGGAAAAATTCCTGTTATCATTTTCCTATAATGATCACAACCAAAATTCAGTATATGGCGATACCGAGTATTTGGCAGATCAGCGCATTGGTTTTGCACAATTGACTTGGGACAAAACTGCTGGAAACCATGATTTACTTTTTGGAAGTGCCCTTCGCTACAATTATTACGATGACAATACCCCTGCTACATTGGAAGCTGACAATATTTGGATTCCGAGTTTATTTGCTCAAGACGAATATTCTTTTGCTCCCAAGCATTCTTTTTTGGCCGGGCTCCGGTATGATTATGACCAACGTCATGGCAATATTTTAACCCCGCGAGCTGCTTACAAATGGAAGATTTCGGACAACGATATTTTTCGGGTGAATGCAGGAACAGGATTTCGTGTTGTGAATTTGTTTACTGAAGATCATGCGGCACTCACTGGATCCAGAGAGGTCATTATTGCTGAAGAACTAAAGCCAGAACGGTCTGTCAATGTAAATATTAACTATTTAAAGAAAATTTACAGCGACAATGGTACTTTTATCGGTCTGGATGCCTCGGCGTTCTATACTCGATTCTCCAACGTTATCCTTCCTGATTACGAGACCAACCCAAATCAAATCATTTATGATAATCTGGATGGTAAATCGGTTTCGCAAGGGGTTAGTGCCAATTTGGATATTGCTTTTCCCAGCAGTTTTAAAATTATGATGGGTGCCACTTGGCAAGACGTGAGCAGCACGGAAAATGGGGTGACCCAGCAGCAAATCCTTACCGAAAGCATTACTGCTACGTGGAATTTATCGTACACTTTTCACTCGCTAAAATTGACGGCTGACTACACTGGGAATTTATATGGCCCAATGCGTTTACCGCTATTGGGAGAATTGGACCCACGAAGCGAATATTCACCAACTTGGAGTATTCAGAATATCCAGTTTACCTACAAAGGGTTGAACAACATTGAAATCTACGGAGGAATCAAAAATCTTTTGGATTGGACACCAAATCGAGGCAACCCTTTTATCATTGCCCGGTCCAACGACCCATTTGACAAAGAAGTGACTTTTGACAGCAATGGCAATGCCGTGGCTACAGTGAACAATCCCTACGCCCTTACATTTGACCCTGCCTATGTGTACGGACCAAACCAAGGCATTCGCGGGTTCTTTGGGTTACGGTATACCGTTTTTTAGTAAAAAAAGGAATGGTTATCTTGGTTGGGAATAGACCAAATAAATGACCAAAACAAGATTCTATTTTTTTGCTTCGCTTACCATTTTGATCACGGTAGCCATAATATTAATAACAGGTTCTTTTATATTAACGGAGCCGTTATTTAATGGCAGTACAATCCCAATGGGGACACCCTTGACTTGGTTGGGTATTATGTCCCTACCATTAGCCATTTATTTTGGGAATGAAAGATTTAGAAATCCTACGGAAATCTACAAGTTACTATCCGGGATACTAAAATTCTCATTGACCACTGCCGTACTTTGGGTTCCTATCTGTTATTTGCTTGCGGGAAATTTATCCTTTTCATTTTCTGAAAAATCAGGTTTTCGAGGGGGACAAATAGCAATGAAATGCTTTTGGGGTTATAGTTATGGGGTAGTAATTTTACCTTTGTTATTATTAATTGTTCATTGGGTTTTGACAGCGGTAAGAACAATTAACAGAAAATAAGCTCTTCGAACTTCACATTAAAGTTTTGGTATTACGTCTATTTAGATTTCCACTATTTTATTTCCACCATCAAACTTCAAGCTTCCCTTTCCTATCTTTGGCACTATGCCCAAGTACGATTACATCATTATAGGAGCTGGAGCTGCTGGCCTATTGTTGGCCAATGCTTTGGGCAAGGATGAATTCTTTGCCTCCAAATCCATTTTGGTGCTGAACAAGGATAATAAATCCGAGAACGATCGTACCTGGTGTTTTTGGGAGCGTGGTAAAGGCCCATTTGATGATTTGACCCATAAAACTTGGGATACCATTTATGTGGGTGGACAGCAACTTCAAAAATCAACCTCCATTGCACCCTACACTTATAAAATGCTACGAGGCATTGACTTTTACAACTACTTTTTACCAAAGGTAAAAGCCTACCCAAACATTACATGGGTTCAGGAAGAAGTAGAACACATCGAAGAGCAGGAAAAAGAGGTTTTGGTGACCACATCCTCCCAAAAATTTATAGGACAAACGGTATTTTCCAGCCTCTATGATGCTTCCATCCTCCTAAAACAAAGTGAATTCCCTGTTTTACAGCAACATTTCTTGGGATGGCGAATAAAAACCGAACAGTCGGTATTTAATGATGGTGAAGCTTCTTTTATGGATTTCTCCGTGCCTCAAAAAGGCAATACACGCTTTATGTACGTGCTTCCTATTTCGGATACCGAAGCTCTGGTGGAATACACTTTGTTTTCGGAACATCTATTGGAGAAAACCGAATACCAAGAAGCCATCAAAACATACATCAAGAAGGAATACAACGATACCAAATATACTATTCAGGAAACAGAGTTTGGCTGCATTCCGATGACTTGCTACCCATTTCATCAACACAATACAAATCGTGTTTTACATATTGGAATTGCTGGCGGGTGGGCCAAACCAAGTACGGGTTACACCTTTTACAATACGAGTCAGCAAGTGCCTAAATTGGTGGGATACTTAAAAGCGGGAAAGCCGTTGTCCCAATTCCATCAAAAAAGTAGGTTTACTTTTTACGACATGCTTTTACTTGATATTTTATACGAGAACAATCACTTGGGACACGAAATTTTCGAATCCATGTTCAAAAGAAGAAAGGCCTCGTTGATCTTAAAGTTTCTTGAAAATGAAACCAATTTATGGGAGGAGCTCAAAATTGTTACAGCGCCCAAACCAATGCCTTTTATCAAAGCCCTTTTTAAACGACTTTTTTAAACGGTACGCTCCATCAAACCTTTGCCAAATTGCTTTAGCAAAGCTTTGTTTTTTTCTGGCAGTCCAGTTTCTGACAATGCGTCAAATGCCTTTTGGGTAAAGTTTTGAATTGCTTTTTTGGTTTCCATCACTGCTCCACTTTCTTTAAAAATGGCCTTCACCGCCTCCACTTTCGCTGTGGAATCTTCTGGCTTTATAGAGTACAAGTGCAACAAGCCATCTTGATTATCTTTGGATGCATTCTCCAACGATTTTAAGTACAAATACGTCTTTTTGTTTTCCATAATGTCCCCCCCAACCTGCTTACCAAAGGTTTTTGGGTCTCCAAAGGCATCCAAATAATCATCTTGCAACTGAAAAGCAATGCCCAGGTTACGTCCAAAATTGTAAATGGCTTCCGCATCTTTTTGAGAAGCCTTAGCCACAATGGCTCCCATCTTCATGGCAGCTGCCACCAAAACAGAGGTCTTGTACTCAATCATTTTTAAGTATTCGGGAATGGTCACATCATCGCGGGTCTCAAAATCAACATCGTATTGTTGTCCTTCACATACTTCAACAGCTGTTTTACTGAAAAGTTTTGTAAGCTCCACGTACATTTCAGCTGGATAACTTTCAAAGAATTGATAGGAAAGAATCAACATGGCATCTCCGGACAATATTCCAGTATTTATATCCCATTTTTCGTGTACCGTAGTTTTTCCCCTTCGCAATGGCGCATCGTCCATTATGTCATCATGTACCAACGAAAAATTATGGAACATTTCCACCGCTAAGGCTGCATCCATAGCATCCTCCGCCTTCCCCCCAAAAGCCTCGGCCGTCATTAAAGTAAGTATGGGCCGCATACGCTTTCCGCCCAATCCTAAAATATATTGAACGGGTTCATAGAGGTTTTTGGGCTCTCCCAATTGGATTCTCCCTTCAAGATGCGTAACAAACTGCTCCCTATACTGACTAATGATATCGATATCTGACATGGAGCCAAAAATACATTCAAATATTGAATTTGAGGTGAGCACATCGGCTTAAAACATGAATACAAAGTATCCAAATCCAAAAAACAACATCTCTTCGAAAAAAAATAAACAAAAACTGCAATAGAATAATTTTTCTTCGTCTCTATAAGTGAAAAGCAACCTGATCCAACTAAATGGCAGCCAAAACCGATAACCGAAATAACCTGACCAACTTCTTTAATGAGGAGTATGGCTCGTTGCGTTCGTATGTGCAGTCGAGAATCCAGGACACATCGGAACGGGATGCAGAGGATATTGTACAGGATGTAGCGCTACGGATGTTTTCCAGATCGGATGATGCCTTACCTATAACCAATGTGGGCGGGTTTGTGTACAATGCCATTCGCAATAGAATTATTGACATAATGAGAGGCAAGAAGGAAAGAAAACTGCCCAGCGAGGATATTGACCAGCAATGGAGGGAGTTTGCCGAATTCTTTTATGGTGATGCGGACAATAGCTATTCCATTGAGATGGAGCAGGCGCTTAAAAAAGCCGTCCAAGATCTAAAACCTGCTTACAGGGATATTGTGATCGCCATAGATTTTGAAGGATATAATTACAAACAAATCGCAAATAGAACCGGAATACCGGCAGGTACATTGATGTCCCGAAGGCATCGTGCCATGTCCGAACTATCAAAAAAATTAGAGAATTTAAAAGAACTGAATTATGGAATATAAACAAGAATTTGAGAAAGCCGTAGAAAAAAAAGTGGAGAAGACCGTAATAAAAGTTTTCAAAGTTATTGCCATGGTCATATTGGCCATTATAGTTTTTCTATTGGCCAATTATCTGTTGATGCGACTTTGGAACTGGCTGATGCCCGACCTTTTCGGTGTGGGAACGGTTACTTATTGGCAAGCTCTTGGAATTTTTATCATAGCTAAACTGTTGTTTGGTTTTGGAGGTGGTGGTGGAGGAAAAAGTAAGAGTAGCTCCAGTCACAAAACAAAGATTAAATCGTCCAACAGGTGTACACCGTGGAGAAGGGATTTTGATGAATGGAAACACTACGACCAATTTTGGAAAGAGGAAGGCGAAGAAGCCTTTAAAGCATATGTTGAAAAAATCAAAAATGAGAATCATGATACATCAGAAGAAGAATAGCCGTAAAAAGAAGTACTTACTTCAATTCAGTCCGTTTTTTTGGCGATTGGGAAACATTGATACCAACACAGCCAATAAAGACTCCCAACTTAGACCCGTGTATGTGAAAGGAAAGGAATCCATTTAAAACAAATAATCAATCCTTCGTTAAAAAATTGTAAAACCATGGAAACTTTTTTTGTTTTTAAAGTTTCCATACCTACATTTGCCGCTTATTATGAGGGAAAATATTATACAGAAAGCTGCTGAAATGTTTTTGAACCTAGGGTTTAAAAGCGTTACCATGGATGATTTGGCAAATGAAATGGGTATTTCCAAAAAGACAATTTATTCCTATTTCAAGAACAAAAATGAGCTGGTTGCACAAACAACCATGTCGATGTCCGAATTTATCACCTGTGGCATCAACGATATTATTTCATTGGAAAAAAATCCCATAGAAGAACTTTATGAGATCAAAAAGTTTGTAATGGTGCATATGAAAGATGAAAAATCATCGCCATTATACCAGCTGCAAAAGTATTATCCAAAAATATTCAAGTCATTGATGGAAATACAATTTGAATGCACCAATAAATGTGTATCAGAAAATGTAAAAAGAGGTATCCATATGGGAATTTACAGGGACAATCTCAATGTTGAGTTTGTGTCGCGAATATATTTCTCAGGAGTCATGGCTATAAAGAACAATAAACTATTTCCTACTGACATCTTTAGTCAACCCCAGTTACTCGACAATTATTTGGAATATCACCTTAGAGGTATTGTAACCCCAAAGGGAAGAAAAATACTCAACTCAATCATCAATTCAAATCAAGAATAAATGCGAAAAACGTTAATCAGTCTACTACTCATATTGCCCTGGTTGGCATCTGCTCAAGATACCATACCGCGCTTTAGCTTGAACCAGGCCATCACCTATGCACTAGAGCATAACTATAGCGCCATAAATGCAGAACGAGACATTATAGATGCTCAAAAACAAAAATGGGAGACCATTGCCACAGGTCTTCCGCAAATTAGCGGTGCGGTCAGTTACCAAAACCAATTGAAACAGCCTGTATCCCAAATTCCGGCAGAATTTTTTGGCGGAGAACCAGGAACTTATCAAGAAGTTATATTTGGCCAAGCGCAATCCATGTCGGCAACGGCCACCTTGCGACAACAGATTTTTGATGGGTCATATATCGTAGGCGTACAAGCGACCAAAACCTTTTTGGAATACAGCCAGAACAACAAGGAAAAAACAGAATTGGATGTTCGCAAGTCGGTTGTGGAAGCTTATGGCAATGTCCTTTTGGCCCAAGAAAGTGTTTTTATTTCTGAAAGAAACAAGGCTACGCTAGAAGAAAACCTTTACGAAACCAAACGCATTTATGAAAATGGTCTTGGGGACGAAGAAAGCGTGGATCAATTGCAGATTACTTTATCTACGGTGGACAATCAACTCAAAAATGCCCGACGTATGGAGGAAATAACCCTGCAAATGTTGAATCTGGTTTTAGGACTTCCCATTGATTCACCAACCGTATTGACCGAGAACCTGGACGACCTTACCCAAAGTAAAATTGACTTGGGATTGATTGATTCCGAATTCAACATAGAAAACAATGTGGACTATAAAATGGCGATAAACCTCAACGAACAGCGTTTTTTGGAGTTGAAATTGGCCAAAAGTCGTGCCTTGCCCACGCTGAATGCATTTGTAAACTACGGAGGAAACTCTTTCAGCAATAACTTTAACTTTTTGAATAGCGGTCAGCAATGGTTCGGCTCCTCCATTTTAGGAGTTGACCTCAACATACCTATTTTTAGTTCTTTGGGAAGAAGTGCCAGTACCCAACGGGCCAAGATTGCTTTGGAAAAGGCTAAAACCCAGTTTACCGAAGCGCAGGCACAGATTCGTCTTCAATTGAAAAGTGCCAAGAGTGATTATATCCTCGCCATAGAACAGTATGGTACCTCCAAGGATAATTTGGAGTTAGCAGAACGTATCGAGAAGAAAAATCAAATTAAATATTCCGAAGGTTTGGCGACCAGTTTCGAATTGAGACAGGCCCAGACCCAATTGTATACCAGTCAACAAGAGTATCTACAATCCATGGTCGATGTCATCAACAAGAAGACCGAACTGGAAAATATTTTAAATCAATAACAAAAGAGAAACCATTCCATCATGAGAAAAGCAATATATATAACACTAAGCGCTGCAGTCCTGGCATCATGTGGGGGCAATAGCGGTAAATCATTGGAAAAAGTAATGGCCAGTAAAGATGTAGAGGCCATTCGTGCAAAGCACGCAGAAATTTCCAGCGAAAAGAAAGCATTGGAAGTTCAATTAAAATCCTTAGACTCTGCAATCGCATTGTTGGATGATACGGCCAAGCTTCCCCTTGTGACCACCATAGAGGTTCATCCAAAAAAGTTTAACCACTACCTGGAACTTCAGGGAGATGTAATGACCAAGCAGAATGTGCTTATTTATCCTGAAATGTCAGGAACCCTAAATAGAGTCCATGTAAAAGAAGGACAAAAGGTTTCCAAAGGACAATTATTGGCCACAATTGATGATGGCGGGCTATCCAGTCAGTTAGCACAGCTTAGAACACAAGCAGAATTGAGCAAGACCACTTTTGAACGCCAAAAAAGACTTTGGGAACAAAATATTGGTTCCGAAATACAGTACCTACAGGCTAAAACCAATTACGAAGCGCAACAAAGTGCCGTAAAACAAATGGAAAGTCAAGTGGGAAAATCCAGTATTCGCGCTCCATTTACAGGAATCATCGATGATGTTATCAAAGATGAAGGAACTGTTGTTAGTCCCGGTCCCGGTTCCGAGGTATTCCGGATTGTGAACCTTTCCAACATGTACATTGAAGTGGAAGTACCCGAGAGTCATTTACCTAATGTAACCCCTGGAAAAGACGTGAAAATTTACTTTCCAGTGCTCGGGGACAGTGTTTCTACCAAAATCAGACAGACTGGTAATTTCATAAATCCGAGCAACCGATCTTTCACTGCGGAGATTCCAGTGCCGAGCCATGATGGCAAAATAAAGCCCAACCTTACTGCTCGTGTTATGATCAACGATTACACCAGCGATAACGCCATCCTGATTCCACAAAGTATACTATCGGAAAATGCCAATGGAGAGCAATATGTGTTTTTGGTTGATGCGGATTCCATCCAAAATGATCCCGTGGCCAAAAAAGTGGTCATAAAAACCGGGAAAACACAAGGCGATTACGTAGAAGTACTTTCAGGAATAAATGAGGGGGATGCCATTATAGATGAAGGCGCCAGAAGTGTAAAAGAAGGACAAAAGGTCAATATTAAGAATATCTAGACAGCCAAAGCAAGAATAAATTATGAGCAAACAAAAGAAAAGTGTAGATAAGGAGTTTCGGCTGTCCTCATGGGCCATCGATAACCAAACCACCATGTATGTCCTGATTTTGGTCATCCTTATTCTTGGTGGCATGGCCTATTTCAGCATGCCCAGGGAAAGCTTCCCAGAGGTAAAGGAAACCAAAATATATATAAGTTCCATTTATCCCGGGAATACTGCCGAGGATATAGAAAAGTTGATCACGGACCCCTTGGAGGATGAGCTTAAGACCGTAAGCAATTTGGTAGAGATTACCTCCAACTCGCAGGAAGATTATTCCATGATCATTATTGAGTTTGATGAGAATATATCTGTTGAGGCAGCCTTACAAAAAGTAAAGGACGAGGTAGATTCCAAAACAGCTGGTGAAGACTGGCCCACCTTTAACGGAGCCAAAGTAGAGCCCAATGTTTTCGACCTCAGTCTCTCGGAAGAAATGCCGATACTGAACATCAACATTTCAGGAGATTATCCCATTGAAAAACTTAAAGAATATGGGGAATACCTCGAAGACGAAATAGAAGGACTTTCAGAAATCAAACAGGTTGATATACGAGGTGCTCAAGAAAAAGAGGTAGAAGTAGCTGTTGATATATATCAAATGATGGCCGCCAAAGTTAGTTTTAACGATGTCATTAATAGCATCAGCAATGAAAACTTGACAACCTCGGCCGGAAACCTTGTTGCCAGTGGGCAACGCAGGACCATCAGAATTGTTGGGGAAATAGATGAACCCCAAGAACTTGAAAACTTTGTGGTAAAATCGGAAAACGGTAATCCCATTTACCTTAAGGATATTGCCAAGGTTTCTTTTAAGGAAGAAGATAAGACAACATACGCTCGCGAGTTTGGTGAGCCCGTAGTAATGTTGGACGTCAAAAAACGTTCAGGCAAAAACATGGTGGCCGCCGTAGATCAAATCAAGGTAATTGTGGAGGATGCCATCGAAAATGAGTTTCCGCAGGACCTAAAGATCACAATAGCCAATGATCAGTCTTCCAAGACCATTGGTCAAGTGGATGATTTGGTGAACAACATCATCTTCGGGATTATATTAGTGGTAACCGTATTGATGTTCTTTTTAGGATTTAAAAACGCCCTTTTTGTTGGTTTTGCGATTCCTATGTCAATGTTTATGTCACTCATGATATTGAACGCCATGGGATACACCATGAACACCATGATTCTTTTTGGACTGATCATGGGATTGGGTATGTTGGTAGATAATGGTATTGTGGTGGTGGAGAACATTTACAGACTCATGGATGAGGAAAAAATGCCACGAATCGAAGCGGCCAAAAAAGGTATTGGCGAAATCGCTTTCCCGATCATTATATCTACCCTTACCACCGTGGCTGCATTTGTACCGCTAGGTCTATGGCCTGGTATTATGGGGCAGTTCATGAAATATTTTCCCATAACGCTTTCCGTGGTTTTGGGCTCATCCCTATTTGTGGCCATATTCTTTAACTCGGTTTTGGTATCACGGTACATGACCACAGAGGATAAAGAAATGCCATTGAAACAAATTGTCCGCATTACTTCCATTATCTCGGCAATTGGTATTCTCATTATCATTTTTGGTGGGGATTATAGCGCATTGGGAACACTAATGGTAGTAACAGCCATCTTATTGTGGATCTATCGACTGTTTCTCAGAAACTGGGCAAGCATTTTTCAAAAAAGAATATTGCCCCAATGGGAAAGCTTGTACGAGAAAACATTACGGTATGCTTTGGCCGGGCGTAAACCTATTTTTATAGCTATCACCACATTTGTACTTCTTTTGATAGCTTTTGTAGGATTTGGAGCCTCTGTGGGAAGCCAAAGAACCAAGGTAGAGTTCTTTCCCGACAACAAGCCCAATCAAATCATTGTGTATATCGAATACCCTGAAGGTACCGATATTGAAAAAACCAATACGATTACCAAGGATATTGAGGGAAGAGTCTATGACATTATCAATTCCGAAGCCTACATGCACGGGGATTACAATTTTATGACGGAGAGCGCCGTATCCCAAGTTGGTGAGGGTGCAGGTAATCCCCAAACCGATGGTGGTTCCAGTGCCGAAATGCCTAATAGAGGTAAAATTACCGCTACACTCAGAGAATTTAAGTATCGTGAAGGTGCCGATAGTCAGGAGCTTTTAAGAAAGGTTCAAGAAGCCTTGAAAGATGTATATCCAGGCGTTGCCATTTCCGTGGAAAAAGATGCCGTTGGACCTCCTGTGGGTTACCCTATCAACATTGAATTGGAAGGGGAAGACTATACAGAATTGATCAACACGGCCGAAAGGATGCGAAACTTTATCAATTCCCGAAATATTCCAGGTATTGATGAGCTCAAAATAGATGTAAACAAATCCAAACCATCTCTCTTGGTTCAAGTAGACCGCAAAAAAGCTGGTGAGCTTGGAGTTGCTACAGGTCAAGTTGGTCAACAGCTGCGAAGTTCCATTTTTGGTTCTAAAGCGGGCATTTACAAAGAAGGTGGTGAAGATTATGATATTTATGTGCGATTCAATGAAGCTGACCGATACAACACAAGTGCTTTGTTCAACCAGCGTATTACGTTCAGGGACCCTTCTAGTGGCCAGATCAAGGAAGTTCCAATTTCTGCGGTTACCAAGCAAACAAGTAGCACAGGTTTTAGCGCTATAAAGCACCGTGATGTTAAGCGTGTGGTAACAGTTTACTCTGCTTTGGCATCAGGCTATACGGATGCTGGGGCGATTGTAGGTAAGATTCAGGAAGAGATGAATGACTTTGAAAATCTTCCGGATAACATCAAAATAGACTACACTGGACAGATTGAGGAGCAGAATAAGCAAATGGCCTTCTTAATGGGAGCCTTTTTCACAGGACTGGGATTGATTTTTTTCATACTGATATTCCAATTCAATTCCATTAGCAAACCAGGAATTATAATGCTTGCCATTTTCTTGAGTTTGATAGGTGTTTTCGGTGGAATTGTTGCTACAGGAAGTGCGTTCGTAATCATGATGACCATGATGGGAATTATTTCACTGGCAGGGATTGTGGTGAACAATGGAGTAGTGCTTTTGGACTATACCCAACTTTTGATAGATAGGAAAAAAGTGAATCTAGAATTGGAAGACGACGAACTATTGGAACCAAATGACTTTATGGAGGCTGTAGTAAAAGGAGGAAAAGCCAGACTGCGTCCTGTTTTGTTAACGGCCATTACAACCATCTTAGGCCTAATTCCTCTGGCAACCGGGTTCAACATCAACTTCTTTACCCTGATGAGCGACTTTAACCCGAATATTTATTTCGGAGGTGACAACGTGATATTCTGGGGACCTTTGGCTTGGACAGTGATCTACGGTTTGTTAGTAGCCACCTTCTTGACATTGGTAGTTGTTCCCATACTGTTCAGTTTGGTGTATAAGCTTAAATTAAGAATGAGAAAAAGAAAATTAAAAAGGGAAGAGCAAAAACAAGAACGGATTGAAACCGTTACGGTATAGCACTGGTAAAAGACCCAACAAAAAAGCCCCGACCAAATGGTCGGGGCTTTTTTTTAAACACTGATTTTAACTTATTGGTTCACCGTAACGGCATCGCCTTGGCTCCAATTTTTTACTTCAACAATACGGTTGTCCGTAAAGTCTACTTCGCTTAATTCATCATTCTTCCAAAAGAACCATTTACCGGTCTTTTGTCCGTTTTCGTATTGGCCAGTGGCAATTTTTTTACCTTCAACATTGAACATTACCCAATCACCATGCAACTTTCCGTTCAACATATAACCTGTTTGGGCAATTTCGCCATTGTCGTGAAAATAAGTGGCTTTCACCATATCTCCCATTTTCTCAAAGGTCGGTTTGGTATCCTGAGCAGATACACTAACCGCAAACATCACCGCCAAAAATAATACTGCTTTTTTCATATTATATGGGATTTTAATATTGTTATTATCTAATGATAACGTAACAAAGTTACTTAAATTTTACATTAATCACACGTTTACGTAACATTTAGTTTACATTAAATTAACTTTAAATCTATAATTATCTGTTATCCAAATAGTTAATTAATTCATAAATCTATGTTTTTTAACTTTTCAAAGAGGATTTTACCCTTTTTACCTTGGAAAATTCTCCAAAATGTATCCTAAAAGTTAATTTAATGTTATGTGATCATTCTTGATCAGGTGACTTTTTCACCTTCAAAAGACATACGGAACAGAAAATGGATATATCCCCTAAAAATTCCCCACATTCCTATTAAATTTGCGCTCTTATAATTAACATCATGTACAGAAGCAATACTTGTGGTGCATTAAGTGCATCGGATATAGGTTCAGAAGTTATTTTAAGTGGATGGGTACACAAGGTCCGTGACAAAGGTTTTGTAGCTTGGATTGACCTACGTGACCGTTATGGCATTACCCAATTGGTATTTGATCAAGAACGCACTTCCAAGAAACTTTTGGACCAAGCTCGAGAATTGGGACGTGAAACCGTTGTCCAAGCCAAGGGCGAAGTAATCGAACGGGCTTCCAAAAACCCAAATATTCCCACTGGGGAAATTGAGGTGCTGGTAACAGAGCTTACCATACTAAACAATTCCCTGCTTCCCCCTTTCACTATTGAAGATGAGACCGATGGTGGTGAAGACATAAGAATGAAGTACCGTTACTTGGATATCCGTAGAAATCCAGTAAAGAACAAGCTGATCTTTAGACATAAAGTGAGCATGGAGGTTAGAAAATATTTATCTGACCAAGGCTTTATCGATATTGAGACACCGTATTTGATCAAATCCACTCCCGAAGGTGCTAGGGACTTTTTGGTGCCTAGCCGAATGAATGAAGGCCAGTTCTATGCCCTGCCCCAGTCACCACAAACCTTTAAGCAATTGCTAATGGTCGGAGGAATGGACAAATATTTCCAGATTGTGAAATGTTTTAGGGACGAAGACCTACGAGCAGATCGCCAGCCCGAGTTTACGCAGATTGACTGTGAAATGGCCTTTGTAGAACAAGAAGACATCTTGAACACCTTTGAAGGCTTGACTAAACACCTTTTAAAGGAAATCAAAGGTGTCGAAGTGGAGGCATTCCCAAGAATGACCTATGACGATGCCATGCGACTATATGGTAACGACAAACCCGACATCCGTTTTGGAATGGAGTTTGGCGAACTTAACGAAGTGGCCCAGCATAAAGATTTCAACGTATTCAACTCTGCAGAATTGGTAGTAGGGATTGCCGTCCCTGGAGCGGCTTCGTACACTAGAAAAGAAATAGACAAATTGGTGGACTGGGTAAAACGACCACAAGTTGGCGCCAAAGGAATGGTCTATGTTAAATGTAACGAAGACGGTTCCTATAAATCTTCGGTGGACAAGTTCTACGACCAAGAGGATTTGGCCAAATGGGCAGATGTAACGGGAGCCAAGCCGGGCGATCTTATTTGTGTGCTCTCTGGAAACACCAACGAAACCCGTGCACAATTAAGCGCTTTGCGCATGGAATTAGCAACTAGATTGGGGCTCAGAAAGGCTAATGAATTTGCCCCATTGTGGGTTGTGGACTTCCCGTTATTGGAACTGGACGAAGAAACAGGTACTTACCACGCCATGCACCACCCTTTTACTTCTCCAAAGCCAGGTCAGTTAGAGTTGCTGGAGACAAAACCAGGCGAAGTAAAAGCAAATGCTTATGATTTGGTGTTGAACGGAAACGAAATTGGTGGTGGTTCCATCAGGATTTATGATAAAGAAACCCAAGCGACCATGTTCAAACATTTGGGCTTTACTCCAGAAGAGGCCAAAGCACAGTTTGGCTTTTTAATGGATGCTTTCCAATACGGAGCGCCTCCTCATGGTGGAATTGCATTTGGTTTGGATAGATTGGTAGCTATTTTGGGAGGACAAGAAACCATTCGCGACTTTATTGCTTTCCCTAAAAACAACAGTGGACGCGATGTGATGATTGATGCTCCCGCCAACATTGACGAAGAACAATTAAAAGAGCTCCATTTAAAATTGGACTTATGATATATTGAAATCCCGCTTTTTAGCGGGATTTTTTAATACTTTTAATAGTATTATATACCTCAATGCCCTACAGCATCAAAAAATTGCTCACCCGCTTTCTCAAATGGCGATATAGAAATATCTCCAACAGGACCTTTATTCAAATAATGAGCCTGATTGTGGGTTTCCTGGCTGGAATAGTCGCTGTTACCGTAAAAAACTCCACGTATTTTATAGAATCCCTTCTAAAAAAGGGTATTGTATTTTCAGAGAACCAGTTGTATTTTATTTTACCTACCATAGGACTCACCTTGGTTTATCTCTACGTAAAATTTATACATAAAGAACCTTTGCAACATGCGGTTTCATCCATAATATTCTCGCTATCTAAAAAAAGAGGATTATTGAAGCTCAAGGATATTTATACCCCTTTGATCACCGCTCCACTTACAGTAGGGTTTGGTGGTTCTGTAGGTTTGTTGGGGCCAGCAGTGAAATCAGGTTCTGCGGTAAGTTCCAATATTAGCCGATTGTTCCATATCGATGCCAAGACCAGAACACTTTTGGTAGCCTGTGCTTCGGCAGGTGCCATTGCCTCTATTTTTCAATCTCCCATTGCCGCAATCATTTTTGCAGTGGAAATTTTCACCTTGGATTTGACGATGATGTCGATGCTTCCCCTTTTGTTGGCTTCAATTTCAGGAGTTTTGACATCCTATTTCTTTTTGGGCAACGAGGTATTGTTCAGCTTTTCCCTCTCCGAAGGATTTCAGTTAAAAGACACCCCTTTTTATATCTTGTTGGGTGTAGGTACTGGTTTTGCGTCCATTTATTTTACCAAGATGTATTTTTCCATTTTATCCCTTTTCAAAAAACTGAAAAGCCCAAAGTACAAGCTTTTGGTGGGCGGAATCACCATTGGAGTAATGCTGTATGCAATTCCCCCACTCTACGGTGAAGGTTTTGGGTTCATCAACAATCTATTGGATGGCGACCATTTAAAAGCACTCGGAACTACTCCTTTTGACAATTATACCGATAATATTTGGGTTGTAATCGCTCTTTTGTTCGGAATTACCATTTTCAAAGCCATTGCAATGACCACCACTATTGGAGCAGGAGGTGCAGGTGGAGTGTTTATCCCTACCATGGTGATGGGAAGTGCGTTGGGGAATGTTGTCGCCAAGGTAATCAACAATTTAGGATTGGGATTTTCTGTTTCCGAGAGCAATTTCACCCTGATCGGTATGTCCGGTTTGATAGCTGGTGTGATTCATGCCCCCTTGACAGCCATATTCTTGATAGCAGAAATAACTGGAGGTTACCAACTCTTTGTTCCTTTGATGATTACAGCTTCCATCTCCTATTTGATTACCAAAAATGCATTGGATTACACCATTTACACCAAAGAATTGGCCAAAATTGGGGCTCTTTTATCACACAATAAGGACCAAATGGTATTGGGACTAATGGAAATGGACGATGTCATCGAAAAAAATTTCAGAGCCGTTGACCCAAAAATGTCATTGGGTGAAATGCTACATCAATCCGTATCTAAATCCAAAAGAAACCTTTTTCCCGTATTGAGCGATGATAAAAAGTTGATTGGTATAATTGTTTTAGATGATATCCGGCCCATGATGTTTGATACGGAATTATATAACACAGTTTTTGTAGAAAGCTTGATGCATGCCCCACCGGAGGTTATCTTTTATGAAACGGACAATATGAAACAGGTGATGAAAAAATTTCAGGATAGTGGTGCTTGGAATTTACCCGTCATCAGAAATGGAAAATACGAAGGTTTCATATCCAAATCAAAAATGTTGACCGCCTATCGTAGAAAATTGATTAATTATTCCCAATGAAAATCAAACTAAAGCATATTATTTTCCTAATTATGTTAGCATCCCTAGGGTCAATATTCTATGGGTTATCCTTGGAAGAAGAGCATCCCCAAGCCTCCAAATATATTGGAGGAGGTACTATTGGACTCTTTTTGGTGGCCATGCCCCTTTTCCTTTGGAAAGAGAGCAAGTCTAAAAACATGAAAGATTATATGCTTACCAAGGAAAATATTGAAAAAATGCAAGAAAAAGAACGCAAAAAGACTGAAAATCAATAATTTTCCTAAGATTTAAACTTCTTTTCGCTAAATCAGCCACAAAAAAAGTTACTTTCGTATTTTAACATTTTATTTAATTTTTAATGACTGGTACAGTAAAATTTTTTAATGAATCCAAAGGTTTTGGATTCATTACAAACGACGACACAGGAAAAGACATTTTTGTTCATGTTACGGCATTGAACGGTGTGGAATTGAACGAAGGCGACAAAGTAGAATACATTGAAGAAGAAGGAAGAAAAGGAGTGGTTGCTGCACAAGTGCAGGTAATCGGATAACAATATTTTATTTTGATTTTGATCTAAAACCTCGGCTTGGCCGGGGTTTTTTATTAGTTCAAGTTTCTTCTCTGAATGAAGAATCGTTTGAGCAACTCTGCTGATTCATTTTCCATAACACCACCGACCACTTCCGTCTTTGGATGCAAGTGTCCACCCATAACACTGAACCCACGTTCTAAATCCGAAGCTCCGTAGACCACCCTAGAAATTTGGCTCCAATATAAGCCTCCTGCACACATTTGACACGGTTCTAGAGTAACATACAAAGTACAATCATGAAGATATTTACCGCCCAAAAAATTAGAAGCTGCAGTAATTGCCTGCATTTCGGCATGTGCCGTAACATCCTTTAAGCGCTCCGTAAGATTGTGTGCTCTTCCAATAATTCTATTGTTCACCACAATGACTGCTCCAACGGGAACTTCACCATTTTCAAAGGCTATTTCGGCCTCTTGCATGGCTTTCTTCATAAAATAAGTGTCATCAAAGGGATTCTCCACAATTATTACATCATTTTGAACAGATTGCTAAGCTACACATAAAATAATTTTGAGGAGAATCGATACTTTTGTTTTTTATTCATTGGAAAAGCTGTTAACACATATCGAATCCCCCGAGGACCTCAAAAAACTAAACTTGAATGAGTTGCCCAAACTCGCCCAAGAAGTAAGGGATTTCATAATTGATATTGTTTCCACCAAAGAAGGACATTTAGGGGCCAGTTTGGGTGTAGTAGAGCTCACCATAGCACTACATTACGTTTTTAATACTCCAATAGACAAACTTATTTGGGATGTAGGCCACCAAGCTTATGGACACAAAATCCTAACAGGAAGAAAAGAGATTTTCGAGACGAACCGACAACTAGGTGGAATCAGCGGTTTTCCAAAGCGAAGCGAAAGTGAATATGATGATTTTGGAACCGGGCATAGCTCTACCGCCATCTCGGCGATACTTGGAATGGCGATGGCCTCCAAACTTAAAGGCGACCTTAACAAACAACATATTGCGGTGGTGGGCGATGCCTCTATTGCTAGCGGAATGGCCTTTGAAGGATTGAACCATCTGGGAGTGACCAATGTAAATGCACTAATTGTACTGAACGATAATGCCATTGGGATTGACCCAAGCGTTGGTGCACTAAAAAAATATCTTACCAATGTAAAAGCGGGCACGGCCAAGGACGAGAATATTTTTGAATGCCTCAACCTCAACTATTCGGGGCCAATTGATGGACATGACGTAAAAGCTTTGGTCGCGGAACTGGAACGCCTAAAAAATGTAGAAGGTCCAAAGCTGCTTCATATCATCACCACCAAAGGAAAAGGATTAAAACAAGCCGAAGAAGACCAAGTAGTGTACCATGCCCCCGGAAAATTTGACAAAACCACAGGGGAGCGATTAAAAAAATCAGAGGAAATTCAACCTCCAAAATATCAAGATGTGTTTGGGCACACGATTGTGGAATTGGCCAAAAACAACAAAAATATTGTGGGAATTACCCCGGCTATGCCCAGCGGAAGTTCCCTGAAATTTATGATGGACGAAATGCCAGATCGTGCTTTTGATGTGGGAATAGCCGAACAGCATGCGGTTACCTTGGCCGCAGGTATGGCCACTCAGGGATTAGTGCCATTTTGCAATATTTACTCTACCTTTTTACAACGGGCCTATGATCAAGTAATACACGATGTGGCTTTACAAAAACTACCCGTTATTTTCTGTTTGGATCGAGCTGGTTTGGTGGGGCAAGATGGTCCTACCCATCACGGGATTTTTGACATGGCCTTTTTACGATGCATTCCAAACCTCATCATTTTTGCTCCATTGAACGAAATGGAACTCCGAAACATCATGTACACCGCGCAGATGGGATTGAACAACCCTATTGCTATCAGGTATCCAAGAGGACGAGGTGTGACCATTGACTGGAAGCATGACTTTGAGACCATTGAAATGGGTACTGCCCGATGTTTGAAAAAAGGTTCAAAAATTGCTGTACTTACCATAGGTCATATTGGTAATGGCGTAGCAGAACTTATTGAAAAATTAGATAAACCAGAAAAAGTTGGACACTACGATATGCGTTTTGTAAAACCTCTGGACAAAAACACTTTGCGCGCAATTTTTAGCCATTACGAGTGTGTCATTACTGTTGAAGATGGCACAAAAATGGGTGGTTTTGGTTCCGCAGTATTGGAATTTTCCAACGAAGAAGGATTTTCAAAACCAGTTAAAATTTTTGGTATTCCAGACCAATTTGTGGAACAAGGAACAATACCCGAAACCCACCATCTGGCTGGTATAGATTTTGATACCATACATTCTTACATACAATCAACCTTAAACCAATGCGAATAAATTGTTTTTTAATTCTATTCCTTACCGTTTTCCTTTCTGCCAATGCACAAATATCCCGCCTAAAGGTTTTTGAACCCGACAGCAGCGATTCTGGTTTTAAAATTGTTCGCATCAAAGATGTCAAACTAAAATATTTGACCAGAAGTGCCAAGCTTACCGACCCTCGAACGGTATTGAACAGGGTAAAACCTTTGAGTATTTGGTACAATCGGTTCCAGCCTACCTCGTTTTGGAAAAAGGTCAACAAATTTGGGCTGAATATTAGCGAAGTAGCCTTTGTAAACTGGAATGCAGGGGGCGATAACTCGGTGTCGGCGCTGGCAAGCGCAGATTTTTTGCGGAATTACAAGTTTAGATATTTAAATTGGAATAATGAGGCTCAAATCAGATATGGCCTCAATGCACAGGAAGGAAGAAAACTCCGAAAAACTGACGACCAGATACGCTTATCCACCACTCTTAGTTTTAGAAAGGACACTATCACCAATTGGTACTATTCTGTAAAAGCGAACTTCAGAACCCAGTTTTCCAACGGTTATAAATATCCCGATAGGGAAAACCCTATTTCGAGGTTTATGGCTCCAGGATATGCATTTGTCGGTGTAGGTACATCCTATATTCCTCCAAAAGACAAATTCAACCTTTATATTTCACCTGCTACCATGAAATCTACTTTTGTACTGGACGAGGCACTCTCCAACCAAGGGGCATTCGGTGTGGAAAAAGGTAAAAAGGTCTTTTTAGAACTTGGTTTTCTTATTACCAATACTTGGGAAACAGAAATTGCCAGAAATGTGTTGATGAACCATCGCCTTAACCTTTATACCGACTATGTACGGAGTTTTGGTAATATTGATGTGGATTGGGAATTGAATTTTAACCTAAAGGTTAATGAGTTTCTTGCCGCCAACATTGGTACCCACATCATTTTTGATGATGACATTAAATTTGATGAGGAAATTGCGGAGGATGGTTCTATAATAAACCCAGGTGTATCCCGAATACAGTTTAAGCAATTACTTGGAGTAGGGTTGCTTTATTCATTTTAGACCTTTCGCCCGGTCAATTTATCGTGGATGTGAACCGCTGCACTATCGGATAAACTGGCCACAAAACAACTCGTATCCAACAGTATCTTATAGGTTGTTGTATCCGTATTCCGATAGTTCTCGGGTAAACTTTTGATGAGCAATCGGTCATAATTGGTGTCCTGCCCCTCTTTAACATTGATCAAGGCTGTAGTGTACATATCCAAAAGGTCGGATATAATTCGGTACCCCGCCAATTCTTTATCAACCACTTCGGTAGATTGATAGATTTTCTCAACACTCAATTTGATGATATCTTCCACTTGTGCTTTATACTTTCCTTTATCCAACAACGAAACATCAAACTCACCATTTAGGATTTTATCCTCGTTCTTAACAAAAACATCGACCGCATCCCCGATCAAAGTACTTATGGCAAGTGCCCTCAAGTAGCTCAATCTATCACTTGAGGTAGTCATTGCATTATATTTTTTGGTATTGATGTTGTCCTTCACCAAATTGATCAGATACTCCAAGGCATATTCTTCCGGAATCAGTCCCAAATTTATTCCATCTTCAAAATCAATAATGGTATAGCAAATATCATCCGCGGCCTCCACTAAATAGGTAAGCGGGTGTCGTAAAAATCCGGTTTCAGGATGATTCGGATTGGGCAACAAGCCTATTTCCCCCACCAGCTCATGGAAAAACTCCTTTTCAGATTGAAAAAATCCAAACTTTTTATCGGCAATGTTTCTAGATGGTTTTTTGGGTAAGGATCCCTTTGGGTATTTAATAAAAGCTCCCAAAGTGGCATAACTCAATCTAAGGCCTCCGGGAACTCCTTCCCTAGACTCGGTCAACAATTTAAAGCCATTGGCGTTGCCCTCAAAATCGATAAGGTCTTGGTACTCTTCTGAGGTCAGAACATCTTGGTATTGCTTTCCCTTGCCCTGCTTAAAATAATTCCCGATCGCTTTTTCCCCACTATGCCCGAATGGAGGGTTGCCAATATCGTGAGCTAATGCGGCAGCAGCTACAATAGCGCCAAAATCGTTAAAATGGTGACCGTGAACCTCATATAGAAATGGGTATTTGGCCAAAATTTGTTGTCCGGCAATACGCCCAAGGCTTCTTCCTACTACCGACACCTCCATGCTGTGCGTTAAACGAGTATGCACAAAATTCTTCTGTGAGCCAACTGCAATCGGCATTGGAAAAACCTGTGTCTTATCTTGCAAGCTTCTAAAAGCAGATGAAAAAATGATTCGGTCGTAATCCACTTCAAACCCTAGACGGGTTTCGTTCTGTTCTTTTCTTAACCGTTTTCCTGTATCTCCGTATCGCTTTAAAGAGAGTAGCTGCTCCCAGTTCATTGGCTATTGATTTATAGCGAAGATATATCAAAAGATGAACCTATGTCCAACACATGGAAAATATTGATATTTTTGAGGCCGTATTTGGTAACATTTTGTTAACCTTATTGCGGATTTATAATGGCATTTTTGTCATATTTCTGAAAGAATGGGGGAGAATATATACATTTTCATGGTTGTTGCATTGGGTGCTTTGGCCATTACCGATTTAGTGGTAGGGGTCAGTAACGATGCGGTTAACTTTTTGAACTCGGCAATCGGGTCTAAAGCGATTTCCTTTAGAACCATTATGATTGTTGCCAGTATCGGTATTGCGTTCGGTGCCATGTCGTCCAGTGGAATGATGGAAGTAGCCCGAAAGGGTATCTTTAATCCTGGAGAATTTGTGTTTGAGGAAATCATGTTCATTTTTATGGCTGTGATGATCACGGACATTCTGCTATTGGATTTCTTCAACACCTTAGGGATGCCCACATCAACCACCGTGTCCATTGTTTTTGAACTCTTGGGCGCATCAGTGGCCATTTCACTTATCAAAATAGCTGACACACAAGGTGGTTTTTCAGATTTGGCCACCTATATCAATACAGATAAGGCGGCAGAGATTATATTTGGGATACTTCTTTCGGTTTTTATTGCCTTTTCAATCGGTGCCCTCGTCCAATTTATCTCAAGGGCTTTGATCTCTTTTAAATACAAAACAAGATCCAAGTGGGTCGAATCTATATTTGGGGGTTTGGCCATTACCGCAATTGTTTATTTTATCTTGGTAAAAGGCCTTAAGAGTGCTGCACTTTTTGATGGCATACTCTCGGAGTTTGTTGCAACCCAGCCATTGGCTTTCTTGGTGGGTAATTTTGTGTTCTGGACCTTGGCCTCCTATGTTGTTGCAAGTTTCTTGAGATGGAATGTTTATACCATAGTTATTGGTTTTGGAACCTTTGCTTTAGCCATGGCCTTTGCAGGTAACGATTTGGTGAACTTTATCGGTGTGCCTATTGCTGCACTACAATCTTATCAAGACTGGCAAGCTTCTGGTATCAATCCAACTGAATTTAATATGCAAGGCTTGGCAGCAGCCGTACAAACCCCTACGATGCTATTGTTACTTTCTGGAGCCGTAATGGTAATTACTCTTTGGTTCTCATCAAAAGCCAAAGGGGTGGTAAAAACCAGTGTGGATTTAGCTAGACAGGATGAAGGCGATGAGCGTTTTCAGCCAAATTACCTTTCTCGACAAATTGTAAAATTCAGCATTGTTGCTTTTGAGAATATTTCCAAGGTTATTCCGTCATCAATTCAATCACAAATAGACAAACAGTTTGTTTTACCACAAACCTATGTGCCAAAGAGTAAAACACAGGAGCAACCTGCATTTGACTTGGTAAGAGCTTCGGTGAACCTGATGGTGGCCAGTGTACTTATTTCCATTGCGACCTCCATGAAATTGCCGTTGTCCACCACCTATGTCACTTTTATGGTGGCCATGGGTACGTCTTTGGCCGATAGAGCTTGGGGAGCTGAAAGTGCCGTTTACCGAGTTGCGGGTGTATTGAATGTGATTGGAGGTTGGTTCTTCACTGCACTTAGCGCATTTGTAGCTGCCGCAATCATAGCCTATTTACTGTTTATTGGAAAATTTATTTCCCTTGTATTGATGCTGGTTGCCGCTGCAGCCATTTTGCTTCGCAATTACATTTCACACAATAAAAAGACAAAAGAAATAAAGGCAGAGGACAGTTTAAGACGTGCCGAAAGCAGTTCCATTCAAGGAGTTATCGAAGAGAGTGCTACCAATATTGCCAATGTGGTTAAGCGGAGCAACCGTATTTACTCCAATTCTATTCAAGGGTTGTCCAAACACGACCTTGACTTCTTGAAGAAGAACAAAAAGCAAAGTAAAAAACTCGCCAACGAGATAGAGGGCTTAAGAAACGATACTTTCTACTTCATCAAAAACTTGGACGAAGCCCATGTAGGCGCCAGTAATTTTTATATCAATATTATGGGGTACTTGACGGATATGTCCCAGTCCTTGGAATATATTGGAAAGGTAAGTTATAACCATGTGAACAACAATCACAAAAAATTAAAATACAACCAGATCAAGGAGCTCAAAGAAATTGATATCGCTTTGGAAAAGATTTTTAACAGCACCCAAAAAGCATTCGAAGATCGTTCTTTTGAGCAAGTTGGGACCGTTTTAAATTCCAGAGAGGAGTTGTACGATATGGTCTCCCAAAAAATCAACCAGCAGGTTTCCAGGACAAGGACAGAGGAATCAAGTCCCAAGAACACTACATTGTACTTCTCACTTTTATTGGAAAGTAAGGACTTGATTACTGCAATGATGAATCTTTTGGAACAATACTATGCCGAGCACGATAGTTCCGTAGCTCCTGCAACCATCGAAAAGAAATAAAAATCGGTATCTTTCCTGTCTATTAATATAACTGATATGAAAAGATATTGTTTTGCTCTTATAACCCTGGTGTTTTTATCCGTTTTCTCTGTTAAAGCCCAGTCCCTTTCTGCTAATGAAGTTTTACAAAAGGCCATTGCTTTCCATGACCCCAGTGGAAGCTGGGAGAACTTAAAGACCTCCTTTAAAGTGGTTATGGAAACTCCGAGCCGCCCTAAACGGACAAGTATCATCGGGGTAGATTTTCCTAAACAGAAATTTTCATTGGATGTCCAGCAAGACGGGAATTCTTATGCCTATAATTTCGATAAGGATTCATGTGAAATTACCTTGAACGGAAGCGAAGATATCTCTGAGGAAGAGGCTGAGAAATTCCGCTTGAACTGTGAACGCGGTAATTTTATGAAGGACTACTACACCTATTTATACGGGCTTCCTATGAAGTTAAAAGATCCTGGCACTCATTTGGACCCCAAAGTCCAAAAAAAGACATTCAAAGGAAAAGAATATCTGGTGCTCAACGTTACATATGATTCAGAGGTGGGCACGGATGAGTGGTACTTTTATTTTGATCCCGCAACCTACGCCATGGAAGTATATCAGTTTTACCATGATGAGAGTAAAAATGATGGGGAATACATCCTTTTGGACGGATTGGAAGAAATTAATGGGATAAAAATGCCCAAAACCAGGGCTTGGTATGTGAACAAGGATGATAAATACTTGGGAACAGATACATTGGAAAAAATTTAAAATTGATGAAAACAGTAATTCTATCCCTATTCATTCTTTTACTTTCACAAGCCAACACATTTTCACAAACCAAAGAAAAAGATTGGATGTTAGGGCCCTTTGAACGTCCAGAAAATGCCCAACCTATTTTACAGAAAGATGCCGCATCCACTTTTAAAGATCCTATAACGCAAAAAATTGTGCATTGGGAATCCATGGCAACCTTTAATCCCGCTGCCATAACAAAAAACGATTCCATTTATGTATTGTACCGTGCCGAAGAAAAATTAGGGGAAAGGGAAATTGGAGGACACCGTTCCCGAATTGGAATGGCCACTTCTACCAATGGAATTTCCTATACCAAATGGCCAGAACCTGTTTTTTACCCAAATGAAGATGGTCAAAAAGTCAACGAATGGCCAGGCGGCATTGAAGACCCACGCATCGTTGAGACCCAAGAAGGCCTTTACGTACTGACGTATACCCAATGGAACCGAAAAAACCCTAAGCTGGCCGTTGCCACATCAAAAGACTTGAAACATTGGGACAAACATGGGCCAGTTTTCAAGAATTATAAAAAAGGTGTTTATCACGAAAAAGAAACCAAATCTGGAGCTATAGTAACAGAGCTTAAGAACGGTAAATTAGTGGCTGCAAAAATCAATGGTAAATATTGGATGTACTTCGGGGTACCCCATATTTGGTTGGCTTCTTCATCAAACCTCATAGATTGGGAGCCTGTTGAGACCTACGAAGGCAAATTAGCTCCTGTTTTAAACCCTAGACCTGGTTATTTTGATTCTTGGTTGGTTGAAGCTGGTCCACCTCCCCTTCTTACCGAAAATGGTATTGTAGTGCTTTACAATGCAGGAAACTCCCAAAATATCGGAGTACAGGAATTGGGCAACAGAATCTACACGGGAGGACAGGCCCTTTTTGATGCCAATGAACCTTGGAAATTATTGGACCGTACTGATAAGCCTTTTATAAAACCTGAATTACCTTTTGAAAAATCGGGTCAATATAAAGATGGCACCACTTTTCTTGAGGGACTGGTACTCTTTAATAATATTTGGTATTTGTACTACGGAACTGCAGATAGTATGGTTGGAGTTGTCACTGCAAAGCAATAAAACTATCTGTAAAAATTCATTTCATCCATATATTTCCAAACGGAATGCGGGAGCATGGGACGAACATTTTTTCCCGCCTTATGGGCCTTTCGAATAAATGTGGAAGAGATTTCCATAATCGGTGCATCCACCTTCGTGACTTTTGGATGTCCTTTAAATTGATGTTCTATCTCCCCGTGCGAAATTCTAGGGTAAACATGGATAGAATACTGTTCCAAAATGGCCTCGTAGTTTTTCCATTTATGGAAACTTTTTAAGTTATCCTCCCCCATAATAAGCGAAAACTGGTGATCCTTGCCATATTTGTCGTCCAAGTGGGCCAAAGTATTGGTCGTATAATTGGGTTGGGGAAGATCGAACTCTATTTTACTGGGTTTTAGCTTCGGATAATCCTGAACCGCTTCATACACCATTTGATACCGATGATTATCATCCAAAAGTGATTGCTTGGTCTTAAATGGGCTTTGCGGAGTAATAACAAACCAAACCTCATCCAAATCCGAAAACTCCACCATATGGTTCGCTAAGACCAAATGGCCAATATGTATCGGGTTGAAGGTTCCAAAAAAGAGCCCTACCTTTTTCATTTTCTAATCTTCTTTTGAAGGCATCTCGACACCAACGAAATCGGCTACTAATTTATGGGCCTCATCCAGCGCAATATCGAGGTCGTAGTTCTTGATGATCTTGTCAAACTGAGGTGCCGTGGCCAGTTCCACGGATGCCTTGGCAATCCTCATGTTTATTTTATCGTCGCTTTCGGTGCTTCTTTTTTTAAGTCTGATTTTGAGCTCATCAACACTGGGCGGTTTTACAAAAACAGCCAATGTTTTTTCGGGAAACTTCTTTTTGATTCTAAGCCCACCAGAAACATCAATATCAAAAATCACATTTTTACCTTCGGCCCAGAGTCGCTCCACTTCACTTTTTAAGGTACCATAAAAATTATCGCGGTACACTTCTTCCCATTCCAAAAAATCACCGTCTTTAATGTGCCTTTTAAATTGGGAAACGGACATAAAGTAATAGTTGACCCCGTTTTTTTCTTTTCCTCTACGTGGACGAGAGGTTGCAGATATGGAAAACGCCAAATTCAACTCAGGTTGATTCAACAAATGCTTGACAATCGTGGTTTTTCCACTGCCGGAAGGTGCTGAGAAAATAATAAGTTTACCGCCTTCTGTCATAATACATTGAGCATTTGTTCCTTGATTTTTTCCAATTCATCCTTCATCTGTACCACCAATTGCTGCATTGGGGCATAGTTGGCCTTGGAACCGATAGTATTGATTTCCCTCCCTATTTCCTGAGAAATGAAGCCTAGTTTTTTACCATTGGAGTCATCGGAATTCAAGGTGGTCTCAAAATATTTTAAGTGGTTGGCCAAACGGACCTTTTCCTCCGTAATGTCGTATTTTTCGAGATAATAGATGAGTTCTTGCTCAAACCGATTGGCATCCAACTCCACTTTAAGATCGGCAACCGCTTTGTCCAATCGCTCCCTTACCGTTCCCAAGCGTTCAGGGTCCATGGCTTTCACAGCTTCCAAAAGTTCATTTAAATTCTTCAGCCTGGCCACAAAATCCTCTTCCAGCACCTTTCCTTCTTCATTTCGGAATTCAACAATTTTGGAGAGAGCTTCGTCCATCGCTTCTTTTATAGCCTTGTACTCTTCTTCATCTATATCGTCCTTATCCGTTTTGAGGGTATCCGGCATACGCAGCGCCATTTCCAAGAACTTTATATCATCACCTTTGGCAATGTCAGCCAATTGCTCCATATAATTCTTTACCACACCTTTGTTGACCTCTGCTGTGGTTTCCTCACCTGTTATTTCAACATAAAGGCTAAAATCAACTTTACCCCTGTTCAGTACGTTGGCTATCATTTTACGGAGTTCAAGCTCCTTTTCCCTATAAAATTGAGGGAGCCTGGCATTGATGTCCAAATTTTTGCTATTAAGCGATTTGAGCTCAATGGTAATTTTCTTGGAAGGAAGCTGTACCACATGCTTCCCGAAGCCTGTCATGGATTGAATCATATATGTATGATAAATTTTGCCAAAGGTAACCAAAATAGGTTTTGGCCATTGAAGATTCTCTATCGTAGTATTGGTGTTAGGGAACTAATCCAGCTCCCTAACCCAAATATTTCTATAACTTACCCTGCTGTTGTCCCCATGGTCCTGAAGTCTAAGGGGCCCCTTTCCGTGTGGTGGGTTTTTGGGCCAACCAATATATGGTGTGGTTCCCTTAATCTCAACATGATCCTGGATCAAAACACCATTATGGATCACCGTAAGTGTTCCCGACTTTACTTTTTGCCCTTTTTCAAACTCAGGAGCATGGTAAATAATATCGTAAGTGTTCCATTCCCCTGTGGGAACGGACGCCATGGCCAAGGGCACGTGTTGTTTGTAAATAGAACCTACCTGTCCGTTTACATAAGTATCATTGTCATTGTTGTCCAATACCTGCACCTCGTACATGCCATTCAGGAAAACCCCACTGTTAGCTCTATGTTGACCTTCTTGTTGCACTTCCGCCGGTGACTTCCATTCAATATGAAGCTGTACACTGCCAAAATTCTGTTTGGTCTGGATATCTCCGGTCCTATTATTAACCGTCATACTACCATCCTTATTTAAAATCCATTTGGCAGCTGTACTATCTGCAGAACTGATCCAGTTATCCAAAGATGTTCCGTCAAAAAGAACAATAGCATCACTTGGGGGGCCACTATCTTCGCCCGGGGTTACCTTTGGAGGTACTGGCTTATAAAATTCAGTCTGTTCTGGTTTTGTCGGCTCAACCTCTTGTGCAGAAACAAATCCACCTGCAACAAAAGTAAGTACCAATAGTCCGTTTGTTAATTTTGACATACTAAAGTTCTTTTATTTTAATATTTCTAAAGGATACTTTGTTACCATGATCTTGCAATCCAATCTTTCCTGTTGTGAATGCTGCAAAACCTTCCCAATCAGCAAATTTGGAGTTAGCCACCAACGCATCCCATTCAGGACCTTGAACCGGAAACTCCACTATTTTGGTTCCATTTAAAATTACATGGCCCTGGTTTGTTTTATGATTGATCATTAACTCTACGCTATTCCATTCGCCAGCGGGTTTAACCGCTTTTTCAGATGGTGAAACCATGTCGTAAAGTGATCCGGCCAAACGGTCGGTACCATTCTTTGCATCAGGATGTCTCTCATCATCCAACACCTGAATTTCTGGTCCAGTAAGATAAGGCTCTCCATATTTTTCGTCTTCCACTACTCCCCAAAAGAAACCACTGTTTCCACCTTCGGCTATATTCCATTCCATGGTTAAAACAAAATCAGTGTACTTCTTATCAGTAACCAAATTATAATTGGCTCCATCGGGACGCTCTTCTGGTGGGTAAAGTACCATGGAGCCATCTTCCAATTTCCAGGGTTCAGTAACTTCCCCTCCATTATAAAAGTGCCATCCATCAAACGATGACCCATCAAATAAAACTGTGGTCTCTGGTTCCGTCACTACTTCAACCACTTCCTCTTCTACTTCTTCAAGTTGTTCTTTTGGCTTTTCCTTGCAGGCAAATGCAATGGCTATTAAGCCCAATAAAATTGGTTTTCTCATAATCCCAATATTCTTTTCAGTTGTTCTTTATCAATTTCAGCTCCGGCAAAATCATCAAAGGTTTTGGTTGTAGCTTCAATAATATGATCTTGGATAAATTTGGCTCCTTCACGAGCCCCCTGCTCTGGGCTTTTAATACAGCATTCCCACTCCATTACGGCCCATACATCACATCCATATTGGGTCAATTTGGAAAAAATAGTCTTGAAATCGATTTGACCATCGCCCAAGGAACGGTATCTACCCGCTCTATCCCCCCAATCGTTATAACCACCGAAGGCGCCTTTTTTACCTGTTGGGTTAAACTCTGAATCCTTTACGTGGAACGATTTGATGAACTCATGATAAAAATCTATGTATTCGATATAATCCAATTGTTGCAATACAAAATGACTTGGGTCGTATAAGATGTTCACTCTTTTGTGGTTGCCCGTAGCTTCCAAAAAGCGTTCGAAGGTATCTCCATCGTGAAGGTCTTCTCCTGGGTGGATTTCATAGCACACATCTACACCCTCTTCATCAAAATGATTTAGGATAGGCATCCATCGGTTTGCCAATTCTTCAAAACCCATTTCTACCAAACCAGCAGGTCGTTGGGGCCATGGGTGTGCAGTATGCCAAAGCAATGAGCCCGAAAATGTGGCGTGCACATCCAGTCCCAGCCTACGGCTGGCGGTTGCGGCTTTTTTCACCGTCTCAACTGCCCACTTGGTACGTTCTTTGGGTTTACCGTGCAGTTCCTTAGGTGCAAAATTATCGAACATAATGTCATAAGCTGGATGTACCGCAACCAATTGTCCTTGTAAGTGTGTTGATAGTTCGGTTATCTCCAAACCATAGGAATTTATCTTCCCTTTGAGCTCGTCACAATAATCTTGGCTTTCGGCAGCTTTGTCCAAATCTATGAGGAAGGATTCCCAGGTTGGAATCTGAATGCCTTTGTAGCCTAGGTCGGAGGCCCATTTACACATTCCGTCCAACGTATTGAACGGAGGTTGACTGTCCACAAATTGTGCTAGGAATACAGCTGGTCCTTTTATTGTCTTCATTGAATTTAATTTTAAGGAATTAGGAAATCCCAAATAAATTGGGATTTATCTTCTATATTTAAGAAAAAAACTATGCTATTTTTATATCTCATGTAGTAAAACATAAATATAGGGATTCGTTAACAATTAAAACAACATTAAAGTGATTGAAACTAAAGTTTATGATGCCATTGTTGTAGGTACAGGTATAAGTGGTGGTTGGGCCACCAAGGAATTATGCGAAAATGGACTAAACGTTCTGGTTCTGGAAAGAGGTCCGATGGTGAAGCATGTCCAAGATTATAAGACCATGAACGATGACCCATGGGATTATCCTTTCAAAGGGGAACTCTCTCGCGAAGACAAGGAAAAATATCATAAACAACTTAGGGTCGGATGGGCTCCAAAAGATGACGTAAAGCACTTTTTTGTAAACGACCTGGAACATCCCTATCAAGAAACCAAACGTTTTGATTGGATCAGGGGTTACCAGGTCGGAGGCCGTTCCTTGACATGGGGCCGACAAAGCTATCGATGGAGCGACATTGATTTTGAAGCCAATAAGAAAGATGGAATCGCAGTAGATTGGCCGGTTCGCTATAAAGATATTGCCCCTTGGTACGATAAAGTGGAAACTTATATAGGTGTCAGCGGTCAGGCTTTAGGACTAAAACAGTTACCCGATGGAAAGTTTCAACCTCCAATGGGGTTAAATTGTGTGGAAAAGGATTTACAGCAATCGTTGGACAGTAAATTTGAAGATGGACGTTTACTTACTATCGGTCGGGTTGCCCATATAACTGAAAACACTACGGATATTGAGGGTCGTGGACCTTGCCAGTATCGAAACCGTTGCTGGAGGGGTTGCCCTTTTGGCGGTTACTTTAGCAGTAATTCCTCTACCTTACCAGCAGCAGAACGAACAGGAAACATGACCTTACGGCCCAACTCCATTGTTCATGAGGTTACTTACGATGAAAATCAAAAAAGAGCTACCGGTGTAAAAATCGTTGATGCAGAGACCCATGAAAAATTGGAATTCAAAAGTAAAATTGTGTTCCTATGTGCTTCGTCCATGGCATCCGTTGGTATTTTGCTTCAATCCAAATCCCAACGATTCCCGAACGGCATGGGCAACGACCATGACCAATTGGGGCGAAACATTATGGATCATCATTACCAATTGGGAGCTTCTGCCAAGGTAGATGGCCATTTGGATAAATACTATAAAGGCAGAAGACCTAACGGTTTTTACATTCCACGTTTTGTAAACTTGGATGAAAAAACCAAACGTAAAGACTTTCTGCGCGGTTTTGGATATCAGGGTGGTGCCAATAGAACCAACTGGTCTGAAATGGTGGCAGAAATGGGTTATGGAAAAGAGCTAAAGGAATCCATTTTAAAACCAGGAGGCTGGGAAATTGGAATGGGTGGCTTTGGTGAAATGCTGCCTTATCATGACAATCGGGTAACCTTAAGTAAGGATAAAAAGGACCAATGGGGATTGCCCCAATTGGATTTTGATGTTGAATTCAAGGAGAACGAATATAATATGCGCGAGGCCATAAAAGAGGAAGCCGCCGCAATGCTAAAAGCTGCAGGTTTCAAAAATGTAAACACCTTTGACAACGCAACAGGTCCAGGTCTGGGCATACACGAAATGGGAGGTGCACGCATGGGGCACGACCCAAAAACTTCTGTATTGAACAAGCACAATCAATTGCATTCAGTTCCCAATGTTTATGTAACGGATGGTGCCTTTATGACGTCAGCAAGTTGTGTTAACCCCTCCCTGACATATATGGCTTTCACCGCAAGAGCTGCCAACCATGCTGCGGAACAATTCAAACAAAATAAATTTTCTTAATACCTACCTATGGAAAATGCTTCTGCCCGTAATCTTTGGGGCGATTTTTTAGATGCCCATTTGGAGTTTGCTTCCCAAGATGCTCCAAAAGTGATACATTTTTGCGATAATGAGTCGGATGCCAATACTTGTGCCGATTTAGCCTGCAAAGAAATTAAAAGAGCTACATCGCATTCTTTAAAAGGGTTGCAACTTCGTAATGAAAGCTTGCCCAAAATCGGGAATTTTTACGTGGTTACAGATTGGGAGGGACATGCCAAGTGCATTATTCGCACTACCGCTGTAAAATTGATGCCCTTTTTTAGCATTAGAGAGGAACATGCCCGACTTGAAGGTGAAGGCGACAAGAGTCTAGAATACTGGAAAAAGTCACATTGGGATTATTACACTCGAGAATTGGCCGAATTTGGTAAAGAGCCCAAAAAAAGTATGATCGTGGTTTTTGAAGAGTTTGAAATGTTATATAAAAAATAATGGCTGCTTAATAAGGTACAAAACTGTCATTCTAAATTTATTTCAGAATCTCACTTGTTGTGAAACAAGTTTTGATGAGAACCTGAAACAAGTTCAGGTTGACCAATACTCTTTTAAGCAGCCATTACTATTTTTCAATTCGATTTGGATTAATCCATATCTACCCAAACATTGCCTTGTTTATGGGAAGCTACCGAGTTCTCAATAAAATTAAGACCACGCACACCATCTGTCATGGTTGGGAATTCTCCACTATTGTAATCTTCTCCACGTATGGCTTTGGCCACACCTAAATAAATATTTGCCATGGCATCAAAAATACCTTCTGGGTGTCCTGGTGGCAATTTGGTTCCATCCAAAGAAAGTTTGGAATTGTACTCGTGCCCTGGTTTATATACCTGTAACGGTTCAGGATCGTTCAACTTATAGAGGTAATTGGGATTTTCCTGTTCCCATTTTAAACCTCCTTTTTGACCGTAAATGGCAATAGTCAAATTGTTTTCCTCTCCTGTGGCAACTTGGCTGGCCCTGATAACCCCTTTTACATTCTTGTCCATGCGGATAAGAGCAGTACCGTCCATGTCCATTTGGTTGTCGTCGTACATATAATTGAAGTCACACAATAGGGATTTCACCTGTAAACCTGTTGTAAACTCAATCATATTGAAGGCGTGCACACCAATATCTCCCATACAAGAACTGATTCCTGCTTTTTTAGGATCAAGTCTCCACACGGTACCTCGCTTTTCTTTATCATGAATAATTGGATTCATCCATCCTTGATAATATTGAGCATCTACTTTGTGCACCTTTCCTATAACCCCTTCTTTGATCATCTCACGCATTTGGCGAACCATAGGATACCCTGTATAAGTGTGGGTAACGGCAAAAACCTTCCCGACTTTTTTTAAGGTTTCCTGAAGAATTTTGGCTTCTTCGTAAGTAGTGGTCATTGGTTTTTCACAGATAACATGGAAACCATTATCCAACAGTTTTTTTGCCATTGGATAGTGAAGAAAGTTCGGCGTTAGAATGGAACATACCTGAATACGCTCATCTTCTGGAAGCTTCATTTCTTCCTCAACCAAAGTGTCAAAATCTTTATAAATACGGTTTGTAGGAATGTCAATTTCTTTTGCAAATGCAATACTATCTTCCAAATCCGGGTTGAAGACAGCACCTACAATTTCATAATTATCATTAATGAAAGAGGCAACTCTATGCAACACCCCAATAAGGGAATCACCTCCTCCTCCAAGAATACCAAGTCTAATCTTTTTAGGCATTTTCTATTATTTTATTTTATAATTAAACAATTTCCTCAGTTGCATGGCCTTGCGGCACTCTTCTTTCTTCCAATTTCTTTCGGAACATGAACAAAATTGCAAACAATATTGCCACCGCCAGTGGAAAAAACATCATTTTACCCAAGGTAGCTTTACCTGCTGTAAGCTCTGCTACTTGGTCGGTCAAACCTGACGCAATTGCAGTTTCCTTAGCACTATCCAGCCATCCACCAATAACTGGTTGCCATATTGATGTGGCGAACATCCCGGCTCCACCAACCAGCGACATCCCCAAAGCTCCAGTCTTTGGAAGGTATTCTGAGGTAAACCCGATCATGGTAGGCCAGAAATAACATACACCCAAAGCAAAAAGAATTGCGGCCAAATAAATCATGGATCCTTCTGCAATACTCATGCTATATACTGCTGCGGTAGTAACTACGGCGGACATCAGGAGTACCCCAATTGGGTTTATTCTATGTACAATAGGACCTGCAAAGTATCGACCTATGGCCATAATACCTGTCACCATGGCCAATATCAACATTGGACTGGCCCCTGAATTCCCTAAAATACGCTCTACCCATTGCTGTGGTCCAAATTCCGATATGGCCGTAAGCGTCATACAAATCAATATAAAAATGAACAATGGGTCTGCCAAAGATTTAATATTCTTGGTGGTATCGGTTTCCATATGTTCGCTTTCTGGAAATTCTTGCTTGAAGAACATATACCCATAAATTAGCGTAGGAATCAACATAATACCAATCTGTAATTGCCAACCCATTCCAAAATCTGTCATAAACTTGGAGATAAGAGAGCCAATTACAATTCCTCCAGGGAACCAAACATGGAATTTGTTCAACATAGCCGTACGGTTCTTGGTGTACATATCAGCAATCATAGGATTACATGCCGCTTCCACCGAACCATTAGCAAATCCGATAAAGAATGTAGAGATAATAAGGGTCCAGAATCCTCCTGCCACAATTGTGAGCACCAATCCCAAAAGGTGGCAGACAAATGCTGCTACCATAAGTTTTCGGGCCCCAATTTTATTGTAGAGCAATCCCCCAAAGATCATAGCCAATGGAAAACCTAAAAAGGCCATACTGTTTATCCAACCCAATTGTTGGTTGGAAATGCCAAATTCTTCTCCGAGCTGGGTCAGTATTCCTGCCCTAATGGCAAAGGTCATAGAAGTAACGACCAAGGATATACAGGCCGCTAAAAAAAGTTGCTGTTTGTTTACGCTTTTCATGTTTGTATCAGTTAATTGTGGTTGTATCTATCTTTTATCTTTTCGGTGTCTTATCCTTATGATTTATATTCTACCTTTTCATTTTTAAATAAAAGAGCAAATAGAATTCCAACTCCTAGCGCAAAAATGGCCGGGAACCTCCAAATACTTACCCAATTATGTGTATTGTCAGATAATTCATATGTGTCAACAATTTGACCGGCGATCCAAAATCCGATAAGCATGCCCACACCATAGGTAGCTAAAGTAATCAACCCTTGTGCGGCACTTTTGTATTTCTCACCAGCTTTGGTATCGGTATAAATCTGTCCGGATACAAAGAAGAAATCGTAACAGATTCCATGCAATGCAATCCCTATGATCAACATAAAAATTAATTCACCTGTATTTCCGTAAGCAAATAGGAGATATCTAACTAGCCAAGCCATCATTCCCACCAATATAGTTTTCTTAAACCCAAATTTTTTGAAGAAAAAAGGCAATAACAGCATGAACAGGACCTCGGATATTTGTCCGATTGTCATCATACCAGCAGGGCCTACATCTGAGCTCAACACATTGATTGATGCGCCTATCTCACCTAAGTATTGACCTGCATGCTGATAGTAAAATCCTAGAGGAATACAAATCAAAACGGAAGCTAAAAAGAAAATCAAATAGTTTCTGTCCTTTAAAAGCTTAAGTGCATCCAAGCCCAATATTTCAGAAACCGAGACTTTTTCTCCCTTGTCCACTTTTGGGGGTGTTTTTGGCAAGGTAAAACTGAAAATTCCCAGAATTGCAGATGCAATTGCTGTCATTATAAAAGTATTTCGCAAAGCTCCATTGGCTATGCTTTCCGGGGAATCCCATTGAAAAATCAAACTTATGAAAATCAGTCCCGCTATAATCCATCCTATGGTTCCAAAAACTCTAATGAAAGCAAATTCCTTTGAAGGATCCTTCATTTGATTGAACGAAACAGAATTTACCAGAGCCAATGTTGGCATGTAGGCAATCATATAACCGAATACATAAGGCACAAATACTGCTATGTCGTCTGCTGAAGCCATTTGATACATTAAAACTGCCCCTATCAAGTGGAGCACTCCCAAAATACGTTCGGCATTAAAGTACCTGTCCGCTATTAAACCGATAACAAAAGGTGCAATGATTGCTCCCCAGGATTGACTTGAATAGGCTAAAGCTGTTTCACTTCCATTAGCCCCTAATGTATTTGGCAAATAAATTCCCAAAGTAACAAACCAACCGCCCCAGATGAAAAACTCGAGGAACATCATAAAGGACAGTTGAAATTTAGTTTTAATATTCATTTAAAGTTTTAGTTAGTTGGCGTTTATCTTTTGTAATGGATATAATCCAAGGGTTCGGGCACAATTCCAGAATTTCGAAACTCCATCATAATTTGCCCCCTATGATGGGTGGAATGGTTAATAATGTGGAAAAGGATATCCTTGACTTCGCTTGAAAAACTATCCCCTTCACTATTGCTGTACTCTACCCGTTTTTCAAAAGTATCCGTATTGGAGACAATTTCAAAAGAGGTACGTTGATTTTCGTAATGGATATCCTCCCATTTTCTTACTTCGTGCAGATCCCATACACCAAGCTCCGCAGCAACTCCCAACATCCTCTGATTCCAAATATGGTGGGCATTGAGTATATGACTAAAAAGTCTAATGCAGTTGTCCGAAACATTGTCCAGACCACTGCATTGTTGAATCATTTTTTTGTTACAATAAAAATTGTAATCGAAGAGTTGGTGAAAAAATCCCTTCATCATTAAATTATGAGGATTATTCCAATACTCTTTCCAAAAGTTTTTTGGTGGCCAGGATACCTTCTTCTTCGCTCAACTCAGACCCTTCATACTCTACACCTACAAAACCTTCATATCCAGCATCCAAAACAATTTCCATGATTCTCGGATAATCCACTCTTGTTTCATTTCCTGCTTCATCAAAACTATAGGATTTAGCACTTACTCCTTTGGCATAGGGCATCAACTCTTTTGTACCTTTATAGCGATCATATTCCTCCAGACATTTGGATGAATAGTAATCTCCTTCTTCCCTTTTTATGCAAAAATTACCAAAGTCGGGCAACGTTCCACAATTTTCCATTCCCACTTTGTCCATTACTTCTGCCAACATCTGTGCGTTGGAAGAAGGGCCTCCGTGATTTTCTACAATTATATTAATGTTTTTGTCCTTGGCGTAGGTTGCCAATTGCTTTAACCCTGCCACTGATGCCGGCATCCACACTTCTGGTTCCATACTTCCATTTAAATTTACACGTATGGAATGGCACCCCAAAGCTGCAGCTGCATCTACCCACTTATAATGGTTTTCGACAGCCTCAGTTCTTTTTGCTTCGTCGGGCACTGCGATATCTCCTTGACCGTCGACCATTATCAACAGGTTTTTCAAACCATATTTTTCACTTTCGGCCTTGCTTTTTTCCACCCAATTATTCATGGCTTCTTCAGAGAAATTTGCTGCTTGCAATTCCTTATAATAAAGAGCACTTACATATTCAAGCCCTTCGAATCCCCATTCGCTTGCTTTTTCCGCAAAGGTGTATGGGTCTACGCCTTCTTCAAAAATCATTTTATGGATAGACCATTGTGCCAAAGAAAGCTTAATGTCAGGTTTGGATTCTTCTGCTACAACCTCTTCAGTAATTGCTTCTTCTTTTGAATCCTTCTTTGGATTCTGTTTACAAGAATAAAATCCTAAAAAAGCCACTAAAATGAATGTGACAATACTTTTTTGTGTTAAACTACTTCTGTTCATATTTTTACGTTAGTTAATTTCGTGCGGAATCCAAAAACTACAACGTTATAGTGTTGAATTCTCAATAAACATAGGGATTAAATGTAGAAAATTAATTTAATAATTAATACATTTAGCAAATAAACAATCCGAATAAATGAGTAAATTTTATTACAATCAGGAGCAGGAATCCTATGATGCCATTGTGGTAGGTACGGGTATCAGCGGTGGTTGGGCTGCCAAAGAGTTGTGCGAAAACGGTCTTAAGACTTTGGTCTTGGAGCGTGGCCCCATGGTAAAGCACCGTGAAGATTATCCAACAGCCAATATGGACCCTTGGGATTTTCCTCATGGGGGAAGAGTAACCCGAGAAGACAAAGAAAAGCAAGAGAAACAATCTAGAACCGGCTACACCACCGGTGCAGCTTCCAAACATTGGTTTGTAAATGATTTGGAACACCCTTACAACGAAACCAAACGGTTTGATTGGATGCGTGGTTACCATGTTGGTGGACGTTCCATTATGTGGGGACGACACAGTTACCGTTGGAGCGACATTGACTTCACTGCAAATAAAAAAGATGGTATCGCCGTGGATTGGCCAGTACGTTACAAAGATATTGCCCCATGGTACGATAAAGTTGAAAGTTACATCGGTGTTTCTGGTGAAAATCTAGGCTTGCCACAACTGCCTGATGGCCAATTTGAACCTATGATGGAGCTCAACTGTGTTGAAGACCATGTTAGAGGGAAAGTTGCTGAAAATTTCGGTGGCCGTGTAATTACCGCAGGTAGGGTGGCCCACATTAACAGTGACAAGAAATTTGATGGGGATGGCCGTGTTCGTTGTCAATTTAGAAATAGATGTATTAGAGGGTGTCCTTTCGGAGCATACTTTAGTAGCGTTTCTTCTACATTGCCAGCCGCCGAGGCTACAGGTAATATGACGCTAAGACCTGATTCCATTGTTCATGAAGTAATTTATGATCCAAATACAAAAAAGGCTACTGGAGTTAAAGTTATTGATAGGGAGACCAATGAAGAATTCGAATTTAAAGCCAAAGTAATCTTCCTTTGTGCCTCAGCCATTGCATCCACTTCTATTTTGATGCAATCCAAATCGGACAGATTCCCTAATGGACTTGGAAACGATTCCGGTGAACTTGGCCATAATGTGATGGACCACCATTTCTTGGTTGGTGCATCTGGTAAATTTGAAGGATACGAGGACAAATATTACAAGGGCAGAAAACCAAACGGAGTGTATATCCCGCGATTTAGAAATCTTGGCGGAGACTCCAATATGAAAGATTTTGTTCGTGGTTATGGTTACCAAGGTGGTGCAAGTAGAGGTAACTATGAAGAAATGGTTGCTGAAGCAGCATACGGAAAATCGTATAAAGACGCCATGATGACTCCGGGCGGATGGAACTTCAGCATAAATGCATTTGGAGAAACTCTTCCATATCACGATAACAAAATGACCTTGGATTACGACAAAAAGGATAAGTGGGGACTACCTACAGTTACCTTTGATGCCGAAATCGGAGAAAATGAGTATAACATGCGTAAGGACATGCAAGCGCAAGCTGTTGAAATGCTTGAAAAAGCCGGTGCTAAAGATGTTACTGCTTTTGACGCCCCTTATGCTTTAGGACTTGGTATCCATGAAATGGGTACCGCACGTATGGGCTTTGATCCAAAAACTTCTGTAGTAAATGGCAACAACCAAGTACACGGATGTAAAAACGTATATGTAACCGATGGTGCCTTTATGGCCTCCGCAAGTTGTGTAAACCCATCGTTGACATACATGGCATTTACTGCAAGGGCAGCTAACCATGCAGCCCAAGAACTTAAAAAAGGAAATATATAATGGAAAGAAGATCAGCACTTAAAAATATGGGGTTGGCTTTCGGTTACGCCGTGGCCACACCTACATTATTGTCGTTACTACAAAGCTGTAAGAACAAACCAGCTTATGCCGAGTGGACTCCCAGTTTCCTCGACAAAGAACAAGGTTATGCCATGGCGCAGACTTTGGACGTGATTCTTCCAAAAACGGATACACCGTCCGCTACGGAAATGAATGTTCATGTATTTATTGATGCTTACTTGGATGAAGTAATGCCTTTGGAGCAAAGAGATTTTGTTTTGATGAAGATGAACAAGTTCTATGATAAAGTCCTTGCGGACTCTGGCAAAGAAACATTAATGGATATTGAGCCAGAAGATATAGATCCTGCATTGCAGACATATCTTAAAAAACGTACAGACGAAGAGGAGGAGACACATTCCGAGGCAATCATGAATTACATGCAGGCCATTATGCAAGGTGGCGAAGCTAGTTTGGATGATGATATCGCCCGATTCTCTTTTGCCAACGATTTAAGGGATTTGGCCACTTGGGCTTATAAAAATTCAGAATATGTTGGCGAGGAAGTATTGGCTTATTTACCAATTCCTGGCGAATACATTGCTTGTGGAGATTTAGAAACATTGACCGGCGGCAAAGCATGGTCACTATAAGTTTTGCTTATCTATAAAATAAAAAAGCCTCCGACTTCGGAGGCTTTTTTATTTCTTGCTATTAATGAAAATACCTCGGAACGTTTATAGTGGGGTAAACTTGTCCGAGGTATTAAATAAATAAACACTATCACAAGTACTGAAAATCAGTACAAATTAAAACTGCACATACTCAACCCTTGATAATTAAAAAGTCGCGCTGTACAATAATTACAAAGGTCTCAAAAGAGAGAATCTACCATTGCCATGTCAGCTAAAAAGTAGTTTGTTATAAAATTCCAATATTGGTGTAATTATTGCAAAGATTTAAAAATACCCTTAAATTTTAAGGTGTTAAAATGTAAAACCAACACAAAGTTTTTAACATAAAATGTTGAAATCTAGGACTGAAGATATTTTTTAAAATTATTGAAGTGTGATGGCATCAAACAAAAAGACCGAGTAAGATAACTTACTCGGTCTTGCTTTTATGATGAACTGGCCAGGAGCCAAATATTACCAAGAGTACGGCCTCTTCAATCGTGGTCATTAAAATCTTTTTTTGTCCTAGGTAGTTCCCCCGAAACCTAAAGTCAAATCCAGATTGTGACCAAACCGAAGATTTAATCGTGCAAGCGGTTTATACAATCAAGAGATTGGTTGCTTTGGCCGTACAATTATTGGTAATACAAAATTTATAAGAGCTAATACTATGGTCACAAGATTATTTCCTTGCAACTACTTTATTCCAATCCGAACTTAATTCAGCACTATTCTTTTCTGAAACCGAGGCAAAAATCAAAGCCACTATCAAAATCAAGAACAATATTGCACACTTTCTCATTTTCTGCCTACTTAAGTTTTCCTTAAATTTTTGACATGCCGAAGATAGATAACAAAAACCCTCTGCTTTGGGGTCTATGTATAAACTGTTCTTTTTTATGTATAATCGGTTTTTGATTTTCAGAGTTTGTTACCCAAATCTGTTTGAACTGTTTGTTCATCCCTTAAAATGACAGGTATTCCCCTTAATTTTACTTTTCATACCAGTTATACGTGCTAAATATCCATTAACACATAATTTTATTACCATGTAAAGAATAATTCTAAATTTGAAGTTACCTATTCTATATTATGCTAGAAGCTGTAATAGTTGATGACGAAATCAAGGCCCTGCAGAGTTTAAGTTGGGAACTCACCAACTTAAGCGATGAGGTGGACATTATCGCATCCTTTACCGATGCAGGCGAAGCCTTGGCATATTTGGAACAAAACACTCCCGATTGTTTGTTCTTGGACATTGAGATGCCGGCAATGGATGGGTTTCAGTTTATAAAAAACCTAAAGAACAAGGATTTTCCCGTTGTCATTACCACAGCTTACAACCAATATGCATTGCAAGCATTAAAAAACGAGGCTATCGACTATCTTTTAAAACCAATTGATTCGGATGACCTCGAGGAAACCATCGCCAAAATAAAAAAGTTCAACGCCAAGAACCTGACTGTTGAGCGATTGGAGAAAATATTGCTAAACTTCAATGCAGAATCCCAAAGCAAAAAAATAACCATTAATACGGATGGTAAATTGGTCTTCTTGAACAGTGAAGACATCTTGTATGCAGAGTCCGATGGTAACTACAGCACTATTTTTTTAGCGGACGGGCAAAAAATTCTTCTTACCAAAAAACTGAAGGAGGTAAATGCTCTTTTACCAGAAAGCAGCTTCTTTAGAATTCATAATTCCTATATTATCAATCTAAATAAAATAAAGGAGTTCCTAAAAACGGATGGTTACGTAGTTTTGGAATCCAATCATAAAATCCCTGTTTCCCGGCAAAAAAAATCCGATTTTTTGGATATGCTTTAATCCCACCAATGTTCCCGTGCCTATAGAAAAAATCAAACAAACCAGAAGGCTTCATCAAGCGCAAAGGAGTACTATTTTTTTTCTTTTGCTCTTTTTCGTTTGCAAAACATTGTCCGCACAGGAGATTCCGAATGAATTTATCGAGAAAGCAGAAACGCTCGTTCAACTTCAACCCAAGTCATATCAATCTTTGGACCAAGAGCTTTATTCCGAAAAGCGAGACACTTTACTACTAAGGTATTTCACCAATTTGAGCAAGGAAAACAATTATCCCGAAGGTCAGGCCTATGCATTGAACCAGCTCGGAATGAAATACAGGAACATTTCCCAATATGAAAAAGCAGCAAACCTGCACGAGCAAGCCCTAGCAATTTCCGAAGAAGCAAACAATATCGACTTTAGGGTTCTTAGCCTTAATATGCTCGGAGTGGTATATAGGCGCACAGATGCGATTAAAACCGCTCTGGACTATAACCAAAGAGCACTGGAACTGGCTGAACAGGTAGAGAATCCTTCCAATCACATAAAAAGAAGTATTAATGTTGCCCTAAACGGCATAGGGAACTTATACCAAACTTTGGAACAGTATGATTTGGCCATTTTACAATTCGAGAGAGCATTAAAGTTAGAAGAAGAGCTAGGCAATAAACTAGGATTGGCCATCAATCATCAAAATATTGGACATTGTTTGGAGGAAAAAGGCGATTTAGAAGGTGCGCTTGAAAACTATAGAAAATCGCTGGCATACAACGAAGAAATAGATTCCAATATTGGTCGTGTAATCTGTAAGAACAGTTTGGCCCAAATCTATCTCAAACAAAACATGCCCTACTTGGCATTGGTGCTTTTAGAACCACTGCAAGAAGAATCCAAAAAAATTGGTGACTTTTCCATAACCTCTTTGGTTTTTATCAACACTGGATGGGCACATACCAAGTTGGCCAATTATAATGAAGCAGAAAAATTTATACAGGAAGGTCTAAAAATGGCCCAAAACCGAAACATCCCTAGCAATATTCTGTATGCATACGAGAAATTGTCGGATATGGAAAACACCAAAGGGGATTATAAAAAGGCCTATGAGTTTTACAAAAAAGCCGACGAGTACGATAAACAGATTTCCAGTGCTACCAATCTTCGGTATATGAACGATATTATTGTTAGGTACGAAAATGACAAGAAGAATAACCAGATTGCGGTCCTCGCCAAAGAAAATGAGATTGTCCGCCTACGATTGAAAAAAAAACCAAACCACACTATTGGTTAGCGCATTGATTGTAGGGCTCATATCATCCATCCTTTACATTCTATATCGTCAATACCAAAGTAAGAACGAGAAGAGGGTTCTTACCTTGGAGCAAAAAATGTTGCGGAGCCAAATGAATCCGCATTTTTTGTTCAATTCATTGAACTCCATCAAACTTTACATTATAAACAACGAACAAAAAAATGCTGTTCATTACCTAAACAAGTTTTCCAAACTAGTACGTAAAATTTTAGAGGCTTCTTCCCAAAAAGAAATTCCTTTAGCAGAAGAATTGGGCACCATGGAACTTTATATGAATATTGAAAATATAAGGTTCTCCAACGAGATTGACTTCAAAATAGAGGTGGAAAAAGACATCAATGTGGATAATATCAAAATTCCTTCGTTAACATTGCAACCATTTTTGGAAAACTCTTTGTGGCATGGATTATCTCCAAAAAATGGTTACAAGAGAATACAGATAAATGTAAAACACAAGGATAAGGGGCACGTAACCATAGAAATTGTGGACAATGGTGTTGGAAGGACCATGGCCGAAGTAAATAAAGAAAACAGAGTGCTCAAAAGGAAATCCTTGGGCATACGTATCACCAAAGAAAGATTAGCCAATTTCGCCAAGGATTATCAAAACAAATTTGATGTGGATATTATGGATCTTTTTGATGAAAATGGCACCCCAAACGGAACCAAGGTAATCTTGGACATTCCTACGATTTAATATTGTTAGCTGCTACTTCTTCCAATTCTCTGTACCAATCCTCTCCAAATTTTTTGATCAAGGCGTCTTTTACAAATTTATAAATGGGCACCTTTAATTCTTCTCCCAAAGCGCAAGCTGGGTCGCAAATTTCCCATTTATGATAGTTTACAGCGGTAAACTCCGAGTACTCCTTAGTCCTTACCGGGTACAAATAGCACGATATTGGTTTCTTCCATTTGGTGGCCCCTGCTTCGTATGCAGCTTCCAATCCACACTTAGCAATACCATCGTCAGAAAAAATGACATAGGCGCACTCGTTGTTGTTCACCAAAGGGGTTTCCCATTCACCATCCTCACCTTTTACAAAAGTGCCATGTTCCTCAATGGCGGTAATACCCTCGGGGCGTAAAAAAGGTTTAACATCTTGATAGATGTTTACCAGTTTGTCGGTCTCCGAATCATCCAATGGCGCTCCGTACTCTCCTCCCACGCAACAAGCTCCTTTGCAAGCATTTAGGTTACATACAAAATCGTTTTGTAAAATCTCTTCTGATACAATGGTTTTTCCTATCTGGAACATATTAAACCTTTACTTTTTGGCAAAGGTAATCCAAAACCAAAAATTTGATGATTTATAAACATTTTATGTAGTCCAAAAGTATTTTTTCCACGTAAATTTGCCGTCCGAAAAAAATAACGATATGAATTTTAATTTTAAGGAAATAGCAACGGCCGGAATGATATTGTTTGCCGTTATCGATATTTTGGGAAGTATTCCAATCATTTTATCCCTAAGGAACAAAGTTGGCCATGTTCAATCCGAAAAGGCTTCGATAGTTGCAGCTTGTATTATGGTTGCCTTTTTGTTTGTTGGGGAAAGTATTCTTTCTTTAATCGGCATCGATGTGAACTCGTTTGCTGTTGCCGGGGCTTTTATCATATTTTTTCTTGCGATTGAAATGATTCTGGGAATAACCCTATACAAGGACGATGAGCCAGAAACAGCTTCCATTGTACCCATCGCTTTCCCCCTTATTGCAGGAGCAGGAACCTTGACTTCCATTTTGTCTTTAAGGGCCGAATATCATGTGGAAAACATCATAGTAGCCATAATTATAAACGTTATCTTTGTGTACATCGTGCTAAAATCCAGTGCTAAGATTGAACGGATATTGGGTAAAAACGGACTCAACATTATCCGTAAGGTGTTTGGTGTTATTCTTATGGCGATTGCAGTAAAGCTATTTGCCACCAATATTAACGAGCTAATGGCCCACGGTGTGTAAATTATTGATATGAACAAGACCTTTGCTGTAGTAATAATTATTCTTGCGTTGGCACTTATTGCCTACAACGTGACCATGGTGGATTTTGAAAACCCGCTAAAGGGTGATAGTACCATTGCGTTGATTGGGATAGTGGCCTCGTTATGCGCCATTGTCCTAATGTTGATTTTTATGACTTCCAAAAAAATAGACAAGAAGCTCAAAAAATAAATCAATGTTTGACTTCCACAGCGCCTATTTGAGACTGATCGATTTCAGCTTTATCCAATGCTCTTACCTTTTTTAGCATAGAATCGTGGTCTCCCTTGATTTGTGCTGAAATATTTGGTGAGAACAATTGCTCAGCAATATTGGCCTTTAAATAAGCCTTTATCTTATCCTCATAGGCATAAAAATCCAATTTTATTTTACGGTCGAGAACAAATTGAATGAAATTATCAAAAAGGATATCATCCACTCTGAATTCGTCTAAAAATTGGTTTTGTGTATATCCATCATACATGGTTCTATCCTCTTCCAAGTGCTCAAATACAAAACGGGCAAAGAATTGATAGGTATCGTCCATGCTTTCTATGGCCTCTTCTTGATTGCTTCCTATGGGAACAAAAACATCAGGGATTATTCCACCACCACCATAGACCACTTTGCCTTTTGGCGTAACAAATTTTAGTGAATCCGCCACTTTAATACTGTCTGCAGAGGTAAGTTCTCCATTGGTATAGCGCTCCATAAATCTTTTATAGTAATCATGGTTGCCATCTTTATAAGATTTTTGAATAGACCTTCCCGTTGGGGTATAATATCGTGAAACGGTAAGCCTGACTGCAGAACCATCGCCCAAGTCCATTTCGCGCTGCACCAAACCTTTTCCAAAGGAACGACGACCTACAATGGTCCCAATATCATTATCCTGTAATGCCCCAGCAATAATTTCACTGGCAGACGCAGAACGTTCATTGATCAAAACATATACCGGTTTATCTTCAAAATCTCCTTTTTTAGTGGCATAGGCCTTTTTAACTCTACCCTTTTTGTTTTTGGTAAATAGAATCAGTTTATCCTCGCCCAAAAATTCATCGGCCAATTTTTCAGCAATACCTAAATACCCTCCAGGGTTGTCTCTAAGGTCCAAAGTTAATTTCTCTGCCCCTCTTAATTTTAGTTTTCTGAGTGCATCCTTGAACTCGTCAAAAGTGGATTCTGCAAAACGGTTGATTTTGACATAGCCCATTTCACTGGTCAGCATATAATAGGATTCAACACTTCTAATCGGAACTCGATCGCGAACCACGGGAACCTCCATCATTTTATTTTCGGTCTTTCTGAAAACCTTCAAATTGACCTTGGTCCCAATTTTACCTTTTAAGATGGATACCACATCATCATTGGCAATGCTTCTACCATAAAGGGTATCCTTATCCGCCATAAGAATACGATCACCGGGTTTAATCCCGCTGATGTAACTTGGCCCATTCTTAATGGTTCTAATAACAGTAATGGTATCCCTGTACATGTAAAAGCTTACGCCAATACCCGCAAAATCCCCTTTCATGCTTTCAGCCACATCTTTCATTTCATCTTTTGGGATATATACAGAATGTGGGTCCAATTTGCCTAGGATATTGTTTACGGTGACATCCACAATACTATCGGTGTCAACATCGTCCACATATTCGTAGTCGATGTAGTCAATAAGCCTGTTGAGTTTATCTTTTTTTGAATTTGTGGAAAACAGCTTCTCCGGAGAATCGTTAAAATGGAGTTTTCCCCCTATAAAAATACCAAGGGCCACCGCCAAAGCAAGTAACGTGGGCCAAATATATCCTTTAATCTTTTTCATATAGCAATTATGGTTTTAAACCATTTCTTCCAAAATGGGCAAGTGGACAATCTCCACTCCTGCCCTTTCCAGAAACTTTATTCCAGAATCATCTTTGTAGGCATTCTGGTATACCACACGTTTTATGCCAGCTTGGTGTACAAGCTTACTACATTCTCTGCAAGGTGACAAAGTAATGTACAGTGTAGCGCCTTCACAAGACTGTGTAGATGAGGCAACTTTAAGAATGGCATTGGCCTCGGCATGGAGCACGTACCATTTGGTGTATCCCTCATCGTCCTCACAAATATTTTCAAAACCGGTCGGGGTACCATTGTACCCATCGGAGATTATCATCCTATCCTTTACGATAATGGCTCCAACTTGCCTTCTTTTACAATAAGAAAGTTTACCCCATTCTTGAGCCATTCGCAAATAGGCTTTATCGTATTTTTCTTGTTTACTCGCCTTCATTTGTCCAAAAAACGCTGATAATTAATTAAATATACCTGCTTTAAAAGACCCTTACAACCTTATTCGATAAAATTTAACTAAGGTCCTATATGGGGAACGTAGCAATCAGCAGGGGTATTGTAATGGCTATGATTAAAATTGATGCGACCGCAATAAAAATCCATCGCTTAGCTTTTAAGAGTTCCAAGATTACATAAGAAATGGTCAAAACAATCAATATGACTGTAACTTGGGAAAGTTCGATACCTGTTGCAAAACCTAACAATGGTGTAATCTTGTCCTCTTCTTCGGCCATTAACATTTTAAAATAGTTAGAGAAACCAAAACCATGGATCAATCCAAAGAAAGCGGTGGCCAAAATGTGCATAAAAATACCTACGTTCAAGGATTCTTTATAGACGTATGCAAAATTGAACAAGGCCGTCAGTAAAATGGTAACCGGGATTAAAAACTCAATGAGACCCACATCCATGATAACCACATCGTAGACGGACAATGCCAAAGAGGTACAATGGGCAACGGTAAAAATAGTGGCCAAAACCAATACTCGTTTCCAGTTCCTAAAGGTAAAGGGAACCGTTAATGCCGATAGGAACAAAATATGGTCATAGGCGCCAAAATCCAGCACATGGTCAAGGCCTAGTTTGATATAAAACAAAAACTCTTGCATAACTATTGGTTAAGACATTCCCCTTTCTTTTTGAATTGTTTCGTAAGCCTTTTGGACTTCTTTGAATTTTTCCTCAGCTCCGTTCCGTATGGCTTCGTTTTCGGTCACCACACGATCAGGATGATATTTTTTTGCCATGGTACGGTAGGCTTTCTTTACCTCATCGTCGGTAGCAGTTCTTTCAATTTCCAAAATCTTGTACGAGTTGTCCACTGACTTGATGAACATGGCCATAATACTTTCAAAATCATGCTGATTCACACGAAAATACCCGGCAATCTCTCTTAATTTTTGAACTTCTGCTTTGCTTACCTGCCCATCTGATTGAGCTATACCAAAAAGAAAATGCAGCATTTGTAGCCGAACTTCATATCTAGTGCGCTGCACCATAAAGTTACATATCCGTTGGGTAGATATTTCCCTTTTTTTAATGACTTCGTTGAAAGTCCTGAAAATAGCATTGGCTCTTTCCTTGCCATAAGTGCTTAAAAAATACTGCCGAACATAGTCGAGCTCCCTTTGATTTACCTGCCCATCAGCCTTTATAATTATGGAACATAGGGAGAGTAAATTCAACTCAAAATCGGCCGGAGAAACCGATTGTCTGGTCACATTTTCAAATACGGACCTAGATCTATTGCCAGAACCTCCTAAATTATCCAAAAAAGTTCCTACGATAAATCCTAAAACCGCACCGGGAAATCGAAATAAAAAATAACCGAGAAAAGCGGCTATCCACTTGATCATGCTTCAAAATTTAAATCCCAAAGATAGGGGTTTGCTGGATAAACAAAGCTTTAAGCTATGTTAAGGGTGATGAAAAAAACCAAACAAACCCCTATCTTTGTAATCAAATTAAAAAGAAGTCTATGTATCCAGAAGAATTGGTTAAACCCATGCGCGAAGACTTGGCTAGTGCCGGGTTTGAAGAACTACATACAAGCGAAGCTGTTGAAAATGCACTGAAAAAGGATGGAACCACTTTGGTAGTGGTGAATTCGGTTTGTGGTTGTGCCGCGGCCAATGCAAGACCAGCTGCTAAATTAAGTCTGCAGAACAGCAAAACGCCAAACAATTTGGCTACCGTTTTTGCAGGTGTGGACATGGAAGCTGTGCAAACAGCAAGAAACCACATGGTACCATTTCCTCCCTCTTCACCAAGCATGGCATTGTTCAAAGATGGCGAGTTGGTTCATATGATCGAAAGGCACCATATTGAAGGTAGACCTGCTGAACTAATCGCAGAAAACTTGATGGAAGCTTACAATGAATTTTGCTAAGATCGAGTAAAATAAGATATTCAAAAAGCCACCCTAATGGGTGGTTTTTTTATTTTTACGGCAACCCATAAATATGTAACAGTGCAAAAAATACTGTCCTACCCTTTAACCATTATTTTCTTTATTCTGTTTGGTTTGGTCCTGGTTATTTTCCATCCCATACAATGGATTTGCCTAAAGGTTTTTGGATACAATGCCCACAAGGGAAGTGTTTCCATTTTAAATTGGTTTATAATGCGCTGTACCAATGTGCTCGGAACACGGTACAGGTTTGAAAACAACCTAAATATTCCAACCAATAGACCTCTGATCATAGTTACCAACCACCAGAGCATGTACGATATTCCACCCATTATTTGGTATATGCGTAAATACCATCCCAAATTTGTGAGTAAAATAGAGCTGGGAAAAGGAATACCCAGCGTTTCCTATAATTTAAGACATAGTGGGTCTGCACTTATTGACAGAAAAGACCCGAAACAATCCATTGCCGAGCTTCAAAAGCTGGCCAAATACATTGAAGAGAACAATCGGAGCGCCGTTATATTCCCAGAGGGTACACGAAGTAGGACTGGAACTCCAAAACCATTTAGAACAACAGGACTAAAGGTGATGATGAAAAATGCCCCCTCGGCCCTAATTGTGCCTATCAGTATAAACAATTCTTGGAAATTGTTACGCTACGGCAAATTCCCAATGGGATTGGGTTCCCATGTTAGGTTTGATGTTCATCCGCCCATAGAAAACAAAGGTAATGTCGATGAACTCATTGCTCAAATAGAAAAACAGATTGTTTCAGGAGTCAAAACGCAGTAGATGGAAGCAAACCAATTGATACAAAATACCATTGATTTTGTTAAGCAAGAGTTACAAAACGCTGAGGGCGGCCATGATTGGTTCCATATTGAACGTGTTTTCAACACTTCGAAATTAATTTTAAACCACGAAGATGGCGACTCACTTATTGTTCAACTAGCCGCCTTGCTTCACGATATTGCCGACCCCAAATTCCATGATGGCGATGAAAATATTGGACCTGAGACTGCGAAAACCTTTCTTGAGTCTCAATTCGTCGATGAAAAAACGATATCCCATGTCGCGGACATTATCAAACATATGTCCTTTAAAAATAGTTTGGACAAGAACAACCGAAAAGCTTTTACTTCAAAAGAACTTCACATTGTACAAGACGCAGACCGTTTGGATGCCATTGGAGCCATTGGTATAGCCCGTGCTTTTAATTATGGGGGTTTTAAAAACAGGGAGCTTTACAATCCAGACGTTCCCCCAAACCTCAACCTAACGAAGAAAGAGTATAAAAACTCTAAAGCTCCCACCATCAACCATTTTTATGAAAAGCTATTACTGCTTAAGGATAAAATGAATACCAAGACCGGAAAAAAACTGGCCGAGGAACGGCATTTGTTTATGCTGGAGTATTTAAATCAGTTTTATAAAGAGTGGAATGGCAAAGAATAGTCCATAACAGTACTCTTCCCCTTTTTTGTATCTTAGGGATTCACATAAATCAAACTAAACAAAATGCAAAGAAGAAAGTTCATTAAAAATGCTGCAGCCGCTTCAGCTGCTTTTTCCATTGTACCTAGCCATGTACTGGGCAAAACCCATATTCCTCCGAGTGACACCTTGTATGTTGGTGCTTTTGGTGTTGGAGGTAGAGGAAATAGTGTAATCAATGGTTTGAATGATACAGGCAGGGTGAAATTTGTAGCTTTTTGCGATGTGGATGACCGTCGCGCACAACAAACTTATGAGCAGTTTCCAGATGTAAAACGATTCAAAGATTTCAGAAAGGTTTTTGATGCACATTTGAACGATATCGATGCCATTGCCGTGGCAACTCCCGATCATACTCATGCAACCATTTCACTCCCCTTTATGCGTGAAAAAAAACATGCCTACGTTGAAAAACCGTTGACGCACAATATTTACGAGGCCCGACTGATGACCCAAGTTGCAAAAGAACAGGGCATTGTAACCCAAATGGGGAACCAAGGTGCTTCCAGCGATGGTAGCCGAATAGCTCGCGAATGGGTAGAATCCGGCATTATTGGTAAGGTACACACGATTGATTGTTGGACCAACCGTCCTGTATGGCCACAAGGTGTTCCATTGCCCACAAAAAGAGACCGTATCCCAAGGGAGTTGGATTGGGACCTTTGGTTGGGCCCTGCAAAAATGCGTGATTATAACGATGCCTATCTTCCATTTAAATGGAGGGGGTTTTGGGACTTTGGAACTGGAGCGTTGGGAGATATGGGATGCCACATTATGGAAACGCCATTTAGCGTTCTTGACCTTGGTTATCCAAAAGAAGCAGAAGCAAGTTGTACCACGGTTTGGGTAGATGATTTTGTTGAAGCTGATTATAGCCATTCTTGTCCTCCTTCATCTAAAATACACCTAAAGTTTGAGCACGAAGAGCATGGCGATATTGCTTTGAACTGGTACGATGGTGGATTAAAACCTAATTTACCTGATGAACTTAAAGATGATGAAACAATAGGAGATAACGGAGGTGGGACTGTTATGTATGGGGATAAAGGCATCCTAGTATGTGATACCTATTCCCGAAATGCAAGATTATTGCCTTCCGAAATGATGAATCTTTACAAATCCCCAGCGCCTAAATACGATAGAGTACCAGAAGGTATTAATGGACACTTCTCCAACTTTGTGGATGGCTGTCAAAATGGTACACCAACATCTTCCAATTTTGAAAAGGCAGGAAGACTTACAGAAACAGTGCTGATGGGTAATTTGGCAGTTAAAGCTTATCAATACAAAGAATTGCAAGAAGGTAAAACCCCTAGCGATTGGAATCCATATAACTCACCTGGAAGAAGAAAACTTTTCTGGGATGGGGATAATATGAAGATTACCAATTATGAGAAAGCTAATGAATGGGTAACCCGAGATTACCGACAAGGTTGGGAATTGAAATAGACCAAACTATATTCATAATGAAAATGGCCCCAAAGGGCCATTTTTTAATTTTATAATTCTTGGTTTGACTAGAATTACAAAAATGTTCACAAAGGTAGATCACGTCATTCTGAACAAAGTAAAGAATCTCCTCTTTACCATTAAGGGCGAAAGTTAGCTTGTTTATGAGTTTTTTCGTCGCAAGCTCTCTCGAAATGACATATCTTCATTGCTCATTGCTCAATTGTTGTTAGAACAATTTCATCTGTCCGTTCTTATATTGCTCGTGCATTTCCGTATTCAATTGTGGAAAACTTCTCCGGTTAAAGTAGCGTTTTTTGGCAAGACCGGCCATTTCGTGTATTTGCTCTGCAATTTTGCCTTCTCCCCTAGTTCTTGTTCCAAATCGACTATCATTTACTGTTCCGCCATGGCAATCCTGTATTTGATGCAATACCTTTTCAGCACTATTCGGCATGGCTTTTTTAATCCAATCGGTAAATATTTGACCAATGGCTCCATTGAGGCGTACTACCGTCAACCCAAAGGAAAGTGCTCCATGGTCGGCAACAGCCTTCGCCAGAGGTAATAATTCGTGGGAGTTTATTCCTGGTATCATTGGCGCCAACATAGCATTTACAGGAATATTGTTTTCTGATAACACCTGAATGGTTTTTAATCTTTTTTGGATGGATACCGTTCTGGGCTCTAGTTTTCGTCTTGTTTCTTCTGAAAGTGAGGTGACCGATATATTGACACCTACCAATTGATGTTTGTTCAACTCCTTCAAAATATCAAGATCACGGAGAACCAATGCATTTTTTGTAATGATGCCTACCGGATGTCTATACTTTAAAAAAACCTCGAGGCATTTTCGGGTAATCTCAAACTTTTGCTCTGCAGGTTGATAACAATCTGTGTTTCCTGATAACACAATAGTCTGAGCCTTCCAATTTTTGTGCTTTATTTTGGCTTCCAAAAGCTCTGGCGCCGACTTTTTTACCAAAATCCTTCGTTCAAAATCCAACCCGGCACTGTATCCCCAATACTCGTGGGTGTTTCGTGCATAACAGTATACACAACCGTGCTCGCAACCTTGGTAGGGGTTCATGGAGAACATCATACCTACATCTGGGCTGTTCACCTTGTTTACAATGGTCTTTGGAAAAATGGGAATATATTGGGTTTTGTTGCTATCTGCCACTTCACCTTCCAACCTACAGAATTCTAAAAAATCCTCCCGCATCTCGTACACATGCTGTAGAAATTTATTGGAGGTATTTTTTTGGGCACCTCTTCCTTCTAGAAAGGTCTTAGATTTCATTTAATGGATTTATTCCAAATTTATGGATTTTATCCATTTTATATGAAAATATGTATTAAACATTTTTACGTCGAGTAGTTGGCCATAGTATAGGCAGGTCCCAAAAGGAAGTGGCCTTTGTTTATCAATGAGGTTATCCAATAAATACTCAGCATCTTACTTTGAAATGAAAAAAGCTGGGCAAATGCCCAGCTTTCTCCTTTTTTTGGTTAGGTACCCCAAGAGGGAAATATCCTTTACTATTCCAAACCAAAATAAGCGGCCACAGCATGGTAATCATTTACATCTACCCCAGCAGCTTTGAGTTCGCTTAAAACGTTTTCTTGGGAGCTCTTTAAGTTTAGATTTAATACCTGGGTTCCCTTCTCAATAGCAACAATTGTTAGATTTCTCAATTCCCCTTCTGGAACAAAATATAAACTATCATCTGCGGTATTATAAAATTGAATTGTCGCATCACCATTGTTAAAACTATCTTTAAACTGTAGTGTGGTATATTGAAGATTCCCTCGGTAATTACCAGGAACTAAAAAATTAACGCTAGCCAAAGACTCCTCTAAATAAAAAAGAAATGCATAGTCTGCAGGAACAGATACAACATCAAGAAGATCAAAGTTAAGGGTGCTTCCGAAAAATCCTTGGAGATCAACTACATAATAAAAAACATTGGCGTTGCCATCCTGTCCATCGGCTCCATCAGCTCCATCTACCCCATCAACTCCATCAACTCCATCTTGTCCGTCAACTCCATCTTGCCCATCCACTCCTTGGCAGTCCAAGCTATCATAATTTCCATCCTCGTTGACGTCTTCTTTCTCATCGCCAATTCCGTTACCGTTCAAATCCCAACAGCTAATTCCATCTGCCCCGTCAACACCGTTTATTCCGTCTGTTCCATCAAGTCCGGGAAGTCCGTCTACACCATCCGTTCCATCCTCACCAGAGCATGATACCAACATTGCACCCATACACATTATGGCCATAGCCGTTATTCTAATTGTTTTCATATTATTTATGGTTTTATATTTCTATCAATTTTCGAATGTATAAAACTGCAACAGCTCTTTTGTGGGCCACTTGACCTATCCTAAATATGGATTGATAAATGCAGGAAATGAATTGATGCGATGAAGATCATAGAAAGTATATGATCTTGATTCTTCATTAATCCAACAAAATGAAGATTCCTTTGTTAGCACATCTGTTTTTAAGAATTTGGTACAATTCCCTCCAAATCCAATCATAGCATTCCACAAAAAAAGCTGGGCAAATGCCCAGCTTTTTAGCTAATGGTTAGGTTGCCCCAAGGGGGAAAATATCCTTTACTTTCTATTCCAAACCAAAATAAGCGGCCACAGCATGGTAATCGTTTGTATCCACCCCAGCAGCTTTAAGTTCGTTTAAAACGTTTTCTTGGGAGCCTTTGTTCCCTAAAGTGGCAAAATCTATGGCAACTACTCTGAATTGTGTATATGTTCCTTGTGGGACATCCCATGCTGTATCATCGGAAGTATTGTAGAAAAACACCTTAACATCCGCACTATTTTCATTGGCATATACTCTAGAATATCTAGTATTATTACCTAGAGGGCCAGGAACAGGAAACCATAGATCATCGAAACCATTGTTGAACTCTATATAGTACAAAAAGGCGAAAGAGTTCATCTGAGCTTGGGTAAAACCTAGGTTTACTGTAAAATCAGTTCCTGCAAAATCGGTAATCAGAAAATCAATATTTACTACATTCGCATTTCCATTTTGACCATTTTGACCAGTGGCACCTTGACAGTCCAAGGCATCCACAACACCATCCAAATTAAGATCCTCATTGTTTTCATCTACCGTAATGTCTCCAACTCCATTACCATTCAAGTCCCAACAGCTAATGCCATCTGCGCCATCAACTCCATCGATTCCATCGATTCCATCAATCCCATTGGTTCCATCGGCGCCATCAACACCTGCTGTTCCTTGCGGTCCTGTTTCTCCGTCCGAACCAGAGCAAGAGACCAAAATAACTGCCATAGATACCATGGCCATGCATACTAATTTTAAAGATTTCATAATTTTTTTGTTTTAAATTAGGGTTATCAATACACCAAAAGTATGGTGCATGAATGAGCGAATTTTACCCTAATTAACCTAGGTGGGCTTCCATTTGATGAATGGTACAAATGAATTGACGACAATATTAAAACGTAAGTATTTTCTTTCTTTTTTAAGATGTTGACAATAAAAAAAGCCCCTGATTGGGGCCTTTATTTCCTCTAAAAAAGGGTTGTTTTATTTGAAATCCACTTTTACCAATTGTTTCCTCCCCCCTCTTTTCGCATAAAATAGCATTTTATCTTCCATCTCATCTTTAAGTGGTTTGGAAACCATTAGTGGTAATCTAGCTTCTTGCTGATCTATGATCTTTTCATAGTCCATTGCCCCGTTTTCATCCAAAGAAATCAGGAAAACGTTTCGGTTTCTGCTGAACCCTTGCTTAAAAATCAATCTTTCATTGTTGATCAACTGTGGGTTTTCAGCAGCAGTACAAATAAAGAAATAGGTGTTGCCATCTTTACAGTATGAACTATACGAAGCGTAGGCCCCATCCCCTTGGGTAACTTCGGTCTTATTAATGTTCCTTGCCCATTCCATGGTTCCCTTCGAATCCAATTTAACACTGACAATATCGTTGTGATGGTAACGTTCGATTCTTATCCGCTGACCTGCCCCTGTTGTTTCCAAACCAGTTGTAACGAAGTATTCCTCAGCGTTGAAGAAAATTTCGCCTTTATCCGTTACCTCCACTCCCTTAAAAACCAGGTTTTTGATATCCTTGTCTTCTTCCCGGCCAAATTTATCGTCCATAAACTGTTGTGAGAAGGGATTGTATTTCTGTGACTTAATATTCAATGAATTCGGGTTCACATCAAAATAAGCGATGCCGTTATACCTGTTGTCCTTTCTATCTGCATAAAATCCTACACAAACCAACTTGTCTTTAATTAGAACTGGATACAGCGCTTCGGGATATTTACCGGGATCTACAAAGGACTGTGTTTGACTTCCATATTGCGAAACTTTGATCAGTTCGTACTGAAACTTTCTTTCATCTACCCTAAAACGTCTCTTTTTAAAGTAAGCCTTCCCCACAATATATGCGGTTTGTAGGTCGGGTGAAAAAGCCACGTTCTCAAAAGCATAGTTCTTCTCTTCGATTTCATCGGAAAAGTCGTATTCAAACTTTTTATTGAGAGCCGTATCGAACAGATGGATCATATGTTTGTTGCTCTTCCCTCTTTTATGATGCGTACTGATTACAAACCCTGTTTTGTCTTCATTAAAAAGAATGGCCGTAGTAAATCCTAGTGAAAAATCACGGTTATAGTAATTTTTCCCTACAGGATTGTTTACCTCTTCGGAAGCAATGGAAAGTAGTTTCTTCTCCTTAAAATTGAAGTCGATAATTGGGCTCGTATGCACCCAGTATTCATATTCACCTCTGTTGGGATTGTATTTCAGAAACAAGAGATTCAACTGGCCATTTTTTAGAAACCCGTTCACAAAATCCAACCCCTTCAGCTTATAGTTGTATTCGGATACCAGTTCCAAATCACTGTTATACTTTTCAATGAGATACCCTTTGGGTTTAAGAATCAATCCTTGATAGTAGGAACGCACCAAAATATAACCTCCAGAATCATCTTCATCAATAGCAACAAGGTTGGAATAGCGGTACCTGTCTCGATATTTTTCCCCAAAATCGTAGGAAACCGGCATTTTTTGCGCATTCGCGCCCATGCCTATCAGCACAAAGCAAAATAGTAGGAATAGGTTTTTTTTCATGGTCTGGCTTGGTTAAGCCAATGGTTATGATCCAGGGAAACTTGCTTTTCGTTTTTCCAAAAACGCAGAGGTACCTTCTTTAAAATCCTCAGTTCCAAAGCAATTGCCAAAAGCATCAATTTCCACCGAATAGCCATCAGCGTCATACTTAAAACCAGCATTTATTGCTTTTATTGCGTGTTTTATGGCCACAGAGGAATTATTCGATATCCTGCTTGCAATTTTTCGGCATAATGGCAATAATTCCTCACTGGATACTACATGATTTACCAATCCATACCCAAAGGCTTTATCGGAATCGACCATGCCGGCCGTCATGATCATTTCCATGGCCCTACCCTTGCCAACCAATTGGGGTAAACGCTGCGTACCGCCATAACCGGGAATTACACCTAAGGAGACTTCGGGCAAGCCCATTCTGGCATTACTACTGGCGACTCGAAAATGACATGCCATGGCCAACTCTAGACCACCACCTAGTGCAAAACCATTTATGCCCGCAATAACGGGCGTGGAAAGGTTTTCTACAAAATCGAAGAGGTTTCGCTGCCCTGCGGCGGCAAGCTGACGCCCTTCTTTTATAGAAAAATCAGCAAATTCAGAAATATCTGCACCTGCAACAAAGGCTTTTTCTCCGCTTCCGGTTATAATAATTACCTTAATCCCATTATCCTCATCCAATTCTTTAAAGGCTACGTGTAGCTCTTCAATAGTTCGTTTATTGAGGGCATTGAGCTTTTTGGGTCTATTTATGGTTATGGTGGCCAAATTGTTCTCTTCTTCAATGTAAATGTTTTCAAAATCCATATATACTGATGTTTGAGACGGCCTATCAAATATCCGCCATTATTATTTATGCTCTTTTGGAAACTCAATGGTAAAAACAGTTCCCTTTCCAACTTTTGAGGTAAAGTTAATGGTTCCCCCATAGTTTTCCACAATGTTCTTTACCATACCTAAGCCTAACCCCGTTCCGCTGGATTTAGTAGTGAACTTAGGTTCAAAAATACGGTGCTTATATTCGTCCGCAATACCGAGACCATTGTCCGCGATAGATATTTTTACATGTTCGCCCACGGTTGCAACGGTTACCAAGATTCTGGGTGATTCGACATCCGGCACCGCTTGTATCGCATTTTTTACCAAATTGGTAATTACCCGAATCAGTTGTGTCCGGTCCAATTTGGCTACAATTTCTTCTTCATCAGCTATAAAATGAATATAATCCTCATTGAAAATTTCCAAGGCCAATCGTACCACTTTGACCACGTTCAAGGTCTCGTTTTGCTGGGCAGGCATATCCGCAAAGCTGGAGAATGCAGTGGCAATATTGCTCATGGTGTCTATCTGCTGAATCAAGGTTTTGGAAAACTCCTTTACCTTTTTCTGTATATCGGGGTCTTCAGGGTCAAACTTACGTTCAAAACTCTGCACAGTAAGACGCAAGGGCGTTAACGGGTTTTTAATTTCGTGCGCCACCTGTTTGGCCATTTCCCGCCAAGCTTGTTCCCGTTCACTTCGGGCCAACTTTACAGCACTTTCCTCCAACTCATCAATCATTCTGTTGTACGAATCCACCAATTTGCCGATTTCCTCACCTGGGCTTTCCAAATAAATTTTTTCATTCTGTTGGGTCAGGTTTGTCCGGTACATCTTATCCGATATGGTCTGAAGCGATCTTGTAATATATTTTGAAATGAAATATGCCAGGATAATGGCAACTATCAGCATTAAAACATATACCATTCCCAACCTAAAAAGAAATTCCTTCAACTCCATATTATTGAAGGTATTATCTTCAAAATAGGGAAGATGCAATATACCGATAGGCTTAAACTTGAGGTCGTAGATATAGGTATAGGTTGACTGATAGTTATCTCCCGCGGCCCTTTTTTCCTCAACAAATCGGGTTTCACCACTCTCTCTTAAAAAATTCAGCACTTCTGCATCGAGACAGGTCGCAATTGTGTTCGAATCAAAACTGGGTCTTGAGTTTTTGACCAAATTACCCTCCAGGTCATAAATATTGAAGTTTACATTTTGGATATTGGCTATCTTATATATGTCTTCACTGAAAATAAGATGCAGATTTTCTGTGGTTATGGGGTAGGTAGTCTCCTTTATGGTATAGTTGATGCTTTTGATCAACTGTTCCTCCTTTCGCTCCAATCTTTCCGTGTGATAATCGTTTCCTTGCTCTTTATACTGGTAGACCGTTACACCGGCAATCAAGATAGAAGCGACCACCACCAATGTAATCATGGCAAAGAATATGCGTGACCGTAAGGAAAGTTTTCTTAACAAGCTCGCTTGATTTGATGTTAAATTTAAGCAATTATCGAGCCAAGCCGAGATTTCTTTCGAGTAGTTTTCAGCTAGGCGTTGGGGTTTCGGTCCCTTACCTTTTTATACCATCGAATTCCGAGCATCAACAGAACCATCAATACAAACATGCCCACAATACCATAAATCCAATTGAAAGCACTTTTTAAAACGACCAAAAACACGACGGCAAAAAGAATAATGGTGGCTACCTCATTCCAAATTCGCATAAATTTTGAGGTGTATTTAACCTCATCCCGCTGTAATTGCTTAAAAATTTGATGACATTTAAAATGATACCCGAAAAGTAGTAGTACAAAAGCCAGTTTAACATGCATCCAAGGCTGCTGTAGCCAAGCCGGCATTAAAATCAAAAGCCAAATAGCCGTTAGCGTACATAAAATAGCTGACGGCCAAGTAATGATATACCACAATCGTTTTGTCATCAACTTTAGTTGATCGGAAAGGATTTCCTTATCCGGTGATGGTTTTTGCCAAGCTTCAATATGATAGATAAAGAGCCTGGGGATGTAGAATAAACCTGCGAACCAGGTTACCACAAAAATGAGGTGCAACGATTTTATATATGGATATAGCAATTGCTCAGTTTTTATGTTTTACATCCTAATAGCGCCAATGCCATTCTCCCAGAGTTTGGCATTAAAATTAGGTATTTCTGTATTCATTAGAACTTCTGCACGCTGTTTTAATCCAACCCATTGTGCGTCCAGTTCTGCTTTTCTATCTTTGGATGGTCGATTAATTTGAGGCAAGGCACTATTGCTATGGTTCATCACGAATAGGTATTCCGCAGTAAATTTATTGGGGAAGTTCTCCACATCGTCATAAGCCTGTGATTTTCGTTGTACCATTTCCCCATCCCATGTTTTTAATTTATCGAGCAATGCTTGGCCTTCCTTTTTAAGATCTTCATCAGCCAAATCCTTTAATAGTTTCCCTAATTGACCTTGCACTTCTTTCAATTTGTTCACTTTGTTGTGCATATCGGTTAATTTGGCCTCGAAATCGTTCATGATGGCATCATATTCGGCAAAACGTTCCGGAGTTACGTTTGTACCCGGTGTCGGAACAATGGTTCCCTGTGCTGAAACAGTCTCCCCTCCTGCTTTTAAATTGATGGTATAATTTCCTGGCGGTACTTTGTGACCTGTAAAATTGGCTTCGATATAAACTCCCGGTACTCCTGGAACAATCGTGGTTTTTAAATCCCAAACAAAACGGTTCAATCCTTTGTCCGCTCCCAAAACAGGAGCTGGTGGAGCACCGCCACCACTATGTGGAATATAATCTTCATCTTTTTTTGATGTAAAACTTCTGACTACCTTACCTTGACTGTTCACAATCTCCATGGTTATCTCGGTAGAATCCATTTTTTCTGGAAGGTTATAGTAAATCACCATGCCATTGGCTGGATTTACCCCTTCAAAAATACTGGTTCCTGTAACGCTTTTTGAAGTGCTGTTCAGTTGACTTCCCCAATTACCATGAATGGCTTCTTCTGGTTTGTAAATTTGCAATTCTTTGCGATTTCCTTCGTATTGAGAAAGCGTAGTGATATTGTCCAAAATCCAGAAAGATCTTCCCGATGTCGCTACAATCAAATCTCCTTGATGCACCTTTAAATCAGTAATCGGAGTTTTAGGCAGATTTAATTGTAATGGCTCCCATTTTTTTCCATCGTTCCACGACACATAAAGGCCTTTCTCAGTACCTGCATACAACAATCCTTTTTGCTCTTCGTCTTCACGCACTACTCGTGTAAAGGCTCCGTAGGGAATTCCATCGCTAATGTTCGTCCAACTTTTTCCGTAATCGGTGCTCTTATATAAGCCTGGGGCATAATCATTGAACTTGTATCTTGTAGTGGCAATGTAAATGGTACTTGGGTCGTGAGGTGATACTTCAATGGCGTTCACCAAACATTCCTTTAACCCCTTTGGGGTTATATTTTCCCAAGATTGCCCTCCATTTTTGGTAATATGCACCAAACCATCGTCACTGCCTGTGATCAAAACTCCTTTTTCATGGGGCGATTCAATAATATAGGCCAAGGTTCCGTAGTTTTCAGCACCTACGGCTTCGTTGGTGTAAGGGCCACCACCTTTTCCTTGCAACTCATCTTGATCTCTGGTAAGGTCTGGGGATATTTCCTCCCAGGTCACACCGTTGTCCCTAGTTCTTAACACCAATTGTGCTCCATGATAAAAAGTACCAGGCTCGTGCTTGGACCAGATTACTGGGGCATTCCAATTGTAAAGGTATTTCATGTCGCGCGCATCACGACCCAAATATTGGATAGGAGCCGCCATGACTTTGCTGGACATTTTGGATTCCATATCCAACAGCTCGATGGTTCCCAAATAGCTTCCACCCATTACATAACGGGGGTCATCGGGGTCAAAAGCCAAAAAGGCGCTCTCACCACCTGCGGAGTAGTGCCAATCTTCTCGGCCAATGCTCCATCGGCCTACGGAAAGACTTGCTATTTTAACAGAAGTATTGTCCTGCTGACCACCATAAATATTGTATGGAAAAAGATTATCGGTATTGATGCGATAAAACTGTGCTGTAGGCATATTATCTAGTGGTGTCCAAGTTTTCCCATAATTAAACGTAATTGTAGCTCCACCATCATTGGCCATGACCATATTTTTCGAATCATTTGGATTGAACCACAAATCGTGTGTATCTCCATGGGGTACGGAGATAGTTTTCCAAGTTTTACCACCATCTTCGGAACGCAACATAGGTGCACTTAATACATACACCGTGTTTTCATTATTGGGGTCGGTAAATACTTCAATATAATACCAAGCACGCTGTACCAATCGGTTATCGCCGCTTACCATATGCCAGCTATCACCTGCATCATTGGAGACGAACAAACCGCCTTTGTCTTTGTTGGAGTCACTTTCAATTAAAGCATATACCTTATTAGAATTTGCTGGGCTTACGGAAATGGCCATTTTCCCTTTTTCTTCTGGAAGACCTTTGGTCATTTCTTTCCAAGTATCCCCTCCATCGGTACTTTTATAAAGTCCACTCCCAGGGCCACCACTGATTACTTTGTTCGGCTTACGTTGATGCTCCCACATGGCAGCATAAAGCACTAAAGGATTATTGGCGTCCATGGAAAGTTCTACGGCTCCAGTCCCTTCGTCCACATATAGGACTTTCTCCCAACTTTTCCCTCCATCCATAGAACGATACACACCTCTTTCAGGATTTGGAGCGTACAAAGCTCCCTGAGCGGCTACATAAACAATATCTGGATTGGTTGGGTGAATAATGATTCGGGAAATATGCTGTGTTTTTTCCAACCCTAACTTAATCCAGGTTTTTCCGGCATCGTTGGATTTATACATGCCATCACCATAAGATGTCATCACACCCCTTGGCGCATGTTCCCCCATGCCACAATACACAATATTCGGGTTGGATTGGGAGACTGAAACCGCACCCACGGAACCCATTTCAAAAAAGCCATCCGAAATGTTTTCCCACTGACCTCCTGCATTAGTGGTTTTCCAAAGTCCGCCACCAGTGGTTCCCATATAATACGTAAGTGGGTCACCCACAACACCGCTTGCCGTTACGGAACGTCCACCCCTAAATGGGCCGATGTTTCTAAATTTCATGGAATCAAAATACTCGTTGGCGGTCTGGGCAAAGGCAGAGGTGCCCAATATGGTAAGTAACAGTAGAAGTAATCCTTTTTTCATGGTTAAGGTTGGTTTGTAATGCTAGTATATATTGTAAAAAAAGCCCTTATATAAAAACATAAGGGCTTTATTCATTTATTCTTCGATGCTCAAATAATCCAATTTAAGTTGATTGAACTCTGCATTGAAAGCCGAAATCTCCTTATCGACCAAGGCATCAAAAGCGTTCAATTGTGCGTTTATTTTTCCTGACATCTCATTTTTAACAGCGATATCCTGCTCCGTTGGCGGGAAATCATCAAAGGAAACCAAACTGTTCAAATGCGCTAATTTATTGGTCAACTTGATGGGGAAGTTCAATGGGTCCTGACGACTTCTATTCTTGGTTTGATACAATTCTTTTTCGATAGCACTGAATTCTTCCTTCATCTTTTTAGCTTTCTCCACCAAAGCTTTGGTTGCTTCATCGTCTTTATACTTTTTGATGAACTCATCTAACTTGCCATTAATAGCTCTAATCTTTTTGATAGATTGATGCGCCCTGTCCACAGTTTCGTTTACTTCGGTGATGAAATCGTATTGTTTTTGCATATCAGCCACCGTTACTTCGGCCCTAGGATCAGGAAGAATGGTAAAGTTTTCCGTTTGGGTCTCGCCATTTACATTCAAGCTAACCTTGTATGTTCCGGGAACGGCTTTTGGTCCTCTTAAGTTGGCCCCCCAAAGAATCATACCCTTCAACATTTCGGCTCCCTTACCTCGTGTATCCCAAACGTAGGTGTTGCCTCCTTTTTTAGCCTCCAACTTTTTAGCTTTATCCTCGGCATAAGTACTGTATGTAGCCAAAGTATCTCCGTTCATTTTGGTATAGGTCAAAGCAATGCTGTCCTTTTCGGAGAAATCTTTCAGGTAAAAATGAGTAATTACACCATTCGCCAAATTTTCGCCTTCTGTTTTGGATGGTCTAGTTGCAGCTCTACCTTTGGTTCTGTAGCTATCTCTAGGCTTGTACAAAATGGCATCTGCAGATTTCATGGCATTATCCAATTGATGTAATACGGTAAGGTCATCAATCACCCAAACACTTCTACCTTGGGTCGCTACAATCAAGTTATCATCTTTAATGGTCAAATCCGTAATGGGAACGATAGGCAAGTTCAACTGAAACTTTTCCCAGTTGGCTCCATCATTAAAAGAGATATACATTCCAGTTTCGGTTCCTGCATACAATAGCCCTTTTCGTTTTGGGTCTTCCCTTACCACGCGGGTAAAGTGTTCATCTTCTATTCCATTGGTAATTTTTGTCCAAGTTTTTCCGTAATCGGAAGTCTTGTACAGGTATGGGGCGAAATCACCCAACTTGTATCGCGTAGCAGCCACATAGCAAGTACCTTCATCAAAAGCAGAAGGTTCAATACTATTGATCATGTTCCACTCCGGCATGTTGGGCGGGGTAACATTTTCCCATGTTTGTCCACCGTCCTTTGTTACGTGAATCAACCCATCATCACTACCTACCCAAAGCAATCCTTCTTTTAAAGGGCTTTCGTTGGCAGCAAAAATGGTACAGTAATATTCTACACTGGTGTTGTCCTGTGTAATCGGTCCGCCACTGGAAACCAATTTTGTGGGATCGTTACGGGTAAGGTCATCACTCAACAATTCCCAACTTTGACCTTCATTGGTAGACATGTGCACGTGGTTAGAGAAGGTGTATAGTTTTTTTGGATCGTGCTTGCTGAACATGATTGGGTAGTTCCACTGAAAACGATATTTCATTCCCTCAGCGCCATAACCCATAGGGTTATCTGGCCAAACATTTACCGCTCTTCTGGTATTTTTAGCATGGTTAATGCGGGTAAGAAATCCACCATAACTACCTCCGTACACAATATCATCGTTAGTTGGGTCTACAGCAATATGGGCTGACTCGCCTCCTGCCGTTGATTCCCAATCATCCTCCCCAATGGAACCATCGTCGCTTCTATAATTGATTCTCACCGTTGAGTTATCCTGCTGGGCCACATAAATACGATATGGAAAAGCATTATCTGTAGTAACCCTATAAAACTGTGCTGTTGGTTGGTTGTGATAGGTACTCCAGGTTTCTCCGCCATCATAACTTACCTGAGCGCCACCATCATCGGCCATAATCATACGATTGGAATCTTCTGGAGCAATCCAAAGATCATGGTGGTCACCATGCGGAGCATTGGAAGATTCAAATGTTTTACCTCCATCTGTACTTTTGTGATAACTTACATTTAGCACATACACTACATCTTCATCGTTGGTATCGGCATAAATTCTGGTGTAATACCAAGCTCTTTGTCTTAGACTTCTATCACTGTTGATAAGGTTCCATGTTTTACCAGCATCTTCCGAGCGGTACAAACCTCCTTTTTCTTTGTTTTCTACCATGGCCCAAACCCTGTTACTATTTTGGGGCGAAACGGCTACTCCGATAATCCCTAAAGTATCGGTTGCAAAACCTTTGTTATTGGAAATCTCGGTCCATGTTTCTCCGCTATCGGTACTTTTCCAAAGGGCAGAACCTTCTCCACCGCTATTCAAACTATAGGGGGTTCGTTCAATTCTCCATGTAGATGCATATAAAATTCTTGGGTTGTTCGGGTCAAAAGTCAAATCAACCGCTCCAGCCATATCGTTGGCATAAAGCACTTTTTTCCATGACTCCCCTCCGTCTGTACTTTTGTAAACGCCTCTTTCTTCAGTGGGCTTGTATAAATTACCCATTACTGCGGCATACACAATATTGTGATCCTTGGGGTGGATTCTCATACGGGAAATATGACGGCTTTTGTCCAAGCCCAAAGATTTCCATGTTTTTCCCGCATCTTCAGTTTTCCAAACACCATATCCTGATGAAACATTACCTCTAACCGTTTGTTCTCCTCCACCTACATAAATTACATTATGATCGCTTTGAGACACCTCAACGGCACCGATACTTCCACCAAAATAACCATCGGATATATTTTCCCAGGAACGGCCTCCATCGGTAGTTCTCCACACACCACCACCAGTGGCTCCAAAATAATATAGGTTGGGTTCTCCAGGTACTCCAGCAACTGTTCCGGAACGACCTCCACGGAAAGGACCGATCAATCGGTAGTCTAAGCTTGAGTAAAGTTCTTCGGGATATTCCGGTGCGCTTTGTTTTTTGTTCTTGCGCTGGGAATGCATTGGGGTAATAAACAATGTAGCGGTAAGCAAGAGCATACCGATTTTGAAAAAGCAAATCTTCATTTTAAAAGTGTTGAGTTAGTCTGCCTTAAAAGTAGTGAAAAAGCAGCAAAAAAAGTTATCCAATATTTTGTACTTTAACCTCGCAGATAAAAATCAAAAACTAAACCATGCTCAAATTTTTTAAGTTCGCAATTTTACTTTTGATAGTTGCATCTTGTAAAGACCACTCAAACAAAAAAGAAGAAACAGCAACTGCCACATCCGAAGAAAAAAAAACTGAATGGACCTACCTTTTTGATGGCACCAGTCTGGAAGGCTGGCGCGGCTACAACATGGACTCCCTTCCTCCCGGATGGACGATAAAAGACAGTGTCCTCACTTTTGATACCGAATTGGGACTGGAACAGGATTATACCGGCGGGAAAGATATTATTTATGGAGAAGAAGAGTTCGATAATTTTGAACTCTACTTGGAATGGAAAATACCCGAAGGAGCCAATAGTGGTATTTTTTATCATGTAAAAGAAGGATATGATGGCCCTCCCGAAGTGGCCCCGGAATATCAGTTGATTGATGATGAAAACTATGCCAGTATCCATGATTTGGTAGGGTACAATTCTCAGTTTGGTGCCGAGCATCCCGAGTTACTTCAAGACTGGCAAAAAACCGGAGCCGACTATGCCATGCATACAGCGAACGAATCTCAAAAGCAATTAAATCCGGTAGGTGAATGGAATTCCTCTAAAATTGTATTCACTCCCGAAAAAGTGGAACACTGGCTCAATGGCAAAAAACTGTTGGAGTTTGTGCCTTGGTCAGAAGATTGGAAAGCCAAAAAGAATTCAGGGAAATGGGACAGCTCCCCTGATTACGGAAAATACAAAACGGGCTACATTGCCTTGCAAGATCATTCCAGCCCAATTTGGTTCAGAAACATAAAAATTAAAAAACTATAACCTCCAGACCATGAACAAAAGAGAATTTATCAAGAAAAGTAGTGTGGGAGCACTCGGAATCATGTTTGCTCCTTCCATTTTAAAAGCAGGGTTTCCAAAGGATAAGCTTAGAACGGCCCACATTGGGGTCGGTAATATGGGAATGGAGGATTTAAAGGCAGTTTCATCCCACGAAGCAGTTGAAGTAATAGCACTTTGCGATGTAGATGCCATTAATCTCTCAGCAGCACATAAAATGCATCCGGGAGCACGTATCTTTTTTGATTACCGCGCCATGTTGGAAGAAATGGGTGACGAAATTGATGCCGTTATTGTTTCCACGCCCGATCATACGCATGCGCCCGCATCGATGATGGCGATGAACATGAACAAGCCCGTATACTGTCAAAAACCATTGACCCACTATGTTTCCGAATCTAGGGAGATGAAAAAAATGGCTGCCGAAAAAGGTTTGGTCACTCAAATGGGTATTCAGGTGCATTCGTTCTACGATTACAAACTGGCCACACTTTTGATTCAATCCGGCATTATCGGAAAAGTACACACCGTGCATGCATGGTCTCCCAAAAACTGGGGGTATGATGGCCCGTTGCCCGAAGGTGAAGACCCTGTTCCAGACCAACTGGATTGGAACCTTTGGTTGGGTACCTCTAAACAAAGACCATATAAAGATGGAATGTACCATCCCGGAAACTGGAGAAAATTGATGGATTACGGTTGTGGCACCTTGGGCGATATGGGGGTTCATATTTTTGATACGCCATACAACGCATTGGAGCTCGATGTTCCAAGAACCATTATGACCCAGTGCCGACCCACCAATGGTTTTGGTTTCCCAGAAAACAATACCGTTACCTATGAGTTCCCAGGCACCCAATACACAGGCCAATCTCTAAAATGGATTTGGTACGATGGTCCCGGTGCTCCAGAAATGCACGAAGACCTTATGCTACCTGGCATGGAAATGAAAAAGGATAAAAACTCCGCCGATAAGAGTGATGGAAATAGTATTTCCTTGGATGCAAGAGTAGCAGGTGAGAACGAACTACCGGAACAAGGAGCTATGTTCGTAGGCACAAAAGGACGTTTGTTGCTTCCCCACTTTATGCAACTACCAAAGAAAATACGAAAAGGGAAATATGTAGATATCTCCAAAGAAATCGCCAAGGTCTCTGAAGAGCACAATCTGGGAGAACCCATCAGAAACTATGCTACTGAAGGGCCTAAGCACTACCATCAGTTTGTGGATGCCTGTTTGGGCAAGGATACCACCACCGCTCCTTTTGAGTATGCCGCAAGATTGACGGAAACCATTTTATTGGGTACCATTGCAGGTCGATTCCCCGGTGAAACATTGCATTGGGACGCAGAAACTGCGCAATTCAAAGAAGAAAAGGCCAATATATATTTGGCAGGAGATTATCGGAATTTTTAAAACTAAAACCTTTTTTCTATGCCATCCTCTCAGGAGTATTGGTTAAGTGGTCCTATACCCGATGTACCCGCGCTTTTGCAACCAGCAGCACATGCCCTATTACAATCGGCACGCGAGATAAAGAAATATGTTTCCGACTTTCCAGAAGAAAAACTTTGGGAAAAACCATATGGCAGAGCTTCTGTTGGGTTCCATCTAAGGCATATTACCGGGGTTTTAGACCGAATGCTCACCTATGCGGACAATAAAGAGTTAACAGCGGAACAATTTGATTTTTTGAAGAACGAAGGTAACGGTGATAAGGCACCCTCTTCTGAAAAATTGATAACTGAATTTGAAGAAAAAGTGAATGAAGCCCTGGAATATTTTAAAAATACTCCGGAATCCATATTAACCGAAGAACGTTTTGTGGGTCGTAAAAAATTGGCCTCAACCGTTATTGGTTTGTTGTTTCATGCAGCCGAGCATAGCCAAAGGCATGTTGGACAATTACTGGTGACAGTGAGTATTTTAAAAAATCAATAAAAAAGAAATGAGCAAACTCATCCAACGTTATTGTTTGTTGTTTTATATATTCCCAGTAGTAATGCTTGCACAAAACCGACTTAGAGATCATGGTGTTGAAATCGGAGTACTACAACCAGGACAGTTCAATGCAATAACAGACGTCCCCGGAGTCCAAGTTGGCCATACCACTATAATTCAAGGGAGTGACATTAGAACTGGAGTCACCTCGATTTTGCCGCATTCCGGAAATATTTTTCAACAAAAAGTACCGGCAGCTATCTATGTGGGCAACGGATTTGGTAAACTCGCTGGGTACACCCAAGTAAAAGAGTTGGGTAACTTGGAAACACCCATCATTTTAACCAATACCTTGAGTGTTCCCACGGCAGTTAATGCCGTTATTGGGTACACGCTCAATCAGCCTGAAAATGAAAATGTCCGTTCCGTGAATGCAGTGGTCGGCGAAACCAACGATGGTTATCTCAATGACATCAGGGGAAGACATATCACAGAAGAGCATGTACTTGAATCAATCAACAATGCGGAAACCGGACCAGTAAAAGAAGGTAGCGTAGGAGCGGGCACAGGAACCATTTGTTTTGGATTTAAGGGCGGCATTGGAACATCATCCAGAGTACTGCCTAAAAAATCGGGAGGTTACACCGTAGGTGTTTTAGTCCAGACCAATTTTGGTGGGGTGATGCAAGTTGCTGGTGTCGAAGTCGGCAAAAAATTGGGGCACTATTCCAATAATTTTAAATATTCTCCTGATGGTTCTTGTATAATGGTGGTTCTCACCAATGCCCCTTTAGACTCCCGAAACCTGGAGCGCTTGGCCAAAAGGGCCATGATGGGTCTTTCAAGAACTGGGGGCATTGCCAGTAATGGTAGTGGCGATTATGCGATTGCGGTCTCCACGGCAGAAGCTTGCAGAGTTCCTTATCAAGGCGAAAATCCCATTCAATCCAATCCAACATTACGCAATGAGGCCATGACCCCTTTGTTTTTGGCTACCATTGAGGCAACGGAGGAAGCCATTTTAAATTCTCTTTTTGCCGGAGAAACCATCATTGGACGAGATGGACATAAAATCCAAGCATTGCCAAAAGAAAAAGTAATGGAATTGTTGAAGGAGGCTGGGAAAATCGACTGATTGTTTGCTAGTTGTAACAATCTATGGGCATTTCACACTAATCTAACGGAAGCAATCTTCTTTTTTTATAAATTAAGCATCATTTAAACTAAAAACACTACCATGGATATTTTTGGAAAAATCAAAGAAAAACTCAGTAATGAGTTTATCGACATTATCGAGTGGCTCGATTATACCGATGACACTATTGCGTACAGATTTGAGCGCTACCAGAACGAAATAAAAAATGGGGCAAAACTAATTGTCCGTGAAGGTCAGACTGCTGTTTTTATTAATGAAGGACAACTGGCCGATGTCTTTGAACCAGGCACCTACGACCTTACCACAAAAAACCTGCCCATACTTGCCACTTTAAAAGGTTGGAAATATGGTTTTAATTCTCCTTTTAAAGCGGAGGTTTACTTTGTGAACACCCATCTTTTTACCGATGAGAAATGGGGAACCAAAAGTCCCATTACATTAAGTGATGACCGATTTGGACTGGTTGAAATAAGAGCTTTTGGCACCTACGCCTTCAAAATTTCCGATGCAGGTAAGTTCATCAAAGACATTGTTGGCACGGATAGCAACTTTACCAATTTTGAAATCAACGAGCACTTAAAAAGTTTGATTGCTACACGGTTCACAAATACCGTAGGCCAAGCCAATTTGCCCATTGAACTCTATGCGGCAAACACTACTGAATTATCAGACACCTGCCGGGAAGTAATGTCGCCTGAGTTTGAAAGTGTTGGGATTTCGTTGGAAAAATTCTATATCGAGAACGTTTCAATGCCCGAAGATCTTAAAAAGGAAATCTTCGAGTACAGCCGAATCGATAAGCTAGATTTGGATAAATTGACCAAGTTCAAAACGGCCAAAGCTATCGAAGCTGCCGCCCAGAACGAAGGGGGAACTGCTGGTGCCGGAATGGGAATGGGAATGGGATTTGTATTGGCCCAGCAAATGGGTGGTATGATGGGTGGAACCACTCAAGCTGCTCCACAACAAGTTGCTCAACCTGTTGGAGGCGCAGTCCCTCCACCAATGCCTACACAAACGATGTATTACTATGCAACAAATGGCACACAACATGGCCCGGTAACCTTCGAGCAAATGCAGTCCCTTTTTGCATCGCGAACCATCAACCGTGATAGTTTGGTCTGGAAACAGGGTATGTCAGCTTGGACAGCATTGAAAGAAGTAGAGGAATTAAAATCCTTTTTAGGTGGCAATACCCCGCCACCATTACCAACGGAATAACAATATTCAATGTCATTTCGAGGGAGCTAGCGACTGAAAAATCTAACTTTAAAAATGAGATTTCTCAATCGTTGCTTTGCAACTCATTTCGAAATGACAATTTATCTCAATTGATATAGATTTCCGCCTACACGGAAATGAAAGCATGGAAGAACAAAAAATCCAAAAGACCGAACTTAAAAAGGCCTGTGTCAATTGCGGGGCAGAGCTTAAATATAAGCCTGGAACCACAAGTATAAGTTGTGAATACTGTGGACATGAGGAAACCATTGCTATAGACAAAAATGGATTCGAGGAATTGGAACTTTACCCTTTCCTAAAGGAAATGGGTGCACAAAAGCATAGCGAGGAAATTTCTATGCTGCATTGCAAAAATTGTGGAGCAGACCAACATGTGGAAGAAAACTATAAATCCCTCCATTGTGTGTACTGCGGTCAACCTTTGGTTATCGAGGACGCCTATAAAGAGAATTGGATTTTACCGGGAGCGGTCTTGCCATTTCAAATTGATCAAAAGAAATCTTTTCTCATTTTTAAAAATTGGGTGAAACGGTTGTGGTTTGCTCCGAACAACTTAAAAAAGGCGGCCTTAGACCCTCAATTTACAAAGGGACTTTATTTGCCCTATTGGACATTTGACGCACAACTGTACGCTTCTTATACGGGTCAGCGGGGTGAATATTATTACGAAACCAAAAGGGTCAGGAATTCCAATGGGAAAATGGTGACCCAAAGGGTCAGGAAGACAAGGTGGTATCCAGCAGCGGGGCAAGTTTCGGGCTTTGTGGACGATACATTGATCAAAGCATCTCACCAAAAAACAGGTCGTATTCCCTCAAAAATTTCATCTTGGGACCTTTCTAAACTTCAACCCTTTGATAGTGGGTTCCTTTCCGGATTTGTTACCGAAAAATATACCATACCTTTAAAAGACGGCCATCTGCATTCCAAAGAAGTGGCAAGGGATATTGCAGATTCCTGGTGCAGGCGTGATATTGGCGGCGATACTCAGCGCGTAACCTCCATGGACATGAAATTGACCGAGGAGACCTTTAAACATATCCTATTGCCCGTCTATGTGAGTGCTTACCGATATAATGGCAAGGAATACAATTTTTTCATAAATGGGGAAAATGGGCGTATATCTGGCACAAGGCCCTATAGTTTCTGGAAAATATTCTTTACTGTTCTGGCAGTACTTGCGGTTATTGGAGTGATTATTTTTCTGTCAAAAAAATAAAAATCGATAATGAAAAAGCTTCTAATCCTTTTACTGCTCATTTCTATCTCCTATCGTGCTCAAGACTGTAAAATTATATCCAAAGAACCTCTTATTCTTTCTGAGGGTGCCGACCACGGCATCAGCGAGTTCAGGAATGATATGTTTTATGAAATGAGAAGACACTTTGACCTTTACGTCAGAATTGAACATTCCCGTCCCAATATGGAGCCACATGGAAAATGATTTCAGGAAAATTAAGTGCCCCAACTTTATTAGACCTATTATTTTAGGGCTGTTGATTGGCTTCATGTCATGTGCTAAAAATCCCTCATCAACACTTTTATATTTTGAAAAGGATTTGATTCCCGAGGGAATTGCCATTGACCCGGTATCAAAAAAAGTGTTTCTTAATAGTCTCCATAAAGACAAGATTGTATTATGTGATTTGAATGGGCAAAACCCTGAAGTGTTTTTGGAAAGCAATCAATATGGATACTTGTCCGGCTTTGGAATGACAATAGTAGAGGACACCCTTTATGCTTTGGGAAATACCCATGAAAGCCAAAACAATCGCTCCGTTTTACTCTTATTGGATGTTGTATCTGGAAATTTAATCAGAAGATATTCCTTGGTAAGTTTGAAAAGAACTTACTTAAATGATATTGCTGTGGATGGAAAGGGACGTTCTTTTATATCTGACTCAGAAAGTTCCCGTATATATTCTATCAACAATAAATCTCAACATTTGGAACTGTTCTTTTCAGATGAGAACATTGCCCATACCAATGGTATCACAATTTCGGATGATGGCCGGTTTCTATATTTGGCAACCTACCATAGTGGTCTCCGTGTTTTGGATATTGCCACTAAAAAATTGATAAACCAACCGAACGATTATAAAGGGATTGATGGTTTAAAGTTCCATAATAACAACTTGATAGCCATCGTCAATACAAGAAAAGATTCTGAAAAGAACGGGGTATTTCAATTTAAATTGAATCAAGCGTTTTCAGAAATTATTGCTTCTTCTAAGCTTGTACCGCTTAAAAATCCAACGGATATACCTACTACATTTGCCATTTATGATGGCTACATGTACTTTGTCGCTGATTCTCAAATGGATTTATTTGATGATACCACCAATCAAATTAACGATACCACAAAACTTGAAGCCTACCAATTAATTCGGAGGAAAATTGACGACTAAACTAGTCTACAAATACCAAACAAACAGGATTAGGATGGCTGATTTCATTTAAAAAAGTCAAGGTGCCACCTTCTTTATCTCTTTTGAAAACGGCAATATTACTTGTCTTTTTATTGGCTACCAACAAAAACTCACCTATTGGGTCCATGGAAAAGTTTCTGGGCCAATCACCGTGAACCGATTCTCTTCCTACCAAATCCAATTGACCCGAAGCAGGGTCGACAGCAAAAATTACAATGGTGTTTTCCCCACGATTGGAACCATACAAAAACTTTCCATCCGCTGACAAGTGAAGGTCGGCACAAAAGCTCTCCCCATCAAAACCAGCATCCAAAGTTGGGACAACTTGAACTTCTTGATAGTTTTCATCAACATCCTTTTCAAAAACAGAAATCGTACTGTTCAGCTCGTTGATGACGTAGAGCATTTTTCCATTGTTGCCAAAAGTAAAGTGGCGAGGGCCAGCTCCGTCTTTAAAAGATATTGATGCTTGTTCAGCAGGTATGAACTTCCCATCTTCTTTCCGGTACCGTTTCACAGCATCCAATCCCAAATCGGTCACCATAATTCCATCTGCATTAAATTGGGCCATGTGGGCATGGGATGTTTTAACGGAATCCAAGGGTTTATGATCAATAATCTGAGGTTCATCTGCTAACGAGCCATCATCATTCAATGAAAATATGGCCACATTGCCTCCAGTATAATTAGCAACTGCCATATGGCCATCTCCTGAAAGCGATACATGGCAAGGGTGTGCACCTTGCGTCCCCATACTATTTTGAAGTTCTAAAGCACCTTCGTTCAACTTAAAAGCGGTAACACCACCTCCCAAACTATCAAAATCTGCCGTTTCCTGGACAGCGTAGAGGTTCTTTTTGTCTTCTGAAATGGCCAAATAGGATGGGTTTGCAAGCTTTGCTGCCAGTTTTTGGTTGGAAAGCTCACCTGTATTTGCATCAAAAGTATAGGTGTAGATACCTTCACTATCACCATCGGTATAGGTTCCAACAAATAGGGTGTACATGGGTTTTTCTTCAGGTTTTTCGGTGCAGGCGATTGTCAAAATAGCAATAAGACCCGCAAGAATACTTTTTTTCATGAATGCTTAGTTATGCCATCCAAATTAAACATTCTAAATCAAAGAAGCAGTATTTAGGACAGTTCAGATTTGATTTCCTTTTGAAGAAAGAAGCCCGTGACAATGGTAGAAAGCACATCTGCTATGCAGAAAGATAACCACACCCCTATTTCTCCCATAAAATTGGGAAGTATTAAAATTAGAGGAATAAAAAAGAATCCTTGTCGCGTTAAGGTCAGCAACAAGGCTGGAATGGCTTTTCCAATGGCTTGAAAATAGGCGGCCCCTATCAATTGTATGGCAATAATGGGTGTTGCGGCAAACACCAAACGCATGGCCAAGGGCGTATGCTGTAGCACAAAATTGTTGGCTTCCATTTCTTCCGCGGATAATTCGGGGCGATTACTCAAAAACAATGAGGCGATTTCCGAAGGGAAAACCATCAGCACGACAAAAACAATCGTAGCGACCAAGGCGGCATATTTAATGGCCGTATAGATGGATTCCTTTACCCGATCGTACTTTACAGCTCCATAATTGTAACCTGCGATTGGCAAAAAGCCCTGAGTAACCCCAAAAACGGGGAAGAGAGCAAACATCAACATTCTACCGATAATCGCATAAACCGCCACCATGGCCTCACCGCCCAAGTTGAACAATATATTGTTCATCAATAAATAAGTGATACTGGTTACCGCCTGTCTGGCCAAAGTGACAAAGCCCAAAGAACCAATTTCACGCAGGATGGGGCGATCTAAACCGAAATGGGAGATATTAATTTTTAATTCTGAATTATCCGATAGAAAGAAATAAAACACATAGAGGAAACAAAGCAAATAGCCTACCGTGGTTGCCCAAGCAGCTCCGTGCATGCCCCAATCAAAAACATAAATAAAAATGTAGTCCATGAGCAGGTTGCCGATGGAAGGTATAATCATAGCGATCATTGCAAACCTTGGTTTTCCTTCGGCCCTTATCACGGTGTTTCCCATCATGCAAAGGGCCAAAAAGGGAACCCCGTACAAAATAATGGTGTAGTATATTTTTGCTGGATCAAAAATGGTTCCTTTTCCCCCAAAAGCTGGAATCAAAGTGTCCACATAATAAAGACCCAGTGCCACCATGGTAATGGTGACCACTAAGGTCAGCGTAATCTGATTACCGAAGGTTTTTAGGGCCTTTTCTTTGTTGTTGGCACCAAGTGCTCGAGAAATAATACTGGAACCGCCAATACCAATAGCCATTCCCAAGGCAGCAATAAAGAAAGAGACGGGCAGTACCACATTAATAGCGGCTATTGCGATGGAGCCAATCCAATTACCAACAAAAATGGAATCTACCAAAACGTTCAAGGACATCACCAAAATACCGATAGAGGCCGGTGCCGCCTGTTTGATCAGTAATTTTCCTATGGGTTCTTCCCCGAGATCGTTAGAGGTTATTTTGGCCATGCCGGAGGTGATTCTTTGGGTGAAAAATAAAGTGAATATTCTATCAGTTCAAATCTACAACGCATCCACTAAACTACCTTTGTTCTCGGTTAGTTTTTTGGCAATACTGTTCCATAGTTCTATTCTGAACTGAAGGGCTTTTTTACTGTACTCGCTCACATCGTTCCATTTTTGCTCATCGGAACCACACAGGGCCTTAATCATACGCAATGCCAAAGGACCATGTTCATCCCCATCCAACTCGATATGCCTTTTGAGATAGTATTCCAGTTTCCCGTATTTACGCGGACCATCTTCTCCACTATTTTCGATGATTCCCAAGAACATATCGGGAATCAAATCTTCACGGCCAAAAGTAAAGGCAGCTGCAATAATGTGCGGTTGTTCGCTGTTGATTACATCAAAAGTAAACCGAAGAAAATTCTTTTCTGCCTGATTAAGTTGGGCCGTTTCAATTCGGGTTGAAATAGTCTTTAGATCAGTAAAAGATGAAATGATGGCTTCAACCTTTTGGGTATCTGCATGTACTTCTTGCATCGCATCCAAGTACATCTCAAAATGACTTTTGGCTTCTCCTTTTTCGTTGAAATCACTTTCCTCTTCCAACACAATTTCATTGATGAATCGCGCCACCGAAGTATTGGTAGCTGGATGCCAAGGCAGCCGAACGCAGGTTAAATGTTGCTGTAAAGCTTTTAAAAGCGACATGAAATCCCAAACAGCATACACATGACTCTCCATAAAGGTTTTGATGTCATCTACGGACTCTAGTTGTATGTAAAGCTTGTGATGTTTGAGTTGTTCACGTAGGGGTTGGAGCTCATGCTCCAAATTTTCAATTTTCATTGCAGTTTTTTTGTTCTCTTCTTTTTACGGAATTTATCGGATGTTGGTTTCGGGCAGGGCATCTTTTTCTCCCCATTCCTTTATCCATTTAGCCATAAGTTCGGCCCAATCATCACGATCGTTCAAGCATGGAATATGAATATAATCGCCACCGCCTGCTTCTTGGAATTGCTCTTTACCTTCCATAGCAATTTCTTCCAAAGTTTCTAGACAATCACTGACAAATGCAGGAGTGATAACAGCCAGTTTCTTAACTCCTTCTTCCCCAAGACGTTCAAACTCTTTGTCTGTAAACGGTTGCAGCCACGGATCGCTGCCCAATCGTGATTGGAAAGAAGTGCTCACCTTATCCTCGGGCAAGCCCAGCTCCTTTATAACCAATTCGGTTGTATTGAAACATTGGTGCCGATAACAGGTATGATGAGCCACGGAATTTGTTTTGCAACATTTCCCATTTAACTGGCAATGGAATTTGGTAGGGTCCGATTTTCTAATATGACGCTCTGGAATTCCGTGATAGGAGAAAAGTATATGATCGTAGTCAAAATCCTTAAGGCCTTCGGCGATGCTTTTTGATAATATTTTAATATAATCTGGATTACTATAAAAAGCGGGCAAGGTGGTCAAGTGCATTTCGGGAAAATCCTCTTGTTGCACCTCAAGTGCTTTTACCACCACTGTTTCGTAAGAAGACATAGCGTAATGTGGATACAGCGGAACCAAAAATACCTCATCAACTCCTTTGTCTTTCAATTCCTGTAATCCCTCTTTTATGGACATGGAGCCATATCGCATCCCCAAAGCCACTGGCAATTCGGTATGTTTTTGAACTTTTTCAGCGAATCTTTCAGAAATAATGATCAAAGGAGAACCTTCATCCCACCAAATTTTGGAATAGGCTTCGGCTGATTTTTTCGGGCGTGTGTTCAAAATAATCCCTCGAACTATTATGTTTCTAAGGATGGGATTTACATCGATAACACGTTTGTCCATCAAAAATTCATCCAAATACGGCCTAACATCTTTAGCAGTAGGGCTATCTGGCGACCCCAAATTGACCAATAAAACTCCTTTTTTCACGGCATTTTAGTTTAGTCCGCTAAAATACAACACGGGACGGACTTGACCTTTTTCACATCAAAATACTTTCTTATGATGAAATAATGATTTTCGATTTTGTTTAAGCTTTCTGTACACCTTGACCTTTTCTACCTATTTTTGTGAATATGGAGTCCTTTTACGACAATGTTTCCAAAGAATCTCTTATTTACCTAGGTGTTGCCCTATTGGTGCTTATTGTACTTTATTGGAGCACTTCGCTATTAATGAAACGACTGGGGAAAAATCCAAAATATTTGTTGCCCAAAAGTGCCTTTAAACGATTGGCAAAACCACTGGTTTTGATTTTTATCTCAGTTCTCATTAGAATGAAAGCGCTAAGGGATATCCTAAACCTGGAAGATGCAGGTTATTGGTTTAAAAAAGTCAGTACAATCCTCTTCATTTTTGCCATGGCATGGGTTATGATTGCCATACTTAAAATCATAAAAAAGGCAGTAATCCAAAATTATGATATCGGTGAGTCAGATAACCTGAAAGCTCGAAAGGTATACACCCAGTTTACAATTTTAGAGCGTATTTTTATATTCATCATCATTCTTTTAGGTACGGGTTTTGTATTGATGAGTTTTGAAGAAATCCGAGAGATAGGCATCAGTATTTTTGCCTCTGCAGGTGTTGCGGGAATCATTATTGGTTTTTCCGCCCAGAGATTTATAGGAACAATTTTAGCTGGCATACAGATTGCCATTGCACAGCCCATAAAACTGGATGATGTGGTTATCGTTGAAGGTGAATGGGGGCGAATCGAAGAGATTACTTTAACTTATGTTGTTGTGAGTATCTGGGACAAAAGACGATTGATCGTACCTACGCCGCACTTCATTGAAAAACCATTCCAAAATTGGACCAAAACTTCTTCGGATTTAATGGGAACCGTGTTTTTGTATGTGGATTATAATGTTCCTTTTGATAAAATAAGAGTAGAACAAACCCGTATTTTAAAGAATAGCGACCTGTGGGATGGTAAAGTAGATGTTTTGCAGGTTACTGATACCAAACCCAACTATGTTGAGATTAGGTGCCTGATGAGCGCCAAAGATTCACCGACCGCTTGGGATTTGCGAGTGCATGTCCGCGAAAAGCTCATTGGGTTTTTACAAGAAAATTACCCAGAGAGCATTGCTAGAACGACTCGATTAACGGTTGAACAAAAGAATGAAAACAAATGAAGCATAAATTAATTGTTCTATTTTTAATATTGGGGATTTTTGTCAATGCCCAAAAAATCACTTGTTCCCCAGAAGATAAATCTGTTTTCGAGGTTAAGATGTCCGATTTGGAGCAAACAAAAGCATTAAGCTTAGGTGATACCATAGCTCTAGTAGGGCAATCCTTTCTGGGAACACCGTATGTAGAAAAAACCCTGGAAGTTGGAGATACAGAAACCTTGGTCGTGAATTTTGGCGGACTGGACTGCACCACCTTTGTGGAAAACGTGTTGGCTTTTGGTTTGATGTTGCAGAACCAGCAGAAAGATTTTGAGAATTTTACAGCTAATTTAGAAACCGTTCGGTATAGAAATGGAAATTTGAAGGGATACCCCTCTCGTTTACATTATTTTACAGAATGGATTCGGAACAACGAGAAAAAAGGATTGGTAAAAGATATTACTGCAGAATTGGGCGGTGTGGAACTAGAAAAGCCCATCAATTTTATGGGAACCCACCGCAAGCTGTATCCTTTTTTGGCCAGCGACGAGAATTTTGAAGCGATGTTGACCGTGGAAAAAGAAATTGCCAAAGAAAAGCTTTGTTATTTGCCACAGAATCAAATTGAGAGCAAGGAGCATCTTATCAAATCAGGCGACATTCTTGCCTTGGCCACCTCCATAAAAGGGTTAGATGTGACCCATACCGGAATTGCCATCCATCAACCTGATGGAAGACTACATTTATTGCATGCCTCAAGCAAAAATGGCGAAGTGGAAATATCCGAATTGCCTTTGGCAGATTATTTAAAAAACATCAAAAGCAATATTGGCATTATTGTAGCCCGACCGACCCTACTTTCGCTTTAAACACCATTCGATTGCTCCCAAAAGATGTTGACGGAACATAGGTTCGTTATAAGCGTCCTCCGTATGGCCTCCGCCTGTGTAAAAAGACCGACCTCCGTCAAATTCGTGATACCACGCAATAGGATGATTGGACCCATTGGTACCGCCTTCGTAGCTGCTCTCATCCAAGTTGAGTAAAACAGTAGTATTCGGATTTAGGTTTTTATAATTATACCACTCATCTGTCCTTGTCCAGGAATCTTGCAAATGCTCCGTAGATGGATGTGCTTTGCTTACCACATCTATTTTAGCCTTTCGAACATTCGGGTCATTAGGATGCCCGTTAAAATATCCGCCTACCAATTTTCCATACCAAGGCCAATCGTATTCAGTGTCACACGCGGAATGAATACCCAAAAAGCTTCCGCCACCTTTTATATAGCCTTCAAAGGCAGTTTGTTGTGCATTGTCCAATACATCCAGTGTAGTATTCAAAAACACAACTAGCTTATAGTTGTTTAGATTCTGAGTAGTAAAATCTTCCCCCGATTCTGTTTGTAATACGATAAAGTTATTTTGTCGACCCAACTCCCTGAGGGTTTGCACTCCTTTTTCAATGGATTTATGTCTCCATCCCTCGGTTTTGGTAAACACTAGTACCAATTCGGGCATTTTTTGAGTTTCATCTTCAGTGGTAGGTTCATCTTGGGCTGCCATTTGAAAGGTAAAACAAAAAGCGAGCAAGGACAGTGCAAATAATTTCATAGTTTTTTGTTTAAACGTTTGAAGTTAAATATTTTTTGGGAGTGGTACCGAACTTCTTTTTAAAAGAGGCTATAAAATGGCTCGCTGTACTATAGCCTACTTTTAACCCTACCTCGTTTACATTGTGCTTGCCGGTTTCCAACATTTTCCGGGCATATTCCATTTTATAATCAAACAAAAACCCGAAAACAGAGTCACCATAAATCTGTTTAAACCCTTCTTTCAACTTTTTAAGACTTAATCCAACTTCTTTGGAAAGTTCGGCCAAAGTGGGCGGCTCTGCCATACGTGAAATCATGATTTCCTTGGCCATACGAATTCGTCGTACATTATCTTCATCCGCCAAATAGGGGCATTGCTCCAAATCGGCATCTTCTGTTTTGTTGAAATAGAGAGAAATCAGTTCGTATACCTTTCCTTTCAGATACAATTTTTTGATGGATGGATGAAGGTTGAAATTCATCAACTGACTCAACACAACGGCAGTTGCCGGTGATACCATTTCCTGAGAGTAATATTTCTTTTCCTTGTTCTCATCACTTAAAAAAGGTATATAATCAGCTTCATCCGAAAACAGGGAATGAAACTTCCGGATAGTCATCACTACAGACACTAACCAAGAACCTGGCGAAACAACAAGGTCTAATGGCAAATCCTTTTGGGTATTGTATAAGAGTAGGGAGTTTTCCTCATTAACCTCCAAATAATAGTTCCCCTCATTAAAATTAAACTTAGATTTTCCCTTTAAACAAAAGTGGAATTGAATGTAGGAACTGTCGATATCACGTTCAATGAGTTTTGGTTCTTGGGTATCATTTTGAATTTTTAGGATATAAATCCCGTCTTCGACCAAAATTTCATCATAGGAACCGCTAGCGATATTTTTCACGTTATTTTTCAATCTAATTTTGTTTTTAAGTTAATTTAGAATCGCTCTAAATTGTATTTTATATTATCAAATATATCAATAATAACAATGCTTTCAACCATTATCATCGAAAATAAACCATAAAATAATACCAACTGTAATTTATAGTTCCGCTAGCGTTATTTTTTGACCTATAACCCTATTACTTTTGTCTTGCGATTTATATCCTTTATGAGGAACTACCATATTTCAAAACATAATTCCTTCTATGCCGTTGGTTTGAGTTACAAGAAGGCGGATGCAGAGGTGAGAGGAAAGTTCAGTCTGGATGTTCCTGCCATTGATCATATTTTGGGCAAGGCCAAGGAAATCGGAATTGATGGTCTTTTGGCGATTTCCACCTGTAACAGGACTGAACTTTACGGTTTTGCACAACACCCTTATCAGCTTATCAAGTTACTTTGCGACCAAACCAAGGGTACGGTCGAAGAATTCCAAGAGGTGGCCTATGTCTATAAAAATCACGATGCCATCTCCCACATGTTCAAAGTGGGTACTGGTCTCGATAGTCAGATTTTAGGGGATTTTGAAATTATTAGCCAAATAAAGCAAGGTTTTTATCGCTCCAAAAAGCAAGAAATGGCCAATCCGTTTCTGGAACGTTTGTGCAATTCTGTGATTCAGGCCAGCAAGCGCATCAAAAACGAAACGGAATTATCTTCAGGTGCTACATCGGTAGCATTTGCCTCGGTAAAATATATTTTGGACAATGTCGACGACATTTCCAACAAGAACATCTTATTGTTCGGAACAGGAAAAATTGGAAGAAACACCTGTGAAAACTTGGTGAAGCATTCTAATAATTCTCACATTACTTTAATCAACAGAACCAGAGAAAAAGCAGAAGATGTTGCAGGCAAGTTCCAGTTGACCGTTAGGGATTATGGCGATTTGCAGACAGAAATTCGCAAAGCCGATATTCTTGTGGTGGCCACCGGGGCACAATTACCTACAGTTTCCAAAGCGTTGATCTATTCGAAAAAACCATTGTTGATTTTAGATTTATCCGTTCCTAAAAATGTATCAGATGATGTGAAAGAGTTGAACAATGTGACTTTAGTACATTTAGATCAACTATCACAGATTACAGATGAGACCTTAACCAAGAGAAAGGAATACGTTCCAAAAGCAGAGGCTATCATAGAGAAAGTGAAAAAGGATTTTCTAAAATGGCTGGAAACCCGAAAGTTTGCTCCAGTAATCAATGCGCTCAAGGACAAGCTGAATACAATGAAAATTGAAGAAATTGATTTTCAGACCAAAAAAATTGAAGGATTTGACCAAATTCAGGCAGAAATTATCTCGGACAGAATCATCCAAAAAATTACCAAGCAGTTTGCCAACCACTTAAAGAGTAACGAGGTCGACACCGAAGACAGTCTAGAGCTTATCCAAAAAGTTTTTCAGCTAGAACTACATTCCAAATGAGCAAAATAATCCGAATTGGAACCCGCGACAGCGAACTCGCACTGTGGCAAGCCACTACCGTACAAAAAAAGTTGGAAGCACTAGGGTACGACACCATTTTGGCGCCTACCAAATCTCTGGGGGACCAAGTATTGGACAAACCACTGTATGAGCTTGGAGTAACGGGTATTTTTACCAAAACTTTAGATGTGGCCCTGTTGAAAGGAGACATTGACATTGCGGTGCATTCCATGAAAGATGTACCTACCCAACTACCCAAAGGGATAGTGCAAGTAGCTGTTTTGGAACGTGCGATAACCTATGATATTTTAGTGCACAAAGGTTCTGGATTTCTGGAATCCGATGCACCTGCAACCATTGCGACAGGTAGCTTGCGAAGAAAAGCACAATGGCTGAACAAATATCCCAATCACAAAGTGGTGGATTTAAGAGGAAATGTGAATACACGGCTTATAAAATTGATTGAAAACGATTGGCAAGGCGCCATTTTTGCCCAGGCAGGATTGGAACGCATCAAACTATTGCCCAAAGATGCCATCCCATTGGATTGGATGATTCCCGCGCCAGCACAAGGCGCAATGTTGGTCGTGGCCAAAGAAGAAGATGATTTTACCAAAGAAGCATTGGGCAAGCTAAATCATTCCGAAACCGAAATAGCCACGACTATAGAACGTGAATTTTTGCGCACCTTGGAAGGTGGATGTACGGCCCCAATAGGCGCTTTGGCGAAAATAAAAGACCAAACGACTTATTTTGAGGGCGTTGTTTTCTCTTTGGATGGAAAACAGAAAATTGACATCAAAAAAGAAGTGAAATTAGCTGATGCGAAAGACCTAGGTAAAACTTGTGCGGAAGAAGTCTTGCAAAAAGGAGGCGATAAATTGATGCAGGAAATCAGAAATGAAAACAGTACTGTCCACTAAAATGTTGAGTTTGTCCCAAAAGGAGCTTTTTCTAAATTCTGGTTTGGGATTGGTGGAGTACGATGCCCTAAAAATAGAGTTTCTGGATGTAGAAATTCCCTTTGATTACCAAAACTATATTTTCACTAGCAAGAATGCGGTAAAGGCTTTTCTGAATCAAACCAAAGGTTTGGATTATTCAAAGCTCAACATCTTTTGTGTAGGTGAAAAGACAAAAGCACTTTTAGAAGAAAATGAGCTGAAAGTGGTCGAAATAGCTGAAAACGCATCAGAATTGGCAGAAAACATTATAAAACGACATCAAAACGAGACATTTGTATTCCTTTGCGGCAATAAAAGAAGGGATGAACTTCCAGATATGCTAACAAAAAATAACGTTCAGTATAAAGAATTGGAGATGTACCACACAAATCTAAATCCAAAGGCGTTTCAACGGGATTTTGATGGTATTCTGTTCTTTAGCCCTAGTGGTATTCGAAGCTTTCTTTTGGAAAACACCTTAGGAAACTGCACATTGTTCTGTATTGGGGAAACCACGGCCACTGAAGCTCGTAAACATTCAAAAAATAGTATTGTAGCCAATAAACCAACCGTTGAAAACGTGTTGGTTCAGGCGATTAATCATTTCAAACACTTATGATAAAAAACGACTTGTTCCTAAAAGCATTAAAAGGCGAAACCGTTGAACGACCTCCCGTATGGATGATGCGACAGGCAGGGCGCTATTTGCCCGAGTTTATGGAACTCCGTAAAAAATACGATTTCTTTACCCGTTGCCAGACCCCGGAACTGGCCTCCGAAATCACCGTGCAGCCCATCCGCCGATACGGCATGGATGCCGCTATTTTGTTCAGTGACATTTTAGTTATTCCGCAGGCAATGGACATCGAGGTGGAGATGAAACCTAATTTCGGACCTTATTTACCAAATCCGATTCGCTCGAAAGCCGATTTGGACAGGGTAATTGTTCCCGATATTCAAGACACCTTAGGTTATGTGATGGATGCCATTACAATGACCAAGGAAAAACTGAATGATGAAGTCCCCTTAATCGGGTTTGCAGGTTCCCCATGGACACTTCTTTGTTATTGCGTAGAAGGTCAAGGCAGCAAGAGTTTTGACAAAGCCAGAGGATTTTGCTTTACGCAGCCAGAAGCTGCCCACGAATTGCTTCAAAAAATTACCGATACAACTATTGCCTACCTTAAAGCAAAAGTGAAAGCTGGTGTAAATGCTGTTCAAGTTTTTGATTCCTGGGGAGGAATGCTATCGCCTCAAGATTATCAGGAATTTTCCTGGAAATATATTCAGCAGATTGTGGATGCATTAAAAGATGAAGCACCTGTAATCGTCTTTGGAAAAGGATGCTGGTTTGCTTTAAAAGAAATGGCAAATTCAGGGGCTTCGGCCGTTGGGGTTGATTGGACCTGTTCACCTCAAAATGCAAGATACTTAACGGGAGGCAATGTTACCCTTCAAGGTAATTTTGACCCCGCACGCTTGCTTTCACCGCCAGAGAAAATCAAGGAAATGGTCACACAAATGATTCGTGATTTCGGTAAGGACAAATATATCGTGAACCTAGGCCACGGAATTTTGCCTCATATTCCCGTAGAGAATGCAAAAGCATTCATTGATGCGGTAAAAGAATACAGGGAGTGAACCTTTTTGCTGTAATAAAGCGGGTTGATTTTAAAAATATACTGAAAGGTATATTAATTGGATTTAGCCGGCCACACTTCATTTTACCTACCATCAAGGCGACCAAGAAATGCATAACCATTTCTACCAAAAACTATGGCAAGCTGCATCATAAAAATGGTCCGGCGAATGCTTTTAGACACGCTTTTTGGAATTACTTGATTGCAAAACGATGTTTTAAATGGCAGCGAAACGAGGATGCCGCTTTGGCTTGGGCAAAAAAAGTAACCGATTGGCACGAAGATTCATTTCCGAACAAACAATTGCCAAAGGCAATGGATTTACACAATAATGAAGTAGGTCGATACATCTTTGCCCAAAATGCGGAAAAATCTGAGCATGAAATCGTTGAGCTGTTAAAAAAAATGGCCTTGGAATCCATCAAAATTGATGAGAGCAGCACACTTTCAGAGCATAAAAACCGAATGGTACATATTCTTTAGAAATGAAAAAGTCAGAATTAATCAAAATAAATTATCTGAATGAGACCGATGCAGAGAATCTCTGCAACATGATGACTTCCAATGCTGACATTTTTAACCGTTTTTTTACAAAAACCCTATCTCTGAATCAATCCGTAGAAAACTCTCGACTATATATTTCCAAAAAAGTTAAGGAAATAGAACAAAAAATTGAGTTTACCTATGCCATAAGGAACAAGAACAACAAAGTTATTGGACTTGTTATTCTCAAAGATATACACTGGGACACTGGTGAAGGAGAATTGGCTTATTGTTTGGACAAAAAACATCATGGAAAGGGAATAATTTCTGAAAGCGTGAAAAATATTGTCGAACTGGCCTTTAAAGAACTTAAGCTCAAAAAATTAAAAATCTTTGCTCACAATAGTAATGTGGCCAGCATTAGAGTTGCCGAAAAAACGGGTTTTCTTTGGATAAAAACCTTATCCAAAGCTTATCAACCTCCAAACGAGGCTCCTCTTGATATGGAACTTTATGAATTACATTATGAAAGATAAATTTTACCAATACATTCAACAACTGCAGGACAGCATTACTTCAAAATTGGAAGAACTAGACGGAACCGCAAAGTTTCAGCAAGACCTTTGGAAACGCGAAGAAGGTGGCGGCGGTAGGACCCGAGTCATCGAAAACGGAGCTGTTTTTGAAAAAGGTGGCGTCAATATTTCCAAAGTGCACGGCCCATTGCCAAAAAGTATGCAAAACTATTTTGGTGTGGAAGATGTTGATTTTTTTGCCTGTGGCCTTAGTTTGGTAATTCACCCTAAAAGCCCCATGGTTCCAACCGTGCACGCCAATTGGCGCTATTTTGAGATGTACGACAAGGATGGTGACATTGTTGATCAATGGTTTGGCGGCGGACAGGACCTTACCCCCTATTATTTGTTCGATGAAGATGCGACCCATTTTCACGCAGTTTGCAAAAAAGCCTGCGATGCCCACAACCCTGAATTTTATCCAGCCTATAAAAAGAAATGCGACGATTATTTCTGGAATACCCACCGGAATGAAGCCCGCGGGGTAGGCGGGTTGTTCTTCGATTATTGCAAAGCAACCGAAGAAACCAGCATGGAAGATTGGTATAATTTTGTGACAGAAGTTGGAGACAGTTTTTTGGATGCCTATGCACCGATTGTTGAAAAAAGGAAGGACATACCCTACTCTCAAGAACATCGCGATTGGCAGGAAATTCGTCGAGGCCGTTATGTAGAATTCAATTTGGTGCACGATAAGGGTACCCTATTTGGTCTTAAAACCAACGGACGTATCGAAAGTATTTTGATGAGCTTGCCACCACATGTGCAATGGCGATATGACCATCATCCCGAAAAAGGAAGTGAAGAAGAGAAGTTGATAGAAGTACTGCAAAGCCCAAAAGATTGGGTTTAATCCGTAGTTTTGCCTTGAAACCAAGCCTATGAGACAAAAGATTTACCAAATAGACGCATTTACCAGCCAGACTTTTGGCGGAAATCCTGCCGCGGTCTGCATTTTGAATTCGTGGCTGAGTCCCGAATTAATGCAAAAAATTGCCCAAGAGAACAACTTGGCCGAAACTGCATTTGCCGTTAAAAAGGATGGCCAGTACGAACTGCGATGGTTTACGCCAGAAGTGGAAGTGGACCTTTGCGGACATGCTACCTTGGCAATAGCCTTTGTTTTGTTCCATTTTTATGACCTTGAAAAAGATACCATTCAGTTTTATTCGAGCCGAAGTGGTCATCTAACGGTAAACAAAGCAGATAATGGTTGGTTGACCATGGACTTTCCAACGGATAACTTGATCGCAATCCAAAATATTGAGGAGTTGGACACCGCTATTGGAAAAGCCCCGGTAAAAACCCTGAAGGGCAAAACGGACTATATGATGGTGTATCGTTCCCAGAAAGAAATCGAAGCAATTGAACCCAACCACCATTTATTGGGGCAATTGGATGTTCGCGGAGTAATTGTAACAGCGCCAGGGGACGAAGTAGATTTTGTATCTCGATTTTTTGCTCCCGCTTGCGGAATTCCTGAAGACCCCGTGACAGGTTCCGCCCATACCTCATTGTCTCCGTATTGGACAGAAATTTTAAACAAAACCAAAATGACGGCCAAACAGCTTTCCAAACGAGGTGGCGATGTGGTCTGCGAATATTTGGGTGAACGTGTTAAAATTTCGGGGAAGGCCGTGCTTTATCTAACTGGGGAAATTGATATTTGATAGTAGCTTTAAGTATCAAGCAATAAGCTCTAAGCTATGGGAAACTATAAAAATTACAAGGTCTGGGAAAAATCACATCAACTTGTGCTTAACGTATATAGATTGACCATGGATTTTCCCAAATCGGAGCAATACAATCTAATCTCCCAGATGAATAGAGCGGCTGTCTCCATTCCCACAAATATTGCTGAAGGATGCGGACGAGAAACTCAAAAAGAGTTTATTCGATTTTTATATATCGCTTCAGGTTCTGCCCATGAACTGGATTATCTTTTACTTTTAGCTTCTGACCTGGGTTATATTGAATCGGAAATTTCTAAAAACACTCTTTCAGAAATAGATGAAATCAAGAAAATGCTCGCAGCATTGATCAACACCATAAAAACATCACTAAAAACTTAAGCTTACAGCTGAAAGCTTATCACTTAAAACTAAAAACATGTATCCATTAATACGAAACAGAAGACTCCGCGCATCAGAATCCATTAGGAGATTGGTTCGGGAAACCACCTTGACTCCAGACGACTTTTTGGTACCGTTGTTCGTTACCGAAGGAAAAGGAATCAAAGAAGAAATAACCTCTATGCCCAATTATTTTAGGTTGAGTTTGGATAATCTTGAGAAAGAGGTGAAGGAACTTTGGAAAATGGGACTTTGTTCAGTACTTCTTTTTGTAAAGGTTGATGATAAACTCAAAGACAATAAAGGAACCGAAGCTTTAAACCCGAACGGTTTGATGCAACGTGCTATAAAAACCGTAAAAAACGCCTGTCCACAAATGTTAGTGATGACTGATGTTGCTTTGGACCCATTTTCCGCTTATGGACATGACGGCATTGTTGCTGAAGGACAAATCCTAAATGATGAAACCGCTGAAGTTCTGGCCGAAATGAGCATATCCCACGCCAAGGCAGGAGCGGATTTTGTGGCACCCAGCGATATGATGGATGGTAGAATCCTGACCATCCGTGAAGCCTTAGAAGATGAAGGCTTCATCAATACAGGTATTATGGCCTACTCCGCCAAATATGCCAGCGCATTTTATGGCCCTTTCCGTGATGCCCTGGACTCTGCACCTGTGGATATTGCGAATGTGCCCAAAGACAAAAAAACATATCAAATGGATTATGCCAATCGGTATGAAGCTATCAAGGAAACCCAAATGGACATTGACGAAGGTGCTGATATTGTAATGGTAAAACCTGGATTGTGCTATTTGGACATTGTTCGGGAAATCAAAAATGAGGTGGAAGTTCCAGTTGCAGTATATCAAGTATCAGGTGAGTACGCAATGGTAAAAGCCGCAGCCGAAAAAGGTTGGCTGGACCACGATGCTGTAATGCTGGAACAATTGACGGCCATCAAAAGGGCCGGCGCCGATATCATCGCCAGTTATTTTGCCAAGGATTTTATCCGAACTTTGGGATAAATCTCAGCTAAATGAAAAAAATCACGGTTTCGTTTCTTTTTATTATTCTAATGGTAGATTTTGGGTTTGCCCAACGAAATCTTATCCACGCGTATCCTTCCAAATTAGAGTTTGATGAAGCTTTCATCAACCAAAAAGTGGATTCCATTATGGAAATGGGCATCGATAGTTTGGCTTTTCCCGGAGCACAATTGTTGGTCGCCAAGAACGACACGATTATTTTCCACAAAGCATACGGTTTCCATACCTACGATAGCATCCAACCCGTCGCGTTGAATGATCTTTACGATTTAGCCTCTGTTACTAAAATCACAGGGCCATTGCCCGCCTTGATGAAATTGGTGGACGAGGGAAAGCTGGATCTGGATAAACCTTTCAGCACCTATTGGAAACCTTGGAAACATCGAAAGGATAAAAAAGTCCTCACTTTGCGTGAGATTTTGGCACATCAGTCTGGTTTGGTTCCCTATATCGTGTTTTTACAAAAAGTGCTTCGGAAAAATGGGAAAATTAAAAGAAGGTTTATTCATCGTTCATCCGATAAACGATTTCAAGGACAAGTATACTCTGGTCTCTACATCAACAATCGGTTCGAGCGAAAAATGAACCGCATCATCAACCGCTCCAAAGTTTCTGATGAGAAGAAATACACATATTCAGGGCTTACTTTTCTTGTTTTCCCCAGTTTGATTGAGCAACTCACAGGAACCGACTATCAAACATATTTGGATGAAAATTTCTATCGCCCTTTAGGTTGCCATACCTTGGGATACCTACCGAAGGAAAACCATTACGTGAATGCCATCGTTCCCACCGAAGTGGATACGCTCTTTAGAAAAACCTTGGTCAGAGGTTGGGTGCACGACGAAAATGCATCACTTAAAGGAGGCGTTTCGGGCAATGCAGGTTTGTTCGGTACAGCGGATGACTTGGCCAAATTGATGCTCTTTTATCAAAATTATGGCAATGTGGATGGCAAACAACTTATTTCAGCAAAAACCGTAAAGGAATTTATAGAGGTGCAGTATCCCGAAAATGAAAACCGCAGGGGATTGGGTTTTGATAAACCGTTGCTTGACAACCCAGAACTTCCTTTGGAAGAGGCTTACCCTTCACCATTGGCATCACCGGAAAGTTTTGGCCATTCCGGTTTTACAGGGACTTTTGTTTGGGCAGACCCAGAAAAAAAGCTGACTTTTATTTTTCTATCCAACCGGGTTTATCCAAGCAGAGACCATCGAAAATTATATAATTTGAACATTCGAACGGCCTTACAAGATGTTTTTTACAAAGCAAAGGGATTAAACATTCAAAATTAATTCCTATTCCCTATCTTGGTGCTAAAGATTCTGCCATTCTATGGGACTACTACTATTTTACGCCCTTATTTCCATCTTTTTCTCCTTTTTGTGCTCCATTTTGGAGGCTGTGTTGCTTAGCATCACACCCACCTTTATCAATGTAAAAAAACAAGAAGGAAAAGAGTATGCAACAACGTTGGAAACCCTTAAAAAGGATGTAGACAAGCCACTAATTGCCATTCTCACCTTAAACACTATTGCGCATACCGTTGGCGCCATTTTGGTAGGGGTTCAAGCAAAAGTGGCCTATGCGGAGATGTACGGAACCACACAACGTACGCTTTTTGGGATAAGCTTTACGGAAGACCTCATGGTGGGTATCGTATCCACGCTTATGACCATATTGATCTTGGTCGCCTCAGAGATCATTCCGAAGACGATAGGAGCCACTTATTGGAAACAACTGGCCAACTTTACCGGAAAAGCATTAAAGATCATGGTATTCATCTTAAAATGGACTGGGTTATTGTGGTTATTGCAATTGTTTACCAAACTGGTGGGAGCAAAAGGAGAACATGGAAGTGTACTGAGTCGTGAAGATTTCAGTGCCATGACAGAGATTGCACATGAAGAGGGAGTATTCAAGGAATCAGAATCCAAGATGATCAAAAACTTGCTCTATTTTGATGAAATACTGGCACGCGATGTAATGACACCCAGAACCGTAATGAAGGTGGCTTCCGAGGACACTCCGATAAAAGAATTTTTTGAAAAAAACAGGCCCTTGCGCTTTTCCAGAATTCCGCTGTACAAGGACCGCATGGACAATATCACTGGTTTTTTCTTAAAAGATGAGTTGTTGGAAGCGATCATCAATAAAAAAGGGAATGAGACATTGGCCACCATCCGAAGGGAGCTATTGGTCACCAATCGAAGTAAATCCATTAATGACCTTTTCAAAAAGTTTGTGCAGAAAAGAGAACACATTTCATTGGTAGTGGATGAGTATGGTTCGGTAAGTGGATTGGTCACTATGGAAGATGTTATCGAAACCTTGCTCGGATTCGAGATTATGGATGAAAGTGACAACGTAGAAGACCTTCAAAAGCTAGCTAGGAAGAACTGGCACGCTAGAGCAAAGCGTTTAGGAATTATTGAAGATGAAAATGAAATAGAGTAATGGAAATTGCTTATATACAGACTCCTATTGGAACGGCAGAGTTAAAAGGCGATGAAAATGGCCTTGCTTCCATTACTGTTTTGGATGATAAAAAACCAAACGGTACATTTCCTGAAATTTTAAAAGATGCTGTTACGCAATTTCAAGAATATTTTAACGGAGACCGAACGGTATTCGACCTTAAACTAAACCCCTCGGGCACCGACTTTCAAAAGAAGGTTTGGGATGCTCTTTTAAAAATACCTTTTGGAAAAACCATTTCTTATTTGGAACTTTCCAAACAACTCGGTGACGTAAAGGCCATTCGTGCAGTAGCCTCGGCCAATGGCAAAAATCCACTTTGGATTGTGGTTCCCTGTCATCGTGTAATCGGAACCAATGGAGACCTCACAGGATATGCAGGTGGACTGCATAGAAAAAAATGGTTATTGGAACACGAGAGTCCTGCAAAGCAGACGACTCTTTTTTAATTGGCTACAATGCTTTATAAACTTAACCTGGAACATATCCTTTTTTTGGATATCGAAACCGTACCTCAACAACAATATTTCTCCGACCTGGATGAAACCACCCAGCTATTATGGGAACAGAAAACCCAGTATCAGCGAAAAGATGAATTTACGCCCGAGGAGTTTTACGACCGAGCAGGTATTTGGGCCGAATTCGGTAAGATTGTCTGTATTTCGGTGGGATATTTTACACACAAAGGAGAAAACCGGAACTTAAGGGTCACTTCTTTTTATGGTGATGAGGTCAAGATTTTAAAAGACTTCAAACAATTGCTTTCTGATCACTTTAGTAATGTTAAGCACCTTTTGTGCGCCCACAACGGTAAGGAGTTCGATTTTCCCTATATCGCACGTAGAATGATCATAAACGGTATCAACTTGCCCTACAAACTGGATCTCTTTGGAAAAAAACCTTGGGAAGTGCCTCATTTGGACACTATGGAGTTATGGAAGTTTGGCGACTACAAACATTACACTTCCTTAAAACTGTTGGCACATGTGCTCGGAATTCCTTCTCCAAAGGAAGATATGGACGGGAGTATGGTAAAAGATGTTTTCTATAAGGAAAATGACCTGGACAGAATTGTAACATACTGTGAGTTAGATGTAGTGACCACTGCACAAGTATTTTTGCGTTTACGAAATGAAGAGCTCTTGGAAGACGATGAAATTAAAAAGATTTGATGTCCTATAGGGTAAATGGTAACTCGTCAAAGGTAAAAGGGGTGAAAAAAAAATTCGACTGTGTTCGAACTGATATCCATATTCAATTAAGCAATAAACTATTTACAATAACCAATGTCATTCTAAACGTAGTGAGGAATCTATTGTGAATTGGTTATTGATTACTGTAAATTGAGCCTACGATTAGTTCTTATAAAACTTAGTGCTCTTGATTCCAGAATAATCCTGAACTACCAAAACATACAATCCAGAAGATAGCGATGACACATTAATGGAACCTTCGGTCTTGCCTTTTTTTATGACGTTTCCGGAAGTGGTTACGATAGAGAACTCAGCATCTTTGGACAGTTCCGCATTCACATTTAAATAGTCCACCGTAGGGTTTGGATAAACAGATATGTTCAACTCTTGGGGAATAAACATCGGAGTGTTTTCAATCAATACTGTTTCTTCTCCGTTGAACTCAAACTCGATGGTTTCCGAAAACTCGGATACCGCATTTTCCGTACAAATGGAACGTACACGAGCTTCGTATACCTTTCCATTTTCCAAATTGGAAAGCTCAAAGTTACTTGCCCAAATCAATTCACTTTCCCAATTGTCCGTATCAATACTCTTATACTGTACTTCGAACAAAGTTTCGTCCGCGTCGTTCCAAGAAATGGTAGTGCTTGCGCTTGTAGAGTTTTCTAAATCAACATTTGAAGGAGTCTCAATGGAACAATTGGAAATCTGTGCCCCGGAAACAATCAAGGAAAAATCCTGTAATCCATTTTTTAATCCCCCCTTGTGCGAAATAGTGATGGTATAGATACCATTGGCATTTTCTACCTCAACACGTTCAAAAGGGTCCACTTTATTGTCTCCTTGTGTTGCGGCATTATTTGCTTGAGCCAGGTTTAACTTCCATGGCAAATAGGTTTCTCCCTCCTTGGTGATTCTAATATCCAAATCGTTTACCAAAGCCGCAGTTGTGCTATTAAGTTCACCTCTGTTCACAGTTTCTGCCTCTGGGTCTGTCCAAGAAATGGAGGCAACTAAATCTTCACCATCAATTGCTGTTACGGTTAAAGTATATGTCTCGCCATCTGAAAGGGTTTTTTCATTTATCAATGAAGTGTATTCTCTATTTTGAAGCACTTCGGCCGCAGATTTGGCATTCATTATGCCCCAACCCATTTTGTAGTCAGGTCCTTTGGCGTCCACATCATCAGCAGTGTGAAGTGCAAGTCCTTTTAAGGTTGCTGCTTTCATATAGGAACCAAAAAGTTCTTCGTGATATTGCTGCAATAACAAAAGCGAACCTGTAACCCCAGGTGCAGCCATAGAAGTTCCTGCGGATACCTGATAACTACTATTGGTAGCTGAACTAGTAGAAAGAATATCCCCACCATCACCAGCTAAATCCGGTTTTACACGGCCATCATCAACAGGTCCAAAGCTGCTATATCCCGCTACGGAAGCTTTTTTCAATTCTCCATTACTATCGATCTCTGTGTTGGCACCTGCAATGGTGAGTCCGTTTTTAGTGGTGGTAAAGCCCAACAAAAGGTCAAAACCATCCGCGGTTTTACCATAATTAGGAGCTTCGTTATCGTAGGAGTTTTGCGCATTTCCCGCAGCAGTTACCATTAAATAATACGGAGCGTTGTACATGATCCTATCCCAATCCTGTGTAACTTTAATGTAGGCGCCAAAATACCAATCAGGTACTCTGTCAGATAAAATTCCATAAGAATGATTGCTCAATAAAAGTCCATTGGCAGCCGCTTCGGCGACCTCAATTTTATCTCGGCTCCAATCATGTGTCAAAGCCTTTGCACCATAGGCAACACCCTTGGCATTGGGTTCCACTCCGGCAGAAATAAGGTTTCCTGTCACCAAAGTGGCATGTAGGCTTACTTCATCGGTATTGTCAGTATTCTTTGCGCGGGTATCAAATTCTTGGTGCGAAGTCAATGCAACCCCAGAATCCCAAACACCTACTTCCATATTGGTACCCGTCAATCCCAAATTCAACAGCCCTTTATCATATAGTGTATACCCTCTAGAGGTTTTGGAAGCAGGATCGTTGAGTGTAGTATAATATAATGGAGTGCCATCGGTACCGATATCCTTTAAAGCAACTTGTATACCTTCACTTGTTTTTTCTGTTGCTCTAAGTCCTTTGGATTTTAAAAGTTCACCTATTTTTTTAAGTTTGGCCTGGTGCTCCATTTCCAATTCGGAAATAAGAGAAGAGATTTTCCCTTGATTGTAGGAAAAATGAATATTTTCTTTGGCATTTTTGGATTGGGCAAGCATGGAACCTCCGCTTAAAAGCGAAAATAAAATGGAGAAGATCACTCCCTGGGCCCCTGAAGGAAATCTGTAGTCCATAGTTAAGTTTAGGTAAGATTTGGACTACGAATATATCATAAGACACTCTATTTATCGATAAAATTCCTACTTTATTCGATGAAATACATAGTGAATTACTTCTTTATGTTGTGAAAATTAACTTTTATGTGGTGTAACTATTTTCTTACAGTTAAATTATTTTTCATCCAAAACAACATAAACCGGAAAATGGTCGCTATATCCACCCAAATATTTATTTCCAGCAAAGGTTCGAAATGGGTTTCCCTTGTATCTACCCTTCCATTCTTTTAAGAATCGAGGTGAAAATATCTTCGCCTTTATAAAACTGTGGGTACCCGCTTCATAATTTAAAAAACTATGGGTTAGCAATATTTGGTCGAACAAGCTCCATTTACCCTTATAGTTGGCACTTCCTTCAAAAGGAGACAACAATTTTTTCATTGGGTTGATGAACATCCCATTACGCATTAAGGTTTGTATGCTTTCCGAATTAGGGTCATCGTTAAAATCACCCATTATAATAATGTTTGGATGGTCATCATGTATGCCTTCAATTTTCTGTAGGATGGTCTCTGCCGCCTTGATGCGCTTATAAACAGTTTCCTCAGCTCCTTCTCTTCGGGATGGCCAATGGTTTACAAAAACGTGAATTTTTTCTTGATGCAATTTTCCATGCACATACAAAATATCACGAGTAAAATCCCGCTCACCATTGGTGTTTTGAACCATCAAAGGAATGGTCTCAGTATCGAGCACCTCAAAATGTTTTTTATCATAAATAAGTGCCGTATCAATACCGCGTTCGTCAGGTGAATCAAAATGAATGACGTCATAATCTATGTGCCGTAATCTTTTGGATTGCAATAAGATTTCAATGACTCCCTTGTTTTCCACTTCTGCCATACCTACCAAAACCGGAGGATAATCACTATCATCCAATCCAATTTTGGAAATAGCCTTGGAAATCCTTTTGACCTTCTTCCTAAATTTCGATTTGTTCCATTTTCTAAACCCCTTTGGAGTAAAGTCATTATCGAGCAAGTAAGCATCGTCCTTGGTGTCAAAAAAATTTTCGAGATTATAAAATGCTATCGTATATCTGTTCTCCTGTTTCTTCAAGCCTATTTCTGATTACAAGGTTTAATCTTCATTATTTGATTTTTCGTCAGCAGGTTTACCAATGATAGCTTGCCACTCCTCGGCAACCTCACGTTCTACACCCGATAATTTATTGGCATACAACAACGCATTAAAAAGTGTTCTGTAAGTTCCCATGGACTGCCCACGCCACTGCGGTTGATATCCAAAAAGAATCACATGCCCCTTGCCGTGTTTCACATCCAAAGCGGCGGCATTTCCGTTCATATATTTTTCCCCAACTAAAAATCCAGACATCAGGGGAGACCCATTTTTCTGATACTTGGCCAGTATTTCCCCTTCAAAACCTTCTTGGGTGACAAAAATTGGGCTGTTGTAGACAAATAGATTGGCATTGGATTGCATTCCTGACATCACAGGGTGTTGTGGATTTGTTTTTACCTGCATAATAGACCCACCTGTGAAGAATTTGGCCCTATCAACCTTATCGACTACATTTTCAACAGGGAGATGCAGAGCATTAATCGCAAAATTGGAACTTCGGTTCAAGGTAATCAAAGTACCCCCTTGTTCCACAAAAGCATTTAGGTTGCGTATTCCCAATTCACCTAATCCTCCAGCATATTGTGGTGGAGCGGAACCGGATTCCAATCCGTTTTCAATAGAGCCTGGCCATTCAGATGCCATCACTATCACATCAAAACGGTCTTTTAAATTATTGGACTTAAAATCCGCGTCTCGAACGGATGCATAAGAAAACCCATAATTATCCAATAGCCATCGGGTCCATCCCATATCCATGCTTGCGGTCCACGGACGGTATACTCCTATTCTAGCTTTTACAATGGCATCACCTGAGCCTGACCCCATTTTACCATTAATTGCGTAATCCTTAATCCATTGATTGATTTTACTTCGAGTGGCTCCTTTAACACCATATTTTCTGACATCTGCATCATAGCCGACGGTTAAACCATCTTTCATGGCCTCTGCCAATACACGGAAAATATTGTTCTCCGTTGGATCTAACCATAATGTACTTCCGCTACCACGAAGCGTACCTGGCAATGGCTTAATTCCAGCCGCTACTTTATCGGTATCAAATCCAGCACCAGAAACAAAATCGGTTTTGTTCAAATCCTGTTCTTCATCATCGGTGGTCTCGAGTGGGATTCCTTCTACGGGTGTCAAAGCTTCCCTGAATGTATCCGATAATGGAACAGTTCCAGTAATTACTTCCACTTCCATTTGAAAAGGAAGGGTCCAACCTGCAGCATCGTACGGTTGTTCAAGTGGCCCATCAGGTGTATCTCGTAAATCCGGATATACTTGCACGTCCAAAACCTGGCGCGCCATCTCGGCAAACTCTTGGTCCATCGGTATTACCCAAGTTCCTTTCGGATACGTAACGCCAGAATACTCCATCGGTTTATCCAATTGTGATATTTTGATTCCATTAAAAGCCAAACGTTTCAACAACTCTACCGGACGAGACGGGTCTCTTTGCTTTTGTGGTATGATGTATGCATAAGGTGGTTCATTCTTATATTTTTCAATGGTTGTCATTGCTGCCTGATACTTATTGAACAACAATGTCTCTTTGTATTTTGATGAATAGTCCAATACGGCAATGGAAGCAGTTTGCATGTACTGCATCGCATCGCGCAACCGCCACCAACCGCCTTTCCATGGGCTATTGTACAACGATTCAACGCGTAAATCTTTTCTGTGTTCTGGAAAATCCCGAATGGTATAAAAATAAGGCGTGGCATATCGGTACAAGGCTGTTTCTGTCCAAAAAGAGGGTATATTTTGCATGACTGGCAAGTAATCAATATAGCCTGGATACCAAGCGTCAAAACCTTTACCCATATGCACAGCTCCCGGCAAACCTTCTGTTTCCAATTCTTGGGCCATGGCCATCCCGATCATATTTACCTCTCGGGCCACAATAGGTGGCGTTTGGGGCGCAATCGGTTCCGCAAAAGGCGGCAACCAAATTCGAGTGGGAAAGGGAGAGGATTGATGGTGTACATGAATCACATTGGGTTCCCATTCCCTCCATGTTCTGCCCACAACCCGAGATTCCAACATATTGAGCATATAGGCATCCCTATTATTATCATGACCTACATACTTTTGATAAAGCCAAGGGGTTCTTGCCGTTTCGTAGGGTGTACCAACATTCGACATATACCAATTGGCAATAATATCCTGTCCATCCGGATTTAAAGATGGCCATAATACCAATATCACATCATCCAAAATTGGTTTGAACTTTTTGGAATCAGCTTCGCTTACAATTTGATGCGCCAATGTAATAATGTGTTGTGCCCCAGCCACTTCCGAAGCGTGCAAACCACCACTTAAATCCACAATGGCCTTGCCTTCTTCCGCCAATTTTTGGGCTTCTTCGCGTGTCATTCCTTTGGGGTGGGCCAATTTTTGCGAGATTTCCTTGTAGTGGTCAATCTTAGCCAAATTTTCTTTGGAGGAAATCAAAACATAATACCATGTGCGACCTTCGGAAGTTTTTCCGGTTTCCCGCATTTCCACTAAATCACTTGCAGTATCCAACTTTTTAAAATATTCAATGGATTGCTCATAGGTGGCCAAATGAAAATCGGAACCTACTTCAAAACCAATGACATCCGTAGGGTTAGGAATGGGCGAATTTTGAGCCTTGAGTCCGAAAGGGAGCAAAATTATCATCCATAAAAAACAGACAAAAAACTTTAAAAAATGATTGTGTTTTAGGTTGTGGGGGGGGTGTGTTCTAAACATTATGTTGTGTTAGGTTGGTTTAGGGCTTCAAGATAGGGAACAATACAATTAAATAATAGTCTTTTCCCCTGTTCATCAGCCCTTAAAAGGCGAAAAGCACCAAACAGCTTCCGAAACATTGTGTAGATTTGCATTCTAAATCCATTTGATGCTAGAAAAGAAGTCGATTGAATATGAAAAGGCGGTACTCATTGGTGTAATGAATCAACACCAGAACGAAGAAAAGGTAAAGGAGTACTTGGATGAGCTTGAATTTTTGACCTACACTGCCGGAGGCGAAGTCGAAAAAAGATTTGTACAGCGCATTGATGTGCCTAATCCCAAAACCTATATTGGTAGTGGGAAAATGGAAGATGTACGCCAATTTGTGAAGGAAAATGAAATAGGTTCCGTAATCTTTGATGATGAGTTGTCTCCCGCACAACAGAACAATATTGAAAAATTGCTTCGCTGCAAAGTATTGGACAGAACAAGTCTGATCCTTGATATTTTTGCCCAAAGAGCGAAAACCAGTTATGCCAGGACCCAGGTAGAATTGGCACAATACGAATATTTGCTCCCACGTTTGACTGGTCTTTGGACCCACTTGGAAAGACAACGAGGGGGTATTGGAATGCGTGGTCCCGGTGAAACCGAAATTGAAACGGATAGACGTATTGTTCGAGACCGAATTGCTTTGCTCAAAAAGAAGCTTGCCAAGATAGACCGCCAAATGGAGACCCAACGCGGCAACCGGGGTTCTTTGGTTCGGGTTGCATTGGTGGGTTATACCAATGTGGGCAAATCCACCTTAATGAACGTAATCAGCAAAAGCGATGTTTTTGCGGAAAATAAACTTTTTGCTACGCTGGACACCACAGTTAGAAAAGTAGTCCTGGGGAACCTTCCCTTTTTGTTGAGCGATACAGTAGGGTTTATTAGAAAATTACCCACCCAATTGGTGGAAAGTTTTAAAAGTACATTGGACGAAGTCCGTGAAGCTGACCTTTTGCTTCATGTAGTGGATATTTCCCACCCTAATTTTGAAGAGCATATTGCTTCGGTAAATCAAATTTTGGATGAAATTGATAGTTCTGGAAAACCCTGCATTATGGTTTTTAATAAAATAGACCAGTACACTCCAGAAACTATTGATGAGGATGATTTGGTAACAGAACGAACCACCGCTCATTTCACTCTGGAGGAATGGAAAAATACGTATTTCAATAAGCTTGGGGATAAAGCACTATTTATCTCTGCATTGAACAAGGAAAACATGGATGAATTTAGAAAACGTGTGTACGATGCGGTTCGGGATATCCATGTTACCCGTTTTCCCTACAACAATTTTCTGTACCCGGAGCATTTGGATGAATATTAGACCTAACTGCTAAGCAACAAGCTTCTTCGGTGAACTGCAAAACATCAATCAGTTCACAACATTTTTTGACCTGTTCACAACAAAAGTTTAGGAAGTGACCACTTAAAACATACTTTCACATTGTTTTTAAGTCATTTTAGTGTCACGCACAGATTTTACAGATCTTAACCTACTTAGACCATGGTCTTAAAAACACGAAAAACATTTTTCACCCCACAAAAAAGCCCTCTTTATCGAGGGCTTTTTTTGTTATATATCTCTCTCCTGAAGATCAAAACTTATAGCTAAGCCCCAAGGTCCAATAGGTCTGTAGCTCATTATCAATACTATCGAAGGTAGCATTTGGGTCGGGAGTAGGTGCATTGTTCACAATGTAGTTCAAGGTTTCTTGTTTATTGTTTCTCAACCCAAAATCGAACCCAACACCGATCATTTTCCATAAGGTATAGCTAAAAGAGTTCGTCCACGTCCAGTTACTTAAATCACTGCTCTTATAACTTTGGAACAAGGACAGGTTACTTTTAAAACTTACCGCTCCAATTTGTTTGGTATAGTCCGCCACAATTTTAGCACCCATGGACGATTCGAAAATAGTATCCTCACTACTGAACACAAAATTATAGTTAAGGGGATGCATCACTACAATCAAATCTGGGATTGGGGTCCATGTGGCACCAACACCCAAATCCAGATAACCGGGGTCGTTAATGTTGCTCAAAATGGTAGTCCTGTATTCCATTAGGGCAGAGACAGCGAATTTTTCGCTCAGTTTTCTACCATATAAAGAGGAAATGTTGAACACATCCGTAGCTTGGCGAAAGCTATCATCATCGGTCGGGTCGTCCTTGTCATCCAATTTGACCCAGGCAAGGTTTACATTGGCGGCATTTCGCCAAAAGAATTTTTCCTTTTGAAGATTGGCAAAGGCGTTAACGGTAAACCCTATATTACCTGATGAGTTGTTCGGAATACCTTGTGCGAACCAGTTGTTGAATTCTGAAATGCTCCCTCCAATGGTACCAAAAGCGCCCAATTTCCAACCTGGTAGAGCATCCAATTTGGATTGAAGGGCATCCACTCTTTTTTGTATAGCGGCAATGGAATCTTTTTTAGGTCCCATTTCAGCTTTGATTTCTTCTGCGGTCTGTGCAGTGGCAAACGACACCACAAAAATAGCCAAGAAGGCCAATAGCAATTTTTTCATAGTATGGAGTTTAATGTTTAGAACCGTAAAAGTAAGAAATGTCACCATTAAGTTGTATTCAGCTGGGATATTTGACCTCACTCTTTTTTGAGGTTCACCAATTTTTTCAGGTAAGAATGATTTTTCGGTGATCAGATGGCACATCCCCTCTTTTGATTATGCTAAAATTTGTGTCAAATCAAAATGAGAAGTGCAGCGACGATCATGAAACCTCCATTTTTTAAAGAGCCAACAATCGAACAATCTAAATGTCCAAAATTCCAAGAGTCAAGAACCAAGAGCCAGGAACTTGGAAACTGATTATCTCCCTTTTAGCTTTTAGCAAAAGAGCAGATTTCACACATCCGTTCGAAATGACAATAAACTGACCTCAAACTTCTGACCTCTGATATCCGACCTCAGACTACTGCAAACTGAACTACTGCATACTGAACTACTGCATACTGAACTACTGCCAACTGACCTACTGCATACTGCTTACTGACCAATTCACCCCTAACCCCTAACCAAAAAAAGATTTCTCGACTGCTCCTTCGACTGCGCTCGGGATGACAGCTCGAAATGACATTGGCCATTGCCAACTGTCCATTGAAAATTTGACAATCCATCAATCCAAACAGGGCATCCGTCAGATCGTGCCTAAAATTCATGCCAAAATTCGGCACCTTGTACCATTCACTTTAAAAATAAAGACTATGAATCTTAAAAAATTAGCCCTTTCGCTCTTTGCCGTGGCCGCACTTTGGTCCTGCAGCAAGGACGACGGGCCAAGTACGCCAACGGTGGAAACGCCCACCATAACCGGATTTAGCCCCACATCGGGGCCCGTGGGCACCATCGTCACCATCAATGGGACCAATTTCGGTATCACCGCCGCTTCCAATACCGTGAAGATCGGTACAACCACGGCGATAGTGACATCACCAACGGCAACCAAGCTTACCGTTACCGTGCCAGATGGGGCCACCACCGGGAAGGTGAGTGTAACCGTGGGCGGAAAAACCGCCACAAGCAGCAATGACTTTACCGTGGTACAGCCCGTCAACCAAGCGCCCACTGCAGAGGACAAACAACTGTTCACTGTGGCAGAGAACATCAGCGACACCGATGAAATAGGACTGGTTGCCGCTACTGACCCCGAAGGGGACAACTTGACCTTCAGCATCGCTGCCAACGACAACGACCTGTTCGAGATTACGGCTACGGGATTGATCACCCTGGCCGATGGAAAGGCATTGGATTTTGAAACCGCCACCGAACACGTGCTGGTAGTTAGCGTAAGCGACGGAGAAACCACCGTCTCGGTGGAAGTTCAGATAGGAGTCGAAAATGTGATCGAGAGCATGGCCGAAGACCCAGCTTCCTTTATCACCACTTGGAACGCCTTGGCGGCAAAAGAGATAAGGATCCGCCTTACTGAAGGAGTGAATTTTGATTTCGACTTTACCGTGGACTGGGGCGATGGCACTGTGGAGGACGTTACCATAGATTCGGGTTTCCTTTCCCATATATACGAAGCTGATGGAACCTATACCGTCGCCATACAGGGAAGCTTTCCTGGGTTTACAATGTTAGTCGAAGATGGATCTACACCTGAATTTTTGGCAAGTATAGCGCAATGGGGCAACATTCAATGGCAATCCATGTTCTATGCCTTTTCCGATTGTGTAGACATGGCATATAATGCCACCGATGTGCCCGACCTCTCCAATGTAACGAGTATGTACGCTATGTTCTCTGACGCCACTTCCTTTAATGGGGACCTTAGTAGCTGGGATACCAGCAATGTAACGGATATGGGCTATATGTTCAGTGATGCCACCTCTTTTAATGCAGACCTAAGTGGTTGGGACACCAGCAATGTGACGGATATGAGCGGTATGTTCAACTTTGCCTCCTCCTTTAATGGGGACATCAGTAACTGGGATACCAGCAATGTAACGGATATGAACAATATGTTCGATGGTGCTGCGAATTTTAACCAGGATATCTCCATTTGGGACACCAGTATCGTAACGAGTATGCACAGAATGTTCGCTGGAGCCGTGAACTTTAACCAAGATATCTCCGGTTGGAATACCAGTAGTGTAACAGATATGTCACGTATGTTCCTAGGAGCCGGTTCCTTTGACCAAAATCTGGGATCCTGGAATATTGGAAATATATCCGCCTTTCAGCCTATGCAGAGTATGTTGGACAACAGCGGCATGTCCCCTCAGAACTTGAACGCCACAATTATCGGCTGGCACAGTTTTGTGGATCAGAACAATGGACCCAACAATATTGAACTGGGTCTCGAAGGGCTTACCTTCTGTGGGGTGGATTCCTTCCAAGCTGCCTTTGCACTAGATGTAAATTTCGGCTGGGACATTCTGGGTGCCACCTTTGAGGAAGTCTGTAATTGATCTTTTAATAAATTAAAATCCTAATATTTTACCACCGGAGGGACATAGTGCCTTTCGGTGGTTTTTTATGACAAACTGCTGCCAATCATTTAACAGAACCAATACTTCATTTAGATTCTTCGCTTTGCTCAGAATGACAGCGCTAACAAATTGTTGTTTCGGAATGAGGAGCATAGCGACGATCATGAAACCTCCATTTTTTTTGAAAGAGCCAACAATCGAACAATCCAAAATTCCAAGAGTCAAGAACAAAGAGCCAGGAACTTGGAAACTGATTATCTCCCTTTTAGCTTTTAGCTTTTAGCTTTTAGCAAAGGAACAGATTTCTCACATCCGTTCGAAATGACAATAAACTGACCTCAAACTTCTGACCTCTGATATCCGACCTCAGACTACTGCCAACTGACCTACTGCATACTGCTTACTGACTAGCCCACCCTTAACCCTTAACCCTTAACCCTTAACCAAAAAAGATTTCTCGCCTGTTCCTTCGACTGCTCTCAGGATGACAGCTCGAAATGATATTGTTCACTGAAAATTTGACCATCCATCAATCCAAACAGGGCATCCGTCAGATCGTCGTCAGAATTCTGTCCCAGAATTGGCACCTTGTACCATTCACTTTAAAAATAAAGACTATGAATCTTAAAAAATTAGCCCTTTCGCTCTTTGCCGTGGCCGCACTTTGGTCCTGCAGCAAGGACGACGGGCCCAGTACGCCAACGGTGGAAACGCCGACCATAACCAGCTTTAGCCCCACATCGGGGCCCGTGGGCACCATCGTCACCATCAATGGGACCAATTTCAGTACCACCCCCGCTTCCAATACCGTCAAGTTCGGAACAACCACGGCAACAGTGGGGTCGGCAACGGCCACCAAGCTTACCGCTACCGTGCCCGAAGGGGCCACCACCGGGAAGGTGAGTGTTACCGTGGGCGGAAAGACCGCCACAAGCAGCAATGATTTTACCGTGGTACAGCCCGTCAACCAAGCGCCCACTGCAGAGGACAAACAACTGTTCACCGTGGCAGAGAACATCAGCGACACCGATGAAATAGGACTGGTGGCCGCTACCGACCCCGAAGGGGACGACCTGACTTTCAGCATTACAACCAACGACAACGACCTGTTCGAGATTACAGCTACGGGATTGATCACCCTGGCCGATGGAAAGGCATTGGATTTTGAAACCGCCACCGAACACGTGCTGGTAGTTAGCGTAAGCGACGGGGAAACCTCCGTCTCCGTGGAAGTTCAGATAGGGGTTGAAAATGTAATAGAGAGCATGGCCGAGGACCCCGCCTCCTATATCACCACTTGGAACGCCGAGGCGGGAATAGCCATAAGGATCTATCTATACACAGGTGATATTGGCGCTGACTTTACCGTGGACTGGGGCGATGGCACAGTGGAGGACATTTCAATGGTGAATGATGGCACTTTTGGCCACACCTATGAGACCGATGGCACCTATACCGTGGCCATACAGAGCAGTTCCCCCCTTGCGTTCGTAATGGCCCAGGACCTTGGGGCCACACCCCTATCTTTGGCAAGCATAGAGCAATGGGGCAGCATCCAATGGGGTGTAATGACCTATACTTATTTTGGTTGTGCCAACATGGTCTATAACGCCACCGATGTGCCCGATCTCACAAATGTAGGCTTTATGGACCATATGTTCGCTTCCTGCACCTCTTTCAATGGGGACATTGGAAACTGGGACACAAGCAATGTACAGATTATGAATAGAGTCTTCACATATGCCAGTTCTTTTAATGCAGACCTCAGTGGTTGGGACACCAGTAGTGTAACGGCTATGAACGACATGTTCTATGGTGCCACATCCTTTAATGGGGACATCAGTGGTTGGGACACCAGTAATGTGACGGATATGGGCTTTATGTTCAGTGGCGCCACCTCCTTTAATGGGGACATCAGTGGTTGGGACACCAGTAACGTAACTGATATGGAAGGTTTGTTCCAAGGGGCCAGTTCCTTTGACCAAAATCTGGGATCATGGAACATAGGTAGTGTAACTTCCATGACAAATATGTTGGACAACAGTGGCATGTCCCCTCAGAACCTGAACGCTACCCTAATTGGCTGGCACAGTTTTGTGCAACAGAACAATGGGCCCAACAATATTGAACTGGGGCTCGAAGGGCTTACCTTCTGTGGGGTGGATTCCTTCCAAGCTGCCTTTGCACTAGATGTAAATTATGGATGGAACATTGTGGGTGCCACCTTTGAGGAAGTCTGTAATTGATGTTTTAATAAATTAAAATCCTAATATTTTACCACCGGAGGGACATAGTGCCTTTCGGTGGTTTGTTTTCATGGATACCGAGTGAAGTGGAAGTACGACGCGGAAACTGTTCATCTCCCTTTTAGCTTTTAACAAAAGAACAGATTTCTCACGCTCACTCCGATCGGTTCGAAATGACAGCATCTGACCTCCGAAATCTGATAACTGATAACTGACTACTAAACCTACTTTTTTCTTTTAAACAAGGGTACCGAAGAACAGGCCTCACCATACATTACGCTTTTGGCGACTTCCTGTATTCTGGCCACGGCCATAATGTAGGCGTTTTCGGGAACGGGTTTATTGGAGCACCCTTTTATGATCACGGGCTTGTCCATAAACTCGGTTACATCCAAATTTTCCAAAATAGATTGATAAAGAGCGGTTTCCAAGTTTTCTAAACTACCTTGGACCACTTTTTTGGCATACGGTTGTAGTTTGGAAGCAATCAGCATAAACGCCCAACCGGGTACAATGGCATCCGAAGAACATTGCAGCGCTACATAAGCATCTTGGTAAGTTGACCAATCATGTTCATCAACATAAAAACGGAATTCCTTTTCGCGCAAGATAAAACCCTCGTACAACCAATCTTTGATATCCAATACCTTTCGCTCACCCTTTGGATAATAGTCCTCTAGGTTAAAGGTAATCAACTTGCTTTGGGCTACTCTATTTACGATTTCTTCTGGCATAAGATTTATTTTATAAATACATCAGTCTTCTGAAGTATAACATCTGAAATCCATCTAAACTTCGGGAATCCACTATAATTTTTGATTATGAGACCTAAATCTATTGGCCGATGAGGTTTTTTGATGCTTGGTTTTTCTTCCTTTCACGCGCTTTCTCCACAATTCAAAAGAGGAACGTTTGAGGTTGGTTCTCATTACTTCCCTAACATCATTTTCTTTTAGGCCAAACTGGTACTCGATGGCTTCGAACGGGGTTCTGTCCTCCCAAGCCATCTCAATAATTCTATCGATTTGTCTTGTAGTCATTCCGTATTTTGAATTTATTTGTGTTATTACAATAGTCCGAGCTCCAATTTTGCCTCCTCGCTCATTAATTCTTGGGTCCATGGGGGATCAAATGTGATTTCCACTTCCACATCCTTCAATACATCAATGGACTTTACTTTTTCCTCCACCTCTACGGGCAAGGTTTCGGCCACTGGGCAATTGGGAGAAGTAAGGGTCATCAAAATTTTTACTTCGTATTCTTCATTGACGAATACATCATAGATCAATCCCAATTCATAAATATCCACAGGAATTTCTGGGTCATAGATCGTTTTGAGGACTTTTACGATTTTTTCGCCCAATTCTTGTGTATCTATAGTAGTTTCTTCGCTCATCGTTTCTATTTTATTAAAGGTTTTAACGAATTTAACCCCTATTAAACCTTTACTGTCAGGTCGAGCGCAGTCGAGACCCCTTTTTGACTTACAATTTGTATTGCCCTCTCGACTGCGCTCGAGGTGACAATCTTATTTTAACTGTGTTTGATAAGCAACTGCATACAATTTCAGTTGCTTGATCATACTTACCAATCCATTGGCCCGCGTGGGCGACAAATGCTCCTTTAGACCAATTTCATCAATAAAGTCAACATCGGCATCAATTATATCCTGTGGTTTTTGGTTGCTGAACGCCCTCACCAAAATGGCTATGATACCTTTTGTGATAATGGCATCACTATCCGCTGTAAAAACCAATTTATCGCCATCAAGTTCGGCATGCACCCAAACTTTGCTTTGGCAACCTTTTATCAGGTTATCGTCGGTCTTGTATTGTTCTTCTATTAACGGAAGTGATTTTCCAAGTTCTATCATGTATTCGTAACGCTGCATCCAGTCGTCGAACATGGAGAATTCATCTATTATTTCTTCCTGTATCTCTTTTATGGTCATGCGATGGTTTTCTTCAAAAATACAACTCGGTGGGTTGCCATTCAAGTCTTTATGATAAAGATAACGGTATGGCTACAGCAACATATTTTTTGCGCGTTTTACCCCCTCTACCAACTTATCCACTTCTTCCTTAGTATTGTAAAAGCTAAAACTGGCCCTTACCGTTCCTGGAATCTTATAAAAATCCATAATGGGCTGTGCACAATGATGCCCTGTACGGACAGCGATGCCCAACTTATCCACAATGGTACCAATATCGTATGGGTGAACCCCTTCTATATTGAATGATATCACCGAAGTTTTGTGTGCTGCCGTTCCATAAATTTTTAATCCATCAATGGTGAGCAATTGCTCTGTGGCATATTCCACCAACTCATTTTCGTATTGGGCAATGGCATCAAAACCTATGCCGTTCATATAATCCAAAGCAGCTCCAAATGCAATACCACCGCAAATGTTTGGCGTTCCTGCTTCAAACTTATGCGGCAAGTCCGCGTAGGTGGTCTTTTCAAAAGTAACCTCGGCAATCATTTCTCCGCCTCCTTGGTATGGTGGCAATTTTTTGAGCCACTCCTCTTTGCCATACAACATGCCAACTCCAGTGGGTCCACACATTTTATGGGCAGAAACGGTATAAAAATCCACATCCAGCGCTTGCATGTCCGCTTTGATATGGGCTGCTGCCTGTGCACCATCAATTAAAACCGCTGCTCCCACTTTGTGGGCAGCATCGATAATTTCTTTTATTGGATTGATGGTTCCCAATGCGTTCGAAACGTGGTTGCAGAATACCAACTTTGTCTTATCCGACAGTAAATTGTGGTATTCCTCCATCACCAACTCTCCTTCGAGATTCATTGGAATCACTTTGAGCAATGCTCCTGTGCGTTCACACAACATTTGCCATGGCACAATGTTGGAATGATGCTCCATAGCCGATACCAAAATCTCATCTCCCTTTTTTAAAAAAGAGGTAAAACCAGTAGCAACTAAATTGATACTTTGCGTAGTCCCAGAAGTGAAAATCACCTCATGGGAATGCGAAATACTAAAATGTTTTTGGATTTTTTGACGTGCTGCTTCGTATGCATCGGTCGCCTCTTGTGATAAGGTATGGACACCTCGATGGATATTGGCATTATAGCTTTGGTAATAATTTACAATAACATCAATTACCTGCTGTGGTGTCTGCGAGGTTGCTGCATTGTCCAAATATACCAAGGGCTTCCCATTGACCTCTCTTTGTAGGATGGGAAAATCCTTTCTAATGGCCTGTATGTCCAGAGTGGTCTCTATCATTCAAATGTTACTGTGAATTGTTTCAAATTATAGGTCGAAGCCCATACGTACACCTAACTTGTCAGCAATAATCTTGTTGATTCGCGCCTTTAGCTCCGGAATACGAACACTTTCCAACACGTTGTTGGCAAAAGCGTACATCAACAAAGCTTTGGCTTCTTTTTTAGGAATTCCTCTTGATCTAAGGTAAAAGAGCGCCTCTTCATCCAACTGACCAATGGTACATCCGTGCGAACATTTTACATCGTCCGCAAAAATCTCCAATTGAGGTTTTGAGTTGATGGTCGATTTATCGCTCAACAAAATGTTGTTGTTCTGTTGGAAGGCATCCGTTTTTTGGGCAATCTTGTCCACAATGATCTTACCATTGAACACCCCCGTGGAACTATCTCCAAAAATCCCTTTATAATCTTGATGGCTCTCACAATTGGGTTGAGCATGATGTACCAATGTATGATGATCTACATGCTGTTTATCACCCAAAATGGTAACCCCTTTCAATGTAGAGTCGATTCGTTCCCCGTTCTGGTAGAAGTTTAGGTTGTTACGAATCAGTTTTCCTCCCAAGGAGAAGGTATGTACCTTTACTACGCTGCTATCTTTTTGTGAAATATAGGTGTTGTCCACCAATGAAGCGGTAGACTCATCATTTTGCACTTTGTAATAGTCAACAATAGCGTCCTTGCCTGCAAAAATCTCGGTCACAGAGTTGGTGAACACTTCATTGCTCGTCAAACTTTGGTGACGTTCTATAATTTGAACTTCAGCGTTGTCTTCTGCAACAATCAAGTTTCTAGGTTGCAACATCAAGGCTGCCTCGTTGCCTGTGGCCAAATGTAAAATTTGGATAGGCTTTTTGGGCATTTTGTTCTTTGGAATATAAATGTATGCTCCTTCTTTACAAAATGCGGTATTCAAAGAGGTCAAAGACTCCTCCTTGGATGCTGCTTTGTTGAAATACACTTCTATCACCTGTTGGAACATGGGCTTGCTGAACGCAGAGCTCATCAGGCAAACATCGACCCCATCGTGAGTGGTTTCTGATAGATACGAACTGTATACTCCATCTACAAACACAATTTTGTAGGTATCTATCTCGTGAAGGAAGTACTTCTTGACATCTTTGTACTCCAAAGAGGTCTCTTGCTTTGGAAAGATGCTGAAATCCACCTTTTGCAAGCCTCTCAATGAGGTATATTTCCAAGCTTCATCCTTTTTGGTGGGAAAGCCTTTTGTCTCAAAATTCTTAATGGCAGTATTACGTTCTTCGTGCACAGGATGGTCTAAATCCAGTCCATCTTCAAAAGCCATAAAAGAGGAGACTAATTTTTCCTTTAAATCCATATTTTTTCAGTTTTCAGTCGTCAGTTTTCAGTCATAAATTTTCTAAAACCTGATATCCGAAGTCTTAATTTCTGTTTTTTAAACCGCCGTTTCTTCTTTTAACCAATCGTATCCTTTTTCTTCCAGTTCCAAAGCCAATTCTTTGGTTCCTGATTTCACGATTTTCCCATTATGCAATACGTGGACAAAATCGGGAACAATGTATTCCAACAATCTTTGGTAGTGTGTAATCACGATGATGGCATTGTCCTTGCTGCGCAATTTGTTTACACCATTCGCCACAATTCTAAGCGCATCGATATCCAATCCGGAATCGGTTTCATCCAAAATGGCCAATTTGGGTTCCATCATCGCCATTTGGAAGATTTCATTTCTTTTCTTCTCACCACCTGAAAATCCTTCATTTAAAGAACGAGAGAGAAATTTTCTATCAATTTCCAACATCTCGGACTTCTCACGAATCTTTTTGAGCATTTCGTTGGCCGGCATATCTTCCAAGCCCTGTGCTTTTCTAGATTCGTTGATGGCAGTCTTCATAAAGTTGGTTACGGATACCCCTGGGATTTCGACAGGATATTGGAACGATAAAAACACACCTTTGTGAGCTCTTTCCTCTGGAGAAAGTTCTTCCAAATCCTCTCCTTCCAATAGGATACTTCCTTCCCCTACTTCAAATTCTTCTTGACCTGCGATTACTTCTGCCAAGGTACTTTTACCTGAACCATTGGGTCCCATAATGGCGTGAACCTCTCCGGCGTTTACCTTTAGGTCAATTCCCTTAAGGATTTCCTTATCTTCTACGCTTGCGTGTAAATTTTTGATTTCTAGCATGCTATTCTTCTTCAAATATTATTTTAAATAGTTGGGTGCCTTTGGCAATTTTTCAAAATCTTGTTTGGAGTGCTGTAAATATACTTCCGCCCCTTTTTCTTCAGCAAACTTCTCAAAAGCTGCCATACTTTCTCTGGTTTGGGCCACATCAAAATTGAAAATTGGAACTCTTCTAAATTCGCGGTTCTCATAAAAGTGGTACATATCACCAGACAGTAAAAGTGGACCGTTCTCTGCCAAGTCTACAAAAAGAACTTGGTGACCAGGTGTATGACCCGGCATAAATTTCATAACAACCGTTCCGTCGCCAAACACATCATAATCTGTATTGGCAATTTTTTTAATGTTGGTCAAGTCCTTGATTGCGGCATATATGTCCGGATTGTTCTTTTGGTTCTCCTCACTGGTAACAAAATCATATTCCTTTTCCTGTACCAACCAAGTTGATTCTGTAAACTCGTTCGCATGACCTACATGATCAAAATGCGTATGGGACAGCGCGAGATAATCAATATCTTCTGGAACCATCCCAATAGTTGCCAACTGATTGGCCACAGAATCTTTTCTTGATACGGTAAAAGCTCCATCGGGAGAGGTATACGGTTCTTCCATACCCACTAAACTTTCGGGTAATCCTCCATCCCACATCAAGGTTCCCTTCGGATGAACGATTACATAAAAAGCATCGGCAAATTCTTTGGATTGCCCAGTATATGTAGTATCCTGTGAAAATAACTCCAACATATTGGCACTCACTGTGCCTCCGTTGAACGCATAAAACTTTATTTCGGGCGCCATGGATTCCTCCGCGACTTCCTCTGTTTTGGCGGTCTCTTTTTTGGCCTGCTTACAGGCAAAAGCGCCAATTATCAAAAGTGATAAAAGTATTTTTTTCATGAATCTATTCTTTTATCCTACAGAACCTTCCAAACTGATTTCCAATAGTTTTTGTGCTTCAACAGCAAACTCCATGGGCAGTTTGTTCAATACCTCTTTGCTAAATCCATTTACAATCAAGGCAATGGCTTTCTCGGTATCGATTCCTCTTTGGTTACAATAAAAAATCTGATCCTCACCAATTTTACTGGTGGTAGCCTCGTGTTCTATCTGTGCTGTTTTGTTTTTCACTTCAATGTAAGGGAAGGTGTGGGCTCCACAACGGTTACCCATCAACAAGGAGTCACATTGCGAGAAGTTCCTTGCGTTTTCTGCTCTGCTGTTCACCTGCACCAAACCTCTGTAACTGTTTTGTGATTGACCTGCAGAAATACCTTTGGAAATAATGGTACTCTTGGTGTTTTTGCCCAAATGAATCATTTTGGTTCCCGTATCCGCCTGCTGAAAATTGTTGGTCACGGCAATGGAGTAGAACTCACCGATGGAATTATCCCCTTTTAAAATACACGATGGGTATTTCCACGTTACGGCAGACCCTGTTTCTACCTGGGTCCAAGAGATTTTTGCGTTCTTTTCGCAAAGTCCACGCTTGGTTACAAAATTGTAAACACCACCTTTTCCTTCATTATTTCCCGGGTACCAATTCTGAACCGTGGAGTATTTGATTTCTGCATTGTCCAAAGCAATCAGTTCCACAACAGCCGCGTGCAACTGGTTCTCATCCCTAGATGGAGCGGTACACCCTTCCAAATAACTTACATAACTCCCTTCTTCGGCGATTACCAAAGTTCTTTCGAACTGGCCAGTCCCCGCTTGGTTGATTCGGAAGTAGGTAGAAAGTTCCATTGGACATCTTACTCCTTTTGGAATGTAACAGAATGATCCATCGGAGAAAACAGCGGAATTCAATGCCGCATAAAAGTTATCTTTTTTGGGCACTACGGTCCCGAGATACTTCTTCACCAATTCAGGGTGTTCTTGTATAGCTTCGGAAATGGAACAGAAAATAATGCCTTTCTCCGCCAATGTCTTTTTAAACGTAGTTGCCACGGAAACGGAATCCATCACAATATCCACAGCGACACCTGCCAATTTTTTCTGCTCATCCACAGAAATACCCAACTTTTTGAAGGTCTCCAGTAATTCTGGATCTACCTCGTCCAAGCTGTTGTACTTAGGCTTTTTGTTGGGTGCCGAGTAATAAGAAATATCTTGAAAGTCGGGTTTTTGATACGTTACATTAGCCCATTCTGGTTCTTCCATTTCTTTCCAAGCACGAAACGCCTCCAATCGCCACTCCGTCATCCACTCGGGTTCCTCCTTCTTTTTGGAAATGGCAATAACGATTTCCTCGTTCAACCCTTTGGGAAGTGTATCCGATTCAATATCCGTATAGAAACCATACTCGTACTCTTTGGTTTCCAGTTCTTTTTTTAATTCTTCCTCTGTATAAGCCATATATCTTTAAGTTAGCCAATTACAGGCCTTTTGTCAAAATTTATAATGAAAAACTTTCGCCGCACCCGCAGGTTCTTTGTGCGTTTGGGTTGTTAAAAACGAATCCTTTTCCGTTTAAACCTCCTGAATATTCCAATGTGGTGCCCACCAGGTACAAAAAGCTCTTTTTATCCACTATGATTCGCACATCGTTATCCTCAAAAACTTTATCCGTATCCGCTGCGGAATTGTCAAAAGTTAATTCATAAGACAATCCACTGCACCCTCCACTCTTTACGCCAACACGGACAAAATCGGTTGTCGCATCAAAGCCTTCCTCGGTCATGAGCGATACCACTTTATGTCTGGCTGATTCTGAAACCTTAATCATCTTACTTGTATTTATTCTAAATAGCTCACAAATATACAGTATAAGTAGGGTTTTACCATAGCAACTAACATTATTATAACGAATGATTCCATAGGTGTTTCCTATGGAAAAGAACACCAAATTGCCTATGGTGCCCATCAAGCTTGTGTTTATTAAGATTCCCGCTCTCTTTTCATCCTTTTGAAGGGAAAAAATTTTATGTTCCCTTCTACACCGAAACTTACGATTATCCTCATTATTTTTGCAAAATGCTAGAAGACAAGAATCAAGAACGTACCTCATTGGAAAAATTGGGTGAATTTGGCCTAATTGAACATCTTACCAAAAACTTTGAACTCAATCAAACATCTTCCATAACCGGGGTTGGTGATGATGCCGCCGTAATGGATTACGATGGCAAAAAGACCATCGTTTCTACCGATATGTTGGTTGAAGGGGTTCATTTTGATTTAAGCTATATGCCCCTAAAGCATTTAGGGTACAAATCGGTAATGGTAAATCTTTCGGACATCTATGCCATGAATGCCATGGCCACCCAAGTCACAGTTTCTTTGGCCATTTCCAATAGGTTTCCATTGGAGGCTCTTGAAGAATTTTATGAAGGTGTTGCCCTAGCTTGCAAATTGTACAATGTAGATCTGGTGGGGGGCGATACCACATCTTCCACTAGAGGAATGATTGTTAGCGTTACTGCTTTGGGAGCTGCCGATGAAAACGAAATTGTTTACCGAAAAGGCGCTAAGCCCAACGACTTATTAGTGGTAACCGGTGATCTTGGCGGAGCCTATTTGGGACTGCAGGTTCTGGAACGAGAAAAAGAGGTTTTTAAGGTGAATCCGAACAATCAACCCGACCTTGAACCCTATTCCTATATCGTGGAGCGACAGTTAAAACCTGAAGCCAGAAAAGATATTGTAGAGTTGCTCAAAAAAATGGAGGTGAAACCAACTTCCATGATCGACATCAGCGACGGCCTTTCTTCCGAAGTGATGCATTTGTGCAAACACAGTGAGATTGGCTGCAATGTTTTTGAAGATAAGATTCCTTTGGACCCTATGGTGATTTCTGCTTCTGAGGAATTTAAAATGGACAGCACCATGATCGCTCTTAGCGGTGGTGAGGATTATGAGCTATTGTTCACAATTGACCAAGCTGATTTTCCAAAAATAAAAGGGAATCCAAACTTAACGGTAATCGGCCATATGGTGGAGAAGAGCGAAGGCGTCCACTTGATTACAAGGGCTGAGACCAAAATTCCGATTACGGCTCAGGGCTGGAATTCGTTCAAGGAATAAAAAATCCCGAAAATCAAGGGCTTCCCTACATCATGGCATTGGGGCACGCAACCATTAGCAGCAGGCAATTACTTAAGTTTCCGGGATAAGATTTGGGTCTTTCCTAAAATAAAAAAGGGCTATGCAACTTGATGCACTACCCTACTTTTTCTTTTTCTGTACATGTCTTCCAATGTACTGTTTATCTCTTGCATTTGAGGAGTTAATGCAGAGAGCTTGCCACTGACATCAGTTGTCACCTCTTTTTGACAGTGAATACATTTGTATTCTTTGATGTGCTGAGTTACTTTTTTGGAAACCACATAATGGTGCCCGAACAAACTACAAAAGAAAGAAGAAAATTTGTTGCCATGCTGAGTAGTAGATGTTTTCATACGCTGGTTTTGTTTGAAGAAAAGCAATGATTTACGAAATGGGGCTTCGAAAAATGCTTAAATTGGATTGTAATTTTTTTATATAAACTTGATTTTAAGAGGTTCATTTTAATAGGAACGGATGTTGATAACTTTTTATTTCATGTTTGTTCACATAATATATTTTTTTCGATGAAATACCATAAAATCGACAAAAAGACATCTTTTTCCGCTCAAAAACGCTTTTGTAATATACCATATTGAAAACAAATTATCAACAACCCATCAATAAAAAATCATTAACCGTTACGGCATTTGCTCTTTTTTCTCTTTTTTTCGGAGCAGGCAACCTTATTTTACCCCCACTATTGGGATTTAAATCGGGTAGTTTATGGTGGTTGGTAACTTTGGGGTTCTGCATCTCGGGAGTGCTGATTCCTATTTTAGGGATAATGGCCCATGCAAAAATACAGGGAACCCTTTTCGATTTTGCGAAAAAAGTATCCCCTTTATTTAGTGTAGTCTACTGTTATTTGATCTATGCAATTGCCATTGCTTTACCTTCGCCACGGACAGCATCCGTGACGCATGAAATGGCCATCCAGCCTTTTTGGAATTCCTCATCATTGCTTACCAGCCTTATATACTTTTTGCTTGTGTTTGTATTTGTCATCAATCGTACTAAGGTTTTGGATGCACTGGGCAAACTATTGACACCTGGTATTCTTATCATTCTATTGATAATGATAGTGACCGCTTTTTTTACTTTGGATTTTAACTTTCTTCCTTCTAATATAAGCCAACCTTTTAGCTCGGGTATTTTGGAAGGGTATCAAACCTTTGATGCCATTGGTGCTGTCGTAGTGGGTGCGGTCATCATCATTTCAATCAATTTAAAAGAAAAAGCTGCTTCCTTTCAAGAAAAAAAGAGACTCATTGGCTATGCGGGGCTTTGGGCAGGAATTGGTCTGTTTTTGGTGTATGGAGGGCTTATATTGACGGGCTCCTTGTTCGGTGAAGTTTTTGATCAAGAAATTTCGAGAACTGCGCTTTTACGTGGGATCAGCACAGAAACTATGGGCCAAAAGGCCAATATATTGCTCAGTGTTCTGGTGAGCTTAGCGTGCTTTACCACAGCGGTAGGCATCGTAACGGGAACTTCCGATTTTATAAAAAGCCGGTTCAACGATTCTAAAAAGGCGTATCTGACCACAGCCTTTATAGGTTGCCTTTTAGGGGTATTGGTAGGTCAATTTAATGTTGGCTACATCATTACCGTAGCAGTTCCTTCACTGATGTTTATCTATCCCATCACCATTGTTTTGATCTTATTGAATGTTGCCCCAGAAAAATGGGGTCAACCAAAGGTTTTCAAACATGTAATTTGGACCACTATCTTATTTAGTATTCCCGACTTTTTGGGAAGCATCGGGTTTGGTGAACAAATCTCTCCCTTTGTTGCTTGGATTCCGTTGGGTCAATATCAAATGGGGTGGGTGCTCCCCTCATTACTGGTGTTTATAATTTCGAATTTATCGCAGCATAAATCAGAAAAACAGTCTATTCCTTAAATTGGAATTTCTGTAGAAATGGAATCTATGTTTTGATCTTTCCTCTGGTCAATCACAAACTGTTATCCAATAATCGAACCTGTCTTGTACATTATCAGCCTTGGCCTTTGGAAGTCCTTGTTTTAGGTTTTCACGCCATTCCGTCCATGTATGGCCCATAGCATCTTCAATTTCCTTTAGAGTGAAATCCGCCAAATTCGCTTCAAACTGGGGATTATTTTGATCATACCCATCATCATTCCCATGGGGATGGATCAGATCTTTAACAACATAAGATGTGTAATACGGGTTGCCTTCGTATGCACATATTGACCAACCCAAAAAATAGTTATGAATATTGGGATAAACCTCTTTTATAAGCTCTATCTCTATCCCGGTAGCCCAACTTTCACCCACTATCCTTTCCAGGTTCTTCCATTTGAGCTGATTGTCTATGTAAAAAAGATTTCTCTGTGAAGCATGACCAAATTCATGGATCAAGCCACTATATAATTGATGATGGTTTTTGTCAAAGTTTTCACCATAAAGCCATTCTCCTCCCTTTGCTTTCGAAAAAACTGATATGGCATGCGGGGCATTTTCATAAAAATGAGCCCTATATCCAAATATAGAGGCTTTCTTATGGGCCCTGATCCACATTCTGTCGTTTCCAGGCTTATTGTGCATAGGTCTAGTGACCCCATGATTTTCACCATAATAAGAATGATACGCGCCCCTATGTATCTGCGCATAAAAAGATTGTATGCTCCCATTGATCAAACTGTCCCATTCACCCTCTTTTTTAGGGCCAAAATACCATGATCTGGTTACACTGGAACCTTTTATGATGTACCACTCATGATTGGACCATCTAACACTATAATTTACCTTGTTATTGAAATCCTTTTTTACACGGAACACTCCATTTTCATCCGTAATGCCCCAAGACCATTTAAGTCCCCTCCTGGCCAATACCTGTGCTCCTTTTACAGGCACGGCCATTTCATCTGTAGGCTCACCTTGTGCATGGTCCACTACCCTGATTCGGCCTTCGGGCCTCCATTTTTTTGATGTCTTGCTTAATTCATTTGTTGATTTCCCTGCTGCAATATTTTCAGCCACTAGTTCCAAAGTATCGGCTAAATCAGGATGTATGGTTCTATCTTCATCGGGCATATAAAGCTCCTCGATGATTTCGTATGGGATGGATGAAGGGAACACATAGTCATCATCAACTACAGTATATAAAGGACTTGGGATTTCCAAGGACAGTGATCTATCTCTATAGCTATCATTTTCATCCGTTGTTGGTTCAAATTCATAGTGCAACGGAAATGCAAACAAATCCAAATCTTTATCAAATCTGGCAAGTTCCAATATTTGATTTTTGTTTTTGGGTAAAAAGCGGATGTAGAGTTTATTTACTTTGACAGGGTTGTCCACTCCAGGATAGAGGTCTCTACCCTGTAGTTCTTGCCATGCGTTTTGCATATTCTCCATGGTCTGAGGAATATTCATTTTACGGCCAAGGGTTATTGATCCCTCATAATCAACAATGGAAAGAGGTTCCTCTACATTGACCAAACATGATTGACCATCATCAAAATCATAGTCCAGATAAACCTGTTCTTCTTCTGTGGTTTTGAGCTCCTCGTTCGAGATTTCGCTATCACAGGAAATAAAGCCCAGTATACTCATAATCAACACAAATCCCTTTGAATATGTTTTCCGATTTTTCATTTTCTGATATTGTTATCGATTCAGATTATCGAAACTCAGAAAATTATTCATCATAATGTTCAATGAATTGACCAATACCGGTTATTTGGGCATGGCATGCCTTTTTCAATTGACGGATGACGATTAAATCACACCAATTATGCCTTTTTAAAACTACAGAAAATAAAGTTTTGCGTTGTATTGAATGGGGTTTTGTGGTCCTCGGTCCTGCAATGAATCTTTTCAAAATTTTGAAAAGTTGCTTCCATTGCCTCCTCATTATATTGCTTAATGTCCAACCCACTGCATTTTTTAGGGCCGTTTTCAGAAAATGTGCCCAAAATCATATGATCAACTACCGCTTTTTTGGTCAACTCAATATAAGTTTGAATCTGTTCGGGTTCTGTTAAAAAATGGAATGCAGCCCGATCATGCCAAACATTATAAGTTTCTTGTGGGTTAAACTTGAGGATGTCACTTTCCACCCATTTAACTTTATTGGCTTTGTCCCCAAGCCTTGCTTTGGCACGCTCTAAGGCTTTGCCTGATATATCCAGAACGGTAACGTTTTCAAAACCTTCATTGAGCAAATGATCCACCAATTTACTGTCGCCACCGCCCACGTCAATGATGCTTGCTGACTTGTCCAGTTTAAAAGAATGGATAAAGTCCAACGAAATTTGAGGAACCTCCTGGGTCCAACTTACCTCATCAGGATTTTTGGTGTTATAAACGGTTTCCCAATGATTTTTTCTATCCAACTTGTTCATTTTGGTTAGTAGAGGACCGAATCAAAAAAGGATTTCATTTCTGCGGCGTAGGGAACTCCATATTTATCAAAGGTTGCTCTCGTTTGGGCATCGGGTTTCCAATCGAAAAAGGCGTGTCCTGCTCCTTCAACTTGAATATATTCCACTGTTTGACCGTTTTCCTTTAAATCGTCCACGTAAGGTTGAACCACTTCGTTACTGATCAATGGATCTTGGGTCCCTCTTACTATAAAGTGGGGTATGGCACGATCTGCAACATTGGGCACATGTGCTGCAGGAGATACAGCATCAAAATAATCTTGACCTACTTGCTCTGGCATAAATTGTTTAAAATCTGAAGCGCTAAATGGTCCGTAGCTTGGTGCCACTACTTTTATCGCATCCGTAATTTCATTTTTTATTGCCTCGACCGTTTTTCCCTTTGGGATATATGAGGGCATAAATTCGTATACATCGTTAGCCCTACCAAAACTACGGTCGCCGATCATGGGACTCAATATTGCAGCAGATGCAGATAAATGGCCACCGGCACTATCTCCCGTTATCGCAATTTTGGTTGGATCCGCTCCGTATTGTGCAGCATGTTCCTGAATATGGGCTATGGCACCAAACACATCCTCAATAAGTTGGTGCATGGAATTGGGTTCGTCATCTCCATCCAATTGGTTCACCCATCTGTAATCTATACTTGCCACCACATAGTGGTTTCCTTTGGCAAGTTCACGGGCCAAGCCTCTCATAATATCCTCGTTGTTGGAGGACCATCCACCGCCATGTACAATAATGGCCAAGGGTAGATTTTCAGCACCCTTTGGCGAATACACATCATACTTTAAAGGTTTTACCCCAGGCTTTGCATATACCACATCGTGGGTCACATTTAAATTGTTCACTAAGTCATCCTCTACAAAAGTGGCTCCAATGGACATATCTTTATCCACGGTAATTTTCATGGTACTTGTAAAGTTTTCTACACTTGTGGTTCCCCACATGCCTCCTTTATAGGTATAATAAATCGCGTCTAAACTAAATCCATCGGAAGGGTTGGCTTGAACAGTTAACTCCGTTCCAGAAGAGACCATACCATCTTCGGGGATTTCAGGAGAAACGGTATATGAGCCATTTTCTGGTGAAATCAGGGTTACTTTAAAGTTTTCTTGAATGGTTTTGTCCTTTGTGCTGGCAGTCATGGAAAAAATGGACATAAAGAGTAGTAAAAATATTGAGGTTGTTTTGGTCATTATTTAATAATTAAAAATGATTAGTTGGAAAAACCTAAAGTTAGAATATTTTCTTAGTCATAGCAACAATGTTTATTGCACCTGACTTTCTCAAAGCATTCTTGAAGGTCTTTATTTGAGCTGAAAATTCAAAAAATATAGTTTATACCAGCCTATTCCGAGCCTCGTTTTTTCTTATTATACCGATAAATGGCATAAGCGATACCTACCAACACCACAAAAGGGAGATAGCTCCCGATGACAACGCCTATTTCGTATGCACTGTCGGGAGCTTCCTGCATCTTTTTTTCAATATCGGTCTGTTGTATTAATAATAGTAAAAGCTTCATTTAGTCTATTTATTCATCAACTCCTCTATTTCTTCAATCTCGATAGGAATGTTCCGCATTAAGTTAAAGGGTTCTCCTTTTTCTTGAATAACCACATCATCCTCTAAACGAATCCCCATCCCCTCTGCAGGAATATAAATCCCAGGTTCCACCGTAAATACCATATTGGCTTTCATTGGTTTTTTCAATTCGCCGTAATCGTGCGTATTCAAACCTATATGGTGACTGGTACCGTGCATAAAATATTTCTTGTATGCTGGCCAATCAGGGTTTTCATTTTGTACATCCGCTTTGTCCAACAAGCCTAATCCAATCAACTCCGAGGTCATTAATTTGCCCACTTCTTTATGATATTCCGCCCAAATAGTTCCGGGCACCAACATTTTAGTAGCTTCATCTTTTACTCGAAGTACTGCGCTGTACACTTCTTTCTGTCTATCTGTGAATTTGCCATTTGCCGGTATGGTACGGGTCATATCACTGGAATAATTGGCGTACTCGGCAGCAAGATCCAACAAAATCATATCACCATCCTTCACTTGTTGGTTGTTTTCCAAATAGTGAAGCACGTTAGCATTGTTGCCTCCTGCAATAATTGGGCTATATGCAAAACCTTTGGAGCGGTTACGGATAAATTCGTGCAAAAATTCGGCTTCAATCTCGTGCTCCCAAACATCAGGCTCTACAAACTCCAATATTCTTCTAAATCCCTTTTCGGTAATGTCACAGGCAGTTTGCATCAATGCAATCTCCTCAGTCTCTTTTACCCCTCGGATATTTTGTAGAATAGGATTGCTCTTCGCACATTGGTGTGCCGGATATTCCTTTTTGCATTTTTCTATGAACCTAGCTTCACGGGTTTGGGTTTCCACAGCTTGGCGATAGTGTTCGTTAGTATTAAAATAAATGGTGTCGGCCTCGGTCATCAAATCGAAAAAGATCTTATCAAAATCTTTGAGCCAATAAACAGTTTCAATCCCTGATACTTCGGTCGCCTTCTCTTTGGTCAACTTGGCACCCTCCCAAACCGCAATATGATCATTTGTCTCCCTAACAAAAAGAATTTCTCGATGCTTGGGGTCCATGGCATCCGGAAACAACAACAATATGGTTTCCTCTTGATCTGCTCCACTCAAGTAAAAAATATCACGGTCCTGTTCAAAAGGCAAGGTACTATCTGCTCCAATAGGATAAATATCGTTGGAATTGAATACCGCGATACTTTTGGGTCTCATTTGGGCCATGAATTTCTTACGATTCTTTACAAAAAGATTGCTGTCTATTTGAGCGTATTTCATATCTAACTATTGATTTGTTCAAATGTAGCCAATTGCGTTACCGAAGACAAATTCTTACCTTCAATATCAAATTAAAACCATGCAGCTCAACCTAAGTATTCCCGCTCTTCTTTTTCCTGCCATTTCTTTGACGATGCTAGCCTATAATGCCAGGTATTTGGCCATTGCATCATTAATCAGGCAATTGCATAAACAGTTTGAAGAAACCTCCGCTCAACCTCTCAAGCAACAGATCAATCAATTGCGCACCCGACTAGGAATCATTAAAAATATGCAGGCCTCTGCCATTATCAGTTTTTTGTTGGCGGCGATAACCATGTTCTTGATCTATGTGGAAATGCGGGTATGGGCCAATGTAATCTTCGGAGTCAGTTTGGTTTTTTTGATGATTTCTTTGATTCTGTCCCTTTTAGAAGTGCAGTTGTCCACCAAGGCATTGGGAATCCAACTAAAAAACATGGAAAAATAATCAGCCATTAAAACAGACCCTGTAAGAATTCTTCTTGCCATTTTACACCTAAAAAATTGTACATCAATTGAAAATACCAATGCGCCAATCCTTAAGTGCCATAGGTGAAATAGGCCAAAAAAATACCACTACTTCGGTTTAATTTTGATTCAAGTATTGATTCATTAAAGGAAAAGGCATATGCAGCGCGTTAAGAATTTGGAGTTTTTTAAAAACATTAGGGAAATCAGGGAATATGAATTTGGAGTTTTCTATTTTTTTGATGGATTGGTGATTTCTGAAATGAAGGAAGGCGAAATTTTTGATTGGTCGATTGCCGAAAAAATCATTAGGGTAGCTTACGAGGTGTTGGGCAGGGACAAACCCATTGCTTATATCAGCAATCGCATTCACAATTACTCAGTAGTTCCGACGGATTGGTTGAAATTTTATAAACATCGTCACCAATTGGAATTTTATTCCATTGTAGCCTACAACAATAGCGGGTTGGCAAGCGTGGTTTTAGAACGAATGTTCTTTCGCAATAAAATACGGCAATTCTCAAATCTGAAAGATGCCATTAAATGGAGCTTGACCAAAGTCAACGATAAAAAAATTGACCTGCCCGCCCAATAAAAGTAGTCCCAACTATTTTCTGGTTCTTTTTACATGTTTTTCCACATATTGAACAATGCACTTCGCCACATTTACCCCTGTGACCTCCTCAATGCCCTTTAATCCGGGAGAGGCGTTCACCTCAATCAAAAGAGGGCCGATATTGGAACGGATTAAATCCACCCCAGCTACACCAAGGCCCAAATGTTTGGTCGCACTTAGGGCTATAAATTTTTCACGTGGTGTCAATTGCACCTTTTGGGTTTTCGCTCCGCGATGAACATTGGATCTAAAATCATCCTGTTCACTAGTCCTTTTCATGCTAGCCACAATTTTGTTGCCCACTACAACTATTCTAAGATCTTCCCCATTGGCCTCCTCAATAAACTCTTGAAGCAAAATGCTGGTATTCATACTATACAATGTATCTATCACAGATTTTGCCGACTTTTTGCTTTCCGCCAAGATAACTCCTTTGCCTTGGGTACCCTCTTGTAGTTTAATTATGACCGGGGCTCCTCCCAAAAGCTCTATTTGATCATCCACATTGTTTGGGTTGATGGAAAAAACAGTTTTTGGTACAGTTATTCCTTTTTTGGACATCATTTGCAAGGTAGCCACCTTATTTCTTGCTCGGATAATACCCAAAGATTTAGCTGTGCTGAAAACATGGTTCATTTCAAACTGTTTTACAATGGCGGCGCCATGCCTGGTTACCGTGGTACCAATTCTGGGTACAATAGCGTCAAAGTCATCCGTTATATTATCCACTCCATAGAAGATCTGTGGCCTATCCCCTCCCAATTGTACCGAGCATTTGGTATGGTCGATATGTTCCACATAATGACCCGCCTTTTCAAATTCCTCTGCAATCCTTGCAGTTGAGTATACATTGAGGCTTATGGAAAGAATGGCAACATCCATGTTTTTGTATTGGTTTGAAAATCAATGGTAATATCGGGTAAAATTCCCAAAATAGAATCCTGATGGATTAAATCCCAGTAGCTTAAAATGAGTCTAAATAACCTGTTTTACAATGTTGAAAGCTTGTTAAAAACTCATCCGTAACGTATTTTTGTTAAAAAACTAACTTCTAATGAGTTTGATAAAATCTTCGCTGGCCCGAAAATATGTTATGGCCCTATCGGGTCTTTTTTTGGTCACATTTTTGATTCTTCACGTAACCATCAATTTGGCTTCGGTATTTTCTCCCGATTTTTTTAATGAAGCATCCCATTTTATGGGCTACAATCCAATAGTCCAGTTCTTGATGCAGCCTATTTTGATCATTGGTGTTGTAGTGCACTTTGTAATGGGCTTTGTTTTGGAAATCCAGAACAAAAAAGCTCGAGATGTAAGCTATGTTAAGTACAAAGGTAGTGCCAACGCGCCATGGGTTTCCAGAAACATGATTTACTCAGGTCTGGTAATCTTAGCTTTCTTGGCATTGCACTTCTACGACTTTTGGGTACACGAAATGGCCTACAAATATGTTGAGGCCAACCCAGAGGACCCCACACGATATTACCATGAAACTGTAGAGAAATTTGCTCCCTTTTGGAGAACCATTCTTTACGTAGTTTCTTTTGTGCTGCTGAGCCTGCACTTGTGGCACGGCTTTGCTTCCTCATTCCAATCCATGGGTGTAAACAATAAATACACTGCTGGATTCACAAAATTTGCAAAAATATTCGCGGTAGTGGTACCCTTGGCGTTTGCATTTATTGCCATCTACCACCACCTTAACCCAATAACACATTAAGTATGGGCATATTGGACTCTAAAATTCCATCTGGGCCATTGGCCGACAAATGGACCAAACATAAAAACGACATCAATCTAGTTAACCCTGCCAACAAAAGGAATATCGACATTATTGTTGTGGGTACAGGACTTGCAGGTGGTGCCGCAGCAGCCACTTTGGCCGAGTTGGGTTACAATGTAAAAACATTCTGCTATCAAGATTCACCTCGTAGAGCTCACTCTATAGCGGCCCAAGGGGGAATCAACGCAGCAAAAAACTATCAAGGAGATGGTGATAGTAATTACCGTCTCTTCTACGATACCATAAAAGGCGGGGATTACCGCTCCCGAGAAGGTAACGTTTATCGTTTGGCAGAGGTTTCCGGAAACATTATCGACCAATGCGTGGCACAGGGAGTTCCTTTTGCACGTGAATATGGCGGTATGTTGGATAACCGTTCTTTTGGAGGGGTACTTGTATCAAGAACCTTTTATGCGAAAGGACAAACAGGACAGCAATTATTGCTCGGCGCCTATGCCGCAATGAACCGTCAAATCAACCGTGGTAAGATTCAAGCCTTTAACCGTCACGAAATGATGGATTTGGTTTTGGTAGATGGCAAAGCAAGAGGGATCATTGCCAGAGACTTGGTAAGTGGAGAAATTGAAAGACACAGTGCCCATGCCGTTGTTTTGGCCACTGGAGGATACGGGAACGTGTTCTTCCTTTCCACCAACGCTATGGGAAGCAATGTAATGGCCGCTTGGAGAGCGCACCGTAAAGGAGCTTTCTTCGCCAACCCATGCTTTACACAAATTCACCCAACCTGTATTCCTGTTTCAGGCGACCATCAATCCAAATTGACATTGATGTCCGAATCACTTCGAAATGATGGACGTATTTGGGTACCTAAGAAAAAAGAAGATGCCATTGCCATCCGTGAAGGTAAGTTGAAGCCGACAGAACTTTCTGAAGAAGATCGCGATTACTACTTGGAAAGAAGATATCCTGCTTTTGGTAACCTTGTTCCTCGTGATGTTGCCTCAAGAGCTGCCAAAGAGCGTTGCGATGCTGGTTTTGGAGTAAACAAAACTGGAGAGGCAGTATTCTTGGATTTCGCATCCGCCATCAAACGTTACGGGAAAGAAAAAGCGTTGACCTCGGGAATTAAAAATCCAGATGAAGCAACTATCATCAAATTAGGTGAAGAAGTTGTGGAGGCCAAGTACGGTAACTTGTTCCAGATGTACGAAAAAATCGTAGATCAGAATCCATATAAAACCCCAATGATGATTTATCCTGCTGTACACTATACCATGGGTGGGCTTTGGGTAGATTACAACTTACAGACCACAATCCCTGGATGTTATTCGGCAGGTGAGGCCAACTTTAGCGACCACGGTGCAAACCGTTTGGGAGCTTCCGCTTTGATGCAAGGTTTGGCAGACGGATACTTTGTGTTACCATATACTATTGGCGATTACTTGTCCGATGATATTAGAACAGGAGCCATTCCAACCGATACCAAAGAATTCGAGGAAGCCGAACAACAGGTTCGCGACAGAATGGAGAAATTGACGGGTGGTTCTGGAATCCATTCCGTGGATTACTATCACAAGAAACTGGGTAAGATCATGTGGAATAAATGTGGTATGGCCAGGAACGAAAAAGAATTGAAAGAAGCCATCAAGGAGATTTCCGAGCTTAGAAAAGATTTCTGGGATAACGTAAAAGTTCCAGGAAGCATCGATTCCAAAAATCAAGAACTGGAAAAGGCTGGACGTGTTGCCGATTTCTTGGAGTTGGGTGAGCTTTTCGCAAAAGATGCACTGCACAGAAACGAATCTTGTGGAGGACACTTCCGTGAAGAGTACCAAACAGAAGAAGGTGAGGCGCTCCGTGATGACAAGAACTTTAAATATGTGGCAGCTTGGGAATATAAAGGCGAGCCCAAAGATGCCGAATTGCACAAAGAAGATTTGGTATACGAAAACATTGAACTGAAGACACGATCCTACAAATAAGAAGCTATGAAATTATATCTAAAAATATGGCGTCAGAAAGATGCATCCACACCAGGAAAAATAGTTGATTATACCCTTGATGGTGTAGAAGGTGATATGTCTTTCTTGGAGATGCTGGATATTTTAAATGAAGAATTGATCTCCAAAGGAGAAGAGCCTGTGGAGTTTGACCACGATTGTAGGGAAGGTATCTGCGGAACCTGTTCCTTGCAAATCAATGGTGAGCCCCACGGACCGGATAGATTGGTGACCACTTGCCAATTGCACATGAGAAAGTTCAATGATGGGGACACCATCGTAATTGAACCATTCCGTGCAAAAGCATTCCCAGTCATCAAGGATTTGATTGTGGACCGTAGCGCTTTTGACCGCATTCAGCAAGCTGGGGGTTATATTTCTGTGAACACTTCTGGTAACACGATAGATGCCAACACTATTCCAATTAACAAATACGATGCGGACGAAGCCATGGATGCCGCTACCTGTATTGGTTGTGGGGCCTGCGTAGCCGCTTGTAAAAACGCAAGTGCTATGTTGTTCACCTCTGCTAAAGTTTCTCAATTTGCCTTGTTGCCTCAAGGACAAGTTGAAGCTACAGAGCGTGTGCAAAATATGGTTCGCCAAATGGATCTGGAAGGTTTTGGTAACTGCACCAATACTGGAGCATGTGAGGTGGAGTGCCCAAAAGGTATTTCATTGACCAACATTGCCCGTATGAACCGTGAGTACTTATCCGCTACGTTGGAGGGGTAAACGCAATAACATTTCAATTTACAAAACCCAAATTCCATTAGGAGTTTGGGTTTTTTGTTATCTTACAGTATGCCCAAAGAATACCCGAAAGAACGTATTAAAGTACCTCGTTTCAATGAGGAATCCGGTTTTTACACTACGCCCGAGCGTTCCAAGATCATGGGAAAAATACGCGGCAAAAACACCAAGCCAGAACTTGCCTTTAGAAAAGCGTTATGGCGATTGGGCTACAGATATCGAGTAGATTACAAAAAGCTCATAGGAAGGCCTGATATTGCATTAAAAAAGTACAAAACCGTCATATTTATTGATGGGGAATTCTGGCACGGGCATAATTGGGAGGAACGCAAACATAAGATAAAGAGCAACCGCAAGTTTTGGATTCCTAAAATTGAACGCAACATACAACGGGACCAAGAGGTGAACCAAGCATTGGAGCAAATGGGTTACACCGTGTTCCGGTTTTGGGAAACCGAAGTGAAAAAAGACTTGGAAAGTTGCCTGGAAAAAGTCCTTAACACTTTAAACGAACATCACACCAATGATTGAACCACTATCCAAACTGCCTCATGTAGGCACCACCATTTTTACAACCATCAGTCAACTGGCCAGTGCCCACAATGCCATAAATCTATCCCAAGGATTTCCAAACTTTAACCCCGATCCGGAACTTCTGAAACTCGTGAGCGAAGCTTATAAAAATGAAAACAATCAATATGCTCCTATGCAAGGGGCACTCTCCCTTCGTGAAGCCATTTCAGAAAAAATTGAGCGCTTGTATGGTACCTATTATCATCCTGAATCTGAAATCACTGTTACCGCCGGGGCAACCCAAGCGATTTTCACTACTATTGCCGCCTTTGTGCACCCCAAAGACGAAGTCATTGTAATAGAACCCGCCTTTGATTGCTACGAACCCGCCATATCCCTTTTTGGTGGGAAAAGTATCGCGATGCCCTTAGTGGGGAATGACTTTAAAATGAATTGGAGCGCCTTTAAATCGGCCATAAGCTCAAAAACCAAAATGGTCATCTTTAATACTCCGCACAATCCTACGGGTACCATTTGGTCTGAAAATGATATGTTACAGCTTCAAGAAATCCTAAGGGATACCGATATTATCTTGTTGAGCGATGAGGTTTATGAACATATTGTTTTTGATGGCAAGTTGCATGAGAGTGCAGCGAAATATCCAGACTTGGCTACCAGAAGTGTCATTTGTTCATCGTTTGGAAAAACATTTCATGCCACTGGCTGGAAAATAGGCTATTGCGTAGCCCCAAAACCCTTGATGCGAGAGTTTCAAAAAGTGCACCAGTTCAATGTATTTTCAGTGAACCATCCGCTGCAGGTTGCTCTAGCCAAATACCTAGATAATCCCCAGCATTATCTAAATCTCGGTAGTTTTTATCAAGAGAAACGGGATGTTTTCTTAAATGCCATCAAAGACTCCAGATTTAAAATGGTCCCTTCGGCCGGTACTTATTTTCAATTGTTGGATTATTCGGACATCACGGACGAAAAGGATACAGCATTTGCGGAACGTTTGATTAGAGAACATAAGCTTGCGAGTATTCCGGTCTCTGTATTTTGCAAGGCGGATTTTGACAAGAAATTCTTACGGTTTTGCTTTGCAAAGACCAACGATGTTTTGGACAAAGCTTCCCAAATATTGAATTCAATTTGAGTATTGGAAGGCTAAAGTTGCTTTTTCACAATCTTAAAGACTTGAAGTACATCATCCAAAGGCAATTCAAAATCCTGAAATTCCGGGGACGTATTCAAATTGCGGCATAATACCGTTTTACTTTTCTTATTGTACCCTGTAAGCCGTTTACAGATAATTCTATCAGCACAAACCAATATATAGGATTGATTCCAATAGGCCTCCTTGTTACGTGTCAACGATTCTTTTTTGATTTCCAATCCAAGTACGTACGACTTGTTTGGAATAGCATCCGAGCCGTCATTATTCATGGAATCGCCGGATACTTCGAATATGCGATGGGGCTCTTCAGTTAAAAAGTCAATGATAAAACCCCCTTGGAATGGATTACTTAGAGATTCCTTCTGCAAACCCGCTATATATTTTTGATGCCATTCTACCAATACCAATGGAGCCATTACTAGATACTTTCCATGCTCCAAAGGATAAAAAACGCTGCCATGCTTGGTAAAAGGTTGTCTTTTGGTATAGGCCTCGCCCATATCGTTAACCTCGTGCATATAAAGTTCAGCAATGGTAAGTCCAAAATACTCGGCAATCTTGGTTAGATTCTTAATAGGAATGTTGGCATCCTTCCTTTCATAGAGCTGAATGGTACGAAGACTGACACCAATCTCTTTGCCCAATTGCGATTGGCTGATATTATTTTTTCTTCGTAACTGCTTTATTATATACATTTATTTCTATATTGTGTAATATTGTTACGCAATAAGTACTCAACGCAGCAATTTATCTAGTTTTCTGTAATTGGGTTACAGGCCAAATATAGAAAATCCGATTTGACCCCAACATATAATTATTTAAACCAGATTTATATATGGGTTCCACCAAAGGCCTTGGGCCACTTGTAAAAAGTGAATTAATCTTTAGTGAAGCAGATTTTGGCAAACCAATCAATGAAAAGCTTTCTGAGATAATTAGAAGAAACACTTCTAAAAACGATTTTGCCAATATTGCCATTCAGAGCAATGTGAGCTTTTCCACCATAAGGGATGTGGTTTACCGTACCAATAGCTTGACCAAGCTGAATGCCAATGCGATTTCCTTATTGATTCATGCAGCGTTTGAGAACTCGTTTGCTTATAAACTACAGGCCGAAGGTGATATTCTTTATCTGGGTAATCTTTTAAAGCTCTAAACGCATCAACCAATCGGTTTGTTTATCCGAACCTATATAATAGGGGTGCTCATCAAATTTGTTGAAACCGTGGCGATGGTAAAAACTTATGGCTTTTGGGTTTTGCTCCCATACACCAAGCCATATATAACTCTTATCTAACGCTTTGGTCTTTTCAATAATTTGCTGAAGTATCCACGAACCTATCCTTTTGCCTTGATGATTCTCTAACACATAAATACGTTCAATTTCCAACGCATTGGGATCATGCACATCGGTCTGTGCCGTTCCAATATTTAATTTGAAATACCCCACCAACACTTCATCATCATAGACAAAATGAAAAAGGCAGTCCTTATTGGCAAGTTCTGCAGCTAATTTACCTGGGGCGAACGCCTCTTGAATATAAGCCTGAAAGTCTTCTGGGTTATTATCCTTTTTAAAGGCAACCGAAAAGGTACTCTCGGATATTTGGACCAAGATATCCAAATCAGTACTCGCACATTCTCGAAGATATAGAGGCATTAGATGAGGTTTTTCCTAAAATTATTGCAAAAAAAAGAGCCTAACAAGATGTTGGCTCCATATTTTTCAGGGGGATAAATACTGATCTATAGCATAAAAAGCTTCTTGATCAAAAGCATAAAACCTGTGAAAAAATCATTTCTGTAAACTTGTACGTTCTCGTCCATCGTAGTTTTAGATTTTAGGGCCATGGTTAATAGGTTTTAACGGTGTTAATTTGGGTAAAAAATTCGATATAACCAAATATATATTCGATGAATGGCAATTTAAAACTATTGTTGTGTAATCGCTTGTTTTTGTTGTAAAAAAGCTTTGGATATTTATTAAATGTTCATTTCGGGAATCTCTCCATTCACCACCAACTTTCCTTCTGTTGCCTTTTCAATTTCCTCTACAGAAACACCCGGTGCCCTTTCCAATAATTTGAAACCGTCCGGCGTTACCTCCAATACAGCAAGGTTGGTCACTATTTTCTTAACACAACCTACTCCGGTCAATGGTAAAGTACATCGTTTCAATAATTTTGATTTTCCGGCCCTATTGGTATGCATCATGGCCACAATAATATTCTCTGCGGATGCTACCAAATCCATGGCACCTCCCATGCCTTTTACCATTTTGCCCGGGATTTTCCAATTGGCGATATCTCCATTTTCGGCTACTTCCATCGCCCCCAAAATGGTTAGGTGCACATGTTTGCCGCGAATCATGGCGAAACTCAAAGCAGAATCAAAAAAAGATGCTCCCGGCAGTGTTGTTATGGTTTGCTTTCCAGCATTGATGATGTCCGCATCCTCTTCCCCTTCAAACGGGAAAGGGCCCATTCCCAACACTCCATTCTCGCTCTGGAATTCAACACTTATATCGTCTCTAACAAAATTGGCTACCAGGGTAGGTATGCCTATGCCAAGGTTTACGTAATATCCGTCCTTGACCTCTTTTGCTATCCGTTTTGCTATTCCGTTTTTATCTAACATAATTATCTTTTCTGTCTAACTGTTCGCTGCTCTATCCTTTTCTCAAATGATTCTCCTTGGAAAATACGCTGTACAAATATTCCGGGAATATGGATTTCATTGGGGTCCAAACTTCCTGCTGGAAGCAATTCCTCCACCTCAGCTACGGTAACGGTAGCAGCTCCACACATACATGGATTAAAGTTTCGTGCTGTTCCCTTGAATATTAAATTACCGGCCTCGTCTCCCTTCCATGCCTTTACAAAAGAAAAGTCTGCTTTAAAAGCTGGCTCAAGTACATACATTTTTCCATCGAACTCCCGAGTCTCTTTTCCTTCTGCCACCTCAGTTCCATAACCTGCTGGAGTATAGAAAGCCGGGAAACCGGATTGTGCTGCCCTACATTTTTCGGCCAGTGTTCCTTGCGGCGTCAATTCGACCTCCAGTTCTCCGCTCAACATTTGACGTTCAAACTCATCGTTTTCACCTACATAGGACGATATCATCTTTTTAATCTGATGTTTTTGTAGAAGTAGCCCTAGGCCAAAATCATCAACACCCGCATTGTTGGATATACAGGTAATGTCCTTAATCCCCAATCGCACTAATTCTGCTATGGCATTTTCAGGTATTCCACATAAGCCAAATCCACCTAACATGAAGGTCATACCATTTTCGACTCCCTTCAAAGCTTCGGTAACATTGGCAACTTTCTTACTGATCATTTAATTAGTATTTATGATTGCCTGAAATTACGATTTAAATAAAAAAACCCCAAGCAAATTAAGATATGCTTGGGGCTTTTCTTTAAAATAGTTTAGGCTAAAAGTCCAGGTCGTCCAAATCGTCTTCTGTATCAATTTTTTCCTGCTCTTCGTCTTCCTGTTGTTTAGAGCAATCTATATTGATTGACATTTCCTCTGGTTCTTCAAATGCGTCTTGGGATACACCTATTTCCTCATCGGCATAGTTCTTTTTCATGTAGAGACCCCAAATGGGTAATGCCATGGCCGCTCCCTGACCATATAACAAACTTTTAAAATGGATTGATCTATTATCCCCACCTACCCAAACTCCAGTGACCAAGTTGGGCACCATGCCCATGAACCAGCCATCACTTTGGTTCTGTGTGGTTCCAGTTTTACCAGCTATAGGATTTGTAAATTCATACGGATAACCCGTAACTACGCTTTTATAGTAGGAATTATTTTTGTTGTAATCATTTCTTAATCTCACCCCAGATCCGGATAAAGTGACCCCCTCCAACAAATTGACCATGGCATAGGCAACATCCTTGCTCAAAACATCTTTGGTTTCGGGTGTATATTCATAAAGTACCGTACCGTTTTTATCTTCGATACGGGTAACCATTACGGGTTTTACATACACCCCTTGATTGGCAAAGGTTCCAAAGGCCCCAACCATTTCATAAACACTTACGTCGGGCGTACCCAATGCGATAGATGGTACCTCGGGTATATCTTTTTTGATTCCCATGCTTTTTGCTATTGAAGCAACAGAACTAGGACCAACTCTATCAATAAGCTGAGCCGTAACTGAATTTACCGAATTGGCCAAGGCATTTTTTAATGTCATATTCTCACCAGAATAGGTCCCATCAGAGTTTTTGGGGCACCACATTTCCATGTTTCCATGCTTTCCAGCTTCAATACAATATTGGTTATCCGGGAGGGTATAACAAGGTGAATAGCGTAATTGGTCGATAGCAGAAGCATAAACAAAGGGCTTGAACAAGGAACCTGCCTGACGTGATCCTTGAATAACATTATCGTATTGGAAATGTTTATAATCTATTCCTCCCACCCAAGCCTTTACATGACCTGTTTGTGGTTCCATGGACATCATGGCGGTACGCAAAAAGGTTTTATAGTACCTAATGGAATCCATCGGGGTCATGATAGTGTCCTTTTCATAGGAATCGCTGTTCCAATCAAAAACGGTCATTTCTGTTTTTTCATGAAAAGTGGCTTCTATTTCCTTTTCCGCCAAACCTTCGCGTTTCAATACTCTCCATCTTGGTGATGCCTTCATTGCACGCTCCATAATGGTATCGATAGCTCCTCTGGAAATATCCAAAAAAGGTGCCGTTGGATTTTGCTTTGGTGAATTTTGACGGAAAAACTCGGCCTGCAAATTCTTCATGTGTTCTTGAACCGCTTCTTCTGCATTTCTTTGCATCCTAGAATCTACAGTTGTATACACCTTTAGGCCATCCAAATAGATATTATACTTTTCGCCATCTGGTTTTGGATTCTCCTCTACCCAGCGGTTCAAAAAGCGTTGCATGTACATTCTAAAATAGGTGGCCAATCCTTCTCTGTGCGATTCTGGATTAAAGTTGATTTTCATCTCCAAACTTTGGAGCGAATCTTTTTCCTCTTCTGAGATATAACCATACTTGGCCATTTGCCCAAGAACAGTATTACGTCGGTTTAAAACCAATTCTTCACGACGTATGGGATTGTATAGGGATGAGTTCTTTAGCATGCCCACCAATACGGCCGACTCTTCGGTTTTCAGCTCTGCTGGTTCTTTACCAAAATAAATTCTTGCTGCGGAGCGGATACCATCTGCATTATAATTGAAATCATAGATGTTCAAGTACATGGCTATAATTTCATCTTTCGTATAATTCCTTTCCAAACGGGTGGCTATAACCCACTCCTTGATTTTTTGTGTTACTGCCTCAAAAAGGTTTCTTGATCGTACCCCCACAAAAAGCTGACGTGCCAATTGTTGCGAAATGGTACTCGCCCCGCCTTTGGTTCCTAAATAAGCCAAAGCCCTTGCAAATCCCCGAGCATCAATACCTGAATGATCGTAGTACCTGGCATCTTCGGTGGCCACAAGCGCGTCTACCACATTTTGCGGAAGGGTTTCATAATCTACCCACGTTCTGTTATCGTCCAAATAGAGCTTGCCCAAGGTTTCCCCGTCTGATGAGATAAACTCAGTGGCCAAATTGGTTTCGGGATTTTCCAAACGTTCAAAGGTGGGCATTTCCCCAAAGGCTCCCCAAGAGGCCAAAAGAAAGATAAGGACAATGGAAAACACTCCTGTTCCAAATAAAATCCAAAACCATTTAATGAAAGGAAAAAAATTCTGCTGTTGTTTTTTTTGACGCTTCTTTGCCATTATAATTTGGGTACTTTTTCTATTTCCAAACCAACATCTGTTACTCCTTCTAAAATATGAAGGCCTTCCACATCACCATTTTTACGCATGGCATGGGAGATATTCACTTTATATACGCCGGAATTCGGAAAATCGATCTTTTCCTTGTACCAAAGTTTGTTTTCCTTGACACCTCCCATTCCTTTTCCCAGCCATTCCCCATTGGGTTCGGCCATTCTATATTCCAACGTATCCTTAACGGTATTGCCGCTCGGATATTCTAACTCCGTAATCAAAAATAAATTGCTGAAGGCAAAAGTGTCATCGTTTCTTATGTTGATGAACATATTATATGTTTCCGTGGAATCCAGTTCGGAAAATTGAAAATCTACCCCTTGGCCCATCTCCCATTTCCCTTCTTTGATGGGTTTATAATCGGAATAGACCAACAACTCATTACAGGATGATAATGCAAGAACTGTAATAAAAAGAAACAAAAATTTATTTCGCATTGGAGGATGCTTTAGATTTTGGCTTTCTACGTTTTTTCTTTCTTCGCTTCTTATTCTTGGGTCTATCAAAGCGGGTAAGGCTGTCTTGGCCCACTACATTTTCAAAAGTTGTTTTTTCTTCCTCTACATTATCCGCGGCATATTCCTCTAAACTCGCAACTTTTTCATTTTTCTTGTTTCGCTCCAATATTTCCAATACTTGATCTTTGGACAGGGTGTGCCAAGTCGCGGGTTCATCTTTGTAGGAGAACCAAAGGGTTTCTTTGAAAATATCCGCTTTTTGACAAAATGCTATCCCTTTTTGGGTTTTAAGCTTACAATCGGAGGGTGGGAAGTTCTTGAGCGCTTCCAAGTACATATCCAGCTCGTAGTTGAGGCAACATTTTAGTTTACCACACTGACCTGCCAATTTTTGAGGGTTCAATGCCAATTGCTGGTAGCGGGCAGATGCGGTGCTGACCGATCTAAAATCGGTTAGCCATGTAGAACAACAAAGTTCACGTCCGCAAGAACCGATACCTCCTAAACGCTGGGCTTCTTGTCTGTAGCCAATTTGACGCATTTCAATCCGAATCCCAAAGGCTTTGGCCATATCCTTGATCAACTGCCTAAAGTCCACTCGGTCTTCTGCGGTGTAGTAAAATGTAGCTTTGGAACCGTCTCCTTGAAATTCTACATCGCTCAACTTCATTTGGAGCTTTAAAGAAATGGCTATTTCTCTGGAGCGCTTCTTTATCTCTTCTTCCCTATCTCTGCATTTTTGCCAAATGTCAATATCTCTTTGGGAAGCTTTTCTATAGATTTTTGGAATGGTTTTATCGTCTGGAGATACTTTTTTGCGTTTCATTTGAATCCGCACGAGTTCACCTGTTAGGGTCACCACCCCAACATCATGTCCAGACTTGGCCTGAGTGGCCACAACATCCCCAATGGACAATGTGAGATTCTCCGTATTCCTAAAGAACTCCTTTCTACTATTCTTGAAACGTACCTCAACGCAATCAAAAGGTTTTTGACCGTTGGGCAACGACATATTGGAAAGCCAGTCAAAGACCGTTAGCTTATTACAACCATCAGAGCCACAAGTTCCATTGTTCTTGCAACCACGCGGTTGTCCATCCTTGCCGGTTGAACAACTGCTACACGCCATATTTAATATCTTGATTTAAGGAAGTTTAAAGCGCTTCCCTAAAAAGGGTTCATAAAAATTACTAGTGTAAATATACTACAATTTGTTGCAGCAGTGAAATGCTAATTTTTGTATTTCAACACGGGAGAACGCCCTTTTTTAAATATTTTGTTACTGGCTCCCTTACCTTTTCGCAAACGTTTTTGTTCCTCATACGGTAATGCATGTACCTCCATGCAATCTGCCGAGCAGCAATTGTTCATAGCATCTGCACACTCTTCGCACTGGATAAAGAGTAAATGACAGGCTTCATTAGCACAGTTCACATGTGTGTCGCAAGGTTTGCCGCATTGATGGCAATGTGCAATCACCTCATTGGAAATACGCTCTCCTCTCCTGTGGTCAAAAACAAAGTTTTTGCCCATAAATTTATTTTCCAAGTTTTTATCGTTCACTTGGCGCGTGTATTCTATGATTCCTCCTTCCAGCTGAAACACATTTTTGAAGCCTTTGTGTTTGTAATAGGCACTGGCTTTTTCGCAACGAATACCCCCTGTGCAGTACATCACCAATTTTTTGTCTTCTTTGTGCTCGGCCAAATCCCGCTCAATAATGTCCAAAGAATCACGAAAAGTATCCACATCGGGTGTTACGGCATTCTTAAAATGGCCTATCTCGCTTTCATAATGGTTTCTCATATCCACCAAAACGGTATCTGGGTCTTCAATGAGTTCATTGAACTGTTCCGCACCCACATGGATTCCTTTGTTTGTAACATCAAAAGTGGCGTCGTTTAATCCATCGGCCACAATCTTTTTACGAACCTTCACTTTTAATTTCAAAAATGATTTATCATCATGTTCAATAGCGATGTTCAATCGTACATTTTCCAAAAATGAGATGCTGTCCAAATGCTCCTTAAAAACATTGAAGTTGTCAGCAGGAACCGAAAGTTGAGCGTTTATTCCTTCATGGGCTACGTAAATTCGACCAAGAACTTCCATATCGTTCCAAGCCAAGAAAAGATGGTTCCTCAAAATTTGAGGGTTGCCTATATGTGCATATTTATAGAAAGAGATGGTAAGCCGTTCTTTTCCAGCTTCCTCAATAAGGGCTTCCCTTTCTTTTGCACTTAATGTGTTGTACAGTTGCATGCTATACTTGATTAAGTTAAAGAATGGTTCTTTGAATTTGCCGCAAAGATAGGAATTAGAAGGGAGAGTAAATCAAAAGGGCCATAAGATCGGCCCCTTTAATCCACTTTCTCTTTTTCATAGCTGAATTTTCTTCTTTCTAGCAATTGTGAGCTATTATAAGCTCTATAAAGATGAGTTAGTATGCTTAAGATGTAATGTTATTAAAAAGGTTGCGTGGCCTTTGTGGCATGTTGAAAGAAATGGTATTTTAGCCTTCCTAATCGTTTTTTACCATGAGCAAAGAAAAAGAAGCAAAATTAAAAGCCCTTAAACTTACACTGGATAAATTGGACAAAACCTATGGGAAAGGTGCTGTCATGAAAATGGGGGACAGTGTTGTTGAAGATGTAGAGGTTATTCCTTCTGGCTCATTGGGATTGGATATTGCCCTGGGCGTTGGAGGTTACCCCAGAGGAAGAGTGGTTGAAATATACGGTCCAGAATCTTCTGGTAAAACCACTTTGACGTTGCATGCCATTGCAGAAGCGCAAAAAGCGGGAGGTATTGCCGCCTTTATTGATGCAGAACATGCTTTCGACCGTTTTTATGCCAAAAAATTGGGTGTTGATATCGATAACTTGATTATATCCCAACCCGACCATGGGGAGCAAGCTTTGGAAATTACAGAAAACTTGATACGTTCCGGCGCCATTGACATTGTAATTGTGGATTCCGTAGCGGCGCTAACTCCAAAAAGCGAGATCGAAGGTGAAATGGGTGACTCCAAAATGGGATTACATGCTCGTTTAATGTCACAAGCATTAAGAAAGTTGACTTCCACCATAAGCAAGACAAAATGTACCGTAATCTTCATCAACCAGTTACGGGAAAAAATCGGGGTAATGTTCGGGAATCCGGAAACCACCACCGGTGGTAATGCCTTAAAATTTTACGCTTCGGTAAGATTGGATATTAGAAGATCTACCCAAATCAAAAATACGGACGGAGATGTTCAAGGTAACAAAACCCGTGTAAAAGTTGTGAAGAACAAGGTCGCTCCACCATTTAGAACTGCGGAGTTCGATATTATGTATGGAGAAGGAATATCCAAAATCGGAGAAATACTCGATTTGGGAGTTGCTTATGAAATTGTCAAGAAAAGTGGTTCTTGGTTCAGTTATGGAGACACCAAATTGGGGCAAGGAAGAGATGCCGTAAAATCACTGCTGATGGACAACCCAGAGCTATCCGACGAATTGGAGGATAAAATAAGGGAAGCAATCTCAGCGGTAAGCGAATAACCTTTTCAACGATTTTTTGGGTAGATTAACTTTTGGTTGTGAGAATCCTACGCAACCCTTGTCTGTGCTACACATCTAAGGGATAAAAAGGATTTTTATTATGAAAAAAGTGCTAATGCCCTTTATGTTAATTGTGGCATGCTCATGGTCCATATCTTGTGAGGTGGACGATGATTCCCCCAATTTTTACTTCACTGCCTTAAATACAGTTGAAGCCGATGTTCCCGAATTTTTTGAATTTGGAAACACCTATGATATTGAAGTAACTTACCAAAGGCCAAACGGATGTACGTTTTTTGAAGGTTTTGACGTGGTACAAACCTCGGTAACCGGTAGGGATGTTGTGGTGATAGGTTCAGTACTCACTGACGAAAACAGAGCATGTACCCAAGCCATAGAAGAAGTTGTGGCCACTTTAAAGTTTAATGTAATTTATACCGAAGAGTACACTTTTAGGTTTTATGCGGGTGATGATGCAGATGGCAATGCCACATATTTGGAATATACCGTACCGATAGCCGAGGAGGGGGCGCCCACAAATTAGATAGCAACAATCCAGAATTGATCAACATTTGGATCTTGATGAACTGATACATAACTGTCAAAAGGGAAACCGACAGGCACAAGCTGAGATGTACCGGAGATATTCCGGTATTCTTTTCGGTATGTGCCTTAAGTATTCTCGGAACAAAACGGAGGCAGAAGACAATCTGCACGATAGTTTTATGACCATATTCGACAAAGTCAACCAGTTTAATTTTAAAGGATCTTTTGAAGGTTGGATAAAAAGGATAACGGTAAATACTGTACTTCAGAAATATAGAAAAGACCAATACCTCAATGTAGTATCGGAAAACACCGAAGATGAGGTAGAAGTAGATACGGAGGACACTGATATAAGCCTGTCTACATTATTGGGGTATATTCAAGAACTTCCACATAAATACAGGTTAACATTTAACCTCTATGTGCTGGACGGTTATAGCCACAAAGAAATTAGTGAGATGTTGGGGACATCAACAGGAACATCAAAATCGAATTTGGCAAGGGCCAAAGCCATTTTGAGAGATAAAATTGAGAAAACAAAAATTAACATTGCTTAAATAGAACGATCATGGGGAAAAAGAATTTAGAGCAATTGTTCAAGGAAAAATTTAGGGATTTTCAAGAGGTTCCAGACCAAAAGGTTTGGGATGCCATAGAACACTCTTTGGACAACAAAAAACAGAAGAAACGGATTATTCCATTTTGGTGGAGCTTGGGAGGCATTGCCGCTGCATTGGCATTATTGCTAATGCTCATTAATCCTTTTGCTGAAAACCCAAAAGAAGAGCACATTATTTCCGATAGTGAGAACATTATCTCGCCCGATTCGAACAATGCTATCGAAGAGGGTACAGATAGTTTCGATTCTCCTTCCCTGTCCAGGGATTCGGACAATGAAATCAGTAGTGGGGAATTTGTGGAAAAAGAAAGCCCCGTTGAAAACAACGATCTCAATGCCGCTGGCAATAAAACAGAGGTTGCCTCAAGTAACTTCTCGCGTTCAAATAATAATACGACAGGCATTCCAGACAAAGAAGCGGGTAGTTTAGAACAAACGGAATCTCTTTTATCCAAAACCAATGAGGTTGCCAAAAACAACCCAACTATTATCGCGAACAACGACAGTAATGGGTCTAGCGGTAAACAAGCAATCGCCACTACCAAAAACCCGGAGGAGGCCATAGCCGTCCATGAAGAGATAAAGGACAACGTTGGGGAACAATCCATTTATGATGCAATTCAAGAGCAAGAGGAGTTAGATAATGTGGCCGACAAAAATAACCCTGGCAAATGGTCTGTTGGACCTTCTTTGGCCCCTGTTTATTTTGATGCTTCTGGCGATGGCTCCCCCATTGGTCCAGATTTTTCATCAAACTCAAAATCGGGTAATCTTAACTTAAGTTATGGACTTACCGTTTCATACGAAGTGGGACAAAAACTAAAGATTCGTTCGGGGGTGCACCGAGTAAATTTTGGATATAGCACCAATGATATACTATTCTCCTCTACATTGCGCGCGGCATCGGCAGATAAAATTTCCACTATAGATTACAACCCGAATTCATCAACCTTAGTGGTGGAAAGCAGGGAATCCGCAAAAGCTTCTCCATCCACCTTATCCAAAGAAGTGGCGTTGAACAGCGTCCCATCGCTAGATGGTAAAATGCTTCAGCAACTTGGTTATATCGAGGTTCCTTTAGAGGTAAATTATGCTGTTGTGGACAAAAAATTTGGTGTTGACCTTATCGGGGGCTTTAGTTCTCTCTTTTTGGTAGATAATTCAGTACTGCTGGAATCCAACAGTTTAGTGACGGAAATCGGCGAGGCCAACAATATAAATTCCTTAAACTTCAGTGCCAATGTGGGCATGGGGCTCAATTATAGGTTTTCTCCGAAGATTGAAATCAATGTTGAACCGGTCTTCAAGTATCAACTGAACACGTTTTCCAATGTTTCGGGCAACTTTCAACCCTATTCAATCGGAGTTTATAGTGGTTTTAGTTTTAGGTTCTAATATTAAAGAAGTTGGTTAGGAAGATTGCTCCTATATGCAATCACTTAAGCGCTCCAAAACAACGGAGCGCTTTTTTATGGCTATAGATTCGTATATTTTTCTTATCATTATCCATCAATACACTAACCAACTCTCTGATAATGTGAAGTCTGAACAGTTTGAAGATATCCTAATATATTTTTCCAAATCCTTAATGGGCAAGGAAAACGAAGAAGACATACTATGGGATGTCGCAAAAAACTGTATCTCAAAATTAGGGTTTGTGGATTGTGTTGTTTACCTGGTGGACGAACACGAAAACTTACTGGTCCAAAAAGCTGCCTACGGTCCAAAAAGCCCTAAAGACCAAACAATTTATAACCCAGTGGAAATATCCATTGGACAAGGAATTACCGGAAGCGTGGCAAAAACCGGAAAACCAGAATTAATTCCCGACACCTCCCAAGATTCCCGTTATATCGTTGATGATGATGTTCGTCTTTCGGAAATATGCGTGCCCATAATGTATGAAGACGAACTTTATGGGGTTATTGATTGCGAGCATCCAGAAAAAGGCTTTTTCTCCGAACGACACCTAAAAATGCTCTCCGCAATAGCTTCGGTTTGTGCCATAAAAATTAAAAGTGTTAGGGCAAATAGGGAACTTATTGAAAAACAAAGCAAACTGATTCAAGTAAAGGAGGAAATGTTGGAGTTAAAGTTAAAAGCCTTCAATTCGCAACTTAATCCCCATTTTGTATTCAATGCGTTGAACGCCATTCAATATTTCATTACAACACAGAATACCAAATTCGCTCTGGATTATTTCTCTACATTCAGTAGGCTTGTTCGCTTTTATTTAAAACAGCTGGGGAAGGACTCGGCCTCGCTTTATAATGAAATTGATATGCTCCACTGGTATTTGAAACTTCAAAAGTTGAGGTATGATGATTCCTTTGACTATTCCATATCCATTGAAAAGGAAAACAATGAGCTCAAAGAAGCTGTTATACCATCATTTGTAATACTAATGCTCTTTGAAAACATTGTTGAGCAATCGATCATAAACGGTGTCATGGACCAACACTTCAACATTGGTATAAAATCCTTAAAAAATATTGTAAAAATAGAAGTGCAGTATCAGTGTAAAGGTTTAGAGTCCAAAAGTTTGGAAAATCATTGGTACAGGGAAAATATTATGGAATGGAAAGAGCAAGTTGAACTTCTCAATACTGTTAAAGGTTATGATATCTCACATGAAACCTCCAGTTCTTTCCAAAACGGTATACATAACAAACACATCGTTTTGCAGCTTCCAATTCTTGCTTAGCATACTATTGTTGTATAGGTCATTTCAATTCTTTTAGAATCATGTCCCTCACTTCTTCCCTTAAAGTGGATGTATCCTCCATGCTTAAAATCCCTGTTTCAAAAAAGGGATGAACCCTTACCCTGAGTCTCCCTGGCCTTCCACTATAAAAAGTGAAAGAAAACCTTTTTTTATTATCGTAAAAGGTCATCGGCACCACGGGAATTTTATGTGCAATGGCCATTTTAAAGGCTCCGTCCTTGAACTTGTCCAAAACAATATCCTCCTCAGGAACCCCTCCTTCTGGGAAAATACAAATACTCAAACCTTGATCTAACCTTCTCTGGGCTCGACGATATACTCCTGTTCTGCTTCGAACGTTATCACGATCTACCATTATACACACCCTTTTGTAGAAAAACCCAAAAATGGGAATGTTCACCAATTCCTTTTTTCCAACAAAAACAAAAGGATTTCTACTAACATGAAGCATCAGCATTATATCGAGCATGCTGGTGTGGTTTGCTACCAACATATAACTTTTTCCTCTTCTCATTCTTTGCTCGCGTGCAATTTTGGGAAAACAGCCCATTCCATACAAAATGGGTCTTGCCCATAAATTCCGGGCCAACCAAAAAAATTGCGGATACGTTCTTTCTGAAATGGTAAAAGCCAACAAAAATGGAAAAAACAGTAGAATGGGAACGGTGACCAAAATATAGAACCAAACCCTATACATTACATGCCCTACATTTTTGATTGCTCCTAGCATCTGCCAAATGTAACGTATTTGCAAATTTTAGCACAAAAGACAATGCGGCTTTTAGCTACTTGGTGGCTTTTATTATACGGATGGGATGCTTACTTTTACCGACAAAAATTAAGAATGGCCCGAATTCTGACAGGAATACAAAGCACAGGAACCCCTCACTTAGGGAATATTTTGGGTGCTATTGCACCCGCCATAGAAATGGCAGAAGACCCCAAAAACGACTCCTTTCTTTTTATTGCCGATATGCACTCACTGACCCAAATAAAAGATGGTGAACTGCTTCGAAATAACACCTATGCTATTGCGGCGGCCTGGTTGGCGTTTGGGCTTGATATTGAAAAAACTGTTTTTTACAGACAGAGCGATATTCCACAAACAGCAGAATTGGCTTGGTACCTGAGCTGTTTTTTCCCTTATCAAAGATTAACCTTGGCCCATTCGTTTAAGGACAAAGCCGACAGATTGGAAGATGTAAACGCCGGACTGTTTACTTATCCCATGCTTATGGCTGCTGATATTTTATTGTACGATGCGGACATTGTTCCTGTTGGAAAAGACCAGCTGCAACATTTGGAAATGACACGTGATGTCGCCTCGCGATTCCACAATCAAATGGGAGAAACCTTTGTAATGCCAGAAGCCAAGGTTTCCGAACAAACCATGTACGTGCCAGGAACCGATGGCGAAAAAATGAGTAAAAGCCGCGGCAACCTCATTAATTTGTTCCAGACAGACAAAAAGTTGCGCAAACAAATCATGGGCATTGTAACTGACAGCACTCCCATGGAGGATCCAAAAGATCCAAGCAAGGATAATGTGTTTGCTCTCTACAAACTATTGGCCACAACAGAGCAGATTGAAGAAATGAGCGCCAATTACTTAGCTGGAAACTACGGATACGGACATGCCAAACAAGCACTCTACGAGCTTATTTTGGAAAAGTTTGAAGAACCCCGTGAAAAGTTCGAATACTATATGAACCACAAAAATGAGGTTGATGAAGCCTTGGCTTTTGGTGCCGAAAAAGCACGTAAAGTGGCAAATGAAGTATTGGCTAGGGTTCGTGAAAAGTTGGGATATTAAATTGTCCTTCCTGTTATTCCAAATCCGAGTGGAACGAGGATGAAGAATCTCGGATCTAATCATAGTTTTTAGATACTTCGCTACGCTCAGCATGACATATTATCGGACATAAGGCTCGATAAGCCATTATCATTGGTTCGAAAAGTGAGTGGAAAACCATGGTTTTCGCGTAAGAAACTATTCAAATCCCGATTTGTTGTAGTAAGTTTCGGTTAAGCTGCACAAAAAAACAGGGTGACTGTTCTGTTATCATCCAATACGGTAAACGGTTATCTTTAGGTTGATTTGATGGTTAATATTGGCTGAATTCAAGCTCAACTGCTTAGATTTTTCGGTCAATTACCTCGTTTTTTTCAATTTTAATAGTTGGCAAGGCAACTCCTTCTATTTGAAAATTTTCAACACTTAAACCTTAAAATAGCAGGCTTAGACCACCTCAAACATTTTACCGGGCAATGGTCGGATCACACCCTTCATTTCCATGTTCAGCAAAGTTGACGAAACCTTAAAAATGGGCAGATTACACTCCAAGGCCACGGTATCCAGCAACTGTTTGCCGTTCAACTGCAAGTAAGAGTAGATTGACTGTTCTGTTTCGTCCAATTCGATGAACAGTTGTTTTTGCACCGCTTTTTTCTGCTTTTCCTCCTCAATTTCCCACCCTAATAAATAAATTAACTCTGCGGCGGAGGTCAATAAATGCGCTTTCTGGTATTTGATAAGGTCATTGCAGCCTTTGCTCCATTTATCTGTTGCCCTTCCAGGAACGGCAAATACCTCTCTATGGTATCCGTGGGCCAAATCCGCTGTCACCAAACTACCTCCCTTCTCTGCGGACTCGATGACTATGGTAGCTTCACTGATTCCAGCTATAATTCGGTTACGTTTTAAAAAGTTTTCTCGATTGGGTTGGCTGGTGCTCCAAAATTCCGTCATAAAACCACCATTCCCTTCAATTTTGGATTTGTATTTGGAATGGACCTTGGGATAAATCTGATTAAGTCCATGCGCCATACAGGCAATAGTCTGTAATCCATGGTCCATGGCCGCTTTTTGAACGGCTATGTCCACCCCATAAGCCAATCCGCTCACAATAATCGGGTTTAATGGGGCAATCTCCTCAATAAATTGATTGCAAAACGATTTTCCGTAGTTGGTCACGTTCCTGGTACCGACCACGCTAATGACTTTTTGATGCTTCAAATCGATATTGCCACGTTGGAACAACAAAATGGGTCCGTCTACGCAATGCTTCAAACGAGTAGGATAGTCATCATCCATAAAATAAGAGATAACAATGTCCTCGTTGGACAAAAACTCAAACTCTTTTTGGGCTTCTTCAAGATGGATGGCATCGTATAGACCTTTCAAGGTTATCTTACCAATGCCATCAATTTTTAAAAGATGATGCGGTTTGTCCTCAAAAACAGCCGTTGGGCTTCCGCAATGGGAAATTAACTTTTTTGCCGTAACATCCCCGATATTGGGAATACGTTGCAGCCGCAAAGCCGCAATAATTTCAGGTTCAGTCATTTGATTTGGGAGTCAAAGTTGTTCACAAAATACAGATTTTCAAATGTTAATAAAAAGTTATCCAGCATATTTTGTGCTGTCCCTTTTTTTGCAATATTTGTGGCTATGCGGATTGATTCATACATAGAAAAACTATTGTTCGATTATAACTGTGTCGTAGTGCCGGGTTTTGGCGCTTTTTTGGCACATGGTAAATCTGCAGAAATTGATTCAGCTACCAACACTTTGATACCCCCAAGCAAAGCCATTTCCTTTAACGCCCAACTTTCCAAGAATGATGGTTTGTTGGTATCCCATATTTCCAAAGAAAAGAATTTGGGGTATGAAGAAATACTGCAAGAAATGGAAAACATTGCTGAGGATTGGAACAAAAAATTGGCTCAGGGTGAAAGTATAGAGCTTTTTGGGATTGGAAAACTTTGGCACAACAACGAGCAAAGAATTCAGTTTCAGCCTGAGGAAAAAATCAACTTTTTAACATCTTCCTTTGGTCTATCCACCTTTGCTGCCACACCCATTCAGCGTGAAGTCATAAAAGAAGAGGTAGAGGAAATGGAAGAACGCATTCCATTCATAATCACTCCTGAGAAAAGGGAACAAACTTCTTTCAGGCCTTGGTTAAAGTATGCCGCTGTGTTTTTATTGGCCGTTTCCTTAGGCGTTACTTCTTACCACACTTATGGTGATATTCAACAAAAAGAAGTGGCAGCGCAGCAAGATGCCCAACAAGAAGTTTCGCGCTTGATTCAAGAAGCTACCTTTTTTGAGAGTTCTCCATTGGAACTACCTGCCATCAATATTAGTGTGACCAAAAAACAATTGGGTAAACACCACGTGATTGCCGGAGCTTTCCGTGAAGAGGAAAATGCCGATAAAAAAGTGAATCAGCTGAAAGAAAAGGGTTATAATGCTTTTTATTTGGGCGTGAACAAATATGGGCTTCACCAAGTAGCCTATGATAGCTTTGAAAACCCGAAAGAAGCACTTGTCTTTTTAAGAAAGGTGAAAGCCGAAGATTCAAGGGACGCTTGGATGCTTTCCGAAAAATAAATAATCGCCCTTTCTTTTAAAACCACTCCGCACTTCAATATCTTTGCGCAAAATTTAAAGGTATGCGCGCTAAAACTCCTAGTGAATCCCGCACGGTAATGACCGATTTGGTATTGCCAAGCGAAACCAACCCCCTCAACAATCTTTTTGGTGGGGAATTATTGGCCCGTATGGACCGAGCTGCTAGTATTTCGGCCCGTAGACACAGCCGTAGAATCACAGTGACCGCTTCGGTTAACCATGTGGCGTTTAATCGTGCTGTTCCATTAGGTAGTGTAGTAACCGTGGAAGCATCGGTTTCCAGGGCTTTTAAGACCTCAATGGAGATTTTCCTGGATGTTTGGATAGAAGATCGCTTTACCGGGGAGCGCACTAAGGCCAATGAAGCCATTTATACTTTTGTAGCTGTAGATGATACCGGAAAACCTACCGAAGTTCCTCCTTTGGAGCCAGAAACGGACTTGGAAAAGGAGCGTTATGCAGCCGCACTTCGAAGAAAACAGTTGAGTTTGGTTCTTGCCGGTAAAATGAAGCCGGCAGATGCCACAGAGCTAAAGGCTCTTTTCACTTCATAAGTCTTTAAAAATCGAAATTGTCGGGGTCAGGGCCAAATCGTTTACCCTTGTCCAATCCATCGAGCAATTGCACGTCCTCTTCCGAAAGTTCAAAATCGAAAAGGTCAGAATTTGCAATAATTCGCTCTTTTTTGGACGACTTTGGTATAGTGACCACCCCTTTTTGAAGATCCCAACGCAATACTATCTGGGCGATGGTCTTGTTGTATTTTGAAGCGAGATTCTTCATAATGTCCAAATCAAAGATATTTCCCTGCATCAGCGGGGACCATGCTTCGTATTGGATTCCTTTGGATTTACAGAAATCTATCAAATCCTGTTGCACTAAATAAGGGTGGAATTCCATTTGATTCACCATCGGCACAATCTCAGCGGACGTCAGCAAATCTTCCAAATGATGCTGTAAAAAGTTACTCACTCCAATAGCTCTTACACGTTTTTCCTTGTACAATTTTTCGAGGGCCTTCCATGTTTCTTTGCTCAATTCACCTTTTGGCCAATGAATCAAATACAAGTCTAGGTAATCGGTTCCCAAACGTTCCAAACTGGCATCAAAAGCTTTTAGGGTGGAATCGTAGCCTTGGTCGGTGTTCCAGACCTTACTCACCAAAAAAATATCCTTTCGATCCACATTACTTTCTTGAACTCCTTTGCCCACCCCTTCTTCGTTATTGTAGATGGCAGCCGTATCGATATGTCTATAACCATGGTTTAAAGCCTCCTTTACTGCATTAATGACTTCGCTACCATCTTTAGAAAGATATACACCAAGTCCAAAATAGGGCATCTGGACCCCATTGTGCAATTCAAAGGAGCCTTGTAAATCTGTTATTTTCTTCATAATGCTAGAGTTGATAGATCCAATCTTCGGGATTCAAACGATTGGAGTCTTTATAAAGATAAAACTTCAATTTTGTAGTGCCGTCAAACCGATTGGTATTTATTTCGCCCAAAACCTCTTTAACGGCAACCTTGTCGCCTTTTTTAACGTACAGATTGGACAAATTATAATACGTACTGATATAGTTACCGTGCTTTATCTGAACTCCTTTGCTACCACCGGGAACGGATAAAATAGCAATAACCTCTCCTTCAAAAATAGCCCTAGCCTTACTGCCTTTGTCCGTAGTAATTGTCACCCCATTGTTTCGGTGTTTTAATCCTGGATAAAGTTTATCCGCATATACCCCATATCCTTGGCTTTTTACCCCTTTTTCCACTGGCCAAATCAATCTTCCTTTGTTGGATGAAAAATTGTCCGCCAACAATTTTGCTTCGGGCGTTAATGCAAAAGTTGCGCTGCTGGTTGATTTTCCGGAACTCTTATTGGAACTGGCGATAGCACTTTTGATCAATCTTTCAATCTCTCGATCAATTTTACGCGCCTCTGCTTGCTTATTTGCAATTGCAGTGGTGTACTTTGCTTCATTTTGTTTGATGCTCGTTAAAAGGTTCTTTTGAGACTCAATTTCTTTGGAAAGTTCGGCCTTGGCTCTTTGGTTTTCTACTAGGAGCTGTTCCTTTTCTTTACGCTGACGGACCAAATCCTGATTCAGTTGTGTGAGCTCCTCTGTTTTCTTGACGATTCCTTCACCTTGCTTTTTCCTATGCTTTGCATACTGCTGCATGTACTGAAGTCTTTTAAAAGCCTGAAAAAAGTTTTCGGCTGACAACAAAAACATCAATCTGTTACTTTGGGATTTGTTCTGATAGGTTTTTTGAATCAAGTTGGCGTAATCGTCTTTTAGGATTTTTAAATCCTCCCGTAACTTACTAATATTTCTAATGTTAACATTGATTTGTCTATTGAGTAGATTTGACTGTTGATTAGTAACTCGAATAAGCTCTTGACGAACATTGATTTTATTGTCCAATGCTTCCATTTGATCCAAAACCGAACCTTTTTCTTTCCTCTCCGCAAAAAGCAATCTGTTGATTTCTTTGATTTCTTCTTGCAAACGTTCCCGTTTTGCCTCCAGTACTTTTTGTTCACTCGTTTGAGCATACGAGCTGGTCGAAACTAAAAATATAACTAACAGACAATAAATAAAATATGAAAATTTACCTTTCATATTACTTTAATGTAATTTTATCGTACCCCTTTGGTACTTTATAGGGAAAATTCATAGGTTTATTAAGTTCTAGATTGCGAAAACTCAAATCTATGGTGGTTAAATCCCCAGATTCTTCGGCTATAATCTTCACCTCGTCGGGCAATACGTTTCCAGAAATATCCTGATAGGTATATTTGGCCATTAGCTGTCTTGCATTTTCTGGTTGCGATATTTCTTGCTCGGCAATTTTAAAATTCTTGGGCTCCAATTGAAACAATATTTTAAAAAGTTCCCTGGCCTTTTTTGGTTTCAATTGGTAGTTCCCATTATACACTTCTGAATTGAACTTTTCCTTTCTTAAATCCAAAACGGCATTTCCTAGCAGTAGGTTCTGTACCTTTTCAAAATCCAGTTCTGTTCCAAGCAGATCACTTAAATAACTAAAATCTCCATCAAAATATTCATTTTGGAGCTTGTTATAAAAAGACACCTTGTTTGGAGTAATATGAACTTTGACAACGCCGAGAGGTGCACTCATCCAAATTACCTTATCCTTTTCCATTCGAAGGCTCACATTTACACCTTGCGAATCGTCGCCGTTGGCATAATCAATCTTAACCCTGCCTCTCAATGTTTTAAATTTCGGCTGATTGGAGTAATGCGCAGTGATAATATTTTTGGCGGACATTCTTGCATTAACCTCTCCGCCCGTAATAGACTTGGTGCTCTTACAAGACCCGAGGGTGAGAAGAAAAACCATTAGTATGGAAATTCTAGTTATGTTTTTATATAGGTGCATTATAATCCTGTATTAATCTTGTTCAAATATTCGTTCGCTTTTTGGGTGTTTCCAATTTTGGAATACCCTTCAGAAAGCTGTTTATAGATTTTATTTTTCAAACCTTCGTCATCCAATAAGTAATCGAGTCCACTTTCCAAAACCTCAATGCCTATGTTCGGGTTGCCTGTGTTGTTCAAAGCTATTCCATAGGCATAGTAAAAGTACGGTTGCAAGGGATAGGAGTCGAGTGCTTCTTGAGATTCTTCCAATAGTTTTTTAAAATCCGAAGCTGCTATTAATTGCTGCATCTGTTCCTTTAACTGCGTCAAAGGGTCATTATCTACGTTTTCCCCTTTTTTCTGAGCTATTGGAGCGATTTGTTCTTGCTTCTCTTTTTCGAGGGAATCGTTTATTTTTCTGTTTAAGTCTGATTTCAGTTGGGAATTTTCCAAATCGTCCAACACTTTCAAGGCTTCCTTATATTTCTTCATTTTGAAATACGAAACAGCCATATTTTGCTGAAGCTTTTTATTCTCGTAAGGAATGCGTTGCCTTACACTCTCAACGGGACTTCCTTGTTTGTCCAAAATGGTCAGTAAATTGTCCAAATACCAATAGTCAGTCGGTTCAGATAGTAATGCTTCAATGGCATAATCTTGGGCCTGCACATATTTTTTATCCAACATATAAGCTTTCGCCAATTCGTAGTCCACAACACTATTATTAGGCTCCAATTGCTTGCATTTCAGAAATAAATCCACCGCCCTGTCGTAGTTTTGGATGCCTTTTTGCTTTAAGGCTTCAAAGAAGTTTTCCTGAAACTCATCGGTATATTCTTCAAGGTAGACGTCGGCACTTTCCTGTTCTTCTTGGGCATAGGCAGCATTGTATGCCATTGCTGGCACTATCAAAACTATCCAAAGAAAAAACGTCCTTTTCATAACATCCTAAGTCCCCATCAAACTAAAAATCTATTATAAAGTTATTCCAAAACGGAATAATCTCCAATACTAATGGTCTCAAAATTACCATTGTACACCACGTGATTGCCAATCATGGCATTGTCCAAATTAGCGTTGCTTATTTTACTGTCGCTCTGGATGAGACTATTTTTTATTGTTGAATTTTCTATAACCGTATTTGCACCGACCGAAACGAAAGGCCCAACAGTAGTGTTTTTGAGCACCACGTTCTCTCCAATGAAACAAGGTTCCACAATATTCGCGTTTTCTTGTTTTACTGAATCGGCTATCATATTTTCACCCTCTTTTTCCAAAAAGCTCAACATACGCTGATTGGTTTCCACTGTAACATTTTTATTGCCGCAATCCATCCACTCATCCACTTTACCTGGTACAAATTTCATGCCCTTTTCCATCATGCGTTTAATACCATCATTGATTTGATATTCACCACCATGGGTAATATCATTATCCAATACATGTTGAAGTTGGTTTTTAAGAACTCCAACATCTTTGAAGTAGTAAATACCAATTACGGCCAAGTCAGAAACAAATTCTTTTGGCTTCTCGACCAATTCAACAATTTCATTGTTTCCGTTTAGTTCAACCACTCCATAAGCTTCTGGCCGCTCCACTTGTTTAACCCAGATTACGCTATCTGCAGATTTGTCCAAATCAAAATCAGCACGTATTAGAGTATCCGCATAAGCAATTACAGCAGGACCGCTCAAGGATTCTTTGGCACTCATAATGGCGTGACCGGTACCGAGAGGTTTGTCCTGTCGGTAAATGGATCCTTTGGCGCCAAGTTCATCGGCCAGTTCCATTAAACTTTCCACAACATCGTCTCCAAAAAAGGCAGGGTCTCCCAAAATAAAAGCTACTTCCTCGATGGGCTCCCCCAAAACCTTAGCTATATCGGTAACCAATCGGTGTACTATTGGTTTTCCCGCAACGGGTATCAATGGCTTTGGAACTGTCAATGTGTGTGGTCTTAGGCGAGATCCTCTTCCCGCCATTGGAACGATTATTTTCATAGAAATGCCCGCTCAGGCGGGTATTTTTTTATGTTAGACATTTATTATTAATGTTCCTGCCTTCGCAGAAACCTAGTTTATTTGGTCCCGGTGCTTCCGAATCCACCTTCGCCCCTATCGGTTTCAGAAAGGATCTCTACTTCTTCCCATTCGGCACGCTCGTGTTTGGCAATTACCATTTGGGCAATCCGCTCGCCATTTTCAACGATAAAATCCTCATTGGACAGATTGACCAAGATTACTCCAACATTTCCACGGTAATCGGCATCAATGGTACCTGGTGCATTGAGCACCGTTATTCCTTTTTTTGCAGCCAATCCGCTTCGAGGTCTTACCTGCGCTTCATAACCCACGGGAAGTTCCATATAAAGTCCTGTGGGGACAATGGCCCTTTCCAAGGGTTTCAATGTTATGGGTGATTTCAAATCCGCCCTTAAATCCATCCCCGCCGAAGCAAGGGTTTCGTAATGGGGCAACTTATGTCCCGATTTGTTGATGATTTTAATTTTCACGTTTTATAAAAATGCTTCTAAGTTTATCTCCTTCCATTTTATATACTAAACCCAAAAATAACAAAAACAGTATGCTGCCCGCTATTAAATTTCTATTAAAAACGTAGAATGAAAGTGTTGAAAATACGAGTGAAACGGAAAGGTAAAATACTATTTTCCGCATATTGTAGGGAACCGGGTAATATTTTTTTCCGAAATAATAGGACAACAGCATCATGCTGCCATAGGCTGCCAAAGTGGCGAGTGCCGATGCCATATAACCTATCTTGGGAATCAAGCTAATATTGATGATCAGTGTAATGACAGCTCCTATTGACGATATATAAGCGCCAAACTTTGTTCTATCGGTTACTTTGTACCATACGGACAAATTGTGGTAAATACCCAAACAGAAACTTGCCAAAAGTATGATGGGAACCACATCCAAAGCTTCCCAATATACAGGATTGTGCAATAATAACTTGCCTAGGACATCTATAAATACAATTACTCCCAATAGAATGATGCTACCCAGAATTACAAAGTAATTGGTAATCTGCGCGTATGTTTTCTGGGGTTTTTCACTTTTGGCATGACTAAAGAAAAAGGGTTCCACTCCCATTCTAAAGGCTGTGCCGAACAATGTCATGAACAAGGCCAATTTATAACACGCACCGTATTTCCCCACCTCGCTCTCAGCTATATCGGATGGCAGCAATTCAGTAAGCAGAATCTTGTCCAGCACTTCATTTATGGTGAAAGCTATTCCAGCAATAAGAATAGGTCCTGCGTATTTCAGCATCTGTTTCCAAATGTCGAAATCAAATTTATAGGATGCTTTGATATAGGTGGGAATTAAAATCAACAACGTTATTCCACTTGCAATTACATTGGAAATCAAAACATAATGGATTTCCCAATTGGGTTTGTACAGGGACGCAAGAAAGCCTGTTTCGACATCTTGGGCCATTTTGGGTAGCACAAGTAGAAAAAAGACATTAAAAGCCAAGTTAATGGCCACATTAATGGTCTTAAGCACTGCATATCGCATGGGTTTCTCATTGGCCCTGAGCAACGCAAAGGGAATGATGACCACGGCATCCAACACCAAAATATAGGTGGTGAACTTAAGATAATCTGCATTAATGTTTGTTACTTCCGCAAGCCACTCCCTAAGAGAAAGTGATAGAATTAGAAACAATAAAGACGAACCTAACAAGGATATCAGTGAGGTAGAAATCACTTTGGCTTTTTCCTCGCTTTTATGGTAAAATCGAAAAAAGGCAGTTTCCATACCATAGGCCAAGAACACATTAAAGATTGCTATCCAAGCATAAATGTTAGTATACTGTCCATAGCCAGAAGCGTTCTCGAAAACCGAGGTGTACAACGGTAGTAGAAAAAAAGAAATGACCCTCGGCATTACCGTGGCCAAACCGTAGATAAACGTTTGTTTAAAAAGCCTTTTAAGTGGATTCAATAGGTGTTGCTTCTTTAAAAACCTTGATTAGGCGGTTACAAGTTACGCAAAAGCCATTAGTACCTAATCCATATTATTCTAAGAAAAACAAAAAGGCCACCGAATTGGTGACCTTTTGATATTATAAAAATATAGAATCTTAATTGTTCAATGCCTCCGCACCACCAACAATCTCAAGAATTTCGTTGGTAATTGCTGCCTGACGGGCCTTATTATAGGTCAATTTCAATTCATCTCTAAGTTCTGCGGCATTATCGGTTGCCTTGTGCATGGCTGTCATACGCGCACCGTGTTCACTTGCGAAAGAATCCCTGATGGCCTTGAACAATTGTGTCTTCAAGGATTTAGGTATCAACTCTTTTACAATCTCCTCTTTGGAAGGCTCAAAAATATAATCAGCTGCAATGGCTTCATCACCTTCCGCACCAACAATGGGCAAGAACTGTTCGGTCATCACAATTTGTGTGGCAGCATTTTTGAACTTGTTGTATACTAACTCGATTTTATCATAATCGCCTTTAGTGAACAAACGCATTAAAAGTTCAGCAATCTCGGCAACATTCTCAAAGGTCAAATCATCATACACCTTACTTTGGTCACCCAAAATGGTGTGCTTTTTACGAAGGATGTCGTTTCCTTTCTTACCAATGGTATAAAAATCAACTTGCTTTCCTGGGTACTTGTTGGACACCAAATTGTTGCTCTGCTTGATGATATTGGAGTTGAATCCACCACAAAGACCACGATTGGAAGTAATGGATACCACCAAAACTTTGTTTACAGCTCTATTATCAGCATATTCACTTCCTCCGTCCCCTTCCAAACTGGCGCTAAGCCCTTGCAAGAGCTCGGTCAGCTTATCCGAATAAGGGCGCATAGCTGTAATAGCATCCTGAGCCTTTTTCAACTTTGCAGCAGAAACCATTTTCATGGCACTGGTAATCTGCATCGTTGATGAGATGGATGATATCCTGTTACGTATTTCCTTTAGATTCGCCATATTCTTCTTTGTCATTCCGCACGTTATGCGGAATCTTTTTGGTTATGGATTCCCGATTTCACGGGAATGACAATTATGTTATGCTTTATACTTGCTTGAAAGATCCTTGCAAACAGCAGTCAATGTATCGATAACTTCATCGGTCAATTTACCGGCTTTAAGCGTATCCAAAACATCTCTGTGCTTGGCGTTCAAGAACTCCAAGTAATCTTTTTCAAACTCTTTTACCTTGTCTACAGGAACATCCCTCAACAAGTTCTTGGAACCTGCAAAGATGATAGCTACCTGATCTTCCACGGTAAACGGATCGTTCTGACCTTGTTTCAAGATCTCCACGTTTCTACGTCCTTTTTCAATTACACTCAAGGTAGCAGCATCCAAATCGGAACCGAACTTGGCAAAAGCTTCCAATTCACGGAATTGGGCCTGGTCCAATTTCAGGGTACCTGCCACTTTTTTCATGGATTTGATTTGGGCATTACCTCCCACACGTGACACGGAGATACCTACGTTGATCGCAGGACGAACCCCTTGGTTGAACAAGTCTTGTTCCAAGAATATCTGACCATCGGTAATGGAAATTACGTTGGTCGGAATATATGCGGATACGTCACCTGCCTGTGTCTCGATAATTGGAAGGGCTGTCAAAGAACCTCCTCCTTTTACCATTGGTTTCAATGAATCTGGAAGGTCGTTCATAGTCTTCGCAATACCATCATCGGCAATAACCTTAGCGGCACGCTCCAACAATCTTGAGTGCAAGAAGAAAACGTCACCAGGGTATGCTTCACGTCCTGGAGGTCTTCTCAAAAGCAAGGAAACCTCACGGTAAGCAACCGCTTGTTTTGACAAATCATCATAGATGATCAAGGCTGGGCGCCCTGTATCTCTGAAGAACTCACCGATAGCTGCGCCAGCAAATGGAGCATATACCTGCATTGGGGCAGGATCGGAAGCGTTAGCAGCAACAATGGTTGTATAGGCCAATGCTCCTTTTTCTTCCAAAGTTTTGGCGATGGCAGCTACCGTAGATGCTTTTTGACCTATGGCAACATAGATACAATAAACCGGTTCACCCGCATCGTAAAATTCTTTTTGGTTCAGGATGGTATCGATACAAACGGTGGTTTTACCGGTTTGTTTATCACCAATTACCAACTCCCTTTGTCCACGACCTACTGGAATCATCGCATCAATCGCCTTGATTCCTGTTTGCATAGGTTCATCTACAGGTTGTCTAAAAATTACTCCTGGAGCTTTACGTTCCAAGGGCATTTCGTAAGTTTCACCAGAAATAGGTCCTTTACCATCGATTGGTTTACCCAAAGTGTCCACCACACGGCCAACAATTCCTTCACCAACGTTAATGGAAGCAATACGTTCGGTTCTTTTAACCGTAGCACCTTCCACAATCTCTTTGGATGGGCCCAACAATACCACACCGACGTTGTCTTCCTCCAAGTTAAGGACGATACCTTGCATACCGCCATCGAACTCCACCAACTCCCCATACTGGACATTGGCAAGTCCATATACACGGGCAATACCATCACCTACTTGTAATACGGTACCTACTTCATCCAAAGAAGCGGTTGCTTCGTAACCTGATAACTGTTTTTTCAAAATTGCTGATACCTCAGCGGCTTTTACTCCTGCCATTTTTATAGACTATTTGTAAATTCTCTTTTTAATCCGTTCAATTTGTTTGCGATGCTTGCATCGTATTGGGTGTCTCCTACCCTTAGTACAAATCCTCCGATGATGCTCTCATCGATTTTATTCTCAAGGGTCACCTTATTGCCGGTTGCCTTGGTAACCGTATCCAAGATTTTCTTCTCCAAATCGGAAGTCAATGGAAATGCGGTAGTCACATAAGCCACCTCCTCACCCTTCAGTTTTTCGTGAAGAATGATGTATTTGAAGGCCACTTCCTGTAGCATAGCAATTCTCTTATTGCCTATCAATGTTTGAAGAAGGCCTTTTGTGATTTCGTTGGCACCCTTGAAGATTTCCAACAAACTGTTCTTCTTCACTTCTGATTTTATAATGGGACTTTCCAAAAGGTTCTGAAGTTCCACGTTATCAGAAATGGTTGCAGCTATCTCTCGCATATCTTTTTCAACGGCTTCTGCCGCTTTCTTTTCGACTGCGAAATCCAAGGTTGCTTTTGCGTAGCGTATGGCTGCCCTGTTCTGGTTCATGCTCTACTAGTTCAGTTTAATATCGCCCAACATATCCTCAACCAACTTTTGTTGTTTGCCTTTACTGGACAATTCTTCTTTGATTACTTTTTCAGCAATTTCAATAGATAAATTAGCTACTTGCGCTTTAATATCGGCAACGGCGGCTTTCTTCTCACTTTCTATTGTGGCTTGAGCCTTCTTGATCATCTTGTCTCCCTCAACCTGAGCTTGCTCTTTGGCTTCAGAAACAATGCTGTCTTTTATCTCCCTGGCCTCTTTTAACAAAGTATCTCTTTCCAGCCTGGCTTCTCTTAAAAGTTTTTCGCTATCCGCAGTAACGTTCTGCATTTCCTTTTTTGCAGCTTCGGCGGCATCAAGGGCTTCCTTAATACCTTCTTCGCGCTTTTCAACAGCACCAAGAATTGGCTTCCATGCATATTTCCTCAGTAAGAACAAAAGGGCCACAAAGAGCAACAATTGCCAGAAAAACAAGCCTAAGGAAAACTGTTCGATTAACTTTTCCATTTATCTTAAAATATTAATTCTTTTAAACTATATCACTTTAAATCAATGAAGGGCCATAGCCAACCGCTATGGCCTTCATCAATACTGTTACGGATTAAGCTGCAAAAAGAGCGGCGAAACCGATACCTTCAATAAGGGCTGCTGCGATCAACATAGCAGTTTGAATTTTACCAGAAGCTTCAGGTTGACGAGCAATGGCTTCCATTGCCTGTCCACCGATTCTACCGATACCCAATCCTGCTCCGATTACGATCAAACCAGCACCTACGAAATTTAAACCTGTCATGATATATGAATTTAAAAATTAAACGTTCTATCTTAATTAATGATGATCCTCTTCAACCGCCATACCAAAATATAGGGCAGACAACATGGTGAAAATATATGCCTGTAATGCGGCCACCAACAGTTCCAATAAAGAAAGTGCAAATGCCAACAAGAAGGACAATGGGCTTCCTATCCAGTTCTTAAATATGAACATCAACCCGATAATACTCATTAATACTATGTGACCCGCAGTAATGTTGGCATACAAACGAATCATCAATGAAAATGGTTTGATGAGCGTTCCCAACAATTCGATTGGTGCCAATATAATTTTCATGGGAACGGGCACGCCTGGCATCCAAAAGATGTGCTTCCAGTAATTCTTGTTCCCTGTAAATGTTGTAATAAGATAGGTAATCATTGCCAAGGCAAAAGTAACAGCAATGTTGTTGGTTACGTTAACCCCAAGTGGCGTCAAACCTAAAAGGTTAATGACCCACACGAAAAAGAAGACCGTGAGCAAATAACTCATGTACTTCTTATATTTATGCTCTCCAATGTTTGGTACAGCAATCTCATCGCGAACAAAAAGCACCAAAGGCTCCAAGAACCTTCCTAGACCTCTTGGCATAGTGCTTTTTTGGTATCGTTTGGCCATGGAACGGAACACCAAAAACATTAAAAGCGCTACGGCCATAATGAAAACAACGTTTTTGGTAATTGAAAAATCCAATGGTTTTTCGTTGGTCGGATGAGCATCATCCACTACCAAATTCTCTCCAAATGCGTCTTCTTCGTGAATCTCCTCTGCGTGATGGCTACCCAAATTGATGGTTCCTTCAGCGTCTGTTTTATAAATCTTATTGTGATAAAGGGTGTAGTAGTTCCCATCAACCTCGGCAACACCCTCTCCATGTTCCAACTGTGAAGAAGAAAAAACTTTTAATCCATTGTCCCAAAGAATCACCGGAAGTGGGAATCCGATATATTTATGTTCACCTTCGTCTGTAGTATAAGAATACAGGTTGAAATCATGAGAATCCAGAAGGTGATGGTCGATGTATTCCTTAATCTGTGTCTTTAGATCGTGGGCACCTGTTTCAACTTCTTCTCCCTCATGGTTTTGGGCCGATACAAATCCCGCAATCAAAAAAATTACGGCAACTAATTTTTTACTGAAAAAAGAATTTCGCATATGATCCAACTATGGGTCCTCAAAAATTGGTGCAAAAATACACTCCCCATTCAAAAGAAAAAAGCTTTTTTGAGTATTATTTTTTTCTTTGCTTTTTTCGCTTGATTCCGAGGCTTTGTTACACAGTATTAAGCAGTTTCACCAAAAAGAAAGTTTCCAGTACCAGGGCAAATCCATACGGCACAAAAAACACAAGGAACTCCAAACGCTCTAAAGAACCATCCTGATTAAAACCTGGGTAAAGAAAAATGAAAAAAAGAGCGAACTTTAAAAGGCTCCCTCCCAAAAAAAAGAAACCGAGTAAATCCCGGTATTTGTCCCTAAAAATATAAATGGCAAAAAAAACGATCAATGCCATTATCGCATTCAGCACGTAGCTTTTCGTAAATTGTAAGGATGAGATATCGTAGCCTTTGTTCTCCAGATAAGTGGATTGGGCTAAAAACAACCCCAATAACCCCAAAGCTAAAAAGGAAACAAAAAATATAGGGAAAGCCTTAAACTTCAATCGTTGATTTTTTTCACTTGTTGTATTACCAAATATATGGAAATCGCAACGGCCAAGATTGTACAAATGGGCAAGAACACTTTCTCGGTCTCAAAATGGGTATCGAGCCATTTTCCTCCCCACACGCCCAAATAAATAACAATGCCCATTTGAATGGCAGAACCAGACAAACGGGCAGCAGTGTTAATCGTTTGTTTGTATTTCTTAGGAGGCTTTTGCTGGCTCATCTTTCTTTGCGGACTGCATTTTAGGGGCGGATACAGCACCTTTTCCCATGGTACAGGCAGCGTTGAAAGTAGCTCCAGGCTCTACGGCCAATTTAGCTACACTTACAGTACCTTCGATAGTTGCAGACGATTTAAGGGAAAGTAAATCCTTTACCATAAGCTCCCCATTAAACCTTCCTTCTATATCAGCGTTTACGCATTCTACTTTTCCGTTAATATAGCCATCCTTTCCAATGACAACTTTACCGGAGGTGGTCACATTACCTTCCAATTTACCGTCTATCCTGAAGTCGGCTTCGGAGGTGATGTCACCTTTAATTTTGGTGTTCTTTTCGATTCTATTGGGCTGTCCGCCAAACTCATTCATAGGCCGGGGTTTTTTGTTGTCAGAAAACATTGTGTTCTAGGGTTTTGGGGTTAAAATTGTGCTTTGTATGATTCTAAATTTTTATGGACTTGTATGATTTTGTAATTATCCGATAAAACTACAAAATTCTCATCTTTAATAAGGTAGTCCCTATTCTTTTTTATTAGTTCTGCGAAGCCGAGGGCAAAGTCCTTGGAACGGAAACCGTGCACCACCACAAATTCATCTTCCAAATTATAAATGTCCTTGGAAACCATATTGTCATAGCGCAGTTCTTCGATTACTTCTTTCAAACGATTTTTTAGCTTAGTAGCTTTTTCATCATTTCTGATTTTAAAAGGGAACACTACTTTCCAGTTCCCTGTTCCAGAGGAGCCTGTTTCTGGGGAGAACACATTATTCTCCAACTTAGGCAACTGTTCTTCCACCATTTGCTCCGCTTTTTTCCCTTCGGGATTATTCGGATAGGTCAACGCTACATAGTTCAAAGCCTCTTTAAAAGGCTCAAACCCTTGCAAGCGACCAATGGCATTGGCCTTCAGCATTTCGAACTTGGGCACAATAGGGTCTCCGGTAAATTTGTTGATATACTCTTCCGATTGGGTAATTACCCTTAAAAACTCTTGCTTTTGATATTGCTTGAACAAAGCCGCATACCGCGCATCGGGACTATCGGAATTTCCATCCAGAACTGCTTGCGGGTTTAGCAAAATTTCGGCGTAGCGCGTATCGGGATGATTGGTGATAATGTTTTGCCTCATGCTTACAGCCAGTGGGCTTCCAGTTTCCTCGTAAATCTTATAAAGGTTGTATTTTGATGGGAGTATCAATCGCTCTTCTGGATTCGATGATAATACGCGCTCCAACTTCGCCGCAGCCAGCAAATTGTCCTTGAACTTTTCTTTATAAATCAACCCTAATTGATAATTGGCAAAGTTCCGTTCGCTTTTTAGGCTATCTATTTCGGTTACATCGGTAGGGACTTGTCCCAAATAATAATCTACCGAATACTTTTGGTCCTCCGTTAAATTTTCCTCGCTGCTAACAACTTCCTCTCCCGTTGCTTCGGAAATGGAAATTTTGGACCTGTTGCTCCAGCGCCAATCATCTTCCAAACTTCTATTCCCCCAACGGGTCTTGAAGTCGTTTTTACCATACCCTAAACTGGTAATGTTATAGAAATAGAACTTACCTTGATTCTCTTTGCCTCCCTTGCTATTGGCAAATGTTGCGAAACCAGCAGTGGTTCGTTCCAATTCCTTTTCAGCTGCCGCTTCCTCTTTACGCTTTATTTCGGCAATATAGTCTTCAAAATAAGCCTTGCGTTCAGCGACTGGCATTTGGTATAAAGTGATTACGCTATCGGCATGCTGAACAACATCTTCATATTTAATAACGTCCTCTAGGTTATCCAGCCTCTTTTTAATGCTGCGGTGCTTTCTTGTATTTTCATTTAGATTGGTCAAGGTACTATCATAGTAAGAGCCTGCAACTCTATACTCATCCTCATCAAAATAATAATCCGCCAAGCTCTGATAGTTTAGGGCATTCAGTTTACGTTCCCCTTGGGTCGCCTGCAATGATTTGTTGTAATAGGCCAGAGCCAAGCTATCTGATTCGTAAGACATGTGATATTGGGCTACTTGCCTATAAATCTTGTCCAAGAAAGGTCTGTTCTCGCGATTTTCTTCCAAATCGGTCAAGTATTCCAACATTTCTTCCCTGTTGGTCTCCGTAAGTTCAGTGTTCTGAATTTTCTTTAGATGTGCATTGATCATGTACACCCTGGGTGATTTACGGTTGAGCGCAATGACCTCGTTGTAGGCGTAATTGGCACTGTCCCTATGTCCCAACTGATCATACAGCTGCCCTATAATAAAAAGGTATCTTCCCTTTTCGGGGTTCTTTTTAGTGTAGGCCTGGGATAGTTTCAATTTTTGAATGGCTGTGTCGGGAGCATTCAAATTGATGTAGCATTGCGCCAAAACAGCATTTGCATCTGCATATTCTTGATCTTTCAATTTTTCATACTTGAACAGGCGCTTCAAGTTTTTAATGGCCACTTCGGGGTTGTCCAAACGCATGTTGGTTTTTTCCCTCCAAATGGTGGCTTCGTTCAACTTATCACTTTCAGCATATTTTCTTAAAACATAATTGAAGGATTCCAAAGCTGGGATATAACGCTGATCAAAATAACGTGCTTTTCCCAGCAACAAAAATGCCTCATCTGTTTGTGGGTTGCGCTCCTCGTCCTTAATGTCCATACTGTGCTTTTGGATGGCCTTTGTAGCCTTTTCCTCAGCAATAATGAAGTTGGGGTTGTTATCTTCCGAATCGAGTTTTATCTCATCGGTGACCTTAAGTCGTTCCACTGGAAGAATTTCCCAATAATCATCCCGATAATTGGCATTGATTTCTTCCTGCCCCTGTTGAAAGGCCAGATTGCCATTGTACAAAGTGTTGTACTTAGTGTTGAGTGCGTGCCAATTTCGGTTGATGAATTTGTCTTTTTGGGTGGAACATGCATTAAATACAAGTCCTCCCAAAACAATGACACCTAAAAATGTATGATGAAGCTTCAAAATTATCGATAATCTTGTGTAACCTTAAACTCAAAAATGAGCGGATTATTATAAGGCTTATCGATAAAATGCAAGATTTTTTCTTAACCGCTTTTAAAACCTCAACCCGCAAAGAAAGCCTCCAGTTCTTTCATGGTTTCTGCCGAAGTATGGAGGTCTTTTACAATTTCCCCTTTGTTCAGTACCACAATACGTTCACAGACTTCGGTAACGTGAATCAAATCATGGCTAGATACAAGAACGGTTACGCCTTCTTTTGCAGCTAAATCTTTAATGATCCCTTTTAGTCGAATTTGGGTAGTCGGGTCCAAATTGGCAAAGGGTTCATCCAAAATTACAACTTCGGGGTTACCGATAAAGCTGGCCACAATGCCCACTTTCTTTTGGTTTCCTTTGGAAAGGTCCCGCAAATACTTTTTCTGCCCCAATATCTCCCCGTGGAAAAAATCATCAAAATTGGACAACAACGCATCTACATCGGCCTTGTTTCTTCCGCGCAATTCTCCGATAAAGTAGAAATATTCTTCTGGAGTGAGGTACCCAATTAAAAAGGTTTCGTCAATAAAGGCAGAAGTGAAAGGTTTCCAAGCTTCACTCTGATCCACTTGCACATCGTTGTTTAGAACATGCCCCGATGAAGGTTGAATCAAATCCAACAATAGACTAAAAAGGGTAGTTTTTCCTGCCCCATTGTTACCTACCAGACCAAAACTTTGTCCCTTTGGAATTTCGAGTTGGTCAATGTTCAAAACGGTTTGCTCTCCGTAGGTCTTGGTTAAATTATGAACTGTAATCATGTATTTTTTATTAATGGTGTGTTATTTCTGTTTGTATGCTTGTAGTGTTTTGTACTTTTCTTTTTTGTAAATGCCCTCGATCATGGTAAACACCTTTTCCTTGAAGGCAAATCCAAGTAATCCAAAAACAGCCACAAAAATGTATCCTGCAGTGGGGCTAATCAAAAAATGGCCAATGGCATAAATTATAATAGGCAATACTAATTTGGGCAAAGTGAGCAATAGTGTTTTGGCGTTAAAGGCCTGCTTGTCGCCAAATGCTTTTTTGTTGGAGGTCAGCTCAATCGGAGTTTTTACATAGGCGCCTCCCCAAAGTACCAGATAACTATTTATTCCAATATTGTATATGCCTCCGACCAATACCGCTGCATAGGCTTCCCATCCAAAATAGAGGTAAAAGGTGGCCAGGAAAGTGGAGATTATGGTCGCAATAATGACCAAGTACCATTTGGACGACAGGTATTCCCTGTATTTAATATTCTGACTCATCATCAAAGGGTAGTAGCTACTGTCCCAACTAGGTACGTATTGTCCAAAGCTGAACAAAAAACCTCCCGTAACAAAAATACCTGCAAAAATATTCCAAAAAGGTCCATCATAAACTTCTATGGCACTAGTAAAAAAGAGCAACCCATAAAAAATAAAGAAAAAGCCCATAATTACAGCCGTTCGAGACCTCTTGTTTCTTTTGATAAGTTTGATGTCGTTTTTTAAGAAGGTTCCCAAATTACCGAAGCGATCTAGCCATTCCAAGTTCTCTGTTTTGGCCTCGGTCTGTTTTTTGGCCAAGCCACCATCCAGATACATGTGCTTTTTAAAATAAGAGAAGGCTCCATAATACATTCCCACCAAAATCATCCATGGGATTACGGCCGTCCATGGCATATCATAGAAAAAGTCGAAAATGGGTTGGGTATACAGAGTAATATCGAACCATTGATAATATTGTGAGGCTCCTGCCACGATAAATAATGCAGCAAAAAGGTAAAATACGCCGTTCTGGTTGTTTACCATAACATTGATAAAGTTGTTACAATAAAAAAGAGCCATCAAAGCTAAGTGCCATCCAATAACTTGTGCTGGTGGATACCCTTCCACGAGCAACACGATACTAAAAGGAATAAAGAAGAACGCATGGGCAAGGTTAAAGAATGAAATGACCGTTTTCCCCAACGAAAAGTTGACCACTTTGGTTTTGCTCATAGGCAAATACAACAAAGGTTTAATATTGGTGACGGGCATTTTTTGCAACATGTACCTAAATACAAGATCGAAGGCAAGGTAATATACCATGAACCTATTTACCACACGCATGGGGTCTCCCATCTCCAACTCCTCGATTATTTTATATGCGAAGGTCCCCAATAACAAGAACATAACTATAAAATACAGCGCACCCAAAGCCATCAATATTTTAAACCAGATTTCTGTTTTAAAACTTGCAGACCTAAAAAATGACTTCCATTGGAGTCCAATAAAATGTTTGAGCATGGTTAGCGTTTTTTTAGTTGGTGTCTAATTTATCGGATTTGTTACAAAACCTATGCTTTTTCTTAAAATAGATGCTCAAAAGAAGCGTAATGCTTAATTTTGCAGCAAAATTCTTTACATGAGCGAATCCCATGCTTTAAAAATAGCCGCGGTGGACAAACTAACCCCAAATGCCGTGGCCCTTACTTTTGATATTCCGGAAAACCTTAAGGACGTTTACAGCTTCAAGGCCGGGCAATACATTACCCTAAAACATGAATTGAATGGAAAGGAACTGCGCAGAGCGTACTCTATTTCTTCTCCGCCATCTTCAGGAAAATTAACCGTGGGCATCAAAAAAATGGAGGACGGTAAGTTTTCTGTGTATGCCAACGAAAGTATAAAAGCTGGTGACACTATGGAGGTTATGCCTCCCGAAGGTCGTTTTGTTTTTGAAGAAGCCACACCAAAAAAGATTGCTGCATTTGCTGCCGGGAGTGGTATAACACCGATTATCAGCATTGCCCAAACCGTTTTGGAAAGCAATCCGGAAAATACCTTTGTATTGGTCTTTGGCAACCAATCTCCAGAAGAAACCATGTACTTTAAGGAAATTCAAGCCATAAAGGAAAAATATGGCGAACGCTTTTTTGTACAATATGTGTATAGTAGGTCCAATGTAGACGAGGCCTTGTTTGGAAGGATTGAGCGATCAACGGTAAATTTTGTACTAAAAAATAAGTTTAAGGGAACATCTTTCGATAGTTTCTACCTATGTGGTCCGGAAGAAATGATTCATCAGGTGACCGATACTCTAAAAGAGAATGGTGTTACAGAAGATAAAATTCATTTTGAGCTTTTTACCAGCGAGGACACCAAAGATGAACTTGCCGAAGGATTGGAAGGTAAAACCGAAGTAAAAGTAATCTTGGACGATGAGACCTTTACTTTTGTTATGGATAAAAAGGAATTGGTGCTCGATGCTGTTTTGAAACAGGACATCGATGCTCCTTATTCCTGCCAAGGTGGTGTTTGCAGTAGTTGTATTGCACGCTTAACAGAAGGGAAGGCCGAAATGGTAAAGAACCAGATCCTTACCGATGGTGAAATTGAGGAAGGTTTTGTGCTGACCTGCCAATCACATCCGCTCACTTCTAAAATTACGGTGGACTACGACGATGTATAGGGCGGTGTATTAGCCTAGGTTTTGGACAATATTTTTTCCAAAGCCCTGCTGCCATGCTCATAGCCAACATTGAAGGCGTTTTCAATACCTTTTTTGTCCAGTACCCCAATTTGATCTAATTCTTTGGGTTCGATAAAAAGATTGCATTCATGCAGTTTCTCATCGTTGGATGCATGGATCATTAAACTGGTCACTCGTCCAGTAAGTTGAAAGGAGTTCCGTAAATCCTTCTTTTGTAATGGTACAGTAACGGATACATTACTACCAATAATGAATTCAGTTTTATCCTCGACATATTCCTTTGGAAAATTGTTCATGATGCCTCCATCTGCATAAAGAATGTCATCAATATCCACTGGACTGAACACAGGGGGAAGCGCAGCTGATGCCAGCAAGGGTTTAATAAGTTGGCCCTTATTAAAGACTTTTTCCTTGCCACTGAGCAAATCGGTGGCAACTACGTACAGAAGTCTTTCTAAACTTTCAAACCTATTTTCTGGGAAAAATTTCTCAAAAATGCTTGCATAACGCTCTGTATCAATAAATCCAGGTTTATTTATGGTAAAAAAACTGTACTGGAACAATGGTACTTTTTTAAAAAAATCAAGCATTTCCTCCACCGAGTTATTGTTGGCATAAAGGGCGCCTACCAATGCCCCAATACTTGTGCCTGCCACTACGTTGGCTTCAAGATCGTGTTCGCGCATGGCTTTGATCAGCCCTATGTGTGCCATTCCACGAACACCACCTCCCGAAAGCACAAGGCCTATAGATTTGTTTTCAAGCATTCGGATAATTGAATTTAAAGCATAAAGTTAGCATTTTGAGTAATTACCCAGGTTGCCGCAATGTTGTATTTCGTTTAAAACCATCAAATCTTTCAAAAAAACCAAACCCTCTTTCAAAAAACTCCGTAAGTGATTATATAAACTAAAAATAAAATCACATGAAATCTTTTAAAACATTGACGCTAATATTATCCTGTGTTGGATTTTTGACCATCACAAACGGGTTTTCTCAAACTAAAATGGTAGGCGGTGCTGCCATGTACCCGAGCAAGGATATTGTTACCAATGCCGTAAACTCCAAAGATCACACTACTTTGGTTGCCGCTGTAAAAGCAGCCGGATTGGTAGAGACTTTGCAGGGTGAAGGACCATTTACCGTATTTGCCCCTACCAACAGTGCTTTCGAAAAATTACCTGAGGGAACGGTTGCTACCCTGCTCAAGCCAGAAAACAAGGCGCAATTGCAAGGCGTACTTACCTATCACGTAGTTGCGGGAAAGTACAGCGCAAAAGACTTGATGAAATGGATCAAAAAAGGGAAAGGTATGACCGAGCTTACCACGGTAAACGGAGACACCCTCACAGCCATGACGGATAATGGCAAGATTATGATCAAGGATAATGCGGGAAATGTATCCGCCGTAACCATAGCCGATGTAAACCAGTCCAATGGTGTAATCCATGTGGTGGATACCGTAGTGCTTCCTTCTACAAAATAGTTTTATTTAGTTGGTTAATTTTGAATTTAGAAAAGAGCGGCGGTTGTCGCTCTTTTTATTTAGAGACCTCATAATCAATCAGAAGGCAATTTTATTTCAAAATATGTAATCCTGCCCATGTTTTTTCGACCTAAGGGAATAGCGATATTTGTTGTATGTTTAGAAGGAACATTAAATAAAGAAACATGGCCAAATCATATTACGACCCAGCAGATTTGAGAAAATTTGGTAAGATTACCGAATGGAGCGAGGAACTGGGCAACAAGTTTTTCGACTACTACGGTAAAGTTTTTGAGGAGGGTGCCCTGAGTGCCAGAGAAAAATCCTTGATTGCCTTGGCCGTATCGCATGTAGTAAAATGCCCGTACTGTATTGATGCTTACACTAAAGATGGCCTACAGCGTGGAATTACCAAAGAAGAAATGATGGAAGCCGTGCACGCAGGAGCCGCAATCGAAAGTGGGGCCACTTTGGTACACGGGGTTCAGATGATGAACAAGTACGACAAACTTTCCATGTAAACCTATTTTAGATTAATGACGCAGAGCATACTCACAGACATAAAAAAAGCAGCGAAAAAATCATTAAAAGCAAAGAAAGATGCATTGGCCAATGCCCAAATGCAATTGGAAATCCTGAACGGGGAACTCTTTGCAGATGGCGATCTCCCTTACTTTAAGGATAAAATTGCCGAGACAGGTCAGTTTCCCTTGCGACCCAAAACGCTGGAAGTGCTCCAAATCAATGTGGGGTATATGTGCAACCAGGTCTGTGGACATTGCCATGTGGATGCGGGTCCAGACCGAAAGGAAATTATGACACGGGAGACAATGCAACAATGTTTGAATGTAATCCGAAACACGGGAGCCCACACTCTGGACCTTACTGGAGGCGCGCCTGAAATGAACCCTGATTTTCGCTGGTTTGTGGAAGAAGCCTCCAAAGCAGGAATTCAGGATTTCATCGTTCGTTCCAATTTGACCATTATTTTGGCGAATAAAAAGTACCATGATCTGCCTGAATTCTTTAAAAAGCACAATGTACACGTAGTATCCTCCATGCCACACTACACTCGTGGCAAAACGGACAAACAACGTGGTGATGGGGTTTTTGATAAATCCATAAAAGCATTGCAAATGCTGAACAAAGTGGGCTACGGCATGCCGGACAGCGATTTGCGCTTGGATTTGGTGTACAATCCTTCGGGAGCGTTTTTACCTGCTGATCAAGCTGCCATGGAGCAAGACTTTAAAAAAGCCTTGAAAGAGGATTTTGATATTGATTTTCACAACCTTTTTGCCATTACCAATCTGCCGATTTCACGATTTTTGGACTATCTCATCGCTTCCGACAATTATGAAGATTATATGTACTCCTTGGTAGAGGCCTATAACCCTGCCGCAGTGGAAAGTGTGATGTGCACCAATACCATCTCTGTGAGCTGGGACGGTTGGCTTTACGATTGTGATTTCAACCAAATGTTGGACCTCAAAGTGGCGAGTAAGGTAAAACACATTAAGGATTATAATGATGATGTACTGAACAATCGGGACATCGTTATTTCACAACATTGTTATGGATGCACCGCCGGCGCGGGAAGTAGTTGCCAGGGGACGGTGGCTTAAACCTCCAAAATACCCAACAATTTATCCAATATCTCCTGAGGCTTAATAGTTCTCATCGCTTTTTCATACCCTGCAGGTACTTTGTTGCCGTAAACCGAGGTTGGAATTAAGGGATAGGCTTCACGATTGGCCATGAGCGCATTTTCCATGGGTTGCCCAAACGGATAAAATCCAGCATACGGATGGGTTACTCCCCAAAGGGTCACCACGGGAATACCATAATTGGCAGCCATATGTGCATTTCCACTGTCCATGGACAACATCACATCTAAATTGGAAATCAATTGCAATTCTTCGGAAAGATTTAGCTTGCCAGCCATGCACAGGGCATTTTGGTAGGTGTTAGCAAGTTGTTCCAACACTTCAACTTCTTTAGCTCCGCCGCCAAACAACAGTGTTTTATACTTATTGGTATTATTAAGCGATAGGATTATCTCTTCAGTGAACTCTAATGGATACATTTTACCCTCGTGAGCAGCAAAAGGCGCAATCCCCACCCATTTTTTGGTGTCCTGCTGTACTAGTTTCAAAACTTTTTCGGAGAGTTGAACTCGTTCCAATGCTTTGGCATTGGATAAATCAATAGGATAACCAAGTTCAGTAAAAACATCTGCGTATCGCTGATGGGTGCTTTTTAATTGCTCAAAAACTTTGTTCTTGGGGCGGGTAAGTGCTTTCTTGTCCTTACGGCCCTTATCAATTTGAACAAAAGGCACCCGCTCTAACGCAAAATATCTTTTGAGAATGCGGCTGCGCAACACATTGTGCAAATCGGCTACGGCATCAAACTTTAAAAGTTTCAGCTCTTTGAACAATCGCCAAAGACCCATCAATCCTTTATGCCGTCTTTTAACATCTGCCTCTTTAACTTGTACGTTCTCAATCCCATCAAAAATGGGCATAAACGGTTTTTTGGTAAGAACAGTAAGTTGTAGCTCTGGATATTGTTGAGTTAGGGCGCTAATTATGGGAACGGTCATAGCCACATCGCCCATGGCAGATAACCTAATGAGTAAAATATGGGTCTGTTTACCCTTTTTGTCCACGAAGCACAGGGTTTAGTTCGTCATCGTTGTACATTTTCATCTGCTTATAGACTTTCATGTACTTTTCTCCGGCCTCAATATCGGCCAACAATTGGTCTATTGCCGCCGAAAGATCCTTTTTTTGTTCCAAGAGAACAGCGAGTTTATCACTGCATTTTTGGATATGCTCCGGTGAAGCATCCTTGCGATTCACTTCTTCTTGCATGTGATAGATCTTCAGCGCCAATATGGAAAGTCGGTCTATGGCCCATGCAGGGCTTTCGGTATTGATAGTCGCATCATCCTTTAGTTGTACCGATTGGTATTTATTTAAAAAATAACCATCGATATACTCTACCAAATCCGTACGATCCTGATTACTGGCGTCAATTTTTCTTTTGAGGTCCAATGCGGCAACTGGTTCAATCTCCGGATCACGGATAATATCCTCGTAATGCCATTGTACCGTATCTATCCAGTTTTTTCTATAAAGTAAGTGCTCTACTTTATCTTTTGGATAGGGGTTGGTGAATTCTTGGTATACATCATCTTTAATGTGATAGGTATCGATACTTTCCTGAAATATCTTGAACGCAAAATCGCTGAACATAGCTTACATAAATTTGTTCAAAGATATTGCTTTATGATGTACTTATTTCAGGTGAAAGGCAAAAAGCACCAAGGCGACCACTATTGAGAGTATCAAAACCACTTCTTGGAGTTTTCTTTTTTTAATGCTTTCGAAATAGTTGGTCAGAAAAACGGCTGCAGGGAAAAAGGTGATCAACACAGGAGAGGCATCTGCCGGGGTAAAGAAAATAATGCCCGTTCCCAATAAAAAAACAAGAAAAACAATTCTAAGCAAAAGCAGTTTGCCCCCACTTACATTTCGAAGTCGCACAAATACCAAAATAGAAACTATAATGGTCAAAATAAGATAAATCAAGGTCTTTACATTCAATACCTGGAAGAATGATTTGGTAGTAAAAAGTCCTAAGGAGAATTGATAGTGATCTTCAAAAAAGCTCAAAGAGCCTTTTAATTGGAGTACAGTGAACGTTAATATAAAAATGGTGGCCATGCCAAGGAACGGAACCAGCCAATTTTTGAATGTTTTCCTATCGTAAACCAAAATCACAAAAAAGACCAGTAGCATAAATGCGATGGCCCAATCATAGAAAAGGCTTGCAATGGTAATCAATAGCGAGGCATCAAAAATCTTGCTCTTTACATTTCTAATGGATTTGATGGACAATATTCTCCAAAAGGCCAAGAGTAGAAAAAAGTTGGCAAAGATTACGTTTTGAAGAACCAATTCATCAGAAAAGGCAACAATTAAGAGCACAAAAAAGACCATGGCGTAGGAGTTGAACTCCGTAGCCTTTTCGGTTCTTACAATTAAATTGATGATAAAAACAGCCAATAACAATGTGACGAACAGCAAGATTTCCAAAGGAATAACTTCATTGATTCCTTGTTCTTTCAGTTGAAAAAAAATATGGGCGAAGTAAAAAAGAAACAAAAAGATGGCAAGGACAATATAATTTATTGGTTTTGTTTTTCCGAAAAAGCTTGAAATCATCCTATCTTTTGCTACTTTTGTAGAGTAAATATAACCAACATGAGCAAGTTTTTTTACGGTATAGAAGACTTATTTGTTAACTACCTTTTCGCACCATACGATTTTTTCCGATTTATGCATAATTGGTGGGGCGCCAATACCATTAACTGGATTTTCTTTGTTATTGGTTTAATTGCAGCTGTTTATTGGATGGGCCAGTTGAAAATTTTCAACGAAAGTGGTGAGGAGGATAAGAGCATAAGCTCTCACTCTTACATCTAATCTAGATCGAATCCTAAGTCTTTTCGGTAATACATTCCATCAAAATGGAGCTTCTCCATATTTTGATAGGATGTTTTTAATGCTTCCTTAAAATCTTTTCCAAAGGAAGTAATCGCTATTACTCGCCCTCCATTGGTCACTACTTTTCCATCGGACACTTTTGTCCCCGCATGAAAAACTATGGAGTCTTGAATACTTTCGGCTCCTGTGATTTCCTTGCCCTTTTCGTAAGCTTCGGGATATCCTCCCGAAACGGCCATTACCGTTGTTGCTGCCCTTTCGTCAATTTGAAGGTCCACTTGGTCCAGAGTTCCGTTGGCCATGGCCAATAGTATCTCGACCAAATCAGATTTTAGTCGTGGAATTACCACTTCGGTCTCCGGATCTCCCATACGAACGTTGTACTCGATCACTTTGGGTTCCTCACCGACTTTTATCAATCCGATAAAGATGAAACCCACATAGGGCAGATTGTCCTTTTTAAGACCGTCTACGGTAGGTTTTACAATTTGGCGTTCTATCTTATCCATAAAGACAGTATCGGCAAAAGGAACTGGGGAAATAGCCCCCATACCCCCTGTGTTGAGTCCAGTATCGCCTTCACCTATTCTTTTGTAGTCTTTCGCGGTCGGTAGAATTTTATAGTTAGTGCCGTCCGTAAGTACAAAGCAGCTCAATTCTATACCGTCCAAGAACTCTTCGATGACCACCGTGGCGCTTGCATTTCCAAATTTGGAGTCGACCAACATGGATTTTAACTCATCCTTGGCCTCTTGGATATCTTGGAGAATCAAAACACCTTTTCCTGCTGCCAAACCATCTGCCTTGAGCACATAAGGAGGATTGAGAGTTTCTAAAAAGGCATAGCCTTCTTCAAGGGTTTCACTGGTAAAACTTTGATAGGCCGCTGTTGGGATTTGATGACGCATCATGAACTCTTTAGCGAATTCCTTGCTCCCTTCCAGTTCGGCCGCTGCTTTCTCCGGTCCAATCACTGGAACGGATTTTAGCCCATCATCATTCAGGAAAAAATCGTGCACCCCATTTACCAAGGGGTCCTCTGGTCCAACCACTACCAAGTCAATGTTTTCCTTCAACACAAATTGTTTGATGCCTTCAAAATCGTTTACCCCCAATTCAATGTTTGTGGCGATTTGTGAGGTTCCGGCGTTACCGGGAGCTACAAAAAGTTTAGAAGTTTTAGGGCTTTCAGAAATTTTGAGGGAAATGGCATGCTCACGACCGCCAGAACCCAGGACCAGGATATTCATGATTCAACGTTTTGGCAAAAATACGTTTTGACGGGAACTTGTCTAGCCATTTGGAGAGAAATCTCTGTGCGTTTCCCACAACTCATCGTGCGGAAGTGATTTAAAATACTCAAACACCTTTTTAAGTCCTTCGGAACGATGCACTTTGGGCTCCCAATCCAAAATTTCCTTTGCTCTTGAAATATCGGGTTGCCGTTGCATGGGATCGTCTTGAGGCAATGGTTTGAACACAATTTTTTGGTCTGTACCCGTTAGTTTGATGATTTCTTCCGCAAATTCGAGAATGGTAGTTTCATCTGGGTTTCCGATATTGATGGGTTCTACGTAATCGCTCATCAACAAACGGTAAATCCCCTCAATTTGATCATCGATGTAGGTAAACGAACGTGATTGTGAGCCATTTCCAAAAACGGTCAAATCTTCACCTCTAAGTGCCTGACCCATAAAAGCAGGTACTACCCTTCCATCGTTCAACCGCATTCGTGAACCGTAGGTGTTGAAAATGCGAACAATGCGGGTGTCCAAACCATGGTGCCTATGATAGGCCATGGTAATGGATTCCATAAAGCGTTTGGCCTCATCGTACACACCTCTTGGACCGATTGGGCTAACGTTACCAAAATAGTCTTCGTTTTGGGGATGCACTAGAGGGTCTCCATATACTTCAGAAGTGGAGGCCACTAAAATTCGTGCTCCATGATCCCTCGCTAACCCCAATAAGTTGAGCGTACCCAATGAGCCAACTTTGAGGGTTTCAATGGGTATCTTTAAATAATCTATTGGGCTTGCCGGTGAGGCAAAGTGAAGCACATAATCCATTTTACCTGGAACATGGACAAATTTGGTTACATCATGATGGAAAAACTCGAACCGTTTTAAGTGAAACAGATGTTCAATATTCTTGATGTCCCCCGTGATTAAGTTGTCCATCCCAATTACATGGTGCCCCTCTGCTATAAAACGATCACAAAGGTGAGACCCCAAAAATCCTGCTGCTCCGGTTATAAGTGTTTTTTTCATTTGATATTAATAAGCTTTATCCTCTCCTTTAAATGCATTTAACACTGTTTGAACTATTATTTTTAAATCCAGAAAAAGGGACCAGTTTTCAATATAAAAGATATCAAACTTAATTCGGTTTTGAATATCGGCCTCTTGTTCAATTTCTCCTCGATAACCCCTAACCTGTGCTAAACCGGTTATACCTGGTTTTACAAAATGACGTACCATATACTTATCCACACTGGTCGCATATTCGTTGGTATGCTTTACCATATGTGGGCGTGGGCCAACTACCGACATAGTCCCAAACAAAACATTGTAAAATTGGGGAAGTTCATCTATGCTAGTTCTCCGGATAAACTTACCAATTTTGGTAATTCTCATGTCGTTTTTGGTGGCTTGAATGTCATCTGCATTTTTATTGGGAGCCATAGATCGGAACTTATAACAATAGAACTCCCTATTATCGATTCCGTTTCTGGTTTGCCTAAAAAACACAGGCCCTTTTGATTCAAGAGTTATCAATAAGGCTAAAATCGGTGTCAACCAAGAAAGCAAACCAATAATAACCAAAAGGGAAAAAATAATATCGAAAACTCTTTTGGTTAAAGAATTTATAGGACTATCCAAAGGAATATCTCTAAGTGAAAGAACTGGAATATAATCGTAGTATTCAAACTTTAATTTTTTGGAGAAGATATTTTTATTGTCCGGTATAAACTTGAGCGTTTTTAAGTTGTTGTCCGCAAAATTGATGAATTTGGTTGTTTCAGAATTTTTAAGCTCAGAAACCGAACAGTAGATTTCATCAATGTTATTCTTTAGTATAAAGGAGAAACATTCTTGGATATCAAAATGGTCTTTTTTAGGGCAAAACTGCTTTTTAAACTCATACCCATATTCATCACGTTCCTTAAAAACATTTATTAATTGGTCTGCTTTTTTATTTTTCCCAATAACAACTACTCTCCTAATGTTTCCTTTAAACCTTTCTCTATATTCCATCAACAACACATAAGTGATCAGTTTAATTGTAGACGTTGTTACAAAAACAATAAGAAAGTATTCAGCCAATGCAATACGGCTCATTAAAGGCTGTTTAAAAAAGCCGATAAAAGCATACAACAACAAAAAGAAAAAAACAAACTGGGCAAAAATCTTTCTTAGCAGGAAAGGAACTTTGGTAAACCTGTGTATTTTATAAAAATCGTTCTTCGATGACAAAATAACCCAGCCTAATGTAATATACCCATGAAACAAAATGGGTTCGTTGATGTTTATGGGCAGAAAATAGACGAAAAGATTAATCACCAATATATCTACTATCAAAGACATGGGCTTGATTATGTCAGAATATCTGGTGAACCTAAAAAACATAAGGGTTGTTTATAAAAATAGCAGCCAACAAAAGTATTAAATTTTGGAAGTATTAAAGACAGTTGGCTTATTTGGTTTAGACTTTTTTGATATACGACGATACTGATTTTAGTTCAGGTTTCAAATTATGGCAAAGAAATAGCGATGTGAAAATCGCAAAGTATTCAATCCCTTTAATCCGAACCATCATGGATTCTGTTAGGTTTGCCAAAATAAATGCAAAAAAGACAAATGTAAAAAGGTAATCCTTCCTATAAATACTATACAAAAACAAGAAGAAAACAGAAATAATATAAACAAATCCTCCCAGAGCTCCATTTCTGCTTAAATATTCCAAAAGTTGATTATGGGCATTGAGGTCTTGTCTAGCAGCTTGATTAAAACCGAACTGCTTATACTTATTGTTACGAACTTCCTCAATTTTGGTATACCCGACCCCCAAGAAAGGATTTTCCTTGAAAATTTGATAGGATGCTTCCCATCTCTGAAATCTCTTGTCATCGGCAATTGATTCTTTAGAAAAAAGTCTTGATTTCATATAATCACTGCCTAGCTTGTTAAAAAGTAGAGAACAGGCAATCAGACCAAGAATCAACAAGGCAATTTGTGCTTTATACTTTTTAAGGTACAACAGGAAAAAATACAGGATGAAAACCACAATTAGCAACAACGCCATTCTACTTGCCAATTGAAAAAGCCCAAAAATCAAAAATACCATTATAGGATATTTTAGCTTTGCATTGATCCTCTTATCCTGAATCATGAACAACACTGAGGTGACAATAAAAATCCCCAAATAAGTGGGATGCGTATCCGCTATTTCAGTAAATTGGTGACCAATATGGCGCCATCTAAAGAAATAGTCCAATGGTTCGTTTCCCACTATCATTTCATAAACTACGTTCCCGTAGCAAATCAATAAAGTAACAACACAGCCCAACACCAATGACATAAATATTTGTTCCCTCTTTGTCTCATATTGTACCATCCCATGAACAAAAACAAAAGGGACCAAAAAAAAAGACCAATATCGCTCCAGGTTCTTAAAGCCAATACCAATATCTTCCGAACCGTAAAAAGATCCTAAAATAGCCAAAACAAAAAAGGTCCAAACCGGCCAAGCCCGTAAAAAATGGTTTACCAAATACTTCTTATGATTCATGATAATTTCCAAAGTCCCCAATAAGATAAAAGCAAAAAGCAATATATTGTTCAACCGCATGAACATTGGGAGTGTGAACACCGAAAGGTAAAGTAGCCAATACTTCCATTTAAAAACAGAACCAGATACTTTGTTAGCAATGTTCATCTTATCTAAAAAGAATTCTTTTATTGGGTTCATCAAAAATCATTGTTCTTTTCTACTTCCGATTTCTTTTGCAGGCACACCGCCTACTATAGCATATTCTGGAACGTCTTTGGTTACCACTGCACCAGCAGCGATAATTGCATGGTCCCCAATCTTGCAACCAGCCATAACAAGCACATTGGCGCCCAACCAAACATCGTTGCCCACAAAAGTTTGTTTATATTCTTTTCCCTGATCTTTAATTGGAACATCCAGTTTTTCAAATTTATGGTTTCTGGAATATATTTTCACATCAGGTCCCATAATTACATCGTCGCCTATGTGCACATTAGCTTGAATCATACAACGCGTACCCAGTTCAGAATAATTTCCTAATGTGGCATTGGGAGAAATTTCAGCACCACTCTTCACCCTGGGTTTCTTACCGCATTTTTGTAAATAAAGTTTTATCAATTTACTTCTTATCCAAGGGAAAAAGAGGGCATAAGGACGATAATCCTCTGGGGTGTTTTTGAAGAAAATCAGATAAATGAGGAAGACTATTTTTTTCAATCTTTTCAATCTTTTTAAATTCTTATAGAACCACTTGTTTACTCCATTTTCTTAGCTAAGAAAACCTTTGGATACATTCTTCTTTAGATTATTAGGAGCTTTTTTCAACTCTACTACTTAATAAATCTTTATAAACATTTTCAATTTCATTACAAACCGATAACAAGGAATATTCTTGATTACTCGACAAACAGTTCTTGACCAACTCTTGATACTGTTCTTTATTCAGTTTGAGTGTTTGTGATATGGCATCCACTATTTGGTCTGTTGTACTGGCAAAAAAACCTGTCTTGTTTTTTATAAGTTGGTCTTTAAGCCCCCCATTTGTTGAAACAATTATGGGCGTGCCACAAAAAACAGCCTCAGTTGCGACTAAACCAAAAGCCTCCCACCTAGATGGAAGCAACAAAAACTTAGCCTCATTATACAATTGCCTCAATTCCATTTGTGTTTTGTTTTCAAAAATGCTTATGTCATATTCTTCTTCTTTCAATTTAAGAAGATCTACATAAAATGGGCCTGATCCCACAAAACAGAATTTAATTTCTTTATCACCAATTATCTTAATCGCTTCTATAATCATATCTATACCCTTTCCGTAAAAGAACGAGCCAACAAAAATGTAGTCATACTTTTTTGTGGGTTCATTGCTAATGGGAAAAAACACCCTCTGGTCTACACCTGCACATATCACCTTTCCTTCTTTTATTTTAAGGTTTTCTTCTATTTTCTCACTGAGCTCCTTACCAACTGAAATATAATAGTCAATTTTACGGGCAAAAAATCGGAACATAACCCTTAAAAGTTTAGTTCTTCCGGATTTGGTCACATCACTTCCGTGGAAAGTAACAACAAGTTTTGTTTTCGGGTGAAAAATCATATAGGTGTATACCACAACTATAAGAGGGAAAAAAAAGTGAAGATGTATTATGTCGTAAGTCTTAAAAAAGTGTTGTCTAAAGAAAGAAAGAGACGCCTTAAAATACTTAAGAACACTTCCCAATATAGAATTGAATGTCCTCTTCATATAAAATATGTCCAACGAATACTCTTCCATATAGTTTTCAGTAAAGTATTCATATTGGTTTTTCACAAATACACCAGCATAAGGTTTTGTTTTTGATGGGTACATGTTCGAAACAAGAAGGATTTTTTTTCTTTCCATAATGCAATTCTGTAATAGGCCTATTATTTATACAATTGTTTCTTTCATCTTAGTTAGGTATCGATTAATTTTTTTCTTAATATTATTACCCCACCTGCAATAATTAACGCGGTGGTACTATTCATAAATACAGGCATAGTGAGTGAACTTATTAAAATAGCAAAGAACAACCCTTTGGACATGTTATTACTTAACTTGGACTTACCTTTAAACCTTAAAAACATAAACAATACATAGTAAAAAAGAACAATGCCTATTACCCCAAACTCTCCCAAGATAGAGGCAAGACTACTATCATATACGCCCTGCATATTTTTAAAAGGCAATCTTTCCGATACACCAAGGAGTGAATACACAGGGCTAGATTCAGAAGTGGCTGTTCCATATGAAGCCGCCCCAGTCCCAATAGGAAAAAACCTAATTGACAAGATTACAGAAAGATATATCATTAGCCCTCTAATATATCTACTATCCTTACTAAAAGAGTCTTGTATATTGGTCACGCTTCGTTCAATAATATCCGTAAAAAGATATGTGCTTACCAGTAATAGGGCAAAGCCTACAACCCCAGCAATTAAAAATTTTGGTTTAATTACCATTTCATTCCTATATAGATAGAAAAGAACCGCAAGAATTGAAAGGATCGATGTTCTACTGCCAAAAAGAAATAGCCCTGTAAAAACCAGAACGGTAATTAGGGCAATTTTCATTGTTTGTTTTTTCTTAATCTCCCCTACCAGCCACACAAAATACCAGAACATAACCAAAAGGGAAATATTGTTTGAATGTATGAATCCACCGTAAACAAGTTTTGCCTTTCTGTTCTCGGGCCTTAAATGATTCGGCAAATCCAAAAAGTCATAAAAATACCCTCTTAAAATTAGCTCCAAAAACAATCCAAACAATGCAATGTACAATACGTATTTAGAAAATTTTTGAAGTTGATTTACATCAAAAAGGCTAAAAAAAACCAGGAAAACAAATAATTTTAAATGAATCATACATTGTACTATGACCTTTACCTTGTCCTCCTGAAAACCAAGCATTAATGATATGATTATTATGTAAACTAAAAGACCGTTTACTAATAAAAAGTTCAGTTTTATCTTGCTCTTAAAAAAAGAAATGAAAAGCAGCATTATAAATGCAGCCCCTTCCAAAATTTCATCGAAATAGTTGAAAAACTCCGTTCCAAAAATGCTCGCAAGAGGGCCTTGGAAAAACACCAGAATGCAAAAACACAAAACGAACCAAGCAACTGTCTTCAAAACGATTAATATTTTTAGGGTTTAAAGTACCCATAATCTTCATTTACCTCTGAGGCAACACTTTCTATTCTTTCAACATCTTCTCTACTCAATACTGTTTTCCATTTACCAATTGAATTGGTGTTAATGGGGTTTTTTAAATTTTCATGGTGCTTGCGCATAGCCACATCACCCAGATTGTCTTTATTTTTCCAAAAATCCAATAATTTATCTGTGTATTTTATATTTAAAAATCCACAGATTTTTTTTAGCTCTGTTTCCGGCGATTTAACCAACTCTTCATACTTGACTTGAAAGTATTGATTTTCAGGCAATCTTTGTTTTAATTTTATTGCTTTATTATTTGACTCTTTCCAAAAAGCCAAGGCGTCCCAATAATTATTATAAAGTCCCGCTTTTGTGTATGAACAAACAACATCCCTTGGGTCTCTGACTATATGTATAAATTGAGCCTTGGGGAAGATCTTTATTATTTTGTCTATAAATATGGTGTTTATTGGTGTTTTATCCCCCCATCTGTCCGCATTTTCACCTTTCTCCTCAATATATGTTCTGTAAACAATGTCTATAATATGGGAAAGTGTTTGTTTCTTTTTAGGCAAGCTCCTTGCCTTAGAGTGAGCTCGGTACAAATTTGTTTCCCATGTATTGAACTCTTTATATGCTTCAAATTCACTTACGACAAAAGAGCTCAGAGTATTCCATGGTAAAAATGAAAGTGGCCAAAACCTTCTTATAATCCTTGGCCACACATAAGATTCTGGCGGAATTGAAACTTCTCCGCCAGCTACAAGCATTGACCTCAGCAAAGTATTGCCCGATCTTCCACAACCGATTATAAAAAATGGTTCTTTGAAATTATGTTTGGTTGAAAGTTTCTTTCTATAGGTGAAAAACCTAACAAATAACATAACTGTTTCGTAAACCCAAACAGCAAATAAGGGTATTTTAGATTTTTCTACTTTTTTCATTTTTTTGTTTTACCTAAGATAAAATATGATTTAATGTGCATTCTCTTTTTAACAAATACTGCCCCCAAAATGTTAAGGAATGAGACGCTTAGAGCTGTTGCTATAGCGGCCCCCAGAATACCATAGCTATAAATTAGAATAACGTTTAATATCAAATTCAACCCAAAAGAAACAAAAACAATATTTTGATATATTTTTTGATGACCAGTCATTTGAAGAATAATTCCAACAGGACCTGATAATGAATTTACCAATTGACCTAGGGCCAAAATAATTAAAGCATATTTGCCCTCTAAAAATTCAACTCCAAAAATCCTTAAAAAAAAAGATGGAAAACCAACTAAAACAATTACAAAAAACAACGTTATAAATGTATTTAACTTGGTCGTAAATCTAATGTTGCTTTGTAGTTCACTCCATTTATTTTTAAAATATAATTGTGAGATTTTCGGGGCTAGAATTGAATTGAAGGCTTGCAATGTAAAGCTTGTAAGCATTGCCAGTTTTAAAGATACATTGTATACACCAATGCTTTTTTCAGACTCAAATAGACCAAGAACAATGGTATCCGACCAACTCAAAAAGACCAACATTGACCCTGATAGCAACATGGGCAAAGAGTCTCTGAAATAATTTTTTAAGCTAATTGATGTTTGGAACCTATTTTCCTTCATTAATTTAAAAACAAGTAAAGATCCTACAGCAAAGAGTACAAAAATCCCCCAAAAATGAGCGATTAGTGTATTTAATGGGTCTGACCCCTTCCCAAACAATATTAGCCCCAAAAAAACAAGAAGTGTTAAAATGAACCTGCCTGAATTATTGAAAAAAGAGAATAAAAGGTTTTTTTTAAGCGCCCTAAAATAACTCGAATCAATCAACAATACGGTCCAAAAAGGTATTGTAATTGCAGTAATCCTTAAATATGGAATAAACTCCTCCTTTTTGAATATGTCCGATGCAATATAATCTGAAGTAAAATATATGGCAAGGGATACGATTATTGAGACTAAAAAACTTAACAGATACGATTTATAAAATATTCCTTTTTGGATATTTTGGTTTTCCGCAATGGCAAAAAACCGAACCGTTGCTGTGTCAAAACCAAGTCGACAAACAATACTTACTATCATCATTACGGAAAACCCTAGTGATACAAGACCGTTTGTTTCTGCACCAAATCTTCTGGCCACTATAAGCGTGAATATGTATCCTGCAATAAAACCTATTACTCTAAAAAGGAAAAATATGCTGCTTTTTGAAATAATTTCTTTTGAATCGCCACCTAATTTATTCCCTATACTGGCCGCTATTTTTTTTACATAACTAGACGCTTCCCTAACCATCGTTTTTCTCCAAAGAGTCTATCTTTTGTGAAATCATTTTTGCCATAAGATCAATACCTAAAGAGTTTTGATGCAGCCCATCTTTTAATAAATATTTTTCGGGCCAATTTGAATCATTCCTAATTCTTTCTCCATATTTAACAAAAACCACTGAGTTATTATTCTTGAATTTACTTTTGATTAAATCAATTAGTCTTAAATTAAAGTCGTCTCGTACATTATTTGTTGTGGGAACAGGTGTTATGTATAAAACTTTTGAGTTGGGACTCTTATTTGTGAGAATGTCAACGACTTTTTGAATCCTAGCAAATGATTCCTCCACAGTGTATTTTTTATAATCATTTGTACCTATCAGCAGAGTATAGTAATCGGATTGGGGAATTTTATTTGCTCGATTTAACAATTGTTTTGTGCTGTTCCCCCCTTCTCCTTCATGAAAATATCCAAAAATATCTTGTCTATTCCCCACAAACACCATTTCTGGTAATATTTTGTTTATTTTTCTTCTCAAATGCATTGCTCTTGCATATCGAGTCTGGCTATCTCCTACTGTACATAAGCGTATATTCCCAAATTGGTTGAACTTTACTTCAACCAATGAAAATTCACATAAACCTTTAAAGTTTTCAGGTTTTTTATTTAACCAGTTTACTCTATTCAAATGAGTTTTATTATTGTTATAACTATAACTTCCTACTTTAAAAAAATAGTGGTTTTCTTTATATGATAATAAGTAAGTTCCATCATAATTAAAATTCTCGATTTTTCTGTCCCAAGGTTTAGAGTCAGTAAAATTTTTGTTGGCTTCAGTAAAAATTATCTTATTGCCTTTGACAGAAACATTGCTTTTTGTTATTTTTTTAATGGTCTTAAAATTATTGAAATCAAAGTGATCTTGTGCCTTTTGGCTATTTGCATCACCATTACTTCTTTTGTTTCTTTCCTCAACATCAAACAACACATTGTCTTTGTTAACTAGGTATTCATACCCCTCTTTAACTCCATACAAATTATTGGCATTAGGTCTCTTTCCCGTTAAATCAAAATAACTTCTTGCTGCTTTTACATAATCAAAATACATGTCATGGGTGTTACTATCGTCCCAGTATCTATAGAATCCCAATTTTAAATAGGACTGTTTTTTATTGTGCATATTGGCTCCATAAACCTTATTATTAACTCCATTATAGGGTGTGAAGGGTTTATCATTCAACCAAACAGCAATATAGCCATCATTAGTAAGGCTCCATTTAATATTGATTCTTACTTTATGCCACTTTCCCTTAATAAAATCATCGTCAAGGGCTATAATTTTCCATTTGTGGTTTTCATATTTAGCGCCTTTCTGACCATTCCACCCATATCTTAATAGCAAAACATTTTTGCCATATTGTTCCATATACAAAAACTGTACAGATGGCCTGTTAAAAAGTTTCGGTTCTTTTTTCTTGTTTCTTATTGAATGAAATTGAGCTATTGAAACCTCTCTTCCCATATTCTTTTCATCAATAGTATAATCTTCAGGAATCATAAAACTCCATTCATACCATTGTTCCTCGTTTTTTGGGTTACCTCCTACTAAAGCCAATTCGGACCTATAGCCTTTAGCCTGTTTATGCTCTTCGCCTTGGTTTAAAGTTAGTTTAAGAACGTTCTGGTCATCTATCGATTCTAAATTCAGTGCTTGTTCGTTATAAAATGAATGAAGGGAGTATGTGAATTTTGTTGAATTTGGTTTATCCTGCTTTGGTATGGTATCAAAATCATCAAAAAAGTTTCCTGGCTTATCTATAACTTGTCCCGTTGGACGGCTATCCTCTAACGAATTGTCCTTGCAGGATAGAAGCATAATGCCTGCTATTAATATCAGATTTAGTTTAAAGAAAAATCTAAACAACATAATCTATTATTTTAACTCGTGTATTTAATTATAAAGTGGTTAGTTATTAAGAATGTCGGCTACAATAACACTCAATAAATATATTATTGATCGAGACTCTTTTTAAATTCAAATCAATCGTTTTTCAGCTTAAGGGCCTTTTTATAAATACTGATTAATTTTTCCTTTTCATAGTCCCAGCTTAGTTTATTTATTACCCTGTCGTAACCATAGCCCCCCATTCTCTTACGCATCTCATCATCGTCCAACAGAGTCAATATCTTTTCTGCAAAATCAACAGGGTCTGTGTTTGTGGCATATAAAGAAGCTTCCTGCGCAGAGAACTTTCCTTCTTTGAGAGTGTATTGCACTATCGGCTTTTTAAGGGCCATATACTCCATGATTTTGTTCATGGTGGAAAGGTCATTCATGGCGGTGGGTTTATCTGGGTTTACGCATACATCGGCTGTATTCAACACCTTTAACATGGTCTCATCATCTACCCTTCCATAAAAATCGAAATAATCTTCTAAACCTTTTTCTGAGCATTCTTTCTTTATCTCTTCCAGATAGGTTCCTCCCCCTACAATTCCGAAATGTACGTCTTTTCTTTTGGAAACAATATGCTCTGCGGAAGCCAACAATAAATCAAGTCCCTCCTGTTCTCCAATAACACCAACATAACCCACCATATACTTTTTCCCTTTTTTTAGGGTATCATCGGGAGGCATCAATTTAAGTCTGTCCAACTTGGGACCACTCCTTACCACCTGAACCTTTTCTGGATGCATTCCTCCTCTTTCAATGGCTATTTTTTTATACGATTCATTGGTGGCAATGCTATAGTTAGCTACCTTAAAGGTCAGCTTTTCAAACAACACCATGAGATTATAGAAGAACCCCTTTTTTTCAAACTTGGAAATGTAAAGTTCCGGATTGATATCGTGATGGTCGAACACATATTTTACCCCAAAAATCTTGTACCACATTGCTGTAAGGAAAATAAGGTCGGGCGGATTACAGCCATGGATCACATGAAATCTTTTCTTTAAAAAAATGCGTAATGTAAGCCAGGCTTCCCAAAAAATGGCCTGTGAATATTCCACCAAATAGCCAAATGCCCCACTTCCTTCTTTTAATGGATGTCGATAAATGTCGATGCCATCAATGTTTTCAAAGCTTTTTGTATATCCCTTCATCTTAGGGCAGATAATGGATACTTTGGCTCCGTTTTCCTTTAAAGTCGTTGCCTCCTGCCAAACCCTTCTGTCAAAAGGCGCAGGAAGGTTTTCAATAATCACCAGGATATGTTTACCAGCAAATTCCGACATAGTTGTCCGATGTTGTGAGTTCGTTGTCAATTCTTACAAGGTCGATTATGGTTTTTTCCTTTGGTATTTTATGAATCACTTCTTTAAACTCTTTGGAGTTATTGCCTATCACCAACACATCTGACTCTTTGATGACCTCGTTGATATCTTTTTTGAGCAATTTGTAAATATGTGGTATGTGACTGTTTATATACTCTTTGTTTTTTCCCATAAGAGAGGATAGATGAACATTGCTGTCATAGACCTTCAGGTCAAATCCCTTTCCAATGAGGGTTTCTATCACCTCCACTATTGGGCTTTCCCGAAGATCGTCCGTCCCAGATTTAAATGCAAAGCCCAAAAATCCAATCTTTTTTGAGCCGGTAGAAAAAATCAAATCAAGTCCTCTTTCGATTTGGTATCTATTGCTTACCAACAAACTCGACAACAAAGGAGTTTCCAGGTCCAATTTTTTGGCAATATTGGTTAAGCCCCTTACATCTTTTGGCAAACATGAACCTCCAAAAGCAAAACCCGGTTTCATATAATAGGGAGATAAGTTTAATTTGGTGTCCTTACAAACAATGTCCATTACGGTGTGGCCATCCACATTATGTTCCTTGCAAATATTCCCTATTTCGTTGGCAAAAGAGATCTTAAGTGCGTGGAAATTATTGTTTGCGTATTTAATCAATTCTGCCTCTTCTGGTTTTATACAGAAAATAGGGGCATCAATACTTCCATAAAGTTCTTTTAAAACCGATTCACTCTGCTGGCTTTTGGTCCCTATTATTGTATATGGGGGCTCTACAAAGTCTTTCATTGCAGATCCTTCCCTCAAGAATTCGGGGTTAGAAACCATTCCAAAACCTTCATTTACTTTTTTCCCCGATATGTCCTCCACTATCTCGGTACAGGTCTTCAACGTCCCTGGTTTTACCGTACTTCTAATCACAATGGTATGAAACGAATCTTTCCCCTTAATGGATTGTGCAATTTGTTTAACTACCTGATAGATATAAGCAAGATTAATGGAGCCATTGGGCAAGCTGGGAGTACCCACACAAACAAAGGAGACATCGCTTTCACTTACCGCTTCCTCAAAATTCTTAGTAGCGGATAATTTGTTTTTATCAACAGAATCCTTTATCTGTTCCTCTAAACCTTTTTCAATTATAGTTGCTTTTCCACTGTTAATAAGGTTGACCTTCGTTTCCTCAATGTCCACTCCAATAACACGATGCCCTTCGCGTGAAAAGCATGCACAGCTGACCACTCCAACGTATCCTAGTCCAAAAACACTTATGTTCATTAACGATATATTAAATAATTAAACCTTCTGGTAAAATAATAGGACATTCCCTTTTTATCTACCTCTTTTATCTTTTTTTGTAATACAATATTTTCCTTTAGCCTTATTCTGTTACCATCAAACAAAAAACCTGTGTCCAAAACCTCATCCTGTCCGATTTTTTCCTGAACAGACTTTAAACCTAAACTAAGCTCAGTTGCTATTTGATCTAATATTTCTATGGGCTTTGTTATGAGGTCTTCATATTTTAAAACTACTACTTTGTGTCCTCTGTTTCGTAATTTCCAAACAGATAGATAGCAAAGTATATTTACAATTAAATAATAAGCATTTGACGCCAAAAAAGACTTTGCCGGCTGCTCCAAGCCTTTTTTTCCAAAAGAAGAAACCACTTTGACAGGATCCTTTTTAAGATAAACATACCCAACATCCATTTTATCGCCTAGGATGCTGGAAATATTTAAAGCCCTAGCTGGATATTTGGAGGATTCAACAAGAACTTTTTTATCCTTGGTGTGTTCTGCTATGCATCCGTACTGTTTTGACAATAATTGTTGATACGAACGTTCCGCGCCAACCAAATAAATCTTGGGAAAGCTTGTATGGTATTCATTTTTATCGAACAACTTCTTCAGATCATTATAATCTTGAGATAGATTGCTGTCAAAACATTGCTTGATTGTAGACCAAAAAGCATATACCTTGTTTGGAGCCTCTCTTTTTGGTGCAATACCTTCTCTTTTAAAAAAACGATTTATCTCCCCCAAACTAATGGCATCAGTGGAATTGCCCAACACGATATCCAATATGGTCGTTCCACTCCTACCGGCACCAAGAATATAAATCAATTTTTGTTTCATACTTGCTAAACAACCATCCCGGCAGCCACAGTTTCATTGGTAGCATCATCGATTAATATAATGCTTCCCGTTGTCCTGTTCTCACGGTAGGGATCTACCATTAAAGGTTTAGTGGTCCTTATTCTTACCTTACAAATGTCGTTCATGGACATCTCCGTATCGTCGGAACTGCGGTTCAAGCTATTGATGTCAATTTTATACAACACCTCTTTTACCATAGCTTTTTGCTCGTTAGAAGTGTGTTTGATGGTGTATTTGGCCCTTGATTTGGCCGGAGAATTGTTCAACCAACATAACATCACTTCCAAGTCTTGTTGAGCCTCTGGCTTATTGTTCGAGCGGACGACCATATCCCCTCGGCTAATGTCAATATCGTCCTCTAAGGTAATGGAAACCGACATGGGGGCGAATGCTTCCTCTATTTCACCAGAAAAAGTATCGATAGTTTTTATTTTCGATGTGAAGCCTGATGGCATTACAGTTACCTCATCACCTTTTCTCAACACACCGCTTGCCACTCTACCTGCATAACCGCGATAGTCTCTAAATTCGTCGCTTTGAGGCCTTAAAACCGTTTGTACAGGGAACCTAGCATCCACTTTGTTGATGTCGCTACTGATATGCATCGTTTCTAATGTGTGCAACAATGGTGCTCCTTGGTACCAGTCCATGTTTTTGGATCGGTTTACCACATTATCACCCAACAATGCACTTATTGGAATAAAGCGAACATCCTTCACCAATAGTTTGGAAGAAAACTCCTCGAATTGGGAAATTACTTTGTTATAGGCCTCTTCGGAAAAGTCGACCAAATCCATTTTGTTAACACAGACAATTACGTGAGGAATTTGAAGTAGGGAGGCAATAAAAGCATGTCTTTTGGTCTGCTCTATAACCCCATGTCTGGCATCCACCAAAATAATAGCCGCATTGGCTGTCGAAGCCCCTGTAACCATGTTTCGGGTATATTGAATATGCCCGGGGGTATCGGCAATTATGAACTTTCTCTTTGGCGTTGTAAAATAGCGATAGGCTACATCAATTGTAATTCCTTGTTCTCTCTCATCGCGAAGACCATCGGTGAAAAGAGCAAGGTCGACACCATCGTGTCCCTTCTTTTTACTAGTACTCTCAATGGCTTCCAGTTGATCTTCAAAAATGGATTTTGAATCGTACAACAAACGACCTATCAAAGTACTTTTCCCATCATCCACACTTCCTGCCGTGGTAAATCGTAATAGTTGGTTATTGTCAATTTGCATTTATTGAAAGTTTTTCTGTGTTAAATATTCTAATATTAGGAGATTTTTTACCTAAATAAATCTCCAAGTTTTTTATTTCCTCCAAAGGGTAATTCAACTTGAATACTTTGAAAGCTTTATTATTATAACTAGTCCCTCTTTCTAGCCTAGTTGAATAAGAAAACCTTCCTTTTTTGATATATTTTTGTGAGTATCTATCAAAAAGCCTTTTTAAGTTGTTCTTAACATCAAATTCCACCTTTATTTTGACTGATTTTATGCTGTTTTTTCCCAATGCCATCATCTCCAATCTACCCTCCATTACTTCATAAATAACAATTTTTTCAACACCTGTTTCCTTAATCAGTTTTTTGTTTTTTACATCTATTGTGGCTATTGCCTTATCAAGATTATTGTTTATTAGATAATATCTGTTATTCAAATTTTCTTCTGATGATAACTTATCATTCTGCACATCATAATTTTCTTTGATATAATCAGCTAAAAACTTTGAAGCTTTTAACGCTCCTCGCGAATTTAAGTGTCCTAGATCTCTAAAATCATACTTATGAAGCTTTAATTCATCCCAATACTCATTAAAGTCAATAAACGGCACGCCTTTAATGTTTAAATATTCCTTTATTAGTTTTTGGTAAGTAAAGTATTCGTCTCCAATATAATCCCTGTGATATGGGGAGCTTACAAAAAGTAAATCAATATTCTCATCCTTAAATAACTGTATCACCTCATCAATCTTTTTTTTCTGAAATTCTGATAATTTTTTATTCTTTTTAATCTTTTTTATTTTGTTGATTTTCTTTCCTCTAATACTTTTTTCCCATCTAGGTTGCCTAAAAGAAAAGCTAGAGTAAAATCCTTTATAAAAATCAACATTGTCGGTCAATACAAAATCAGCCTTAAAAAGTCTGTCTTTCCAACCTGCATGATTTTTAATTGTTGGTGAAATGTTCAAAACATTTTCCTTGCCAAATATTTCATTATGGGCTTTAATTTTACTCCAGGACAGTCCTATATGATTCAAGGTCTTCATTTGGCTTCCTGCAACTCTTTCATTGTAAGGGGGTTGTTGAAGTGTTGCAGAGAAAATATCAACTATGCCCAACTGTAAATCGTTTTCCCTAATAACCTTATGAAAAACCGGCATAGATGTTACCAGTCTTTGGCTGGCGACCCCAAAATTATACGTGTTAACTCCTAATTCTAATTCAAATATTCTAGGGTCGTAACTACAAAGGCTATGGGACGACCCGAAAAAAGCGACATTTACTTTTCCCTTGTTTTCACCATAATTCTCGCTTTTAAGTTGGTACAGTCCCTTATTTACAAAAAGCCTATCAGTAAAAGACAAAACCACTAGGCATATAAAAATAAAAACTACACCTTTAATTGTTAATTTGAGCATTATTGTCCATTTTTATCAAAATTGAAAGTAAATAAACTCTTTTGGTGCCATATCTCCATATACACCAAAGATTACCAAAGCAAATACAATCATCAAATAAAAAACCCACCTAAAAACCAATGGCTGTGCCGACAATTGTTTCGTAAAGCTTGTTTTCTGATGTGTCCACTCAAACAAAACCAACAAAAATATAGCTATAAATGCAGTCCAAAACTCTTGAGGGTTTAGCCCCAATTTATAAAAGTTAAGCACCTGCGACCAGCTTAAGTATGTTCCATTCTTTATTATTACCATGGAATCACTTAAACTATTGGCCCTAAAAAAGATCCACGCAAAGCACACTACGGTAAAAGTTACTCCTATATAGAAAATTTTTCTCGAAACCGATTTTTTATCCACCCCTAATATCAGAGCAAGTTTGTTTCTCTGTGTTGTAAATGCCTTTTCAAAAACAATAATGATTCCATGTATCGTGCCCCAGATTATAAAGGTCATAGCTGCACCATGCCAAAGGCCACTTATCAAAAATACCAAAAACAAGTTTCTATACGTATTGTATTTCCCATGTTTACTGCCACCTAATGGTATATAAACATAATCCCTAAACCAAGTAGATAATGAAATATGCCATCTTCTCCAAAATTCCGTCAATGACTTGGAGAGATACGGACTCCTAAAGTTTTTCATCAGATCAAAGCCCATGGTTCTCCCTGCCCCAATAGCAATGTCGGAATATCCCGAGAAATCACAATAAATCTGAAAAGCAAATAAGATAGTTGCTAGTATTATTTCATATCCCCGATAGCCTTCCGGATTGTTGTATACTTGGTTAACTAAAATGGACACCCTATCCGCTATTACCATTTTTTTAAATAGGCCGAATGCCATTAACAAAAGCCCTGATTTTACTTGATCATATTTAAACTTATGCCTTACATAAAATTGGGGAAGTAAATGGGACGCTCTTTCAATTGGCCCAGCCACCAATTGGGGGAAAAAGGCTACAAATGTAAAAAAAGGCAAAGGACCTTTACTTGGCTCTAATTGCTTTCTATATATATCAATGGTATAACTTAAAGTTTGGAAGGTATAGAAACTGATTCCAACTGGGAGTATTATATTTAATGTTGACACTTCTAACTCCTTTCCAAAAAGCCTAAAGGAGTCGACAAATGTCTCAATAAAAAAGTTTGCATACTTAAAATACGCCAAAAAGCCCAAGTTAACCAAGAGACTTACCAGCAACAGTTGTTTCCTTTTCCGCTTATTTTCGGTTTGATATATTTTCTTGCCTACGATAAAATCTACCACAGAACTGATAAAAATCAGGAATAAGAATCTCCAATCCCACCATCCATAAAAAACATAACTAGCTACAAGTAATAAAATGTTTCTTGCGGTTATGTTTCTTGAAATAGCCCAATAAAGAATAAAAACTATAGGAAAGAAAATAGCAAAATCCAGCGAGTTAAAAAGCATTCAAATGGGCTTTTGCGTTAAAAATATCCTTGTTTTTTTCTGTCTTCCATGGCTGTTTCCGAGCGCTTGTCATCACTTCGGTTGCCTCGTTCGGTTTGTCTCATTGCCGATACCTCTTGAGCTATTTTCTCCACAGTGTCCGCATCTGATTCAATCCCCCCTGTAATGGTGATATCTCCAAGGGTCCTAAACCGTATTTTCTTAGTCAAAACCTCTTCTCCGTCCTCCAATTTTAAAAATTCCGAGTTGGGAATCCATGAGTTGCTTCTCCAAACTACTTCTCTTTCGTGAGCAAAGTAAAGGGATGGGATTTGTATGTTTTCACGATTGATATAATTCCAAACATCCATCTCCGTCCAATTACTTATTGGGAATACGCGGAAGTGCTCTCCTTCAAAATGTTTTCCATTGAACAAGTTCCATAGCTCTGGACGTTGGTTTTTGGGGTCCCACTGGCCAAAATCATCTCTATGGGAGAAGAAACGTTCCTTGGCTCTCGCCTTTTCCTCGTCTCTTCTACCTCCGCCAATGGCACAATCCACTTTGTTTCCTTCAATGGCATCCAACAATGTGGTAATCTGAAGTGCATTTCTTGTGGCATTCTTTCCTTTTTCCTCGGCAACCCTTCCTTGGTCAATAGATTCTTGAACGGAGCCTACAATGAGTCGTACCCCTAAACTATCGATAAGGTCATCCCTAAATTTGATAGTTTCTGGAAAGTTATGTCCTGTATCCACGTGCATCAAAGCAAATGGAATTTTACTGGGGTAGAATGCTTTTCTGGCCAAGTGGGTCACCACAATGGAGTCCTTTCCTCCGGAAAACAAGATTACCGGGTTTTGGAACTGGGCCCAAACCTCCCTTAACACAAAAATGGCTTCGGATTCTAATTCGTCTAAATAGTTTAAATAATATTTGCTCATTACAATTGTAATTTGGGTCGGATCAATTCATATATTCTGTTTACTGCCTCTTCAACGGACTCTTTTTCCGTTAAAGTGATATCTGGGCGCAAAGGTACTTCATAAGGACTGGAAATGCCCGTCATATCTTTTATTTCACCTTTTCTTGCTTTTTTGTACAGTCCTTTAACATCTCTTCTCTCACATTCTTCCAAGCTGGTATCCACAAAAACCTCAACATAATTTTCCTCGCCCACGGTATCTTTAATTAGGTTTCGGTCTTTTTCAAAAGGTGCTACAAAAGCAGCAAGGACCACCATTCCGGCGTCTACAAAAAGATTTGCCACTTCCCCTATTCTTCTATTGTTCTCTGAGCGATCTTCAGCTGAAAAACTTAAATCCTTATTGATTCCTTTCCTAACATTATCACCGTCGAGGGTATAGGTTCTTATATTCTCTTTAACCAACTTTTGTTCCAAGCCATTGGCTATTGTCGATTTTCCTGAACCCGAAAGACCTGTAAAAAATATTAGGAACGAATTATGGCCATTGGCCTTTCTTCTTTCATTCACGCCAATTTTATAGTCGTGTCTTATGATGTTCTCCTCCATTTCTTTGCTCGTTTTCTTTTATCCAGACCATAGTTGATTTTATACCAGGATCTTTCGTGAAAATAATACAGTATCATCTTGGTAACAACCTCTGCAAAACCAATTTTAAGTCCAGTGAAGGGGTCTCCGGATATTATCCAAGACAAAATTATGGTGTCCAAAGTACCCAGAACCCTCCAGGTTACCGTTTTTATCAAGTGCCTTCTACGACTGTCTCCAATACCAACTTTTAACCATAATCTCTCATGCAAGTAATATAGTCCCATTTTGGTGACCACTTCCGCCAAACCAATCTTAAGTCCAGTAAATGGATTTCCGGTAATAATCCACGATAGAAGTATTGTATCCATCGTGCCTACCACCCTCCATGTTATGGTCTTGGCCAAGTGTCTTTTATAGGAAACCTTCTGCGTCATTTACTTTACTAAGAAAAATGGGTTCAATAGGTTTTCTTTATTGTAAACAAGATCCTTTCCAGTCTCCCAATTTGTAACTTTTAATCCCATAGCTGAACAAATTGCATGGCCTGCTGCTGTATCCCACTCCATTGTAGGTGCAACTCGGGGATAAATATCAGCTTCTCCATCCGCTACGATACAAAATTTTAAAGAACTCCCTTTTGAAACAATCTCAACTTCTTTGCCTTCGTCTTTCAACTTTTTTATAAAAAGTTCCGTTTCCTCGTTCATGTGGGACCGGCTACCCACCACTCTTGTTGACTTATTCTTTTTTTCCTTTGGTTTCATTATATTTTCATTACCAAGTAAATCATCTGGCAACGTATTCGTATCTCCCTTCAAAGTGACTTTATAAGAATTGCCCTTTTCAACATTGGCATAATAGAGTTCCTTGGTCACAGGTACATAGATAACCCCAAGAATCGGGACGCCATTTTCAATCAAAGCTATATTGACTGTAAACTCACCGTTTCGTTTAATGAATTCTTTTGTTCCATCCAATGGGTCTACCATCCAACATACATCCCAAGTTTTCCTTTCACTGTATTCAAGATTTTTATTCTCTTCGCTAATAATGGGGATGTTTGTTTGGGTTAAGTAAGACATAATCACCCTGTTGGATTCCAAATCTGCTCTTGTCAATGGTGAATCATCTTTTTTAAACTCAGTGCCAAAATCTGCCGAATCATATATTTGCATAATTGCGCTGCCGGCATCAATGGAAGCTCTTATGGCAAGTAAAAGTTGATGGTCTAAATTAATGGGGTTCAATTTTTTAGTCTTTTGGGTTAGTGTTCCAAATATTTTGGCAAGTTCTTATCTTTTTCAGAGAGTAGCAAATCGTTCGGACCTATCCACCACTCTATATTCAGTTCAGGGCTGTTATAGTGAATACCACCTTCGGCCCCTGGATTATAATAATTATCACATTTATACAACACTGATGCTGTTTCGCTCAACGTATAAAAACCATGTGCAAATCCTCTTGGAACAAACAATTGTTTTTTGTTTTCGCTGCTCAATTCAATGGATAAATGCTCGCCAAAAGTAGGGGAATTTTTACGTAAATCGACCACAACATCCTGAATTCTTCCGTCCAAAACCGAAACCAGTTTGGCCTGTGCATGCTCTCCTTTTTGAAAATGCAATCCACGAAGCACTCCTTTTTTTGAAAAAGATTGGTTATCCTGTACAAAGTTTATTTCACCACCAATAGCTTCGCAAAATTCTTTGTGGTTAAAGCTCTCAAAGAAATATCCACGATTATCTTCAAAGATTGTAGGTTCGATTATAAAGCACCCTTTTAATTTAGTCTCCGTTGCTTTAATCATGCTTCTTTGTTCAAAATGCCCAATAACCTTTCTCCGTAACCGCTCTTCAGCAATGGTTCCGCAAGTGTTTCAAATTGCTTTTTGTCAATAAAGCCCATTTCAAAAGCTGCAACTTCAATGGAGCCCACCACCAAGCCTTGACGTTCTTCGATAACCTCAATAAACTGAGAAGCTTGCATTAGGGCCTGGAAAGTCCCGGTATCCAACCACGCAGTGCCCCGGTCGAGTATACTTACACTGAGCTTACTTCTTTTTAAATATTCCTTGTTCACATCCGTAATCTCCAGTTCTCCTCTAGTACTGGGCTTGATGTTTTTTGCTATGGATATGACCTCATTGTCGTAAAAATAAATACCGGGTACCACATAGTTGGATTTTGGCTCTTCTGGCTTTTCTTCAATGCTGATAACCTTTCCCTTGCCATCAAATTCCACCACCCCATAGCGTTGTGGGTCGTTTACCCTGTACGCATAAATAATCCCGCCATCAGGATTATTATTGGTCTGCAAAAGCTTGGATAAACCCGCACCGTAAAAAATATTGTCTCCCAAAATCAGTGCAACCTTGTCATTGCCTATAAAATCTTCTCCAATAATAAACGCCTCCGCCAGACCATTTGGAGAACCCTGAACAGCATATGAAAAAGAGCATCCATATTTTTTTCCATCACCCAATAGTTCTTGAAAGAGCGCAAGGTCTTTTGGTGTGGAAATAATCAATATTTCACTAATCCCTGCATACATTAGGGTGGACAAGGGATAGTAAATCATTGGCTTGTCATAAATGGGCATCAGCTGCTTGCTCACCGAAAGGGTAAGGGGGTGCAGCCTGCTACCGGTTCCTCCTGCCAAGATGATTCCTTTCATATAAATTATGCTTTATATTGCTTTTTATAATATTCCCTGTAGTCTCCCGAGGTCACATGGTCCAACCATTCCTGATTGTCAAAATACCAATTTATGGTCTTTTTTAAGCCTTCCTCAAAAGTAACTGATGGTTCCCAACCCAGCTCTTGCATAATCTTGCTTGCATCAATAGCGTACCTTAAATCATGTCCTGGGCGGTCTTTTACAAAAGTTATCAGTTTTTCAGATGTTCCTGCTTCCCTATCCAATTTTTTGTCCATCAATCGGCATAATAATCGGGTCAAATCAATGTTTTTCCATTCATTAAAACCGCCAACATTGTATGTCTCTCCTTGTTGTCCTTTATGAAATATCAGATCAATGGCCTTTGCATGGTCCTTAACAAAAAGCCAGTCCCTGGTATAATTTCCGTCGCCATATACGGGCAACGCCTTATTATGTATGATATTGTTGATGAACAGTGGAATCAATTTTTCGGGAAACTGATTGGGACCATAATTATTGGAGCAGTTAGATATAATGTATGGTAATTTATAGGTTTCTCCATATGCCCTCACAAAATGATCTGAACTCGCTTTTGAAGCTGAATAAGGTGAATTGGGGTCGTAAGGCGTTTGCTCTGTAAAAAAACCGTCTTTGCCCAAGCTGCCAAAAACCTCATCGGTGCTAATATGATAAAACAAAAAGCCTGGGTTCTCTTTTAAGGACTGCAAGGAGGCATTCAGTAAATTCACAGTGCCAAAAACATTTGTCCTTACAAAAGCTATAGGGTCGGAAATGGAACGATCCACATGGGATTCTGCTGCCAAATGAATCACGGCATCAAAATGGTTTTGTGAGAAAAGCTCATTTACAGCCTCTGCACGGGTAATATCTCCTTTTATAAAAGTGTAGTTTGGTGCTTGCTCAATATCTTTAAGATTCTCCAGATTGCCGGCATAGGTCAATGCGTCAAAATTGAAAATGTGATAATTACTGTACCTGGTGACGAATCGCCGAACTACATGGGACCCTATAAAACCAGCGCCACCCGTAATTAAAATTTTCTTTGGCACATTCTTTTCCATAAAAGCTCCATTAAAATCTTAGCATTACTCGATTAATTGGCTAGAACGCTATTTGTTGGCCTCTTTGCGAAAGTACGATAATTCGTGTCCAATACAAGCTTGACCTTGTCCGTTAACCCATTCTCATCCAATATGTGCTGGGCAAATTCATACCATGTCATCGGTTTTCCATCAGTAAAATGATAAAGACCAAAGGGCATTTTCCCCAATACAATTTCCTTTAGAATAAATTTTGCAAGGGAATCTGTATCTGTAGGACACCCTTTTTGAGCATCTGTAACATGCAAATCATCTCCTGCAAGTGCCCTTTTTACAATTGAACGATAAAAGTTGTGGCCTTGATTTTTATTATACAACCAAGATGTACGAATAATAAAATGGTTGGGTATGATTTGTTGGATAAATTGTTCTCCTGCCAGTTTGGACTTACCATATTCATTAATCGGGTTGGTTCTGTCATCAATGGTATAGGCGCCTTTCTTTTTCCCATCAAAAACGTAGTCGGTAGAAACATGGATCAAGGTGATACGGTGTTTCTTACAAGCCTCGGCCAAGTTCTTCACGCCTTCCGCATTGACCTTAAAGGCTTCTTCAGGATGTTTCTCGGCCTGCTCTACATTGGTAAAGGCTGCACAATTGATACAGAAATCATAGTTTTCTTTTTGAAAGACCTCAACCAGCTCCTCTGGTTTGGTAATATCCAGCTCTTGAGAGGATTTAAAATCAAAACAAAGTTCTGTAAAATCATGGGCTTTTTGTTGTAAAGAGCGGCCAAGTTGACCATTGGATCCTGTAACCAAGATTTTAACCATTGCTTTTGTCTTCTTTGTCCAACCTTAAAAAGATTAAAAATAAGATGGTAAACTTTTTGGCAAATTATTTTTGCCCATATGTTTTTAAGTAACTGTTTAGCTCCAACAACGCCAGAACCCCAAATACCAAAATCAACAGAATTATCGGCAACTTGAACTTATAACTGTTCCAAATACCCTTTTGTTCCACACCTCTTGTAGGGAAATCACTGATTACATTGACGATTGTAGATTTATTGGCACGTTCCTTGTTTAGTTCTACCAATTTTTCCTTTAAAACATCTTTTTCCTGAACCAAAGCAAGTTCCCTACTTCTTGACTCCCCAATTTCTGCCATGTTTATGCTTGTCCCCTGCATGGGTTTGTCGGCTTCTTTGACCATAACAGTTCTATAAAGACTTTGCAGAGAATCTAGCTCTATCAACTGTTTTTTATAAATCTCCTCTTGAAGGTCTAGGTTCTCATCATTGATTTTTTTCTGAAGTTTGAAGTATTCATTCACAGAAATTGAGTTAATAATGGCGGGTTGGGCTTTTTTGGCCACTCTATTGTCCGTACTTATCACGGATATTTGATGGAATCTAGCATCAAGGGAGTTGAAATTTTTCAGATAATTCTCAAAATCAATGGCCTTAACCGTTGTGGTATCCAATCCACTTATAAATTTATCGAAGAGTTGGATTTTCTGATTCTCATCAGAATAAGAATCTGTAAAAATTTCTTCAATGCTAGCTGCTTCATGTTCTGTGATATTCAATGCTGTTGCCAACGCAACAGAATCCTGTGCCTTGGCCAAGTCGTTATAAAAAGCAATGTTGTTATAAAGTTGCTGGACACTGTTGAAATTAGGTTCAACAACCATCCGCGAAATATACTTTTCTGGCAGGACCTTATCCAAAACAAATCCTCCAACACCTCCAATAATAATAGCAGCTGCAATGATTATGATGTTTCTTTGAACAAAAAGAAGAAATAACATGGTCAAGTGGAAAGCCCCCTTAAAGATGCTACCTATGAAATTAAAGAACTTTTGAAAGCCCTTTCCAATCATTTGGAACAATTGCCCCAAATCTATTTCATCCGAGTTATTCTGATTTACTGGTTGGTCTGCCATACCTATGAGTTGAATATTTGTTTTAAAATCCTGTCCGTAATTAAATAAGTGGGCTTTACCCCTGTTGTTCCCAATCCGCCAGAAGCCAATGTGCTTCCGGTTTCCAACGGATTGTCGGATGCATAGTACGCATATCGCACTTTTACATCTTTTTTAATGCTTTTTCGTATTTGGGAAGCTGACTGTATTGCTTTTTGATAATGTACCCCTTCCATTTCCAGCCCTATCACATTCCATGTGGATTCGTGGAAAAACTGAAGGATGTCCCTGTTCTGCAAAGAAGTTCCCAAAACGGTCACCATGGTCCCTTCCATAACCTTAAGGCCATATCCCTCAAAATCTGAACCGCAAAGTTCATTTTTAAAAGGGTAATTATCGGCAGTTCCTTCAAAAATATGTGCTGAAGGAATCATTAAATCGCCCTTCCCACCTTCTAAAATCCCTGCTTTTCCCATAATGGATACGGAATCCACATTTAGGAAAATTTTATCTTCCCCTTCTTCCAAAGGTTTTAATAGCTCATCTATGGTTTCGTAAGCTTGTTCCCCAAAAGCATAGTCCATCACAAATATAACGGGTTTTTCTTCCTGCGGAATATTCTCCGATAAGTTATAGCAGCAACTTTCATTTCCAAACTTGGCCGTGTCAAAAATCTGCACGTCAATGTTGGCCCCAGATTCATCATCCAAGAAAATCATTCCGTTGTTTTCGGCAAGGTTTTTTACCTTTTTATTAAGCGATTTATGCTTCTCGGAACCCAGGGCTTCATAAATGTCCAATGATTCTTTGTCCGGAAACTCTTTGCCTAATGCTTTTTTGGCAAAAAGCGAGTTCATTACACTATGCATATTGGCGCTGATAATATGAAGCGGCCTATGCATTAAATCATGGGCCTTTAGAGTCTTTTTAATTTTATCTGCCCACTTTTCTCCATGAATATGATGTCCCAAACGCTCGCGCAACAAAGGACTAAAAGTAATGGTTCTTTTATTTCCCGTAGTTTCTTCTTCAATGGCCAACTTACCCAACCAATAGATCACATTTAAAAAACGGTGCGGATCCTCGGAGGTCTTCAGTTTATTTTCAATATCAACAACCTCATCAAAGGTTCTACCCAAGATATTGGCACAATGGATTAAGGCAACTTCCCGTTCTTCATTGTCCTTTTCTTCACTGAGCACGAACTCCGTTAGCTTGTCCCAATCACGAATGGTGGCATTTCCACCATCAACCAAAACTCTTCTGGAAATTTTGCCGGATTCAACGAATAAAAAGGTAAGGTGGGTCAAGATATCATAGATATCACTTCGACCACGTGTAATCTCAATATTCATCTGCTCATCATCTATACGATAACAGTTTCTTCTTCTTTTTGGGGGAACAATGGCCTTTAGATGTGATTTGGCAAAGCCTTCGTCGGAAGTCAAATTGATGAAGCGGCACTCTTCTATTCCTTCAGGCAGTCTTTCCAAAACATAAATCAACCCATTGAGTTCTGCCTTGTCTTCCGCTACAGTCCCATAGATTTCGGGCCTTAGCAGTAAAAGTGCACTTCGAAGAGCGTTACCGGAAACACCAGATGGTTTGTAAAATCCACGGTTTAGCAAATGACGCATAGTGATGTACAAACGTTCAATTGCGTTTGTGGATTCCTGTGCTCTGGTTGTCTGTTTTACTTCTGTTGCCATCATATCTTCTGGCAAAAATAAGTGAATTCCTATGAAAGTTGGACCGTTATAAGTCAACTAATTTTAAAGGGTTGCAGCCCATCCGCAAGTTTGCGGTCGTTGGCAAGGCGTTGCACCTTATTTTGACCTCCTAATTTCCCAATAGATTTCATATAATCATGAAAACCATTTGGTTTGATGCTGCAGATTTTTAAAGGCTGAAGTATATTTCCGTCAATCAAGTCCAAATAGTAGCTGTTCTGCTTTTTCATGCTTTCCTCAATGATTCCAGAAAACTTAACCCTGTCCGATGGTTCTTTCTCAAATTCAACGAACCATTCGTGAAACGGAAGTTCGCCTTCCTTGGGAGCCGTCTGGGGCGCAACAGTAAACTCATTGACCACTGCATCCGTTTGCTCAACGGCCAATCGTAAAGCTTCCTCCACTTCTTTGGCAATAACGTGTTCCCCAAAAGCGGAAATAAAGTGTTTTATCCTTCCCGACACGATTATCTTAAAAGGTTTTTTAGAAATAAACCGAATGGTATCGCCTAAGTTATACCCCCATAATCCAGCATTGGTGGAAATCACCATAGCATAATCCACATCCAGTTCCACATCTGCAATGGTCAACCGCTTCGGATTTTCATCAAAAAACCCATCCGCCTTTACAAACTCATAAAAAATACCAGCATCCAAAAGCAAAAGCATTCCCTTTTCTTTTTGGGAGTTTTGATAGGCAAAAAAACCCTCACTGGCAGGAAACAACTCTATACTATCTACTTTTCTCCCAATTAGGGTGTTGAATTTGGCCCGATACGGTTCGTAATTGACCCCACCGTAAATAAACAATTGAAACTCCTTAAAAAGGTCGCCAACTTTTTTTCCTGTTTTGGCATTGAGCTTTTCAAAATACATTTGCACCCAAGAAGGAATTCCCGCAATAACGGTCATATTCTCCTTTTCAGTCTCCTCTACGATTTTGTCAACTTTCGTTTCCCAATCTTCAATACAATTAGTCTCCCAACTCGGCAATCGGTTTTTTTGGAGGTAATTGGGTACATAGTGGGCGGATATTCCTGAAAGTCTCCCTAACTTGATTCCATTCTTTTCTTCCAAAATGGGACTTCCCTGCAAAAAAATCATCTTTCCATCTACAAAATCCGCATTACCCGTTTCATGAATGTAGTTCAGGATGGCGTTCCTTGAAGCTTCCACCTGATTTTTTATGGAAGGTTTGGTAATGGGGATATACTTGGCTCCCGATGTAGTTCCCGAGGTTTTGGCAAAGTAGATTGGTTTTCCTGGCCAAAGGACGTCATCCTTCCCTTCTATAATTTGCTGAACGTAACCTTTCAACTCTTCATAATCCCGAATCGGAACTCTTTCTACAAAATCTTGATGCGAACGAATGGTATCAAATTGATGATCTTTTCCAAAAACAGTTCCTTTTGCTTGAGCCACTAGTTGATTGAATACCCTTTGTTGGGTACGCACAGGTTGGTTCACCCACTTATCGGTCTTTTTGGCTATTCGATTCGCAAATATTTTTGCTGCAAACGCTTTTAAGGACATTTAGTTAAAATCAATATAATTTTGTGGATTTACCGGTTTGCCCTTTCTCCAGAGTTCAAAGTGCAAGTGTGGTCCTGTGGTAAGTTCTCCCGTATTACCAATCGATGCGATCACTTCGCCAGCTTTTACCATATCGCCTTGAGTTTTGCTCAAAGAGCCGTTGTGTTTGTATACAGATGTAATACCTTCTTGGTGTTCAACAATGATAACATATCCCGTTTCAGTGGTCCATTCTGCAAAAAGAACAGTTCCATCGGCGATAGACTTTACCGGAGTATCCCTTGGGGCAACTATATCTACCGCATAATGCTTTGTTTTCTGGTCAAACCCTTGCGACAATGTTCCGTTCGCCGGCGAAAAGAACAAAGTTCCCAAGTTTTCCACATCCCTTTCAAAAAGATTGTATTTATCTTCTAATTCCACTTCTTCTCTTAAAAGCAAGTCCTCTCTAATGGGCGAAAGGTCAACAGAGGCGGGATCTAATTTATATTGTTCAAACAAAGAATCGCGATTGGTTTGGTTGTTCTCGATATCACCTCGCAAGACTTTTCTAACATTATCCAAATACCGATTGGTATAGTTAAGAACGGTCACCAATGAATCAGTTTTATAAGTAAGATCGGTGGCTTGTCTTTTTAATTTGGTGGATGAATATCCAGGGATATATTCTCTTAACGGTGTAAAAGCAATAATAAGTGTGGTCAAACCAATCAACACAATAATAAACATGGTTCCTGTAACAAAAACATTAAGCCTGTTGAGTTTAAAAGATATCTTCTCCTCAAAGGTGCTCTCATTAAGAATAACCAAGCGGTACTTGTGCAATAGCTTACGCTTTATCTCCTTTCTTTTCTTTTTATCCTTTGCCATGAAGAACAAAGATAGTCTTAGATTTTAATATGCATGTTAAGCTTTTTAAAAAGCTGCAGTCGATAAGTTCTTAAAATTCATTTTCAAATGCTAATTTTCGTTAATCGAATATACTCTTCCACATCTTTTTAGTACCTTTACCTTTCTAATTAAAGGTTTTGATGATATGATTGCTCAAACTATATTTCTAGGCATGTTAGGCCCTTGGCAGATTGTTTTGATTGTTGCCGTGGTAGTTTTGCTTTTTGGAGGAAGAAAGATTCCAGAGCTCATGAGGGGTCTTGGAAGCGGAATCAAGGAATTTAAGGACGCAACCAAAGAGGACGAAAAATTGGAAGGTGGAAGCAACGAGTCAAAATCTTAATCGACTTTTTGTGGGTTGAAACGTACTGTATTCTAAGAGGTTTTCGACCAACGACAACATTTTTTTGCTATTCAACGTCGCAAATTCGCCCTTTCACAACAAAAAATTATACCCCCACTTACCTTATCCTATTTTAGCGGTTACAACTAAACTGTTAAGCCTCCATGCTTAACCTCTAAATGAACAAAACGGTTCATTTACGCTGATGAAGTGGTAATGAAAAGACTGATCTTGCTTTTTTTCTTATTGTGCTCACTGGGGACATATGCCCAAGAGCTTGCCCTATCCAATAATTATGGTGGGAATACTTCATCATCAAACTTGGTGGAGGTGAACAATGACAACAACACTCCCAACGGTTTTTTGAAGCATCTTGATGGACTAAATAATAAAAAGCTTCACAAGTATCTTAGTAAAAAAGGTGTTTCTGAAAAGCTCATCCAAAAAGGAAATGAGTATTTCGATAAGATGTGGTATGCGGAAGCTGCACGAGTTTTTGATATTGTTCTTGAAAAAACAGAAACCGAACATACTTTGCCATTATTGTCCAGAGCGGGAGATTCACACTATTATAGCGGTAATCTTGAAAAATCTTATAAATGGTATAATGAGCTCTATCAATTATACCGAGATGAAATGCAGGAGGACACCTTTTTTAAATACACCCAAACCCTTAAGGGAACTGGAAAATATCGAAGAGCCGCTGCATTGACCAAAATTTTGAGGCAAAAAAGGGATGAACCGTTAAACGAGCTTAAAAAATTGAACGAGAGCACCTGGAAAGGTGCAACTGCAGTGAAAATCAAAAATCTTGGCATCAATTCCAAGTATTCCGATTTTTCTCCCATGTTCCACAATGGTTCCGATATTGTTTATGCTTCGGCAAAGGATTCTTCCATTTTGACCACTCGCCGTTATCGGTGGACCAATCAACCGTTCTTGGATCTGTATGTGGCAAAAAGAAAAAATGATGAAGGAGATTTATTTGGTTCCAAAAAATTCTCCAACAAAATAAACACCAAGTTTCACGAAGCTTCATTGGCTTTTTCACCTGACCAAAAAACAATCTACTTCACCAGAAACAACTATGGAAAAAGGTTAAAGCGGGGTAAAAATGGTATTAACCACTTAAAAATTTATCGCTCTCGTTATATCAACGATGAATGGACCGAAGCCGAAGAACTTCCTTTTAACAGCGAAAATTATTCTACGGGTCACCCAGCAGTCAGTCAAGATGGCAAAAAAATGTATTTCGTTTCCGATAGACCAGGCGGTTTCGGCGGAACCGATATTTATGTGGTTGACATTTATGCGAACGGGGCGTTCTCCGAGCCAAAAAACCTTGGAAGGACGATTAACACCGATGCAAAGGAAATGTTCCCGTATGTGACCGAAAATGCATTATATTTCTCATCCAACAGGCCCATGGGTTTTGGAGGGTTGGATGTTTATAAATCAGAAGGTAGCAACGATTTGTTCAGTGTTGGTATAAATTTAGGAAAGCCCATCAACAGCAATCGAGATGACTTCTCTTATATAATAGATTCAACTGGAGTAAAAGGTTATTTTGCTTCTAACCGAAAAGGAGGAAAAGGAGACGATGATATTTATTCCTTCACATACACACTGAATTTAAATGCCATAATCGGTTCTGTAGAAAGCATGTCAACAGGAGAAGTGATCAAAAGGGCAAATATTTCATTGTACCAAGATGGTGCTCTGGTAAAGGAAGCTTCATCAGATAATACTGGGAAATATACCTTTAAGTACTTGGACCCAACAACCGAATATAGCGTAGTGGCAAAAAAAAAGGGCTTTGTGAAAGATAGCCTATCGGTAAAAACCAAAGAAAACAAAAACATTACGGTTTTCCAGACTCTAAAAGAGCAAAAAGAAATTGAGGACAGTGGGCCTATTAAAGAAGCTTTTGAGCCCAGTAATGTATACTTTGATTTTGATAGTTATAAAATTACACCCCTTTCTGCCCAAGAACTGGATAAGCTAATCACTGTTTTAAAGGAAAACAAGGATCTATCCCTTAAAATTGAATCGCATACTGATGCGGTAGGTTCCAAAGCCTACAACAAATATTTGTCCGAAAAGCGGGCCGAATCCACCAGAGCCTATATTGTTTCACAAGGTATTGATCCCTCAAGGGTTCTCAGTGTTGTTGGTTATGGGGAAGAAAGGTTGCTCAACGATTGTTGGGATGGAAAACCTTGTGCGCCCAAGCAGCACCGTCTAAATCGAAGGTCAGAATTTATTCTTGTTTCAGAATAAATATAACCCCATCCCTACTTAAAACTAAAGTTTCAGCATGCTCTTTTTAGGGCTCATTTGCAGTTTATCGATGTTATTGTTCATCTAACCGTTTAGGACAATATGTCTTTTATCGATCAAACCAGTGCCTTGATGGGAAATTAGAAATGGCTTGGTGTTTTAAACGTTGATTTTCATCCCTTCACCCCTTTCTTTTAGCACTTGCTTAGCAATATTGAATCTTTGCTATGTCTTTAAATCTTAATATCACGCTTATGAAAAAACTATTACTTATTAAAGAAATATATTTGGAAGGTTTCCGCAATTTGGGTCACATCATATTGGAAAAATACTTTAAGATATTCGCCTGGTTTAGCTTTATCATGTTCTTTATCGTGCTTTATGCATTTGTGTACAGAATAGCTACCGGCTTTCCGTTTGATTAAATCAACCTAAGCTTTAAAGAACAGAAAAGCCCAGGGCGAAGTGCCTGGGCTTTCCTGCTTTATTCATGTTGGCTTTCCTAATCAGCCGGTAGAGAGGAATCAAATTTTATGGTTTTCAATATTGCCTCCAACTCGAACATATAATCTCTTTTTGCCTCGGAAGGGGCAAAGGTAAATCCTTCTATTACCATCTTTCTATTGTTTTCTTTGTCGTTGATGATGTATGTTAAAAATGGGCCCGCCATCGGGTATCCATGGATTTCCCAAACACCTTTTACCTCAGCGGCCTTTTTGCCTCCTATTTCCGCAGGGAAAACATACGGAGCAAAAGCCTTTTCGGTAATCATATATGTATTCTCATAAGGTCCGGGGATATATTTTTGGCCAATGGAATCTCGCATTCTTACAATATCCTCAACAAACGTGGAATCGTTACTGAAGTAATCCCATGGCATTTCGTAAGCAATGATATTCATGGTTCCCTTCGGAATTTGGATATCCATCCAAACAAAGTCGTCTTCTCTTCTTCCCACCTTGTAAAGCGATGGAACATTAAGATGAATTCCAAGCTCTTCATCAAGAGCCTTGTCTTTGCTCAGTGAACGCTCAAATCGTCTTTGGGCCTCGGCAATCTCATTGGCTTTGAATTCCTTTATGGCCCTTTCTGCCAAAGAGTCAATATTTTTTATCAGTATTTCCTCAGTTGGCCCTGTCACTACGGCCACTTTTTGCGGTTTTGAATATGCATCGTCTTTTATATGTGCCAACGAGGTTGAGTCTTGTTCCACATACAACAATGATCTAGAGTGGGTAGTAGTGCCCTTAAACACCTTTGGAGGTACTTGGGTGATGGTGAATTTAGGCTCTATTTGGGGCAAACCAATAATCTGAGCAGCAAATTCGTCCCTTATTTTCTCTCCTACCGGACCTCTCCAAAGCTCGGTGTCCATAACAACCATCAAGGAGTTAATACCTCCTGTGGATGGTGGTAGAAATTTTTCTTTTGGACCTGAATTATTGCAGGCTCCAAACGCCAATAGAACTAAGGCGATTACTAGTGTTCCTAATTTTTTCATGTTGTGTTAAATTTACGAAGAACAATCGCACAATTTTAGCTTTGTGCCCGGTTTTAGATTATTCCCACTAATACCGTTCCATTCTCGTAAGTTTTCAATGGAAACTCCAGGGTATTTTTTTGAAATCGTCCAAAGGGAGTCTCCAGATCTAACCGTGTGGATTTTTGAACCGCTCGCCACACTTCCCGATGATTTGGAACCTGTGCTTTTAGCAATTGTCTTGGCGATATAGGGTTTTCTTGGAAAAATCGTTAACCGTTGCCCTATTCTCAAGTTATTACTTCGAAGCCCATTCCACCTTTTTATCTGACTGACACCAACTCCGTATCGTTCGGCTATCTTGCCTAGATAATCGCCGCTCCTTACTCTATACCTGATCTGGTCTTGAGCTTTTATCATATTCGGCAATGGTTTTTCCAAAGAGTCAAGCTCTTTCTTCACAAATGCATAAATCTCCTCTTCGTTGGATACGAACTTACCTATTTTGGCTGTTGGCAATCGCAACGTATAATTTTTGCCTTCTACTTTTGGTATGATGTTCAACTTATAAGCTGGATTCAACATTTCCAGTTCCTCCGTGCTAATGTCCACCAACTTGGAGATTTGGTCAAAAGTAATCAGGTTTTTAACATGAACCGTATCCGTTTCAAAATACGGACGTTCAGCTTTTTTGTATTGTAATCCATGTTCCTCGGCATATTCAAAAATGTACATCGTGGCCAAGAAAGCTGGAAGATATCCTGCTGTTTCACGTGGAAGAAACGGTCTAATGTTCCAATAATTTTCGTATCCGCCAGAACGCCGAATAGCTTTGTTTACGTTTCCTGGGCCTGAATTATATGCTGCCAAAGCCAAATCCCAATCCCCGAAAATGCCATACAATCTGGAAAGGTATTTGCTCGCCGCCTTTGTTGCCATGATAGGGTCGTGTCTTTCGTCCACATAGCTGCTCACATCCAGTCCGTACATTTTTCCCGTGCTGTACATAAACTGCCAAAGCCCTTTGGCGCCCACTCTGGAACGCGCTTTTGGATTAAGGGCAGATTCCACAATGGCCAAATACTTTATTTCCAAAGGAATGTTTTGGTTGTCGAGCTCCTGTTCAAACAAGGGAAAGTAAAATTGGCTAGCGGTCATCATGCGTTGCATCAAGTCCCTTCTTCGTGTCAAAAAAGATTTGATCACACTCTCCAAAGATGAATTATACGTAATGTTGAAAGGGGTTTTTGCATCCATTCGAGCCAAACGAGCCTTCAACGTGTCAGTTGGCAAATCCACTACAAAAATGGAGTCTTGCTCAGTACCCTTCTGAATCTCCAACAACATATCGCTAAACAAATCTGCATTGCTATGAAGCTCATTCAGCCAAAGGCTGTCGTACTTCCATGCCTCTTCTAAATCGCGCAATCTAAACTTACCGTTCTCTTGCGTTTCCAAGGCCATAAGCTGACCATCAATTTTATTATTGGATACCGAAATAGTTGCCTTTTCATCTTCTTGAAGCAAAGTGGAATCTTTCCCTGTATTAGGTGTCACATCTTCTTGTTGCGCACTTAGATAGGAAGTCGTGGACAGTATGGCCGCGAAAACAACTATTTTCAATTTTTGGTTCATTTGGACAGGGTTTGATTTTTTTGGGGCGAACTAAAATGGCTTTTTTTTCTGAGATAGTAAAGCCCAGAGATAAAATTATCCATCTTTTAACGTTTGCCTCAATAACTCATAACGTGAGACTTAGCCCAATATTGCAGCGATTCCTGGCAAGGTTTTGCCTTCCAGGCTTTCCAACATGGCTCCACCTCCCGTAGATACGTAACTTACTTTGTCCTCGAATCCGAATTGCTTTACAGCGGCAACGGAATCTCCTCCACCTACCAAGGAGAATGCTCCACCTTGGGTGGCTTCATCAATATAATTACCTACGGCAATGGTTCCCTTGGCAAAGTTTTCCATTTCAAAAACACCAATAGGGCCATTCCATAAAATAGTTTTGGATGCCAGAATCACTTGTTTGAAGATTTCCAAAGTTTTTGGACCAGCATCCAACCCTTGCCATCCATCAGGGATTTTATCTACATCAACAAATTGGGTATTGGCGCCATTATCAAAGTCATCTGCTGCCAAAACATCTACAGGCAAATATACTTGTACGTTTTTGGCCTCGGCTTGTTTAAGAATGTTCAATGCCAACTCCATTTTATCATCCTCGCAGATGGAATCTCCTACTTTACCACCCTTTGCCTTCACAAAAGTATAGGTCATACCTCCTCCAATGATCAGGTTGTCGACTTTGTCCAATATGTTTTCGATGATGGTGATTTTGGAGGATACTTTGGCCCCTCCCAAAATAGCGGTTACAGGTTTTTCTCCTGTTTCCATAACTTTGTCTATCGCTTTGATTTCTTTGGCCAAGAGGTAGCCGAAGCATTTGTTCCCTGGAAAAAATTTGGCCACGATGGTCGTTGAGGCGTGTGCACGGTGAGCGGTACCAAAGGCATCGTTCACATAGATGTCTCCGTGCTTAGCTAACTGCTCGGCAAAAGCTTCATCCCCGGCCTCTTCTTCGGCATGAAAACGAAGATTCTCCAATAAAAGCACCTCTCCACTTTGCAATCCTGCAACAGCTTCATCAGCCTTGGCGCCAACACAATCTTCTGCAAATTTTACCTGTACACCTATAATCTCGGATACTGTTTCGGTGATGTGGGCAAGGGACATATCAGGATTTACCTTTCCTTTTGGTCTGCCCAAGTGACTCATTAAAACAGCGGAACCGCCGTCTTCCAAAACTTTGAGTATACTAGGTTTTGCAGCATCAATACGGCTGGTATCCGTAACGTTGAAATCGCCATCCAACGGCACGTTGAAATCAACTCTGATCAATGCCTTTTTTCCTTCGAAATTAAAGTCGTCTATCGTCTTCATGTAGTGTGTTCTTTTTTGAGAGTCTCAAATGTAAAGATTTCCTTCTTTTTCCATGGTTTGAGAGGCTTATTATTTTAAAGATTCATGGTTTTTAACCTTTTTGCTTTGATATGTTATAGAGGCAAATATCCTGGCAAGTGTCTCCTACCAAACTTCAGCACTTAAAAATGTATCTTTGGAACATGCTTTTTAAAAATGTTTTAGGTCTTGAGCACATCAAAAACCATTTGGTGACCACCGCGGAAACGGGTCGCGTAGCCCATGCGCAATTGTTTGTGGGTCCTGAAGGTTCCGGAGTACTGCCCATGGCGCTTGCATACGCCCAATATTTACTCTGCGGTAATACAGGTGGTGAAAATGATGGGGGAAACACGGTTTGTAATACCAAGTGCAATTCCTTGACGCACCCAGACCTACATTTTGCTTTCCCGGTTTCAAATTCTGATAAGGTAAAATCCCATGCGGTGAGCGATCACTATATAGAAGAGTGGCGACAGTTCGTAAAAGAGCAGCCCTATGGCAACCTATTTGATTGGTATCGACAAATTGGTATTGAAAAAAAACAGGGGCAAATTGGGGTTGATGAGGCCCAGGACATGGTTAAAAAGCTATCGTTGAAGCCTTACGAAGGGGGATATAAAATCCTCATTGTTTGGATGGCGGAAAAGATGAATATTTCCGCAGCCAACAAACTCTTAAAATTGATTGAGGAACCTCCCAATAAAACAGTATTACTTCTTTTGGCAGAAGATGAAGAACAAATAATCAACACCATTCGTTCGAGGTGCCAAATTTTGAATTTTCCTCCTCTTGCAGAGCAAGTTATTACCGATGAGCTTTTACTAACGGGTGTCGGCCAGACCGAGGCACTTACCATTGCCCTAGAGGCAAACGGCAACTTCAATAAAGCGCTTGATTTGTTGAACAAAGATTCAGAGGACTTGGTTTTTGAGCGTTGGTTTGTGCAATGGGTGCGAAGCGCTTTTAAGGCCAAGGGCAACAAAGGGGCGATTCAGGAATTAATACTGTGGAGCGAAGAGGTGGCTAAAACTGGGCGCGAAGTCCAAAAAAAATTCTTGAACTATTGTCTCACCATGATACGGCAAGCATTATTGCTAAATTATAATGCGAATGAGCTGGTATACGCCAAAGTGCATATGGAGGGTTTTGACCTGAAGAAGTTCGCCCCTTTTGTACATGAAAACAATATTTTGGATATTGTAAAGGAGTTGGAACAGGCAATTTTTCACGTGGAACGTAACGGAAATTCCAAATTGATTTTTACTGACCTGTCCATTAAACTTACGCGACTTTTGCATGCAAAGGCTGCATAAATAAAAGCTTACCATGAACAATTTATTTTCGAATGCTACAGAAATTCTAATACTGGTGTTTTTGACCATCACCTTTTTACAGAGTGGAATTGATAAAATTTTAGATTGGAAAGGCAATTTAGAATGGTTGACCGGACATTTTGCAAAATCTATTTTTAAAGGAACAGTTCCTGTGCTTCTCAGTATTATTTTGGTGCTTGAAATGCTCTCTGGAATCCTTTCTGGCGTAGGTGTTTTTCAATTTGCTATTGATGGGGAGAGTGCATATGGTTTTTATGGGGCAATACTTGCTGCCACTACTTTATTGATGTTGTTATTGGGACAACGGGTTGCCAAAGACTATGCAGGGGCACAAACCATTGTGGTGTATTTGATTCCCACAATTTTCTTGTTGTATTTAATGCAATAAAATTATTCTGAACATGATTCTTGAGCCCAACCAGAGACCAGAACTTTCCGGTAAAACCAAAGATTCCTATGATCAATTTGAACGATTGATTCTTGAAATCAGAAAAAAGAATATCCCCGAAAAAATTGAGTTGATCATCAACAAGCATATAACACAACTAAATTCGGTTACGGATTCCGATAAAACCTTGAGGACCCAAATCAGAAAAGAGCAATCCAAAATTGTTGGTGTGTTGGCCCAAAAACTAAAGGTCGTGCCCATAAATTACTATCGGAAAACTTGGTTTGTTCTTGGTATGACAACCTTTGGGCTTCCAATCGGTGCAGCTTTGGGACTCAGTCTAGGAAACATGGCGTTTTTGGGAATAGGTTTGCCCGTGGGTATGTCCATTGGACTTGGGATAGGAGCCAGTATGGACAAAAAAGCTTTTGAAGATGGCAGGCAACTTGATATTGAATTAAAGATGTAAGTATGTTTGGGAAAAAAGCAATTGCCCCTTTGGTGCTCATCCTCATCGGTTTGGTTTTATTTGTTTTCAATCTTTTTGAATTAAAGAAAAGCAATAGTGCCATATGGGGTATGGTTTCCAACCTTTTGTTGATTGTGGCCATGATTTTTGTTCTGGTCGGAAACAAGAAAAAGTCAAAAGAATAGCTATAACTTATCAATCAAAAAATGAACAAACAATCAAAAAAAACGGAAGTCTTACCCGTTGATTCTATTTTAACCGCACAAGCTGGCCTTCGAAAGGGTTACGGTGATGGTACATTGGGCATAATTTCTTCAGGAACGGTTTGGTTGATTGCCGCTTTGGTCGCCTTCTTTGTTTCTTCACAAACTGCTATTTGGACCTTGTTTTTTGGTGGAATGCTCATCCACCCCTTCGGTCTATTATTGGCTAAACTTGTGGGCATACCTGGAAATCATTCAAAGCAAAATCCGTTGGGTAAACTTGTTATGGAAGGGACCATATTTATGCTGATGTGCATTCCCTTGGCCCTGCTTCTTTCATTTCAGAACCATGCTTGGTTTTTTCAGGGGATGTTGTTGATTATTGGTGGCCGGTACTTAACATTTTCCACACTTTACGGCATAAAAGCCTATTGGGTTTTGGGAGGGGTTTTGGGTGCTGCGGCATTTGCTTTATTCTTCTTGAAGGGGAATCCGGCAATCTCTGCACTATCTGGTTCGATAATAGAACTTGGTTTTGGGATTTTTCTTTTTCTATCGTTTAAGAAGAAACAATCACAATAAACAAAAAACCCACTCAAAATGAGTGGGCCTTCAAAATTTAATTATTGTAGCGAGGTTAATTCTCGTACTTGTCGTTCAAAATGGTAAGGATGGCATCAGTTACATCCTTAGCTTCGTCACCATAAATTACGGACCCGCTTTCACCGCCTCCAAGAATATAGGTGTATCCATTGGCCTTACCGTATTCTCTGATTTCTTTTTTCACCTTTTTAACCAAGGTATCCATTTCGGCTTGACTGATTTGTTGCAATTGTTGCTCTTCTTGCTGGAGTTGTTGACCCACTCGTTGTCCACGTTGTTGTAACAGGGAATATTCTTCTTGTGCCTTTTGCTGGGACATGCTCTGTGCTTTTGTTTGGAATTGTTGCAACTCCATTTGAAAAGCTTGAGAAATACTGTCCCGTTTTTTGTTCATGGCCTCGGCCTTTGTTTTGAATCTGGCATCGACATCAATTTTCTCTTGATATTCATCCATGATCTTTACACTATCCACAAATGCAATTTTGTTTTGCTGACATGCCATGGCGGTTATGGCGATAGCAAGAACTACTAATTTTTTCATCTTTTACTTTTTATTGATGCGCAAAAATAGAAAAGCTTTTGGAAAGGAGGTCATTAACTTTATATGATGTGAAATTTACCTAGAAACCCTTTATAAGAAATCTTTATGGGGTTTGGCAAATCCATTGAACAAATTTATTTTAAAGGCTTTTAGAAACGGGGCGATTTAACCGAATTTTTTTATTCCATAGAATTGCACGCCTTATGTCTGTTTCGGGCCACAACGGGCTTTAGAATGGCTTATTCCCTTCTTTTAAGGATGTAAATCAAGGAAGAATGTTCTTTGGTGAAGATGGCCATGAGATTGGAACACAAGCCAACAAAAAACGAACTAATAAGGTACAACTTGTTCTTCTTATATTTTTCTGAAAGCATAGAGACATAAAAAGCATCGAACCACATGGGTCTAATTTTGATGACCTCCATTTGATGGCGAGCAAAAATTTTGGAAATTGATGTTTTGGAAAAATGCCAAAGGTGCCTGGGAACATCGTAGGCGGCCCAATGGGTTTTATAATATTTGGCATCAAAGGATTTGAAATTGGGAACGGCGATGACCAATATCCCGTCTTTTTCCAAAAGCTCAACCAATGTTTTTATCTGTTCTTCCAAATTGGGCAAATGCTCCAAAACATGCCAAAGCGTGATTGCCTGAAATTTTTGTCCTGACACATCTTCCAAACTGGTTTGAAGCTCAACTCCTTTTTTATGGGCCAACTGTTTGGCCCTATCATTTGGCTCTACTCCAACCACAGAGAAACCTGAATCTCGTGCCAAAATCAAGAAATCACCAGTCCCAGCACCCAAATCAAGAAGATTAATGGGTTTATCTATCTGATTTTCAACTATTTGAAGTTTATTTCTCAGATTTTCGCCCTTGACCAACTGATACAAGCGATCTGTAAGTGACTTTTTGGCGTCAGTATGCGAAATATAATCCTCACTTTCATAATAACGCGCAAGATTTTCTGGTTGCGGCCTAGTGACCAGCATGTCCAATTCTTCATCCCAATGCAATTCGAATGGTTCTCTGGAAACGGAAAAGTCTTTAGTTTTTAAAAACAACTTCATTGTAATTATCGGTAGCCAAATATTCGTTTTTCAAATCCCGAAGATAGGATAAAACTATGTCCCTCGAAAAAGAGCCTTCTATCAAACAATCTTTTTCGCTATCGCTAAAAACTTCCATTGCGATATACCAATTTCCCGTTCGTGACGAATATGCCTCTTCCAAGATGGGGTCCATATCCGCGGTTTGATTTAACATCACATCAAAAGCCATTGGGATTAAATTAATGGTCTTGGTTGGAATCTCAACTTCATAAAATGAAAAGTAAAAGGTATTGTCTTGAATTGAAAATGGTACTTGGACATCTACGTAATAATCCTTGAGTTGAAATTTTGTGTTGATGTAATTGTAAAATTCGTTAGCGTCCTTTGGGTCCTCAAAAACAAAAACAGTCTTTTTTGGAAGACCTTTTTTAAATCGCTTTCCCTTCGCCAATTTATAATCTTTGATGTTCGGCGCAATACGAATTGGAATACAAGAATTCAAAAAGATCAAAACAAAAATGGTTAGAAAAGTTCGTTTCATCTGGCTTAGTGTTAAGTCACATTGTAATCAAAAATTGAGCCATTTGCGACCTAAAACAAAGCAAAAAACGTGTTCCACGTGGAACAATTTCAAATCTATCTACCTAAATAAACCAAAAGAACGCTTATGTCAGCTGGAGAAACACCGCTGATTCTTGATGCCTGGGATATGGTAATAGGTTGTATGGATTCCAGCTTTTCTCTCGCTTCGTATGACAAGGATTTTAACTTGCTGTAATCAAAATTATCCGGAATACGGACGTTTTCCAATCGCTGAAGTTTGTCCGCATTAGTTTTTTCTTTGGCAATATACCCAGAGTATTTAACCTGTATTTCAGCCTGCTCCAATACCTCGGAATCCAATTGGTTCTCCTTTACAAATTCAGAAACGGAATGCAATTGAAGCATATGGTCCATGGTTACTTTTGGTCTAGAGAATACCTTGAACAACTTATCGGATTGTTTGACCAAAGAGGAATCCAAGGACTCCAAAATAGGGTTAATCTCATCCGTAGTGAAGCTCGTCATTTTAAAGAAGTGCACAAAACTATCCGACTTGCTCATCTTCTCCTCCATCCTTTTGAGGCGTTCTTCTTTAGCCAAACCAATTTCATAACCCTTAGGCGTAAGTCGTAGGTCGGCATTATCTTGACGTAACAGCGTTCTATACTCTGCCCTAGAAGTAAACATTCGATATGGTTCTTCTGTTCCCTTTGTAATCAAATCATCCACCAAAACACCAATGTAAGCTTCATCTCTTTTTAAAATAAAAGGTTCCTTTTCATTGACTTTTAAGTGGGCATTAATTCCTGCCATCAAACCTTGCGAAGCTGCTTCTTCATAACCCGTAGTGCCATTAATTTGACCGGCAAAATAGAGATTGTTGACCAACTTGGTTTCGAGGGTGTGCTTTAATTGAGTGGGTGGAAAATAATCATATTCGATAGCATACCCTGGCCTGAAGAACTTGACGTTTTCGAACCCCTTAACAGATTTTAAAGCTCTATACTGAACATCCTCGGGCAAGGAAGTTGAAAAACCATTGACATACATTTCAACAGTATCCCACCCCTCCGGTTCCACGAAAATTTGATGGGAATCCTTGTCGGCAAAACGATTGATCTTATCTTCAATGGAAGGGCAATAACGTGGTCCTATACTTTTAATTCTGCCATTAAACATTGGTGATCTTTCAAAGCCTTCTCGGAGTAAATCATGAACCAATTTACTCGTATGAGTCATATGACAATCACGTTGCGTCTGAAGAATAGATGTATTTAAATAAGAGAATTTTTCTGGAGAATCGTCTCCGGGTTGTACAATCATTTTAGAATAATCCAACGATCTACCATCAACTCTTGGAGGGGTTCCTGTTTTCATTCGTCCACTATCAAAACCCAACTCAACCAATTGCTCTGTAATTCCTGTAGCGGCTTTTTCACCAGCTCTACCACCACCCAATTGTTTCTCTCCAATATGGATCAATCCATTTAAAAAAGTGCCATTTGTCAACACCACCGATTTGGCCCTGATCTCTAAACCAAGACTTGTTTTTACACCCACTACTTTATCGCCTTCTATCAATAAACCATTAACCATTTCCTGATAGAAATCTGCATTCGGGGTATTCTCCAAAGCCATTCTCCACTCCTCCGCAAAACGCATTCTATCGTTTTGCGCCCGTGGACTCCACATCGCTGGTCCTTTGGATTTGTTCAGCATTTTAAACTGTATGGCAGACTTATCGGTAACGATTCCACTATAGCCTCCAAGCGCATCGATCTCTCGAACTATTTGTCCCTTTGCGATTCCTCCCATAGCGGGATTGCAAGACATTTGCCCAATGGTTTGAAGGTTCATTGTAACCAACAAGGTGCTTGAACCCATGTTGGCGGCAGCAGCAGTTGCTTCCGCACCTGCATGTCCTCCTCCCACAACAATAACATCATATTCCTTTTCAAACATACCTAAGGTTCCACGTGGAACATTTTGATTTTTTCCTCTTCCTTTCCTCTCATTGTCTTCTTCTCCTCTTTGGACTTATCGCCAAATCCAGCTAAGTGAAGGACTCCGTGACTCATCACCCTTCTTAATTCATTTAAAAACTCAACATCAAACTTCCTGGCGTTATCTTCTACCCTGTCCGTAGATATAAAGATGTCTCCAGAAATAGTCTTACCGTCCGTATAATCAAATGTGATAATATCGGTAAAAGTGTCGTGGTTTAAATACTCCTTGTTGAGTTCTAACAGGTATTCATCAGAGCAAAAAATATAATCAATTTGGCCCACAGAAAAGCCTTCAGAAATTATTACCCTGTTTATCCAATCGGCATAGTCGGGTTTGTTTTGAATTACAAATTCATTTTTAAAGTGGAACTCAATCATTATCGAAATAAACCTTTACTTTCTTCTCAAAATTTTGCCGCAAAGGTAAAGCTTGTCTATTTAATATTTCAATGCTATTCTGGTAATCTCGAAGTAGTTCGGGTTTTGTGGTAATAGGATTACTAAACCTATTTAGGTTTGTATTGCTTTCACGTTCCTTTTTCTCACCTTGTTCCATAGATGCATTTTCCAACTTCATTAATTGGTGCTGAATATTATTTGCCTTGTTTCTTGTACGTTCGGTGATTCCATTGTCTAACAAATCATTCTCAAAATCCTCCATTTGTTGAATGAGCTTTTTAGCTAAATTCTTGTCCGAGGCACGCATCATATCCTCCAACTGCCGCTCCAAATTCTCACGCAAAAACTGTTGCTCTTTATAAATTTCATATACCTCATTAAGGTCCATTTCTCCCAATCCGTTTCCGCCTGACTGAGAACCATTTCCCTCATCACCGTTCTTTTGACCGTTCTGTCCCCGTCCTTCACTTCCCTTTTCTCCTTCTTGTTGACCACCCTCATTTTCACCTTTTTCCTCTCCCTGACCTTGAGACTGATTCCCCTTTTGTCCCGAGCCATTCATCTTTTCTTGAATACCCTGTTGTCCCTTAATGATATCAGGCAATTGAAAATCCTGGCCGTCACCTTGTCCTTGACCCGGGTTCATATTCTGCTGCATATTATCTAATATGTTCGCCAAGAAATCTGCCAAAGCATTGGTAGAATTGATTACATATTGTTGATAAGAAGCACCTTGGTAAATCTGATTTTCAGCGATACTCTCCAAAGATTTATCAATATTATAATAAACCTCGGTGATTTGCTCGTTCACAAATTCTGAAAGTTCAGCTCTACGTAATGAAAGTGCAAACAAACTATCGTCAACATGCTCGAATAACCTTCTAAGGTTTTGTTGGTCCTTAACGGTTCTTGAGAACTGCGAGATATCTACATCAGCACTTTGAATGTTATCAAAAAGGCTCTCCTGTTTGAAAGAAAAAGTTACAAGATTATCCAGAATCTGACGTAACATCTCGGCATCCTCCGCATCTGTTTCACTACCTCCCATTGAACTTGACTTCATAGATTGGCTCATTTCTCTCATCTTCTGAGCGGCAGACTTTTGTTTCTTTGAGGCATTGTTTCCTGCTTCCTGTTTCTCTTTAGCTTGCGAAGATTCCTCCATAACCTGATGCTTATTGATTTCTTCCAAGGCATCCTTTTGATCCTTTTTCACACCATCAGTCTTCTTTTGGTCTGTATCCAGCTCTAAGGGTTTCTGCAACTTCCTATTGTCCTTTTCTAATTCGCGGATGTCATTTTCCAATTTGTTGAACTCGTCGTTCAGTTTTTCCTGATTCCGCTCACTATCCTCTTCAAGCTCAGAATTTGACAAAACCTCTTGTTTATCAGCTAACTCGTCCAACTCCTTAGAAATCTGTGCAGCTTTCTCAGTTACATAATAACGTTTGGTCAACTCCAAAATTTGTTCAAGGTTCCGGGTGTTTTTCCCTTGATTTTTACCCAACTCTTCCAAACGTTTTTGAAGATCTTCTTTATCAATTTTATCTGCAATTCTATTTAGCTCTTCCAACAGCGCGGCACTCTTTTTTGCCTCTGCCTCTTGTCGTTCCAAACGTTCCTGAAGCATCCTCTTCATTTCCGAATCTTCAGCATTTTTATCTAGGCTTTTATTCAAGTCCTGGCTAAACTTCTGCATTAGTTCTTCTTGCATTTTTTGTTGCTGCAAAAAGTTCTTTATCTGACTCTTGTCCTCAAAACTTAGAGACTTCTCTTCCTTCTGGATATTATTTACTTCGGAAAGTGTTTCTTCTTGTTGCTTTAAATTCTTTAGGGACTCGCCCAATTGGTTCAATGTAGAATTTTGAAACTCCAACTCTCTGTTATTCAACTCGTTATCATCATAAAGTGATGCATCAAAAACAGGGCTCTTGGTAACCTTTCCGTCTCTAATCCCATCATTATCAATGACTTCAAAGTACAATTTATACTTTTTACCCGCTTCCAATTTCAACCCGGACGGAAACGTATAATAAAACTGATAGACATTAGTACTTGGAGACTCCAGGGATATTCGCTGTACATCGTTGATGTCATCCGAAGGGTAGCTAACCAATCGTATTTCCTTTAGTCCGTGATCATCTGCCGCTTGGCCAGCAAAATACGCCTGATTTGGATTCAATGAATCCAGTACCTGATTCACTTGAACTGTTGCTTTTTCATCTTTGATAACATTCAATCGATAGGCCAATATCTCAAAATCCTGAACCTTATTATTTGATGTACTTAGTTCATAATCAAAATCCTTGTACAGACGTTTGGAATTAGTAAACAAGTTGTCCTCCTTATCGAATGAAAGTGTTGAATCGGAGGCAATCATTCTAATATCATCCACGTGATCTCCTTGAATTTTCCAAGTTGCTTTTGTGCCTTCAGGAACTTCGGCATTGCCTGTTCCGGTAATCACCTCTGGGATCAAATTAAGGTATTTTGGGTATTCCAGCTCCAAAACAAAATCAACCAAAGTTGGTGTTCGGTAACTAGAAATGGAATAGCTTCTCGAGTTCCATCCGTTGGCTGTCAAATAAAAGTTGGTTTCTTGTACGGGAGCTTCAAATCTATATTCGTAGAACTCTCCTTTACGCTGCATTAACAATTCTTCTCCATTCACCACCATTTGCACATTGTCCGGTCGCACATCTCCGACTGTTTTGACCTGGACAATCAATGGTTGATTATCCAATACCTCTAAACTGGAATTCATCACTTGGAAGGAAAAGGGTGCTGGCCGTTCGTAGGCCATGTCATAATGCATCACTCTCTGGTGCGAATTGAAGAAAGAAACAATATCACCTGTAATCCATATAAAGGCAAACAGGACCACAGGAATTAAAATATACTTAGCATACCTATAACTCTCCTTGAAATTAACCGCTTCAGCGAAAGGAACAGGCCCCAAATTAGATGCACGTTGTTCAATACTGGCCATCAACAAATCGGACTTCTTTTGGTTCTCGGACAACTCCAATAGATTAAGCAACTTGTCATCCACATTCGGGAAATGCTTTCCTATCAGTTGCGAAGCAACTCTATTATCGATTCCGTCACGAATCTTAAAGAGATACAACAAGGGAACGGCGATGTAACGATATAAAAGAAAAAGTTCCACTAGAAGGAACATGATGAAAAGGGTGAGTCTCCAGGACTCATTCAACCACAAAACATACTCAAAATAGGTGATGGCCATCCAAAATAACGTGCCTAAAGTCAAAAACAGAAAGATCCCCTTTATCAATTGTTTCGTGTAAAACCGTTTGATAAACTGCTCTAGCTTTGCTACTATATTGTTGTATGCGCTCAAAATGGGGGTTTAATTATTACCAAATTACCTGATCCATTGGAAATCAACAGAAAAATTTTGTTAAACCTTAATGCATCAACCCTTGCAAGCCAAACAAAAGACAGCGGATAAATGCTTTCCTGTTCATTGCCGGCAATGTATCTTTGCCACATAATCAAACCCTATTATGAGTCAAAAAGTACGTGTTCGATTCGCACCCAGCCCAACAGGGCCCTTACATATTGGTGGTCTGCGAACCGCCCTGTTCAATTATTTATTTGCCAAGAAAAATGGTGGTGATTTTGTGCTCCGTATTGAAGATACCGATCAAAACCGTTTTGTTGAAGGTGCAGAAGAATATATCATTGAAGCCTTGAACTGGTGTGGGATTCCGTTTGATGAAGGGCCTGGCAAAGAAGGCGACTTTGGACCGTACCGACAAAGTGAGCGCAAACAATTATACAAATCCTATGCGCTAAAACTTATTGAAAAAGGCAAAGCTTATTATGCTTTTGATACGGCTGAAACTCTAGATCAACATAGAAAAGATCATGAGGCAAAAGGAAAAACTTTTATTTACAATTGGCATAACCGATTAAAGTTGACGAACTCACTGTCTTTATCCAATGAAGAAGTGAAAGAAAAAATAGCTGCGGGCGAAGATTACGTTATCCGATTTAAGTCTCCAGAGAATGAAGAATTACTACTAAACGATATCATCCGTGGGGAAATAAAAATAGATACCAATATTCTTGATGATAAGGTTCTTTTTAAAAGCGATGGGATGCCCACCTACCATTTGGCCAATATTGTGGATGACCACCAAATGCAAATTACCCACGTCATCCGTGGTGAAGAATGGTTGCCGTCCTTAGCATTGCATACCTTACTATATGATGCCTTTGGATGGGAGGCTCCAGAGTTTGCTCATCTACCATTGATTATGAAGCCCGTTGGTAAAGGAAAATTGAGCAAGCGTGATGGTGAAAAAGGAGGCTTTCCCATATTTCCGCTCACGTGGAACCAATCCGAAGGATATCGCGAAGCTGGCTTTTTCCCAGAAGCGGTTGTAAACTTCTTAGCATTATTAGGGTGGAATCCAGGAACCGAACAGGAGATTTTCAGCTTGGAAGAATTGGTTAACACTTTTACTTTGGAACGTGTAAACAAGTCCGGAGCGCGTTTTGACCCAGAAAAGAACAATTGGTATAATCAGCAGTGGCTGCAAAGAAAAAGTAATGATGAACTTGCCCAAATGTTCGCTGCAGAGCTTGATGTAAAAGGATACTCAGCAGAACCCGAGTATATCAAACGAGTGGTATCTTCCATTAAGGAACGCGCCTCATTTGTAAAAGATTTCTGGGGTTTATCCGATTATTTCTTCGAAGCGCCTTCGTCCTACAACGAAAAAGCTGTCAAAAAACAATGGAAAGAAGGCACCCCTGAAATAATGAATGGTGTTAGCACTATTTTGGAAAACATTGATGATTTTGAATCTACCATCATAGAGGAAAAAGTAAAAGCATGGATTTCAGAAAGCGAACTTTCCTTTGGAAGAGTGATGCCACCGCTCCGTTTGGTTATTGTTGGTGATATGAAAGGCCCTCACCTTTTTGATATTATGGCCTTGATTGGAAAAGAGGAAAGTATAAACCGCATCAAAACAGCGACTGCCCGACTTTAGAATTATTGGGAGTGTAACATTATTTGACGAATGGCTACTAATACTATAGCCAAGTTTCGTAATTTCCATTTCTAACATAAAATCTAAACACTATGGGCAACTATTTTTTAATACCTATTGCGTTTGTCGCACTCATCATCCTATTCAAATTCTTTTTTATTGTGAAACAACAGACTGCTGTTGCGGTTGAACGCTTTGGTAAATTTCACAGTGTTCGAAACTCGGGTCTGCAAATGAAAATACCGATTGTCGATCGTATTGCTGGACGTTTAAGCCTTAAAATTCAACAGCTCGATGTTATTATTGAAACCAAAACGTTGGACGATGTTTTTGTGAAACTAAAAGTCTCTGTGCAATATGTGGTTATTCGCGAAAAAGTGTATGAAGCATTCTACCAACTGGAATATCCCCACGATCAAATTACCTCGTATGTATTTGATGTGGTCCGTGCAGAAGTGCCTAAAATGAAATTGGACGATGTCTTTGTGAAAAAAGATGATATTGCGATCGCTGTTAAAGCCGAATTGCAAGATGCGATGTTGGATTACGGTTTTGACATCATAAAAACTCTAGTAACGGATATTGACCCAGATTCACAGGTTAAAGCCGCTATGAACCGCATCAACGCATCCGAACGTGAAAAAATAGCGGCCCAGTTTGAAGGTGATGCCCAACGTATCTTGATAGTTGAAAAAGCAAAAGCCGAAGCCGAAAGCAAAAGATTGCAAGGACAAGGTATTGCAGATCAGCGTAGAGAGATTGCCCGTGGTCTGGAAGAATCCGTTGAAGTGTTGAATAAAGTGGGCATCAATTCCCAAGAAGCATCTGCACTGATTGTGGTTACCCAACATTATGATACCTTACAGTCCATTGGTGAAGAAACAGATACAAATCTAATTCTATTGCCGAATTCGCCACAGGCAGGTAGTGATATGCTCAACAATATGGTAGCTTCCTTTTCGGCAAGCAATCAAATTGGCGAGGCCATGAAACGCAAGCGAAAGGAAAAAGGTTCAGACGATTAGACTACGTTTTATCCAAAAGAAAGGCTCCTATAAAAGGAGCCTTTTTTAGTATAGAAAGTTAGAAGATTACATACTAATCAAATTTCTTGAGCAACTTCTTTGCAATTAATGAAATAGCAACTTTTTGTAGCAAAGGCGCCAGACCACCTAGAATATTGGTTGGATATAGTTCCTCCTTGGTGTTTTGGACGGCCAGCTTTACCTTCTCTTCTTCTATTTGCCTTTGCAGTTTTAGAATTTTGAGGTCGCGGTCAATCTCTTCAAATGATGTGTATTGTGTTTGAATCATAGTTCATCAAAATAAAATTTAGAAAACCTTTTCAAGAGTGGCTTTTCGATTTTGTTTCGTAACAAGAAGAGCATAATGCCCAACAGTACATAAAAGCCTCCCACCACTAAAAAGCCTTCTGCTGTATTACCCAGTATAGTACCAAGCCAAAAAGCGGCGCTCAATGAAAGAAACAGCAGGGCAATGGACACCACGCCCCCGATAAGGAGAACTTTTGTGGCCATGGTGATGCCCTTCATCATGGAACGAAAACTTTGGAGTCTATAGAGGTCCAAGCTATTTTTTGCATAGGACCTCACTCCTTCTTCCACATGATTTATCTGTTCTTTAATTTCTTCAAAAGCCATATATTACTTCTGTAATTGAGCGTTCTTTTCTCTTAAATCTTCCAGCTTTTTCTCCAAGGCTACTAAAATATCATCAGCCTTGTAGCTCATGTTGGATAGTGTATCTTCAAGCTTTTCCTCAAACTCAACTTTTTTGGCATCAGCACTTTTGCTGAATTCTTCTTTGGCATTGGTTAAGCTCTGAGATATATCGTCTTTGGCTTTTACCGCGCTTTTCTTAATTTTCTTTCTTGTCTTTTTTCCTTTATCCGGTGCGTAGAGAATTCCAATTCCAGCTCCTACAACGGCTCCAGTTAATAATGCGGTTAATACGTTTCCAGTGTTATTTGACATAATGTTTTAATTTTAGATTAAACTTCTGTTCAATCGAAGTGAGTGCAAGTTCATCTTTCAAAAATCATACTCATCAATCGATTTATTCCAAAACTACAATCCAAGATTAACGAGGGTTGATTCAATTAGTAGAAACCTTAACGCAAAAGCTAATTTTTAAAGAAATACTGCCAATTAAGCCCGTAAATGAACAAAAATGGTGTCATACACCCCTTTAGTCAGGTAAATCCTAAAACAAAAAGAAAACGAGCCTGAAAGGCCCGCTATAAATAAGGATATCTAATGTTTTTTGGTGTTCGAATAAGTATTTCTTATGCTAGTTTTTTTGTTCCAACTTCGCCCATGTATCCCTTAAGGTAACGGTTCGGTTAAAAACCAAATTTTCTGGAGTTGAATCTTTATCTACATTAAAGTAACCCAACCGTTGAAACTGAACCTGGTCTCCAATTTGTGAATCTTTCAAGCTTGGTTCCAAATAACCCGTTACTTTGTCCAAAGAATCTGGATTGACGAAATCCATAAAATCTTTATCCTTATGACTATCGGGTGTTGGGTCAGAGAATAACCGGTCGTACAACCTCACTTCTGCAGTAATTGCATGAGGAATTGAAACCCAATGCAACGTTCCTTTTACTTTGCGTAAACTTTCCTCGGTACCGGAACCACTTTTACTTTTGGGGTCGTACGTACATTGGACTTCCAGAATATTGCCTTTGTCATCTTTAGTGCAGCTTTCTGCTTTAATGATGTAACCGTTTTTCAAACGGACCTCACCACCAAGTTTTAGCCTAAAAAACTTTCTGTTGGCTTCTTCTCTAAAATCCTCTTGTTCGATATAAAGTTCACGAGAAAATGGAACCTTTCTGCTTCCAGCAGAAGGGTCTTCAGGGTTATTCTCCGCTTCCAGCCACTCTTCTTTTCCTTCTTCATAATTGGTTAGTACAACCTTTAAAGGGTTAAGCACCCCCATTACACGTGGTGCAATCTTATTTAAATGTTCCCTAACATGGAAATCGAGCAGAGAAACATCAACTACATTTTCACGCTTTGCAATTCCAATGGTATCTGCAAAATTTCTAATTGACTCGGGAGTAAAGCCTCTTCTACGCAATCCAGATATTGTCGGCATACGAGGATCGTCCCAACCCGTTACAACACCTTTTTCAACCAATTGAAGCAATTTTCGCTTGCTCACAACGGTATGGCTCAGGTTTCTGCGTGCAAATTCACGCTGCTTTGGTCGTAGTTTATTGGATAATACCACTTGGTCCAAAAACCAGTCATACAACTCTCTATGTGGCAAAAACTCTAGTGTACAAAGGGAGTGAGAGACCTGCTCTATATAATCGCTTTCCCCATGAGTCCAATCATACATCGGATAAATACACCAATCGGTATTTGTACGGTGATGTGCTTTGTGCAATATTCGATACATTACCGGGTCTCGCATTAACATGTTCGAGGAGGCCATATCTATCTTCGCACGTAACACATGCGCGCCATCAGGAAACGTTCCATTTTTCATTCCCTCAAAAAGCCTTAAATTTTCTTCAATGGATCTATTTCTGTAAGGGCTTTCCTTTCCTGACTCTGTTGGCGTTCCTTTTTGTGAAGCAATTTCTTCCGAAGTCTGACTGTCAACATAGGCTTTGCCGTCCTTTATCAGCATTACTGCCCAATCGTACAGTTGTTGAAAGTAATCCGACGCGTAACACTCCGTGTCCCACTCAAAACCAAGCCATGTGACATCTTTTTTTATAGCCTCCACATACTCTTTTTCTTCCTTTGCCGGGTTGGTATCATCAAAACGAAGATTAACCGGTGCATTGTAACGTAATCCTAGACCAAAATTTAGACAAATGGAACTTGCATGCCCAATATGTAAATAACCGTTTGGTTCTGGGGGAAAACGAAACCTTAAGTCGTTCTGCGTATAACCCTTTGTAAGGTCCTCCTCAACAATGTGTTCTATAAAATTGAGCGATCTAGCTTCTTCTGCCATACCTATAATTTGATGCACAAATGTAGTGAAATCCCATGTTGATAGCTATTTTTCCTGCTTCTGTGTATACAAAGTAGGCGATTTCACAACACTTTTGGTATAGCCTACAACAATATCTTTCCATTCGTCCAAATTAGAGACATATTTGTTATTGGAATACTATATGAAAAAGAGACGCCTGAACAACGTCTTTTGAAAGAATTACAATTAAGGGGCACAAACTAACAGGGCTATTAAGCCCATAACCTCTTAAATACTAACGGTGATGAAAAAAAGTAATTCAACGTATAGCATTCTAGTTCTGGCCTTGGCTTTTGTGCTGCTTGGTACCTTCGCGTCCCAAGCTCAAGTACTGAACAAACCTGTGCCAGCTGCAAACCCCAATTTTGGTAGTACCTCCGCTTGGACAGCGGTGTGTGCCTCTGGTAGCTTCAATGAATATTTTGTAAACTTCACTTGGGACCCACCAATGGTAGGGGGCGATAACAAGTTTATTTTAGAGTTATCCGATAGCGATGGTTATTTTGCTGACCCTACAGAACTTGCCGTTGTAACAGATAAGAACACTACGTTCGATTTTGAGTTTCAGTTTGCTCTTCCTGTAGATATGAGAGGGGATAACTTTAAAATGAGGGTCCGCAGTACCAGTCCGGCCAAGACAAGTCCGGCCTCTGATGCTTTTTCCATGTACTTTATTGACTATAATTCACCATTACTGATTAGCGAAAACGGTAGTGGAAACATACCTTCTGGCGGTCAAATACAAATATGTGGCGGAGGTTCGGTAACCCTTAAACCACATAATATTCCAAATACCGAAACATACATTTATAACTGGTACCGCAGTGGAACACTACTTGCCTCAAAATCAGAAAGCATCACCGTATCTGACCCAGGCATGTATTATGTAGAGCTTGATTACGGAGATTGTTCCGGATCGGCCAACACACTGTCCAATACTATCGAGATAACCACAGGAACCAGCTCTGGTTTGGTTATTAATGGCAATAGCACTATTGAGGTTTGCCCGGGAGACACACATATATTGGAAGCTAACATTACCGGTATGGGCTTTACATACACCTGGTATAAGGACGGAGCAATCATAAGTGGTCCTACCGTAGATCAAAGTACATATACAATAGACGCTGGAATCAATGGTTTTGAGGGGTCTTACGAGGTTGAAATTGATGGAACCGGAGTTTGTAAAGAGCTTTCTGCACCGGTGTCCGTATCGGGTACGGGTTCCTTTGAAATCACCCTGAACAATGAAGAAAATATTGTTTTGCTTCCATCACAGACCAAAACACTTTCTGTTAATACCACCGCTACCAATGCCGCATACCAATGGTATAAAGATGGTGCATCCATTACTGATGCCACAAACAACTCATTGGATATTAATGAGGTAGGGGAATATTATGTGGAAGTAACAGATAATGGCGGTCCATGTACCCCAGCACCAGTGGCTTCTAGTACCATAAACGTTGTTACTCCGGACTCCTTTGAGTTTATAGTTGATTATGTTAGTTCCTACTCGTCCTGTGAAAGCACCGATGCAACCCTTAGTCTAACAGGCATTAACGCCGTTAACGAAAATGGCGCCACTACAGATGTAACTGGAGACCTACAAAGCTCTTTTGCCTATCAATGGAAACTGGATGGAGTAAATATTGCAGGAGAGACATCTAAAACAATCACCGTATCGAATCAAAACGATAATGGCTCCTATACCTTATATGGTACAATTGATGCTTTCGAAGCATCTTCCAACAACTTGCAAGTAAAGCTTGCTTCCAATGAAACATTACATATTTCCACAAATGGCAACGTATTTTGTGAAGGAGGCGATGCAATCGTTATAGAAACTACAACAGACTTATCTAGCGAATCTTTTGAATGGAGAAAGGATGGGACCGTTGTTGATTCGTCATCTGAAAGTTTCAACGTTACCGAAACAGGAGTATATCAACTGGTTATTACCACCAATGAATGTCCATTGGTATCGAATACAATAACCATTAGCCAATTTGACGAATCTTTATTAGTACTGGACAAAACCAAAGACCTCATCATTATTGAGGGAGAAACCGAAACACTTACCGCTAGCGGTGCCGATTCTTATGAATGGTATGATGCTGGAAGCAACCTAATTTCTTCTAGCAATTATTATGACTTTACCGAAGAAGGTGAGTATTTGTTGATTGCAAGCTTTGGTACATGTACCGTAAGCAAAGTAATTACCGTGACCTACAGGGATATGTTTGCCATACCGAACGTTATTACAACCAATGGAGATGGTATTAACGACCTATGGATACTCCCAAACACATACTCCAGAGACCCCAATGTTCTCGTCACCATTTTTAATGAACGGGGAGAACAGGTGTTTAGCCAAGCAGGCTATGAAAATAACTGGCCTCAATCCACCACATCTTTCAATAGACAAAACATGATTTTCTATTACAAGATTACACGTGGTGGCAAAAGCCTAAAACAAGGAACCATCACTGTTATTAAATAAGCAGAAATGCAGACCAAAAAACCTCTACTACTACTTACTATCTTGCTACTTGCCTTCTCCGGAATGAGGGGACAAGAAGAAGGGGCCTATGTGCCTTATAATGTACCTTCACAAAACCTATTAAAGTTTAATCGGTTCTTGTTGAACCCAACGTTCTCTACGGTTAGAGAAGACAAATCGTACATCAACCTTTTTCACAGAAACCAGTCGGTATCTTTTGATGATAACAACCAGGTTTACTTCTTGAGCTATAGTGGTAGAGTTAGCGATAGGAGTGGGGTTGGTCTTAGTTTGTTTACAAATAGAGAGGGCCTCTTCAATAACTTTGGTGTCCATGCCAATTATGCCTACGGTGTTCGCTTGAGTCCAAAAAGCACATTCACTTTTGGGGCAAACGTAAGTTACTATCAAAGTGCATTTAATCAGGACAGGGTAAACTCTGTTGAGGTAGATCCTTTTTTAAACACGTTGGAAAGTAGTTCGCTTGTAAGTTTTCAACCGGGTTTCAACTTCTCCATCGGCCGTTTCGATATTGGGGGTTTTGCAGAAAATCTTTTCGATTACAATCTGAAAACCAGCGAATCAGTAACCGATTTTAATGAAAAAACCTATTCTGGACATCTACAATATACCCATCAGTTTGAAAACGGTTCCGGGATTATGGAAAGCGCTCGCTTAATGCCTTTGGCAAGAGTTCGTAAAGTGGGTGAAGAAGATATAACCCTTGGAGGGAACCTAATCCTTGACCTTCCTAAATTAGGTTGGGTACAAGCCGGTTACGACGACTTCTATGGGGCATCTGCAGGTCTTGGTTTCAACCTTACCAAAAACATTTCGTTGGGATATACCGTCGAAAAAGGGTTGTCCAACGAGTTCGAAAATTTTGGGGTTACCCACGAAATTTCATTGGCCTATTCCTTCACACCTAACCTTACCGAGGATCGTGTAATGTTGGAGAAAGAAGGTGAGGAATTGGTTTCGAACAATGAGGACGTTCCCCAAGACAGTTTAAATATTACCGACAAAGACCTCGAAATTGCGCAGTTACAAGATAAACTGGCCGAAAACGATGCCATTTTAGATGAATTGTTAATGCGCCAAGATTCCATAGAAACAACTCGTAAAAAAGATTTGGAAAGACGTTTTGAGACCGTGATGAAAATGGTTCAGCGTGAAACAAGAGGTCAAAATCCAGCATTAGAGCAAAGAGCAAAAGAGGTATACTTCGCCGAAATGGATAGCTCGGACATAGTGACCAGAAGAAAGCAGCCTTTGGCCAATCATGGACTGTCCAACAGCACTTCTACCAAAAAAGTGATTAAAATCAACGAGTCCAAAGAAAATACTACTGCTGTGGCATACACTAAAAATTCTAGTATAAAAAAGGATGAAACCTACAGGGCCACAAAAAGTAAAAGAGCAAAATTCAAGTCACACGCTGTTCCTAATGTAGAAAGTGGGCATTACCTAATTGCTAATGTATTTAGAGACACCAACAACCTACATGCATTTATCGAAAAACTTAGGGCACAAGGTATTGATGCAGACTATTTTGAGAACCCAAAAAACGGACTCAACTATGTTTATATCGGTGACTTCAGTAATAAGAAAGATGCATTGGATGCCTATCATACTAAAATGAACGGTGCATACCAAGGCGATGCCTGGGTCATGAACGTAAATGATGGGAATTCTCAAATAGCCGGATATTCTGGAGAAATCAATCGACCTAACTCCAAATACGGAAGCAATCTATTGTCCAAAAATGTAACTGGAAGCTCTAAAGGAGGTCGCCATGTAGTCATTAGAACTCAATCTGGTGATGGCCTACCAGAGGGATATTATATTATTGCCAACGTTTTTGAAAACTCCTCAAGTGCAAAAGCATTTGTCAAAGAGCTGAATTCAAGGGGCTTGCATGCTAGTTATTTTATTAGCCCACAGGACAAAAATAGATACGTGTATTTAAAGAAACACGAAACCTGGAACAACGCCCTAACCTCTTATTACACCAAACTAAACGCTTCGTATGATGACGATATGTGGATCATGCGTATAAAACCAAACACAACTATTTAACCCCAAACATATGAAATTACCACTACTCAGATGGGGCACATCTATTTGTATACTATTGTTTATGTATACAGGTATATCACAGGTTAAAAATGACTTCGATGTTCGTTACGCAAATGAACTTAGAGGGGATTTAACCTTTATTGCCAATAATATTGTAAACAGGGACGAAGGTGGCGACAATCCTGAGGACCCCTATAATTTAACGGGTTCAAGCTCAGAATACAACGATAGGCTGAACATGCAATATATCGATATTGATGGAGACCCTTCGACGTTCAGTTCGAGTAGTGCAACCCTTGCCGTGCCGGACTCCAACTGTTCCTTGGTACGATATGCTGGATTGTATTGGTCCGCCGTTTACCGAGACAATAATAGGAGTAGTGATTTTGACCAAATAAAATTTAGTGTTCCCGGGGGAGCCTATATGGACCTAACGGCAGACGAAATTCTATTTGACGGTGATGGTGATGCTGATTTTGGGAACTATGCTCCATATGCTTGTTATAAAGATGTAACCTCAATAATTACAGGACTTGCCAACCCAGATGGGGAATATTTCGTAGCAAATGTCAGGGCCAGTTCTGGAGACAATGTGCAGGGTGGTGTTTCGGGCGGTTGGTCTTTGGTTGTGGTATATGAAAACCCTACCCTTCCCGGTAAGTACATTACCACTTTTGATGGTTATGCTGGCATTAAGTCAGGTGAAACCGTAGATATACCTTTTAGTGGGTTTACCACATTGCCCGCACCTTTCCCGGTAAACGCCAAACTTGGTGTTGCAGCCTTAGAAGGAGACAACAGGATTAGCGGGGACCAATTGGCCATTAGAGCGGATAGTAACGCATCTTTTACGACCTTGTCCAATACTGCAAACCCCGCAAATAACTTTTTCAACAGTAATATTACCGACGAGGGAGTTATTCAAACGAATCGCAACCCCAACAGTATTAACACATTAGGTTGGGATGTTGACCTTTTTACCATACCAAACCCAAGTCAATCCGTAATTCCCAATAGCGAAACAGGAGCCACTTTACGGGCCTCATCATCTCAGGATAAATACGATATATTCTTTACCTCGTTGGATGTTGAGATCATTGAGCCCTTAATGAACCTGGCGAAGACTGTAGAAGATATTGGAGGTAATGACATTACTGGACAAGGTGTTAATTTAGGACAATACTTGGATTATGTCCTTACATTTCAAAATGTAGGGAACGATGACGCCATTAACTATACCATAAGGGATGTACTTCCAATAAATGTAACCTTGGATGAGTCAAGTATAACAATGCCTGCTGGTGTTACCTATACCTATGACCCTGCTACGCGTACTGTATTGTTCTCCGTTCCAGATGGTATAATTGAAGAAGGAGATCCTGCAGGAACCATTCGTATGCGCGTCCAGGTTGCCGAAAACTGTTTCGACTTTGTAGATGCATGTACCGATATTATCCAGAACTTGGCTTATTCAACCTATGAAGGCGCCATAAACTCAGCCCAGATTACCGACGATCCTTCCGTATCTGAATTTAATGGTTGTGGTTTTGGAACACCAGGAGCAACCAACTTCTTACTGGACGATTTAAGCGCTTGTAACTTCGACCGAACCGTACAATTGTGCGGGGACGAAGTATTACTGGATGCCGGCGACAATTTTGATAATTATGTTTGGTACCGCGATGAAAATGGAAACAACACCATTGATGTTGGTACGGATACGGTAATCACAGATGGAGATTCCGACAATGACCCAAGTACCATGTTGGTTAGCGACACAGGAACTTACATTGTGGACAAACAAGTGGCAGATCCTTGTAAAGATTTTCAAGAAATTATTACTGTGGAATTGTTTGGTTCGGTACAGTCCAACCCGATCACTGCATTGATCAACGATACTACAAATACCATTGATGGGGATATTGAAATATGTCCAAATGATGGTAGTGAATTACCAGAGATTTTCTTGTGCGGACTTAACGATACCGAACTCATCCAAATAAACATCCCAGATGCCACAAGCATTGTTTGGGAACAATTGGACGAAGCTAGTTGTGGCGCCGCAGTTGATGGCTGTGCCAATACAAATACTGGGTGTACATGGAATACCGTGAATACTGGAAACGATTTTATGGCCTCCGACACAGGTCAATACCGATTGGTGATCAACTACCAAAATGGTTGTTTCAGCAGGTTCTATTTCAATGTTTACAAAAACCCATTGGACCCACAATATACCAGTAGCGATATTATTTGCGATACCCTTGGTAATATAACGGTAACTAACATGCCTTTGACCTATGAGTTCCAACTTGTGGACCAATCAACGGGCAATGTTTTGGTTCCTTACAACTCCAACCCAAGTTTCGACATCGCCAACAACGGTGCTTACATGGTGGAAATGAGACAACAAGGCGTAACCGATGGTTGTGTTTTTATTTTGGACAACATTGGGATTTTAGAAAGAGATTTCCAAGTAGATGTTGTTCCTCAAGATACGGACTGTAACGGACTGGGAGAAATTGCAATTTCCGTACTTAATGTTGAGGCCCAATACTATTACGAAATATCTCAAGGAGGTACCATAGTGGATACGCATGGCCCTACAAGTGATAACAACTATACTTTCGTAAACTTGAACGATGGAGTTTATGATGTTTCCGTTACCACAGACGATGGTTGTGATTATACAGAACAAGTCACCATTAACGACTTAACCGATCTTGAGCTGACTGCAAGGGTATCCCAGCACATTACCTGTAAGGAAGGTAACATTCTTATGGAATCAACGGGCGGTAAAACCCCGCATACCTATGCTATTTGGTCTTTTGTTGATGATAATGGAGTAAGTCAAATTTCCTATCCATCGGTCAATGATATTCCCGCATCCGCATACCAAACCAGTCAAATATTTGATATCTATGATCCGGGACAATACACATTTGTTGTTGTAGACAGGAACAACTGTCATGATATTTCCAATACGGTTACCATTGAATTTAGACCAGCTGCTGATTTTGATCCAACCACTGTTACCGATGTACTTTGCTATGGAGATGCAACGGGGTCGATTACCTTTAACTTGATTAGTAGTAATGGATATCAGCTAACTTACTATTTGTTTGATGCAACTGGTTTTGATGAAGATAATTTTGATGTGAACAATGCTTTGGCTACGAACGCTTCTGGAAACTTCCCAGGATTGACCGATGGGGATTATGTCGTCGTCATCAATCAAAGAAAGGGAAGTGCCGATTGTGATTATTTTGAATACTCTACCATTTCGGCACCATCTTTTGCATTGGATGCAGATGCTGTATTGACACAAGATTACACCTGTTTGCAAGACGGTATTATCGAGGCACAAAATGTAACGGGCGGAACCGCTCCATATGAATACAGTATTGACGGTGTTACCTTTGGAGCATCGCCAACCTTTAACAATCTTACTGATGGAACCTATACCATTACGGTAAGGGATGCCAATGGATGTATTTTTGTCACAAACTCGATCACCATTGATCCCTTGGACCCTCCAACGGATATAGATTTTTCAGCGACCAATCCACAGTGTCCAACATTTGTTTCCGATGTTACTTTATCTGTAACGGGGGGGGCGCCAAATCTTGTGTATGAAATCATTTCACCAGCAGGAAGCGCTGTAAACAATGGAAACAATGCTACGTTTACTGGTTTGGCACCAGGAACTTACATGTTCCGAGTGACCGATAACGATGGTTGTTTTTATGATGAGAGTTTCACTATTGCTCCAGTTACGGAAATATCGGTTACTGGACAGCTCATTAGCAACATTACTTGTTTTGGTGATAGCGATGGTGAAATTGAATATACCATAGCAAACTTTAATACCGATTACGATTATACCGTTACAGGTCCGGCCACTTTCTCTGGAAATGCACAGACAAACGGAACCATTTCCTTGACTGGATTGGCTGAAGGAACGTATACCATAACCGTTACCGATAACTTTACCAACTGTACAGATACTGCAGATGTTACCATTGCTGCACCTCCCGCCGCAATTACTGCACCTTTTACCCTAGTACAACCAACTTGTGTGGCAGACGGTTCTATAGACATTACCGCTACGGGTGGATGGGGAAGCTATACCTATGAAATAACTGCCGGACCAGCTGGATATATTCTTCCGGCCACACAAACCAATGGCCTCTTCAGTGGTTTAACCATTGGAGGCTCTTATACCTTTACGGTAACCGATGCCAATGGTTGTGTGTACACCGATATCTTCACTATAAATGAAGCTGTTGCTCCGGTTTTAGAAATTGTTCCCAACGACATTTGTTATGATGATGCTGTTGGATTAACCTTAACGGCAAACATTACATCTGGAGGGGACGGAAATTATGAATATAGCTTAAACGGAGGTCCATTTGTATCCAGTAATATGTTTACTGGTTTAGGACCAGGAACTTATACGGTTGATGTAAGAGATGGTAATGATTGTACCGATACAGCTTCCATAACTATTGACCCTGAACTTAGTGTTGTTGCTTCGGCTCCAAATATTACAGCTTGTGCTACAGATACCGATATAACCATTACTGCTGCAGGTGGCGATGGAAACTATGTGTATGCCGTGGTTGGCGATGGAGTTGCACCAACAGCTGGTGATTTTGCACCAACGAACCCTGTTACGGTAACCAGTGCAGGAGATTACGATGTATATGTAAGAGATAATGGAGGTGGTGCCGATTATTGTGAGGCCAACTATGATATTACCATTGTACAAGATGATCCATTGGCTATTTCAATTACCAATACCGATATTCTTTGTAGTGGTGAATCACAAGCTCAAATTACCATTACAGCTACCGGAGGAGAAGGACCTTATCTGTATAGTATTGATAATGGAGCAACCTACCAAACATCAAACACCTTTGTAAATCTTCCAGCCGGAAGTTATGATGTTCGTGTAAGGGACGCAAACAATTGTGAAATAACAGAAATTTACACCATTACCGAGCCATTGACTCTTTCTGCATCTGCTGCAGTAACCGCTTTGGCAGAATGCTATCCTGGAATGGGTGCTGAGGTTCGAATCACAAATGCTATTGGAGGAACTGCTCCTTACGAATACAGTTTTGATGGGGGTTCCACCTACGGTGCAAGCTCCATTGGATATCTATTGCCAGGCACACACACCCTTTACATTAGGGATGCCAATCTTTGTACGTATCCGATGACGGTTACCATTGATCCTGCGCCGGAAGCTCCAACTGCTACAGCGGCCATTGACTATGAGTGTGATGGTGAAGGAACCATTACCGTGACCCCAAGTAGTACCGATTTTGATTACACCTACGAAATTGATGGTAACCCCAACACCCCAAATACCTCTAATGTGTTTAGTGATGTTGTTGTTGGAAACCATACCATAACAGTAAATTATACCAGCAATATTACCCCTTCTCCAAGTGTCCTTCTTTCAGAAAATTTTGGAACAGGGCCAAACACCAGTATTCCAGAAGTTGATCCGGCATATTGTTACGAGCCACAAAATGGCGCAGTTAACTCGTGTGGTTGGGCAATAGATACACACATCCAAGATGGAGAATACTCCGTCACACAAAACATTGTTAACCCTTACGGAACATGGTTAAGTCCTAATGATCATTCTGCCTTGCCAAATGGTAGATTCTTGGCCATGAATGTCGGTGGTGCTGTAGGCCCAAATGGGATAATATATGCCAAAAGAAACATAGAGGTTGTTGCCAACAGGGATATTACCATATCGCTTTGGGCCTTTAACCTACTAAGAAATGGAACTGGCGGGGCCGATCCAGATATTGACATTCAATTAGTAGATGGTGTCGGAACCGTAATTGCCAGTACAACAACAGGCAATGTGCCAAAAAATAATGGCGCAAACGATTGGCAGAACTATTCTGTAACTCTTAATCCTGGTGCCAATACCAATCTTGATATTGTCATTAGAACAAATTCAGCGGTAACTGGTGGAAATGATATCGCCATAGATGACATTGAAGCTTTCCAAACCCCAGAAGTTTGTACCGACTCATTGACCCTTAATGTTACTGTTGAGGATGGTCATGCCTTTGATGGCGCTATCACCGCATACACTGACCTCACATGTAACAGCGCTGCAGATGGAACCATAACTTTTGAGGCTGAAAACTTTGACCCAGCCACTGGATTTACTTATCAAGTAGATGGAGGTGCCATATCTGCTGCACAGTTCGCAAGCCCGATTACAGTAACAGGACTTGCGGCGGGAGCGCATACCATAGAAATTGTAGATTTAAGAGACCCCGCTTGTTCTGTCTTGTTGAATCAAACATTGGCACAACCGGATGTGTTGGATGTTACGGCTTCTATTACCAATGAACTTACTTGTACCAATGGTGGTGCAACCATAACAGCTTCTGCCACTGGCGGAACACCGGCTTATCAATATCAATTGGAAGATGGTGTTGGTGGAGTAATTACTGCTTTCCAATCATCTAACATTTTTACGGGACTAGCTGCTGGTGATTATGTGGTTCGAGCAAGAGACACCAATCTATGTGAAGATACAACCAATATTATTACAGTTGATCCACCAGCAACTATCGTATTTACCACAACTCCAACCGCTTGTTATAGTGGTAACAATGATGGTAGTATACAAGTAGATGTAACCGATGGAAACGGAAACTATCAATTTAGCTTGAATGGTGGTCCATGGATTACACCAACCCCATCAACGGCAATAACGTATACATTCTCTAGCCTAACAGCTGGAACGTACACTATTGATGTTCGTGATGAATATGGATGTGCCGGGGTTCAACAAACAGTAACTATTGAAGATGCTTTGGTGGCCACAGTAGATGTTGTAGATGTTTCAACCTGTGCCGATGGTAGCATTACTGTTACCGCTTCGGGTGGAACTCCAACATTGGAATATGCTTTTGTACCAACAACCACAAATCCAACAGGGTTGTTCTCAACGACCAATGTATTCACTGTTACCGCAGGTAATGAAGGTGCTTTTGATGTTTATGTAAGAGACAATTCCGCAACAGCTCCTTATTGTGAGTACATGGAAACCGTAACTGTAAATCCGGCAGTTCCATTGACCATGACTGCCACCCCAACAGATCCAGATTGTCATGATGGTACTGGAAATATTTTAGTTGATATTACTTCCGGTGTAGCGCCATATACTATTCAAATTATTGATCTGGACAATGGAGGTGCCTCCAATCAGACCGATACCAATGTATTGACATCAAACAGAACATATTACAACCTAATGCTCGGGAATTACACAATAAATGTAACCGATGCATCAGGATGTACCATTACCGATACCCAAACCATAAACAACCCCGATGAATTAACGGGTGTAGTAAGCGGAATTACCCCTGCAACCTGTACGGGATTGGCAAGTGATTTCGGGTTTGGTTTCTCAGGTTACCCAACAACTTTGGGTACTATCGAATTTAGTGATAACGGTGGTACTACTTGGATTGGTGACAATTCCAACCCAGGTGTTTCCGATCAGTTTACCGGTTATAACTCGGGTGATACTGTTTATCCTTCCATGAGAACGGTAGATGGTTTAGGAAATACGATTTGTCAAACAGACCTGCCTCCTTTCATTATTCCTTATCCTTTGGATGATTTGGACATTACCATCTCGGCATTGATCGTGAATTGTAACGAGCTTCAGGTAACCGTGCAAGGGTCTGAAGGTGCTCCAGGATACGAATATGCCTATTCCGATGACCCAGCCAATTTTGATCCTGCCACAGCTACCTGGAATCCAGGTGGAAGCTTTGACAATCTAGGTAACCCTGTTACTGCTGGTCATGGTATGTACCAATGGACTGGTTTGGTTCCTGGTAGAACCTATGTTTTCTACGTACGTGACAGTGGTGGGTGTGTTAGACAGAGTAATGTCAATGTTAACGATTTGATTACCGTTCCATTGGAAATCACATCTACGGCTACGCCAAGTTGTGCTGGTCTAAATAATGGAACCATCACTTACACGGTAACCGACAACCAAATGCCTTTTGAGTCTCAGTTTAGATGGAATTTCTATGATATGAGTTCTGGTTCTCCTGTTTTGATTAATAGTAGTGGAATAGTTCCTTATGCTTCCCCTCAAGATATTACTTTAACGGGGCTTTCTGCTGGAAACTATTATATAGAGGTCATTGAAGTTGATGGTTCCAACAATGATAGTTGTGTAGGAGCTACAGAAAATCTGTTGCTGGAAGAACTCGATCCGTTATCTGGAACACCCGTTGTGTTGCAAGACATTAGTTGTAATGCTCCTGGACTTATCCAGATTCAGAACCCATTGGGGGGTGGTGGAATATACACTTATACGGTTACAGGTCCCGCTGGCTTTACAACCATTACATCTACATCCGATAACCCTATCGAGATTCCTGCAAACTCACCTGCCGGTAACTATGATGTAACCATGGAAGACCAATACGGGTGTGGTGTGAACTTAGGAACAGTTCCTTTGACCTTAACACCAAATCCGACAATTGACAGTATCCTTATTGATAGTTGTTCCATACCTATTACGGTAACTATTAATGCAACAACAACGGCTCCTCAGGTATTCTACTCATTAGACGGCGGAACTACCTATTTGGATAATGGCGGTGTCTTTACCAATGTATCGCCTGGAACCTATAACGTAGCAATTATTGATAGCAATGGATGTACCGATACCGATGTTATCGATGTTCATCCCCCGTTGGAGTTCACCGCTATTCAAACCGTTGCTTTGGATTGTGAACCAGGGGCTGCGGCCAATGCCGAAATTGAAATTGAGGTTATTGCCGGTTCAGGTAACTACGAATATCTGATAGATGGTCCTGGCGCAAACGATCAGGTTAGGGCGGTCCTTCCTTCTAATCCATTTACATGGACAGGTGCGGCGGCGGCTGGAAGCTATGATGTTATTGTGTTTGATATGGGAACGGCACCACCAAACTGTTCACAGACCATTACCGTAGATGTGCCGGATGCACCACTGCCAAGCTTTACGGAAACACACACAGATATAACCTGCTTTGGCGCCAATGATGGAAGCATTACACTAACAGAAATAGATAATGGGGTTGGGCCTTTGTCTTATACCCTAACACCTATGCCTGCTGGTGCAACATTCAACGCGAGCACTAAAACTTTCGAAAACCTTCCTGCCGGAACTTATGATGTTCGTGGAACAGGAACTAACAGTTGTTTTGATGACATTTTCAACATTGTTATTTCAGAACCTGCTGCTATATCCGTTCCAGCTCCTTCAGTAGTTGAATTTGGATGTACTGCTGGAAATAATACAAACAATGCAACAATAACTATAGACACGGCCTCAATAACCGGAGGTAGCGGAAACTACGTTATCTATGAGTTTATCAACGATGCTGGTGCTGTAGTAGTTCAATCCGGAAGCAATCCGGCATATACCGAAACTGATATCAACGGGGGTAGCTACACCATCAATGTGTATGATGATAATGGATGTTTGGGAACAACAACAGCTATCATTGCGCCATTCGACAGTTTGGATAATGCCACTGTGGCCATTGATGCCGTTGCTACTTGTGTTACCGGAGAGGATATCACCATTACCGCAATAGGTTCTATCACGAATTCAACAACTCATCCAGCGAACTATGAGTTTAGGGAATTGCCTTCCGGTGTGTTCCAAGCCTCAGGCAGCTTTACAGGACTAAGTGTTGGTACACACAATTTCGAAGTAAGAAATACAGTAACAGGATGTGTCATTACCATTTCTCACGAAGTGGCAGATCCAGAGATATTGGATTTGAATGTAGTGAACACTACAGATATTACCTGTTACGGAGATACCAATGGTGCTGTAGAATTAAACCTTGTTGATGGTTCCAGTGTAACCTATGCAAGCGCTACAAGCTATACCTTATACTATGATATAAACAATACACCGACCAACTTGGGAGATGATGTAGTGACCACTGGCTCCGATGCTGATGGAAGTTTTACCATTTCGGGACTTGCGGCAGGAACTTATTACATCGAAGTAACCGATACCAACCCTCCAGGTGCGGCTTGTGTGTACAGCGAATCATTTAATATTGCCGGACCTGCTGCCGCAATTACAGGAGCAACCGTTGTTACGGATATTACCTGTGTGGGTAACGATGGTGCTATTCAAATTACCAATGTTGCCGGTGGTTGGGGTGGATATTCCTACTATGTCGGAACTACTTCCCCAACAGGACCTGGTGATTATGTGGCCAGTCCAAACTTTACAGGTCTAGCTGCTGGAACATATGAAGCATGGGTAATGGATTCGAGTGGTTGTGAGCAATTGGTAGATACTATAACCCTAACTGATCCTGTTCCAATTACAGCAACGTTGCAGGTCAATGTTGAAAACTGTACGGACCTACAAGGTGAAATCCAAGTTGTTGGAACAGCTGGAGGTCAGGGAAGTAATTATACATATCAATTAATCAGAAATGGGTCTATCGTAGGTTCACCACAAACTAGTGATGTTTTCTCTGGATTAGGTGCTGGTTCTTACGAAGTATTGATTGCCGATCAGTGGTCCTGTACCACAACAGTTGGTCCAGTTGTACTAACTGATGCCATGACGGCTAACACTACCGTGGTTAAACCTATCGATTGTACCGTAGATCCAGGGGGTCAGATTACAGTAAATGTTTCAGGTGGTTCTTCCAACTTGACCTTTGATGTAGTGTATCCTGATTTAACAACAACGGATAGCAATACAACAGGAATATTTACCGGACTAACGCAGCCTGGTGTATATACCTTCACGGTAACCGACAATAATACAGCAACACCTTGTACCTATGTGGTAACACAAGAATTGGACGATAAGGTAGATCCTATCATCGATGATGTTATTGTTGATGATGTGAATTGTTTTGGAGGTTCCGATGGAAGCTTGACCGTGGTGTTAGATCCTGCAACCGTTGTTGATCCTGTTTATACCTACGAACTTTATCAGATGTCCGACTTGGTAAATCCTTACCGATTCGCACAATCAAGTCCTGTATTTGATAATCTACCTGCTGGTAATTACCAAGCTAGAGTTATCTCATCAAGAGCTTGTGAGGATACATTCGATGTTAGTGTGGGAGAACCTATAGTATTGGCGGCTTCTGCAACTGCAACAGATTTTGCATGTAGTCCTTCCAACTCTGTTATTGAAGCAACAGTAACAATTTCTGCAACTGGTGGAACGGCACCATATTTCTATAGTTTTGAAGGAAACAGCTTTACTTCGGATGCAACTTTTGATGTAGTGGACAATGGAACTGTTCAGACCATAAACTATATTGTGAGGGATGCCAATGGTTGTGAATATCCTGATAGTATTGATGTTCAACCTTTGAATACTTTCACATTGGCTGTAAATCAAAATGTTGCCATTTCCTGTGTAAATCCAGAAACAGTAACCTTAACTGTTACGGAAAGCATTGGTGGTGATACCTTTACTTTTGAATTGTTGCCTATTGGAAATCCTTATGGATCAATGACAGCCTCAACCAGTACCACAGCTACTTTTGAGTTGACAGAACCAGGAAGCTATACGTTTAGAGCAACCAACGACACTACAGGTTGTTATGTGGAAACTGTGCATACCATAGCTCCATACGATACTATTGACGTTGTAGCTACAGCTACATCACCGGCTATGTGTTTTGGTGATGCAGGAACTCTGGAAATAGATGTAACCGGATACACAGGGGCATACGATTACGAGGTTTTCAATGCCGATGGAACAACCACAGGAATTATTGGAAGTGGAAATACTTCGACCAACCCAATGTCCATTACGGATCCATTATTGGTGGGTGGAAACTACTTTGTTCGCGTTTCCGAAACAGGATACCCGGAATGTATTGAAGACTCCAATACCATTACCATAGTTTCTCCAAGTTCAGCATTGGATTACACTCCACAAGAAGTGGCCAATGTAACTTGTACCAACGACCAAGGTGAGATTTTGATAGCCCCAACAGGAGGTTACGCACCTTATGGTATTGTATTGACAAATACGACCACATCGCAAGTTTACACTATGAACAATGTACCTAGCCATGTATTCACCGGTTTATCTGCTGGAGTTTATACCGTAAGGGTTACCGATAATGGTGGTTGTATTGAAGATAGAGGATTGACCTTAACGGAGCCTGTCCCAATTGTAGCAGATATAGATGCTGCCCCAATTGACCTACTGTGCTACGGAGCAGAAAGCGCATCTGTATGGGCCCATAATGTCTCAGGAGGAGAAGGTTCCTATGTATATCAACTAAATTATTACAATCCAACTGGTACAAACATCGTATTTACCACTGGGGAGCAAAGTAGTGATACCTTCACTGGATTGGGTGCTGGAATCTACAGCATTACCGTATCCGATGGTTGGAACTGTGGTGTAGAAACCCCTCAGGTGACCATCACCGAACCAACAGAAGTTGAGGCTTCTCTTGTTCAAGTAAGTGCAATGACATGTATCAATGATGCACAAATTATGTTGACTGCAACTGGTGGAACAGCACCGTATTTCTATAGTACGGATGGAGTTTCATTCAATCCTATGAGCGGTGGAGATACTCATACATTCGATGTGGGGCCGGGCGCATATCAATATTATGTGCGTGATGCCAATGGTTGTGATGCATTGATATCCAATCAAGTAACGGTTGATGAGGTCCCAGAATTGATGCTCGATATAGACGAATCCGCAGCCATCATTAACTGTATGGGAGAAGCATCTGCAACCATTATTGCAGAAGCAACAGGTGGTCTGGGCAACTATAGCTACGAATTGTTCAGCGATGCTGCATTGACCAATTTAGTTGATGGTCCACAAGCCAGTGGAACTTTTAACGGACTAATGGCCGGTGATTACTATGTACGAGTAACCAGCGAGGACTGTGTTGAGGTATCTCCTGTAATTACTATTATAGATCCAGAACCATTGGTGATAGAAACAGAAGAGTTTACAAATATTACATGTTCAGGAATGAACGATGGTACTATTACTGTTGAAGTGTCGGGTGGAACCGGTGAAATCCTATACGCTATTTCACCAAATCTAGATCAGTTTGATACGACGAACACATTTACTGATCTAGAACCCGGCATCTATGATGTAATCGCCCAAGATGTAAATGGATGTTTCATTACATTCCAATTCGAGCTTACACAACCCGAACCTGTTGTGGCAGAAGCTATCAACATTATGGATGAAGTGTGTTTTGAAAGCGGTGACGGTTCCTTTGAAGTTCAAATATCTGGAGGTACCGCACCTTATGAAACCAGTTTAAATACCAGCGCCGATGCAAACTTTGTTCAAGACCAGTTCTTGTTCCAAGATTTAACTGCAGGAACGCATGTTGTTTTTGTAAGGGATGCCCAAGGTTGTGAAACCAACGTAATTGTAGAAATAGAGCCAGGTGTTAACCTTGCCGCAACAGTAACACCTATGTATGAGTGTACTGGAAACATCCCGGACAATTATTTGGATATCGTATTCGAGGACGAATCTATTGTGGACGATCTTATGTACGCTTTGGATTCTACAGATCCAGCAGCTATGCAATTGACTGCGGACTTTACCAATATGACTCCAGGTGACCATTATATTACCATTGCACATGCTAACGGGTGTATGACCACTTATGACTTTAACATTGAAGCATACGAACCATTAACATTAACGTTGGAGAATAACAATATCAACCAAATTACGGCAATCGCTGAAGGTGGTGTAGAAGATTATACATTCTATTTCAATGATTACGACAATGGAACGGACAACACATTCTACATCAACAGAACCGATACGTATACAGTAACCGTGGTTGATCAGAATGGTTGTGAGGCTACTGCAGAGATATTCATGGAGTTTATAGATGTTGAGTTCCCCAACTTCTTTACCCCAGATGGAGATGGATTGAACGATTTGTGGATTCCGGATAATATTGAAGGCTTCCCAGACGTACTAATTAAGATTTATGATCGTTATGGTAGAGTAGTGGAAGAGATGAGCCGAAACGTTAAAGGCTGGGATGGAAAATATGATGGAAAACCATTGCCAACCGGAGACTACTGGTATGTTGTTCAACTTCAAGGAGAATTGGACGACAGAGAGTTTGTTGGACACTTTACACTGTATCGACAATAATACTTAACCTACTTTGACCCCATGTTAAAAAAAGTATACTCAACTATCCTATTGTTTTCCTTGGTACTTTGTGCCAAGGGACAGGAGTTGACCGTACCCCAGTTATCCCAATACATAGCGGATAATCCATTTTTAATGTCCCCTACTTATGCGGGTATAGGAGACCATATAAAAGTTCGTTTAAACGGCTTAACACAATGGGTAGGGATAGAAGATGCTCCAGATACCCAAACCTTGGCAGCAGATGCCAGAATAGGAAACAGGTCTGGCGTTGGTATGCTTCTTTATAACGATAGCAATGGTTTTACCAGACAAAGAGGAGCAAGGGTTTCCTTTGCCCACCATTTAACATTGGATAGATACGATGACGTTTTCCTCTCTTTTGGCCTGTCTTATAACTTCAACCAATTTAGGATAGACGTAGAGCAGTTCGAAGCCAACAATGGACAATTACCAACAGATGATAAGGCTACCACAAATCATAATTTTGATCTTGGTGTGCTTTACAGGTACGATAAATTTTACTTTAGCTTAAATGCTGGAAACGTGTTAAATAAGGATCTGTCCAATTTCAACACCGATATCATCCGTATTGAGCCCAATAAGCTCCGAAACTATTACGTATACACAGGATACAGCTTTTCCAAAAGTAAAAACAGTAAAGTGGAAATAGAACCCTCAGTATTCTTCCAATGGTTCGAGAGTGACGGCCGTTCGGTAACCGATTTAAATGCCAAATTTCGTTTCCGGGATTTTGAAGACTACTATTATGTGGGACTTACCTATCGATTTTTGAACGATCAATTGGGAGAACCACTGTACATTGCTCCTTTGGCAGGGTTTAAAAAAAGTAATTTCTATTTCGGATATTCCTATCAAGTAATTACTAACGAAATTTTAGGTTATAGTACTGGTACCCATGTACTTACTGTGGGTATGGACTTGTTCCAAGGTATAAGTAACTGTAGATGTATGTATTGATTTAAGTGGTTTTACCCTATTTTTGCCCTTTCTTAATTCAAAGTTTTGGGAAAGATTAGGTTAAAAAACGTTAGAATACATTCCAACCATGGTTGTTTAAAGGAAGAAATGCTTATTGGGAGCGATTATAGAGTCGATCTCGAGGTTACCGCAGATCTTTCTAAACCTGCTATTTCCGATCAGCTTAGTGAAACGGTAGATTATGTCCATCTAAATAACATTATAAAAGAGGAAATGACGGTCCGCTCCAATCTTTTGGAACATGTGGCCAAAAGAATTATTGATCGCATATTTGATGAAATTCCTGAAGTAACCGAAGTGGAGGTGGAAGTTTCTAAAATAAACCCACCAATCGGTGGTGATGTGGAAAGTGTTTCGGTGAAGCTTAGTGCACAGCGATAACTTATTTGGAAGATACAGGATAAAAATTCATAAAATATTTTTAGCTTTGCGATCCAATTGGCATCGTGGCCGAGTGGCTAGGCAGAGCTCTGCAAAAGCTTGTACAGCGGTTCGAATCCGCTCGATGCCTCAAAAACCCAGTACTCAGTGCTGGGTTTTTTGTTTATAGTTTCTCTATTTTTTCTATTTCTTGTTTAATATCGAACTTGTCTTTGGGCAAGAATCCTTTGATGATCAATACAATTCCACAAATAATCAAAACAATCCCCAATCCCTTTTTTATAAGTACAATACGTTCCTGGGTTAAATAGCGCTTTAATTGTTTGGCCAAAACTATCTTGATAAGATCCGTCCCAAAATAAACCAGTAAAACCGTGATAAAGAAAACCATCATCCTATTCGGGTTATTATCCAAACTGGGACCTACCACAATAATCAACCCTAACCAAAAAGCAAGTACACCTATGTTGATGAAGTTTAAAAGAAAGCCTTTTACCAATAGACCAAGATATGTTCCTTTAGAAGCCTTTACATTGGCTTTCTTTTTTGGTTTTTTAACAAATAGAACAATTCCATAAACCAAAAGAATCATCCCCCCAAATACAAAAAGACCAGGTTCGTTGCTTAGGTTTTCCAACAATTGAAAACTACTGAAATAGGCTATCAACAAGAAAACAATATCGGCAATAATAACACCTACATCCAAGCTTACACCAGCCCTGAAGCCTTTAGTGGCACTTGTTTCCAATAAAACAAAGAAAACAGGACCAATCATAAAGCTCAACAAAAATCCCAAAGGGATCGCGGCTTGGATATCATCAATCATTTTAATTACATTCTTTTAATTTTTCCACCAAAAAGGGTGTGCTCATCCATTTTTTTTGGGTCTCCATACACCAATACTTCACCTCCAGCCTTTACATTGGCCTTTACATAATCTGCTGCATAGATTTCAGCATTTCCTCCTGCATTTACATTAATTGTGGTGAACTTTGTCTTAAATGTTCTTCCATTGTAGGTACCACCAGTATTGATAATCACATCTTGAGTATTGGAAAATCCGCCTGTAAATATTACTCCGCCCGAAACGGCCTTAATCAACAGTTGGTCCACTTCGCAATTAATTTCCAGTTCTCCACCTTCTTGAGCCTTAAGTTCTAAAACTTCTTGCACATAGGTATCATCAGAGGATATTCTTGCATCTTCATTAACATCAATCACCACCAACTCTTCAGAATGGTATAAATCTACATATGTTCTATATCCGCTAAATATTTTAACGATTTCCATCCGAATTTTCAATACCCCATTATTATTAACAATGGCAACATTATCAGTATTGGCACCAGTAATCACCGCTTTGTCTTGGTTAGACTTGATTAAATTAATCGAAATGCCATCAAACCCTTTTATTTCGGTAAACTTTTGTAGGTCTTTGGTTATGGCTCCATCCTGAGCTTCAATATATTGAAGGGATAGGAACAAAATAACAATCGTAATTGTTCTCATGTTATAAAAATTTGGTTCTCAATAGGATAACAAATTTTATTCCAAAATAGTATTATTTCTTTTTACCGATCAACGAAAAGTCCAAATGTCGTTTGATCAAATCAGTGCTCTTCACCATCACATAAACCTCGTCACCCAACTGATACATTCGCTTGGTTCTTTCTCCGATTATAGCATATTGGCGTTCATCAAAAATGTAATAATCATCTTTAATGTCCCGGATACGAATCATCCCCTCACATTTGTTTTCCACAATCTCCACGTAAATTCCCCATTCGGTAACCCCAGAAATTACGCCTAAAAACTCTTGGTCCTTATGGTCTTCCATAAACTTGATCTGCATGTACTTAACAGAATCACGTTCCGCATTGGCTGCCAACAGTTCCATATCGGAAGAATGTTTGCATTTTTCCTCGTACGGCTCAGCTTTTGGTGTTTTCTCCTTATCCAAATAATGCTGCAGTAAACGATGCACCATCACATCGGGATAACGTCGAATGGGCGAGGTAAAATGGGTATAATATTCAAATCCAAGTCCATAGTGCCCAATATTTTCCGTTGTATAAATGGCCTTGCTCATACTTCGAATGGCCAAAGTATCTACCAAGTTCTGTTCTTTTTTACCTTTTACATCCTCCAGTAACTTATTCAGAGATTGATTAATGGTCCTACTATCCTTTAGATTGATACTATGTCCAAATCTGGAAATAACCCCGTTAAGGGCCATTAATTTATCCTCATCGGGCTTGTCGTGAACCCGATAAACAAATGTTTTCTTTTGTTTACCAATATACTCTGCCACTTTTCTATTGGCCAATAGCATAAATTCCTCAATCAACTTATTGGCGTCCTTGGCTTCTTTAAAATATACACCTACAGGTTCGTTCTCTTTGGACAGATGAAACTTTACTTCAATCTTATCAAAAGAGATAGCTCCGGCATCCATGCGGGCCCGCCGCATAATTTTGGCCAAACGATCAAAAGTTAGCACAGCTTCCACAACTTCGTCCGAAACGGAGTAAGCTTTTTCCCTAATGGATACTTCTTTTGGAATTTTATTTTGTTCGTTCTCTATAATATGTTGCGCCTCTTCGTAGGCAAAACGTTCATTGGAATTAATGACCGTCCTACCAAACCATTGTTTTACCAACTTGGCGTTATCATCCATTTCAAAAATGGCCGAAAACGTATATTTTTCTTCATTGGGTCGTAGCGAACACGCTTTGTTGGAAAGTACCTCGGGTAACATTGGAACTACACGGTCCACTAAATATACCGAAGTGGCACGATCATATGCTTCTTCTTCCAAAATTGTATCGGGTTGCACATAATGCGAGACATCGGCTATATGAATACCTATCTCATAATTTCCATTCTCCAATTTTTGAAAGGAAAGTGCATCATCAAAATCCTTGGCATCCTTAGGATCGATCGTAAAAGTGAGTACATCCCGCATATCCCTACGCTTGGCAATCTCCGATTCTTTTATACTGGTATCCAAGGTTTTGGCAAACTGTTCCACTTCATATGGAAACTCATGTGGCAAACCGTATTCCGCTAATATGGCATGTATCTCGGTATTATGTTCACCTGGTCTGCCCAGTACTTCCACAATTTCTCCGTAAGGTGAATCGGCACCATCCGGCCAATCGCCAAGGTTCACCAACACTTTGTCCCCATCCTTGGCTTTCTTCAATTTTTCAGGTGGAATAAAAATATCAGTGTACATTCTGGAATCCGTTGGACGAACAAAGGCAAAGCTTTTTTGTTTGTCCACAATACCCACATAAGAAGTTTTTTTACGTTCGAGTACTTTGGAGATTTCACCTTCCATTTTCTTGCTTTTACGCTTGGGTTTTATAAATACCTCAACCGTATCGCCATGGAAAGCACCATTTAAATTATTGTTCTGTACAAATATGTCATCATCCAATTCATCCACCACAATATAGGCGTTCCCACTAGTGGTTAAATCTACTCTCCCTGTAAAATAAGTATGGAGCGATGGTTTCTTCTGATATTTCCCCCTCTCTGGCTCTACAATTCGTTCGCTAGCCTTTAACTGACCTAAACGTTTGATTAAAAGGTTCCTATCTTGGGTGTCATCTATACCTAATTTTGAAGCTATTTGCTTGTAATTGAAGGTTTTGGATGGTTCTTTTTCAAGTACGGTAAAAATGCCCTTCGTTATTTCATTCTTTCGCTGACTACCAGCTCTCTTCTTTTTCTTCGACATTAACGTCCTTATTTTTTTGAAAAATACAAATTATAATCCTTGACCAACAAGGAAAGGAAGAGTAATCATAAACAAAAGGACTTTTATCAACAATTATCAATATTATATTTTTTCTTCTTTTTTAAATTTAATTAAAATGATGATTATGATAGATCGTTGAAATGTGTAATAAAATTTTCAAGAAAAAGTTGCTTTGAACGATTAGAACATTTTGTTCACAATTTGTCAGACAACAAGGAAATTAAGAATCAGCCTTTTATAATTTTTATACACGGTTTTTAATAACCGTTGTCAACATGAATTTATTGAAAAGTTAATGTATTTTTAATGTTAATTACCCACAACAAAAAGTTTATATCGGTTGATTAAATTTTAATGGAATATCCCTCAAACATTAAATAATTATTTCTACTGATCAATTTTCGTTAAAAACAAAATTTGGTTACCAATAGTTTTATCTAAATAGTTAACAAAATAGCAATATTGTTAATTGGTTGTTTTTTAACAGAATGCAAAAACCTCCTCGTTTTTATAAACAATGAAAAATTAAAAGATATTGTACCTTTGTTTAGCATCCATTTTAATAGAAAACCATGAAAATTGCGATAGGAAACGATCACGCCGGAACCGATTATAAATTGGCTATTATAGGGCTACTAAAATCTAAGGGAATCGAAGTAGTAAACTATGGTACCGATGGTACCGATAGTGTTGATTATCCTGATTTTACCCATCCTGTGGCCACCGATGTAGCAGAAGGAAATGTTGATTTGGGTATAGTGTTGTGTGGTAGTGGCAATGGTGCCACAATGACGATAAACAAACACCAAAATGTTAGGGGCGCCCTTTGTTGGAACAAAGAAATTACCCAATTGGCAAGAGAGCACAACGATGCCAATATTTTGAGTTTGCCTGCTCGTTTTATATCACTTCCACAAGCACTGGATATGGTCGAAACCTTTTTGAATACAGAATTCGACGGAGGCAGGCACGAGCGAAGAATAGAAAAAATTCCTTGTAGATAGATTTTATGGGTCACCACCACCATCATGGGCATTCACATGCACACCCCGACTTAAAAGGAAGAAATCTTCTCATATCAATTTTCCTGAACATTGGTATTACGTTAGCTCAAATTATTGGAGGGTTACTTTCCGGAAGTTTGGCGCTATTGTCGGATGCACTTCATAATTTTAGCGATGTTATTTCCCTATTAATTAGTTATGGTGCAAGGAAATTGGGTAAGAAGAAAGCATCCAGTCATAAAACCTTTGGTTATAAGCGTGCCGAAATTTTGGCCGCATTTATAAATGCCGCCACCCTTGTGGTAGTGGCTATAATTTTGATGAAAGAAGCCGTTGAAAGGTTGATGGATCCTCAAGCTATTGAATCCAACCTTGTAATTTGGCTAGCTTTGATTGCCATTGTTGGTAATGGTTTTAGTGTGCTGTTGTTAAAAAAAGATGCTGACCACAACATGAACATGAAATCCGCTTATTTGCATTTGCTTACAGATATGATGGCTTCAGTAGCAGTATTGATTGGTGGTATTATAATGAAATTTTACCAGATTTACTGGGTAGACGCCATCCTTACCATGATCATAGGCGTCTATCTGATTTATATGGGATATGATCTTTTAAAAGAATCCACCAAAGTGTTGATGCTTTTTACCCCAAAATCGGTAGTTATCCAAGATATTGTGAAATCCATTTGTACCATAGACCAGGTTAAGAACGTCCACCATGTACATATTTGGCAACTCAATGAAGAAGAAGTGCACATGGAAGCCCATATTGATTTTAAAAATGACATTCGCCTTTCCGAGTTCGATGAAATTTTAGATGAAATAGAAGAACACGTATACCACAAGCATGGTATCAATCATGTGAATATCCAGCCTGAGTTCGATAAGTGCGATTCCAAAAGCGTAATAGTCCAAGATTAATGCAAGTATCTGTAAAAACCTTTGATGAACTTACCATAGAAGAGCTCTACCAAATTTTACGTCTTCGCAGTGAGGTTTTTGTAGTGGAACAAGACTGTGTATACCAAGATTTGGACAATAAGGACCAAAAGGCACTTCATATTATAGGTAAAAAGGGAGATGAAATAGTCGCTTACACCCGCATTTTCAAGCCTGGCGATTATTTTGAGAATGTAAGCATTGGTAGGGTAGTGGTTAATCAGGACCAACGTAAATATGGATTAGGAAAGCAGATTATGCACGCTTCTTTGACCGCTATTAACGAAAGATTCCCAGATTCACCTATTGAGATTTCTGCACAATCCTACCTCTTAAAATTTTATACAGACCTTGGTTTTAATGCCTTCGGCGAAGAATATTTGGAAGATGGAATTCCACATATGAGGATGTTAAAAAAATAGATTAACACAACCTTTTCGCCACACCAATCCGTATCAAAAAGTCTAATTTAAGAATTAGATTTATAGGTTTTTCGGCTTTGTTTTTTAAGGAATAGAACAGATATCCTTCGGTTTTGGCATTTAATTTCTCCAAAATCAATTTACCGTGCTTGCCTTTATTTTGGGTAATAATCTGTTTAAAATTGTTTTTGGACAAGCCTATGTTATCCAAATGCCAAATTAACTTTTCCCGGTTTACCAAAGTGATATTGCATGAAGTAAAAACAGCATCTTCATCCGAATAAATGCCAGTGACCAAAGCATAAAACTGGGTCTTTTTGGCGGTATCGAACAACCATCCCTGTTTTTGAACACCGTTCTTTTGGTAAAAAAGTTCAAAGGCAAAGGTGGGCAAGCTTTCATTGATATAATCCAGCTGTGCTTTCTCATCCACAAAAAACTGTTTTTTTGAACGGTTATCCTTTAGGATAAGATCTATGCCCTGTAATTGTTTCTTAAAGTTGGAGACACGCTCAAAACAGTAATGCTTCAAGTGTTTTTGATAATAATGATCCAGTAAGGGGGTTAATTGTTTTTCTTTGGATAGATCAGCTTTGAACTTGCTTTTCAAATTCGGTTATTTTCTGGAACAGAGAAGCACCCACTTTTTCCACAATGCCCACCACAAGAGCATTGCCCATAAAAAAGGCACGTTTGGCATCTGAAATGCCATCCAATTGGGTATGATTATCTGGAAACATATTCAACCGTTCCAATTCAACAGGTAAAAGTCTTCGGGGTCCCTTGGAGGTCTGGACCACGTGCTTAAACCGGGATGGGGATTTACCGCCCTCACCGGTTATTATTGTTCTGGAAGGTTGATCAATAGCATCAGGAAACACCATGCTTCCCTCGCTATAATTGTATTCAAAACCAGCTTTGGTCTTGCGTATTTCTTTTTTGGAACCCTTTAAATATTGCCATTTGGGCAAATCAGATTTATCAATATAATATTCGGATGGAATAGAGTCTTTTTCTAAAATATCGGAGAGCAATGTTCTTTTTCCATCATAAGAAGGAGAAGTTTTCAACGTAGATACTTTCCCATCAATACAAATACCCGTGTTTAAAAATGGGGAAAGGCCTTTTTCTTTGTTGAAATTATTGGACAAACCCACTAAATCATTTTCTAAATCAAAAGAAACCAGTTTTTGGTCTTTTTGGGCGACCGGAAAAGCTGTATTGAAAGTGCCATTATTTAGAATCCAGTCTGTTGGTTCGGCTTTTTGGAGTTTTTGGTAAATGCCCGTGCCTTTTAAATAAGCCAGAAAAAAAACGCGCCTTCGGCGCTGAGGCATTCCATACTCCGCAGCATTTATTACGCGCCATTCCACAGCATAGCCCAAATCCGATAAACTACGGAGCATAACGGCAAAATCTCTTCCCCGCTGACTGGAAGGCGATTTTAAAAGACGATCTACGTTTTCAAAAAAAAGATATTTCGGCTTTTTCTTTTTTTCGGTAATAATGCGATGGATGGACCACCAGAGAACCCCCTTTTTGCCGATAAGGCCTTTGGAGTTTTTTAAAGATGTGGCCACGGAGTAATCTTGGCATGGAAAACCACCTACAAGCATGTCGTGATCTGGAATTTCTTTGGTTTTTACAGTTTCAATATTGGAATTGGAGTGGTTTTCAAATCCAAAACGCGCCTCATAAACCAAGGATGCGTGCTGCATTTTGGTAGAAGGCTCCCATTGGTTACTCCATACTACTTTGTAGCGCCCTGTATTTTCTAGCCCTAGGCGAAAACCACCCACCCCCGCAAAAAGTTCACAGACCTTTAGTTGTTGCATGCCCAAAAATAGGATTTATTCCTTCTTTTTAATTCTAAATTCACGCATTGAAGACGGTTTGGTAAAAAGAGAATATAAAAACAGCCGAAAAAATGAAGACAACCACCATAAATAGTATAGTAAGAAAGCGGTTGAATTCCATAGACTCCAGGTTTTCGGTAATTCTGGAAACCGAAGGGTCGTTGGGAAGATACATAATTTCCAACTGTGCGGTTTCTTGTGGTGATTGATCTTTTTCTATAACTTTTTTATCATCTCCTTCAACTCTTTGTTTACCATTGGCCTCAAATGTATAATTGAACTCTACCACAGGACTATTTTTGATAAACGTTCCTGTATCCCTGTATCCCGAAATTGTTGCTGTTGTCCCAATACCATAATACAATAGGTTCCAGTTTTGCCCCATTGTTTTGCCGGTCACTAAAACACCGATTTTTTGTAAAAGCAGATAAAGAAAAATGCTAATACCAATAAAAATTAGTCCTATTTGCCAGGTGTTCGATGATTTAAAAACATGCTCATATCTGTCTGGCTCTGAAAAAACCCTTCCAAAAATTTCGCCCATGACAATATAACAACCCGTAACATAAAGGATGGTTTTTAAGCTACAGATAATTACAAACATAAAAGAGAAGCGACACATCTTTTGTGAAAGAAATACAGGATCCTTGGGTTTTCTGGCAATATTTAGCCCTATTGGGATAGTTTTGTCTGGCTGGAATCTATTTAATAGAGGCTTGCTGTCCCACACCCTAATTTTTCTATGGATGTGATGTCCAGAAAAGTTTTCGAATAAAACCAACAGCTCTACTAATGGTTTTTTGCCTTTTTTTATAGTGGTCACGGAAATAATGGAAGCATCCTTTGTGGTGATGGAGCCACTATTTCGGTTTTTTAAAATACAAAAGGACCTGGAAAAACAATTGTACATTAAATTGTAAAGCCAAAACAAAAGAATAAACCCGACTAAAATAAAGGTAAGTATCGTGTAGGTCATGAACAATATTTTCCTTAAGGTAGCACCAAAATACTGTCCCTATTTGAAAAACTTGACGGTTACACGATATGAATTGATAGATGCCCTATATGGGTTGTTGTGATGCTTTTGCTAGTTTAAAATACTTGAGTATTTATTGCTGTCGGCAAGCAATTCCTTTGCGGTGAGAATGGCGTCATCATGGTCTAGATAATATTCGTACAATCCATCACGATAGAAGTACCGTGTAATGATTTCATCTTCCAGATTTTTTTGTATTTCCTTTTGGAAAGTATCTAAGGCGGTTATTTTTCCTCTATTCACAGCCAGAAGCAGGTCTTTGTACTTTTCCTGAACCTCGGAACCCAACAGGGCGTCATCACTGTTGATAGTTTCCTCCAGAACCTTCTCTGTTTTGGTCTGGTACGAAAAATTTTGGCCTTCGACATACGCTTTGAAGGCGTTGTAATCAGCATTGGAAAAATAAAAATCCGATACAGAACCAAAGTCATGATCATAGAAAAATTTTGTGGCAAAATCAAAAACAATATTATTGGCTTCCAAAGCTTCAATAAGGGAGTTGGTTTTCAAGGATTCAATCGTAACATCGGGCATTACGCCTCCGCCATCCCAGACTTTTCTTCCATTTCTTGTGGTGAACTCATTAAATTTGGTGTTGCGTACAGCGTTTCCTTCCTCGTCGCGGTTCCAATAGTCCAAAGATTGGATACATCTTCCAGAAGGGGTATAATACCTAGAAATAGTAACCTTTAATTGCGTTCCGTATGTAAGTTTAAGAGGGCGCTGCACCAATCCTTTACCAAAACTTCGGGCACCAACAATTACGGCTCTATCTAAATCTTGCAGCCCACCTGAAACGATTTCACTTGCCGAGGCACTTTTTCCATTGACAAGAACCACCAATGGAATTTCCTCATCTTCGGGCTTGTTTTTTGTTCTGTATTCTTGATTGAATTTTTTAACCTTGGACTTTGTGGTTACTATCAATTCCCCTTTGGGTACAAAAAGGTTGGTTACATTAATGGCTTCGGATAATAACCCCCCTGGGTTTCCTCTTAAATCCAAAACAAGCCTTTCTGCGCCTTGACCTTTAAGGTCTTGCATAGCTAATTTTGTCTGCTTGGAAGCCTTCCTGTTGAAACGGGATAGGACAATGTACCCTGTTTTGGTGTCGATCATATCGTAAAAAGGAACAGCGTCAACCTCAACACCTTCTCGGGTTATGGTTGCTGTTTTGGTTGCTCCTTGTCTTAGAAAAGTGACTTCAACGGAAGAGTCATTGGCCCCTTTTAGGAGCTCTCCGGCATTGTCGTCGAAATCGGCAACCAAAGTCTCCCCGATCTTGATAATCTCATCTCCCGCCTTTAGGCCTGCTTTATCTGCTGCATATCCTTGGTAGGGCTCCACAATCACCAATTTGTTCTCATAAGAGCGCACAAGGGCTCCAATACCCGAATATTCTCCCGAATTATTGATTTTGTATGATTCTACATCTTGTTCATTCAAGAACTGGGTATAGGGGTCTAATTCGCCCAACATGTTTTTAATGGCGGAATCCATCAACTCCGCAGGATTGGTCTCATCCACATAGTTCATGTTGAGCTCCTTAAAAAGGGTGGTGAAGATTTCTATCTGTTTGGCAATCTCAAAAAAGTCGCTTTTAAAACTACTGGCCCCGACCAAAACGGCAAGTGCCAAAAGGGGAATTAAAACTTGCTTTTTAATCAGTTTTTTCATGGAATTCTTTTTTTAAAAAGGCCTCTAAGAGTTTTTTCATGGCCGAATCGACCTCATTAAAATTTGGGGTCTTCTTGCCAAGGTATAAAAATATGAACGCATAATTTCCCTCAATGTTGTTAAAAATGAGGGGCTTATTTAGTCTGTAGGCTTCTCTTAAAAGTCGTTTTATCCGGTTACGGTCCACAGCGGTTTTAAATTTTTTCTTGGGAGCGACCACGGCAACCTTTACCTTGATCCCATCATTAAAATCAGTGGGGAGATAAATAAGTTTTATAGGAAACTCCCTAAGGTTTTTGCCTTCTGTGAAAAGTGCTTCGAAGCACTTTTTATTGGTAAGCTTTTCTTTTTTAGGAAAGGAAATGTCCCTTTGAGGAGACTTTAGCGATACCTCTGCCTTTTTTGAATCTGTATTTTCTTCTAGCATATTGGAGACAGTTCCTTTGGAAAGGGAAATTACTTAAATAAATTTTACCAAGAACAAGAAAGGGCGGCACAAATGGCCACCCTTAAAATCTTTTGTTGGGATGGAGTTTTTATTCCTCCGCTTGGTACACATTGTTTTCCCCATCCACATCGGCCATTAATTGAGAAGGATCGATCATGATGGCCTGTACATTTTCCAAAGGCATGTCTACGGTAAATTCATACGTTGGATAAGCCCAGGGCCAATCTTCCAAAACGGTGCGTTCTAGATTTGGATAAGGATTTTCTTTCTCTCCGAACATCATGCGCAGTGGCACATAATAGGTTTCTTGTGTTCCATCTTTGCCTACCACCAAAATGTCCAAAGGCATTGGCATTTCGCCTATTCTTTCCATGACAACTTTGGTCTTATTTCCATCAGCTTCAACACTTTTGATTCCGTAGTCAATGGTATTTGTTGTTTGTGTCCAATCGGTCAAGTACCAGTTAAGTTCCATTCCAGATACTTTCTCTGCGGTTCTTTTGATGTCGTTTGGCACAGGGTGCTTGAACTTGAAGTCTTCAAAATACCTATGAATGGTTTCCATGAGTTTGTCCTGCCCAATAACGTACCCCAATTGTGATAGGAAAATAGACCCTTTGCTGTAGGCGGCAACACCATAGGCAAAGTTCGTCGTGTATCTATCTGCATGGGTGGATTGAGGCATTTCTAAACCAGAGTTTACCAAGGCGTAATAGCCTCGGTACGACCCCTCAAATGGGTTTTGTTTGTTCTGTTCCATAATTTGGTTCATACATAGGCTACTGATAAACGAAGTGAACCCTTCATCCATCCATTCGTGCTCCGACTCGTTGGTGGCCAATACATGCTGAAACCAAGAGTGTGCCATTTCGTGTACCATTACACCAACAAGACTGCCAAATTCGCGATTTCCAGTAACCAATGTGCTCATGGCATACTCCATTCCGCCGTCACCTCCTTGAACAACAGAATATTGCTTGTAAGGATATTTGCCAACATTGTTGCTAAAGAATGTCATTGCTTCTGCCGTTTTTGGCTGAAGATTTTTCCAGTTTTCATTGAATTCTGGATTGTCTTTGTAGAAGAAATGAAGTGTTGGCCCATCTTCCATTTCATAAATGTCGTGAATGTATTCCGGGTCGGCAGCCCACATAAAATCGTGCACTTGGGGCGCTTTAAAATGCCAAGTAAGGGTTTTTCCCTTGGTTTTTACTTTGGTCCCGGGGGTTTCATAACCATGACCAATTTCTTGTGGATTTTGAAGATATCCAGTGCCACCTACGGTGTAATCCTTGTCCAATGTAATTTTCACGTCAAAATCGCCCCATACACCATGAAATTCACGAGCGATATATGGGTTTGGGTGCCATCCTTCAAAATCATATTCTGAAAGTTTGGGATACCATTGGCTCATGGAAAGCGCCACATTTTCTTTACTGTTTCTTCCAGAACGTCTTATTTGTAAGGGCACCTGACCCTCAAAGGCCATTTCCAACGTGGTTTTTCCACCAGCAGGAATAGGTTTGGACAAATCTACCACAAGGATGGTTCCCTCTTCTTTAAAAGAAACTGGTTGTCCATCCTGAGTAAGGGATTTGACGTGCAAATACCCCATTTCACTTTCTGATAGGGAAGCAATCCTGCTTTCTCCGTCTTCCACCATCCTTTTGTCAGGATCTTTAATGTTTTGGAGCCTAATGTCCATTTCGCTACCGGGCTGAAAGGCATTATAGTACAAATGATAGAATACCCGGTTCAAATCATCGGGAGAGTTATTGGTATATACTAGTTTTTGGCTACCTGTGTACTGATATGTTTTCACATCCATTTGTACATCCATGGTATAATCGACATGCTGTTGCCAGCTACTTGAGTTTTGTGCACTTAAGAAAAGAGTGGCCCCGAAAAGGGCTGAAAAAAAGAAACGCTTCATATGTTATTTTGAATTACTTTCTAAGGTCATTTTACCGTTTGATATGTTGGTTGCTAAAATTAAGGCATTATAGGCATTTACCATTTTACCAGACTTAGAAATTTTATCGAAAGTTGTTGCTTTGGTCTGATCACCGGCTACAATTACAGATGCTTTGGTTCTTAATCCAGATTGCATGATGATGTTTTTTACCTGGGAAGCGGATAAATCCGGATGAAAAGATCGGATTAACGCAGCTACACCGGCAACCGCAGGAGCGGCCATTGAGGTTCCACCTTGAAATTCATATTCACCGTTCGGCATGGTAGAGTAAATTTCGGCACCAGGAGCGAATACGTCAACCCGTTGATTGCCATAATTGGAAAAAGAGGCCACCATTTCAGAGCCATAGCTGCTGGAAAGTGCACCAACGGTAATCATATTGTCCACAAACTCACGATCTTCATCCATATCATCGTTTGGATAATTTCTGTTTTTAGGGTCTTCCAGGTCCTCACCATCATTACCTGCGGCATGAACGATAAGAACGTCTTTGGAGGCCGCATATTTAATCGCATCGTAAACCCATTCTGCTTTAGGCGAAAAGGACTTTCCAAAACTACAGTTGATTATGGAGGCACCGTTGTCGACCGCGTAGCGAATGCCAAGAGCAATATCTTTATCGTACTCGTCGCCATTGGGAACCGCCCTAATGCTCATTATTTCAACATTATTGGCAACACCATCGACACCAATTCCATTATTTCGTGTTGCGGCGATAATACCGGCAACATGGGTTCCGTGGCTTTCGGAATCCACTTGGTTTTTTGGGTTTCCATTGCCATAAGGAACATCGGTAATATCATAAGGATCATCACCTACAGGGGCGCGACCGTTAAAATCTTTGTTCAGGTTGTAATTGGCTTGTTCGGAAAAATACTTGATTCCTTCCTCCAATTCTTCCAAAACCTCTGGAATACTGTCACCATAAGTGAACATTTGTGTCAATACCGCGACACTTTGTTCCATTTGGGCAGTTTTTGGTTCAATGGAAAGTAAATCTTTTTTAGTGTAAGCCTCCTTGCCCAATTCGGTTTTAACCAATTGGTCCGCTCCTTTTACTACCTGAAATATCTGTTCGTACTGTTGTTTATTCTGAACGGCCTCAGGATATTCCTTGTCCAACAAAAGTCTAGCCTCTGCTCTGTCGGAAGCATCTCCAATGTTCAAACGAAGCATTCTTACATATTCGAGTTGCTCATTATAGGAATCTCCTAAAAAATTATAACCATGAATATCATCCACATAACCATTGCCATCATCATCTTTTCCGTTATTTGGAACTTCATCTGCATTGGTCCAAAGCACACCTTTTAAATCTTCATGCTCCAAATCCATGCCCGAATCCAAAACGGCCACGACCACGGTTTTACCTTTTTTGCTCTTTATGATTTCGTTGTAGGCCTTGTCCAAGCTCATACCGGGAATAGTGTCTGCAACAAGATCCAGATGCCCCCAGCGTTTTTTCTCGGCATGGGTAAGTTCAGCTACTTTTAAAGGAACGGCATCAATGTTCTCAACGGGAGTTGAAACCAACGCGGTTGACCCACAACCCATTAAAAATAGGACTGCGACGACGGATAAGAATGATAGTTTGTTATATGTGCGATTCATAGAAGATGTTTGTAAAAGTGTGAGGTTATTGTGTATTAAATAGTTCGCTATATGTGAACAGTTGGTCCAAACGAGCTCCTTTTTCAGTCTGCTTTAGGGAGCAGATTTGATTGTGGGCGTCATGTTCAAATAACAAGAGCCAATCATTTTCCACTGCTTTATTTAAAAATGATTGTTTTTCTTTTAAGGTCAATAGTGGTCGGGTATCGTACCCCATTACATAAGGAAGGGGAATATGGCCAACGGTAGGAATAAGGTCGGCCACAAAAACCATGGTCTTACCCTTATAGTTTATATGAGGGAGCATTTGTTTGTCGGTATGGCCGTCCACAAAGTGGATGCCGAAACCAAGTTCAGAGCTCTCAACAAAGGGGCCTTCTTTTCTTTCCACAAAAGATAGCTGTCCGCTTTCTTGCATGGGCAACAGGTTTTCTTTTAAAAATGACGCTTTTTCCCGAGCATTGGGCTCGGTTGCCCATTTCCAGTGATCTTTATTCGTCCAGAAACGTGCATTTTTAAAGGCAGGCTCGTACCCAGTGCGGTCTTTGTTCCACTGAATACTGCCACCACAATGGTCAAAATGCAGATGGGTCAAAAAAACATCGGTAATATCATCACGGTGAAAACCAGCACTTTCCAAGGACTTGTCCAATGTGTGGTCGCCCCAGAGATAATAATAACTGAAAAATTTTTCGGATTGTTTGTTCCCTAGGCCATTATCAATTAAAATAAGCCTGTCGCCATCTTCGATCAAAAGGCAGCGTGCGGCCAAATCAATCATATTGTTGGCATCTGCTGGGTTCGTTCTGTTCCAAATTGATTTAGGAACCACGCCGAACATGGCGCCACCATCTAGTTTAAAATTACCGGTCTCTATGGGATAAATTGTCATTCTGAAAGTAAAATGGGATGCAAAATAAGAAAAGCACTTTCCAAATGCCGAAAAAATAAAGATTTATTGGCCGTATTTTAACAAAAATAGGTTGAGCGTGACTGCTAAATACAATGATTGAACAATAAACTTCACATAATGTGAGCTTCAATTTAATTCTGGGCTTGCTTTGGGCGATGATTTTCTAAAAGAAAAACATTAAATTTCCACAAAACTTATACCATGCTCGAACTTGCTGGAATTATAATTCTTGGCATTATTGCTCAATGGGTGGCTTGGCGTTTTAAATTGCCGGCCATTTTACCTTTAATATTGATTGGTTTGCTGGTTGGACCCATTGCAACGCTTTATACGGAAGATGGCTCAAAAATTATTGAACCCATTTGGAACGGGGAAAAAGGTTTGTTCCCAGGGGAGGGACTTTATTATTTTGTGTCTTTGGCCATTAGTGTTATCCTTTTTGAGGGAGGCCTTACCCTTAAGCGGGCAGAAATATCCAATGTAGGACCGGTAATATCTAAGCTGATTACCATAGGTACGATTGTTACATTTTTTGGAGCAGGTGTATCAGCGCATTATATTTTTGGGCTTTCTTGGCAGATTTCTTTTCTGTTTTCGGCTTTGATAATTGTTACAGGCCCCACTGTGATAACCCCTATTTTAAGAAATATTCCACTAAAAAAGGATGTGTCCGCTGTTTTAAAGTGGGAAGGAATCCTAATCGATCCCATTGGAGCTTTGGTTGCTGTATTGGTATTTGAGTTTATCAGTGTTGGAGAGGGGCAGGCCTTTACTCAGACAGCACTTGTGGAGTTCGGTAAAATTATTCTGTTTGGAACCACTTTTGGCTTCACTTTCGCTCATGCGCTGGCCTTTGCCATTAAAAAGGATTTTATTCCGCACTATTTATTGAACGTAGTTTCATTGTCTACCGTGCTTTTGGTTTATGTGGAGTCTGATCTTTTTGCCCACGAATCAGGGTTATTGGCAGTTGTGGTAATGGGTATGGTATTGGGAAATATGAAGCTGCCCAACATAAAGGAATTGCTTTATTTTAAGGAATCGCTCAGTGTATTGTTGATTTCGATTCTCTTTATTTTATTGGCGGCGAATATCAATATTAGCGATATGGAGCTAATTTATAACTGGAGAACGCTTGCCCTTTTTGCCGTGATTGTTTTTATAATACGTCCTGTTGGAGTATTTCTGAGTGCTCAAGGATCCAATTTAAAATTCAAGGAAAAGCTATTCATTGGTTGGGTAGGTCCACGAGGTATCGTGGCCGCTGGTATTGCTTCGCTTTTTGGCTCAAAACTTATGTTAAGGGGCGAACCCGGTGCAGAATACATTACCCCCTTGGTTTTTATGATAGTTTTGGGCACGGTGTTATTAAATGCCACCACGGCACGTTTGTTCGCCAAGCTTGTGGGTGTGTTCTTGACAAAGTCAGAAGGTATTTTGATTATTGGCGCATCCAAATTGTCCAGACTCATTGGCAATTATTTGAAAAAGAACAACAGGCATGTTGTACTGATAGACAACAACCAGAACAATGTGGAAAAGGCCAAAAAATTGGGTCTCGAAGCGCTAACGGCCAATATTTTTTCCGATACCCTAACGGATAACATTGAATTGAACGACATGGGATATTTAATGGCACTTACTGGAAACTCTGATATTAACAAGTTTGCAATCAATAAGTTCCAAAAACAGTTTGGGGAAAACGGAGCGTTCCGTTTAGTGAATACAGAAGAAGTAAACGATCCCGAAAACAACCCTAAAGAAGGGCTATTTTCCCACACGGATGATTTTATCCAATTAATGGACACGGTTCGGAAACACCCCACAATCCATGAGATAGATTTGGAAGATAAAGAGCAATATGACAAGCTCATTGACATTACTTATAAAGAGCGCGATATTGTTCCCTTGTTTACCAAATCGCCCAGTGGAAGCATTGATATTATTCCAGCCAACAGCAAAGACTTTGTTCCTAAAGGGGAGGGCTATAAATTGGTTTATCTGGGAAAAATTTTGGATCTGGAGGAGAATAGTGATTATGAGGAATAATCATTTTTAGGAACAAATCCCTTACACATCAATCCAAATAGGGCATTCATCAAATGATGCCCAAATAATAAGTTGAGTACGAGTATTTTGGTAATTGAATAACCAATAAATCATCTAAAAATGAAGAAACTTGTACTTACGGCATTGGTCGCCGCTGCTTTTTTGACCTCATGTTCCAAAGATGACGAAAAAAAATGTGAGTCTTGCACCTCCGATCTTGGAAACAAATTTGAAATTTGTGACAACGGCAATGGAACATATGACGTGACCTCTAACGGTGTTACCCAAACCATTACTGAAGCGGAATTAGAAGGGTTTACCCCTAAACAGATAGTGGAATTATCCTGTCAATTCGATACAGGCCCAAACCTTTAATCGTTCAATTTAAGAACGGCCATAAAAGCTTGCTGAGGTATTTCAACGTTGCCCACTTGGCGCATCCGTTTTTTACCTTTTTTCTGCTTTTCCAACAATTTACGTTTACGGGAGATGTCACCACCGTAACATTTGGCGGTAACGTCTTTTCGTAATGCCTTAATGGTCTCTCTAGAAATAACTTTGGAACCAATAGCGGCCTGTATCGGGATATCGAATTGCTGCCTTGGGATTAGCTCCTTCAACTTTTCGCACATCTTTTTACCAATATGGTAGGCATTATCAAAGTGTACCAAAGCAGAAAGGGCATCAACAGGTTGTGCATTCAACAAGATATCGACCCGTACTAATTTGGAAGGACGCATCCCTATTGGTGAATAATCAAAGGAGGCATATCCCTTGGAAACAGTTTTTAAGCGATCGTAAAAATCAAAAACGATTTCCGCCAAGGGCATATCAAAAATAAGCTCTACCCTTTCTGTTGTCAAATATGTCTGGTTCACAATTTGTCCTCGCTTTTCAATACAGAGGGACATCACATTACCTACAAAATCGGACTTTGTAATGATGGTCGCCTTAATATAAGGTTCCTCAACCCTTTCAATAGTGGAAGGGTCTGGCAAATCTGTTGGGTTATTTACGATGATTGGTTCTGGATCACCTTTGGTGGTATAAGCATGGTAGCTTACATTGGGCACCGTGGTAATTACGGTCATATCGAACTCGCGCTCCAAACGTTCCTGGATAATCTCCATATGAAGCATTCCCAAGAAACCACATCGAAAACCAAAGCCCAAAGCGGCACTGCTTTCAGGAGTAAACACCAAGGAAGCATCGTTTAGTTGCAACTTCTCCATTGAGGAGCGCAAATCTTCAAAATCTTCCGTGTCCACTGGATAAATTCCAGCAAAAACCATAGGTTTTACATCCTCAAAACCACCAATGGGGTTTTTGGTGGGATCAGCCGAATCGGTAATGGTATCACCAACTTTTACTTCGCGGGCATCCTTTATTCCCGTAATCAAATAGCCCACATCACCCGTAGAAATTTTGTTTTTAGGGAACTGGGTCAATTTTAAGGTGCCAATTTCATCCGCATAGTAAGACTTTCCTGTGGCAACAAATTTTATTTTTTGTCCTTTTTTGATTTCCCCGTTCACCACTCTAAAATAGGTTTCGACACCTCTAAACGGATTGTAAACAGAATCAAAAACAAGCGCCTGTAGTGACTCGTTTGGATTGCCTTTTGGGGCGGGCACACGATCAATGATTGCCGTAAGAATCTCTTCGATTCCAATACCCGTTTTAGCACTTGCTTGGATTACTTCTTCCGGTTTACAGCCCAATAGGTCCACAATATCGTCGGTGACCTCTTCCGGGTTTGCACTGGGCAAATCAACTTTGTTGAGCACCGGAATAATTTCCAAATCGTTTTCGAGGGCCAAATATAGGTTGGATATGGTCTGGGCTTGAATGCTCTGTGCAGCGTCCACCACTAGGAGCGCACCCTCGCAGGCCGCAATGGAACGGGACACTTCATATGAAAAATCGACGTGTCCGGGAGTGTCAATCAAGTTGAGCACATATTTTTCGCCATTATGAACATAGTCCATTTGAATGGCGTGACTCTTTATCGTAATGCCTCGTTCGCGCTCAAGATCCATATTGTCCAACAACTGGTCTTGTTTTTCGCGCTCGGTAACCGAACCTGTAAAATCCAACAATCGGTCTGCCAAGGTACTTTTACCGTGGTCTATATGTGCAATGATGCAAAAATTCCTGATTTTCTCCATAACAACAATAACATACCCTAAAATCGGGATATAATCAACTGCAAATATAATTGTTTTAAATACCCATAAATGGTTTTTTATCAATAAGAAAATAACTGCTTATTCCGCTCAAAAATAATTTCTTAGATTTGATGTTCAACCCAAACCTCGAATGAAGAACCTCACCACTATAGTTTTATTGGTGTTTTTTATGATATGTGGCGCGTACGGCCAAACCTTTAAGATAACAGGAAAGGTTGTGGACGTACAAAACCAGACCATACCTTACGCGAACATTTTGCTGCTTCAAGCGACCGACTCCACTTTTGTTATGGGAACCTCGGCAAACGAGGAAGGCTTTTTTGAACTTTCTGAAGTAGAACCCAATCTATATTTGTTACAGGCAAGTTATGTAGGCCGAGGATCAGAGCCTATAGCTTTGGATATCGCTACAGACGTCTCTTTGGGCGCACTGATTATCCCATTGGAAAACAATGAATTGGATGAGGTAGTAGTTACCGCAAAGCGACCCAAGCTTCAACGATTGCCAGACCGACTGGTCTTTTCGGTGGAGAACACTGTAGTTTCCCAAGGAACTTCCTGGGATATTCTTAAAAATACACCAGGGGTTATTGTAAATCAGGATAATTTATTGATCCGTGGTCAAAATGCTACAGTCTATCTTAATGATAGAAAGGTGCAGCTGTCTGGGCAAGAGGTACAGGATTTGTTACAGGGGCTTTCCGGGACCAACATCAAATCAGTGGAAGTGATTGCCAACCCTCCGGCTAGCTATGATGCCGAAGGAGGCCCCATTCTAAATATTGTTACCAGTAAGAATATTGTTCCAGGATATAAAGGAAGCGTCAACGGGACCTTAACACAAGCCGTTTTCCCAAAATTCAGCGTAGGTACCAGTCATTATTACAAAACGGACAAGCTTAATTTGTTTGCGAATTATACCATCAACCCCAGAAAAGAGATCAACAAAACCAAAAAAGGCATCAATTTTATCAATGGCGCCAATACTATTTTCTCGGTTTGGGACACGGACTATAATCAAACAGAAAAATCTCATTCTCAAAATGCAAGCTTTATATTGGATTATGATTTTGATGAGAAAAACAGTTTGAACCTGACATCAAATCTACTTTTCAATCTAAACCAAGAGCAGGAGACCCTTTTGGACAACGAAATGAGGAATGCACAGGCACAATTGGATTCTACGTTTACCTCTCAAAACAATGCCAATATGGATAACACCAATCTGGCTTTTGACCTTACGTATGTGCATAAATTAAAAAAAGAGGGAGCCCAAATTCGCGCCAATGGCCACTACACCTATTTTAATGGAGAAATGCTTCAGCGCCTATCATCCAATTATTTTGATGCGGATGGAACGTTTTTGAGGGATTTTGGGTTTGATACTGATTCGGATCAAGAAATAAAAATTTTCACGGGACAATTGGATTATTCTACTCCAATTGGAAACGCTTCTTTTGAAACGGGAGCAAAGATGTCATCGATTACCTCAGAAAACAATATGGACTTTTTCAATTTTAACGGGTCCAGCAATACCGTGGATGCATCCCAGTCGGACAGATATATTTATGACGAGGATGTGTACGCCGCATATATGAGTTTTGTAAAAAATTGGGAAAAATGGTCCATGAAGTTGGGTGTACGCGGCGAATTGACCAAGGCAGAAGGGCGTTCTTTAACTTTAGACCAGGTCAATACCCAGGACTTTTTTGAGCCGTTCCCATCGATTTATTTGCTTTATTCGCCATCGGACAGGCATAGCTTTTCCTTTGACTATGGAAGAAACATCAACCGCCCCAAGTACAACGACCTGAATCCTTTTCGGTTTTTTTACAATGAAAACGATTATGAAGAGGGAAATCCTGGGCTAAAACCCAATTTCAGCAACAACTTTAACTTCAACTATACACTCAACAGCGAATATTTTTTCGATGTCTACTACAGAGACAATGGAAGTAACATTGCCTATTTGGTGTTTCAGGACAACAATAACCAAACCTTGGTAGAGCTAAAGCAGAATGTTCTAGATAGTAAATCTTATGGGTTGGACTTTACTCTGAGCAAATCCATTTTACCTCCTTGGTATATGTATGCTTACACATCGATTTTTCATGAAGAAGAAACTTTTTTGGCGGAACAAAGCGGAAATGTGCCTTATACCAATGAGGTTAACGGTGTCTATGCTTATGTGGGCAATTATTTAACCTTGTCTAGCGATGGAACCTTCACAGGAGAGGTTGCCGCGACCTATGTCTCTAAATTCTTGTTTGGCTCTTATGTGTCGGACGAACAGTTTAATTTGACGATTGGTTTGCGAAAGACTTTGTTCGACAACAAGATAACCCTATCGCTTGCTGCGGAGGATATTTTGGAGCAGTATGTACCTACTTATCGCTCTCAGTATCTCAACCAGGACAACTTTTACCGTAGACGCCCTGAAACGCAGTTTATCCGCTTTGGTTTTACCTATAATTTTGGAAATTTCCGATTGGAAGATAACCAGCGTGGAATTGATAAAAAAGAGCGAGAAAGACTAGAATCGCAAGACTAGCTTTTAGGTTACAGCCTATTTTGTACTTTTGCAGTCCAAAAAACCAAAGGATTTGCCAAAAATTGGAAACATAGAACTCCCTGATTTTCCGCTTCTTCTAGCTCCGATGGAAGATGTAAGCGACCCTCCCTTCCGCAAACTGTGCAAGGAGCAGGGCGCCGATGTGGTGTATACCGAGTTTATTTCTTCCGAAGGATTGATCAGGGATGCTGCCAAAAGTGTCATCAAATTGGACATTTACGAAAAAGAGCGTCCCGTGGGCATCCAAATTTTTGGGGCAGAATTGGATTCTATGCTACAGGCAGTGGATATTGTTGAAAAATCCAACCCCGACATTATCGACATTAATTTTGGTTGTCCCGTTAAAAAAGTGGTCAGTAAAAATGCTGGCGCGGGTATTTTACGGGACATTCCATTGATGGTGAAGCTTACAGAAGAAATTGTAAAGCGCACAAAACTTCCTGTTACCGTAAAAACCCGTTTGGGCTGGGATACCAGTTCCATCAAAATTCTTGAGGTGGCAGAACGATTGCAGGATGTTGGAATTGAGGCCATCTCCATTCACGGTCGTACCCGTGTGCAGATGTACAAAGGCGAAGCCGACTGGAAACCCATTGCGGAGGTGAAAAACAACCAACGGATGCATATTCCCGTGTTCGGAAACGGTGACGTAGACACGCCCGAAGCTGCTGTAAAAATGCGTGATGAATACGGATTGGATGGAGCTATGATTGGAAGGGCAAGCATTGGTTACCCCTGGTTTTTTAAGGAAGTAAAGCATTATTTTAAAACAGGGGAACACTTAGCGCCCCCTACCATGCAAGAACGTGTAGAAGCTGCCCGAAGACATTTACAGATGGCAATTGATTGGAAAGGCGAAAAGTTGGGTGTTTTTGAAACTCGAAGACATTACACCAATTACTTTAAAGGTATTCCGCACTTTAAGGAATACCGAATGAAAATGGTGACCAGCGATGAAGCTGCGGATGTTTTTGCCGCTTTTGATGAGGTGCAAGAAAAATTCGGAGATTTTCAGTTCGCTTAAGCGGAAACCAATTTTTCGGTAATTCGGCTACTTGCAATTTTTGAAGAAATAAAGCCCAAGACCACAATCGTACCCATTACTATTAGCAAATTGATGACATTGAATTCCACGGGATAAGCCAGTGTGGGAGTAATTTTCAACCACCCAAACGCCAACTGGGAACCAATCAACAGGGAGCCGATCAACACACCAATCAATCCACCAAAAGAGGTAACCAATATTCCTTGAATAAAATAGATACGCCGTAACTCCTTAATGGTCGTACCCAAACTGAACAAGGTTTTGGAGTTCTGTTGTTTGTCCAAAATCATCATAATAATGGCCCCAACAACATTAAAAAGAGCTATAATCAACACGAGCGTGAAAATCAAATAGGTTGCCAAATTTTCAGTGTTCAGCATACGGTAGAGCGAAGTATTTTGTTCCCTACGCGTCAAAATTGTGGCTTTTTCGCCCAATACAGCCAAAATGGAATTGCGAACTGCATCGGGAGAGGCGTTTTCGCTCAATTTAAAATTGATACCGGAGACCTCAGTACTATCTTTCTGCAACAATTCTTGAACCAAGGGAAGTTGGGCAAACACATATTTTTTATCCAAACTTTCTTCAACTGCATAAACGCCGCTTACCACCAAAGCAAGGTCATCATAGGGTTTGGAATTAAACCCTTGCTGCGAAAAAGAGCCCTCGCCAGGTTTGGGCACCAAAACTTCCATGGCGGTCCTATTGTTCATGGGTACGCCCAGCAGATTGTATATCCCGATACCAATAACCCCGTTGTAGACATCGGAGCCCCAGTTTCCGAAAATCAGGGTGCTGTCCACGCCCGTAACGGCACGGTAGTTTTCATCCACGCCTTTTATGTAGGCGATAGTGCTTTTTTCTTTGTAGGTAAGATAAGCACGCTCCTCCAGTTCCTTGGAATATTTGGCCAGCCCTTCAATTTGACCAAGACTGGATTCTTCATCCGGAGAGATTGTAAAATGCTTCCCAATGGTGGGCGAAGCCTTTAAATCAGGGTCAAACGTATTGGAAAAAGAAAGGCTGAATGTCTTGAGACCGGCAAAGGCGGAAAGCACGATAAAAAGCGCGGCTGAACCAATCACAATCACCAAAAAAGTGATGAAATTGATGATGTTTACCGCATTTTGGCTGCTTTTGGATCGTAAGTAACGCTTTGCGATATAAAGGGGAAAGTTCAAAATCAGGATTTCTTACGTTTGTCGAGCAAGTCCCTGTTCTCAATAGGGTTTTCTTCTCTTTTCAATGATTTTTCAATCTTTTCGATGTATTCCAACGAATCATCCAGATAAAAATTAAGCTCTGGTACTCGCCTTAATTGGTGTTTGGTGCGTTGCGCCAATTCATGACGGATAGTTACTTGGCTTTCTTTGATGCCCTCCAACAATTCTTTGGCGCCCTTGTTTGGAAAAATACTCACATATACCTTGGCAATAGACAAGTCCGTGGTTACGGAAACCTTGGACACAGAGATCAAAGTTCCCTTAAGGCCACCATCGGTAGCGGCACGTTGTAAGATATCGGCCAGGTCTTTTTGAATGATTCCCGCTATTTTTTTCTGTCGTTGTGTTTCCTCCATACTGCAAAAATAAGCGAATAAATGACTAACCTCACGCTATTAACCAATTACAGTGTGTAATTTTGGAAAAAGGCGACCATTTTAACGTTTATAGTAACTCCTATGGATAAAATTGAACATATCGGTATTGCGGTAAAAGATTTGGAAAAATCCAATACATTGTTTGAAAAGCTTTTGGGTGTGCCCCACTACAAAATTGAGGAAGTGGCCTCGGAAGGGGTAAAGACGTCTTTCTTTAAATCAGGTCCCAATAAAATTGAATTGTTGGAGGCGACAAACCCCGATAGTCCTATTGCAAAATATTTGGAAAAGAAAGGAGAGGGCATCCATCACATCGCTTTTGCGGTAGAGGATATTGTTTCGGAAATTGACCGATTAAAAGGTGAGGGCTTTGTGGTTTTGAATGAAACGCCTAAAAAAGGAGCGGACAACAAATTGGTGGCATTTTTGCATCCAAAGGGCACCAATGGTGTGCTAGTAGAGCTTTGCCAAGAAATAAAAGAAGGGTAGAGCCGTTAAAACCTTGCGCTGAAGAAAAATAAACACTAATATTGCATCCGCAAAATGCGGGTCCTATAGCTCAGCTGGTTAGAGCACCTGACTCATAATCAGGGGGTCCCTGGTTCGAGCCCAGGTGGGACCACACAAAACCCTTTCAAGTCGCTGATTTGGAAGGGTTTTTTAATTAAAATGGTTCCTTCCCAAACAACTCCTTAAAACATATATCAACCGAATTCCAAGAATTCACTAATTTGCTACAAAGGAGAATACCATGCTCACGGCCGAACAAAAGCTCAAGGAACGCATCAAGGAACTTACCTGTTTGTATGAGGTCACTTCGCTCATCGTAAACTGTGATTACGACGATATGGAAACGGCATTGCTCGGTATTGTGCAATGTTTAGAGCGCGCTTGGCAGTTCGATGAGGAAACTTATGTGGAGCTGTCCACGCCAGATTACTTCATCAAGACAGAGGAGAAAGGCGACGCCTACGTTTTTTTGGAGTCGGCCATTACGGTGTTCAATAAAGCCAAAGGAGAAGTAAAAATTGGATACCCTTCCCCAAAATACCAGCTCAAGGATTTTTTAGAAGAGGAGCAGCAACTGTTGGATAACGTCTGCCTTAAAGTGGGCAATTTGTTGGAGCGAAAGGAAATCAAAGAAAAGGAGGAGCATATTCGCCGACAGGTGGAGCAATCCGATAGACTCCGTATTCTGGGGGAGATTACGGCGGGCATCGCCCACGAGCTCAACACACCACTAGCAAACATTTTGGGTTTTACCGAGCTGCTTCAGGAGCACATCAGCGATGACCCACAAGCCCTCAAAGATTTGGACAAAATTATCACCAACACCATATTTTCAAGGGAAGTGGTAAAAAAACTGATGTTCTTCGCCTGCGAAATGCCAGAAACACGGGAAGTGATCAATGTGGTTGAGGTGATTGAGGACGCCATCAATATGTTGCGCACTACCTTGCGGCAAAATGAGGTCTCTTGCGAATTCGAACATTCCCAAGACAACATAGCGCTGCGCATCGATAAAATTCAGTTGACCCAAGTGGTCTTCAATCTTATTGTTAATGCTATCTATTTTGCACCGCCTAAAAGTACTATTTCCGTTTCCCTCAGTGTTGAAAAGGAAAAAGTCATCCTAAAAATAGTAGACCAAGGCCCCGGCATCCCCGAGGAATCCATCCCTCACATTTTTGACCCGTTTTTTACCACCAAACCCGTTGGGGAAGGCTCAGGATTGGGACTTAGCGTAGTGCACGGCATTGTGCAAAGTCACCAAGGAAGCATTGCGGTTACGCCAAATACTCCAACAGGCACTATCTTTACGTTGCAATTCCCAAAAAAGTAAGCGCTTTGTTGAAAAAGGAAAACATATTGCTGGTCGATGACGATATCGATATTCTTGAACTGCTACAACGGCATTTAAAGTCGATGGATTATCACACCTACAAGGCCGTTTCGGTGAAGGAGGCGCTTTACATCTTAAAAGATACCGAGATAGATTTATTGGTAACAGACATTAATATGCCAGAGATAGATGGGTTGGAATTAGTGAAACATGTGGCCGAACATTACCCGAATATGCCCAAATTGGTGGTAACGGGCTTTCCTTCGGTTGAAGATGCTTCAAGGGTAATCAAACACGGGGCAACGGACTATTTGACCAAACCCTTTACCAAAGTGGAGTTGGAATTAGCAGTTAAAAAAGCCTTGGCAAGTAAGAAAGCGAAGATAACTTTGGAAACACCACCAGTAAAACCTGCCTTGAATAACAGCTACGGCGATATGATCGGAAACTCCGAAGCGTTCCAAAAGGTCACGGAAATCATAAATCGTGTAAAGGACAATCGAGCCACGGTTTTGGTTCGTGGGGAAAGCGGAACTGGAAAGGAACTGGTGGCAAGGGCCATTCATTATTCCGGCAAATATGCTCGCGCTCCGTTTATTGCAGTGAACTGTGGCGCTATTCCCGAGAGTTTATTGGAAGCTGAGCTTTTTGGCTACACGAAAGGGGCGTTTACGGGCGCCAATGAAAACCGCAACGGATTCTTTCAAGCTGCACATGGTGGCACTATATTTTTAGACGAAATAGGAAATGCTCCCTTGGCCGTTCAAAATAGATTATTACGGGTACTTCAAGAAAAGGAAGTCACCAAAATTGGCTCGCAAAAGGCAGAAAAATTGGATGTGCGGGTCATAGCGGCAACTAACAGCAATTTGGAAGAGCTAATTCAAAAGAAAACTTTTAGAGAGGATCTTTATTATCGCCTTTCTGTAGTTGCTGTTGATGTACCACCGCTCAGGGAACGCTCTTCAGACATTCCTTTGTTGGTTGAAAAGTTTATACAGAAGTACGGCATTGAGTATAAGGACCGTTTTGTGCGTATTGCGGAAGACGCCCTGGAAGTTTTGAAGCGATATTCTTGGCCTGGCAATATTCGCGAGCTGGAAAATGTGGTCCAGCGTGCCGTAATAATGTGTGATGGTCAAATCAAGCTAGAGCATCTCCCCGATGAATTAAAGTACAAAATCGACTTTCCAGAAAAGGGATTCAAAACACTTCAAGAAAAAGAGAAAGAATACATCCAAGAAGTGCTTATCTCAACCCAAGGAAACAAAACCAAAGCTGCTGAAATTTTAGGAATCAATCGCAAAACACTCCGTGAAAAATTAAAATAACTTCTGGGGCAATTTGCCCCGACCGGGTAATTTTTACCCACGCTCCTTTTTCTTTACACCTTCTATAATATTAATATAAAACATTGATAATCAAATTATTAGAATTTTAATTTATCGTTTATCTTCTCAAATGGCACAGCCTTTGCCATTTTAGGGTCAGAATGCTGGGGCGTTAATTTTTAATGCTCCGTCCGTTAATAACTGGAAATGAAATACGGAAGCCTGATCATGGAAAAAAAGGATTACCTAACACTAAAACGGATACTGAACTTTCATAGGTATTATGAAGATTATGCCCATAAGGATGCGTTGGAACAGTTGGGCGATAGAATAGATAACGCATTGGTAGAAGATGAGTGGGACATGCCAGACGATGTGGTTCGGTTGAACTCTAAGGTTACGGTGGAATTTATGAAGGGATCACGCCAAAGTTTTCAATTGGTTGCATCAACCCGGGATGACCTTAAAAAGAACATGATCTCCGTGGTAAGTACCCTAGGAGCCAGCCTGGTTGGACTTGCAGTGGATGATCAAATTCAACTCGGATTTCCATTGGATGCTCAATCCTTCAAGATAGTTGACGTAGAGCAATCGCATGAGGTATCACCCAGTTTTGATTTATAAGAATGTTACATGAAATTAATCGTAAACCCTTAATATATATAGTTATGAGAATAATAGTTTTAGCAATCCTGTTCGTGGTAGCGAGCACAAATATCAACGCTCAAAGCATAAACCCTCAAGAGGTAAAAGTTGGTGATGTTTTGGAAATTGGCCGTCCCGATACACACAAGTTTAAGCATATTGATTTTCCAAGAGCCAACTTCATTATTAAAAAAGGAGGCATTGCCAATTATAAAGCAGTAGTTGGGAACAAAGTGGTTGTGACTGAAGTAAAAGAAAAAAAGGATGGAACTCTGGTAGTGAGAATAAAAAAAGCTGACGGCAGAAGGTTTTTTAATAGTCATCCTGTTGTTAAGGCAGATTTAAAAGAAGCACTTGAGTCTGGCGAGTTAAGCGTACTGTAGTTGATTGATGATTTCCGTTCAGCTTAAAGCATTAGGTTTGCTCAATTAGAATGGTTAGCTAATGGCTGGGCGGATTTGTTTCCCCTGTAAAATTTTTAATATCATTTACTTACACATATATCAATTCATGTAAAACCCAAAAGGATGCTAAAAAGAAGAACAATAAAACAACGTATTCATGCAGGTTTTATACTTGCCGCCGCCTTTTTATTGGTTCTAGCATCCAATCGGTTAAACAACAGAAACTTTTCTACAGTTGAGCATGGAGTGGACTCGGTTTTTGAAGATCGCTTGGTAGTCCAGGAATATATTTACAGACTGAACAATCTATTCCATAAAAAAGAATTGTTCTTGGCCAATAATACACGGGATAATGGAACTATTCCACAATATCCTGAGATAAGATCCATCCTAGCGGATTTTGGAAAGACGGACTTAACTCGTGAGGAGTCCTTGTTCTTGACAAGTTTGAAGGAAAATTATTCTGAACTTAAAAACTTGGAAGGCAATCATGCGAACAAGAATGCTTCCGAAAAAGAAATTGTTTCCGTTTTGAACAGCATCAGCAGAAATCTGGATGAACTTGCAGAAGTTCAACTTTCTGAAGGCAGGCAGTTGACGCAACGTTCCAAAAGGTCTCTGGGCATGAATCAGTTGTTGTCCAGCATAGAAATTGTGTTTTTAATTATTATAGGAATACTTTTTCTTGTCATCGTTTTCCATCGCGACAAATCAAATATGAGGCTTGTAGAAGAAGAGTCTTAAAGGGACTAAAATTTCAAAAAACCTCCAAGATTGATTGGCCTTTCCCGTTAAAAACAACGTTTTCACCCTTCTCTTTTCCAACAAGCAATTTAGCAATGGGTGCATTCGCCGAAATACAGTAAACAATCCTTTGGTCATGCTTAAACGCTCCTGCTGATATGGCGATAAAATAATCGGCCATACTGGTTTTTACCAAAGATCCCAAACGTATTTTGTTTGATGGGCTATCAATATTGATTTTATTGAGAATGCTTCGGGTTGCATCCAGTTCCTGTAATTGTTGGCCCAGTTTTTCCTGTTCCAATTGTACCATGGCCCGTCCTGTTTCGTGCTTGTCACCCGCAGAACTTTTAGTTTCGGAATTCAGGGATTCCCGGAGTTCATCACCCTGTTTTTTGAGACGGGCGGTTCTTTCGTCCACATAGCTCCAGCAGAAATCTAAAAGCGCTTGTTTCATAGTTTGATTAGGCAAAGGTAAGTCGGAAAAAAGTTTCCTTGTGGGGTACGGAACGCACTTGTATGCTTCCGCCGTGAAGCTGCATTACTCTTTTGGAAAGACTAAGCCCAATGCCTGTCCCTTCACTTTTTGTGGTGAAAAAGGGCACAAAAATTTCGTCCATCACCTCGGGCGTTATACCCGGTCCGTTGTCTCGGATTTCAATGTATTTTGAGTCATTTTCATCGATTCCCGCAACCATTTGTACTTTTCCACCTTTGATGGACTCCACAGATTGCAAACCATTTTTGGCCAAGTTGATCAACACTTGGGAAATTTGTTTTTCATCAATATAAAACTCCAGGTTTTCGGGCTTGCAAAGTATAGAGAATTCACTTTCCCCCTCAATAAGCCTTGCAGACATCAGCACGTCAATTTTTTCCAGTAAATCTTTACCTTTCACAAGGGTTTTGTTGGGTTCTGGCACATGCAGCAAACTGCGGTAAGATTGCACAAAATCCATAAGGTCGCCGCCTTGATCCTTGATTACCTCCAAACCTTTCAGCGTGTTTTTTATCTGGCTTTCCTCCAACTCTTCCATCGGAGTGATCTTATCCCCTTTTCGGTAATATTTGATAATAGAGTCCGATATGGAAGCAATCGGCGTGATGGTGTTCATAATTTCATGGGTGAGCACGCGGATAAGACGGACCCAAGACTCTGTTTCTTTTTCATCAAGCTCTTTATGAATATCCTGGACTACCACCAATTGTAAAGACTGGCCATCCAATGACAACGGAGTTGATTTTAAGGCCAATTGTATTTGCTCACGCTCGTTGGACAACTGGAACAGTTTGCGCTGAAAAGGTTTAAAATTTTTGAAGATTTCATACAAATTTTCATCAACTTGTTTTAGTTGTTTGATGTGGTTTAGGGGTGTATAATCCAACAACTTCTCCAAGGTTGGATTGGCAAAAAGAATATGCCCTTTCTCATTATAAGTCATAATGCCAATACTGGCCTGTTTCAGAATTTCTTGATAGTATTGCTCCCTAATTTGAAGCTGCAGATGTACTTCTTGGATAAGCCCGTTAACGCGGTTTAGACTTTTATTTAATTCTTTAAATGATTCGATAGTGACGCCCTCCGGGAAACGCAGTGTAAAATCCTCGTTTTTAATGGCATCGAAAAAATAAGCGATTTTTCTGTTGGTGCGATTTATAAAAGTAATCAGAGAAAATATTTGTGCTACTAAAATTAGTGCACAAAGACCCATTGTAAAATACCATTTGTAGGACAATGAAAAGGCCATGGCAATGGCAGTCAAGGTGAGAAAGATTACTCGAAGAATAAGCTGAATATAAAAGTTTCTACTTGCCATCCGTGGATCTTTTTTTCAACTTGTTATAAAGGGTTTGGCGCGATATGCCCAATTGTTCAGCCGCCGCGCTATAATTTCCCTCATTCTGCTCCAATGCCCTAAAGATCATTTGCTGTTCCATTTCGTTCAGGGTCATGGGATTGTTGTCGATAGACTGTATGGGTTTGGCATGCAATAGAAAATCGGAGGGTTTTAAAACAGAACCATCAGAAAGAATAACAGCACGTTCCATGGTGTGCTGAAGCTCTCTTATGTTGCCCGGCCATGGATAGTCCATTAGCCTTTCTTGTGCCAATTGATTGATGCGCAGTCCACTTTTATCATATTTATGAGCAAACTTTTTCAGAAAAAAATCCGCCAGCACCAAAATATCATCATCGCGGTCCCGTAATGGAGGCACTTCTATATGTATGGTGTTGATTCGGTACAACAAATCTTCACGGAACAATCCATCTGCGACCATTTGCTCCAAGTTGCAGTTCGTGGCACAAATGAGCCGAATATTCACATCAATGGATTTATTGGAACCTACCCGCACAATGGATTTATTTTGGATGGAGGACAATAGCTTGGCCTGCATCTGTAACGAAAGGTTTCCTATTTCATCCAAAAATAGACTTCCTTGGTGCGCAGCTTCAAACTTACCGGCCCTATCCTCTTTGGCATCGGTAAAAGACCCTTTGGTGTGTCCAAAAAGTTCACTTTCAAAAAGGTTTTCGGCTATCGACCCCATATCCACGGGAATAAAAACTTCTTCTTTTCGCTTGGATAAGCGATGTAATTCCCTTGCGATTAGTTCTTTTCCGGTACCATTTTCGCCTGTGATAAGGACGTTAACATCGGTTTTGGCTACTTTGGCCACTAGATTCAATACCGATGTCAGAGCTTTGGATTGACCAATGATATAATTTCTACCCTCATTGATGAGCTGTTTTAGGTTGTTCTCCTTTTTCTTGAGGCTGTGTATTTCCTGTTTGGATTTTCTAAGTTCGTAGGCCGACTTTACCGTGGTCATCAAGCGTTCGTTGTTCCATGGTTTCAACACAAAATCTGAAGCCCCTTGTTTGAGGGCCCTAACGGCTAAATCTACGGCACCGTAGGCCGTCATCAAAATTACAGACGTATTGGGGGACCTTTTTTTTATCTCGTTGAGCCAGTACAATCCCTCATTTCCGGTATTCACTCCAGCGGAGAAATTCATGTCCAAAAGCACAATATCGATATCTTTCAAATTGGGAAAAGAGGAAATCTGGTTGGGATTAAAAATGGTTTGGACGCTTTTGTACTCAAACTGCAATAGAATTTCCAAAGCACTTAATACGCTCTTATTATCGTCAACAACTAAAATTTTGGCATCAACCATAAGGCTCTGGATTAATTTTCTTAGTTAAAACTAGTAATTGCTTCGATATGTTTTAACCAGGTGTAAAATATTTTGACATTTTTTGTATAAAATCTTTACATCTAATGAGTGCTTGCTGTTGATTTAATATTGTAACTAACTGATAATCAATTAATAATAAATTTGGCACAAGAATGGACAGTAGTTTGGCACAGGATAAAATTATGAGTCTAAAAACATACATAACAACCTTATTATTATTTACTGCGTTCATTGGGGTTTCCCAAGAGGTGTGGACCTTAGAAGAATGTGTGGACTATGCGATTGAACACAACCTTCAGGTAAAGAATACTTCATATAACAACGAATCTAGCAGGGAATCTTATAGACAGTCTGTCAGGGATTTGTTGCCTTCGGTAAATGGTTCCACCGACTACACGATAAGATATGGTAGGTCTGCGGACCCTCAAACCAACGATTATGTGAACACGGAATTTTTTAGCAACAATTATTCGCTCAACGCCAGTTTGGATTTGTTCCGAGGTTTTCAAAAGCTGAATGCCATTAGAGCCTCCAAGTTCATTTACAAGGCAACCCAAGAAGATATTCTACAAGAGAAATTTCTACTAGCTTTTAGGGTAATGAGCGCCTATTACGATATTAAATTTTTCGAAGGTTTGGTAGCCAATTCCTTGGAGCAACTGGAAATTTCACAAGGAAATTATGACTTGGTGAATAAACAAGTGGAACTTGGGTTAATGGCCGGCGCCGACCTTTATGAAGCAGAGTCCAATCTTTTGGGAGATAAATTGTTGTTGACGCAGAATAGAAACCAACTTACAAATGCCAAGCTAGCATTGATTCAAGAAATGAATTTGACCGAAGTGTCTGATATAAAACTAAAAGAAAGCTTGGAAGAAACTTTGTTGAATGAAGATGTTACTTTGGATTCCCTGTACCAATCCGCTAGAGGATTTGTGCCCTTAGTAAAATCGCAAGAATATAGAGTAACAGCAGCCAAAAAACAATTGCAGGCCACAAGAGGGGGATTGTTTCCTTCTTTATCACTTTTTGCAGGTTACGGAACCAGCTATTTTGAGACCAATGTAGATGAGAATGGTAATGTTATACCTTTTAGAACACAGTTTAGTGATAACACGTCCAAGTTTGTTGGGGCACAATTGAATATTCCCATAAGTAACGGATGGTCCAACCATTCCAGAGTTAAGCAGCAGAAGATAGCGTACATGCAGGCCAAGAATAATTTGGAGATTCAGGAGCAGGAACTTTTTCAGTTGTTGCAACAACTTGTTCAAGATAATAGGGCCCTAATTGCAGAATACGAACAGAGTGCAAAACAAGTAGAATCACAACAAATCGCTTTTACCATAGCGCAAAAGAGATATGAAAAAGGACTGATCAATGCCTTGGAACTTTTTCAGGCAAAGAACCTTTATGGCGTTGCGCAGAACCAAAACCTACAAGTAGGCCTAAGATTAAAAGTCAACCAAAGCACCATCGACTTTTACAGCGGGCTGCCTATTTTTAATATCAACTAAAGAATACCATGGATATACAATTAGAAAAAAAGAAAGGACTTAAACTCAAGCATTACGGCTATATCACATTGGGTATATTGTTATTGTTTGTTGGCTATAAATTGATTTTCGCCAGTTCCATGTCCACCTTTAGAACGGAAAAGGAACGTTTGTCCATTTCCACCATAACGGATGGCAAGTTTGACGATTACATTACCATAAATGGTAATGTAGCCCCTATTGCCACCATTTATATGGATGCCTATGAAGGAGGGCGTGTTTCCGAAAAATTGATAGAAGAAGGTTCCATGGTAAAAAAAGGAGACATTATTCTAAAACTGGAAAACATGGCCCTTTATGAGCAGATTTTGGCCAGCGAGAGTAATCTGGCACTAAAGCAGAACGACCTGCGCTCTACCAAACTAACTTTTGATTCGAGACAGGTTGAAGGAAGAAAATCCTTGGCCACAGCGCAATATGATGTCCAAAGGCTAAAACGAGCCTATGAGCAGAACCAAGAGTTGTATGAAGAAGAATTGATTTCCAAGGAAACTTATTTAAAGTCTAAGGAAGATTACGAATTGGCGCAAAAGCAATACGAAATCGTAAAGCTACAGACCGAGCAGGATGATGAATTGAGGGAAACCTCTTTAAAAGGATTGGATACCGACTTGGCGCGTATGCAAAAAACGTTATCCATGGTCTACGAACGTTTGGATCATTTAAATGTTCGCGCGCCCGCTGATGGCCAGCTTGGGTTTTTGGATGCTGAAATCGGTCAGAATATTTCACAGGGACAACGCATTGGACAAATTAATGTGCTTACGGATTTTAAAATTGAGGCCGATATTGACGAGCACTACATTGATCGTGTAAAAAGAGACCTTTCCGCCACTTTGGAACGCAATGGCAACGAATTCAAATTGCGCTTGCGCAAAGTATACCCTGAGGTAAGGAACGGAAGGTTCCGCGTAGACTTGGTTTTTGTGGACGAAAAACCAGAAACCATTCGCGCAGGGCAGAGCTACAACATACGATTGCAATTGGGCGAATCCAACAATGCTCTTTTGTTGCCCAAAGGAGGCTTTTTCCAAAGTACAGGAGGCCAATGGGTATTTGTAGTTAATCCCGATGGAAACGAAGCCATTAAACGTAATGTGCGATTAGGAAAACAAAACTCAAGATATTATGAAGTCCTCGAAGGACTTCAACCAGGAGAACAAGTCATTACCAGCAACTACGATAGTTTCGGTGATGCAGAACGGATTGTACTGAAATAATTCGTAGAAATGTAACATCAATCAAAAAAGTGTAGTCTTTAACAAAACATAAAACAACCATCAAAAAAATGATACAGATAACAGATCTTAAAAAAAGTTTCCGAACGGAGGAGGTAGAGACCTTGGCTTTGAACGGTGTAAACCTGAAAGTGGAAGAAGGTGAATTCGTTGCGATTATGGGGCCTTCCGGGTGTGGAAAATCCACCTTATTGAACATTATCGGAATGTTGGACAATCCTACGGAGGGTAGCTACAATTTTGCAGGACACGAAGTGGGCGGATTAAAAGAAAGCCAGCGAACCCAGCTTAGAAAAGGTAATCTTGGTTTTGTGTTCCAAAGCTTTAACCTTATTGATGAGCTCACTGTTTTTGAAAACGTGGAACTTCCCTTGATTTACCTTAAAATGAACAAGGCCGAACGCAAGGAAAAGGTGATGAAGGTGCTGGAGCGCATGAAGATTGCACATAGGGAAAAGCATTTTCCACAGCAACTTTCGGGAGGACAGCAACAAAGGGTCGCCATTGCCCGTGCGGTAGTCACCAATCCAAAACTGATTTTGGCGGATGAGCCAACAGGTAATTTGGATTCCAAAAACGGTATCGAGGTAATGAACTTGTTGACAGAACTAAACCAAGAAGGTACCACCATTGTGATGGTAACACACTCCGATCGCGATTCGCATTATGCACACAGGGTCATCAACCTATTCGACGGTCAGATTGTGACAGAAAGCCAAAACAAACCTATGGGAGCAATGGTATAGTAGTTTATTCATCAATCAAAAGAGAACATTATGTTCAGGAACTATCTTAAAATCGCTTGGCGAAATCTTTGGAAAAACAAAGGGTATACTGCGTTAAATATTTTTGGGCTGGCAATAGGGATTACTTGTGCTAGCCTAATATTGCTTTGGGTAGAAGACGAAGTAAACTACAATAGTGTTTTCCCTAAAGGAGAACAGGTATATTACGTACCCACAAATAACCTATTTGAAGGGGAATGGCGTACATTCTATGAATCTGCACCTGGACCTCTGGCAAAAGCAATAAAAGATGAAATTCCTGGCGTAATTGGTAGTGCAAGAACGGTAGGGGAAAATCTTTTGTTTACCGTTAACGACAACGGCATTAACAAATATGGCCGATATGTCGATCCAGATTTTTTGAACATGTTCAGTCTTTCTTTTGTTGAAGGAAATATGGCTAATGCCTTTAAGGATTTTGATGCCATTGTAATTTCAAGAAAGTTGGCAACGCAATTATTCGGTCAAGATACAAAGGCCTTGGGCAAAGTGATCAAGGTCAATAATGAATCGAATTATCAGGTCACTGGTGTTTTTGAAGACTTGCCGAACAACGTAACCTTTAATTTCAATTGGGTTGCTCCCTTTGAAAGGTTCGCTGTTGGAAAAGATTGGATCAACGAATATCAGAATGGATTTGCTGACACATTCGTTGAGCTTGACCCAGAAGCCGATTTTGAAACCGTAAACCAAAAAGTTGAAAAACTTATTCCTTCAAAAACTGGAAAAGAAGGTAAATACGCCTTTCTGCACCCAATGAAAGATTGGCATTTACGGTCTGGTTTTGAGAACGGAAAAAAAGTTGGCGGTCAGATAACCTATGTACGGTTATTTTCCCTGATAGCAATAATAATTTTACTGATTGCCTGTATTAATTTCATGAACCTTTCCACAGCCAGTAGTGAAAAAAGGGCAAAAGAAGTAGGGGTGCGCAAAGTGTTGGGTTCCAACAAAAACAGATTGATCGTACAATTCATGGCCGAAGCTTTGCTTACGGCAACCATGGCTACATTAGTAAGCGTTCTACTGTTGGTGCTTCTTCTTCCCATGTTCAACACGCTGGTTCAAAAACAAATTGAGCTAAACTTTTTTAGTTATATCCATCTGTTCTCACTTTTGGGGATTAATCTTATTTGTGGTGTTCTGGCTGGATGGTACCCAGCCTTCTATTTATCCTCTTTCAAGCCAATAAAAATAATCAAGGGAGTAAAGGTCAAAGAGGGCAGCGCCCCAATAATTCGAAAGGGGCTGGTCGTAGCACAATTCACGGTTTCCATTGTATTTATAATCAGTACCATTATTGTATACCAACAGATTGAGCATGTAAAAAGCCGCGATATGGGATATGACCGAGAAAATCTTATACAACTTCCGGTTAACGGCAATGTATTAAAGGATTTTACGCCCATAAAACAAGAAATGATTGCTTCTGGCACTGTTGAAAATGTTGCCCTTTTAAATACTTCCATTCTTTCAGGAGGCAGCAATAGTTCTGGTTGGGAATGGCAAGGAGGTAAAGATACCAAGGGTGTGCTCATTTCCCATAGATTTATCAGTGCTGACTTTTTTGATACAACAGGCCTGGAAATTATTGAAGGCCATGGTTTCAGTGATAAGGTTGCATTGGACAGCACAAATGTGTTGATAACACAATCTCTTGCCAAATTAATGGGTGATGAAAGTGCTGTTGGTAAAACAATACACCGAGATGAAGATGCGTATACGGTAATCGGTGTGGTCAAAGATTTTTTATATGGCAACATGTATAAAACAAGTGATCCGGTAATGTTTTTTAACTACCCCCAGTATACCTATAATATGTATGTAAGGGCAAAGCCTGGCTATACTATGACATCCATTCTTGCCTCAATGGAAAAAGTAATGAAAAAATACAACCCTGCTTTTCCTTTTGAGTACGAGTTTGTTGATGATGCTTTTAGTTCAAAATTCAAAAGCGAAAAACTTGTGGGCAGCCTTTCGAAGATTTTTGCACTACTTGCCATTGTTATCTCTTGTTTAGGGTTATTTGGCCTTTCCACATTTACAGCAGAGCAACGAAGAAAGGAAATAGGCATACGAAAAGTCCTTGGGGCATCCGTGACCAAAATCAGCCAAATGCTTTCCATGGATTTTGCCAAGTTGGTGCTAATGGGTTTGCTAATAGGTTTTCCACTGGCATATTTTTCTATGGAAAATTGGCTTGAAGGGTTTGCCTATAGAATTGAAATCCAATGGTGGGTATTTGCCCTTGCCGGCATTATTGCTCTAGGCATCGCCCTTTTAACGGTAAGTTTTCAATCCATAAGGGCTGCATTAACAAATCCCGTAAAAAGCCTAAGAACAGAATAAATCAATCAATCAATCAAAAAACTAATCATATGTTCAAAAACCACCTAAATATCGCTTGGAGAACCATCAAAAAAGATAAGCTCTTCACTTTTATCAAAATAGGAGGTTTTGCAGTGGGCATTGCTGCCTGTCTTTTAATAGCTCTTTTTATTCGGAATGAAATAAGCTACGACCAACATTATACCAAAAAGAATCAAATATATAGGGTGGTAATGCAAGGAGTGCTCCAAGGCGAAGTAATGAAAAGTACGCATTTTCAATTGCCTTTTGCAGATGCGCTCCAATCCGATTTTCCAGAAATATCAAAAGCCGGTAAAGTAAATACCATTGAGATTTTTGGGGCCGGTAAAAGAGGCTTCCGATTAAACGGAAAGCAACAAAACACCTTTGAAGAAAACTTTATTCTGGCCGACCAAGAAGCATTTGATATTTTGGAAGTTAATTTAGCACAGGGCAATCCAGAAACTGCTTTAACAGAACCCAAAAGCATTGTTCTTTCTAAATCTAAGGCGGATAAGTATTTCCCTAATGGCAATGCACTGCAACAGACCATATTTCTGGACAATGATGCTAAAACTCCGTATACCGTAACCGGTGTAATGGAAGATGTGCCCGAGAACTCCCATCTTTATTTTGATTTTATGCTTCCCGTAGAGGATAACTATGGTAGTTGGACCAACCAGAATTATTTCACTTATGTTTTGGTGAACCCTAATACCAACATTCAGGAATTGGAGCAAAAAATGAGTTTGATTGTTGAAAAATATATCATTCCAGCTCAAATAAAGCGAGGGCGCTCGGCTGATTTTATAGATGTATTGAGGACAATCGAATATAAACTGCAACCGGTAACGGATATCTACCTAAGGTCCGATATTAAAATGCAGGACGGTCTAAAGCACGGTGATATAAAGTTTATATGGTTGTTTGCTGCCATCGCCGCCTTTGTGCTGCTCTTGGCCATAATCAATTTTATCAACCTTTCCACGGCCAAGTCGGCCAATAGGGCTAAAGAGGTAGGGCTTAGAAAAACTATTGGTGCTTTTAGGAATAATCTAGTGAACCAGTTTCTTACTGAATCCGTGATTTTTAGCATTATTTCTTTTGTGTTGGGAATTGCTCTGGCGTGGGCACTCCTCCCCGCATTTAATCAAATTGCTTCCAAAAACATAGAGTTGCCATGGTCCACTTGGTGGTTTCTTCCAGCTTTATTGATAGCCGCTCTATTGATTGGGGTTTTGGCAGGGTTGTATCCAGCATTCTATTTATCTGCATTTAGACCAGTGAACGTCTTAAAAGGCACGTTGAGCATTGGAAGTAAAAGTGGAAGATTAAGGAGTGGCTTGGTGGTTTTTCAGTTTACCACTTCGGTAATCTTGATTATTGGAACGCTGATTATTTACCGTCAAATGGACTTTATAATCAGTAAGGAGTTAGGATATGATAAAGAGCGGGTTGTGGTTCTCGAGGGAACCAATATTCTTGGTAACAAAATTGAATCTTTTAAGGAGCAACTATCATCATTATCACAAGTAAAAAATGTAACATCTACCAACTACCTTCCAGTTGATGGGGGAAGTAGAAACGGAAACACCTTTATGATCGAAGGGCAAGATGATGGAGGTAGAGGTATTCCAGCCCAAATATGGAGAGTGGATTACGACTACATTAAAACTTTGGGCATTCAACTGACAAAAGGAAGGGATTTCTCCAAGAAGTTTGCCTATGATTCCATTAGTTCCATAGTCATCAACACTAAAATGGCCTCTAATTTGGGTTTAAAAGACCCTATAGGTAAAAAACTGGACAATGGAGGTCAAACCTTTGAGATAATTGGAGTTATTGAAAACTTCCATTTTAAATCCCTGAAAGAGGATATCTCTGCACTCTCTTTGGTAATAGGAAAAGACCTTGGTGCTGTTTCCATAAAACTGGGAAAGGGAAACCCATCCGATGCTTTGGCTTCCATAGAAAAGGTGTGGGACAGGAATATCCCCAACCAAGCGCTTAGCTATACTTTTTTGGAACAAGAATTTGCCCAAATGCATGCCGATGTACAACGAATGGGCAAAATATTCAACAGTTTCGCCCTGTTCGCCATTCTTGTGGCCTGCTTGGGATTATTTGCACTCTCTGCCTTTATGGTGGAGCAACGAAGAAAGGAAATTAGCATCCGACGTGTTCTGGGAGCCCCTTTCAAGAATATTTATCAGTTGCTTACCCTCGATTTTTTAAAGCTGATCGTTATTTCCATTTGTATTGCAATTCCGATTGGCTGGTATTTAATGAATCGATGGCTGGAAGATTTTGCATACCGCATTACCATAGGTTGGGAAACATTTTTAACAGCTGGGTTTATAGCACTTGCCATTGCGGTCCTTACTATCAGTTATCAATCTATCGGAGCAGCATTGTTACAACCAACCAAAGGCTTACGTTCCGAATAAATCAATCAAAAAAAGAACAATCATGTTTAAGAATTATCTAAAAATAGCCTGGAGAAACCTGACCAAGAACATGGGTTACACCATCATTAATGTTGGAGGATTGGCCCTGGGAATGGCCGTAACCTTGATTATTGGTCTTTGGATCAATGATGAGTTGAGCCATAACAACTATTTTACCCATAAGGATAAAATTGCCCAAATGTATCAATCCCAGACTTTTAATGGGGAAACCGGGACTGGACCTGCCATGCCCCGCCCATTGGAAAAAGCATTGAGGGAAAGCTATATGGATAATTTTAAGCACTTGGTCATGTCTTCCTGGACTACCTCACAGTACCTTAAGTACAAGGAAACGAGTCTTTCAAGGGATGGAAATTTTATGCAACGAGAAGCTCCTGAAATGTTCGACCTCAATATTTTGAAAGGGGAAAAAGATGGAATTCGGGAAATCAACTCCATCATGCTTTCGGAGTCGACCGCCGATGCTTTGTTCGGGAACGAAGATCCTATTGGAAAAACCATAGAGGTCAATAGCCAATATGATATGATGGTTACCGCGGTGTTCGAAGATATTCCGTTCAACACCTCCTTTAACGACACCGATTTTTTGATGCCTTGGGACAAATATGTTTCCATTAATGAATGGGTCAACAATGCGGAGGACCAATGGGGCAACAACTCGTTCCAAATGTTCGTTCAAATTGCCGACAACACATCCATGGAGAGTGTTACCGGTAAGATAAGGAATGTAAAGAAAGACCTCAATGAGGAAACGGTGGAGTTTAACCCCCAATTGTTCTTGCTTCCTATGGAAGATTGGTATTTAAGGTCCCGATTCGAGAACGGAAAACAAGCAGGGGGCAGGATCAAATACGTTTGGTTGTTCGGGATTATAGGTGCTTTTGTCTTGCTTTTGGCCTGTATCAATTTTATGAACTTAAGTACGGCTCGTTCCGAGAAAAGAGCAAAAGAGGTGGGCATTAGAAAATCTATAGGTTCACAACGAAGTCAATTGATCAACCAATTTTTAGGGGAATCTTTTTTAGTGGTTCTTTTTGCTTTTGTGATCGCTGTGTTTATTGTGGTGTTATCTCTCAATGGGTTTAATGATCTGGCCAGAAAACAAATGGAATTCCCTTGGGGATCCCCTCTCTTTTGGGCGGTTTCTTTAGTGTTTATATTGATTACTGCTTTATTGGCCGGTAGTTATCCAGCACTATACCTTTCCTCTTTTCGGCCAGTTGATGTGTTAAAAGGCACGTTCAAAACAGGAAAACATTCAGGATTGCCCCGAAAAATTTTGGTAGTGGTACAGTTTACCGTTTCAGTTGCCTTTATCATTGGAACCGTAATCGTTATGCAACAAATCAACTATGCCAAAAACAGACCTGTTGGTTACGAAAAAGAAGGACTGGTGCAGATTCCAACCATGAGCGAGGATTTCACTGGCAAGTTTGAATTGATGCGCGAGGAGTTCATTGGTTCTGGTGCAGTTACCGAAATGTCTACGTCCAGCGCCCCTACAACCCGTATTTGGTCCAACAGAAGCGGTTTTGATTGGGAAGGAAAACCGGAAGGTTTTCAAGAGGATCTGGCATGGACCGAAGTATCGCCAGAATATGCAAAGAGTCTTAATTTGAAAATTGTTGCCGGAAGGGATTTTTCTCGTGAGTTTGCCTCCGATTCCACAGGAGTACTCCTCAATGAAACTGCCGTAAAGTATATGGGCATCGAAGATCCCGTGGGCAAGTTCATTACAGATTCTGATGTGGAAGACCCTTTTGAGCCAATGAAAATTATAGGCGTAGTACAAGACATGATTGCCCAATCCCCATATGAACCTGTAAAACAAGGAATGTACGTGTTCGATAGACATGGCAATGGATCCTACTATAATATGAGATTGAACCCAAACCAAAGCGCAAGTCAAAATATAGCGATAATCGAAAGGGTTTTTAAAGAACATTTTCCCAACATCCCATTTCAATATGATTTTGTGGATGAGGAGTACGGCGAAAAATTTGCTGCGGAAGAGCGCATAGGCAGCCTTTCAGGAATTTTCACCGGTCTTGCCATTTTAATCAGTTGTTTGGGTCTATTTGGGTTGACCTCCTTTGTGGCGGAGCAACGCACCAAGGAAATTGGGGTGCGAAAAGTATTGGGTGCCTCCGTGTTCAATGTGTGGAACATGTTGTCCAAAGACTTTTTAAAACTGGTAATTATCTCCTGTTTTATAGCAGTCCCTATAGCCTATTATGTAATGAACGGATGGTTACAAGAGTATCCATATCGTGTGATCTTGAAATGGTGGATTTTTGCTCTGGCCATGATCGGTGCTTTTGCGGTTACAATTTTAACGGTAAGCTTTCAGGCCATTAAAGCAGCAAAATCAAATCCAGCACGAAGCCTAAGAACAGAATAACGTTATCATCAAAAAACGAAAATCATGTTTAAGAACAACATTAAAATAGCATGGAGGAGCCTTAAAAAGCAGCCATTCTTCACATTTCTCAACATATTTGGATTAGCTATCGGAATGGCTGGGGGGCTTTTGCTCGGCCTTTATATTTATGATGAGCTGAGTCACGATACCATGTTTGCTGATGCAGACCGTATCTATCGTATAAACGCCGATATGAAGTTTGGCGGTAAGGAAGAACAAATGGCAGAAGTCTCTGCTCCAATGGCCGGGGCCATGTTAGACGATTATCCCGAGGTAGAGCTCGCCACACGTTTTAGGGGTGTCGGAAGTGTTTTTATCAAAGAAGAGGGAGTGCGCAGTAATGTCCGTGAACCAGGGGTAACCTATGCAGACTCAACCTTTTTTAAAATGCTGGGAATAAAACTTCTTTATGGTGATGAAAATACGGCTTTGACACAGCCCAACACCTTGGTAATGTCCAAAACAGCTGCAGAAAAACATTTTCCTGCAGACCAAGCCGTTGGAAAGACAGTTGTTTTGAATGATCGAGACATCTATACCGTTTCAGGCATTGTTGACGACTTACCTGATAACTCCTTTTTGAGGGACAGGGACTTGTTCTTGGCCATGGCCGGATACGAGGACTCCCGTATGGCCGAATGGGGAAGCCACAATTATTATACACTTATAAAATTGATTCCAGGGACTTCAGTTGAAGACTTAGAGGTCGAAATGCAATCCATGGTGGGCAAATACCTTATCCCATATGCCCAAAGGTTTTTCCCGGGGATTACCGAGCAACAGTTTTTGGATTCGGGGAATTATATGAAATATTCCACCATTGCCCTTACGGACATACACCTATATTCTGGTAGAGGCCCAGAATTTAGCCCAGTCAGTGACATTAAAAATGTTTACATCCTAGGCGCCATAGCATTGATTCTTCTCATTTTGGCCAGTGTAAACTTTATGAACCTTACCACGGCCCATTCCTTGAAAAGATCTAAAGAGGTGGGTATCAGAAAAACATTGGGTTCACAAAGAAAGAGCTTGATCGGGCAATTTTTAACGGAATCGGGGTTGATTGCTCTGGGGTCGTTGGTGTTTGCCGTAATCATTGCAACAGTGGCCATGCCTTTCTATAACGCACTAAGTGGCAAAGAGCTATCCATTCCCTTTTCGAACCCCTTGTTCTGGGTGATTTTATTGGCTGCATCATTAGCTCTGGGCATTCTGTCCGGTAGCTATCCAGCCTTTTTTATGTCGCGTTTTGTTGCGGCCAAGGTGTTGAAGGGTCAAGGGGACGACTCCATTGGTGGGGGGCGAGTCAGGAATATTCTTGTTGTGCTTCAGTTTTCCATTTCCGTCTTTTTGATTATGGGTACCTTGACGGTATTCCAACAATTGCGATACATTCAAGGAAAAGATTTGGGCTATGCCAAGGATCAAGTTCTTGTGATCAGAGGCGTAAATTCTTTGGAAGGAAACAAAAAGGCATTCAAAAATGAAGTAGAGCAATTGAGCCAAGTAAACACGGCCACGTTGAGCAGCTACCTACCTACGCCTTCCTCCCGAAGTGATAGTTCGTTTATGAGAAAAGAAGATCGAAGCCAGGAAAAAACCATAAATATGCAACAATGGCGTGTGGATGAAGATTACATTTCAACCATAGGGCTTACGATGGTCTCCGGAAGAAATTTTGATGTTACTCGATACGCCAGTGATTCCACGGGCATCATACTTAATGAAAAAGCGGTAGCCATTTTGGGGAAAACTCCCGAAACCGTATTGGGCCAACAATTTCTGGACAATTTTAATGATGAGTCCCTGATTACCGTAATCGGGGTCGTAAAGGATTTTAATTTTGAATCACTTCGGGATGAGGTGGAAGCCCTGGCACTTTTCTATGGAGGTGACTTTGCCGGCAATTTGGCCATAAAAGTGAATCAGGGCGATGTTACCCGAACCATTGGTGACATCGAGAACATTTGGATGGATATTGCCCCTACACAACCATTCGAATATTATTTTATGGACGACTCTTTCAACACAAGCTATGAAGCAGAGCAACGCTTGGGCAAAATTTTTATGATTTTTACCGTGCTATCCATTTTAATTGCCTGTTTGGGACTTCTTGGTCTTGCGGCCTTTAACGCCCAAAAACGAGTAAAGGAAATTGGTGTTCGAAAAGTACTTGGTGCCGGTGTTGGACAAATTGTGTACAGATTGTCCGTGGACTTTTTGAAGTTGGTCGGGCTTTCTGTTGTCATTGCCCTTCCTTTAGGATGGTATGCCATGGACCGATGGTTACAAGACTTCTCATATCATATCAATATTCCATGGTGGATATTTGCCCTGTCGGCGCTTATGGCAGTAGGAGTGGCCTTGCTTACCGTAAGTTATCAAAGTATAAAAGCAGCCATTGTGAACCCTGTAAAGAGCCTTAGAACGGAATAAATAAAACGGACCAAGCTTATTCATCACCAACCAAAAACGAATAACTATGATCAAGAACTATTTAAAAATTGCTTGGAGAAATTTGATAAAGAACAAGGTGTTTACATTGGCAAACATCATAGGTCTTTCCAGTGCCTTTGCCGTGGCCATACTTCTTGTGATGACGGCACTATTTGAGGTGTCGTTCGACTCTTTCCATGAAAATAAAGCATCGGTTTATCAATTGTACCTCAGCAACCAAACACCAAGGGGGACAGAAATCGGCACTTCCAACCCGGTACCACTTGCCCCGGCCCTTATGGATGAAGTTTCGGGTATAAAAAGGGCTGTTAGAAGAGTCAGTGAAGATGCTTTGGTCACTTTTAACAACAAAGAGCTCAACTTGGATGCCGAGTACGTGGACCCTTCATTTTTTGAAATCTTCACCTTTCCGGCGCTGTTGGGAAATACCGAGAGCCCTTTGCCCGATAAAAACAGTGTGTCCCTTTCGGAAGAATCGGCCCAGAAAATTTTTGGTAGCACGGACAATGTCATCGGTAAAACACTTTCCTTGAAGATAGGCAAGGAGGAAAGGCCATTTACCGTTGCATCGATTTTGCAAAACTCACCTGCTAATTCCAGTATTGACTTTGATATCGTAATCCCGTTCGAAAATCATCCAGAATATGAACCCAACAAGGATCGTTGGGACTCTCAATTCCTCCCAATTTTCATCCAGTTGGACAAGGGTGTTTCTGTAGCTCAATTCGAGGAAAACACCGTTCCCTTTACCGAACTTCATTACCAGGGGGGCATTGAAAGTGATATCCGCGATGGGGCGCTCCCTGATGCCAATGGGAAATATAAACAATTTCATTTGATGCCTATTTCCAATATGCACTTTGCCACTTATAAATCTGGGGTTGCCATAGTAAACCGTACATTTCCCTATATGATTTTAGGCATCGCATTCGTGATTATTTTTATCGTGAGTGCCAATTTCATTAATATGAGCATTGCGCTCAGTGAAAAACGGTTGAAGGAAATAGGGATGCGAAAAACCCTAGGGGCCGTTAAAAAGCAGCTGTTTATTCAATTTTGGATGGAAAGCCTCTTTGTTTTTGGCATTTCCCTTGTTCTTGGCTTGGTGGCGAGCAACATGCTGTTGCAGCCTTTTAAAACCCTTTTCAACACAAAAGCGTCCTTTGCCGATGTCGCACAACTCAACGTAATTTTTCTCTTTGGCATAGCCATTTTCTGTATAACTCTTATCGCAGGAGGGTATCCTGCTCTTTTGATGTCCAAATTGAGTACACTTCGGGCACTAAAAGGGAAATTGGATTTGGGCAAAAACCGATTGCGGAACAGCTTGATTGTGCTTCAATTTACGATTGCCATTATTTTGATCAGTGGAACTTTGGTCCTTCATGGCCAAATTGAATTTATGAGGAACAAAGATCTTGGGTATAATAAAGAGCAGGTTGTTTCCATTCCCCTAAATGGCAAAAAGGATAGCTATCGTGTGTTGGAACTTTTACGCGACGAACTTAAGGGAAATCCAGATATCTTGAACGTTTCCGGGGCAGACAACAATTTGGGGAAGGGTCGCGATGGTAGCCTTTCCAGCAGTATGATGGGCTTCGATTTTGAAGGGCGGGGTGTGGTCACCAACACCATTACCGTAGATTATGATTACGCCAAGACCCTTGATCTGGAATTGGTTGCCGGGCGTATGTTCGACCGGAATTATGCCGCCGATAGTCTGTCACTGGTAATCAATGAGACCATGGCCAAACAATTGGGAAAAGAAGACCCGTTAGCGGTTAGCATTCCAATGGACGATAGCACTGCGTATTCGGTTGTTGGAGTGGTTAAAGACTATAATTTTCAGGAAATGAGCAGGGAAATTAAGCCTCTTACCCTGTTCATGAACAAGGATTGGGACCTCTACTATGCCTACGTCAAAATTGCGCCAAAGAATGTAGCAAAATCATTTGAGGCCATTGAGACAGCTTGGGAAAAAGTGGAGCCACAAGCCGAGTTTTTAGGCTCTTTTTTGGATGAAAATGTCGACCGCACTTTTAGGCGCGAAAAAACAATGACGACCATTGTGACCAGTGGAAGTATTCTTGGTATTTTGTTAAGTTGCATTGGACTCTTTGCCATTTCTATGTTGGTGGTGGCACAACGGACCAAAGAAATAGGAGTGCGAAAAGTGGTTGGCGCCAGTGTATCCTCAGTGGCACTTTTATTGACCAAGGATTTTTTAAAGTTGGTGGGTCTTGCCTTTATCATTGCAACACCGATAGCTTGGTATTTTTTAAACGAATGGCTCCAGAACTATGCTTCGCATGTTGCCCTCAGCCCTTTGTTTTTTGTAGCTGCAGGCCTTACAGCTTGTTGGATTGCTTTTATTACTGTGGGCTCGAGAACTGTAACAGCTGCATCAGCCAATCCCGTAAAAAGTTTACGAGATGAATAAAGGTCAAGAAAATCAATTAAACAGTATAACATGATTGGAATAAAATCTTTCTTAAGGCACCTTTCAAGGAATAGAATGTATACTAGTGTTACTGTAATTGGATTTGCATTGTCTTTGACTTTTGTGCTCATTCTTGGCATATACATTCAAAATGAACTTTCTGTAGATAATTTCCATGAAAACAAGGACAGAATCTATAGGCTTGAGAATGAAACTGTTGATTTTTCTCCTCCTATTGCAACTGACTTAGCGGGCATGTATCCTGAAATTGAGGATTTTACAAGGGTTTATAATGCATCTGGAAGAATTTCCAGGTCGGGAGGGCAAAAAATCAAGTTTGATTATTTAGGGGTTGACCCCGGGTTTTTCAATATGTTTTCCTTCCCTTTGATTCAGGGAGATTCCAAGCTGGCACTTCAAACAGAGGATGAGATTGTTTTGTCCAGGAATAAGGCCGTACAAATATTCGGGTCAGTAACAGAGGCTATAGGTCAATCGGTTTTTATTGAAGGCAACAATAAGTTCACTGTAACGGGTGTGATGGAAAATTTTCCCGACAACACCCATTTTGCCAAGCAGGATGCCTTGGTAAACCTTGGGGCGTTCAAAAAAATCTTTGCCTTTGAAGGTATTATGGAAGAATACGGCTGGTGCTCCCTCAGCATTTACCTAATGGCAAAGCCCAATACCTACCTTCCAGCAAAAGCACCTGAAATCTTAGAAAACTTCAAGAAGAATTTTTGGCTATACCAAGAAGGATGGGCAAAATCTGTTGTAATGACTCCCTTGCCACATCTATATTTTAGCAATAAGATAGGAAATGGCACAAAATCCAATAGTAAAACAATGGTTTGGGTGCTTTCAGGTATTGTGTTCATCATTCTTTTGTTGGCCATAGGCAACTATATCAATCTCACTGTTGCCCAAGCCACATTCAGAGGCAAAGAGGTAGCTGTGAAAAAATTACTGGGAGGCTCTAAAAGACAGTTGGTACGCCAGTTGGTTGTAGAATCGTTTGTACTATGTTTTTTGGCGTTTTTCATAGCTTTTTTATTGGCAATAACATTAGAGCCTGCACTCAATGCTATGTTGGACACTAAGCTTGAAATTCATCAGGCATTAACAGGAACCAACATTTTGATGGCTATTGCACTACTTGTTTCAATAGGGTTCATTTCAGGAATTATTCCCGCAATCAAAATATCTAGATTCAAACCTATCCAAGTAGTAAAGGGAGAATTACGTAACAAGTCAAAAAGCATCTATGCCAAGGCGTTTATCACTTTTCAATACACCGTGGCCATTGCTTTATTGGCCAGTAGTTGGATTATTCTTAAGCAGACGAATTATTTAAGAGAAAAGAATTTGGGATTTGACAAGGACAACATTGTCCAAATGGAATATTTGGGGGACACAAAACAAAAAGAGACCATAAAGGATGAACTTTTGAAGATTCCTGGGGTAAAGGACGTGTCTATTACCTGGCAAAGCCCGTTGAGCGGAGGTAGCAATCAGACTTTTAATAGCAATGGGAAATCGGTAAGTTTTCAAGAGTTTGCGGTTGACTCGTCATTTTATGATGTTTTCGGCATTAAGGTTGCCCCAACCGATGTAGCGTATTCACCAAATGGGGTAATTTTGAATGAAGCGGCGCTAAAGGAACTGGGAATAGCAGACAATCCGGTTTCATATCAAATGGGAGATCAGGAAGTCCCTGTTTTGGGTGTAGTAAAGGATTTCAACTTTAAACAATTAAGGGATAATGTCGGCCCTTTGATGATTAGGTGGCAAAGCCCCGAACAATTTGCCGACAATGTTTTTTTAAAGCTGGATGGCAATGGGGGAATCAATACAATCAGCCAAATAAAAACTGCGTATTCCAACATTATTGGAAATGTAGAGTTTGATGTCCGGTTTGTCGATGAAGCCATATCCCAATGGTATAAAAAGGAGGAGCGTACAGGAAAAATCATCAGTTATTTTACTGTATTAGCTGTGATTATCTCTTCTATGGGCATTTTGGCGATGGCCACCTTTTATATGCAACAAAGAAAAAAGGAAATTGGCGTCAGAAAAGTGAATGGAGCCACTATTGGAAGGGTTATGGCGCTTTTGAACAAAGATTTCATAAAATGGGTAATGTTGGCATTCATCTTAGCAGTTCCTGTGTCTTGGTACGCTATGCATAGATGGTTACAAAGCTTTGCTTACAAAACCACTATGGATTGGTGGATTTTTGTATTTGCGGGTATTCTTACACTATTGATGGCACTGATTACAGTAAGTTGGCAGAGCTATAGAGCTGCTTCTGCTAATCCAATAAATAGTTTACGAACAGAATAAACACAGATACTACTGTAAAATGAAAAGAAGTATTTTGAAAGCGCTATGCCTATCATTGGTTTTCGGTTACACTTTATTGGCTCAAGAGGGGTTAAAAGGTGATAACCTAGCGTTTAAAATAGACAGTTATTTGAGCAAAAGTGTGGCCAATGGCTACTCGGGAAGTGTTCTAGTGGCCAAAGGTAACAACATCATTTTTTCTAAAGGCTATGGTTGGTCGGATAGGTCGTTGAAAATAATGAATACACCGGCCACTGTGTTTAATATTGGATCGGTGACCAAGCAATTCACGGCAGCTGCCATTTTAAAACTCATGGAAGACCAAAAACTGAATGTTTCGGATAACATTGAAAAGTATTTTCCACAAGTACCTTCCGATAAAAAAGACATCACTATCCATCAATTGCTTACTCATACATCCGGTGTATCACCAAGAACAGGAGGTTTCAGGTATGATAAAGCGAGCAAAGAAGGGTTTCTAAAGGACTTTTTTCAATCAGAATTGAAGTACGCACCGGGAACAAAACATACCTATGCTAATGCCAACTATATTTTGTTATCGGCAATAATTGAACAAGTCTCCCAACAAGATTATGAAACATTTTTAAGGGAAAATTTTTGGACTCCTTTGCAAATGAACCATACAGGGTATAAAGAGATACATTTTAATAGTGAGCAATTTGCCCATGGATATTATTTCCATTATACAAATGGTGAGTGGAGGGATTGGGGAATAACTCAAGAACATCTACCTTATAGCAATGAACATTGGTACAGTATTGGGAAGGGAGACCTATATTCTACTGCTAAGGATTTGTACACGTGGCACCTTGCTATGGAAAACAATAAAGTGCTGTCTGCCGAAACAAAAATGTTAATGGAAAAGGCCCATGTCCCAGAGAATGAAACTAGAACATCTTTTTATGGGTATGGTTGGGCAATATTCAATTCACAGAACAACACAAAAATTGTTGCACATAACGGTAGCAACGGAATTTATTTTGCAGATTTTTTAAGGTTTGTAGAAGATGATTTAGTGATAATTGCTTTGTCTAACATCATTTTAAACCACCAATCAGAAAATGTTGCGTGGGATATTGCTTCAATGGTAATGGATGAAGAATACAGTTCCAAAATAATTCCAAAAAACAAGTATGAGCTAGTTTTTGATTTTATTAGGTCGAACTCTCCTGATAAAGCGAGTCTATTACCTCAATTTATTGAGAGCAAATCCGAAACATCACTAGATGATAAGGCAATCTTGAACCGAATCGGCTTTAAACAAGTGTCAGAGGATAAAGATGTTGAATGGGGTATCGCACTGTTAAAACTGAATACAGATGTTTTCCCTGAAGATGGAAATCTTTGGGATTCTTTAGGTGAAGGATATTATTTGGTTAATGACAGGCCCAACGCTATTAAAAGTTTTCAAAAAGCGATAGAACTTAAACCTGAAACCAATTGCTATTGGTGCGAAAATGCAACAAAAAGATTAGAGGAATTAAACAACAAATAAGATGCTATTACAACTCAACAACATATTTAAATGGGTGCATTCAGGAGGTCAACGCTTCTTTTTGCTCAAGGACATTAACCTGGAAGTGGAAGAAGGAGAATTTATCTCTGTAATGGGACCATCGGGCTCTGGAAAATCGACATTGCTCAACGTTATTGGCATGTTGGACACTTTTGACGAGGGAGAGTATAATTTCTTGGATGAATCTGTTCATTCTCTAAAGGAGAAGCACCGATCCAATCTATATAAACAATACATTGGCTTTGTGTTTCAATCCTATCATCTGTTGGATGATCTCACCGTAAAAGAGAACTTGGAGATGCCCTTGATTTACAAAAAAATCAAAGGTTCGGAGCGTAAGGCCATGGTAGCCGATATGCTGGACCGCTTTAATATTGTGGGTAAAAAGGACCTTTTCCCGTCTCAGTTAAGTGGAGGCCAACAACAATTGGTAGGTGTTGCCAGAGCTTTGATTTCTAGCCCTAAACTAATTTTGGCAGATGAACCTACGGGGAACCTTAACTCTAAACAGGGAGAAGAAATCATGGAATTGTTTAAACAATTGAACGATGAGGGGGTAACCATAATTCAGGTGACGCACTCTGAGAAAAATGCTGAGTACGGCTCAAGAGTCATTAATTTATTGGACGGGAGAATGGTTTGACCTCAGGGATTAGTTGCTAGGTTGTTCCTGGTCTGTGATTCTTGAACCTTGCGAAGAATCTAAATAGAGCCAGATGATTGCTAATCTGCAAGTTCAGCCAATTCTTTACCAACAAGGCTACCAAGAGCCACGCCCATACCCCCTAAGCGGACACCGCAAAATATGGAATCGGAAACTTGTTTTACGATAGGTGATTTTTGTTTGCCCACACCCATAATACCACTCCATCTTCGTTCAATTTTGACAGGATGATTTGGTAAAATCATATTCCGGAGTATGGATTCCAGTTTGTCTTGAATAATTTTAGTCTCTCCGAATTCTGTGGTTTCCTCCGTTTTAAAATCAAGGTTTCTACCACCCCCAAACAAAATCCTGTTATCAATGTTTCGGAAATAATAATATCCTTCATCAAAATGAAAGGTGCCTTTTATTTCCAAATTTTTGATGGGTTCGGTGACCAAAACCTGTGCTCGTGCGGGTTTTACAGTTTCTGATTTTAATAGTTTAGAAGCAAAACCATTGGTAGCCACAAATACTTTTTTGGATGAAAACTCAAACTCATCGGTTACGATTGTAGCTCCATTATTTGATTCAACCACATCATTGACCATAATCCCATTTAATATGGGGATTTCCATGGACAAACATTTTTGAATCAAGGAACGCATCATTTTACCCGTGTCCAGTTGGCCTTCTAGACGGTGTGTAATGTATTTTTCTTGAATACTGCCAAAACCGAACAGATTGCTACTGGTAACAAATGGTTTTTTGTCAAACACAGGCTCCATCAGTTCATTTAGATATGGAATGGATTCCAAGCAGTTTTCATAGAATTGCGGTTTTTCTAAGGGGAAAAGTTCGTGACTGCCGTGCAATTGAAAACCTGTGGCTTCATCGCCCAACAAACTTCGTAGTCGTTGAATCCCGTCCCAACGTTTTTGAACCAATCGCACCACTTCTTCCTCGGTATGATGCTCTAGGTCCGATAAAATTTCGGAAACGCTTCCAAAACATGCAAAGCCTGCATTTTTGGTGCTTGCCCCTTGAGGCAAACTACCTTTTTCGAGGATTAAAATATTTGTGTGAGGATATTTTTCCTTCAGTTGAATGGCACAATTTGTTCCAACGATGCCGCTGCCGATAACGGTAAAGTCAACATTTGAAAACCAACTTTTATGTTCCCAATAACTTAATTCCATAAAAGAAAAACCCCGATAAAATCGGGGTTATGTTTAATGTTCTTCCTTATATTTTGGGTCCATTTTAAAATCTTCCATGAATTTGGTAGTATAGTTACCTGCCAAATAATCTGGATGGTCCATTAATTGACGGTGGAATGGAATAGTAGTTTTAACTCCCTCGATTACAAATTCGTCCAAGGCCCTTCTCATTTTATTGATGGCCTCTTCCCTTGTTTGGGCAGTGGTTATCAACTTTGCAATCATGGAATCATAATTCGGCGGAATCATATACCCGCTATACACATGTGTGTCCAATCGTACTCCATGTCCACCAGGCATGTGCAAAGTGGTGATTTTTCCAGGTGAAGGCCTAAAGCCATTATAAGGGTCTTCCGCATTGATTCGGCACTCAATAGAATGTAATTTTGGGAAGTAGTTTTTTCCGGAGATTGGCACACCACCTGCAACCAAAATTTGCTCACGAATCAAGTCGTAGTCCACAACTTGTTCTGTAATAGGATGCTCTACTTGGATACGAGTGTTCATCTCCATAAAGTAGAAGTTTCGGTGTTTGTCCACCAAAAACTCAATGGTTCCCGCACCTTCGTATTTAATATATTCGGCAGCTTTAACGGCAGCTTTACCCATATCTTCACGGAGTTTGTCCGTCATAAATGGTGAAGGGGTCTCCTCGGTAAGCTTCTGGTGTCTTCGCTGAATGGAGCAATCTCTTTCGGACAAGTGACAAGCTTTTCCATACTGGTCTCCCACAATCTGGATTTCGATATGTCGAGGTTCCTCAATCAACTTTTCCATGTACATGCCTCCGTTGCCAAAGGCTGCGGTTGCTTCGGTTACAGCACTGTTGAAGTTTTTCTCCATTTCATCCTCGGACCAAATGGCACGCATGCCTTTACCACCACCACCAGCAGTAGCTTTGATCATTACAGGATAGCCCATTTTTTTGGCTTCCTTTCTTGCGTGGTCAACATCTTTCAACAGGCCTTCGGAGCCGGGAACGGTGGGAACGCCCGCTTTTTTCATGGTTAACTTAGCGGTTGCCTTGTCCCCCATTTTATCGATCTGTTCACCTGATGCACCAATAAATTTGATATCGTGCTCGGCACAGATTTTTGAGAATTTGGAGTTTTCGGAAAGAAATCCATATCCTGGGTGGATGGCGTCGGCATTGGTGATTTCCGCTGCTGCAATAATATTTGGAATCTTTAAATAAGATTCGCTGCTGGGTGCTGGACCTATACAAACGGCTTCGTCTGCAAAGCGCACATGAAGACTTTCTTCATCCGCTTTGGAGTAAACGGCCACAGTTTTGATGCCCATTTCCTTGCAAGTTCTTATAATTCGCAAGGCAATTTCACCCCTATTTGCAATCAATACTTTTTTAAACATAGAGCACAATCTTAAATTCTGAATTCTAAATTTTAAATGGTTCTAAGCGATAAAACTTGTTGCTTAGAATTTATCATCTAAAATTCACTACGATGGGTCTACCAAGAATAACGGTTGGTCAAACTCAACGGGAGAGGAATCATCAACCAATATCTTAACTATCTTACCTGAAACTTCTGACTCGATATCATTGAAAAGTTTCATTGCCTCGATCACACAAAGAACATCACCTTGGTTAATGGTGCTTCCAACTTCCACAAATGGTGGTTTGTCAGGAGATGGTTTTCTATAGAATGTTCCTATGATGGGGGATTTGATGGTAATATATTTTGAATCTTCATCTGATTTCTTGGAATCAGATGGTGCTGGAGCAGCAGCTTCTTGTGCTGCAGCTGGAGCTTGGGCTACCGGAGCTGCTGCAGAAGGAGCCTGAGCCACAGGGATCTGTTGAACAATGGTTGTTTCTGGTGTACTGGAACCTGTACTTCCCGTTCGAATGGTGATTTTAATGTCCTCCATTTCCAACTTCACCTCGCTGGCACCCGATTTGGCTACAAACTTGATTAAACTTTGAATTTCCTTAATGTCCATGGAATATAATTTAGTTAGTTGTGTGATTAAGAATTATAGGCCCATTTTAAATAAATGGAGCCCCATGTAAAACCTCCTCCAAAGGCGGCAAAAATTATGTTGTCTCCCTTTTTCAACTGCTTCTCATAATCGTAAAGCAATAAGGGCAATGTTGCAGAAGTGGTGTTTCCGTACCGGTCAATATTGATCATAACCTTTTCGGGTTCGACACCCATTCTATTGGCAGTGGCATCGATTATTCGTTTGTTGGCCTGATGAGGCGCCAACCATTGCACATCGTCTTTGGTTAGGTTGTTTCGCTCCATGATCAAAGCTGATACATCGGCCATATTGGACACTGCAAATTTAAAAACAGACTTTCCGTCTTGAAAGACGTAATGTTGTTTGTTCTTTACGGTTTCCTCGGATGGAGGCAAAATAGAACCTCCCGCATCAATTTTTAAAAATTGACGACCAATTCCGTCCGAGCGCAAATATTCATCCTGTAATCCAAGACCTTCTTCATTGGGTTCAAAAAGAACCGCTCCGGCACCATCTCCAAAAATAATACAAGTGGTTCTGTCGGTATAGTCTATAATGGACGACATTTTATCGGCACCTATTAGCAATACTTTTTTGTACCTGCCGGATTCAATATAACTAGCTGCAGTTGACATTCCGTATAAAAAACTGGAACAAGCGGCCTGCAGGTCGTAAGCAAAAGCATTGGATGCGCCAATTTCCGAAGCAACATAAGCTGCCGTAGCTGCAACTGGCATATCTGGAGTTGCGGTGGCAACTAGCACAAAATCTATTTCGGAAGCATCAATGCCTCTTTTTTGAAGCAAATCTTCCGCAGCTTTGATTGCCATGAAAGATGTTCCTGCGTTCTCTTCTTTTAAGATTCTTCGTTCCTTGATCCCTGTTCTTGTGGTGATCCACTCGTCGTTGGTATCCACCATGGTTTCCAATACTTTGTTGGAAAGAACAAAATCTGGAACGTACCCTCCTACAGCTGTTATTGCTGCTGTTGTTTTCTTCATTTTTAGCCTCTCTTTATTGTCAAAAACCTTGAAATTTGACCCAAAAGCGGTGAAAATTAGTCATTTTATATGACTTTATAGTCAAAATTGAACCGATTTTGGGTGTTAACACGGGTCCATAAAAAAACTCCCGTTAAAATTGAACGGGAGTTGCTTTATTTTAGGGGATTTGCGGTTATGCCGCAGTTTCCTCTTCTGTTTTGTCAATCAATACCTGACCTCTATAGTACAATTTGCCTTCGTGCCAGTGAGCTCTGTGGAACAAGTGCATTTCACCTGTGGTTGAGTCCTTGGCAATTGTTGGCGCAACTGCTTTGTAGTGGGTCCTTCTTTTGTCCCTTCTGGTTTTTGATGTTTTTCTTTTAGGATGTGCCATTATAAACCTATTTATCCGTTAGTAACTTTTTTAAATCGTCCCATCTGGGATCTGTTTCTTCTGTTGATTTTGTATTCTCTTTTGGCTGTAACTCTTCGAGTTTGTCCAAGATTTCCGATTGTAACGTTCCGTCCTCAACTCCGGGATGAACCCTTTTTTGTGGAACGGCCAGCACCAACATTTCATAAATGTACTGTGCTATATTGAATTGGTGCTCTCCATGTGGAATAATCAAGATTTCATCATCTTCATCATTGTACTCTTCGCCAAACTTGACGACTAGCTTTAAATTGGAATCGATGGGTTGGTCGTAAGGCTCACCCGTTAGATCACAATCCACATTTATGGTACCCTTCGCTTTAATCTGAAGTTCCATCATGGTGCTCATTTTTTCTAAAACGGCATCAATTTGAACGGAAGCTCCATTAAATTCTTGGTAGTCAAAAGATTCAAAGAACGCATCATCAATCTTGTACACAAATTTATGTTCTCCCAACTTCAGACCTGAAAAAGGGATAAAATACTCTTTCAGCTTCATCATTTCTACACTTAAGGTTTGTGTACCAGCCTTTAAAGGCGGGTGCAAAGATACTACTAATTTACAAAACTGCAATTCTTGCTACAACAAATATCGAAATTGCCAGTAACTTTTTATCCCCCTCGCTTAATTTTCTGCTTTTGCAGGGGGTTTTTGGTCAGTTCCAGATACTCACTTCTGTTGTTGAACACATGCATTGCGGTAAACACAGCTTCTTTAAAAGAACTCTCATCTGCCTTGCCCTTGCCCGCAATTTCATAAGCGGTTCCATGGTCTGGAGATGTCCGGACCTTGTCCAATCCTGCCGTATAGTTCACCCCTTTACCAAAGGAAAGGGTCTTAAAGGGTATCAATCCCTGGTCATGATATGCTGCTAAAACAGCATCAAAGTTTTGATGGCTGTTGGAGCCAAAAAAACTATCTGCTGAGTAAGGTCCGTATACTAGTGTACCTTGGTTGAATAATTCTTTTATGGTTGGTTTTAGGATTTTATCGTCTTCTTCACCAATAGTTCCGCTATCTCCACTGTGAGGATTAATGCCAAGGATGGCGATTTTGGGTTTACGAATACCAAAATCCATTTTCAGGGATTTCTCCATGATGGCAACCTTGTTCCGAATCAAGTTGGGGGTAATGGCCTTCGCCACATCTTTAACGGCTATATGATCGGTGAGCAAACCAACACGTAAAGAATTCGTGACCATAAACATCAGGCTTTCACCCTCGAGTTCTTGGGCAAGAAAGTCTGTATGACCTGGAAATTTAAAATCTTCGGACTGGATATTGTTTTTGTTGATGGGTGCCGTGACCAGCACATCAATTTTATTTTCTTTTAGCGCCACAACTGCAGCTCTCAGGGAACGAATAGCAAAATCACCTCCCTCTTTGGTGGCTTGGCCGTATTCTATTTTAGGAACTTCCTTCCAAACATTTACAATATTTACCTTGCCCTCGATGGCCTGTTCGGCATCCCTGACACCATTGAACTTTAGGTTAATCCCCAAATCCTTTAACTGTTGGGAGATGGTTTTGTTGGATGCAAATATGATTGGAGTACAAAACTCCAACATTCTTGGATCTTCAAATGTTTTGAGCGCTACCTCGCACCCAATACCGTTAATATCCCCTATGGAGATCCCTAACTTTATTTTTTGCTTTTCCTTCATAAAATGAATGCCGATATGGCTACTTTTGCATTACAAAACTAGTCAATTAATAAGACACATGTTCACAGGGATCATAGAGACTTTGGGTAAAGTCGAAAAGCTGGAAAAAGATGGTGGAAATCTGAACATTACCATCGCTTCGGATATTACTTCGGAATTGAAAATAGATCAGAGTGTGGCCCACAACGGGGTATGCCTTACAGCGGTTGCCATTGATGGTAATAGTTATACCGTGACGGCCATTGAAGAAACCCTAAATAAAACCAATTTGGATGAATTAGAGCTGGGTGATATGGTGAATTTGGAGCGGGCCATGGTACTAGGAGCCCGTTTAGATGGACATATTGTTCAAGGGCATGTGGACCAAACCGCGGTTTGTAAATCTGTTGAGGAGAAAGATGGAAGCTGGATCTATAGTTTTGAATATGACCCCAAACTTAATAATGTGACCATTGAAAAAGGTTCCATCACGGTAGATGGAGTGAGTTTAACCGTGGTTGACTCCCAAAAAACCAGTTTTAGTGTAGCGATTATTCCCTACACCCACGTGCACACCCGTTTCCATACCTACAAAGCAGGTACAAAGGTGAATTTGGAGTTTGATGTAATTGGGAAATATGTTTCCCGATTATTGGAGTTGAGAGGGTAAAGACCCGCTAAAATACATTCCGCATTCCGCGCCATACTTTTAACAAAACAAAGGCGGATACGGCTACCACAATAGTAAGAATTATGGCCAGTTGATGGTCTCCGTAAATCCAATATCCTGTAGCGAACATAATGGAGTAAATCAATACAACACCAGATAACATAGCTTTTATTCCTGATGGCACACCCCACTTTTCATTGGTCTTGACTATTTCCACATGATCTGCTTTAGCTTCATCTACAACTTTTGACCAGCCCGGGCCTCCTGGTTGAATTTTTAAATAAAAGCTTCGAAGCACCTGTTTACTTTCGGGCTGCGTAACAAATGTCGCCGTTAACCATATAATCGTAGTGACCAACATTATAAATGGCAAATCGGCCCATTCTGGAAAAATTCCCGTTTCGGGGGCAAACAAATATTCCCTCAAAGCAGTGGTCTCCAATAAGACCGCCAAGATTCCAGAAGAAAACATTGCCGTAATTTCGCTCCATGCATTGATACGCCACCAAAACCATCTTAAAATAAAGATGAGCCCTGTTCCTGCTCCGAAGGATAAAAGCAAATTGAAGACTCCCATGGCATCTTGCAGGGCCAAGGCCAAAAATGCACTCAAAACCATTAATAGTACAGTAGAGATCCTACCCACATTTACCATTTGTTTTTCTGTGGCCTCTGGATTTATTTGTTGTTTATAAAAGTCATACACTATATAGGATGAACCCCAGTTCAATTGTGTAGAAATGGTCGACATATAGGCTGCGACCAGAGAGGCTAGAACCACCCCCAAAAGCCCTGTTGGCAGTTTTGTCATCATAGCGGAATACGCCAAATCATGACCTAGCTTATCTTCCGTTACATTCGGAAAAGCTTCGTGGATACTTGCAATATCGGGATACAGCACCAAGGATGCCAAAGCTACCAGAATCCATGGCCAAGGTCTTAGCGCATAGTGCATTATGTTAAAGAAAAAGGTGGCTCCAATAGCATGATTCTCATTTTTCGCCGCCAACATTCGTTGTGCGATATAACCGCCCCCACCTGGTTCCCCGCCTGGGTACCACGAACTCCACCATTGCACGGCCAAGGGTATGATAAGGGCAGTGATCAAGGCTTTTTTGTCATTAAAATCGGGAAGTATACTCAACTTATCTTTTACATTTTCGTTCTCCAAAACCGCCTGGAGCCCGCCCACTTCGGGCAAATTAACGAGATAATAAGCAGCTCCTATTGCACCTGCCATTGCCATAAAAAACAGAAAAAAGTCGCTGTAAACAACACCTTTAAAGCCACCGAGAGCACTAAAAATTACAGTGATCAGGCCTGCACTCACAACCGTAACCCAAGGTTCCAGACCCAACATTACGCCACCTATTTTTATGGCTGCCAAAGTAACAGAGGCCATGGTGATTACATTAAACAATACCCCTAGATATATGGCCCTGAATTTTCTTAGAAAACTTGCAGCCTTTCCTCCATACCTTAATTCGTAAAATTCTAAATCTGTTTTTACATTGGACTTTCTCCAAAGTTTGGCATAGACAAAAACCGTCAACATTCCTGTCAATAAAAAGCACCACCAGCCCCAGTTTCCGGAAACCCCATTGGAACGCACTAAATTGGTAACCAAGTTGGGGGTGTCCGTAGAAAATGTAGTGGCGACCATGGAAAGCCCTAAGAGCCACCAAGGCATACTTCGGCCAGATAAAAAATATTCTGTTGAATCTTTTCCGGATTTTTTGGAGACATATATCCCTATGAAAAGGACCAAGGCAAAAAACCCAAAGATGATGGTGTAATCTAAAAGTTCTAGTTTCATTTGTTTAGTTTGGCTGGAGCTAAAGATAGGTTTTTTGGGTTACTTTTGTGAACCAGTAAAAAGTCTTCATGTTTCTTTCCACTTTCTCAGATATTTCTGTTGCCGCATGGACTATGGCAGCTACCGCTGTCTTTTTAATGGGGGTTTCCAAAGCGGGGCTGAAAGGAATGTCCATTTTTAATGTTACCCTAATGGCGCTGGCTTTTGGCTCTAGAGCTTCTACCGGTCTTTTTATTCCCTTGCTGATTGTGGGTGACATCTTTGCGGTGGCCTATTACAACCGGCATACCCAATGGAAGTACATTATTAAGTTTCTTCCTTGGATGATTCTAGGGATTCTTGTGGGAGTTTTAATCGGAAAAGATCTTCCCGAACGTGAATTTAAATGGGGAATGGTGGTCGTGATATTCATTAGTTTGGGAATGCTGATTTGGTGGGACCGTAGAAAATCCAAAAAAGTGCCCACCCATTTGATGTTTTCTGGTTCTATGGGAATTTTGGCCGGTATATGCACTATGATTGGAAATTTGGCCGGAGCTTTCACCAATATTTTCTTTTTGGCGATGCGTTTGCCCAAGAATGAATTCGTAGGTACGGCAGCCTGGTTGTTTTTTATTACCAATCTATTTAAACTTCCATTTCATGTTTTTGTTTGGAAAACCATTACCATAGAAAGTCTTTTGATAAATCTACGATTGTTGCCAGCTATTTTTATTGGTTTGGTTTTAGGTGTTTTCTTGGTGAAGAAAATCAACGAAAAAAATTACAAGCGCTTTATTTTGATTGTGACGGCTATTGGTGCAGTGGCGATTCTTTTTAGGTAGGATAAAGTAAACTCCATAAAAAAAGAGGATATCCAAAATGTCAATTTTTCGTCAACCTCTCCCTATAATTGTCGGGATTGATTCAGGATCTCATTACGATATGCATACCATCACTATAAGATTCTGAAATAAATTCAGAATGACGCGTTTAAATTCTTTATAGATGAAAAAGAGATTTTAAAAAGGTTCCACAAACAAAAAAGCCACATCAACTTGATGCGGCTTTCCTTTATACACTAATAATACTTTCTGCTATTCCGAAGCACCGTCGTAAATCGCATTAAAAATCAATTTATAGGTTCCTCGAGGCTGCGCTCTAAACTGTGGACGGAACGCGAACAGGATAGCTGAACCTTTTCCATATTTGGCTCTAACCATCGCAGGCTTTTTGGCGATATACTTATCTTCTCCCATGACCCAACCACTCATCAATAGGTCTTTGGCGGCATAGGTGGCAATTACTTCTACTTCAGGTGCAGGAGCATCTTTGATGTCTTCTTCTCCACCTTCACCTGTTTTTCTTTGCTTGTCAATCGTGAAAGCTCTACTTCTATTAAAGGAAACCGCAACGGTATCTTTCATACCAAAGGCCAATGGGTGGGACGTGTCCACTCCAGCTTTGATCAATGATCCTGGAATAAAGAAATCTTTGCTGTCGGCACCTGCTACGGCATCTCGTAAGGGCAATCCAAATTGTTCGATAACAAAATCACTGGCAGCATCAAAGGCAATTAATGTACCACCTTCGTTTACATAGTCACTAAGAGCAACCGAACCTTTAAGGCCAATTCCTCCTGTGAATTTTTCGGGCATACTCAAATTACTGTGCCCGTGTAAAATAGAACTTGGTCTCTGTGACGGAATAATAATCGCATCATACTGGGACAAATCTTTGGTTTTGATGTCGGCATCGTGCAAGGTATCCATATCAAATTCGTATTCGTCCATTACAAAACGGGTCCACCCTTCATCCATGCTGGCCACCCAAGATTTGTATAGTCCAACTTTGGGCAAATGGATTTTTTTCAATTGAACTTCTGGTTTGGCAGACAAACCAGTGAACTCAAGTCCGTATTCATCAGCCAAGGATTCCATCATTTCTTTATCTCCGGAAACAATGTAAGACCCTGCAGGGAAAGTTACTTTTCCAGCTTTGAATTCACCCATACTTTTGTGTGCAGTTCCTCCAGCTTTCAAAATTTTGTTTGTGGCAACTACAGAGGCGTTGGTGTTTACACTTAGGGCGTATCCAAATGAACCGTTTCTGTTTACATCGCCTTCGTAGTGTTTTGCCTGGCCTGAAACTTTTTCGGTTGAAGCTTTAAAAGGTTCTGCTATTTTATCTACTTCAATCCCCATTTGCATTGGCAATGTCCAACCGGCTAAATCATATGGCGTATCCGGAGGACCGCCTGGATATTGGAAACGTGTTGGATAGTTTTGTTTTTCCATAAGGTCCAACAAGTATGGCCTAAAGGCCTGCGCAGTATAAATTACATAGGAACCTTCTTCATACTCTTTTCCATTGACCGTGAAGTCTTTAGTAGCTTTTTCAACCTTAATTCCACCTTGGAGCAATACGTTCACCAAGTTTACGGACTCAAAAGCATCCCATTGTTTTTTGCTGATAATGTAGGCGAACAAATCTTCGGTTGTACCTTTTTCAACAGCAGTTTTACCCATTTTGTAAATATTGAGCAAGTAATTGCTCTTGCGGTCGGCAGCAAGGTCCAAGGTGGCCCAAGTGGCTGTCAACATATAATCTACTGCATCCCTAAAGTGAGATTCGCCCCCTTTCCAAGGGTCTGGGTACATAATATCCGTACCATCTGTTGGAGTGCCACCAGCAACGGTTTTGGGTAATTTTTCGGGGTCGTAGAACCTTGGCGTAGGGGTTGTGTGGCCTGTTTCGGTAAGGATCCCGATCATGTTGTGGTAGTAAGGCACTGTGCGTCCTCCGCCGTTCCAGAACATGGTGTAAAAGTTGTCGGCAATGGCACCAGGCATATTTTCCAAAGAAAAACGCTTGGACATGGCAGAACCTACTTCACTAACGCCTGCAGTGATTGCTGGGTGAATTTTTGGGTTTACAGGATCGGCATATGGAGGTAGTGAAATTTTGGTCCAAGACGGAGAGGATTGATGGTGATTGTAAACAATCTGTGGATACCATTCGTTATACAATATATTGGTAACATTATATGTCTCGGGCATGTTGTTCATAAACCAATCCCTATTGTTATCGTGCCCCATGTAATAATGGTAAAGAATCGGAGGGCGAGAAGTCTCATAAGGAGTGCCTAGATTTTTTCGGTACCAGTCTACGACAATATCCAGACCATCCGGATTCATTACTGGCATTAAAAGGGTAATTACGTTTTTCCTGATTTTTTGCATTTCTGCGGTTTCGGAAGTGGCTAACGTGTACGCCAATTCGGAGGTCATTTGTCCATGGGCCAGCTCTGTGGAGTGCATACCGCCATCTACCCATACAATGGCCTTTCCTTCTTCGGAAAGTTTTACGGCTTCTTCTTCATCTACTTGAACGCGGGCAAGTTTTGTGCTAATATCTTTCCACTTGTCCAATTGAGCTAGGTTTTCTTCGGTGGAGATAAACAAAAGGTACATTTTTCGACCTAGAACAGTTTCTCCAATCTCAATTTTTTGAACTCTGTCGGAAGCATTGTCCAACTTGGTGAGGTAATCTTCAATTTGTGAGTAATCGGCTAATTTGTAGTCTGAACCCACATCAAATCCGTACACGTCTTTTGGTGAGGGAACATTTTGTGCCACGACGAGCGCAGCGCAAGACAAAGACATCACAGCAGAGAGCAGCAATGTTTTGAGGTTTGCAGTTTTAGAAATCATTTTTTTGAATTAGTTATAATTTGACTGAAAATTAAGCAATTGTGCCGAGGATATTAAATCCAACAGATCAGAATTGCATTGGGGCTGTTTTTTTTGATGGGTTTATAATCTAAAGAATAGAAAATCATCAAATTCTTATTTACCCAAATCTGGTTTTTTGCGGAAAGCCTTTTTTTCGGAGGTTTTCTTTTTGGACTTTAACCGTTTTTCTTTGGAAGATCTAGTCGGTTTGGTCGGTTTTCGCTTTTTGGGAATAGTAACGGCTTTTTTGAGCATCTCAAAAAAACGTTTTACCACCAAGTCTTTATTTCGGTGCTGACTTCGGGCTTCATCACATTGAAGAACCAAAGCACCTTCATTGGTAAGTCGGGATTTTAGCTTTAATTGAATCCGATGCTTTTCTCTATCCGAAAGGCCTTCCGAGGCTGGGATGTTAAAGGTGAGTTCTACTTTGGAGGAAACCTTGTTCACATGCTGCCCCCCGACACCGCTGCTTCGCATGGCCTTAAACTGAAGTTCCCTATGTATTTGTTTTTTGTCCAACTTGGAGCCTTCTATTTATGGTTTCCAAAGATACATTAAGAAATATGGTTACTCCTTTTTCCTGCTTTTTCTCAGAATTAAAAAAGATAATGGTTCCATCATCTGCAACTCCTTCATTTAAGTGATGGCTGCCTTTAAAAAAAGAGTTGGCCACCTCAACTTTTAGACCAGAGTAATCGGAAAATTTGAACTCATGCGGATATACCAATACCGACTTATCAATTTCGGAATAGGATTTTAAAAGTTTCATAGGAACCTTGTTCACCTGTCCAAATAACGAAGCAGTGTAGTAATTGGGGGGATTGTTATAGAGTTCTTGTGTGTTCTGATTGGCGATGATTTGTCCTTTTTCTAAAATTAAGGTGCGTTCTGCAAATGGCAGCACATCGCTGGGGTCATGACTTGCGGTAAGTACTGTAATACCCTGTTTCTTTAAGTATATAAATAAATTCCTTCGAAGTGAGTTTCGCTTAAAGTTGTCTATATGACCAAAGGGTTCGTCCAAAAGCAAAATTTCTGGTTCCTGCGCCAATACTCTGGCCAATGCTACCCTTTGTTGCTGACCGCCGCTGAGGTATTTCACTTTGGTTTTTGCGTACGATGTCATTTCAATCAATTCCAGTAGTTCGTTGATTCGTTCTTCATGGGTTTCCCGCTCAAAAACGGAAAGGAACTGACCTATGTTTTCTTCGACAGATATGTAGGGCATCAAATCAAAATCCTGAGCCAAATATTTCATGTAGGGCTCACCTGGAACTAGATTGAAATTGGGTCCAAGTGCTTCAATGTCTCCCCAAAAAACAGAACCCTCTTCCACATGGAGCAGTCCGTAAATAATTTTGAGCAAGGTGCTTTTTCCTGAGCCACTTTCGCCCATCAAAGCCACATGTTCCCCTGCGGCCACTTCAAAAGAAATGTCCTTTAAAATGGTCTGGTTTTGATAACCGAAAGAATCTACTTGGACTTTTAGCATAGAAAAGAAGGGCTACTAAAAATGAGTAGCCCTTTATATGTTTAATCTTTAAACTCCTTGAGTACTGCTTGGTTGGGCAACTCATCGTATCCCATATTATAAAAAGTAAACCCAAAGATATCCGAATATTGCTCAATGGTTTTGCTCACTGGTGTCCCGGCTCCGTGTCCTGCATTGGTCTCTATTCGGATAAGGGTAGGTTGGTTCCCGGCCTGTTTTTCCTGCAGTTCCGCGGCAAACTTAAAGCTGTGCGCTGGAACCACACGATCATCGTGGTCCCCTGTTGTAACCAAGGTTGCAGGGTATGCCGTGCCTTCTTTTACATTGTGTACCGGCGAGTAACCCTTAATATATTTAAACATTTCTTCGTTGTCTTCGGAAGTCCCGTAATCATAAGCCCATCCGGCTCCAGCGGTAAAGGTATGGTAGCGCAGCATATCCATCACCCCAACAGCGGGCAATGCCACTTGCATTAAATCCGGACGCTGGGTCATGGTGGCACCGACCAATAATCCTCCGTTGGAACCACCGCGGATTGCGAGATACTCTTTGGAGGTGTACTTGTTGTCAATCAAGTATTCGGCAGCAGCGATAAAGTCATCAAATACATTTTGCTTTTGAAGTTTGGTGCCCGCTAGGTGCCATTTTTTACCGTATTCACCGCCACCTCTCAGGTTGGGAACGGCATACACACCGCCTTGCTCCATCCAAACAGCATTCACAATACTAAATGAAGGCGTCAAACTAATATTGAAACCTCCATAGCCATAAAGGATGGTCGGGTTTTTTCCGTTGAGCTCTGTTCCTTTTTTATAGGTAATGATCATCGGCACCTTTGTACCGTCTTTTGAATTGTAGAACACCTGTTTTGATTCATAATCATTTGGATTAAAATCAATTTGAGGTTTCCAATATTGTTCGTATTCCCCAGTTTCTACATTGTATTTGTACAACGACCCGGGTGTGTTGTAATTGGTAAAGGAGAAATAGAATTCCTTGTCCTCTTTTTTACCGCCAAAGCCTCCTGCGCTTCCAACGCCAGGAAGTTCCAATTCGCGAACTAAATTTCCTTCATAATCATATTGGAGTACTTTGGAAATGGCATCCACCATATATTCGGTAAAGAAATAGCCGCCACCCGTTCCCGCGGTCAATACGTTTTCGGTCTCTGGAATCAAATCTTCCCAATTGTCCGGAGTTGGATTGGCAGCATCCACGACCACGACTTTTTTGTTGGGTGCCTCTCGATTCGTCACCAAATAGAGCTTGGAACCTTCGTTGTCGATAACATAGGTGTCCGAATCTGTATCATCCAAAATAGTAACCAATTCAGGATTGTCTTTAGAAAGATCCATCATAAACAATTTATTTCCAGATGTGGAAACTGATGCAGAAATGAACAGGTATTTTTGGTCTTCTGAAACTGAACCGCCTACGTACCTATGCTTTTCCTCGGGAGTACCGCCGAAGATAACTTTATCATCAGTTTGAGGGGTGCCCAATTTGTGGTAATAGAGTTTATGCTGGTCTGTTTTTGCAGAAAGTTCGCTTCCCTGGGGCTTGTCGTAGCTGGAGTAAAAGAAACCCTCATTTCCTTTCCAAGAAACGCCACTGAATTTAATATCGACCAAGGTGTCCTCTACAATTTCTTTGGACTCCGCATCAATGGTAATGGCTTTTCTCCAATCGCTACCTCCTTCGGAAATAAGATAAGCGGCTTTGGAACCATCTTTGGTAAAGCTGAGTCCCATTAAGGATGTAGTGCCATCTTCAGAAAATGTGTTGGGGTCCAAAAAGACCTCTTCTTCGCCATCATTCTTTTTACGGTAAACCACATATTGGTTTTGTAGCCCATTGTTTTTGTAGTAATAGGTGTAGTCTCCTTCTTTAAAAGGGGAACCCACTTTTTCGTAGTTCCAGAGTTTTTCCAATCGGTTTTTTAGGTCCTCACGGAATGGAATCTTGTCCAGATACCCAAAGGTAACCGCGTTTTGCTTTTTTACCCAAGCTTCGGTCTCCTCGCTACGGTCGTCTTCCAACCAGCGATAGGGGTCCGGGACCTCATTTCCAAAATAATTATCTACGGTATCGACTTTTTTGGTAGTAGGGTAGTTCACAGATATAGGTTCTCTTTGTTTAGTGTTTTCCTGGCAGGCTGCAAATAAAACCACAGCAGCCAACAGACTTATGTTTTTCATGTTTTCTCGGATTGATTCGGATAAAAATACCACAAAAGGAATGATATTAAAGAGTGACTTATGGGCTTTAACGATTTTTTTGAAAATGGACATTCCGCGTTGAAAGTTGTATTCCTTTTTTAAGGTTCCTATAAATGCCGGAATGACAATCCCATAAATGCTAGGTGGATGTAATTTGTCGAAAAAGTTAACAGAGTGTTAAGAAAATTTAACTAAATAACATTTTATTGTGAGGAAAAGTATTACATTCATCCGGATTAAAATTAAAAACTAATAGTATTATGAAAAAACCTCTTTTAAAAAGTATGGTCCTTTTGGCCAGTACTGGGTTGATTTTATTCTCCTGTTCGGATGAGAGTCAAACTGAAATCGACAACCTTGAAAATTCAATTGCAGTTCCTGAAACCGAGGAATCGGTACTGTTTAATCAGGGTAGTTACACAATTGATGGTTCGTATATCATTGTCTTTGACCAAAAGGTTACCGGTGATGTTGGTGCCAAGTTCGGAAGCGATTATAAATCAGCCAAAGGAGCTGTAAAACAATTGGCAACGGAAGTTTTGGGAACGCTTCAAATGAAAGGTGATTTAATTGACCATGTGTATAGCAAAACCTTAATGGGTGTATCTGCTCGAATGAGTTCTTCGGATGCTGCTAAGCTTTCAGGAGATAATCGTATAGCCTACATAGAAAAAGACCAAATGTTCACCTTGGCACCACCTCCAGGAAAAGGTCCAGGTGGAGGAGGCGGTGGAGGAGGCTCCGCAGCACAAGAAACCCCTTGGGGAATCGCTAGGGTAAATGGTGGAACTTCCTACACGGGTAATAATGTGGCTTGGATTATAGATTCAGGTATTGAATCTACTCACGAAGATTTGAATGTGGATGTAAGCCGAGGGTACAATGCTTTTACCAATGGACCAGATTCTGATTTAACCGTGGATAACAATGGCCATGGGACCCACGTTGCAGGAACGGTAGCAGCCATCGATAATGAAATCGGTGTGGTTGGTGTTGCTGCAGGAGCAACTGTTATTCCAGTGAAGGTTTTGGACCGTCGTGGTAGTGGTTCCTACTCTGGAGTTATTGCAGGAATTGATTTTGTGGCTGCCAATGCTTCCAATGGAGATGTTGCCAATATGAGTTTGGGAGGTGGTTTCTCACAAGCTGTTAACGATGCGGTGATCAATGCTTCATCAGTGGTGAAATTTGCCATTGCTGCTGGTAATGAAAGTGCGGATGCGAATGGGTCATCTCCTGCTTCTGCCAACGGAAATAACATCTACACCATTTCTGCGATGTCCGAAGGAGATATATGGGCTTCATTCTCAAACTATGGAAATCCGCCTGTTGATTTTTGTGAGCCTGGTGTAGCTATTAAGTCTACTTGGCCAGGAGGATACAATACCATTAGTGGTACTTCCATGGCTTCTCCACATGCATGTGGCCTGTTGCTTTTAGGCAATATTAGCAATGGAGGAACGGTAAGTGGCGACCCCGACGGAAATGCTGATACAATAGGTGTAAACTAACCCTAACACTATAAAAGAAAAAGGGGCCAATATTGGCCCCTTTTATATTTTAATAAGCAACAATTATTTAAGAGATTGCTTCAGATGTATTCGAGACCAAATGGTTTTCCACCAAATACTCCGCAATCTGCACAGCATTGGTAGCAGCCCCTTTTCTAAGGTTGTCTGCAACAATCCACATGTTCAAGGTGTTTGGCTGGGTTTCGTCCCTACGGATTCTCCCTACAAAAACATCATCCTTGCCATTGGCAAAAACAGGCATGGGGTAGGTGTTGGTTTTAGGATTGTCCTGCACCACAATTCCAGGAGTTTCACTAAGAAGCTGCCTTAATTCCGCTAAATCAAAATCGTTGTGGAACTCCACGTTTACGGACTCTGAGTGTCCGCCAGCGGTTGGGATGCGAACTGCGGTGGCGGTTACCGAGAAAGTGCGGTCATCCAGTATTTTTTGTGGCTCACGGGCCAATTTCATCTCTTCTTTGGTGTACCCATTTTCCAAGAACACATCGCAATGGGGCAATGCATTTCGGTTGATGGGGTGGGGATAAGCCATTTCCCCATCGATTCCTGCAGCTTCGTTTTCCATTTGTTCAACAGCTTTTACCCCTGTTCCGGAAACGGACTGGTAGGTAGAAACGACTACTCGCTTCATTTGATATTTTTTGTGCAAAGGGTCCAAGGCCAACACCATCTGAATAGTGGAGCAGTTCGGGTTGGCTATAATTTTATCTTCAGCTGTTAATTCATTGGCGTTAATTTCGGGTACCACCAATTTTTTGGTCGGGTCCATGCGCCAAGCGGATGAGTTATCGATTACGGTAGTACCGACTTCGGCAAATTTGGGTGCCCATTCCAAAGAGGTGTCACCACCTGCAGAGAAAATGGCAATATCGGGTTGAGCCGTTACGGCATCTGCCAAACCGATTACGGTGTATTCTTCATTTTTATACCTGAGTTTTTTGCCCACGGAACGTTCCGAAGCAACCAACAACAATTCTGTAATGGGGAAGTTACGTTCTTCCAACACTTTCAACATGACTTCGCCTACCATTCCGGTGGCTCCAACTACTGCTACTTTCATCGTAAAAATATTTCTTGTCGCAAAGGTAGTTCAGTCAACGAGTTAAACAAGCTTTTTTCGCATCAATCAATAAAAAATAACAAAATGTTACAAATAAAACAACCATCAATGTGTTAGCGGAACGCATTGATGGTTTTTAAAGGTTATTGTGATGTAGCGGGATGCTGAATTAATTTCAGCACCAACGATTGTTATTTCTTCAACAAATCGCGGATTTCTGCCAACAGTTCCTCTTGGGTTGGTCCCTTTGGAGGTTCTGGAGCAGGCTCCTCTTTTTTCTTCATTTTGTTCACTCCTTTTACAATGAGGAACATTACAAAGGCCACGATGATGAAATCGATGACATTGGTGAGGAATGCACCGTACATTACAGCTATTTCCCCGACAATTTCCCCGGCATCATTTGGTGTTCCTTCGGTAATTACATATTTCAAATCGTTGAAATCTGCATTGAACAGCAATCCGATCAAAGGAGAAACAATGCCTCCCGTGAACGAAGAAACCACTTCTTTAAAAGCGGCACCCATGACAAAACCAACGGCGATATCCACCAGGTTTCCTTTCATGGCAAAATCTTTAAATTCTTTTAAAAATCCCATTTTTATAGTTGAGTATTGGTTAATTAGAGACAAATTAAGCAAAAAAGCGGTTTGCTCCCTTATCTAAAGTAAAAAATCACTTGTTTATCACCTCTCTTTTTACCCGCTGCGATATGGCAGTGAGGATTTCATAAGAAATGGTTTTGACAGAAGCTGCAAATTTTTCGGCTGATATTACTGGTCCAAAAATAACGGCTTCGTCGCCCTCTTGGCAATTGATACCAGTAACATTAACCATGATCATATCCATACAGACGTTACCTAGTATTGGAGCTTTTTCTCCATTGATGATTACAAAACCTTTTCCTTTTCCATATTGTCTCCCAATACCATCGGCATGGCCAATGGGGAGTGTTGCACTTTTTATGGTTCTATTGGATTTAAATGCCCTATTGTATCCTACGGATTGGTTGGCCTCAATTTCATGGATTTGTGAAATGATGGTTTTTAGGGTGGCAACCGGCTTTAACTGTGCATCAATTTTGGCTTCGTTCCCATAACCGTAAAGTCCGATTCCGCTGCGGACCATCTCAAACTGGGCTTCTGGATAGTTAATGATGCCCGAAGTGTTCAGCATATGTCGCATGGGCACATAGCCAAGTTTTTCATTGAGTATATTGCTCAATTTTTTAAAAGAGTTAATTTGATTCAAGCTAAATTCACGCTCATTGACATCTTCTGACGCCGCCAAATGCGAAAAAGTCGAAACTATTTTGACGCATTCGTTGCCTGTGGTTTCCTTGGCAATAAAATCAATATCCTGTTCAGAGAACCCCAAACGATTTAATCCTGTATTGAATTTGATGTGAACGGGATAATCGGTCTGTTTTTTGGCTTTTGCAATTTCAAGAAACTTATTCAGGATGTTTTTGGAATATAAACTAGGCTCCAAGCATCTGTCTATCATTTCTTCAAAATTGGCAACCAAAGGATGTAGTACCAAAATAGGAGTTTTGACACCTGCATCTCGAAGCAAGACACCTTCGTTTACATAAGCGACCGCCAAATAATCGGCACCTAATTGTTCAAGTTTGCGGGCAATTACAACCATATCACTTCCATAAGCAAAGGCTTTTACCACTCCTAAAAACTTGGTTTCAGGTTTAATTTGAGACCGCAAGTAGTTGTAATTGTGTTCCAAGGCCGAAAGGTCCAAGACCAAAGTAGTTTCCCCGACCTTACTCATTGGACTTCTCTTTTTTGGTACTTACTTCTTCGGAGTCCACATCCATTTCCCTTATTTTTTCTCGCAGCATGGCCTTATAAAATGCGGCTCTGCTCAGGGGTTCATATTCTTCCGTTTCACCTAAAAGCACCAAATTGTCGTTGAGGGATTTTCTAAAACTATAGTTGGCCAAATTACCGGTTCGGGTACATACGGCATGTACTTTGGTTACATACTCCGCAGTGGCCATTAAAGAGGGCATGGGTCCAAACGGATTTCCCTTAAAGTCCATATCCAGACCAGCAACCACTACACGAACCCCTCGGTTGGCCAAATCGTTGCAGACGGTCACAATTTCATCATCAAAAAATTGGGCCTCGTCGATTCCTACAACATCACAGTCATCTGCCAAGAGGCGAATATTGGCTGCGGCAGGCACTGGAGTGGATCTAATTTCGTTGGAGTCGTGGGAGACGACCATTTCCTCATGATAGCGCGTATCCACAATGGGTTTAAAGATTTCCACCTTTTGCTTGGCAAATTGAGCCCGTTTTAGTCGTCGGATGAGCTCTTCGGTCTTTCCAGAAAACATAGAGCCGCAGATAACTTCGATCCATCCGAACTGTTCCTTAGGGTTGACTGTGTTTTCGAGAAACATACCGTATTTTTGAAAGAAATTGTTTGTTTTCCCGTTATATTGGGACAAGCACAAAGCTACTAAAAAATTGCACCCCTGTTTTCAATAAGATTTTAACCTTTTGTTGATAGGGTATTAGTAAAATCATTATATTTTTATAACAAAGAAGAAAAGCTATGATACGGAAATTGAGGGAAGAGTTGATCAGGTTGTCCACCGAAATAATTACGGCAAGGGAGGATACCGATCTTGCGGCACTTTATGAGAAGTCCAAGGAGATTTATGAAAAATTGGCCGTATTGAAATTCATAGATGAAAAATTGAGCGATGTTGAGGTTGATACAAGCAAAAATGTGATTGCCACAAGGTTTGAGAAAATGGCAAACGCGGTTTTGAGCGGAAACATTTCCGTACCTGAAAGCAATCCGCACCAAGAAGATATTATGACCCCGGGTATGGACACGATTAAGGACATGGTTTCCGAAATGCCCTCCAATGCTGATTTGGAACAGGTGTTTGCCGAATTTGTGGCCAAGCCAGATTTTATGAAGAACGATAAGGAAAACTTGGCCCCAATGGATGATAGCGCTGTTTCCACTCAACAGAAAAAAGCTAAATCTTTGAACGACAGATTGGCCAAGGACCTTCAGGTAGGGCTCAACGATAAACTTGCCTTTGTAAAGCACCTTTTTAACAATAGCATGGAAGATTACACAAGGGTACTTTCTCAACTTAACACTATTGACACCGAGGAACGTTCCATTGCATTTATCAACAATATGGTAAAACCGGAATACAACAATTGGGAGGGTAAAGAAGAATACGAAGCTCGCTTTACCGCTTTAATTGAACGTAGGTTCGCATAAATCCATTTTTCCAATTTTATTTTAGCAGGAAGACCTTAACTTTGGTTCATGGGAAAGCTATATCTGGTTCCAACACCAATCGGAAATCTTGAGGACATAACCCTCCGTGCCATCAAGGTTCTTAAGGATGTGGATGTAGTTTTGGCTGAAGATACCCGCACCAGCGGCAAACTCCTAAAACATTTTGAAATAAACACCCCTTTGCAGAGTCACCATATGCACAACGAGCACAAGCAGGTGGATGGCTTGGTGCAAAAAATGAAAGAGGGAACAACCTTTGCCCTTATTTCCGATGCCGGTACCCCGGCTATTTCCGACCCTGGATTTTTATTGACCCGTGCCTGTGTAGAAAATGATATTGAGGTAGAATGTTTACCAGGTGCCACTGCCTTTGTTCCCGCTTTGGTGAACAGTGGACTACCCAACGACCGATTTGTTTTTGAAGGCTTTTTACCTATAAAAAAGGGACGCCAGACCCGACTTTTGGAACTTGCCGAAGAAACTCGAACCATGGTTTTTTATGAATCGCCCCACAAGCTCCTAAAAACCTTGACCCATTTTGCAGAGTATTTTGGTGAAGATAGGCCTGTTTCGGTTTCCAGGGAATTGACCAAATTGTATGAGGAAACGGTTCGGGGAACTGTCTCTGAAGTTTTGGAGCATTTCAATAATAAAGCCCCCAAAGGCGAATTTGTGATTGTAGTTGCCGGGAAGAAATAAAGACTATATTTAGTTTTAAATTTCCTTGGTATGAAGGCTTCACTTTTCTGCTGTTTACTTTTTTTTACCACAACGTTTTTTGGACAATCCAAAGGGATTCCGGATGTTGATCACATTATATTGGAAGATTATGCAAAAGGGAAACTCCATAAGGTTTGGCTAACTTTAGGAGAGGACGGGTTCAATGAACCCATAAAAATCCCAGTGATCATTGCGAAAGGAAAAGATAATGGCGAAGTACTTGGTCTTACAGCGGCCATTCACGGCAATGAATTGAATGGAATTCGAATCATACAACAAGTTATGAGCTCTCTTGATGTATCCGAGTTAAACGGAACTGTGGTTGCGATTCCTGGATTAAATCCCCTTGCCATTGCCAGCAATCAGCGAGAGTATGTAGATCTTCAAGACTTAAACCGATTGTTTCCAGGAAAGAACAATGGTAATCGTTCACAACAAATGACATATCAAATTGCCCAAAAAGTGATTCCCCTTTTCGACTATCATGTGGATTTGCATACAGCCAGTTTTGGTAGGGTGAATAGTTTGTACGGAAGGGGCAATATGGATGATGAGGTATTGGCGAACATGCTACGTGCTCTGGAACCGGACATAACTGTGTCCAATAAGGGAAAGGCCAGTTTTGGTGAAGCGAGTGGTTTAACAATGCGTGCCTTTGCTATTGGCAAAGGTGTTAAGAGTATTACAGTGGAGTTTGGAGACCCTCAGGTCTATCAAGACGAAATGATTGGTCGCGGTATTATTGGAATTCAGAAACTTTTAAAATGGCTTCAATTTACACCGGGAGCAATGGAATTGGCCAAACCTCAAAATGTTTGCTCTAAATCCTATTGGCTTTTCACCAAAAAAGGAGGGTATTTGGAGGTTTTTGTGAAGTTAAAAGAAAAGGTGACCAAAGGTCAGTCCATAGGGGTGCTCCGTGATTCTTTTGGCGATATTATTGAGGAATATGTTGCCCCCGAAGCAGGTATCGTTATCGGTAAAAGTACCAATCCTGTGAATATTTCGGGAGGTCGAATTATTCATTTGGGAATTTTGGAGTAACGATATGGAATGGATTCCTTGGCTTATAACGTGTTTCACTGTGGTCTGTGTATATTTTTTGGACCGCTGGGAACAGAAATGGGTAAGATCTATTTTTGATTGGGTTCCTGCCATTTTACTTTCCTATATAATCCCTGCAATCATAAGTTTTGCTTTTGGGCTCGATTTATCCCAATCCGATATCCATGGATTAAGCAGGGACTTTTTTATTCCATTGACCATTGTGGCCGTAATGGCGAGTCTGTCACTCCATCAACTTAAATCGATAGGGTACAAACCAATCGTGGTTTTTTTGGCGGGATCATTTTTTATTGCCCTTTTCCCAGTAGTTTTTATAATCTTTTTTGATAGTACGGACCTGGTGTCCAATACCTTCTCTTTGAATGGATATTGGAAGGGAGTTCCTCCTATTGTAGGTAGTTGGATTGGTGGTAGTACCAGTCAGTTGGTATTGAAAGAGCTGGTCGATTGCCCCGAAAATATATTTCTTTCTGTATTGATTATGGACAACATTTTGGTCAATATTTGGACAATTCTCATGTTTCAGACCATAAAAAGGAGCAATGCCCTGAATAAATCTTTGAGGATTACCGATCAAGAAATTCCAGAACGTATCAATGTCCGAAATGGAAAGTTGCTATCGCCCTGGATAACCTTGGTCGCTATGCTCATTATGGTTTTTATCACAGATTCATTATTGGATGCCTTTGTGGTAAAAGTCGTGGTCCTATCATTCGTTGGTTTGGCTTTTGGAAATTTTATTCCAAGATGGAACTTTCGATTTACCCTAAAGCTTGGAAGTATTTTGATTTTAGTGGTAATGTCAATTTTAGGGCTAAAACTTCAGTTTCATATGTTTGGTTTTGACTCGGCATTTTTTGGCTTTTTACTGATTTGGTTGGGCGGCCATTTTGTTTTTATGCTTCTTATTGCCAAACTTTTGAACGTGAACATGGCGTGGGTTCCCATAGCCAGTATGGCCAATGTAGGGGGGATTGCCACGGCACCGGCAGTTACTGCTGCCTATCGTGGAAGCTGGATGCCTCATGCCATAATCCTTGCAATTTTAAGTATGGCAACAGGGACATTTTGGGGCATGTTGACCATTTATCTGTTGGAAAAATTAATGGTTTGATCAATAACGGGAACCATCATGCTTCCCTTTTTCCCAACCAACCTCACCCAAATATTTTTCCGCACTTTCCACGGCGCCATCTTCAATGTTGGTCCCCATGGAGTCGTTCCAGCGGTTCAGATACCCAAAAAGTGAGATTACCCCCATCATTTCTACAATTTCACCATCGTTCCAATGTTCGTGCAACCGATTTTTAATATCAGCATTTACGGTATTTGGAACTTGCGAAGCGGCCAAAGCAAAATCCAACGCGGCCCTTTCAGATTCGGAAAAAGCTTCATGTGTTCTGTACTCCCAAATATTGTCCAATTGTTTTTGTTCGGCACCATATCGCTCTGCGGCCCTTATGGCATGTGCTTGGCAATACCGGCACCCGGTAGCATTACTGCTCACCCAAGCAATCATCCGTTTCAAGGCAGAAGTCACTCTGCCCTCATTAGCCATTACCGCTTTGTTGAGGTTGATGAATGCTTTGGAAATTGCAGGTCTGTGCTGCATGGTCAATACGGAATTGGGGCAAAACCCAAGTGTTTCGTTAAAGAACTCCGCGAGTTCTTTTGTTTCTTGGTCATGATTGGGGGAAAGGGGGTTTACTAAGGCCATGTATGAGATTTTATATTGTATTTTTGATATACTTACAAGAAACAAAAATTATATTTCATGACAAATCACGTCACTACTACATGGTTGGGTGGAACCACCTTTGAAAGCACAAATCCTTCTGGACACACGATTAAAATTGACACATCTCCGGAGCATGGAGGGGGAAGCGAAGGACTACGTCCAAAGGCATTGATGCTTACTTCATTGGCGGGATGTTCAGGGTTGGATGTGGCATCATTAATGAAAAAAATGAAACTTGAAGTGGAAGAATTCAAGATTGAGACCATCGCCAACCTTACCGATGAACATCCCAAATACTACGATTCCGCAGTGATTGAGTATCATTTTACGGGAGCCAATCTAAAGGAGGAGAAACTTAAAAAAGCAGTAGACCTTTCCGTGGAAAAATATTGCGGAGTGATGGAAATGTTCAGAAAATTTGCCAAATTGGACATTAAGATTTTCTATCATAACAAATAGACCGAACACAAAGGACAATAACCTCTAGTTCCTTTTTGATGATATAGGTTTTTTTTTGGAGCCTATGTTGTTCGCTGTCAACATTAAAACCGAAACAAAATGTGGCTAAAAAAGAATGGGTTATATGTATTATTGGGTGTTTCTGTCATCCTTGCGATTTTAGGGGTTTCCACTGCAAATTTTATTTTTAAGTCCGGCACGGCCGGGATGGGGGTTCTCATTATTCTAATAATCAATGCGCAAGCAAAGAAAAGTGTCAAGGATACCTGGTGGATTCTTGTAGCATTTTTGTTTTCCATTATCGGAGATTGGTTTTTATCCAACATGAATGGGGACAGCCTTATGTTCGTAAAGGGAATTGCCCTCTTTTTTTTGGCACACGTAGGGTATTTGCTCTATGCGCTTTTCAATGGTCGTATTAAAGGAATGTTCACAGGCATTTTATTGGCCGTTTATCTCGTGTTTTTCTTTTTGGTACTTTATCCCACCTTTACCGATGTGTCCTTAATGGTAGCTTCTTTGATTTATTTGCTTATCTCCTGTTTTTCATTGGGTGCTGCTATGGGTATGGAAAGAAATACTAAAGAAAAATGGAGCTATATTTTTGGTATCGTTCTCATTATTTTCTCTGATACTATTATAGCTTTCAAAGAGTTTGTGGATTATCATATGTTTGATTTTCTGATTACACCTACCTATTACCTCGCCCATATTTTCATCACATTTTCGCTCATTAAAAGATTTGAAAGCATCGTCCCAACATCTAACTAACACCTAAATATGCGCTGGACCGTAAAACCAAAACCTACACAAGAAAACATCGATAATCTTTCCAAAGCATTGGGTGTTGATGATTTGGTAGCCCAATTATTGATTCAAAGAGGAATTACCAATTATGATGAGGCCAAAGCATTCTTTCGGCCCGAATTGAACCAGTTGCACGATCCTTTTTTGATGAAGGATATGCATAAGGCGGTTGAACGGATAGGACAAGCCATGACCAATCATGAAAACATTTTGGTGTATGGGGATTATGATGTGGATGGAACCACTTCCGTGGCTTTGATGAGCTCTTATTTGATGGAAACCTATCCTCAAGTGGCTACTTATATTCCCGATCGTTATTTGGAAGGCTATGGAATATCCTTTCAAGGAATTGATTTTGCAGCGGACAATGATATTAGTTTGATTATTGCCTTGGATTGTGGGATAAAAGCAATTGACCAAATAAAATATGCCAAGGAGAAAGGTATCGATGTTATTGTATGCGACCACCACAGACCAGGGAATATTTTGCCAGATGCGGTGGCCATTTTGGACCCTAAACAAAAAGATTGCGAATACCCATATAAAGAACTTTGCGGATGTGGGGTCGGTTTTAAATTGATTCAGGCCTTGGGAACCAAACAGGGCAAAACCATCGATGATCTAATTTTATATTTGGATTTGGTAGCAACCGCGATTGCCGCAGATATAGTTCCGATCACGGGTGAAAACCGGGCGCTCGCTTATTATGGTCTGATGGTTATTAACGAAAATCCACGAACAGGGATTAAAGCACTTATTGACCAAACCAAAAAACGAGAACTCACCATTACGGATGTGGTTTTTATCATTGCGCCTCGAATCAATGCCGCCGGACGGATGAAGCATGGTCAGCATGCGGTTACCTTACTTACCGAGACCAACTTTGCCCAAGCACAAAAGTTTGCCTCAGAAATTGAACTGTTCAATACCGAACGAAGAAGTTTGGATCAAGAAATCACGCAAGAAGCCTTGGTCCAAATCCAAGAAAACCAAGAGGAGGATAAATTCACTTCGGTAGTCTATAACGAAAACTGGCACAAGGGCGTAATAGGAATTGTGGCATCACGATTAACGGAGACCTACTACAGGCCCACACTGGTGTTTACCAAAAGTGGGGATAAATTGGCCGCATCGGCACGCTCGGTAAAAGGGTTTGATATTTACAATGCCCTTGAAGGCTGCTCGGATTGTTTGGAGCAGTTTGGGGGGCACATGTACGCAGCTGGCCTTACACTATTGGAAGAGCAGTACCAAGCTTTCAAAACCCAGTTCGAAAAAGTGGTATCGGAAACCATTGACCCCAGATTATTGCAGCCTGAAATTTCTGTGGATGCCAAAATCTCCATGCACCGGATTACTCCAAAATTAATGCGGATTTTGAAGCAATTTGCCCCCTTTGGCCCGGGAAACATGACTCCCATTTTTATGGCAGAGGGATTAAAGGATACAGGGTACGCCCGCGGAGTTGGGGAAGGCGAAAAGCATTTAAAGTGCAGTTTGTACCAACCCGGTTCCAATCCCGTGGGAGGTATTGGGTTTAATTTGGGCGATAAATTAGATATAGTTAAGGGTATAAAACCGTTCGATGCCGTATTTTCGTTGGACGAAAATGAATGGAACGGAACGGTGAGCCTTCAACTTAAACTGAGAGATATTCGCTAGCTATTTATGGACCCCTACGCAGCACTTCGCTATAAGGAATTCAATATATTTTTATTGGTACGCTTTGCCATGGTATTTGCATGGTCCATGCAATTTATTGTGATAGAATGGCAAGTATATTCTTTGACCAAAGATCCTCTTTCGCTTGGTATTATCGGATTGATGGAAGTCATCCCTGCAGTGAGCATGGCCCTTTTTGCCGGACACATTGTAGATCAACGGGAAAAACGAAACCTTTTAGTTACATGTATCGCGGGGTTCTCGGTGATAAGCCTCGGATTATTTTTATTGAGTTGGCCTGGTCTTGAAGATTTATGGGAATCCAAAACTATTTTGTATTCCATTTATGGATTGGTGTTTTTGGGTGGATTTGTACGGTCGTTTTTGGGCCCGACCATATTCTCATTGATTGCATTGATCGTTCCCAAAAAAATATATCCGAATGCCGCTACGTGGAGCAGTTCTACTTGGCAATTGGCATCGGTTTTGGGACCTGCACTGGCCGGTTTTTCCATTAGCTGGATTGGGGTGCACTGGAGCATGTGCGTAATTTTCGGTTTCTCTTTGTTCGCTTTGATTTTTCTCTTCCAGATTCCCAGAAAACCCATTATGAACCCAAAAATCGGGGAGCCCGTTTTTCAAAGTTTGAAGGATGGACTCAAATTTGTTTTTGGCAACAAGGCCATTTTTGGGGCATTGACTTTGGATATGATTGCGGTACTTTTTGGTGGCGCCGTGGCACTTTTGCCCATATATGCCCAGGATATTCTACATGTGGGTTCCGAAGGATTCGGAATTTTAAGGGCTGCTCCCGCAGTGGGTGCATCTATTACCATGTTGGGTTCAACGCGCTTTCCATTACATAAAAATGCAGGGAAAAAACTGCTGATGGCGGTGTTTGCTTTTGGAGTTTGTATTATTGTCTTCGGACTATCGGAATTGTTTTGGCTATCGGTGATTGCCCTGTTCCTTAGTGGTGCCGTGGATGGTGTTTCCATGATCATTCGACAGACCATTTTACAATTAAAGACTCCTGACAATATGCGCGGCAGGGTAGCTTCCGTAAATTCCATGTTCGTAGGTTCATCCAATGAGTTGGGTGCTTTTGAAAGTGGATTGGCTGCCAAATTGTTGGGAACGGTAACCGCAGTAGTTTTTGGAGGGTGCATGACGATTTTAACCGCAGGCACAACAGCCCTAGTTTCGCCGAGCTTTAGGCGATTGGATCTTCAAAACGATATTGATGAACACGAAAAAGAAGATTAATCCTCTAGTTTCTCCAAGGTCAACTTCTCTCCATCAAAAACGGCATAGGTAAAATAGGAAATCCAATCCCCAAGATTGGTATAGGTCGATTTTTTATTGAGTTTGATTTCCATGGGCAGATGACGGTGACCAAAAATAAAATGGTCATACTGTTGCTCCTCCAATTTTCGTTTGGCATATAAAATAAGCCATTCTTTGTCCTCGCCCAAGAATTTGGCATCGGCCTCACCTGAAATAATTTTGTTGTTCACGGAAAGATGCTGCCCTAAACGCACGCCCAAATCGGGATGCAACCATTTAAAAAACCATTTGGCCACGGGATTAGTAAACACCTTTTTCATTCTTTTGAAACCTTTGTCGTGCGGGCCTAATCCATCACCATGACCGATAAAAAAAGAGGTGCCGTTTATGAGATACTGCTGAGGTTTATGGTACACAGGAATGTTCAGCTCTTCTTCAAAATAACCATTCATCCAAAGATCATGGTTGCCCACAAAATAGGTAATGGGAATGCCCATATCCGAAAGTTCGGCCAATTTGCCCAGCGTACGTGTAAACCCTTTGGGAACAACAGTTTTGTACTCGAACCAAAAGTCAAAAAGGTCGCCCATTAGAAAAATAGCGGCAGCATCATCTTTTATGGAATCCAGCCAGGCCACAAATTTTTTCTCACGGGGCAAACTATCCTTTCGGGTCGGTGCCCCAAGGTGGTTATCGCTCGCGAAATAGACTTTTTTGCCTTTAGGCAGGGCAATGTTCTTCATTTATCTTTTAAAACGTCTGTTGCTTCGTATTCTGTTGACCACATAAACCACGACAACGAAAAGGGCTAATATGGGGAATAATAGATTTGTCATAATTACGTTTATTTTTTAAACTTTCCCAATGCATTTTTAGTATTCGGGGACAGTGCCAATCTACCAGATGCTTCGGCACGTTCCAATAATAAGTCGTCCCAATGCTCTGTTCCTTCCCAAAGTACTTTTTTCATTTCGGCCAAGGCTTCGGGATTATAGGTCGCTAATTTTTGAATGTGAATGTCCAATTCTTTGTCCATTTCGGAAATGGAATCGTACACCTTGGCGTACAAACCCTGTTCTTTGGCCCAATACGCATTTTTCCACTCTGTGGGATATAGCGTAAGCTCGGCCAAGGCCGCTTTTCCTATTTTGCGTTCCACGGCGGGAGCAATCACAAACGGACCAATTCCTATGGAAATCTCGGAGAGTTTGATGGCCGCTTCGACCGTTGCGTGCACATAGTCACAAGCTGAAGCCAATCCGACACCACCGCCAACAGTTTTACCCTGAACCCGACCGATAATCGGCTTGGGACATTTACGCATAGCATTGATCACATTGGCGAAACCGCTAAAAAACTCTTTGCCTTCTTCCAAGTTGGAAACGGCCACCAATTCATCAAAAGAAGCACCGGCACAAAAGGCGCGTTCTCCTTCGGACTTTAAAACAATGACGGAAACCTCACTATTTTCACCAAGTTTGTCAAACTCCTTGGTGAGTCGGGCCAAAAGTTCAGACACAAAGGAATTACTGGCAGGATGACCAAATTCGACGGTCGCCACCTTGTTTTCAATTTTGGTATATAAACTTCCGTTTGCTCTATCAGTAGACATTTAATTTCAGTTATCTGTGTTCTGTGAGCACTAAATTAAGGGTTTTGCACCAAGGGTCTGAACTTTCTTCTAAATTTCCAAACAAGGGAGAATCCTCGAATCATCATCCAGACTACGAAAGCAATCCAAATGGCATAAAAACCAAGCCCCAAATACATGCCCAAATACAGACATGGGATAAATCCTAAAAAAGTGGCGGCCAACAGTACATTTCTTAGGTATTTCATTTCGCCCATTCCCTTGAATATTCCATCAAAAATAAAGGCCAAAGTATTCATGGGCAGTCCAAGAATCACTATGTAAAAAATGCTATGAAAAGTATTGAGTACAATTTCTTCATTTGAAAAAAGATGGCCAATGGGTCGGTAAAAAACAAACCCGAGGCACATGAGGGCGAGACTTACGACCATCCCATATTTGAATATGGTTTTAGCTAATTTCCATAACCCATCGTAATCGGATGCGCCCAAAAGTTTTCCCCCCATACTATTGCCTGCAGCAGCATACCCATCTATAAAGAATGCGGCAAACAACCAAAGGTTTACAGCAATGGTATGTGCCCCGATAAAACGGTCCCCCAATGTGGTGGCCTCACGAACGGCCAGCATTAAGGCGGCATTGAGTGCCAAGGTCCTTACAAAAAGGTTCAGGCTCATAAAAATCAACCGTTTGATTTCTTTGTTCAGCGGAAGGGTCAATTTCATACTGATATCCGTCTTTTTCACCAATAAAATAAGGGATAAGATGGCCATGATGGCCTGTGAAATTAGACTGGCCCAAGCTGCCCCTTCCAAATAGAGCGCTGGAATGAGGCCATCAATTCCATAAACCAGAACAAAATCCAGCAAAATGTTCAGACCTGCACCCAGCATGGCAATAACCATGGGATAAAAGGTGTTCTGGAGTCCGCGGAAGATACCAAAAACAGCAAAAGTGAAAAGGGTCAAAGGAAATCCCCATACCCGAATGGAATAGTATGAAACACAATATTCCAAGATTTTTCCAGATGCATTGAAGAGCCCAAAAATTTCTTCAATTACAAAGATGGTGGTGAGCAGTACCACAATGCTCAATAGTATGTTGAGGAAAATAGCCTGCGCGGGCAGATTTTTTACTTCATCCAGCCTTCCAGCTCCTAGATACTGGGAAATGATGGCGGAAATGGAACTTCGGGTTTGGCCGAGCACCCAAATTAGCATGGACAAAAACGACCCTACGATTCCCGCGGCAGCCAAGGACTCCAATCCATCCACAGGAATATTGCCCACAATAGCTGTATCCGTAATGGAAAGGATAGGTTCTGCAATACCCGAAATGGTAGCGGGAATTGCCAATTTGTTGATACTCTTAAAGTTTACCTGGGTGCTCAAATCTGGCGCAAGTTACAGCACTAATTCATAACAATGAAAAGGATGGTCGCTTTGTTTGGGAAAGAAGATATCTCCCAGTTTTTGGTAGCCTCGTTGTTCGTAAAAACGCTGGTTTCTTTTATTCTGCGAAAAAGTGTCCAACCGAACGGAGGTAAACCCATTCTCTTTGGAAAAATTTTCAGCAAAATCCATCATTTTCTGTGCCAGTCCCTTGCCCTGAAGGTCTGGATGTACACTAAGACGATGGATATAGATGCTATTTCCGTTGGGGGTCAGCCATTGAATGGGCTTGTATTCTTCATCCATCAAAGTGGATATAACAATAGTGCCCTGAACGGTGTCTTTTTCTTCGATTACAAAAAGCTCGTAGCGCTCAATGTCTTTTATAAAAGCTTCTTTGGAAGGGTAGTGCTCGTTCCATTGGAAAATACCATTTTCTTCCATTTTTTTGGCACAGGCCCGGGTTATGGTCAAGATATCAGGGATTTCAGATATCTTTGCACGTCTTATCATTGATTCGTTTTAATTTAATTGTAAATTTAAGGTTTAATCGTAATCACCAAACCATGAACAACATACTTGTACCCATTGGAACTTCTCCAGATTCTTCTAAAACATTGCAATACGCTGTTGACTTTGCCTCAAATTTTGGAGCTCAGGTCTATGTAATGGACGTATTTAATGTAACCACTGCCGTAGGCAGCTTGGCCAATGTGGAAGAAAAGGTGGCTAAGAGCAGCAAGGAACACTTAAAAGAGGTGATAGACCAAGTGGACACCAAAGGTGTTGATATAAAAATGGCCACTTATAATGGTGATATTATAGATGGCTTAAAAAGCATCCATAAGGAGCTTGGGATTGACTTGATTATTATTGCGCCAAGAAGTAACGATATCCAAGAGGAACTGTACTTAGGGAATACTTCTGGTAGAATCATTAAACAAACAGAGATACCAACACTGATTGTTCCAAAAGGAACCACATTTAAACCCGCCAAAAAGATATTAACGGCTTTTGGGTCCGGGATTTTAAAGAGAAACAGTATTCTGACCCCATTGATTATGATCAAGAATAAGTTTAGGTCGGAAGTAAGCCTTTTATTGGTAAAAAGACCCGGGTATACCGAAGATGACCTAAAGGTGAATACGGCCTTAATGGACCTTAGCTCCCAATTGACGATTACAGAAAATGGCACCACATATTTAGGGGTAACGGAGTATTTCCAGAAGGAGCACCCAGATATGTTATGTGTGTTTAGAAGAAAACGTGGGTTCTTTAAAAAACTATGGGAAAAGAACACGATTCAAAAATCGGAGTTCTTTGTTAAGATACCCGTGCTTGTACTTAGCGTTAAAAAAGATTAAGGAAGCGATGCAATTTTTGATACTTTCGGAAAAAAGTAGTTCCTTTGCGCTCTCTTTGGGGGATTAGCTCAGTTGGCTAGAGCGCTTGCCTGGCAGGCAAGAGGTCACCGGTTCGAATCCGGTATTCTCCACAAAGATTGCAAAAGCACCTCGAAAGAGGTGCTTTTTTTGTGAGTTGACTTTATGAAAAAATCTTCCTGAACTTCTCAGGCAGATCATCAATTATTTTTATAGGACGATGGGTAAACGGATGCTCAAACTCTATTGAATAGGCATGCAAGTACAAGCCCTTTCCTTTTAAAATTAAGTTTTCCAATGCGTAATCTTTATCTCCTAGGATAGGATGCCCCAAACCATGAAGGTGCTTTCGCAGCTGATGTCTTCTGCCCGTTTTGGGATGCAATTGCACCAAATTAAGGGTGCTGAACCGTTCTGAGGGCACGGACTCCATTACTTGATAAGCCGTTTCTGATGGTTTACCATCTATTTCGGAGATTATGGTTCCACAATGTTCCATTTTGCCAATGGCAATTGCGTAATAGGTTTTCGTAATGGTTTTGTCTTCGAACATTTTGTTCAAGGCTCGAATACTGCCGCTTGTTTTTCCAACCAAAACAATACCCGTAGTGGCATAATCCAACCGGTGGACGGGTTGGGGTGTGGTAGCATCCGACAGCTTGCTGGGTTGTAGGTTTTGCGGTAAAGCATTGGCGATGGTCTTAAACTTGTTGCCACTCACCTCTATACCTGCTGGTTTATGGATGGCGGCCAAATGCTCATCTTCAAACAAAACCTTTAATGGTATATCGAGTCGTTTTTTGTGGCTGGTTTCCTTTGGAATAAATAAACGAATGTGCTCTCCGCCAGTAATCATTGTTGCCGTAGTCGCTATGGTCCCATTTACGGTAATGTGCTTTTTCTTGAGGACTTTTTTGAGCGCAGATTTGGTAAGGGCTGCCTCAAAAATACCTACACCATATTCTTGTAACCGTTGGGCTTTGGGAATCTTGGGGACGGTATGGGTTTCGGTAGCTTCGATTTATTAGAGAATTGTCTAAAAGTACTATTTTTCAAGAAAGGTCAATTATTTATCATTCAAACATTAACCATCCTTTAGGATGGATTTTTTGTATTTGGTCTGTGCTTTTTTGAACTTTACTTCAAAAGAAATCAACATGAAACTAGAAGGAAAAGTAGCATACATCACAGGAGGAACAAAAGGCATAGGGTTTGGTATTGCCGAATGCTTGTTGGAACAAGGAATGAAGGTTGCCGTGAGCGGAAGAAGCAAAGAAAGTGCCGATGCCGCCGTAAAGGACTTTAACAACCCTGAGAATGTACTGGGGTTGGTGTCGGATGTATCCAAATTGGAAGATGAGCAAAAGGCCGTAGCCGCCATTCTCGATAAATGGGGACAATTAGATGTGGTAATGGCCAATGCAGGTGTAGGGCATTTTGCCCCAATTGATGAAATGGAAGATGAGAAATGGCACCAAATGATTGATACCAACCTGAACGGAGTGTTTCATACTCTGAAAGCATCTGTAGAAGCATTGAAAAAATCCGAAGGTTATTATATGACCTTGGCAAGTTTGGCGGGGACCAACTTTTTCCCAACGGCGGCGGGTTACAACGCCACAAAATTTGGGGTCGTCGGTTTTACACAGGCAGCTATGCTGGATTTGAGAAAGTACAACATCAAAGTAACCACCATTATGCCCGGTTCCGTGGCCAGTCACTTTAACAACAACGAACCATCGGATAAGGATGCTTGGAAAATACAGCCTGAGGACATCGGTAAATTGGTCATCGATTTGCTTACCATGCACCCACGAACCTTGCCTAGTAAAATTGAGGTACGTCCTACGCGGCCCGATTTAAAATAGTATGGTACCTAAAGGTAGGTCACGAGGCATTGGTAGTAAAAACACGTTTTGATTTCGACATAAGCTCCTGAACATTTGTCCCAATAACTATCGAGACGATTATCGAGTCAGTTCACCTTTTCGGTAAGGGGAATTTCGGTATTACAGATTTCATGGATAAGTTGGTAGAGATATTTTTCAAAGGACGCAAGGGTATCCGTGTCTATTTGGGTATCCTTGTCCTCTGAAAAGCGGAACAATCCTTGACTCAGTTTTTTAAAGGAGATGATTCCCGCCTGTACATCGCTTACGCCATATTTTTTGGAATAGAGGTAGGCATAGCAAAGCAATTGGAACGCCTTGCTCTTGTCATAATCCGTAATCAGTGTTTCCCAATCTGTTATTTTCACATTCTTGACCTCTACTTTGCCGGTTTTGTAATCTATGATTCTGATGGTACCGTCGAATTCATCCACACGGTCCAAAGTTCCTTTTAGTTTGATGGGAAAATCAAGCCCAGGAATGGTGATAAATTCTTCGTAGCGTTCTTCGAGTGCCAATATTTTGATTTGGTGTCGTTTGAGCTGTTGGAGCTCATCATCCAAGAAGTTGTGCAAATATTTTATGATGACATTGTACACCAACAGAAATTTTCCTTTGGATAAATCAACCCCAGAAAGGTTCATTTCAAAATGATGCTGCACCACTTTGGGAACCTGTGTTTTTAAGGCTTTTACATTTTCTTCTGTCAATAACTGATTGATGAGCGGCTTATAAAGTTGCTCCAAACTATCGTGAATAATGGTTCCGAAGGTATTGGCTGCAATATTTTCTTCCACTTCTTCCAGATCATTGATTTTTAATATGTTTCTGGTGTAAAAATCTATCGGGTTCCGAATGTAGTTGGTTAATGAGGTCGGTGAAAATCCATTTTGGGCAAATGTTTTTAGATCTTCCATAAACTGAACATTCTTTTCAATTTGGATGATTTGCTTCGACTCAATGCTGATTTTAGGTGTAGCAATGGTATGGGTAGTGTATGATTTTAGATTTTCATCTGTCAGCAATTGCGTTATGAGGCGACTCTTTTCTCCGCCTTCCAATACATCGGGTTCCGTGTTGTAGGTGATGTAAATGTTCTTCGCCCGTTGAATCAACCGGTAAAAGTGATACACGTAGATGGCGTCCTTTTCTTTGTAGGTGGGCAGGCCATAATCCCGTTTTACATCAAAAGGAATAAAAGAATTGTTCGATTTACCCGAGGGTAGAATACCCTCGTTCACTGATGTGATGATGACTGTTTCAAAATCGAGGTTTCGGCTCTCCAACATCCCCATAATTTGAAAACCTGTCAATGGCTGACCTATAAAATCCAAGGTTTCCATATTGGCCAATTGCTTAAAGAGATTTTTGATGGATTTGAGCTCACCCATAAAATCCACCTTGTCCAAATACTGCCCTAATTGGTTAAAAAGGGCATAGAACCGATACAGATATTCTAGTTCCAAGGCATTTTTCTCGTCTTGATAAATATTTTTCAATCGCCCGATAAGAAGCAAACAGTTGTTGATCCAATCCATTGGTGAGATTTCACCCGATGGAAATACGATGGATAACAAATCTTTTGCCTTGGGATATTTTGAAAGTGCCTCTGCGTTTAGGTATAACAGGTTTCCTTCCTTGATATCCTTGGACATCCGTTGCGCAAAACCACCTTGATCTTCCGAGGACAGGGTCAAAGCGTAGGGATTGGAGATAAATTCCAAAACCCGTTTAAAAAACCAACCTCTATCGGATACATTGAGATGCAGTTCCAGATAGTTTACAAAAAAGGAATACAGCACCGTTTTGTTCAGCGGCATTCCCATGGTAATGTTAACTTCTGGAATGTTTTTAGGAACAGCATTGAGCATTGGATTCAGTAAGGTTTCGTCCGCAAGTACCAAAGCCGTTTTGGTAAGGTCAATATTTTCTTGCTGACCTATTTTTCCCAGCAATTGACCTACATATTTCGTTTGTGATATACTTTTGGGCACTCCTGCTATAGTGATGTTCTTTTTCGCCAGAAAGTTATTTTGCGTTGCTATTTTATGACCATGCTTGTAGTACGGCCAATTGTTTTGATAATCCCTTATAAATAGTCCCGCATCGTGTATGGGATCCTTTAAAAAGTAAGCATCGATGTCCCAATAGATATACGCATCGCCCTGTTCCAGATAATGTTGGATTATGTTAGATTCCGCAGCGTTCAACGCGTTAAAACCTACAAATATAATGGGGGTGGAATTGGTTTTTTGGTATTTTCCAGTTTGAATGGCCTTTACCGCTTCACGTTGAATCAAGCCTTGATACCCTCTTTTTTGCTCTAGCAAGGCATCATAAAAGTCTTTGTAGATTGTTTCCAGGTTCTTCCAAAGCTGCAGGTAATTCTCAACGAGTTCCGTTTTTTCCTTACTCGCTGACCAATGGTTGACTTCCTTGATGGCAGAGAGGTAGTTCAGAATGTCCCCGGCAGGAATTAGATACCCGTCAATCTCGTTAAAATCCTGTAAAAGTGTTTGCCCCCAATTAATAAATGAAGCAAAATCATCCAATTCCTCAATCTGCGATGCCTTGTAAACTTTAAAAAGAAGAAGCAGCAAATCAATATTCGATGATTGGTTTAAATCTGATAGTTTACCGATAAACTCTTGAATGGATACTACGTCTGGACTGAATATGTTTTTTTTCAGTCGGTTGGAGATATGTTTTTTTAAAAAGGTGCCTGATCTTTTACTGGGCAGTACAAAGGTACACTTGGTAATATCCAACTGTTTGCTGTGGAGGTCATCCAGCACATATTCTAGGAAAGTGTCATGCATGGATTAAAAATAAAAAAGGCCCCGCATTTGCGGAGCCTTTTTCAAGAAAACTTTGTTTCTTATTATTTTACCAAGTTGATTTCAACTCGTCTGTTTTGTGCTCTACCAGCTCTTGTATTGTTAGTAGCGATTGGCTTAGCCTCACCGTAACCGATAGCAGTCAATCTATCAGAACCGATTCCTTTGTCAATCAAGAAGTCTCTAACAGAGTTAGCTCTTGACTCAGAAAGTTTTTGGTTCAAGCTTTCACTACCTACGCTATCAGTGTGTCCTTCTACAGTAAACTTAGCATTAGGATACTCATTCAAGATTTGGATAATGTCAACCATTACAGAAGTAGATTCTGCTTTGATAGAAGATTTACCAGTATCGAACAAGATAGTTCTAGCGTAATCGTTCAATTGCTTCTGAACTTCCTCAGTTACTTCTGGACATCCGTTGTTTGCAACAGTACCAGCAACATCTGGACACTGATCGTCTTTGTCAAGAACTCCGTCACCATCAGCATCAGGCCAAGGGCATCCGTTGTTTTCAGCAGGACCAGCTTCGTTAGGACACTCATCATCTTTGTCAGCAACACCGTCACCATCAGCATCAGGACAACCAGCTAGTGCAGGAAGACCAGGAGTGCTAGGACAAGCGTCATCTTTATCGGCAACACCGTCACCGTCAGAATCAGGACATCCGTTCATTTCTTTAGAACCTGCTTCGTTAGGACATGAATCCTTAGCATCTTCGATACCATCACCGTCAGAGTCAGGACATCCGTTGAAGGCTTCAAGACCGGCAACTTCTGGACAAGCATCGTCTTTGTCGTAGATACCATCACCATCAGTGTCAGTACCACCAAACTTAATGCTTATACCTGCCATGTGTTGGAAATGCTTAACCAAGTAATCTTCGAAAGCATGCTTATATTGTGTTTGAAGTGTAAAACCTAGGTTATCTGAAAACCAAAAGTTAACACCTACACCACCATTAACAGTACCGGCTCCGATTTCATCCACCCAAGTGTAACCACCACCTACTTCAACGAAAGGATCGACAGTAGTGTTTTTAAGGAAGTTGTACTTAATAGTACCATCAATAGCATAGTGAGAAAGATCATCAACGTCTAAATCTCCTAATTTTTCAATTCTGTTCAAAGAACCTCTTGCTCCTACAGAAAAACCATCACCGATATACTTGGAAACGGCTACATAAGATACAGAAGGTAAAATGTTCCAGTGATCGGATACATTAAAATACTCATCGAACAACGTAGTACTTGAAAAAGGATTGTTACTGTCGTTAGTTGGATAAGTATCTATTGCATTCACCCCTATGCTAACCTGCCAGGGATTATTTTCGTCCTGCGCTTGTATGCTGTTGAACCCTACAAATACAAGAGCAACAACTAATAATTTGCTAAGATGTTTCATGCTCAAAATTTTAAGTTTAAGTGTTTATCAGCAGCAAATGTAAGTTGTTAAGAATTATTAACAAAATCTAAATTTCTTTTTTTTTGACTCATTCGCCAGAAGATTTGTCGTATTTCATCGAATTTAGATGACATTTAACGATTTTCCTACCTTAATAAATGCATTAATTGCATGGTCCAAGTGTTGTTTGTCGTGGGCTGCGGATAGTTGCACGCGTATTCTCGCCTTATTTTTTGGAACTACAGGATAGAAGAAACCAATCACATAAATTCCTTCTTCCAATAGCATATCAGCCATATTTTGTGAAAGTTTGGCATCGTACAGCATTACTGGCACAATGGCGGAATCACCATCAATAATATCAAAACCGGCTTCTTTCATACCTTTTTTGAAGTATTCCGTGTTACTTTGGAGCTTATCTCGCAACGATGTATCTGTGTCCAGCATTTCAAACACTTTAATCGAAGCCCCGACAATGGCTGGTGCCAATGAATTGGAGAATAAATATGGTCTAGAGCGTTGGCGGAGCATTTCAATAATCTCTTTTTTACCCGTGGTGTAACCGCCCATGGCACCACCCAAAGCCTTACCGAGTGTACCTGTAATAATATCAATTCGGTCCATTACGCCTTTTTCCTCAAGTGTACCGCGACCTGTTTCGCCAATAAAACCGGCTGCGTGGCATTCATCAATCATTACCATTGCATCATACTTATCTGCCAAATCACAGATTTTGTCCAAGGGAGCCAAAAGCCCATCCATGGAGAACACCCCGTCGGTAACGATAATCTTAAAGCGAGCTCCATCAGTGTTACTTTGCTTTAGCTTTTCCTCAAGATCGGCCATATCATTATTGGTGTAGCGATATCGCTTGGCTTTGCATAAACGAACCCCATCAATAATAGAGGCGTGGTTCAAGGAATCTGAAATAATCGCATCTTCCGCTGTGAGCAAGGGTTCAAAAACGCCACCATTCGCATCAAAGGCGGCCGCATATAATATGGTATCCTCGGTGCCGTAGAAATCTGCAATTTTTTGTTCCAGCTCTTTGTGAATATCCTGCGTTCCACAAATAAATCGAACTGAAGACATTCCAAAGCCGTGTGTGTCCATCGTATCTTTTGCGGCTTGGATCACATCAGGATGGGAGGAGAGACCTAAATAGTTGTTCGCACAAAAATTGATGACTTCTTCCCCTGTGGAGATTTTTATCACAGCGTCCTGTGGAGAGGTAATGATTCGTTCTTTTTTAAATAGGCCAGCTTCTTCTATTTCCTTCAACTCATTGGCCAAATGATCTTTTATTTTTCCGTACATATCTTTAATTAACTTTATACAAAAATAGGGTCTATTTCTTGGTCAATATAAATAATAATGGATTGTTTGATTTTATAATCCATTGCTTTTAAAATATCGGCATAGTTTGCGATTTGCTCCTTGTGCTTGGGCGATGGTTTGCCCGTTTTGTAATCAATGATAGTGGCTTGGTTTCCATCAATAATAATTCTGTCGGGACGAAGGGAATGTCCATCCGTAGTCAAGATTTCCTGCTCATTCAATATATTAAGGTTGTCGAAGAACAGATTCTTCAACTTCGGATGATTCACAACGGCCATTATTTTTTGTTTGATGTTACTCGCGGCCTCTTTGGGAAAATGTCCCTCAATTTCCAAGCGTTCCAATATACCATCAACATCTTGCGCGGTCTCAATTTGACTCAATGCAAAGTGAATCAAGTTCCCCATTTCGATGGCCTCCATCCGTTCATCATCCCACATGCGACCAGATTTTGTGGAAATGGTGAATCCAGTATCCAGTTTGGGTCGGGTAACGTAGGAAATGTAATTTTCGGTGGATTCCGAAAGTGAGGCCCCTATTTCCTTTGATGGAAATATTCCCATGATATGCGCTCCAGTTTCATTTTTGGGGATATTTTTTTGCTGCACGTACAACTGAAACAGGTCTGAGTAGGATGAAGCATCCTCGATAGAAGCGACATCTTTCTTGGGGGTTTCGGAAATAACAAAAAGACCGTTTACAGGGCGCGTAAGGGCAACGTAAAGCACATTCATTGAATCCAGCAAGGTCTTTTGCTCTTCATCCACATATTTTTGTTGGGCCACCTCATTGTATTCCAACATATCCTTATTGTTGTTGATTAGGAATTCCTTTAAGCCCAAAGCTTCATCGCTGATAGTGGCTGGCACCCAAGATTTCTTTTTCTTTCGTTTATCATCCAGAATCGCATTGGCGAACGGAAAAATCACAAATGGGAATTCAAGGCCTTTGGCCTTGTGGATGGTCATGATTTTTACGGCATCCACACCATCGGGAGCTGCGATGGAAAGTGAATCTTTTTTTACTTCCCAATAATTAAGGAAAGCATATACGCTGGGTCCTTCCCTTTTTTCCAAATCGAGTACTTCATCCATTAAAAATGAGATGTGTGCTACGGAACCTTGGTACAGTTCAAATTGTACAATGGTGGTTTCCAATATGGTCAATACTGGCTCTCCTTTTAATTCATTCAGGTTGAAATTGTATTCCGATGCCAAGAACGCTTCAATAGTTTCCAGGCTTTTGCTGATGAATTCGTGTTTGCCGTTTTCATTTGGGGAGAGATACATTAATATATGGTATGCGGCCTCTCTGTCCTTTATATTTTCAAAAATCCGGAGAATGGAAACCAAAAAAATGACTTTTTCATTCTTTGCCAATAAAAGTGCATCCGAGGAAATAATTGGAATGTTCTGTTGCGCCAAAAAGTCCGCTAACAGCATTCCTTTTTTGTTGTCGCGTACCAATACGCAGATATCTGAATAGGCATAATTTTCCGAAACAATGTACTGGATACATTTCAAGGTTTCTTCGCAATAGACTTCATCTTTATCTTCCACATCCTTGTCCAAAAAGGATACTTGGATGTAGCCCCCTGGTTTGTTGTTTGTTTTTTGATGAGAGTCGTTCAAAAAGAGGTTTTGGTAATCTTCATTACAGAGTACAGGGGCCGCTTCGGTAAAAAAACTATTGTTGAAGTTCACGATTTCATCAAAACTCCGCCAGTTGGTGTCCAGCGAATAAATGCTAGGTTCCACGACAAATGGGTGCGATTTTCCATTGATTAAATTGAGGAACTGCTCTGCCCTGCCTCCACGCCAGCGATAAATGGCCTGTTTTACATCACCCACCAAAAAAAGTGAGCCTCGTTCTTGCTTTTCATCTTCACTTTCCAAAGCATTGCCAATAAGCGGCACCAAATTTTCCCACTGCATTTTTGAGGTATCCTGGAACTCATCAATAAAATAATGACGATACTTTTCGCCCATCCGTTCATAAATGAACGGTACGGGTTGATTCCTGATCTCTTTGGAGAGTATGGCGTTAAGTGAAGAAATGGGAATGATATCTCTGTCCATCTCAATGTTCTTGATTTCCTTGGCGATTTCGTTCAAAACCGTCATCGGAACGATGTTGCCATAAATGTTTTGCAAATAACTATGCCTATAAATCAGTTGCTTTACAGCGAGATAATGTTGTAAAACGATGATGGCTAAACTGGTGAAATCTCTTTTATCGTTTGCCTTGAGCAATTTGCCTTCCACCAGATTGGGTTCCAGGGTTTTGGCGGCATACAGTTTTTTTGGGTCAAGTTCCCCGTCAATCATTTTTTTAAAATGATTGGGCAATGTTTGTCTGGGGAAATCAGAAAAATCAAACCCGTGACTTTCCATTTCCCGAAGTACAATTTGAGCCAGTTGCTTTACCTTTTCTTCAATCGCGTTGCTCTCCGAAGCTATCCGTTTTTGAATGTCCTGAAAATCCCCAATTGATTTTTCGCGCAGCGGATTTATATGCTCGGCATGGTTTTCTTGAAAAAGGAGTTTTCCGATTTCTACTAGGTCATAAGTGATGTTCCAACTTTTGTCGCTATCAATTTTTTCAAGGGAAAACGCAATCAGGACTTCGGTAAGTTTTTCATCATTGCCGGCACGCTCCAGCAACCTTCCCACTGCTTCTTCCAACAGTAAATCCAAATTGAGTTCCACTTCAAAATTTTGGGACAGGTGCAGATCGCGGGCAAATGTTTTTATGATTTTATGGTTGAACTTGTCTATGGTGGAAATCTCAAAAAAGGAGTAGTTGTGGAGAATTCGCTTTAGAATTAGTTGGGACCTTTTTCGCAGCTGTTCCTCGGTCAAGGAAAGCTCATCACAAAGTGATTGGAAAAGACCATTCTGTTTTTCGGGAACCGTATCCTGTCCAAAAGCGTAAAGATTGTCCAAGATCCTGGTTTTCATTTCGTCCACCGCTTTATTGGTAAACGTAATGGCCAAAATCTGGCGAAATTTTACCGCAGCATCGTTGGAGAGCAATAATTTAAGGTATGCTTTGGCAAGGGCATAGGTCTTGCCCGAACCTGCAGATGCGCTATATATTTTAAAATTAGACCCCTCCAAGGATGTTTTTCCTGCAAAATAAGGATTCCTTACCTGATGTTAACATGGTTTTAGCGGAATATAAATGTTAAAACTTGTATTTTTACGTGAATAAATTAATAACCTAAAAAAACAGAATATTATGGCTTTTGAATTACCTAAGTTGCCGTATGCATACGATGCATTGGAACCACATATAGATGCAAGGACCATGGAAATCCACCATACCAAGCATCACAATGGCTACACTACTAAATTAAACGCTGCCATAGAGGGAACGGATTTGGCCGGAAAAGGAATTGAAGATATCCTTACTGGTTTGGATATGTCCAACACTGCAGTTAGAAACAACGGAGGAGGATTTTTTAACCACAGCCTTTTTTGGGAAGTAATGTCACCAAACGGTGGTGGAACTCCATCTGGAGAATTGGCCTCTGCCATTGATGAAGCTTTTGGTTCTTTTGATGCGTTCAAAGAAAAATTCAGTGCTGCTGCAGGGTCACGATTTGGATCAGGTTGGGCTTGGTTGTGCGTGCACAAAGGAGGAAAAGTTGAAATTTGTTCCACTCCAAACCAAGATAACCCCATTATGCCAGGAGTAGGTTGTGGAGGTTATCCCATTTTGGGCTTGGATGTTTGGGAACATGCATACTATCTACATTATCAGAATAGAAGACCTGAATATATCTCAGAGTTTTTCAGTGTAATTAACTGGGATAAAGTTTCCGAGAATTATGCAGCAAGCAAATAAGAGTTAGCTTGCATATAAAAATAAAGCCCTGTACGAAAGTACGGGGCTTTTTTAGTTTTAGTTTTTTTAAATAGAAAAGGGCGAGGAAGTCCTCACCCTTTTCGTCCCAAATCTTACCATAAACTTAACCTACTTATGCTATGGCGAGACTAAAATACTGGTATTGTGAGAAATAACAAAGGTTTTTAAAAAATATTTTGCTTTTTGAAAGAAAAAGAAAACGTGCAGTTCATCGATAAAAATGTTAAAACCTTGGTAGTCAAATATAAAGAAGCCGGAGCACGCTCCGGCTTCTTTCCCCAAATCTTACCATGAACTTAACCTACTTATGCTATGGTTCTCCAAATGTAAGCCAAGCAGTGTTTTTGTACCTAAGCTTTTAGATGAAACTCTCTTTAATTGGTTGAAGTGTGCAGCAGAGGTGTTTAATTGATAAATATCAAGAAGACAGAGCTTCTTTACGGTTTGGGAAAAATGCAGAAAATAAAAAAGGTGGAATAGTTTCCACCTTTTTTGCCCCAAATCTTACCATGAACTTAACCTACTTATGCTATGGCAGATACTAAAGTAGGATTGCGGGTTTCTGATTGTATAAAAACCCGCTATACTGCTAGTTTCATCGATAAAGTGCACGCTTTGTGTGCTTTTTGTATGTTACTGTTAATAAGCTCTTTGGTTCTTACCCTCAAAAAAATTGACAAAAGCCTTGTTGACTATTCTGTTTCCGCCAGGTGTTGGATAATTACCTGTGAAATACCAATCTCCTAAGTTGTGAGGGCAGGCACTGTGCAACCCTTCAATGGTCTGATAGATAATCTCAACCTCGGCATTGATACCTTCTGGACTTAAGATCTCACCAATCTTTTTTGAAATCTGTTTCGCAGAAAAAGGGGCATAAAATTCCTTTACGTAATTTACCGCATCCTTGTTTGAAGGATCTGTTTGGGTCAAACACTTTTCATAGATTTCCTTGATTAGATGTGTAGTGCCATGATCTTCATGCAATGCCTTAGCGGCCTTAAAAGCAACAAAATCTTCCAGCTTTGCCATATCAATGCCGTAGCAATCAGGGTAACGTATTTGCGGAGCTGAGGAAACAACAACAATCTTTTTCGGAGAAAGCCTATCCAATATTTTTAGAATACTTCGTTTTAATGTCGTTCCCCGAACAATACTATCATCGATAATAACAAGGTTGTCCGAGCTCTTTACAGAGCCGTATGAAATATCATAAACGTGGGTAACCAAATCATCCCTGCTACTATCTTGGGTGATAAAGGTTCTTAGCTTCGCATCTTTGATGGCCACTTTTTCTATGCGTGGCCTAACACTCAATATTTTATGAAGCTGTTCTCCCGTCATATTAGGCCCCAGGGCTAAAATTTGTTCCTCCTTTTTCTTGTTGAGGTAATTTTGAGCCTCTTTTACCATTCCAAAAAAGGAAGTTTCCGCTGTATTGGGAATATAGGAGAAAACCGTGTTCTCCAAATCGTTGTCTATGGACTTCAATATTTCTGGAAATACCAGTTTTCCCAATTTTTTTCTTTCCTGATAGATTTCTTTGTCACTACCTCGGGAGAAATAGATGCGCTCAAAAGAACAGGCCTTACGTTCGGTTGGTTCCAAAATCCTTTTCAAGGCCATGGAACCACTTTTTTTGATGATTACGGCGTGACCAGGATCAAGTTCATGCACATCTTCAAAATTGACATTGAAGACTGTTTGTATTACAGGACGTTCCGATGCAACCACCACAACTTCATCATCTTGGTAGTAATATGCGGGTCGTATTCCCGCAGGATCCCTCATCACAAAGGCGTCACCATGGCCAATAAGTCCGCTCATGGCATACCCGCCATCCCAGTTTTTTGAGGCTTTTCTCAAAATCTTGGCCACATTCAAACGTTCTGCAATCAAGGCAGAAGCTTCTCTTTTTGTATATCCTTCTTTTTTGATTTGTTTGTAGAGCTTGGCAACGGCATCATCCAAAAAATGACCGATTTTTTCCATTACGGTTACCGTATCGGCTTTTTCCTTGGGGTGCTGCCCAAGTTCCACCAGGTTCCCAAAGAGCTCATCAACATTGGTCATGTTAAAGTTACCCGCAACAATAAGGTTACGGTGCATCCAGTTGTTCTGTCTCAAAAAGGGATGTACATTCTCAATACTGTTTTTGCCAAAAGTTCCATAGCGAACGTGCCCCATCAAAAGTTCTCCGATATAGGGAATGTTCTTTTTTTGCCAAGCCACGTCATCCTCATGTTCTGGATGCTCGGTCAAGGCAGTATTGATACGGTTGTTAATCTGGGCAAAAATATCCTGAATGGGCTGTTGTTGGGCCGACCTTACGCGGCTCATGTACCTTTCTCCTGGATCCATGTCCATTTTAATACTTGCAAAACCAGCTCCGTCTTGTCCACGGTTGTGCTGTTTCTCCATCATTAGGTACATCTTATTTACGCCGTAAAATGCAGTGCCGTACTTTTCTTTGTAGTACTCCAGGGGTTTAAGCAAACGGATCAACGATATTCCGCATTCGTGCTTAATGGGATCACTCATAACAAATCAAATAAAAAAGCCCCGAAATTTTCAGGGCAAACATTTACGTTAATTCAATATTGAACTGTGTCAGTTCTTTAAACTGTACCAAGCGGGCATCGACCTCGCTCTTTTCTAAACTTACCATACGTTCGGTTCCAAAGCGTTCCACACAGAACGATGCCAAATTGGAGCCGTGAATAATGGCGTTCTTCATACTTTCAAAAGATATGTTACCTGCTTCGGTCAAATATCCTGCAAAACCGCCTGCAAAAGTATCTCCTGCACCGGTTGGGTCAAAAACTTCTTCCAAAGGAAGAGCAGGGGCAAAGAAAATATTGTCTTTATGGAACAAGAGAGCGCCGTGCTCCCCTTTTTTAATCACTACATATTTAGGCCCCATTGCCTCAATCTTCGCAGCAGCTTTTACCAAGGAATATTCGTTGGTCATTTGTCTTGCCTCTTCATCATTAATGGTGATAACATCGATTTTGGAGATTACCGCCATCAATTCATCCCATGTATTGTCCATCCAAAAATTCATGGTATCCAAAACTATAAGTTTTGGTCGTTTTTTCATTTGATTAATTACACTCAACTGGATGTTTGGGTGAAGATTACCCAGCATTACGATATCAGCATCGGCATAATCACTGGGTACAACGGGATTAAAATCGGCCAAAGTATTTAGTTCGGTGGCCAAGGTATCTCTTGAATTAAGGTCGTTGTGATATTTTCCTTCCCAAAAGAAGGTTTTGCCACCTTTCACCACTTCAACTCCTGAAAGGTCAATGTCTTTATTTTTAAAAATATCCATGTAAGATTGTGGAAAATCATCTCCCACTACGGATACAATTGCGGAGTCTATCTTAAATTGCGAAGCTGCCAAGCCGATAAAGGTGCCAGCGCCACCCAATATTCTTCCTGTTTTCCCGAACGGTGTTTCAATGGCATCAAAGGCCATGGTTCCCACGATCAGTAATTTGCCCATTCCCTAATTTTTGCTGCAAATATACGGTTTGATATTCCATATTGGAATCATTGACATAGGTTTTAAAAAAAAGAGTGGGTAAATAAAAGTTCAAACGCAAGTTTCTGGCTTGAATGCTTGTGCAAATGGAGGGTGTTTTCCAAGCCTAACATCTAGCGTCTAATTTCTGATTTCTCACATCTATTTTCTTCCAAAATCGGCCGGAATTTCGCCCCACGCTTTGGTCTCCCACTTCACAATTGGAGTGTTGAATCTGTTTTTTTTCAACCACTCCTCAGCACGTTCTATCAGTTCGAACAGCTGAGCATTTTTTGCGGTTTTGTTCAATTTGGTGCCGCACTTTTTCTTTCGAACCCACCCAATGGCGATTCTGGAATCGGAATACAGGATGCGTTCACTTTTTTGTTGCTTTAAAAAGGCAAGACCGTGGACTAAGGCCAAAAATTCCCCAACATTACTTGTTCCTTGCTGAAAAGGACCTTGGTGAAAAAGAACTCGCTTGGATTTTGTGTCTACCCCGCGGTACTCCATTTTTCCAGGGTTTCCACTGGAGGCAGCATCTACCGCAATGGAATTGTAATTGGGGTCGCCAATTTTTAGTAATTCCTCTGGGGTGAGCTCTGTTTTTCCCTTGGATTTGCCTTTATATTCCAAGTAATTGCCATTGAAGGCTTTTTTAGCCTCTTCAAAAGTAGCGAAGGATTTGTGTTGGGCACCCTTTATTCCATCAATTTGTGCTTTGCAATCGGCCCAAGATTCAAAAATACCAGGGTGCTTGCCTTTCCAGACTACATAAAACTTTTTTTTCTTGGCCATTTAGGATAAAAGTTTTTCAATCACTTTCGGAAAATGTTCATATTCCAATTGATGCACTTTTTTCGCAATTGTGCGGGCGTCATCAGAAGGTTCCACTTTGGTTTTGGATTGAAAGATGATAGCGCCCTCATCATAATTTTCGTTTACATAATGAATAGTAATACCGGTTTCAGTCTCCTTATTGTCCTTTACAGCTTGATGAACGTTATCCCCGTACATGCCTTTTCCTCCATATTTGGGTAACAAAGCGGGGTGAATATTGATAATTTTATTCGGGAAAGCATCAATAAGGTTTGATGGAATCTTCCAAAGAAAACCAGCAAGTACAATTAAATCCGCATTAAGTCCTTGTAAAAAATTTACGACCGCATCAGAATTCTTAAATGCAGGCTTATTAAAGTAGAAAGCTGGCACTCCAAGACGGTCGCAACGCTCCAATACCTTTGCCGAGTTCTTGTTGGTAAGCACCGCAGCCACTGTCACCTCTGGGTTTTCACGAAAAAAGGAAATAATATTTTCTGCATTTGACCCACTGCCCGATGCAAAGATGACAATTCGTTTCATTCGTTAGGAATTCATGTGATTTTGGATTAAATTACGTCGGCTAAAATAATGTACAACACTTTAAGATCCTTAATTTAGAGCACATTTTATCGACAAATAGTGTATTTAATCCAAAGTTTTATATTTTTGCCAACGATTTAAATTTTTAAAACCACAATAATTATGTCAGACATTGCATCAAGAGTAAAGGCTATCATCGTTGATAAACTAGGTGTAGATGAAAATGAAGTAGTTGCAGAAGCTAGCTTTACCAACGACTTAGGAGCGGATTCCTTGGACACTGTTGAACTTATCATGGAGTTTGAGAAAGAATTTGATATTCAGATACCAGATGACCAAGCAGAGAACATTGCCACTGTAGGTCAAGCAATTAGCTATATAGAAGAAGCTAAGTAATTATATGATATATCGCTAAAGATTATAAATTATCCATGTGGTTATTATCACATGGATAATTTTTTTTATAATTTACGTCTAAAGGGTAAAAAAATAGTTCAATGCAGTTAAAGCGAGTTGTGGTTACCGGAATGGGAGCGTTAACACCCATAGGTAACAATTTGGAAGCTTATTGGGAAGGACTACGGACCGGTAAGAGCGGTTCTGCCCCCATTACATATTTCGATACAGAAAAATTTAAAACAAAGTTTGCTTGCGAGCTTAAAGGGTACGATCCTTCCGATTTTTTTGATCGTAAGGAAGCTAGAAAACTCGACAGGTTTGCCCAATATGCTTTGGTTTCTTCAGATGAAGCCATAGCAGATTCTGGAATCGACTTGGACGTTGTTGACAAGTTTAAGGTAGGTGTTATATGGGGTGCAGGAATAGGAGGATTGGAAACTTTTCAAAATGAGGTGATCAATTACGCCAATGGCGATGGAACACCCCGGTTCAATCCATTCTTCATTCCCAAAATGATTGCGGATATAGCACCAGGTAACATTTCCATTAAACATGGATTTATGGGACCAAACTATACTACTGTTTCTGCATGTGCCTCTTCTGCCAATGCCATGATAGACGCACTTAACTATATTAGGTTGGGACATTGCGATGTCGTTGTAACCGGAGGTAGTGAAGCTGCGGTAACTATGGCAGGTATGGGCGGATTTAATGCCATGCACGCACTTTCCACAAGAAATGAAAGCCCAGAAACCGCTTCCAGACCATTCGATGCTACGCGCGACGGTTTTGTATTGGGAGAAGGAGGAGGAGCACTTATTTTGGAGGAATACGAACATGCGAAAGCAAGAGGTGCCAAGATATATGCTGAAGTTTTAGGTGGCGGACTGTCCAGTGACGCTTATCATATGACCGCACCGCATCCAGAAGGAATTGGAGTAGTACAGGTAATGAAAAATTGCTTGGAAAATGCCGGACTAAAACCAGAAGATGTCGATGCTATAAATACGCACGGAACCTCTACACCACTTGGAGACGTAGCAGAACTGAAGGCTATTTCTAAAGTATTTGGCGACCATGCCAAAGATATCAACATCAATTCGACCAAATCCATGACCGGACACTTGTTGGGTGCTGCAGGAGCCATTGAGGCCATAGCATCCATTTTGGCCATGGAGCACAATCTAGTACCTCCTACCATTAACCATAGTGTTGTTGATGAACAAATAGATCCATCGTTAAACTTGACCTTAAACAAAGCTCAAGAGCGAGAAGTGAAGGTTGCGATGAGCAATACGTTTGGCTTTGGAGGACACAATGCTTGTGTGTTATTCAAAAAATTAGGGTAGTTTTGTAACATGAAACTTACTTCCAAAATATTCAATTCCCATCCGAGCACGGATGGGGATTTTTTTTTGGGAATGAAAAGAATTCTTGGGTTTAAGCCCAAAAACTTGGAAATCTATAAAACAGCGTTCCTTCATAGGTCCATGAATAAAAAGGACGATAAGGGAAACCCGGTAAACTACGAACGTTTGGAATTTTTGGGTGACTCCATGCTTGGAACCATCATCTCTAAATATTTATACAACGAAGTTCCTGAAGGCGATGAAGGCTACTTAACCAAAATGCGCTCCAAAGTAGTTAGCAGAAAGCATCTTAACGAATTAGGGAAGGACTTGGGCTTATTGAAATATGTGGAGAGTAGGATTCCTAAATCACATTTTGGAGAAAACATACACGGAAATGTTTTTGAGGCACTCGTGGGAGCCATTTACTTGGACCGAGGCTATAACTATTGCGAAAAATTCATCGATGAGAGGGTTATAGAGCCTTATGTGGACATAGAACAGCTGGAAGGAAAGGTAATCAGTTATAAGAGTTTAGTGATAGAATGGTGCCAAAAGGAAAAGAAACCCTTTAATTATCATGTGTACGAAGATACAGGTAATGATGAACTCAAGCACTTTGCTGTAAAACTGACCATTGGAGATAGAATGTTGGCAAAAGCTAGGGCCACATCCAAGAAAAAAGCGGAGGAAAAAGCATCCAAACGAGCCTATTTCGCACTACAGAGCAAGATAGAAAATCAGTAACTTTAAATAACGATAAACTCAAACGTTTTCGCTTGGTTTATAAGTGTATTGTTTTGTATTAACTAGGCATTCATTAGGATTAAGCCTATATTTACCGTTCCGTGTTATGGGCATGTTAACAACACACAAGATATCGGCAGACTTATATGATGATTGTTTTTCTCTCATCGCAATTCACAGCAATTTGGAAGATTATGCCATCACTTATGCCATAAACTCCAGTTGTGGGCTATATTTAAAACGGATGAAAAAAGACCTTCATCTAGATGAAAATAAGTCTTTCTCCGTTTTCGATTGGGACGATGAGATTAACGATGTGTATTGGACGCTGATTTCAAACAAATGTGAAGTTGAGGAGGAGACACCATCGGTAGGATTATTTGGGAACAATATTTCCAGAAGAACTGATCATTTAGTAAAAGAACGAAAAGAAGTGGATTATTTTTTGAAAGTTGATGCAACGGATGAAGCTGTGTTTTCTCAAAAAATTAAGGCCATCAATCAGATTTCCAAAGTGATAACAGCATATCCATTGGACACACAAAACCTAAAATCAAAAAGAAATTTAATCTTTTAACAATGCCAACTAGAAAGAAGACTAAAATTGTAGCAACCCTCGGACCAGCCACCAGTAAAAAGGAAGTCCTAAAGGAAATGATCTTGGCGGGAGTGGATGTTTTTAGAATAAACTTTTCCCACGCCGCCTACGAAGATGTTACGGAACGAATTAAAATGATAAGGGAACTCAATGAGGAGTTGGATATCAATACCGCCATACTTGCCGACCTTCAAGGTCCTAAATTAAGAGTTGGGGTAATGGGAGGAGAGGCCATAGTTTCTCCAGGTGACGAAATTACCTTTGTTACAGGTGAACCTTTTGAAGGAACTGCTGAGAGGGTATATATGAACTACCAAACCTTTCCTAAGGATGTAAAAGCAGGAGAACGTATCCTTTTGGACGATGGTAAACTTATTTTTGAAGTAAAATCCACCAATGGGGAAGATGAGGTAGTGGCCACAGTTATACAAGGAGGTCCATTGAAATCGAAAAAAGGGGTAAATCTGCCCAACACAGATATTTCTTTGCCAGCCCTTACTGAAAAAGACATTAAGGATGCCATTTTTGCGATAGGGCAAAATGTTGATTGGATAGCCTTGTCTTTTGTACGTCATGCACAAGACTTGTATGATCTTCATAATTTGATCAAGGAACATACGGAACATAAAATTCCGGTTATTTCTAAAATAGAAAAGCCAGAAGCACTTGAAAACATTGAGGAGATTGTGAAGGCTTCCGATGGACTTATGGTAGCCCGTGGAGATTTGGGTGTAGAGGTTCCAGCACAGGAGGTTCCATTGATTCAGAAAAAATTGGTGCTCAGTGCCAAAAAAGGAAGAATTCCGGTAATCATTGCCACCCAAATGATGGAAACTATGATCACGAGTTTAACCCCAACTCGTGCAGAAGTAAACGATGTGGCCAACTCGGTTATGGATGGTGCAGATGCCGTGATGCTATCAGGAGAAACATCAGTAGGTAATTATCCTGTTCAGGTTATTGAGAAAATGGCCAGTATCGTATCGAGTGTAGAAGGGTCAAGCTTGATTCAAGTACCACAGACTCCTCCGCATATCAGAACAAATAGATACATTACAAAATCAGTTTGTTACCATGCGGCATTAATGGCCAACGAAATTGAAGCAAGGGCTATTTCCACATTGACAAATAGTGGCTATACGGCATTTCAGATTTCTGCTTGGAGACCTGCTGCCCATATTCTTGTGTTCACATCCAACAAAAGAATATTGACTCAACTTAACCTTCTTTGGGGGGTAAAGGCATTTTATTACGATAAGTTTGTGTCCACGGATCAAACTATCGAAGATGTGAACCAAATAGCCTGTCAAAAAGGATTTTTGGATGTTGGTGATATGCTTGTCAGCTTAGCAGCAATGCCAATCAAAGAAAAAGGTATGGTGAACACCTTGCGTGTAACCGAAATAGAGAGCTGTAATTTTTAACAGCCTAAATTATAATGACTTTAAAAAGGCGTGTATTTTTCAATACACGCCTTTTTTGTTTGACTATTTTTTTCGTGATTTTAACTGGGTATGACAAGCTCACATTGTATGTAAGCATAAGCAAAGAAATTGGACTAATCGTTTTGTGACCGAAAAATCAAACCAATGAAGCACGAATACAACGATTCCAAATTAGGGGCCATTTTAGGTTTTACGGATGACATCAAAAGAGACCAAGAACGATTTTCCGTTACTTCCAAGACCATTAAGTTTTTGTGGAACAGAAATAATTGTCCATTGGTGATTCAGATAGACGGAATGGATTTGGAATTGTTGCCGAATCAGATTATAACGGTTACTTATCTGCAACATGTATCCTATTCTGAAACAAAACTGCCTCTTTCGGCCATCCTTTTCAACAGGGAATTTTATTGTATTTCTGATCATGATAGCGAAGTTTCCTGCAACGGTATTTTGTTTTTTGGAACGCAGGATATCCCTATTATTACAATTCCTGAGGATCAGTTGAACAAGTTCAATCTGCTGCACGATATGTTCATTGAGGAGTTTTCTACCCCAGATAATATCCAAGGCGATATGCTACAAATGCTCCTAAAAAGGATGATTATTATGAGCACACGTTTGGCAAAGGAACAGCTCATCGTTAAAACACTTGGGAATGATCATATTGACACTATCCGAAAATTCAATTTTTTAGTGGACTTGCACTACAAGACCAAGAGGAAGGTGAGTGATTATGCCGAAATGCTGTACAAATCACCCAAGACACTTTCCAATCTTTTTTCCATCTACAACCAAAAATCACCCCAACAGATCATTCTGGAACGAATTGCGTTGGAGGCGAAGCGTCTCATCAATTTTACCGATAAACAAAATCAGGAAATTGCCTTTGAACTTGGTTTCAACGACCCGGCCCATTTTAGTCGATTTTTCAAGAAAATGACCCAAATGACTCCATCGGAATATCGTGAAAACCTTCTTTTAGTGGCCTAAGGGAAAATTGGTCAAGCCGTCGGGAAATCCTTCCTAACACCCACCCCTCTTTTCGAAGCATCTTTGCCCTGTAATTAAAAACACAAATAAAAGATGAAACCCACGGAAAAATCCATTTTCAATCTCATAGAGATTTTTAGAACATCACAGAAAACCGAAGTGCAAACCGTAAAGGTTTCCGAACACTGTGAGCAGAAATACCATCACGATTTTTACTGTGATGTGGAAAAACCATTTGTACAGACATATTAATCCATTCATAACGATTCAATAAAAAATTTACAATTATGAGCACAATCAATGTACCTAAAAGAGAAGAAGTAAGTGCCGCCAATCAGGCTATTTTTGACAATCTGGAAAAAGCAGTGGGTTTTGTACCCAACCTTTTTGCCACCTATGCCCACTCAGAAAATGCGTTGGCTAACTATCTTAACTTTTCCAACGCGAAAACCTCATTAAAGGCTAAAGAAAAAGAAGTGGTTAATTTGGCCGTAAGCCAGGTGAACAACTGTATTTATTGTTTGGCTGCACATACTGCCATTGGTCTAATGAACGGATTTACCGATGAGCAGATTCTTGAATTAAGGACGGGAAAAGCCTCTTTTGATCAAAAGTTGGATGCTTTGGCACGCTTGGCCAAAAACATTACTGAAAACAGAGGAGCAACAGATACCCAAGTGTTGGATAATTTCTTTGCAGCCGGATGGACCAAAGAAAATTTGATTGACACCATAGCTTTGGTGGGAGATAAAACCATCTCAAACTATATCCATAGCACTACAAAGGTTCCTGTTGATTTTCCAGTGGCACAGCCTTTGGAAGTTGTCGAAGCCTAAACAAAATACGATTACAAGTTTAAAAGCCCTTTCAATTTTGGAAGGGCTTTTTTATAGCAGTTTGGCCTCCTTAAACAGGGACGGCGCTATGCTTTTAGCCATAAAAATGGGCCAGTCGTTTTTGAACAGATGGCTCTCGGTAACCGCGCTTTCGTACAAAAGGTAAAGTCCTCCCGATATTTTTTCCGTTTCCGCTTTGGACAAATTGGAAATATTGTCGCCAACAACTTCCCCTAAATATAAGAGTAGTTCCTTTTTCTGTTGCTGTATCACACTCAGAATAGTTGTTTGTTCAGGAGACAACTCCCCTAAGGTTTTAAGTCCCCAACAGCCTTGGAAATCTTCCTCGAGGTACATGTCCCGCAGCAAATCGAAAATGGCCAACAGTTGGATTTTGCTTTCATTTCTTTGGTCAACATAGCTTTTAAGCCGTTCCATAAAAGCATTATGCCGCTGATTTAGATAAGCCACACAAATATCCTCTTTGGATTTAAAATGACTATAAAGGGTAGCTTTGGCTATATCACATTTTTTTATGATTTCGTTTACCCCTGTTGAGTTATATCCTTGGGAATAGAAAAGCTCTCCCGCTGAGGATATAATGTGCTTGTGCAATTCATTTCGTTGCATAAAATGAGTAAGAATATAGTTAATGGTGGTCGATGGTATTACAAAGTAATAAAGAAAAATTGGGTCGAGCAATTAAACCGAGACCCTGGTGATGGTTAAACCAAATTTTTTACCCATAACCAGGTGTTTTCCATGGCTAATGAAATCCTTTTCCTAAGCTAACTGTTTAAAATAGCGTTTGTTGCCAACAATTTCCTATATTGTAATATTCAATTTTATCAATCAAATTAAAACACTATCTAAATGAAAAAGTTACTTCTGGCCGCCATTGTTGGCCTTTTGTCCGGCTCCATGGGTTTTGGACAAGGATTTCAGTTTAAAGCAGATGATATTAACATCGATTACAAAACTTACACCTTAAAAAATGGTCTTACACTTTTGGTTTATGAAGACCATAAAGCACCCATTGCCGCTGTTAATGTTTGGTATCACGTTGGGTCCAAAAATGAGAAGCCCGGGAAAAGTGGATTTGCGCACTTGTTTGAGCATTTAATGTTCAATGGAAGTGAAAATTATAACACTGATTATTTCCAAGCTTTGGAAAGTATTGGGGGAACCGATTTAAATGGAACAACCAATACAGACCGGACCAACTATTTTCAAAATGTTCCTGTTTCCGCCCTAGATCAAGTTTTGTTTTTAGAGTCGGATCGGATGGGGCATTTGTTAGGCGCCATTGACCAAGAAAGGTTGGACGAGCAACGAGGAGTTGTGCAAAATGAGAAAAGACAAGGAGAAAATCAACCTTATGGCATGCAATGGGATTACTTGACCAAGGCCATGTACCCTAAGGGACATCCCTATTCTTGGACCGTAATTGGGGAAATGGAAGATTTGAACGCCGCTTCTTTAGAAGATGTACAGGATTGGTTTAAATCCTATTATGGGGCCGCCAATGCCGTTGTTGCCATTGCGGGAGATGTGGATGCTGAGGAAGCACATCAAAAGGTAATCAAGTATTTTGGAGATATTCCTTCGGGTCCTACAGTGGAACGACAAGAGGTTAATATCCCCAATAAAATTTATGATTCCCGTCAGGAATACCAAGATCGCGTTCCTGAGACCAGAGTATTATTTGCGTGGAATTCCCCTCCATTTGGATTTAAAGAGGATTTGCACTTTGACCTAATCTCGGCGATTCTTACCAGCGGAAAAAATTCAAGACTATATCAAAAATTTATATACCAAGATCAGTCGGCCAGTGCTGCCGTTTCTTTTCAAGCATCGAGTGAGATTGCGAGTCGATTTATTACCTATTTAAATGTAAAAGCGGGAGAAGACCCTGAAAAGTTAGAAAGGGAACTTGAGGCTGAGATAGATAAATTTATCAAAGAAGGCCCAACAGAAGAAGAGCTTAAAAGAGTAAAGGCAAATTACTTTGCCAATTTCATCAAAGGCATGGAGCGAATAGGAGGCTTCGGTGGAGTTTCGGATATCCTTGCATCCAATCAGACATATCATGGAGATGCATCTTACTACAAAACAAAATTGGAATATGTTGAAGAAGCCACCATAGCAGATTTACAGAAAACCGCTGCCAAATGGCTCACCAAAGGGAAACATGTTTTGGTTTGCACACCGTTTCCAGAATATGATATTGTAGAATCTTCCGTGGATAGAAGCAAGTTGCCTGAGCTAGGGGCACCAAAAAGTTCCAAATTTCCAGAACTCCAGCGTACGCAATTGTCCAATGGACTTAATGTAGTTTTGGCCCAGCGGGAAGGAGTTCCCACGGTAGTTATCAATTTAGTTGCCGATGCCGGTTACAAAACCGATTATTTGTCCAGTCCTGGTACGGCGAATTTGGCCATGAATTTGATGGATGAAGGAACCAAAGACAAGACTTCCTTGGAAATCAATGAGCAGCTTCAACTCCTAGGGGCATCTTTGAGCACCTTTTCAAGTCAAGATGAATCCAACGTATATATGAGCACATTGAAGCCAAGTTTGGATGCCAGTCTGGATTTATTTATGGATGTAGTACTCAACCCTGTTTTCCCCGAAAAGGAATTCGAGAGACTTCAAAAAGAACAGATCAATAACATAAAACAGGAAAAATCACAGCCCATAACCATGGCTTTGCGGGTCATGAACAAGTACCTTTATGGGGAAGACCATCCTTACAGTAGTCCTTATACGGGAACTGGATATGAAGATACTGTTTCAAAATTGACCAGGGAAGATGTTGTGGAATTTTATGATACATGGTTCAAGCCCAACAATTCTACCTTAATTATTACTGGTGATGTTGATATGGGTGAGTTGAAATCCAAATTGGAAAAAACACTCGGCAAATGGAAAAAGGGTGATGTGCCGAACATTGTATTCAACGAACCCAAAACAAACACCAAGAATACACTGTATTTGATGAACAGACCAGAATCCCAACAATCCGTGATTCTAGCAGGACATTTGACGGAGAAGTACGGTGATGTTTCAGAGATAGCTTTGGAGCAAATGGTGAATATTCTTGGGGGCGATTTTACTTCCCGAATCAATATGAATTTAAGGGAAGATAAACATTGGTCCTATGGGGCTGGAGGTTTTGTGCTTGGATCCAAAGAAGAGCGTCCGTTTATTGTTTATGCTCCTGTGCAAACGGATAAGACTGCAGAATCCGTTACCGAAATCAGAAAGGAAATATCCGAATTCACTTCTACCCGTCCTGCAACCAATGAAGAGTTGGAAAAAGTGAAAACCAATCAAGTGTTGAAGCTTCCGGGCCAATGGGAGACCAACAGTTCTGTTAATAGTTCTGTTAGGAATTTGATCAGATACGATTTACCAGACGATTATTATCAAAAGTATGATCAAAACGTGCGAAATCTTTCTGTGGATGACATTAGAAAGGTAAGTAACCAAGTGGTGCAACCAGAAAAGGTAAATTGGTTTATGGTAGGCGATAGAGCTGAAATCATTACCAAATTGGACGAACTTGGTTTTGATGATATCATAGAAATTGATGCTGACGGTAATCCTAAAAAACCTGTGGTCAAACCTGTTGAAACCGATATCAAAAATTAAAACATGAAGCCTCCCAAAACGGGAGGCTTTTTCTTTAAAAATCAAATTTGAGCTGAACGAGCACCGACTCTTTTTCCTCACTCTTTTTTTCCTTTTCCGTGTTGAGGTTGGCCAAAGAAATCCCTAACAGCCTAACCGAATTTTCCAATGATGATTGGTACAACAGCTCCTTGGCAGTTTCCAATATCAAATCTTTGCTTGCGATAAAATAGGGTAACGTTTTGCTTCGGGTTTGCAGGGTAAAATCGCTGTATTTGATTTTTAACGTGATGGTTTTTCCAGCTATTTTAGATTTTTGAAGTCTTCTTTCCAGTTCTATGGCAATATTCTCTAATTTCTCCAACATAAAGATTTCACTGCTCAGGTTCTCAAAAAACGTACGTTCTGCACCTACAGATTTGGGAATTCGATGAGGTTTTACGCTACTCAAGTGAATTCCTCGGACCACATGGTAATAGTAACCACCACTTTTTCCAAAATGGTCCTCCAAAAATTCAAGGGATTTTTTCTTTAGGTCCAGCCCTGTAAAAATCCCCAAACGATACATTTTTTCGGCGGTCACCTTGCCCACACCATAAAACTTTCTAATATCCAAGTTTTCCAAAAATTCAATGACTTCCTCGGGGTTTACTGTTTTTTGTCCGTTGGGCTTATTATAATCACTGGCAACCTTGGCTATAAATTTGTTTATGGAGATTCCTGCAGAAGCCGTCATGCCCGTTTTATCAAAAATTTTCCTCCGGATTTCTTGGGCAATCAAGGTAGCGGATGGGTTTCCTTTTTTGTTCTCGGTAACATCCAAATACGCCTCGTCCAAGGATAGTGGCTCTACTAAGTCAGTATATTCAAAAAAGATATTTCGAATCTGCATAGAAACCTCTTTGTAGCGATCAAAACGAGGTTTTACAAAAATGAGTTCGGGGCAATTTCTGCGGGCAATAGATCCGGCCATGGCGCTTCTCACCCCAAATTTTCGCGCTTCGTAGCTGGCAGCGGACACTACGCCCCGTTTGGAGCCTCCCCCCACGGCAATGGGTTTTCCTTTAAGGTCAGGATTATCATGCTGTTCTACAGAAGCGTAAAAGGCATCCATATCCACATGAATAATTTTTCTTAGGGGAAAATCAAAGTCCATTTTCAAATTTAGGGTATATTTAGTTTGATGGAACATTTGGAAATAGAACGAAAGTTTTTAGTTAAGTCTGATGGATTCAGGCAAAAGGCTACATCTCAAACTCGAATAGTTCAAGGATTTTTGAACACAGATCCGGACAGAACTGTCAGAGTTAGAATAAAAGGGGATAAAGGCTTTTTGACCGTAAAGGGATCAAGCAACGAATCGGGAACCACTCGATTTGAATGGGAAACCGAGATTACGGCTTCCGAAGCGGCCAATCTTATTGATCTCTGTGAAGCAGGTATCTTGGAAAAGATACGGTTTGAATTGCCTTTTGGCAATCATTTGTATGAAGTGGATGAGTTTTTAGGGGAGAATAAAGGTCTCGTTTTGGCAGAAATTGAATTGAACCATGAGGACGAGCGTTTTGAAAAGCCTGATTGGTTGGGAGAGGAAGTAACAGGCCAAGTACAATACTACAATTCTCAGTTAAGTAGAAAACCGTTTAAGCAATGGTAGCCAAGTCACCAAAAACTACACGAACAATCAATCTATTGATTATTATTAGCGCTCTTTTGGCTATATATATGGAGTTTTTAGGCAATAGGACAGTTTATATGGTCTTAAAGCCATTGACCACTATTCTGGTAACTTTTTTATTATTTTTTCTGCCCAAGCAAGAGTCTTCCAAGTTTAAAATGTTAATCGTTGCTGCGTTGTTATTCTGTTTGTTGGGGGATATACTTTTATTGTTCCCAACTTACTTTGTATTTGGGTTGGCAGCTTTTTTGGTGGGTCACCTTCTATTTTCGGCCGGATTTATAAGCCTTAAAGGGTTTCATCCAGATTGGACTTCTTTTTTGATTCTATATGCCATTGGGGCCACACTATTTTTTTGGTTGCAGTCAGGCTTGGGTGAATTTATGGTACCCGTCGGTGTTTACGTATTGGTTATTTGTTTTATGGCGTGGCAAGGTATTGGGCTTTTCCTAAAGGAAAAGAGAAAGGAATTTCTTTTTATAGCCATAGCTGTCTTGCTCTTCATGTTTTCCGATACCATGATTGCCATATCAAAATTCAAAACTGATTTTGACTATTCCAGTATTGTTATTTTAAGTACGTACTGGATGAGCATTGGTTTGATTGCAAATGCTGTTAGAAAGATTACTTTTGCAAGTAACTCCGAATAATCAATCCAACTTCTTATCTAAAGATAAAATGGAATGCAAAAGCACATTGGCGCCATTGGCCATATCTTCTGCAGATGTAAACTCTTTGGGTGAATGACTTATTCCTCCTTTGCTCGGAACAAAAATCATTCCCACGGGTGCAAATCTAGATATATCCTGAGCGTCATGGCCAGCGCCGCTGGGCATATATTGATAGCTCAATCCAAGAGCATTTGCAGATGTCTCTATTTCCTTTTGGATACTGGTATCCGTCAAGGCAGGTTCTGCCGTAGTATCCAATGGTAAGAATTCTACAGACACATTGGATGCTGCTGCGATTTCTTCTGTTTTTTTCTTGATGGCCTGATACACCTTTTTAATAACTTCCAAAGACAAATCACGAATTTCCAGACTAGCAGTTACCTTTCCTGGAATTACATTGGGTGCTCCTGGTTGCGCCTTGATTCTACCTACAGTACCTACTTGAGTTCCTTCAAAACTATTGGTAATCTCATTAACCGCAACAATATATTTGGCAGCAGCCAACAACGCATCCTGTCTGGCATTCATGGGAGTGGTACCTGCATGGTTGGCAAATCCGGTAAAAACCACATCCCACCAATTTAGACCAACGATGCCTTCCACCACACCAATATCCAAATTTTCCTTTTCAAGCTTGCCTCCCTGTTCAATATGAAGTTCCAAAAAAGCGGCCAAGCTCCCTCTTTCACGTTTGGCTTCATCAAGTTTTGTAGTATCTCCACCAATTCGCATAATGCCTTCACCCATGGAATAACCTGTTGAATTTACCACCGAAAGCGCTGATTTGCCCAAATTTCCAGCCATGGCCCTGCTTCCCATAACACCACCTTCTTCATTCGGAAAAATGATTACTTCCAGGGGATGTTTGGTTTTAATGCTGTTTTCATTGAGGGTTTCAATCACTTCGATGGCCGCCATGGAACCCACACAGCCATCATAATTCCCACCATTGGGCACCCTGTCGATATGAGAGCCAAAGGCAATCGGTTTTTTTGATGAGTTTGTTCCTTCTCTTTTTCCAATAATGTTTCCTGCGGCATCAACCTTCACCGCCATACCAAAACCCTTTAGGGTTTTAATCACCCAATTCCTAGCTTCGATATCTGCGTCGCTAAAGGCAACTCGTTCGGTTTCACCATTTTCCTGCAGACCAAATTCGGCAAGATCAAATATTCTGTCTTCTAGTCGATCTTGATTGACTTTTGGTTGTTGAGCAGATAGCCCTCCAACGAAAAAAAAGGTAAAAACAATAGTGAGCAGTTGTTTCATGATTTCCTGATTTTTTGAAAGTTAGGAATTTAAAAATAACTTTTCTTCGAAAACCTAGGCAGCTTTTTCTGTGGTGGCGGAATTTATTTCATGATCGATTAATTTTTGCCCTGACCACTTTTTTTTGCTGACACCACTGATCAACGGAATCGCAAAACCAACTGCTAAGAGCACAATGGCCATCATGAAAATATTGAAAGGGTTCACAAAGAACGAACCGCTGTTCAAAGTAGCCAAGATCAAGATAGTGGACAATGGAAATGATAACGCCAATATGGCAACACCAAAATCACTGCTAAATGTTTTTTTCTTGGATTTTTTGTCCATCTCCATACCATCTACGGCTGCTATATGGGCGTAGGGCCAAAAACTACAGGCACTTAGACCGAAAGCCATGGTGAGCAATATTTCGTTTCGGGCCTCGATTCCTGCTACGGTCACGAAAATTCCTGAAATCAACAAAACCAATCCTGCACGGGTACACAACAAGGAAAAAATCTGGAAGAATTGTTTCCTTTTAATTTTTACGGCCAAACCAATAAATAGCAATACCAAAGGAGTCATGATCAAGCTCAGCTTCTCAAGGGTTTCACTTAAAAAGAAAGGCAGAGAATTCATGCTAATGCCAAATGCCAATAAAACCAGAGCTGCTCCGATAAACACGTTTACAGGCTCTGAAACCATCGCTTTGATCAATGGTTTTAACTTGGCTCCTCCATTTCTCTTTTCATTGGATTGCAGGCTGTAGTGCCAGTTCATGGCTACTAAATACAAGAAGAACAGCACAAACACCTTGTTTCCAAGGTCCGACATAGCAGCCTTTGCAAGATATTCGTCTCCCAAAAATTCCAATATAAAAGGGAAGGAAGATAATCCGGGAGCCAAGGAAGGCACCAATAACTTAGCGGTTCTATACTCCAAAGTTCCCTTGCCAATTCCCATTAAGGGCAAAATAAGGGGCATGGCGAAAAACAACAATAGGTTAAGCCCAAGGGCCAATAAGGGCAATATTAATAGATGCAACTCCACCTTTATGCCCAACAACGCAATAAATATGGTTGCGGGCAATGCGAGGTTAAGAATTACTTTTTTTATTCCAGTAATCTCCTCCTTGGATTTAAACTTTACTTTAAGTAAAACCCCAATGAAGATGAAAAAAAGAAATACAATGGTTTTTTGAATGCCTACATCCACTATACCAACACTTTATTGAGTGCGGCGGTAAATGTTTTCATTTCGTCCATGGTTCCCATGCTTACACGGCACCAGTTTTGGTCCATAAATTCAAAAGCACGAACCCCCACCTTTAACTCAGTCATTTGCTCTAAAAACGCTCTACCCTCCATTTCAATAGGGAAAATGATAAAACTCGTAGAAGAGGGTACATAAGAAGTGATGCCCATTTTCTCGAGGCTTTTGTAGACATATTCTCGGCACTCGGCATTGAGGCTACGGGATTTTTCAATAAAAGCATTATCATCCATCGCGGCCATCGCGGCATACACGGACGGTAAAGAGATTCCCATACCTCCTCTTGTGATTTTTTGTATTCTTCCCAAGGTTTCTTCTTGGGCGACAGCATATCCAACACGTAGTCCTGCCATTCCATGTATTTTGGAGAAGGTTCTGGCAATAATCACATCTTTGCCTTCATTTACTAGGGAAACCATGCTCTTTTTGGCTCCTTCGTCCAAGAACCATAGGTAGGCTTCATCCACAAATACGGGAACTTTCTCCGATACTCTAGAACAGAAATCAACCAACTCTTCGTGGTCCGTCATGGAACCTGTTGGGTTGTTGGGATTACATATGTATACCAATTTGGTTTCATCATCAATGGCTTCTTCCATTGCCTTAAGGTCATGCGACCAATCGTCTTTCAATGGAACAGGCTTCCATGTGGCACCTACAGATTCGGCCACTCTAATAAGGGACATATAAGCTGGATCAGCAGAAACTACATTACCTCCGTTCATAAAGAATACCATCGCTGTTTTTTCCAACAAATCGGAAGAACCAGGCCCCATCATAACATTTTTGCTTTCAACACCTTCAAAGTCGGCTATTTTGTCCACTAATTGGAACAATTCCTTCCATGCATATCTGTTTCCACCGGAAGCGGAACTTTTAAAAGCTTCCAAGGCCATTGGTGAAGGTCCGTAGGGATTTTCGTTGGCATTCAATTTTGCAGCCAGTTCTGGAAGGACTGCCTCAGGTTTCGGTAAATATTCTTTAAAGAAAGGACTGTACACTGCATTTCCTTCGGCGTCCAAGGTTAATGGAGCTTTTGGTGTTTCAGCTAATCCTATGTAAGGTAAGGCCATTGCACCGCCTGCGGTGAGCACACTTTTTCTTATCCAATCACGTCTGTTGATGTTAGTTGTAGTTCCCATTGGTTTTTTAGTTTTTAAGAAGATATTAAAAATATGCGATCATTTTGCTAAAAACAACACTAAAAACATAAAAATCAACGGTTTATAAAAGAATATATTAAAATTAAAAGGATTTTTTTGAAGAATTGTTAACCGGAACTGCTATTGAAGGGGGCTTTTTTGAAGATATTCCAACGTAAGGATACCTCTTAGATTATTGATAATGATATGATCTAACAGTTCATGGATGCTGTATTCATCGAACAAATTGGCCTTGGAATAGACAATTTCTTCCATTCGGGACAAAAAAAGTGTACAAACCAATTCAATATTAACGTTGGTTCTGACTTGTCCCAAAACCTGTGCTTTTTTTAAAAGTGGGCATACCACATTCCAAACAATATCTTTTTTTAATTGGGAATAAATTTGATAGGCTTTTGGGTAATACTTATTGAGCCCATATAGAAAAGAAGGGTTGAGTTCCTGAAAGGAAATCAACCCTCGCTTATATATATAAATAATAGTGGTAAGTGGTTGTTCTTCATTTGGGTTTTGGAGTATGTGCTCGTCGATATCGCTGCGCACTTTATCCAAATAAAACTGAAAGCTCTCCTTAACCAGTTTTTCCTTGCTGTTAAAATGTTTGTAGAGGGTTTTTTTGGAAATACCAAGGTTGGTGGCCAATTCATCCATAGAGAACCGTTTGCTCCCAAATTTGGTGAAATTCTCTATGGCGTAGGCCAATATGTCGCTTTTACTCTCAGTCATTTTTATTTCCAGCCTCCGCCCAAAGCTCTGTACAATTCTACTATGGCACTTAATTGTGCATACTGCGAATCCACGTAGTTAAGCTCGGAGTTCAAGGCGTTTTGTCTAGCAGTCAATACTTCCAAATAGTTGGCAAGACCATTGTTCAGCAGCTCTTCGGAATAACCTTCTGCCGTTGCATAGGCATCAAGTTCTTTGGAACAAGCTTCTAATTTTTTTGTTTCCGCTTGCAGAAGATACATCAGCCATCAGAAAGAATTCCTTCCTTATCTATGATTGGGATTGTGGTAAGGTTGTCTTCTGCAATAGTATGTTTAGGAAATAGGAACCTTTTTTCAAATAGTTTGTTTTCGGCAAAAAAGGTAACGAAGAACTCATTGTTGAGTGCAAGTACTTCTTCTTGTATAAATTCAATTTTTTTAAAGGACTTCGGCTCAAGAACGCCTATACCATGGCGCATGGTAGAGGTTTTTTTATCCCCGTCAAAACCTTTGGAAACCACAATGGTCATTTCAATGGCATCCGCTCTATTATTAATGAGGTAGGCATTCCAATCTTTGGATAGAAATTCATCGTTCCATTCACGAATTATCGCAACATGAACATCCTTGGCTACGGGAATTTCAATATCCTTTTTCATAAAATGAGCTACAGTGCACTTTTGAACTGCTCCAGAAAACGAACATCATTTTCACTAAGTAGGCGAATGTCAGAAATTTGATGAAGCAACAGCGCAATACGGTCTATTCCCATACCAAAGGCAAAACCAGAATACACCTCAGGATCTATGCCACAATTTTTAAGGACATTGGGGTCTACCATACCACAGCCCATAATTTCCAGCCACCCGGTACCCTTGGTCATTCGGTAATCGGTTTCGGTTTCAAGGCCCCAGTATACATCAACTTCCGCACTAGGCTCTGTAAACGGAAAATAGGAAGGGCGCAATCTAATTTTTGACTTGCCGAACATTTCCGAAGTGAAATATTGCAAGGTCTGTTTCAAATCGGCAAAGGATACATTTTTGTCCACATATAAACCTTCCACCTGATGGAAAAAGCAATGGGAACGGGCCGAAATGGCTTCGTTTCTATATACCCTTCCAGGGGAAATGGTCCTGATCGGAGGCTTGTTGGCTTCCATATATCTCGCCTGTACGGATGAGGTATGGGTGCGCAAAAGGATATCCGGATCCGTTTGGATGAAAAAAGTATCCTGCATATCTCGGGCAGGGTGGTATTCGGGAAGATTGAGTGCGGTAAAGTTGTGCCAGTCATCTTCAATCTCCGGTCCTTCAGAAACATTGAACCCGATTCTTGAAAAAATATCAATGATCTGGTTCTTTACAATGCTTATGGGATGACGTGAGCCAATTTCAACAGGTTCACCGGGTCTGGTCAAATCACCATATTTTCCAGCTGCCTCTGTTTGGTTTTCCAAGGCCTCCTTAAGTTCGTTGACCTTTTCGGTAGCGGCAGTTTTCAATTGATTGACAACTTTGCCAAAATCTTTTTTCTGCTCGTTGGGCACATTTTTAAATTCGGCAAAGAAACTGTTCAAAAGCCCTTTTTTCCCTAAATACTTAATTCGGAAGGCTTCAATTTCTTCTATTGAGGTCGAAGTAAACTTTTCTACTTCGGCGATATGTTCTTTTATGGTTTCAATCATGGTTGCTTGCGCTATTGGCGGACAAATTTAGCAAATTGTCCTTGAATATATAAGCAATAAGAAAATGCACTGCAATTCCACCCAACAAATGCCACAACCAATGGGTACCCATGGGTAATAAATTTTGGTGAAGATCAATACTTCTAAAGAAAATGGCGACACTAAATATTAAGAAGGCAACAACAACGTAGATTACATTTCTGCCGTTGGTTTTGACTAAATACCAGAGCAAGGGAACGAGTATAGTTGCTGCCGTGATAATGTAACCTAAAGAAATCCTCAATCCAGATGGAATGGGAAGTATCCGCAACAAGAAAGAAGTTCCAAGAAGTATTGCGATTAATAGGAGTCGTTGCCACCACGACTTTACTAGTTTAAAAATAAAGTAGATTACCAAAGCGGCGCATAACAACATTATAGGCATCCAATCCAAACGAAGCCAAAACTCGTGACTGCGCGTTGCGTGGTACACCGTACCGCCCACATAGCTGATTGCGATTATGGGTAATACCCAAGCTAAAAATTGATGTTGTTTTGGATTGCGATATACTTTAACGCCCCAATAGATGATCAACACCAAGAAAATTAAGTTACTGTAGGTGTTAAAGGGCTCCACTGGAAACCTTCCTTCAACGGTCTCTAAATATATCGGTCCTGAATCCTGAGGAAACACTTTTAGGGGCATTACGATATGATCAAACTAATGTTTGTGAATTAAGGTTTTCATCCACCCATTCCAAGCAAGATTTAAAGCTTTTAAAAACGTGGTGTTTTGGGATAAGGTCGGGAATGATATCTATGCGTTCCAGCATATACTTGGGTTGGTCTAAAATATTCACCAAAAGCACAAGAATATCTTTACGTTTTAAGTCCTGTAAAACATCTTCCATGGCATAAAGCCCAGTTTGGTCCATATACTGCATTCTGCCCATTCTTATAATTACAGTGGAAGCATGTTCGGGTATTTGTGATGCCAGTTGTTGAAATTCGTTGGTAGAGCCAAAAAATAGCGGGCCTTTTATATGTTTAATAAAGACTTCATCTTTGATTTTCTGAGGTATATTTTTTTCATCGGACCAAGCTTCCTCGCGTAAGGCTCTCACATTTGAGCGTTGAGCGGTCAGGTCTCCTATTTTTTTCATAAACATTAAAGAAGCGATTACGAGTCCTATTCCCACAGCATAAACCAAGTTCCAGATGGATGACAGTATCATTACCACCAACATAATAATAACTTCAGAGCTAAGTTTAAGCGGCCCAATTTTAATGTCTTTTGGTAAGTGGGGAATGGCTTTTAAGCCTCGGTAATCCATCACACCAATACCTACCGTAACCAAAATCCCCGCCAATACCGCAGCTGGTATTTGGGATGCGACAGGCCCAAGTGCAAGTAAAATTATGAGCAAAAGTACACCGGCAATCATACCGGATAGTTTTGTTTTTCCTCCCGAGTTTATGTTTACTACTGTTCTTATGGTGGCCCCGGCTCCGGGAATACCCCCAAAAATGGCAGCAATGCTATTTCCAATACCCTGGCCCACTAATTCTTTGTTGGGTTTGTGTTTTGTCTGGGTCATATTGTCTGCAACAACCGAGGTGAGCAAAGAATCTATGGCGCCAAGGAGAGCCAAAGTAAGCGCGGTAAAGATATACGGGGTGATAACATCGAGGTTGAACGCTGTAAAAATATCAAGATTTGGAATGGGCAAACCACTGGGAATCTGTTCAATGGGCCTGTAATCCATTTTAAAACCAAAAGCCAGACCCGAAACAACAATCAAGGCCACTAGGGTACTGGGAATAGCTGTTGTTATTCTTTTAAATCCATAAATAATGATAATGGTTGCCAAAGCCAAAGCCAGTTCCAACCAATTAATGTTTTTTAGGGCTCGTGGGAGTACTTTAAAAGTTCCAATCACTCCTGAAGCTTCTTTGGAAGCTAAGGTGCCTGCCTCTTTGAGCATATCTGCATGGGTAATCTTTTCAGCCCGCTTCAAGGTTTCTGTGAAGTCCTCTAAAACCAAGATACCTTCACCGGCCTCTTCTTGTAAAATGTTTTCTAAAATTACTTCTTCGGCTTCTGGCATAAACAGGTTCACATATACGTCATCCTCATTCGGGTAGTACCCAACAGCTGGCAATATTTGGGTTACAAGAATAATTATACCAATAGCGGTCATAAAGCCGGAAACTACTGGATATGGAATGTACTTTATATACTTTCCCATACCTAATAGGCCCAAACCAATCTGCATGATTCCTGCTAATAAGAAAACAGTAAGAATAGCGGGGAGTGCTTTATTGATATCACCATCATTGATAGCTATGATCCCTGCAATGACCACCATACTAACGGCTGTCATGGGTGCAGTGGGACCAGAGATCTGTGTGTTGGTTCCTCCAAAAAGAGCAGCAAAAAAACTTATGAAAATAGCTCCGTATAACCCAGCACTTGGTCCTAATCCAGAGCTTACACCAAAGGCAAGAGCTAAGGGCAGGGCTACGATGCCTGCCGTAATACCTCCGAACAAATCTCCCCTTAGGTGTTTAAACATGGTATAGGTGTTAATATGCAGTTTGAATATAGCAATATTATAAATACAAAATGCCAGTGGATTGTATCCACTGGCATTTATAACATAATGTTATTATTTTATAGAAAAGTTACTTTACCATCTGAGATGTCGTACATGGCACCGACTATAGCAATTTCTCTATTCTCCTCCATCTCTTTTAAGATTACACTTTGGTTTCTAATGTTTTCCAGTGTCATCTCAACATTTTTAATGGAAACGGCATCTACAAAATCCAAGTTACTGGAATTTCTCTTTGATTCTTCACGGGGCTCTTTTACTGCGTATACCGCAGGTTCTATTTTATTGATCAAGGCGGTTAGGTTGCCGAGACGCGCATGGTCACAAGCTCCTTTGACCGCTCCACAGCTGGTGTGCCCGAGAACTACGAGGGCTTTGGTACCTGCCAATTTACAGGCAAATTCCATGCTCCCCAAAATATCTTGGTTTACAAAATTACCAGCTATTCTTATACTAAAAATATCTCCAAGTCCTTGGTCAAAAACAAGTTCAGCAGATACCCTGGAGTCTATGCAGCTTAAAATGGTGGCAAATGGAAATTGACCATCCTTCGTGTCATTGACTTGTTCTAAAAGGTTTCTATTAGCTTTTAAATTTTGTTGAAAACGCTCATTGCCTTCCCTTAAAAACTGGATGGCCTTTTCCGGGCTCATAGTTGATTGCGTTTCTTTTGTATGTGCTTTCATGTGTATGTTTTATGCCGATTTTTTCGGTGTCAGATTAAAAAACTCTATGTAACTATCAGGATTTTCAACCTCACCTTTTTCGGAGATAATTTTTATATCGATTTTTCTGTTTTTTGCTTTATCGGAGAAATCTTCTAGGATTTCCACGATATCATTATCAAGAAAACGTGTTTTTCTAACGTCCAATTCAAGATAAGAATTTTCAGGAAGACTATCCAGCTCTTTCAGAATAGCTCCTTTATTAAAAAAGGTAACCTCTTCGGCCAATGTCATTTTTATTTTATGGACCCCATTACTTTTATCCTCGATATGTAAAAAGTGAGAGTTCTGGTAGCTCTTTATAAGAACAACTACGATTCCAACTCCAAGACCTAAGCTTATTCCAACCAAAAGGTCGGTAAAAACAATACCTACCACGGTTACCACAAAGGGAACAAATTGCTTCCATCCTGCTTGGTACATGGTTTTGAACAAGCTGGGCTTGGCCAGCTTATATCCCACAATAAATAGTATGGCCGCCAAAACAGATAATGGAATCATATTGAGCAGGGTTGGGATGATAATAACCGAACCCAAAAGTAAAAATCCGTGAATGATGGCAGAGGCCTTTGTTTTACCCCCGGATTGAATGTTGGCCGAGCTACGGACGATTACCTGGGTCACCGGAAGACCTCCAACCAAACCGGAAAAGATATTTCCGACTCCTTGGGCTCTAAGCTCACGGTTGGTGGGCGTAGTTCTTTTATCGGGATCTAATTTATCCGTTGCTTCCACACAGAGCAAGGTTTCCAAACTGGCTACCAATGCTATGGTGAAACCTGTTACCCATACATCAGGGTTGGTTATGGCGGAAAAGTTCGGGAAACTAAAAAAGCCCAGAAACGATTCAAGACTATCAGGAACGGGTACCTTTACCAAATGTTCGGCAGAGATGCCCCATGTGCCATCGCCTTGCGTTAATGTAAAATAAACAATCCCAATTACTACGGCGACCAATGGACCTTGAATGAGTTCAAAGATTTTGGACTTTTTTGTCAAAACCTGACTCCACAAAATTAGTATGGCCAAGGCAATAACCGCAATTAGTGTAGCACCTGGACTAATAAAATTGATGGAATTAATAATTTCACTAAAGGTGTTTTCGCCATCAACCTGGAAGAAGGCCCAGTCACCTTCTGGATCGGTATCATATCCAAAAAAATGGGGTATTTGCTTTAAAATGATAATGATACCAATACCGGTAAGCATACCTTTAATTACCGAAGATGGAAAATAGTACGCAATAACCCCAGCTTTTAGGAATCCGAAAATAAGTTGGATAATACCCCCTAAAACTACAGCAACCAGAAAGTTTTGATAACCCCCCAAAGTTCCAATAGCTGTAAGAACAATGGCAGCGAGTCCGGCAGCAGGTCCGCTCACTCCAATTTGGGAACCACTAAGGCCCCCGACTACGATTCCTCCGATAATACCTGCGATGAGTCCTGAAAACAAAGGTGCTCCACTGGCAAGGGCGATACCCAAACAAAGTGGCAGCGCCACAAAAAAGACCACAATACTTGCAGGCAAGTCATTTTTTAAATACTTGAACATAATAAGTAAGATTGATCTTCTACATTAAATAAATTGTAGTAGAAGACGATGAAAATTTGATTTGAACGTGAGTTTGAGTGTCAAACTAATTTTCTGGGAGGAGGGTCTAAAATTTCAATGGTATAATCAGAGGTTGGGAAAATATATCCTAGAAAATCTGTCCCCTGAGTGTTGATAATTTGATAGCTTGCCAATTCCAAAAAGTACTTGAAGTAGGCATCCATTTCGTCAAATTTTTTATCGGATTCCTCGTTTTTACTGCTTTTTTCTTCTTCAGCACTACTTAGAATCATGGTCTTTCCCAACGCTTTATCCAACAAGGGAATAATCGGTGAGGTCGATATGGATAATATCAACAGAAAAGATATAATTGGAAAGAGTAATGCTTTGAGCACAGAATTAATTTTGATTAAAAATAAAGAAATATAAGAAAGGATACGGAGTTTTTACTTAAAAGTCCTTGATTTTCTTAACATTGTCGCCTTTAAGCCACCCAGTTTGGCCATCGGCGATACGTATCCTTTTCCAATCGTCGAGTTCATCCAAAACATTCACTTTGGTTCCCTCGTGAATGGTAAAGATAGTACTGCTGTTGGCATTGGGTTCCGAGTTAACATTTACCTCTTTGTCAAAAACTATAGCGGGATCGTTGTTTTTGGATTGTTGAAAGTTAAGATAGGCCATCAAAATGCAAATTACCCCCATAACCAAAGAAAAGATACTTGAGATGAAGGCGGCTCTCTTTTGATTTGCAGGTCTAAGGAAGTAATAGGCCATGTAGCCTAAAACAAACAAAAAAGCCAAGGCAACAGCAACATAGGCCCACCCATCGTAAGAAAGCAAACCTATAGTAGATTTGTATATTTTAGAGATTTCTGTCCTTGGAACCACCTCGATTGCATCCAACCTCATGTTTTGTGCAAACCTTAAATTATTTTTGATTTCGGGATTATTTGGACTTAAAAGCAACGCTTTTTCATAATAGTAAATGCTGGGTCCTATTGAATTAAGCTTATAATAGCAATTCCCCAGATTAAAGTATAATGAGGCGGAATGTTCACCATTTTCGATTATCTGCTCATAGTTTTCTATCGCTGCTGAGTACTCTCCGTTATTGTAAAGTTCGGTAGCTTCGTTAAAGAGGGCCTTGTTTTGAGAAAACCCAAAAGAGAACGAAAGTAGACATAATAAAAGGATAATCTTCTTCATGCTCATAGGTGCTTATCCAAATTAGAAATTACTTCACTTGCCTTTTCATAATCCTGTTGCATCTGAACATTGGAAAATGGACTATAACGCGCCATTTCGCAACTGGTCAACAATCCAATAAACCCTTCAATATCAGATTTCTTCACACCCTTGTCGGAAAGTATGTGGGTTATTTTATCCTTACTGAATTCAGATGTCTCAATGTGCAACTTGGCCTTTAAATAATTGTGCAGTCCTTTTTCGAGAGCAACATAAAAGGCTTCCTTGTTCCCCAGTTCTTTTTTTGCTGTAGATAGATATTTCCGAGCCAGTTTGTTGGCCTGTCTTATTTTGTTTCCGACCACATCGCTAGCAATAGCCTCTCTTTTTTTGAAAATCAAAATCGCTATTGGAATCAGTAAAAGAGGGGCAAGCAGTAGAATAAAAAAGAGTCTTGATCCAAAAAAATGACTAACCCCAATAGGGCTCAGATTTGGGTTTATATTAATAAAATGAAATTGCTCTCCTGTCGGCACTACTAATTGTTTGCTGGCCGAGGGGCTTACATTATTGTCCGAGTTACCCGAAGGTCCTTCAATTACCTCGATATTGATTTCTTCTGAGTTTATGGTTTCATATTTACCCGTACTAGGATTAAAATAGCTAAAGGAGATACTTGGGATGGGGTATTTACCCCTAAAAGAGGGTACAATGGTATAATTGTTGGCTACTTTTCCTTCCATGCCGGTACTGTATGTACTGATATCTTCATCATATTCTGGGTCATATACTTCCAGTGAGCTTGGAAGTTCGGGTTCTGGAAGTTGGAATAGCTTTAAGTTTCCTTTTCCGGAGACTTCAACTTTGGCTTGGAGTGATTCTGAAGCATTCAATTGTGTTTTGCTGGTTGTCACGGAAAAGTCAAAATCCCCAACTGCTCCACTAAAGTCTCCCGGTTTTCCCGCTTCGGGCAATGGTTTTACCTTAATGGTTCTGCTACCTGCCGAAACCGTTTTACTGGTTTGGGTGTAAATCCGACCACCAAAGAAGTCTCTTCGGTTTGTGGGGACATCAACAAAAATTTCTAGGGAAAGCGGTTCAATATTTAATTGTCCGGATTTCTGCGGATATAGCACCACTCTTTTTAAGATTACATAGCGGTATGGTTTTCCCTGATAAGTTCCATTTTGCGCAGTGTGTTTTGTAACGGGAATGTCTTGGCTCCAAAAATTGTTATACGTTGGATTGTCCAGTGGGCGATAGTTGGTTACGCTTATGTTTGGACTGACGTATAGTTTATAGATAACAGTGACAGCTTCATTGAGATATGGGTTTCCTTTGGAAACCTCGGCAACCAAATGAAGACTTTCATCGGCGACATCATCCACCGTTTTTTGTGAATTGGGTTTGTCGACCGCAGCGGTTACTTCAACCTTTTTAGGTGTTGTTTTATAGGTTTGCCCATCAATCTCTATGGTGGCCTGGTTTATGGTAAAATTACCTCTGGCGGTGGGCACCAAAATATAAGTGTAGGTTTTGGAAAAGCTACGCTTGCCATTTACCCAAGAGGAACTAATAGACTGAGAGGGGCCCATAACCACTTTGAAACCTTCAAACTGAGGTGGCTTAAAGTTGTCACCATCTTTGTTCATGGTAAAATCCACGCGAAGACGTTCGTTTAGCCCCAATTCCTCTTTGCTCAAGTTCATGGTAAACGTAATTTCTTCGGTATCGTCTTGGGCATACGAATGTAATCCTGTTAAAAGGAACATTCCCAAAATAAATAATATGTTGCCCTTCAACACTTTCATTACCAGTCCTTTTCGTTTTTAATTTTTTTACCTCGAACTTTACGGGCCTCCATTTTTTCCTGTACTTTTTTCTCTTCGTTTTGCATGGCCTCTAGTAAATTCTGTATTTGTTGTTCAGAAAGTTGATTAGGCTTGGGCTGTTGTTTTTGGTCTTGGGGTTGATCTCCTTCATTAGGCTTTTTCTCTTGTTCTTTCTTTTCATCCCCATCACCTTTCTGGTTTTCTTCGGGCTTATCTTCTCCATTTTCCCCTTGGTCTCCTTTGTCTTTATTTTCATCTTCTTTCTGCTCGCCTTCGTCCTTTTTCTCGTTGTCCCCTCCTTCGTTGTTCTGGTCCTGATTTTTATCCTTATCCTCGTTTTCCTGGTCTTTTTTGTCTTGGTTGTCCTTGTTTTGGTCGTTCTTTTGCTCGTCCTGTTGTTTTTCCAACATCTTTTTGGCCAAAGCAAGATTATAACGGGTTTCGTCGTCGTTAGGGTTACTGCGGAGGGCTTGTTTATAAGCTTCTACAGCTTTTTCATATTCTTTATTTTTCATGAACACATTGCCCATGTTATGAAAAGCCTTGTGTTTTTCTACTTTGTCTTCGGTGGCCTCTCCTGCTTGCTTGTACCTTCCAAAGGCTTCGCCAAAACTCTCCCTGTTGTAGTAGGCGTTACCTAGGTTAAATCTAGCGGCCGCATTTTTATTGCTCTTGGAAATGGCCCTTCTATAATCTGCTTCTGCGGTAACAAAATCGTTGGCAGAAAGTTGCTCATTGGCCTCATAGGTAAGGTTGGTGGAGGCCTGTAGCGCTTTTTCCGCTTCTTTGTTCGCTTGTTCGGTGAGGTCGTCCTGCGCTTGTACCATGCCGAAACATAGTAATAGTCCAAATGTCAACTTAATCTTATTCATCATGTTCATTAAAAAGATTCAGTTTTTTCAACCATTGTGTTTTTCTATCCAAAACAAAGATGTCCAAAAATAGAAATAAAAAGCCCGCGGCAAGAAACCATTGAAATTGGTCTTTGTACTCCGCAAATTGTTTGGCTTCAAATTCTGTTTTGTCCATTCGGTTCAATTCTTCTTTGATATATTCCACGGCACTTTCCGTGTTGGAACCATCAATATAATCTCCATTGCCCCTGTTGGCAATCTCTGTCAATACGTTTTCATTCAATTTGGTGATGACTACTTCGCCTTGATTGTCCTTTTTTAAACTTTCCACAATTCCGTTACGTTTTATGGGAATTGGAGCTCCTTTTGATTTGCCTACTCCTATGGTATAAATACGGATACCATTTTGAGTTGCTTTTTCAACGGAGTTGATGGTAGAACTCTCGGAGTGGTCTTCACCATCAGAAACAATAAATAGAACCCTATTGGTCTGTTGGGAATCATCGTAATAAGTGCTGGCTAAGTCTATGGCAGCATTTATTGCGGTTCCCTGTGATGAGAGCATATCGGTGTTCATACTCTGCAGAAACATTTTGGCTGCGCCATAATCCGTGGTAATCGGTAATTGTGGATAGGCTTGCCCAGCGTATGCAATTATTCCGATACGGTCACTTGCCAATTGATTGATGATTTCCGAAACAATGCGTTTTGCTTTTTCCAAACGGTTGGGGGCAATATCTTCCGCCAACATACTTTTGGAAACATCAATGGCAAAAACGATATCCACACCTTCACGTTTTACAGTTTCTAGTTTGGTCCCGATTTTAGGGTTTACCAATCCTAAAACCAGAAATACGAGTCCAGCCAATAGAAAGGACAATTTAACTGTTGATTTAAAACTAGATCTGTTCGGGGCCAATCGCTTTAAAAGAGATGAATCGGCAAAACGTTTCTGAGCCTTTTTTTTCCAGATTTGAAGAAAAAAGAAAGCTAGGGCCATAACGGGTATTATGGCCAAGAGGTAGAAATATATTTTTTCGTCAAACTGAATCATTCGCTAAATAAAACTTTTAAATATGGAATTTCGCAATCCCCATTCCAACAGCAATAAAATTCCGGCCAAAAAAATCAACGGCCTAAATTTTTCCTCGTACTTGTAATATTTGAATTCCTCTATTTCTGTTTTTTCCAATTTGTTGATCTCATCATAAATCTCTTCCAAAGATTCATTGTCGGTAGCACGGAAATATTTCCCTCCGGTTACCTCAGCAATTTCTTCCAGCAATTCTTCATCAATCTCCACTTGTCGCATGCCGTATCTGAAAGAGCCATCCCTGTTATAGGCGATGGGAGATAATGCATTTCCGTTGGTTCCCAAGCCAATAGTGTATGTTTTTATTCCAAACTCTACGGCAAGGTCGGCAGCGGTTCTAGGTTCAATAAAGCCAGAATTGTTGACACCGTCCGTTAAAAGAATGATAACTTTACTTACCGCTTTGCTTTCTTTTAAGCGGTTTACCGACGTAGCCAAGCCCATTCCAATGGCCGTACCATCTTCCAGTTCACCATATGTGATTTCTTCCAAAGCTCTCAAAACAATGGTCTTGTCACTAGTTATAGGTGTCTTGGTATAGCTTTCCCCGGCATAACCGACCAATCCAATACGGTCATTGGGTCGTTCTTCTATGAAATTTGCTGCCACGTCCTTAAGTGCGGACAAGCGATTGGGCTTTAGGTCACGGGCCAGCATACTGGACGAAACATCGATGGCCATTACAATATCGATACCTTTTGTGGTTTTGGTTCTAGTGGATATATCCTCTGTTTGTGGTCGTGCCAAAGCTGTTATGATTGCAGCCAAGGCCAACAATCGCATACCAAACAGCACAGGTTTTAATTTTGATGCCCAGCTCTTTACCGTAAACCCCTTGATGCTTGAGATACGAAGGGAGGCCATTTCATTTTTCCGTTTGAAAAAATACCAAAGCAAAGCCAATGGCAGCAAAAGGAGCAGCCAGAAAAATTCAGGATTTGCAAATTCTATGTTCTCAAACATCTATGCTTGTGTTTTTACGTCTAAACTGTTCAAAATTCGGTCTACGATCTGCTCTGCATAGTCGTCGCCTTCTTCCCAGGTAATTACCACTTGTTGGATAAAACCTTTGCCACCAAAAGAAAGAATACTATACTTCGCTTTTTTGGAATCGCCATTAGGTCTTTCCAAAGTTCCAGTGCCAAAGGTTTTCATTCCCTTTACACCAGATTGGGTGACGAACTCCTCTTGTTTGGTAATGATATTTTTAAGTCCCAATTGTTCAAAATTGCTAAGGGTTGAACCAATTATAGCATCAAACTGGGGATCTTCTTTTTGTTCTTTAAAAGTGATGGAGCTGGTACTTACTGAAAATATCCCGACATAACTTCCATAGGAAAAAGCCTGAAGCTCTTTGATCAACTCTTTGGTTTCCTTGGGAAGCTCCACATTTTGGCGTACCAAAACATCGGGTGTTTCCAATTGAATGGGAGGGAAGCCATAGGAGCTTGCTACCCATTCGCCTTCCAAAAGTTCTTTTGTGGGGTAACCGAATACAGTGTCCCTAACTTGCTTAAAACCAAAGTAAGCCACAGAAAACACACTGCTCAAAACAATGATTCCAGCAAAAATTGCAGCAGCCAAGTAAATTCTTTTTCGTTGTTTTTTCTTTGCCAGCTCTTCCAAGTATTCTTCATCTAGCAATAAATCCTCCTCGGTAGGTTCGGGCAAGGCTTCATGGGTTTTTGTTACAATTTGCTCAACGACCATTCTATCCTGCTCCGCAATGGATGTGGCCGGTTTAGATTTGGCAAACTTTACCAAATCCGCGGTCTGTAATATTTTTTGAAATTGTTGCAGCGTATCATCATCTAAATTGAGCTCCCCGGCATCCCTTAACATTTCCAGTTTTGTGATGAGTTCGGATGTAGTGCTTTCCATTGCCGAAACGTGCACGTCTTCTTCTAGATAAGAACGAACTATACTGGTAAGTTCCGAGTAATATTGCTTGTACTCGTCTTGGATGAGGTACTTGGAATTCTCCAACTTTTTAAGCTCCATAAGAGCCCGGTCGTAAGGTGGGAGCAAGGCTACTTTTTCTTCTTCGGTCAAAGGTTTTTTTCTAAAAAAGAACCAATAGACCAATCCAACGATCACAATCAATCCTAAAAGAATCCAAAGTGCCATAAGCCACATATCGGCGGTACTTCGCTCTACCTCAATCAAGGGTTTGATGTCGTACATCTTTTGCTTAGTGGTGTCCACGGCCACATCGGCTACCTTAACTTGAAAAGAATCAGTAAAGAAAGGCTGCTCGTTGATAGCTATTCGTTGAGGCGGAATAGTGTAAGCGCCACTATCAAATTGGGTGAGTGAATATATTTTTTGAAGAATGACCTTGTCATCATTTTTAAGCGTGTCGGCCATTATGGCTTCTACCGTTTCCAGTGGGGAAAAAGTTTGTCCCTCGGGAAAGAAGACAACATCGGTGGAATCTGCCTCGACTGTTATTTTGTATTGGATTTGCTCCCCAATTTTGATGGTCAAAGTATCCACTTCTGCATCTACCTTGGGTCCAGTTTGCGAAAAACCAACCGTTGGCAATAGAAATAAAAACAATAAAGTCCCCCATACAGTTTGGAGTCTTATCTTGTTTCTTATTTTATGTAAACCTTCAATTAGCATTATCCTCTTCGTTTAAAATACCCCAATAGTTTTCTCACATAACTTTCGTCCGCCCGACAATTAATCACCCCGCACCCTGATTTGTTAAAGGCATTTGTGAAATAGGCCACTTTGTCTTTGTAATGTTGTCCGTAGGCGAACCTCACCTGTTTGGATTGGGTGTTCACCAACTGAATTTCCCCTGTTTCGGCATCCTGCATTTGCACCATGCCCAGGTTTGGGATGGTTTCTTCACGTTCATCATAAACTCGGATACCAGTTACATCGTGTTTGTTGCCAACAATGCGAAGGGTGTTGTCGTAATCATCAGCGATAAAATCCGAAAGCACAAAAACAATAGCTTTTTTCTTCATCACGTTGGTGAGGAACTTTAAAGCTTCTGCAAGATTTGTTTCACTACTTTTTGGATGGAATTCCAACAACTCCCTGATGATTCGCAGTACGTGGCTTTTTCCTTTTTTAGGGGGAATAAAAAGTTCTACCTCATCCGAGAAAAGTATTAGCCCTACTTTATCGTTATTCTGGAGCGCAGAAAAGGCAAGTGTGGCCGATATTTCGGTGATGATTTCTTTTTTGAACTGGTTGGACGTACCGAAAAGTTCCGACCCACTCACATCCACCATCAGCATCATGGTGAGTTCTCGTTCTTCTTCAAAAACCTTTACATAAGGTTCGTTGTAGCGTGCAGTAACGTTCCAGTCAATACTTCGTACATCATCCCCAAACTGATACTGGCGTACTTCGCTAAATGTCATCCCCCGACCTTTGAACGTAGAATGGTATTCCCCACCAAAAATATGGTCGGAAAGACGCCGGGTCTTTATTTCAATTTTACGTACTTTTTTTAGTAGTTCCTTTGTATCCATTTGGTTCAAAAAAATAGGTTTTCGGGTTGGTTAAAAGTATTGCTACTTATTCCGATAAACATTGAACCGCTAAGGCACCTCTACCTCGTTTACAATCTTATTGATGATTTCTTCGGAAGTAATATTTTCTGCCTCGGCCTCGTAGGTGATTCCAATTCGATGACGCAACACATCGTGTACTACGGCTCTTACGTCTTCGGGAACCACATAACCTCTTCTCTTAATAAATGCGTAACACTTGGACGCTTTGGCCAAGTTGATACTACCCCTTGGAGAAGCACCAAAACTGATAAGTGGCTTTAAGCTTTCCAAGTTGTATTTTTCTGGGTAACGTGTAGCAAAAATGAGGTCGAGTATATATTTTTCGATTTTTTCGTCCATATAAACTTCACCAACTGTAGCTTGTGCTCTTAAAATTTGCTCCAAGGATACTACAGGTTTTATAGGCTCGGTTTCACCTTTAAGGTTTTGTCGGATGATGAGTTGCTCCTCGTTCAATTTTGGATAGTCAATCACGGTTTTCAGCATAAACCTGTCCACCTGTGCTTCAGGAAGAGGGTAAGTACCTTCTTGTTCTACAGGGTTTTGTGTGGCCATTACCAAAAAAGGGGCATCCAATATAAACGTTTCGTCACCAATGGTCACCTGCTTTTCCTGCATAGCCTCCAAAAGTGCTGATTGTACTTTTGCAGGAGCCCTGTTAATCTCATCAGCCAAAACAAAGTTGGCGAATATAGGTCCTTTTTTAATGGAGAAATCGTTCTCTTTTATATTGTAGATCAGTGTACCGATAACGTCGGCAGGTAAAAGATCAGGCGTAAACTGAATTCTGCTAAAACTTCCTTTTACCGCTTTGGCCAAAGTATTAATCGCCAATGTTTTTGCCAAACCGGGAACACCTTCGAGCAAAATATGGCCTTTTCCTAAAAGACCAATCAACAGACGTTCCACCATGTGAGTCTGCCCCACAATGGATTTATTCATCTCAACCGTTAAAAGGTCAATAAAAGCGCTTTCCTGGGCGATTTTTTCATTCACAGCACTAATATCAATAGTAGTGTTTTCTTCCATTATATACTTTTATTGTTTGGTGTTAATGTCGGGGTTTTTACTAAGGTGTGCAAAATGAAAATTTATTTAAAACCTCGCTGTTAATTAATGGTTAAAAAAAACGCTAAACCCCTAGTTTTATGAAGGATTTAAGGGTTTAATTTTATACTTTCAGCACTTATGAAACAGACGACGAATTTTTCCCGCATTATATCGGGAGCGATGACATGGGGAAGTTGGGGGAAAAAACTTTCCAAAAATGAAATGATAGATTTGATGCACCATGGCATTGAATGCGGGCTCACAACTTTTGACCATGCCGACATTTACGGAAGTTATTCGACCGAAATGGATTTTGGGGAGGCGTTCGGAGATAGTGGAATAAAAAGAGAGGATATCCAATTGATTACCAAATGTGGTATTCAAATGACTCGGGGCAGGGATAACCGAATCAATCATTACCAGTATGACAAGGACTATATCATCTGGTCCGCTGAAGAGTCTTTGAAAAAATTGAAGACGGATTATTTGGACTTTTTTTTAATGCACAGACCAAGTCCGTTAATGGAACCCGAAGAGATGGCAGAAGCTGCACAGCAATTGTTGCAAAGCGGAAAAATAAAGCAGTTTGGGGTGTCGAATTTCACAACATCCCAAGTGGCCATGTTAGAGACAGCCATACCTGTTGAAGGAAATCAGGTCGAATTTTCGTTGACGCACCACAACCCAATGTATGATGGTACATTTGATGATTGTATCGCCAACAAGCGAATAGCCATGGCGTGGAGCCCGTTGGGGTCGTTTTTTAGGGAAAAGGATGAGCAGGTGACGCGCATAAAAGAGGCTATGGGCCCATTGATGGAGAAGTATGATGCCGATGAGAGCCAGTTGCTATTGGCTTGGATCTTACAACACCCTGCGCATGTACACCCAGTCATCGGGACAGCAAACAAAAAAAGAATGGAATTGGCGGCAAAGGCCAGCAAAATAGAATTGGAACTTCAAGATTGGTTTACCCTTTTGGTGGCTGGTCAAGGACACGATGTTCCCTAGAATAAAAATTATAAATGGAAAAAACAGCGCTTATAACTGGAGCTACGAGTGGAATAGGTAAAGCAACGGCCGAACTTTTTGCAAAGCAGGGATATAATTTGATACTCTGTGGGCGTAGACAGGATCGTCTGGAGCAACTCAAAAATGAATTGGGAAGGGATACTGCAATTTTTACACTCAATTTTGATGTGAGAAATCGAGATGATGTGTTCTCTGCCATTGAAAGTTTACCAAAAGAATTTTCAGAAATAGATATCTTGGTCAACAATGCGGGGAACGCTCACGGCTTAGATCCTATCGATAAGGGCAATCCGGATGATTGGGATGCCATGTTGGACATCAACGTTAAAGGGTTGTTGTACATGTCCAAAGCTGTTATTCCAAAAATGGTGGAACGCAAATCTGGGCATATCATCAATATTGGTTCTACAGCAGGCAAGGAAGTTTACCCGAACGGAAATGTGTATTGCGCCAGTAAGCACGCAGTGGATGCCATCAACCAAGGCATGCGAATAGATTTGAATGCATATGGTATTCGTGTAGGCGCAGTTAATCCTGGATTGGTGGAAACAGAATTCAGTGATGTTCGTTTTAAGGGCGATACTGAAAAAGCTTCCAAAGTGTACAAGGGTTTTCAGCCCTTAAAACCGGAAGATATTGCGGATATTATTCTGTTTGTAGTCACACGTCCTTATCATGTAAACATTGCTGACCTTGTGGTAATGCCTACCGCTCAAGCCAGCAGTACAATTGTTAATAAAAACAATTAAGTGTTGCGGGTTTTGTGTTGAAAGTTTAAAATAGCAATTTATGAATGGATTTGAGGAACTGGATGTTTGGAAACTGGCAAGAGAAATTTGTAATGAGGTCTGGATAATAATTGAAAGTACTTCTCTGAGTAATGATTACAGTCTCAAGAATCAAATGAATGCTTCATCTGGGTCAATTATGGATAATATTGCAGAAGGATTTGAGCGAAACGGAAATCGCGAACTCATTCAGTTTTTAAGTATTGCAAAAGCTTCTTGCGGAGAATTGAGGTCTCAATTGTACCGATGTTTAGATAGGGAACATATAACAAAAGCTCAATTCGATAATATTTGTTCGAAAACAATCACCGAAGGAAAAAAGATTGGTGCATTTATGTCTTATCTCAAAAAATCGGAGAGAAAAGGAGCAAAGTATGATTAAATCTCACAACACGCAGCTCAAATCTCGAAACTCTAAAATATGATCAATAAACGCCTACTCGTAAAAAACCTGTTAGCCCACAACGACGAAAATAGTTTTTACGACAAAAAGCGTTTTATATCCATTGGTGAAAAAGAAGGAAAGGCCAAGTTTTTAAAACATGTCTGCGCCTTGGCCAACAGCAATCCAAAAAACAATTCTTTTATTGTAATCGGCGTTGAGGACGAGGATAACACGATTGTAGGGGTCGATTTCTTTGACGACAGCAAAATACAGAACCTTGTAAATGCTTATTTGGATAACCCTCCTTTGATTTCCTATGAAAATATCCCGTTTCCGCATTTGCCCGAAGGTAAGGTAGTAGGTTTGGTCACAATTAGATCCAATGGGAAAGTTTGCGCGCTACGTAAAAATATTTGGAAATATTATGGGGGTGCGGTTTTCTTTAGGGAAGGGAGCATCAGCCTACCTAAAGCCTTTGATATTGAGTTAAAGGATATTAACTCCGATAAGGTAGCGACCATTGAACAGCATGCCCGCAACAATATCGAATACACCTTGGATGCGGTTCTAAAGTTTTTTAACACACGACACCCTGACTTAACTAGTGATTATAAAGTTTTCAAGGAGCAATTTGTGGTCTGTTGGGCCGGGAACAAGAAAAAAGTAAAAGGAAAAGTCTATTATTCCAGGGTGGACATAGAGCTCATCAATGAACAGGTAAAATTGTTCTATTCTGCTTTGGATGAAATTACTATTGAGTACGATGAGGATTCATTCAAAACATTTGAATATGTACAATTGGGTTTGGGTTCCCAGCAAAAATATTACCCATTGGAAGAAATGGTGATTACATTTTCGGAAAATGGTAAGTACACCATCAACAGTAAATTGATATTTGAACCACCACAGTTTGATAAAAAAACGCTGTATCACGTGTACAACACCAACAATGCACTGCTCAAAAAGTTGGAAAACCATATTCCCTTAACGGATTCGGAACATACGGATATGACCCACCTCCCGGCAACGTACCTTATTTGCTACTTGAACGGTTTTGAAGAAGCAAGAGATAAAATGGATAATTCACGGGCTTTAATAAAAGCTTACGATAGCCATGTGTATCAATCCTTAAAAGAATCGCAGCGAATTTTACGTAAAGTACATTACGCTTAACCTTTTTGCAACCACATCATCTGATAAGGCATTAATTCCAGAAGACCACTGTTTAAACTAACTTTTTCATCGGATACTAAATCCAAGGGCTCCCCTTTGCTAAAATACCCTAGCTTTTTGACCCAGCTACTATCGATTACCTGAGGGTTTTCATCGAAATTGCAAATAACAAGCAACCCCTGTTGGTCTTCATTTCTTTCAAATGAAAAAATATGGTCGTTGCCCGTATGGTACAATTCCAGGTTATTATTGTCAGCAAAAACCGTGTTGTTTTTTCTGATTTTGATTAGTTTCTGCAAGGTTTGGAATATTTTGGACTGAGGTAGGTTCTCATTGTCCAGTTTTGAAATGGTTTCCCAGTCCTGCATTGGACGATTTACCCAGCGACTATCCCCTTTTTTGGATTCATCATTTTGGAAGGAATAATCGTTTAAGGTGCCAATTTCATCACCTGCGTAAATCAGGGGAATACCACCAAAAGCTAAAGTGATTCCGTGCAGCATAATGATTTTCTTCACTGTTTTCTCCAGTAAGCCCTGATCTTTGGTTGCCAAAGCCTTTTCCAGTCCCAGTAACGATGCTGCACTTCCAGTGATTCGTCCATCGCCTGTTTTTGGGTTGTACATAAACAGCAATCCTGTTGCTGGAGACCAATCCAATCGTTGGCAATAGTAATCCAGTAAAAATTTACGGTGCATCCCTGGATTCCAACCCAATTCTTCGATGAGGTGGTTTTCGTATCCCAATCCAATATCATCATGGCAACGGATGTAGTTGATCCAAGTACAATCTTTGGGTTTTGGCGGCACGTGCATCAAGCTTTTATAGAGCAATTGAGTTTTTTTAGTAGCAATGGAGTTCCATAAGAGCGCCATCAGCGAAGCATTATAGGCCACTTCGCATTCGTTGCCCCGTTTTTCTTCTTCGCCAAAATACTTCACAATGTCCATTGGAGCTACAATGGCCTCTGCCAAAAGTATGGTGCCCGGAGCGACAACTTGCAGACACATTCGGAACAAGGTGATGAGATTGTGGGCCTCGGGAAGGTTTTGGGAAATGGTACCGATTTTTTTCCAAAGGAAAGCCAGTGCATCAAAACGGACCACATCCACGCCCATATCCGTTAACTTTACCAAATTGGTGAGCATCTCTAAAAATACTTCAGGATTGGTATAGTTAAGGTCCCATTGATAACTGTTGAATACCGTCATTACCCATTTTTCCATTTCGGGGATATAGGTAAAATTACCAGGTGAGGTTTCTGGAAAAACCTCGGGCAAGGTTTTTTCAAACGCTTCAGGAATAGTGTAATCTTCAAAAGTGTAATAATACCCTTGGTATTTTTTATCGCCTTTTATCGCTTTTTTGGCCCAAGAAAATTCGTCAGAGGTATGGTTCACTACGAAATCGAGCATCAAATAAATTCCATTGTTACGGAACGCTGTGGTCAATTTCAGTAAATCTTCTTTAGAGCCATATTTTTTATCCACCTGAAGATAACTGTTGACGGCATAACCACCATCACTTTCTCCTTTGGGCCTGGTGGTGATGGGCATAAGGTGTAAAAAGTTTACTCCTAATTTTTTAAAGTAAGGTATTTTTTCTTCCAACCCTTTTAGGTCTTTATTGAAATGCTCTACGTACAATTGCATGCCAACAAGCTGTTCGGACTGATACCAATTGCCGGATTTCAATCTCTCCAAATCTTGATTCCTTAACTCTTCAGGTCTGTCCAAGTATAATTTGGCCAGAAGTTTCAACAGTTTTTGAAAATGTTTCTTGTGACGCTCTTCGGAGTATAGAGAAAAGAACTGTTTTTGAATCAAGGTGAGGTTGGTGGCCAGCCGAAGATCAAAGAGTTCCTTGCTGTCTTTCCCTTTTTGAGAAAGTAGTATATGTAGTTTGGCTTGGTTCATTTACTTTTCGAGCTGGTCCTTTGTTGGTAGGGCCACAATGGCCCCGTAATTTGTAGTGGTTATGGCCCCAGCCTTATTGGCCATGGCCACCATATTTTCAACTAAGGAAAAATCCTCAAAGACAGATTCAAAATTACCCAAATCGGAAATTTGATATAACAAACACCCTATAAAAGCGTCCCCCGCTCCTGTAGTATCAACCGGATTCACAGAAACACTTGGAATTACTTTTTTAGAGCCATTCATACTTAAAAGCGTCCCATCTTTTCCTAAGGTAACGGTAATAATTTTTGTTCCTGCCTTGTGCAGTACATCACAGGCTTGATTTAAATCTTCTTTACCTGAAATTAATTGTGCCTCTTCAAGGCTGAACTTGCACAAGTGTGATTTCTCCACAAAGGGCATACATTTTTTTATGAAGGTTTCTTCATCATCTTTCCAAAGGTCACCTCTAAAATTTGGGTCAAAGCAGATAAACATTTCTTTGGTAAGGCCATCAAAAAGATATTTAGTGTATGTTTTTTCCAAAGGGCCACCCAATAGAGCCGTCGCTGCCCCCAAGTGAAGAATGTTTCCTGGGAGATTTTTTCTTAGATCAGGGTTGTATTTCAGTTCCTTATCCGCGCCCCTGCTAAAAACAAAGTCCCGTTCTCCATCTTCTGCGATGGAAACAAAGGCAAGAGTAGTAAAGGTTTTTGATCGTTGGGCCAACGAAATATCTACTCCCTCCGTTTTGAGAGTATCTAAAAGAAATTTACCAAACGGGTCGTCCCCAACACATCCAATAAAGATTCCATTTCCTCCTAGTTTGGATATGGCACAAGCCACATTGGCCGGAGCGCCGCCTGCTTTTTTGGTAAATTCATTCGCTTTGGAAAGGTCGCTACCTTGCCGTTCGGCAACAAAATCGATCAACAATTCACCGATGCAGTATACTTTCTTCATATTGTTTCGAAATATTCTAAGGTACATAGAAAATTATACCACGTCCAAAAATCAGTTAGGTTTATTTGAATTGTAGGTTAAATACGTGATAAAGCCACTGTGATTTTTCATCAGCCAACCATTTGTGTGTAATATTGCCAAAAACTTTTCTATGCGAACACTGGTTGTGGGCGACATCCATTCAGGGGTGCGGGCTTTGGAACAGTTAATCACCAAAGCCAAGATTACCCCTAGCGATCATATTATTTTTTTGGGAGACTACGTAGATGCCTGGAGCACGGCCGTTGAAACGGTTGATTTTTTGATTCAGCTTAAAAGCGAATACAAGTGCACTTTTATCCGTGGAAACCACGATGAACTTTGCAGGGCTTGGTTGGTAACTCAAAAAGAGAATCCACAATGGTTGGCGCATGGTGGCACCGCCACAAGGAAGTCCTATTTAAATGCAGATAGGGATACATGGGATTTGCACCTCAAGTTTTATGAGGAGTTAAAGAACTATTATCTTGCTAATGACAACCGTTTGTATTTGCACGCCGGATATACAAACCTTAGGGGAATAGACTACGAGTATTTTGAACAATCCTTTTATTGGGATAGAACATTGTGGGAACTAGCTACGGCCATTAACCCTGAGTTGAAGCCAACGGACCCAGAGTTTCCAAAACGTTTGACCCACTACAAAGAAATATTTATTGGCCATACACCCTTGTCCAAAAATGAGTTTGTGGAACCCCAAAAAAAGGCTAATGTTTGGAACGTGGATACTGGAGCTGCATTTATGGGCGGGTTAACGATGTTGGACGTGGAAAGCAAAGAATATTGGCAAAGTGACCCTGTACATACATTTTATCCAGGTGAAAGAGGAAGAAATTAACGTAAATCCAATATTTTATAGAGACCTTTGTATAAAACCCCGTATTATGTCGATTAAAAATGTAAGGTTGGAAGTAATGCAGCAGATTGAACCTAAAGTTGAAGGGTTTATTGATGAATTTCTTATTCCAAGTGAAAAAATATGGCAGCCCACCGATTTCTTGCCGGATTCCCAAAGTGATAAATTTTTTGATGAAGTCGAACAAATTCGTGGTGAAGCTAAGGAATTGGGCTATGACTTTTGGGTGACCCTCGTAGCCGATACCATTACAGAAGAGGCTCTCCCGACCTATGAGTCTTGGTTGATGGATGTGGAAGGCATAGACCAGCATAACGGAAAAGATAATGGATGGAGCAAATGGGTGCGAGCCTGGACTGCGGAGGAGAATCGGCATGGAGATGTTTTAAATAAGTACCTCTATCTATCGGGTCGCGTAAACATGCGAGAGATTGAGATTACCACGCAACATTTAATTTCGGATGGATTTGATATAGGAACAGACAGGGACCCATACAAAAACTTTGTATATACTTCCTTTCAGGAGCTTGCGACCAATATCTCACATAAAAGGGTTGGAAAAATGGCCAGAAAGAAAGGGAATGCCCTTCTCGCAAAAATGTGTACCATTATTGCCGGTGATGAAATGAGACACCATTTGGCCTATCGGGAATTTGTAAAGACGATTATGGGACAAGACCCGGATGGGATGGTGTTGGCATTTGCCGATATGATGAAGAAAAAGATTGTAATGCCTGCGCATTTTTTAAGGGAATCAGGAGGAAATATTGGCGAGGCGTTCGAGCAGTTTTCCAATTGTGCCCAACGTTTGGGAGTGTACACTGCACAGGACTACATCGATATCTTGAAAAAACTGAACGATTACTGGGATATAGGGAACCTTCGAGGACTTTCCGATCAAGCAGAAAAAGCACGGGTTTATTTAATGAAACTTCCAGAAAGATTACAGCGCATATCCGAGCGCATGCAATTTTCACAAGATCAATACACCTTTAAATGGGTGCAAGCAAACGGAATGCTGTAGAAAGACAAGTCGGTCTTACATGCTAGTATTTGCCGGCACGATGCTTTTCCTGCCATTCAAATAGTTGTTCCCAATGTCCCTCATGTGCCATTTTTGCTTGCATGGGCCATGAGGCAGGATCATGGATGCGATAGCGTTTTCCGCCCGAGTCCAGCACTTCCTGACATTTATCCGCGGAGGTTTCAGCAAGCTCTTTCCAGGTTTTAATGCCGAAATTGTGAAATAGGCCTTCAATTTTTGGACCTATACCCTCAACAAGCTTGAGGTCATTCTCCTTGATGGTTTTTCCAAACGCAGCTTTAGCTTCACTTGCATCAAAAGAGAAAGATTTCTTTTGTAAAGAATTTGTATGGCTATCAAATTCAAGCTGTTTAGTTTTAGTAGTGTAGGATTCAAGCCTTTTACGACAGGTCTCCAAATCAGATTTTAATTTGGCGTTCTGTATTTCCAATGTATTTATTTCAAACGATTTTTCTTGAATTGATGGCGTGTCCGACTTTCCAAAAAAGTAACCAAGGATTCCGGAAATAATTCCTGTGATAGCCAAAATAATCCAATACCATATAGTTGAACTTTCCCAATCCATAGTTTAGATATTTGAACAGCAAAAACTGCTCATTTAAAATATTAAAAAAATCTTAAAATTCTAAATTAAAGTATCAGAAGTTGAGGTATCTATAAAAAGAAGGGATTAAATGGAAAAATCAAAAAACAGAAAACAGAACAAATGGAACCAATCATACAGTTTTTAGATCCACTTGTAAGATATCTCTTAGATACTTGAAGAAATATGATGAGATTTAGGCCAAATATTAGGTAAAGAACCCTATTTCTCCCGACAAAGTTCCGGCATTGGAGTAGGGTTTTAAAGTTAAGTTTGAGTTAGTTAAGTTGGTTTTAAAGACCGCCCAATTCAGTTGGATGCTGAACGGGCGGCTTTTTGTTTTATAAATCAAACTTAATGCCTTGGGCCAATGGCAACTCGGTTGTGTAGTTAATGGTATTGGTTTGTCTGCGCATATAAATTTTCCATGCATCGGAACCACTTTCTCTACCGCCTCCAGTTTCTTTTTCACCACCAAAGGCTCCTCCAATTTCCGCTCCAGATGTACCAATGTTCACATTCGCAATTCCGCAATCAGAACCTTCAACGGATAGGAAACGCTCTGCTTCGCGCAGATTGTTGGTCATAATTGCAGATGAAAGACCTTGTCTAACACCGTTTTGCTTTTCTAGGGCATTTTCAATATCCCCACTATATTTTAAAATATAAAGAACAGGACCAAAGGTTTCGTGCTGAACAATTTCAAAGTGATTTTGAGCTTCGGCAATGGCTGGTTTTACGTAGCAACCACTTTCATAGCCTTCACCTTCCAATACACCGCCTTCGACCAAAATGTTTCCACCTTCGGCCTTAACTTTTTCTAAGGCTTTTAAATAATTTTTTACGGCATCTTTATCGATTAGTGGACCTACATGGTTGTTTTCGTCCAATGGGTTGCCAATTCGTATTTGCTTATAGGCGTCCACGATTGCATTTTTTACCTTATCATAAACGTCTTCATGAACAATTAACCTTCTAGTGGAGGTACAACGTTGCCCGCAAGTACCTACAGCTCCGAAAACTGCACCAATCACCGTGTTTTTAATGTTGGCATCCGGTGTTACGATAATGGCGTTGTTTCCGCCAAGCTCCAATAATGTTTTTCCAAGACGTCCAGCTACTGTCTGTGCAACAATTTTTCCCATGCGGGTGGAACCAGTAGCCGAAATCAATGGGACTCGTTCGTCTTTTGTCATGAGTTCACCTACGCGGTAGTCGCCCGTAATCAAACAAGAAATACCTTCGGGAACACCATTTTCCGTAAATACACGGGCAGCGATGTTTTGGCAAGCCACGGATGTCATTGGAGTTTTTTCAGAGCCTTTCCAAATACAGGCATCACCACAAACCCAAGCTAGGGCGGTGTTCCAAGACCAAACTGCAACAGGGAAGTTGAAGGCCGAAATAATGCCTACAACACCAAGTGGATGATATTGCTCGTACATGCGGTGACCAGGGCGTTCACTGTGCATGGTAAGTCCGTGCAATTGCCTTGATAAACCTACGGCAAAGTCACAGATATCTATCATTTCCTGTACCTCACCCAACCCTTCTTGGTAGCTTTTCCCCATTTCGTAGGATACCAGTTTGCCCAACGGTTCTTTCAATCTCCGAAGCTCATCATTAAACTGTCGAACCACCTCACCACGTTGTGGGGCTGGCATGGTTCTCCATTTTTTAAAACCTTCTTGAGCCGTACTAATCACTTTTTTGTAATCCTCTGGAGTTGTTGCTTTGACTTTTCCGATTAGAGCACCATCTACAGGTGAGTAAGACTCGATGATATCTCCATTGGAAAACCAATCCTTTCCTGTGGAAGTACCATTATTTATTTCGTTTAAGCCAAGTTCTTTTAAGGCTTCTTCTATTCCAAAAGCAGTTGCAATTTTTGACATTTATAACTTTTTAGTGATGTATTGTTATATTTTTACAATATTACGAATATTCTACAAGAGGATAAACGGTTTAGAGGAATTGATGGACCAAGAGAAGAAGAATTCCAATTATTGCCGGAAGCCCTTGAACTGCAAATATTTTTTTTGATGCTGTTAATGCGCCATAAATACCGGCAACCGATACGCATCCTAAAAAAAAGAATGCCACATAAATCTGCCACATGGAATCTTGTATAAGCAACGACCAAATGAGCCCCGCCGCCAAAAAACCATTGTAAAGACCTTGGTTGGCTGCCAAAGTTTTTGTGGGTTCGAATAAATCTTCTCGAAAGTTACGGAACACTTTTTTCGCCTTGGTAGTCCACGCGAACATTTCCAGCCATAGGAAATAGATGTGGAGCAACGCTACGATTCCAATGATGATTTTTGCTAAAAGGAGTATCATTCTTCTTTGGCTATAAAACGTTCGTCAACGGGCATAACGGTGCCGCAGTTATCACAAGTGCGCAATTCTTCCGAACCGTAAAAGTGTTTAAAATGGCCAAGAAAGTCCTTCTCAATATCATTCAGTTTAAAATAGACCTCGTACAATTTATGATTGCAGTTGTCACAGAACCAAAGCAATCCATCTTCAGCATCCAGATCTACACGTTTTCGCTCCACTACTAGCCCAATGGAACCTTCTTGCCGGGCAGGGGAATGTGGTACTTTAGCGGGATGAAGGTACATATCTCCAGGCCCCAATTTCATGGTCCTTTTCTGGTCATTTTCTTGAATGTGTACTTCAATATTGCCTTCTAGCTGATAAAAAAGCTCCTCTGTTTCGTTGTAATGGTAGTCTTTGCGAGCGTTGGGTCCGGCCACGATCATAACAATGTAATCGCCGGACTCTTTGTAAAGATTTCTATTTCCAACAGGAGGTTTTAGGGTTTCCCGGTTTTCCTCAATCCATTTGTTGAGGTTGAAAGGTGCCTGTATTGCCATGTTCAAAGATTTTATGAAAGGTAAAAAAAACCTTTCTGGCGACATAGCAATTAACAAAAAAGACCTGCCAAGTGGCAGATCTTTTTAAAAGTTATGTTTTTGTTTTCTTATTGTACTTTGATGAATATCTGCGTAAAATAAGGTCTTCCATCTTTATCCAATTGAATACTCAAGGTGGTGTGAGTGAAGTCCCCTTCCATGGCTTCCTTGTGTGAAGTGCTTTCCACCCACGCTTCCAAGGTTTTTTCTGCTGAGGTATAATATCTTGCTACATTTTCTGAAACACTCACAGCATGGGTCTCTTCGGCAATCTGGGATGCCCGCGAGTCAAAATTATCGTGACTGAGGACGTTGTGTGAAATCATGTAATCTGTATGTTCTTCTGCATATTTATATGCAGGAGCGCTGTTTGCCAAAGAATTTAAACCAATTGAAGTTCGGTGTTGGTTTACCAAACCAACCAGTTCTTCCTCCATTTTTTCTGGATCAATGGTTACTTTTTCATTTCCAAGGGTTGCTTCGGTATATCCTTGTTCTTCTTCTTGGGTAGATGTTGTGCTGCAATCACTCAAGGCAATGGCAAGCACTATGACCAACAATGTGCCATATAACTTTTTCATTTTCGGGGTGTTTTCAGGAGTGTTCTAAGTTCCCTTGTGTTCTCACAGCTAAAATAATGGAGACTCCTTTCTTTTCCATGAAATTTCCATATTGAGATGGATTATCACGTTGAAATACAAGAAATAGGGGGTCAACAGTATTTATAGGGCACCATGCAAATCCTTTTATCGGAAAAAGTGCACCGTTTATATGATTTCTTCTTTTGCCTCGACTTCCTCAGTAGGGGAGTTTTCCTCATCATCGAAAACATAGGAAAAAACCAGTGCGCCCAATTCTTTGATAGGCTCATAGAAAATGGATTCCTCTTTGGTTTCCTCATTGATAAGTCCTAGGGGAGAGGCAAGCCTTTCGAAGAAAATGAGGAAAGCACCTAAGATAACGGCAACTTTTAAGGCACCGAAAATACCCCCAGCGATTTTGTTCAATAGTCCGAGCATAGCAAAATCAGCAATCTTGGTCAGGAATTTGCCCGCCAAGTTCACCACTATGATAATGGCAAAAAACGTAATCAAAAATGCAGCAATTTTTAAGTATTGGTCGCTCCAGTCAAAGCGCTCGGCGAGGTAGTCGCCCGTGATGTACGAAAAATGGATGGCACCGTAAATTCCGGCAATGAGCGCTATCAAAGAGGCTAACTCTACAAAAAGACCATTTTTGAGACCTTTGTAAAGGCCCCAAACCAAAAGAATTCCAATGATAATATCCAAAAAGCTCATACGTGGGTTTTAACAAATATAGAATATTGATTTGTACCTTTGGTGCTCATATCAAAACACATGTCAAGAGACGAACAATTAAAGCAACGATGGGAATTTTTGGTAGAAAAACTATCAGCGCAATTTTCTGATGGTGACCCGCTGGAATTGGATGGGATTGTTTATTTGGTAGGAGTTCAGGAACTTGGCAATTTTCATCGTAAGTTCAAAAAAGATGAAAAAGTCAATTTGATGCATATTGCCATCTGTAGGCTATTGGAACCTTATGGCTACTACGATTTTGATTTTTTCGATGATGATGGATGGCCTCATTATAAAATAAAAGAACAGTTACCACCATTAAAGGCAGGGGAACAATCCGTTTTAATGAAGGAAGCCTTGGTTAACTACTTTATGGAAAAAGAATACATCACCTAAATGGAGCTAATAAAACCGTACTACGCCGTAATTTTCACCAACCTTAGAACTTCTGGTGATGATGGTTATGCAAAAATGGCCGAAGAAATGGAAGAGTTGGCTAGCAAACAACCCGGATTTTTGGATTTTGAAAGTGCCCGAGACGGTCTAGGAATTTCTATTAGTTATTGGGAAAGTTTGGAGGCAATCGCTAACTGGAAAGCCCAGTTAGACCATAAAGAAGCCCAAAAGAAAGGAATCCAAAAATGGTACTCTTGGTATAAAGTTAGAGTGTGCCGAGTAGAACGGGAATACGAATTCAACAAATAGGCTCATGAGGGAGAACATTGCTTTTTCAAACGTAAACAGAAAAGAAAACCTGCAAAAGGTTGCCAAGGAGGTGTATGACCTTGTGGTAATCGGAGGGGGGATCACGGGAGCTGGAATTGCTTTGGACGCGTCTTCTCGTGGCATGAAGGTGTTGTTGCTCGAGAAAAGTGATTTTGCTTCGGGCACCAGTAGTAAATCCACTAAGCTCATTCATGGTGGACTCCGTTATTTAAAGCAATTCGATTTTTGGTTGGTGAAAGAAGTGGGTTCGGAAAGAGCCATTGTACACAAATTGGCTCCTCATTTGGTTCTTCCGGAAAAGATGTTGCTTCCGTTGATTGAGGGTGGTTCCTATGGAAAATGGCTGACTTCTATCGGCTTAAAAGTTTACGATATTTTGGCTCAAGTTTCTGGGGATGATAAACGCCAGATGCTGGAGAAAAAAGAGGCGATGAAATTGGAGCCGCTTTTGCCCAAAAAAATCTTGAACGGCGCCGGCTATTACGCCGAGTACCGAACAGATGATGCCCGACTCACTTTGGAAAATTTAAAGACCAGTCTTCAATTTGGTGCGCAGCTATTCAACTATACCAAGGTCACCGATTTTATTTATGAGGATGAAAAAATAGCAGGAGTAAAATTCACCGATGAAGTCTTTGGAGATGAATACAGGGTTTCATCAAAATATGTAATTAATGCCGCTGGGCCTTGGGTGGATGAACTCAGAAGTGTAAACCAGTCCAAAAAAGGCAAGCGTTTACATTTGACCAAGGGAGTGCATTTGGTGTTTCCAAAGGAAAAACTTCCTGTGAAGCAATCTGTTTATTTTGATATTCCAGACGGCAGGATGATGTTCGCTATTCCCCGTGGAAAGGTCACCTATATAGGCACTACGGATACCAATTTCAACTTGGATAAGGACCATGTGACCACCGATATTGCCGATGCTATTTATTTGGTGTCTGCGGTGAACAATATGTTCCCGGATATTGAATTGGAACTGGACGACATTATTTCCTCGTGGGCGGGCTTGCGTCCTTTGATTCACGAAGAGGGTAAATCGGCCTCAGAACTATCACGAAAAGATGAAATTTTTACATCCGATACAGGCTTGGTGAGCATTGCTGGAGGGAAACTTACGGGATACCGAAAAATGGCTGAGCGAACCGTGAATCGCATCGCTAAAAAGATGGAGGAGGACCACGATGTGGAACTGGAGCATTGTACTACGGATAAAATTCCGCTTTGTGGAAACGACTTTAAAAAGTTTAAGCACGTAAAAAAATACATTGCTCAACTCCAAGAACAACTTCAGGCAGATGGATTTGCCAAACATGATGCGTGGTATTTGGTGACCACATATGGTAAACAAAGTGAATCTATTTTGGAGTTATATGCCAAGATAAAGGTTGACAAACCCAAAGAAAGAATGATCAGGGCCGAAGCTCAATTTGCGATAGCCCACGAAATGGCATTGAACCCTTTGGACTTTTTTATTAGAAGAACGGGTCGACTTTATTTTGATATTGACAGCGTTCGAAAATACAAGAAGCCTGTTTTTGAAGAATTCCAGAAAGCGTATAACTATTCAGAAGAAGAAATGGAGGCTTTTTCCAAGGAATTGGACGCTCAACTGACCGAGCATTCCGATTTTTCATTGGAGCGGGATTAATCCAACTTCTCCGTTAACTTCTCAAACACCTTTTTCGGGTTCTTGTTTTTATAAAGTATTTGGTACACGGCATTGATAATGGGTGTTTTGGATTTTTTTTGCAGTTTGTCCATAAGATCATGGGCGCTTTGGGTCGCGTAGTAACCCTCAGCTACCATATTCATTTCCATCATAGCGCTTTTTACGGTATAACCCTTGCCGATCATATTCCCGAACATACGGTTTCTACTAAAAACGGAATAGCCCGTTACCAGCAAGTCGCCCAGATAAGCTGAGGCGTTGATGTTACGTTTCATTTTATAAATACGGTCAATAAAACGCTTCATCTCGCGGATGGCATTGCTCATCAGCACACTTTGGAAATTGTCCCCGTAGCCAAGTCCGTGCGCAATACCCGCAGCGATGGCATAAATATTTTTTAACATGGCAGCGTATTCGGTACCGATAATGTCATCCGATATTTTGGTACGGATATAGTCACTTTTTAAATGTTTGGCCACCATTTTGGCCTTCTCGGCATCAGCACAGGCAATGGTAAGGTAAGATAGCCGCTCCAAGGCAACCTCCTCGGCATGGCAAGGTCCCGTGATAACCCCAATATTCTCAAAAGGAATTTCGTATTTCTCGTGAAAATGCTCCCCCACTATTCGTCCGCTTTCGGGAACAATCCCTTTAATGGCGGAAAAAATGATTTTATCCTTTAAGGAAACCGTCAAATTCTGAAGTTCCCTATCCAAAAAGGCGGAAGGAATGGCAAAAATGAGCACATCGGACGCTTCGACCACTTCATTGATATCATGGCTCATGGCAAGTTGGTCCACATCAAACTCTACTGAACTCAAATAGTTGGGATTGTGCCATTCCTTTTTAATGTGCCGAATTGCCGAATCGCTCCGCATGTACCAGTTGACCTGCTCTAAATTTTCGGTCAACATTTTAACAATGGCCGTTCCCCAACTTCCACCTCCAAATACTCCAAACGTAAGTTTGTCTTTCATGCATCCAAATTAGGGTGTAAATCTAAAAAATAAATTCATCAGCCTGTTTTAGTTTGATTATCAGATGGTTAAAAAATTTGGCACAGTGCTTGGTTTACGTACAGAGAACTTTAAAACCTCGATTATGAAAAATAGAAAACTACTCTTTGGAATTTTGTTCATTGGTCTCTTGGCCAGTTCTTGTTACACCGAGGTTATTGTGGAAGATGATTTGATTACAGACCCACCGATTAATACCACCTTGGTTTTGGAATCGCACGACCTTTGGTACGTGGATATCAATGAAACCCGTGGTAATGGCGAGGTTCCTTTTTTACAGCGAGCGTTTACCATTTCTTTTGACAGGGGAATCGTTTATGCCAACAACAACCTTTCCGGTTTGGGAAAAATAGGTAACGGATTGGGAATTGATGTGGGTGCTTATGCCACGTATAGCGGTCAAGTAGAAATAGACCACGATGTGGATGGCCTTTGGTTATTGGAAGTTATTGCTTTGGACTATAATACATTGGAAATCTACGACCCACGTTCGAATACTTCCTATATCTTGGAGGGCTATCAAAGAAGCAACTTTGATTACGACTTCGTGTTTTACGATAACATCCATTACTTTTTGCAGGAATATCAGGTTTGGGAGAAAACCTATACAAGTGAGGTGGGTGCCCTAAACGAATTTGATGAAGAAAACTATTTGCAGTTTTTTGGTGATGGAGGTGGGTATTTTAGGTCTTCCGTGGATGCGCAGGGTATACCGTTGTCCAACTTGCAGTGGGATTACGAAGGCGATTATGAAGTATTTGATGTGGCCAACGATGCAACCCTCAAAACTTTAACGCTGGATTATGATTTCTTGGACAATGATTATTTTGAATTGTACGTTATCAATGATAGTACCATAGAGTTGTACCATGTATCCAGCGGAACGGTTTATGAGTTCACAGGAAGAGGATACATCCAATATTTGAAATCAGGCAACGGAACAGGCAAAAAACGTTCAAAAACCAAGAACCCTGTAATGGACGTTACCCGTCAACGAAATATGTAAGGAAGAACAATTTTGTTCGACCATACAAACAGTTTTTTTGGTTGGTTATTTAGTTAAGAATCGCCCTGGGCAGTTAAGCTCGGGGCGATCCTTTTTTAACGGTTTCTGTTTTTATAATCCGAAGGATTTTCGCCACTAATCTTTTTAAAAGTCCGATTAAAATAGGACAAGCTTTCAAAGCCACATTCGTAACAAGTCTCGCCAATATTCCTGCCCGTCAATAGCAATCGTTTGGCTTGGGTAATGCGATATTGATTCAAGAAATTGGTAAATGTGCTCCCCGTATTCTTCTTAAAATATCTGCAAAAAGCCTCTTTCCCTAGGTTGATGGATGCTGCAATATCGTCCAAAGCTATTTTCTTGGAATAGTTCTCATCAATAAAAGAGTACACTTTTTGCAAACGTTCTTGCTGTTTGTTTGCCTTGTCGTTTATGATTGGTTTTTCATGTAACAAGGAATAATCATTACTCTTCGCCAAAATTTTTAGCAACTTTAAAATTTTTAGGAACTGTTCAAACCGGCTCATTCCTTGCAATTCCTTCATTAGGGCGCCCACAGTTTCCTTGGTTTCGCCATAAAAAGCAATGCCATGCTGCGATTTGTCCAAGAGCTCATAAACATCTACCAGTTCTTCGATTTCGGTAAAAACCTTTTCTTTGAAAGAAGCACTTATATGCAAAACCTCTTTGTGATATTCTGTTTTGATCCCATGATCAAAATTCAAATGGGGTATGTTTGAGCCAATTAGAACCAAATCACTATACTTAAAATTGGAGATATGCCGGCCAACATGACGCTTACCATTCGCACCTTCGATATAGACCAGTTCAAATTCAGGATGAAAGTGCCAAAAAAAGAGATCGTTCAACTTGGGATTGTGTAATAAATGGAAGGAACTCTTATCATTGGGTTGTATGTTTTCAAGTTGAATTTTCATTGTATTGCTCAAATGTTTGTAAAAATAATCATTAGAAGTCAAAATAGTTCAAATATTGGTCAATGTTAGAGTGGAAACCACAGAACAGCTCCCATAGTTTTGGGGTATAGATTATTCAACTAAAAAACAGAAATAGAATGCAACAAAAAGTAGAAATGGCCAATAAGGCCCACGAAGCGATACCTGGAAACCCATCTACGGCCACAAGCAGTAAAACAAAACTCAACGATAGGTCGAATGGTGAACCGTTGCAAGTGTTGTCCGAAGAAGATTGGGCATTTTGGATAGAGAACGGATACATTGTAATAAAAAACGCCGTTCCAAAGGAACAAGCCAAAGCAACTGCCGATTTTTTATGGGAGTTTGATGAAAAGGACCCGAACGACCCAGAAACTTGGTATGCTCCTCCCCGTGCTGAAATGAAAATGAAAGAACTCACTGGTACAGGAATGGTAGAAGTATACAACAACCAACATTTGTGGAACAACCGGCAGACCAAAAAAGTATACGAAGCCTTTGTTGACATTTGGGGCACGGAAAAACTTTGGGTGACCATCGACCGAGCCAATTTGAATATGCCCCAACGTCCGGGTGAGAACAAAAAAGGATTCATTCATTGGGATTATGATCCCGAGACTAAGCCTCAAAATGTACAGGGTGTACTGGCCTTGGCCGACCAAACGGATGAAAATATGGGCGGATTTCAATGCATACCTTGGTTGTACAGAAACTACGATACATGGAAGCTGACCCAACCTGAAGACCGTGACCATTTTCAGCCCGACGTAACTGGATTGGAAGACAAAATTGTAAAGGTAAAATTAGAGGCAGGCGACCTTTTGATTTTCAACAGTACCCAGCCACACGGAATCCGTCCAAACAAATCTGGGGACAAGGTGCGGATAGCACAATACATTTCTATGATGCCCGCTGAAGAAGACAATCAAGAAATGCGCGAATGGAGAATCAATTCATGGAAAAATAGGGTGGCTCCAGAAGGTTATGCTTTCCCGGGGGATCCAAGAAATTGGGAACAGACCAAATATGATACCGCTAAATTAAGTCCGCTTGGAGAAAAGTTATTGGGGCTGACTAACTGGTAGATTATCAAATCCTTAAAAATTTCCAGTCGATTAGGGTCTTGCATTTAATAATGCTACTTTTGCGCGCTTCAAGAAAGAAGCCATGAAAAAGTATCTCAACCTTTTTGATTTTTCCCAGAAAGTAAACTATCGTACGGAAATTTTATCGGGCTTAACCGTTGCACTTGCCTTGGTACCCGAAGCCATTGCCTTTGCATTTATTGCAGGTCTGTCTCCCTTAACCGGTTTATATGCCGCTTTTGTTATGGGATTGGTCACTTCAATATTGGGTGGCCGACCAGGAATGATCTCTGGTGCTACCGGAGCCGTAGCAGTGGTCATCGTGAGTTTGGCCCAGCAATATGGGGTGGAATATGTTTTTGCTACGGTTGTTCTAGCTGGAATTTTACAATTGTTGGCAGGGGTGCTTCGTCTCGGTAAATTGATGCGTTTGGTGCCACACCCCGTAATATTTGGATTTGTGAACGGCTTGGCCGTAATCATATTCATGTCGCAGATGAGCCAGTTCAAAACTATTGACGGTGAATGGTTGAGTGGTAGGACGCTTTATATTTTCTTGGGATTGGTGCTGTTGACGATGGTAGTGATTTGGGGACTGCCCAAACTTACTAAGGTAATCCCTGCATCTTTGGCCGCTATTCTTTTGGTGTTCGGGATTGTGTTTTTTCTTGGGTTGGAGACACGAACCATTGGCGATATTGCTTCCATTCAAGGAACATTTCCTCCTTTTCATATTCCCGATCTTCCTTTTACTTTGGAGACTTTACAAATCATATTTCCCTTCGCCGCAATTATGGCAGGTGTTGGTTTGATCGAAAGTTTGTTAACCTTGAATATTGTGGACGAAATCACAGAAACACGTGGTAGAGGCAACAAAGAAGCAGTAGCACAGGGTACAGCCAATATCCTCTCTGGTTTTTTCTCAGGAATGGGTGGTTGTGCTATGATCGGACAAAGTTTAATCAACACTTCGAATGGAGCACGAGCAAGACTTTCTGGAATTGTAGCCTCTTTAATGCTGTTGGTGTTCATTATGTTTGGATCCAGTTTAATAGAAAGAGTGCCTATGGCGGCGCTTACCGGACTAATGATTATGGTAGCTTTGGGAACTTTTGAATGGGCGAGTTTAAAAACCTTCCGTCGTATGCCAAAATCAGATGTTTTGGTAATGGTTCTCGTTACCTTGGTTACGGTGTTCCTTCATAATTTGGCTTTGGCTGTTTTGGTAGGGGTTATCATTTCTGCATTGGTATTTGCATGGGACAATGCAAAACGGATACGTGCCCGAAAAAGTATTGATGATGAAGGTGCAAAACATTATGAAATCTATGGTCCATTGTTTTTCGGTAGTACCACCATGTTTGCAGAAAAGTTCGATGTGCTGAACGACCCAGAAGATGTGGTTATTGATTTTGCCGAGAGCAGGTTGGTAGATATGTCTGCGATTGAGGCTGTGAACAAGATTACCGAGCGTTACCGAAAAGTGGGCAAAAAAGTACACCTGAAACATTTGAGCCGAGATTGTAGAAGGTTATTGGCCAATGCCGACGATATTATCGAAGTAAACGTTTTGGAAGATCCAACCTATAAGGTTGTGGTGGACAATTGAGGGATTTGTTTAATCTCTAGTCTTACCCAAAAATACATTTACATTTGGATTCTGTGGGTTTCCGCTGGCTCGGCGCATCAAAACAATCTGCCCAGTATGGTAAATACAATCAGAAATCATTCCGTTGATCATGTTCCAATAGGGAAACTCGGATGTTCTGTCTCCTTGTTTAAAAACCACTTTAAAATCTTCCATTTCTTGGGAGCTTTTACCCAAGATTTTAAGGGTCGCGGCCTTTAAGTTTTGTAATGTTAGTGCACGGAGTTCTTCGTAAGAATATTTTGGTGGATTTTTCGGTCTCTCATAGGGCTTCGCATCGGGAGCCAATAAAATATTGTTGGACATGACATGGATATGTTCCAAAGTTTCCAAGATGGTTCGCCCATCTTCTGAAGGTTTGTAAGCCAAATCTTTTTCGGTCAATCCTTCGGTGGCCCAATAGAACCGATACCCCAATCCATCAATCATTCGGGATACTAAATTGCCTGAGGAATAATTAGAGGGATAGGCAGGTATTTCTTTATAGGGGAGTTCCATTTCTTGTGCTTGAATTTGGTGATGGATCATCAAAATAAAAAAGATGAATAAAAAGGATGGTTTTTTCACAATCAATCTATTTTTTTAAATACTAAGAGGTTTTCTTCAGACCCGTTGGATAGGTGTAGTCTATTGTTCTCTACTTTATATGTTGTACTACCTTGCAAAGCAGTCAAAAACTCCGATTCTTTTTCCATGTTGGGACAGGCCATTCTTGTGGAGGCTACTTGGGTAAATCGTAGCACATCTTTTTCGTAAAAAAGACTCCCTCTCATTCGATTGCAGCCCGAAAAACCTGAGAATCTATTATTATTGATATTGACTTCCATATTGGGAACATCTTTTCCGTTGAAATCTTCTTTGGATACGGTTGTACCTTTCATTTTTTCCAGCACCCAGATATCGTGAAGCCTATAATCAGTGATGTAAGAACCACAGCCTTCAAAAACTTGGGTTTCGTCCCCTCCAGTTGTTTTATAGGAAATGGTTACCGTATAAGGTGAAACTTCCCCAGACATGGCATTGGTACATTCCTTATGTGCGATGATTATGTCTAACAAAGTGGCCTCGGTTTGAATTCGGTACATGGCAATGTTGGAATCCTGAGCTTTTAGGGGTTCCGTTGGAGGTGTTTGAATCGTGTCCTCCATGGTCTGAAGCTCTACGCGGTTGTCATAGATTTTGAGTCCCCAAAATGGTTCGGTGCCGGTTGCCTTAAAGTAACTTCCATCAATCTTCATCGCAATGGGTTCCATTTCACGCTTTTTTTCTTCAATTTGAATGGTGTCGGACCTATTTTCTTCTGATGTTTCGGTAACTTCAGGCTCGGAAGGTTCTTCTTTTTTCTTTTCTACACAGCCGAAAAATAAAAACACGATACAACTTAAGATGAGTATATTTTTCATGGTTCCACTTTTTTGAATCGCATCATTGGTATTTCTCCAATCAATAGGTTGAGTTTGCCATCTTCTACAGCATAGCCGTCAATTTTCTTCATCATCTCCAAAAACTGACGTTCGCTTCCACCACAGAACATCATGGTTGTTGGTCCAGGTTCTCCAAAAGAAATGGAATCCCCTTCCAACTCATAATCTGCCGTGTATCCGTTACAGCTATCAGTTCCAAATACTTCACCGGATTCTTTGTTGAAAGCGATTTGTGGTTTTTTATTTGGGAATAGACCTTCAAAAGCAATACGGGGACCAGAAATATATTCCAGTTCCCAAGTGGGGCCGAACAGAGCATCTTCGCTAGATTTTGGCCCGCCACAGGACTCTGCCAGTAATATGGCAAAGAAAAACAATATGACTGAGGTTTTCATTTTTACAGAAATTAATGGTTAATGTGTCAGTAAAATACTAAAAAAATGGATGAAGTCCCCAATCAATTGAGTTGTTAAATCAATAAACACTATTGTTTCTATTTAGTTCTTTTACTCCATACCTCGTAAATCGGTTTGCCCTTACTGCTTAATCCCGAGTGGTGCCAATCACCATCTTTTAACTCATAGTTGAACTCCAAACTTGCACCTACTCTCGAATCATCGCGGGAAAAGAAACCTATGTTTTCGGTGTATTTACCATTAATTGTTGTGTAAGTGCCTCCACCAGTACCCATAAACTCCTTGGTTTCGGTATTAAAAGCAATCCATTGAAAACGGGTTCCTGATAATATTTTCATGGTTTTCCGAGGACCGGAAGTGTCGCGCTGTACAATTTCACCATCTCGTTTTCTGCCAGATATCAGCCATGCTCCGAAAAGGTCACCAGGGGTTCCATTATCAATTTTGGTCCAACTCAATTTTCCCAATTCTAAATTATTTTCAGCTATGGTGAAGGATTCGATTTTTGTGTTACCTACAATTCCAGGACTACGTGAATCATATTCATAAGTAAGATTCAAATCATCCTCACTTACTGAATAGCTACCTCCTTTTGTTCCTAAAAACTTTCCACTTGGTTTTTCAAAAATGGCTTCTGAAAAATAACTCTCAGTAAAAATAAGGGTATGTTCTACTTGGTATCCTTTGTCATCAGACTCAACGGTGGTCCATGCGCCATTTATATCCTGTCCATATAAAAATGGTGTTATCAGCAAACAAAGTGCAATCAGTAATTTTTTCATAAGTAAGAGTTTCCGATTAAGATAAAAAAAAGCTGCTGTTTCACCATAAAACAGCAGCTTTTCAGTATAATAAGGTTGGTTTGTTAGAGTGTTCTCAAGTATTCTGCAACGTCCCTTGCTTCGTCTTCCGTCAAATTTTGGTTAAGCATGATTGCATTATTATATTCTTTCAACAATGCTTTAGCAATTGGGTCTTCTTTCAACATTCCATCAGGATTCAAAATCATGTTCATTACCCATTCTGGACTTCTTCTGTCATAAACTCCTTTAAGGGCAGGGCCAATCATTCGCTGGTCTATCATATGGCACGCTACGCAAATGCCATCAAATTTAGCTTTTCCACGTGCAGCCATTTCATTATTTATTTCATCAGGGAATTCCATACTGGTTATTGGACCTACTCCTTTATTGTCCAAATCGACGGGAACTTCTTGTTTGGCTTGTCCTTTTGTATCTTCAGTTTTGGTGCGGCTCACCTCAAAACCATCTTTCTTTTCTTCCTTTTTTCCACCGCAACTTGCTATCAAGGCTCCCAAAGCCAAGACCATTACAATTTTTTTCATTCTGAATTCTATTGAAGTTTGTTTGTCTAAATGTAGCCACTAAGATAGGTAATTAGGCACTAATAATTGGAGTGTTTTTTGTTTTGTCCCTCACAATTAGGCTGAGATTGTCTTATTTAAATGGAATTGAAGAATTCCAAAGCCCTTTCTTCGCTGTAGGTGATATTGTTCTTGCCCCAGAACCCGACATGACCTCCATAGTTGGGAGTTTCCAAGTACAGGTGGGGGTTTTCATCTGTTTCCTTAACTGGGTAACATTCGGGACCTAAGAAGGAATCGTCCTTAGCATTGATAATTAAACTGGGTACTTTTATGTTTGGCAGAAATTGCAGGGAACTGCTTTGTTGGTAATAATCCAATGCATCTTTAAAATCATGGGCTTGGCTTGTGTAGATATCATCAAAATCTTTTAAGGTTTTAATTCTTTTGATGTCGTCATCACTAATCTTTTCTGGAAACATCTGTTGTTTTTCCTTTAGCTTGCCCAATAAATTTCCTTTAAACCGTATGGCATACATTATATTCTTTGTACTGAGTAGTTGTTTGCAGGAATCGTAAAGGTTACATGGTACGGATACTGCAACGGCGCCCTTCAGTTCTTTTGGAACCTCGTTGCCTTCACCTAAATATTTGAGCAATAAATTTCCACCCAAACTAAAGCCTTTTAAATAGATTTCTGAATAACTTCTGGTATTCAAAATATGGTCGAGCACTTCAATTAAATCCTCCGTGGCCCCAGAATGATAGGAACGGTACATTTTATTGGGTTCGCCACTGCACCCGCGATAGTTCACGGCGCAAGTATCGTACCCATTTTGGTTGAGGATTTTGGCACTCCCGGTTATGTATGGGCGTTGGGCGTCTCCTTCCAATCCGTGCAAAAGCACTACCAATTTTGTGGTCGGGGTTTCTGAATCGCTCCAGTCCAAGTCCAAAAAATCCCCATCGGAAAGGTTGAGTCGCTCCCTTTTTTGAACCACACCGTTCACGGACCGGATAATGCCCGAATAAATGGTGGCAAAATGACCATTTCTAAATAAAAAAGGCGGTGTATAATTTGAATCAACTTGGGGCATTTGCTATTCCTTTGGATAAATCTTTAAAAGATTGGCTTGCTCCTCTATCGATGTCTTAAATTCACCTTTGAGGTTTTGAACTAATTTTGACACGGGCAGTACATTGTCTATAGTGGTTACTCCCTGGCCTGCCGACCAAATCGTCTTCCAAGCTTTGGCTTCGGTATCCAGTTCCTTACCGAAATCTATTTTTCTGCCTTTTTTCAAGTCTTCTTCCGAAATTCCGGCAGCGTTGAGACTTGCAGCTAAGAAATTGGCGGGAACTCCGGAAACGGCGGCAGTGTAAATTACATCGCTGGCTCCGGCATCCATAATCATTTTTCGATATTCTTCAGTGGCCTTACTTTCTTCAGTATTTATAAAACGGGTACCCATATAAGCAAGATCGGCACCCATTTGCAATGCAGAGGCAACGTCCCTTCCTGTAGTGATGCATCCCGAAAGCAGTATCGTTTTGCTAAAGAATTTTTTCACCTCGGCCACCAAACTCATCGGATTTAAGGTTCCTCCGTGTCCTCCTGCTCCGGCGGACACCAAAATAAGTCCGTCCACCCCAGCTTCGGCAGCCTTTTCGGCATGACGTTTTTTAATAATGTCGTGAAATACCAGTCCACCATAACTATGAATGGCATCAACAACTTGGCTGACAGCACCTAAGGATGTAATAACAATCGGCACTTGATGTTTTACGCATAGTTTTACATCGGCTTCCAGCCTAGGGTTGGTAGGGTGAACAATTAGATTGACCCCAAAAGGTGCTGCTTTTTTACCAGTTTCCTCCTCAAATGCTTTTAACTCGGATTTTATTTGAATGAGCCATTCCTCAAAACCCTCGCTGGTACGTTGGTTAAGGGCGGGAAAAGTGCCCACAATTCCATTTTTACAACATTCCACCACTAATTTTGGCCCAGAAATCAAAAACATGGGGGCAGCGATTACAGGAAGTGATAGATTTTTGATGAATTCAGCTTTTTGGCTCATGGGTTTCGTGTTAAACTATGTTTAAAAATAGGAACAATTCTTCTTCCTTATTGGAATCAGTTATCAAAACTATGGTATTTTTACAATTATTATGCATGCATAACAAAATAACCCACTATGTTTTTTAAAGAATTTGAGATTAGATGGAGCGATATAGATGCTAATCGACACTTGGCGAATTCCGCCTATATAAACTTTATGAGTCATACTCGAATGGCCTATTTGGGTCTGCTTGGCTTTAACCATAAAAGTATGGCGGCAAATAACATTGGTCCAGTAGTATTCTACGAGCACGTATATTATTTTAAAGAAGCATTTTCTGGTAGACCGGTAAAGGTTTCGTTGGAGTTTGTCGGTATGAGCGAAGATGGAATGTTTTTTGAATTCAGACACAATTTTTACGATTACAAGGGCAAAAATTTTGCGCGTTGCGAAATGATGGGAGCTTGGATTGATTTAAAAGAAAGGAAACTAACGGGATTGCCCAAAGAATTCTTGGAAGCCTTCAGCACCATGGAAAAATCAGAGGATTTTAAAATATTGACCAAGGCCGATACTCGAAAGCATGTTCAAGTCCCCAAGGATATGGAGGTTATGTAAGCTGGATTTTCATTTTTTTGGATAGCCGAACCAGCTTGGGCAAGTTGTTATCAATTTCCCTGAGATGATTTCATCGAGCCAACGTTCGTACCAGTCCAAAAAGTTTTTGTCCTCTGAAAATTTAGGAGGGGACAGTTCCCCTCTGTCCAAGTTCACGACCATTCCTTTATATGGGCCGTTCAAAACAAGGGCATGGATAAAGGAGCAACCTTGTGAACCTAAGGGTAACATTCCACCATAAAGTGCACCGTTCAACTCTTCGTAATTTTCGTCTGAAATGTCGTCTTCGTAAAAAGGGTCCGTCAATTCATCCCATTGTGTTTCCGTGATATGTGGATGTAACGTACACTCCTTTTTTAAATGCTGCTCAACATTCTTGTGAATTAGGTCATCCAGATTTTCACCAAAAGGATAAATTCCAAAAAATGGTCCAGCACCAGAGTTTAGATATGACCTTCCGCCATTTCCAATATTCAAAACAAAGCTTCGGAAAGATTCCGGTAGCTGGATTCCATAATGTTGTTCGAAAGCATCAATCTCCGAAATACTTGTTGGGGCATTTATTTCGTATTTGTGACTTCCGGCTCCAAAAACTTTGAAAAGTTCATCCTTATCTTTTGCTTGTTGTAGCTTCTTTTTAATGCGTAGGATCTGCGGGGCATAATTTGTCATAGTGGTTCTTTAAAAAAAGAAAACTACGTAATCAAAGCTTGAAAAAACAGGGTGAATTGATGGATAGGCCATACCTTTTGACGTAGGCACGTTTCTAAACAATATTAAGAACCTCTTTTAGGCTTTTTACTAGCCAAATACACGCCCACCAATACAAAGGTCATTGCCGCTATTTTAACCAAGGTAAGCTCATCTTTTCCTGAAAAAAGGGCGAAAAGAATGCCTACCAAAGGCTGCATATATACAAAAGCTCCTACGGAAGACGCTTTAAGCTGCGTCAGCGCAAAAATGTTGAACAAATAAGTCAAAAATGTGGTTCCGATAACTACAAAAGCAACCGAACCGTACGCCCAGAGTGGCATTGTGGACCATTGAATTTCGAAAACTTCGGGGAGTGTTACGGGAAGATTTATGATAATACCAATGGTAAAAAGCCATTTCATTAAAGTAAAGGGATGGTATTTTTCAATCAGCTTTTTTACTACAACCAGATAGGCGCCATAGGAAGTTGCATTAATTATAAACAAAAAATTTCCCAAAGGTATATTGGGCGCATCTTGGCGGACTTCTGCGCCAAACAGGATGAGTCCTACGGCTCCTACAAATCCCATAAAAATCCCTAATCCCTTGTTCAGGGTAATTTTTTCACTTAAAAATAAGGCCGAAATAACCACCACAATAATAGGTGTAATGGTAACCAAAACAGCACTGTTGATCGGTGTGGAAAGTTGTAGGCCCTTAAAAAACGACAACATATTTATGGACATTCCCAACAGAGCACAAATTAACATTCTGCCCCAGTCCCGCTTTTCAATTTTTTCTTTTGGTCCAAAAAAGGAAATCAACCAAAATAGAAGGGTAGCTCCCCCCACTCTTAAAAATATAAACCCAAAAGGTTTAACATGCCCGGGCATTACTCCTTTGGCCACAGTATGGTTTATACCATAAATAACGGTGGCACCTATGGCAGCCAATATAGCCAGGGTTCTTTTACTCATGAATGCAAGGCTTCCTTAGCGGCTTGAACCGTTTTTTTGGAATTTCCAACAAAAATCCGATCATCTAATACAGCTACGGGTCTTTTTAAAAAGGTATAGTGCTCTAGAATCAAATCCTTATAATCATTTTCGGAAAGATCTGTTTCATGGAGTCCCCTTTGTCTAAAAAGCATGGCCCTTCTGCTAAAAAGCGATTCGTAGCTTCCGCTCAATGCTGCCATTTGCTCTAGTTGTTCTGTTGTAATGGCCTCGGATTTAATTTCTTGAAGTTCCACCCCATCCAACGGATCCAATTCCTTGAGAATACGTTTGCAGGTAGAACAACTGCCCAAATGGTATATTTTTTTCATGATCATAATGTTGGTTGGACAAAGGAAATCAAAAAACAATCAAATCCCATTACGAACATGCAAATTCAACAGCTTTTAAGGGAGGTGTTTGTTTTTGTTGATTGATTTAAGTCATACCGAGGAGTGCTTTTTCAGATATTAGGGCTAGTTTTACATCAACCAATTGTTATCTTATGGAAAAGACATTTGACATTCTTCTGAAGAATAGAAAAATATTGCACAATTTTTTACAGGACACGACTAAAGAGGATTTGTTCAAAGTCCCTAAAGGATTCAATAATAATATTTGGTGGAACATTGCACACGTAGTAGTAACTCCCCAATTGTTGATGTATAAATTGAGTGGTCTTGATTTCACCATTGAGGAAGAGTTGATCAACAAATACAAAAAAGGTACTTTTCCGGATGGAGAACCATCAAAGAAAGAACAGGAAAAAATATTAGCCTATCTATTCAGCACAGTAAAGCATATTCAATTGGATTATGAACATGGTAAGTTCAAAAATTTTCAAGAGTATATGACCACACCAAAAATTGGGTTGAACAGTGCAGAGGACGCGCTTTCATTCAATGTGTTCCACGAAGGGCTTCACCTAGGAGCCATACTGGCCTTGAAAAAAGCATTGGCACAAGCTTAGGAGTTGCTTTACCTTAACTATTGATTGATTTGGTAGGTTGGAATTATATTCTATTTCAACCAAAATGATTCTGAATGATTTTAACTCAGTGAAAATCAGTTATATTTGTGTGCCAGATTTTAAGAACCCAAATCTTAATCAAAATGAAATACTTCCATTTATTCTATGGGCTCTTGTTGGTGGCCTTAATTTTGCCGGTACAACAAAATTTTTCGCAACGCAGCAATTTTTCTGTGGGCGCTGTTCCCAGTTATAAAACGGATGGGTATGGTGTACAGCTCAACTTAAACCATTACCATAGCACTACAGATTATATGCAAGCATCTTTGGTGGCTGCTTTTTCTAAAGAAAAACCCAATTCGGGCGTGGAATTTCCGTACGAGGATTACTTATTCAATTTAGGATACTTCACCACTATTTTAACTTCTCCCAAGCGCGGTATTTCCTTTTATTTTGGAGGAGGACCGTCTATAGGGTACAAGTATATCAATAATGGCGAAACCGATTTTGCTTTTGATGCCTTGAAGGCTGAAAGTAGTTTTACCTATGGGGGATATGCCTCTTTTGAAATGGATTTCTTTATTTCCGATGCCTTTTCCTTGATAATTCCCATTAACGGATATTATCACTTTAATAGTGACCTTAACGATTCCACACTATTGTTGGGTGCAGGGCTACGATATTACCTAAAATAAATTCATGTCCTAAATTTTCACCTTTCGTTTTAGGTACAGATTGATTTCGCTATAAGGCAAAATCAACACGATTGGTCCATCGGCGTAGGATGCCACTTCGTATTGGTTGTAAATTAACTGTAACCCATCTTTTGTGTACCCAATGTTGTTTGGTAAGTGAAACGAATCGCCCTCGAACATAAAGCCTGTCGCATTGATGTTTGTGTCTTGGGGTATCTTTTCTTGAATTCGGAACTTGGTTTCGGCAAAATCCTCAAAACCATTCAAATCATCAAAAAGTTCCCAGTTTTCCAGTTCTGTACCTTTTCTTTTGTCAAAGTTTAAAAAAGAAGTGGAAGCATAACCGTGGGCACCTCCAGTAAAAGAGTATGAATTCAGCATGAATGTAATCACATTTTCATCTTCATAAACTACTTCGCCATCTATCGTGGCCTCCCATTGTATTTCGTCAGGGAATTTAACCTTTAATTCTTTGTAGCTATCGGTAAATGATTGTAAGGCCTTATCTGCACTATCAATGGTTTTGTCTTCTGTAAAAGATAAAATACTAATAATTTCTTCCTTAAGCGATCTGTTTATAGCTTCGGAAACTGGTGAATCGTCCAAAGCACTTGGAATATTGATTTCTATTTTAGGGCAACCAGCACAGTTTTCACCTTCTAATTGAATGGGCTCGAAAGTAAGTTTGCTCTCCGTTTGGCAACTTATCAAAAAGCATAAAAAAAGGAAGGAACCAAGGTACTTTTTCATGGATTGAGGTTTTGGGTCATCAAAAATAATACTTCGGAAAGATAACGATACATTTGTACGAAGATAGTTTCAACATGGGCAAAAAAGAGTTAAAATTCAATAGTAAAGCTATTCACGGTGAGCAACAACCCGATGCTGCTTACGGAGCCGTAATGCCACCTATATATCAAACTTCTACATACGCACAGCCTACTCCGGGCGGACACAAGGGTTATGAATATTCCAGAGGAGCAAACCCAACAAGAACTGCCTTGGAAAATGCGGTGGCCAGTTTGGAAAACGCAAACTTTGGGATGGCTTTTGGAAGTGGTATGGCCGCCATTGATGCTGTAATGAAGCTTTTAAGCCCAGGAGATGAGGTAATTTGCACCAGCGATTTGTATGGTGGAAGCTACCGGCTTTTTAAAGGAGTGTTTGAAAAATTTGGAATCAAGTTTCTGTTTTCTGAGATGGTGGATATGGAAGAACTTGCTTCACAAATTACCGACAATACCAAATTGGTATGGGTGGAAACGCCTACCAACCCCATGATGAACATTATTGATATTGAAGCTGTTTCCAAAGTCACCAAAGCAAATAATTTGTTGTTGGCAGTGGATAATACGTTTGCCACACCTTACCTACAGCAACCGTTGGAACTAGGAGCTGATATTGTGATGCATTCCGCCACTAAATATTTGGGAGGACATAGTGATGTAATCGTGGGGGCTTTGGTGGTAAAGGATGAAAAATTGGCCCAGCAACTTTATTTTATTCAAAAATCTAGTGGAGGAATCTGTGGACCTATGGATAGTTTTTTGACTTTGCGCGGCATAAAAACACTCCACGTGCGTATGCAAAGGCATTGCGAAAACGGAGAATCCATCGCCAAGTATTTGGAGAATCACCATAAAATAGATACCGTATACTGGCCAGGGTTTGAACATCACCCCGGCTACGAAGTTGCCAAAAAGCAAATGAAAGGTTTTGGCGGTATGATTTCGTTCGTACCTAAAGGAGGAAGCTACAAGAATGCTATAAAAATTGTAGAGAAACTTGAAATATTTACCCTTGCAGAATCGTTGGGAGGTGTCGAAAGTTTGGTAGGCCATCCAGCCAGTATGTCGCACGGCAGTATTCCGAAGGAAGAACGAGAAAAAAATGGGGTTGTGGATGCCCTAATCAGGTTAAGTGTAGGTATAGAGGACGTGGAAGATTTGATTGCCGATTTGGAACAAGCCCTTAAGTAAGATTTTTTGAAAAATTTATAAAAAATAAATGTTCAAATTATTGAAATAATATAATTTTGCCCTCAAATTCATAATTCAATAAAAAAACATTTTCCGCTAGCGGAAAGAAAATTAATTTTAACCCATATATGGAAGAAAAAATAAAGGTGTTTATGGATGAGGTCATTGCCAGAAATGGTCATGAGCCTGAATTCATACAAGCAGTGCAAGAGGTTGCGGAAACCGTAATACCGTATATAGCACAGAACGACATATACCACGGAAAAAATATTTTACTACGAATGGTAGAACCTGAGCGTTTGATTTCATTCCGTGTGGCATGGATAGATGATGATGGTGAAATCCATGTAAACCGTGGGTATCGTGTGCAAATGAACTCTGCCATTGGACCGTACAAAGGAGGACTTCGTTTTCACCCAACCGTAAATGCAAGTGTACTTAAATTCCTGGCTTTTGAACAAGTCTTTAAAAATAGCTTGACTACCCTGCCCATGGGTGGTGGTAAAGGTGGTTCCGATTTTGACCCAAAAGGTAAATCGGACGATGAGATCATGCGTTTTTGCCATGCTTTTATGACAGAGCTTTGTAGGCACATTGGTCCATATACAGACATCCCAGCTGGAGATATTGGTGTTGGTGCGCGAGAAATCGGATTCCTGTTCGGTATGTACAAGAAAATACGAAATGAATTTTCTGGAGTATTGACAGGTAAGGGACTTTCTTGGGGTGGCTCTTTGATTCGTCCGGAAGCAACTGGGTATGGTACCGTTTACTTCGCCGACAGTATGTTAAAGACCAAGAATGAAACCTTTGAAGGTAAAAAGGTTGTAATCTCAGGTTCTGGTAATGTGGCCCAATATGCTGCTGAAAAAGTTTTGCACCTTGGTGGAAAAGTATTGACACTTTCAGATTCTGGTGGATTCATTTACGATAAAGAGGGTATTGATGAAGAAAAACTGGCCTTTGTAATGGATTTGAAAAACAACAAACGAGGGAGAATCTCCGAGTATGTGGATAAATACCCATCAGCAGAATTTCACAAAGGAGAAACACCTTGGAAAGTTGCTTGTGATATCGCATTGCCATGTGCCACCCAAAATGAATTGGATGGAGACGATGCAACAACACTGATCAAAAACGGCTGTATTGCTGTGGCAGAAGGGGCAAACATGCCTTCTACACCAGAGGCTGTTCATGCGTTCCACGATGCAAAAATTTTGTTTGCTCCAGGAAAAGCTTCCAACGCAGGCGGTGTGGCCACTTCAGGATTGGAGATGAGCCAGAACTCATTGCGTATTAGCTGGACCAGGGAAGAAGTAGACAAACGATTGAAAGGAATTATGTCCGATATTCATGATTCTTGTGTGGAATATGGAGATGAAGACGGCTATTGTAACTATGTAAAAGGAGCTAATATTGCTGGCTTTGTTAAGGTCGCAGACGCTATGCTGGCCCAAGGGGTGATATAATATAAACCATCTAGAATGGTTTTTGGTTAGCAGTTACCAAGAGGAGTGATTACTTTTACACTTTTGGTAACTGCTTTTTTATTAGCCCATGCAAATTACAACAAAGGCCATAGTTCTCTCCTCCATAAAATATGGGGACACCAGCCTTATTGTTCGAGCATTTACACAATCAGATGGGGTAAAGTCTTATTTGCTCAAAGGTGTTCTTGCCTCCAAAAAAGCTAAGATCAGGCCGGCATATTTTCTTCCGTTGATGCAATTGGAAATTGTTGCCAACCACAGGAATAAAGGAACTTTGGAAAGTCTAAGAGAGGTTAAGGTTTCCGTTACCTATCAAACCTTGCATACCAATATTGTAAAGAATAGTGTGGTGTTGTTTTTGGCCGAAATATTGGGAAACAGTATTCAAGAACAAGAACAGGACGAAAGTCTTTTTAATTATTTGGAGTATGCTTTTCAATGGATGGATGTACATAAACCTTCTCCCAATTTCCACATTCTATTTTTGCTAAATCTTACCAAGTATTTGGGCTTCTATCCTGACACTTCTTATACGAACTTGCCATTTTTTGATCTTTTGGAAGGAAGCTTCTGCAAAACCCCATCGCTCAATCCCTTGATTCAGAACGAAAACCTTGATAATTTTAAGAAATTTTTAGGCATGAATTTTGAGGCATTACAAGCGATACAACTAACTAAGTCAAACAGGCGAGAACTCTTAAAAACGGTGATTGAATATTATAAATTACATGTGCACGGATTTCGTGAACCAAAGTCCCTGGCCGTATTAAATGCAGTATTTACTTAAAAATGCGAAACCTAAAACCAACCTTAACCTTATTTTTTTTAATCTTTACCTTAATACTCTGTGCTCAAGAAGTAACTGTTTTAGATGCTGATACGGGAATACCTGTGGATAACATTGCCATTTTCAATAAGGACCAATCCAAGTCAACCTTAACGGATGAGAGTGGTAAAACCGAGCTTGATATTTTTTCCCCTAATGAAAAAATCACCTTCAAGCATATCAGTTACGAAACCTATACTGCAACAAAGGGCCAAATTGCCCGAAGGGGAAATCGCGTTTATCTTCAATTAAAAACGGAAGAACTACAAGAAGTGGTAATGTCTGTATCCAAATGGGAGCAGCAGAAAAAGCATATTCCCCAAAAAATAGAAACTTTTGATGCACGAAGTATTTCGTTTACTGCGCCGCAGACCTCTGCTGACCTTTTACAGAATAGTGGAAAAGTATTTGTGCAAAAAAGTCAATTGGGCGGAGGAAGCCCTATGATAAGAGGGTTTGCCACCAACCGAATTTTGCTATCTGTGGACGGGGTTCGGATGAACAACGCCATATTCCGTGGAGGAAACCTACAAAATGTAATATCCGTTGATCCGTTCACCATAAAAAAAACGGAGGTAACCTTCGGTCCTGGTTCGGTAATCTATGGAAGTGATGCCATAGGGGGTGTGATGAATTTTTATACGCAAAAACCCCGATTTTCCTTTGCAGATAGTTTGGCGTTCTCTGGAAATGTGAATTACAGGTATTCATCCGTAAACAACGAGAATACGGCTCATGTGGATTTTAATTTAGGAAAGCAAAATTGGGCGTCCTATACCAGTTTCACCTACAATAATTTTGATGATCTAAAGATGGGAGAGCATGGTCCCAATTCCTATTTGCGGAACAACTATGTGATTCGTGAGAATGGAACCGATGTATTGGTCCAAAATAATGATCCCAAAAAACAAGTAAATACGGATTACGATCAGGTCAATTTTCTTCAAAAGTTCACTTACAAACCTAATAGCACTTGGAACTACGATTTGGGACTATATTATTCTGAAACCTCCAATTATCCCAGATATGATAGGTTAATCAGACCAAGCCGGGACGGTGATGGTCTTCGCTCTGCAGAATGGTATTATGGTCCACAGAAATGGTTTATGGGAAATTTTCAGATTACCCAAAAAGGGAAAAACAAATTCTATGATGGTGTTAAATTGACCACAGCATACCAATTTTTTGAAGAGAGCCGTAACGATAGAGGTTTTCAAGATGCTGAATTATATTCTACTCGCGAAAAAGTAGATGCACTATCCGTGAACTTGGATTTTGAGAATAAAAAAATGGGAAGTCTGCACTTGTATTATGGGGCTGAGTATGTCTTTAATAAGGTCGATTCCAAAGGAAGTGTACGAAATATTGAAACAAATGAAGTGTCGGGAACGGCTTCAAGATATCCCGACGGATCCAAATGGCAGACTTTGGCCGGATACATAAATGGAGAGTATCAATTAAAGCCTAACCTTACCTTGTTATCGGGAATTCGATATAGCCAAGTGTGGGTGGATGCCACATTTGAGACTACATACTATCCCTTTCCTTTTGAAGAAGCCGATATAGTGACCGGGGCACTTACGGGAAGTTTGGGACTTAGTTGGTTCCCACGGTCCGATTTACAGGTGACCTTGAACGGTTCTACAGGTTTTAGAGCACCTAACATTGATGATATTGGAAAAATATTTGATTCTGAACCAGGTTCCGTAGTAGTGCCCAATCCCGATTTGGAACCCGAATATGCTTATAATGGTGAGTTGGGACTCAGAAAAAACTTTAATGATGTTTTGGTGCTAAAAAGTGCTGCCTACTATACTTATTTGGTAGATGCTTTGGTACGGAGGGATTTCTCTTTCGGTGGGCAAACCGAAATTGAATACAACGGGGAGCCGAGTAATGTGCAAGCTATCCAAAATGCGGCCAAGGCCTATGTTTATGGGTTTGAATTTGGATTGGAGGCCTACTTTAACGACCACCTTTCCTTAAACTCCAATTTAACCTTGACTGAAGGAGTCGAGGAGGACGATGACGGAACCGATAGTCCATCACGGCATGCTGCGCCCACCTTTGGTGATGTGCATTTGATTTGGGAGAACCATAAATTTAAAGCAGATGTATTTGTCAACTACAACGGAGAGGTTAGCAACGATGATTTGGCACTTTCCGAACAAGGGAAAACCTATATGTATGCAAGGGATGTTAATGGAAATCCATATTCCCCTTCATGGTATACTTTAAACTTTAGGTCACAATATCAAATCACCAATGTACTAAAGGCATCTGTGAGTTTAGAGAATATGACGAACCAGCGTTACCGCATGTACTCTTCAGGTATAGTTGCCCCGGGAACTAATTTAGTTTTGGGTGTAGGATACGCATTTTAAAAAAATAAAGGCTCAGATTTTTCTGAGCCTTCTTTATTCTTGACATATTTTGCCATGTAGTTCTGATACTATATGCTGTCTATAGCTTTTTTGGCGGCTTCTTTCATGTCTTGTCCGGCTTTTTCAGCAGCATCCAGGGTCTCTTCGCCAGCTTTTTTAATGCTGTCCAAAGCTTTTTCACCCATTTCTTTGGCTTCTTCGCCAGCTTCTTTCATGGTGTCTACGGCATCGTCTGCGGCCTCCTTTAAATCTTCGCCGGCCTTATCCAGTGTTTCTGCGGCCTCTTCGGTAGCCTCCTCTGCTTTGTCTTTGGTATCCCTACAGGATGTCATAAAGGTCATGGATAAGGTCAATACCATTGCGGCAATTAGTACTTTTTTCATAGTAAAATGGTTAAGTGTTAATAATGTAGTAAGATAGTTAAATAAATATAAAGGGTAGGTAAGCTGCTTATCATATTTAGGTTAAGGGAATTATGTGAATTCTAATGCCAAAAGTGAGGGTATAATTCCATCTAAATTTATAATTTTGCAAACTTGGAATTCTAGTAGAAGAAGCAGTATATGAAGTTTGCAGAATATAAGGGATTGGATTTACCGAAAGTGTCCGAAGAAATTCTTGACTTTTGGAAAGACAAACAGATTTTTGAAAAGAGCGTTTCCACAAGGGAAGGCAAGGAGAGCTATGTGTTTTACGAAGGCCCACCATCTGCAAACGGAATGCCAGGGATTCACCACGTAATGGCACGTACCATTAAGGATATATTTCCACGGTACAAAACCATGAAAGGTTTTCAGGTAAAAAGAAAGGCTGGATGGGATACCCACGGCCTGCCTGTTGAGATTGGTGTGGAAAAGGAACTTGGTATCACCAAAGAGGATATCGGAAAGAAAATATCGGTTGAGGAATACAATGCGGCCTGTAAAAAAGCGGTAATGCGCTACACGGACGTTTGGAACGAAATGACCGAAAAAGTTGGCTATTGGGTAGATATGGAAGACCCATATATCACCTACAAGCCCAAATACATGGAATCGGTATGGTGGCTGTTGAAACAGATTTACGACAAAGGACTTATTTATAAGGGCTATACCATTCAGCCTTATTCACCAAAAGCGGGCACCGGATTAAGCTCCCATGAATTGAACCAGCCAGGGACCTATCAAGATGTAACGGACACCACAGTTACTGCACAGTTCAAGGCTAAAACCGATACACTTCCAGAATTTTTGAAGAAGGTAGGGGGAGACATCTTTTTCTTAGCATGGACAACAACTCCTTGGACACTTCCATCGAACACCGCGTTAACCGTTGGACCAAAGATTGAATATGTACTTGTACAATCATACAACCAATACACTTTTGAGCCTATCAATGTAGTCCTGGCTAAAAACTTGGTCAACTACAATTTTTCTGGGAAGTTCTCCAAAGTTGAGACAGAGGAAGAGCTAAAAGCATTTAAAGAAGACGATAAAAAAATTCCTTTTTTAGTAGGAGAAACTTTTGTGGGCAAGGATTTGATTGGCATCCAGTACGAACAGCTAATTGATTATGTGCAGCCATACCAAAATCCAGAAAATGCCTTTAGAGTAATTTCTGGGGATTTTGTGACCACCGAAGACGGTACTGGAATCGTGCACACTGCACCCACCTTTGGTGCGGATGATGCCTTGGTGGCAAAACAAGCCACTCCGGAGATTCCTCCGATGTTGGTTTTGGATGAAAATGATAATCCAGTTCCATTGGTTGACCTTCAAGGGAAGTTTAGACCGGAAATGAAAGAGTTTGGCGGCAAGTATGTAAAGAATGAATATTATGACGAGGGTGAAGCACCCGAAAAGTCCATCGATGTCGAGATAGCCATCAAACTAAAAATAGAGAACAAGGCCTTTAAGGTCGAAAAATACGTGCACAGCTACCCAAACTGCTGGCGTACGGACAAACCCATCCTGTATTATCCCTTAAATTCTTGGTTTATTAAGGTCACCGATGTAAAGGACCGTATGTTCGAGCTGAACCAAACCATTAATTGGAAACCAAAATCTACTGGCGAAGGTCGATTTGGAAATTGGTTGGCCAATGCTAACGATTGGAACTTGTCCCGATCAAGATATTGGGGTATTCCATTGCCGATTTGGCGTACCGAAGATGGTAAAGAGGAATTGATGATTGGTTCCGTTGAAGAACTGAAGTCTGAAATGGCCAAAGCCGTTGAGGCAGGTGTTTTGGAGAAGGATGTTTTTGATGACTTTGTAGTCGGCGATATGAGCGAGTCGAACTACGACAAAATCGACTTGCACAAAAATATTGTGGACGGTATTACCTTGGTGTCGCCATCAGGTCAAGCCATGAAGCGTGAAGCAGACCTTATCGATGTTTGGTTTGATAGTGGTTCCATGCCGTACGCACAATGGCATTATCCTTTTGAACATAAGGAACTCATTGATGATGGGATTGCATTTCCGGCCAACTTTATTGCCGAAGGCGTAGACCAGACCCGTGGTTGGTTCTACACCCTCCACGCTATTGCCACCATGGTCTTTGATAGTATTGCCTACAAAAATGTGGTTTCCAACGGACTTGTTTTGGATAAAGAGGGCAAAAAGATGTCCAAACGACTGGGCAATGCGGTAGATCCATTTGAGGTGTTGCCAGAGCATGGACCCGATGCCACACGTTGGTATATGATTTCCAATGCCAACCCTTGGGATAACCTTAAGTTTGATATAGAAGGAATTGTTGAGGTAAAGAGAAAGTTCTTTGGAACGCTGTACAACACCTATTCCTTTATGGCACTTTACGCCAATATTGATGAATTTGATTATTCCGAGGTAGATATTCCGTTAATGGATAGGCCAGAGATAGATCAATGGATCTTGTCCGAACTTCATACTTTGATCAAAAATGTGGATGAAGCCTACGGAGATTACGAAGCCACCCGTGCGGCACGGATGATTTCTGATTATGTTCAGGAAAACCTTAGTAATTGGTACGTTCGTTTGAGCAGGAGACGTTTCTGGAAAGGCGATTATCAGCAGGATAAGATTTCTGCGTATCAGACTCTTTATACCTGCTTGGCTACCGTAGCCAAATTATCCGCGCCGATTGCTCCATTCTTTATGGACCAGTTGTACAGGGATTTAGATGCTACAACGGGAAAGGATGGATTCGAAAGTGTGCATTTGGCTGAATTCCCTGTTTTTGATGACAATATGGTGAACAAAGACCTAGAGCGCAAGATGCAGTTGGCCCAAAAAATTTCATCTTTGGTACTTTCCATCCGTCAGAAAGAAAAAATAAAGGTGCGCCAACCACTTCAAAAAATTATGATTCCAGTATTGGACCATGAACAACGAACTGATATTGAAGCAGTTTCCAATTTGGTGAAATCCGAGGTGAATGTGAAGGAAATACAATTGTTGGACGATGCTTCGGGAATCCTTGTAAAGCAAATAAAGCCCAACTTTAAGGTTTTAGGTCCAAAATTTGGTAAGGATATGAAAGCCATTGCTGCTGAGGTATCAAAATTGGGCCAAGAGGATATTCAAAAAATTGAACGCAAAGGAGAATTATTACTGCAGTTGGAAAATAAAACCGTTAATTTACAGTTAACCGATGTAGAGATAAGTTCCCAAGATATTGAAGGTTGGTTGGTTGCAAGTTCCGGTTCCTTGACCGTAGCTTTGGATGTGACCATAGACGAGACCTTAAGAAAAGAAGGTATCGCAAGAGAACTAGTAAACCGAATTCAGAACCTTAGAAAGGAATCAGGATTTGAGGTAACAGATAAAATTGACATTAAAATATTGAAGGACGGCCTAGTTGAAAATGCTGTTTCCAGTAATGAGGATTACATCAAAACGGAAACCTTGACCGCTGAGCTCAACTTTGAAGAAAAACTTGAAGAAGGTGTTGCAATAGCCTTTGATGAGGTGAACACAAAATTGTTTATTCAAAAACATTAAGAAAATGGCAGAAGATTCAAAAGTAAGATACTCCGATAAGGACCTTGCAGAATTCAGGGCTCTAATAGAGGAAAAAATAGAGAAGGCCAAGAAACACTTGGATCTTTTAAAGAGTTCCTACATGAACGATGGTAACAATGGTACAGACGATACCTCGCCAACGTTCAAGGCCTTCGAAGAAGGTTCCGAGACTATGAGCAAGGAAGCGAACACCCAGTTGGCCATCCGTCAGGAGAAGTTTATACGAGACCTTAAAAACGCTTTGTTGAGAATAGAGAACAAAACTTACGGTATCTGTAGAGTAACCGGAAAGCTCATCAATAAAGAGCGTTTAAAGCTTGTGCCCCATGCTACATTGAGCATCGAGGCGAAGAACATGCAGAAATAATCAAAACGCCTTCGGGCGTTTTTAGTTATGAGGGCGTTATTGTTTTTTGTGGTCTTTTTTGCGCTCGTGAATCTTCACGCGCAAAAATTAGTAAGGAAGGCTTTTATAGACCCACGAACAGAAACCATTCAAATTGACGCCCATTATTGCTACAGAATTGATTTGAAGACCGCATCTTCCAATGAGGTTGAGGTATCTGCAAGTATGGAGGGGGAATATGCCAACGATTTACTGATTTCTATTGAGCAAAGTGGTACTACTGCTATGATAAGTGCAGACTTCCAACCTCTTTTTATTAACCCCAACGATAAACTCAGTGCACACAAAGTTGTTTCCATAGCTTTGGAAATAAGGGTGCCCGAGTACAAAAATGTGGATGTGTTTGGGACCAATACCAACCTATATGCCAAGGGAAAATATGAGAATTTATATATTACCTTGTCCGATGGGCAATGTACTTTGGAAAATGTTTCGGAATCTGTTGAGGTAATCACCCAAAAAGGAGATATTATGGTAATGGCACCAAGTGGCAATATTGTTGCAGAGAGCACATACGGGAATGTGGAAAAAGGAATGATACCCTTCGGTTACAATCAATTTATTCTGAAGACGATAGAAGGTGACATCTTCCTTACCAAAACAAAATAATATCCATATTTTTGCAATCCCTTTAATAAAAGCATGAGTTTAAAAAAGTCCCTTATTATTGTCATCTTGATTCTGCTTGTTGATCAAATAAGCAAAATCTATATCAAAACCAGTTTTATACTTGGTGAATCACATGATGTTTTCAGTTGGTTCAAAATTCTCTTTATTGAGAATGAAGGTGCCGCATGGGGAACAAAATTGAGCGATTTATTGCCTATTTCGGAACCAACGGGAAAATTGGTTTTGACCATATTCCGGATTTTTGCCGTTTTTGGAATTGGGTATTGGCTTTGGGACATTATTAAAAAACAATCGCCTAAAACGCTGATATTGGCTGTTTCTTTAATATTCGCAGGGGCTGTGGGGAATATTATAGACTCAGTTTTCTATGGAATTATTTTTGACCAGAGTAGCGGACAAGTTGCAACCCTATTTGCTGATGAAGCATACGGCAGTCTATTTCATGGCAAGGTGGTGGACATGCTTTATTTTCCTTTGGTGGATACAACATGGCCGGATTGGGTGCCTTCATTCGGAGGTCAACGTTTTCGTTTTTTTGAACCAGTATTCAATATCGCTGATACCGCTATTAGTACGGGGGTTGGTATTTTAATTGTGTTCAATAAGAAAGCATTTCCAAAACAGGATGCCGAAAAGAAAGAAACGGTGGCTGATCAGAATTCATAAACCTTTTCCGGGGTAATACAGTAATTCAATTTTACGTCATTTTCATTTACGTCGGTTATTTGCTCATTTTCCGCACCAAAAAACGATAAGCCGATTTTTACAGTTTCCTTCCTACATTTGTTCAAAAAAGTATCGTAATACCCTTTACCATACCCTACTCGATTACCCAAAGCATCAAAAGCCAATAGGGGTACAAAAACTACATCAATTTTAGATTCAGGGATTTCAATACCGTCTACAGGTTCTGGGACTCTCCAAACACTTTTTTTAAAAGGAGTGCTGTCGGTTAGCAAATAATTTTCCATGGAATTTTTGCCGGATACTTTAGGGGCAACTATGTTTTTGTCTTTACCTTGAAGGAGAGTTATCAATGGAAGTGTGTCCACTTCGTTTTTTTCTTCGATACTCAAAAATATATGGTAATAAAAAAAATCCCAGATTGGGATTTGGAGTAAACTGTTTGCTAAAATTAAACTTAAATCCGAGGCCTGTGATGGAGTGATATCCGCTCTCAGATTTTTATATTTTTTTCTTAGTTCACGTTTCAACATTTAAATGTTGAAGATTTAAGGGTTGTTCGGGGGTACTTTATATTTATTCTCCTTTGGTGGCAACAGAGAAAAAGATTTTGAAGAAAAGCATCAAGATCAAGTACATTCCCAAAACGATGATATAGTTTTCCATAGGATTTGTTTTATACGGTTAAATGTAAATAAAACAATTGAAAAAATTACTATGAACTGCATGTTTTATCGATGAAATACACAATTTTTAATAACTGTTTAACAATTTAGACTAAATCTTGACTATGAAAACAGGGTTTTTCTATAGTTTTTTTATGGAAAAACCCCAGTTTAAGAATGTGGCGTTATAAATCTGCAAATTTTTGATTTTGATTGTTTTTTAAAGTTTTGTGGATAGGAATAATCAAATATCAATGCAAAACGGGAATTGATCAAGTTTAACAAGAAACCCGATAATTAAAATATAAATTTGTTGTAATGTCTAAACAGTTCATTTTTTAGAACTTCTATGTCCAAACCAGTATCTTTAAAAGTACAGTTAAGTTCCCTCCCGAACAATCCTGGGGTTTATCAATTTTATGACGCCGATGGTAAGATTCTTTATGTTGGAAAAGCTAAAAACTTAAAAAAGAGGGTTTCCTCTTATTTCAACAAGAAACAAGAGTACGGTAAAACCAGGGTGCTGGTCAAGAAAATTCACTCCATTAAACACATTGTGGTTGCTACCGAATCCGATGCACTTTTATTGGAGAACAATTTGATCAAGAAATTGTTGCCAAGATACAATGTGCTGCTAAAGGACGATAAGACATATCCTTGGATTTGTATTAAAAATGAGCGTTTTCCCCGGGTATTCTCCACACGAAAACTCATTAAGGACGGTTCCGAATATTATGGTCCTTATACTAGTATGAAAACCGTAAGGACCCTTTTGGATTTGATTAAAAGTCTGTATCCACTACGCACATGCAATTATGATCTTTCAAAGGAAAAAATAGAAGCTGGAAAGTATAAAGTGTGTCTCGATTATCATTTGGGTAATTGTTTAGGGCCTTGCGAGGGATTTCAAGCCGAGAAGGAATACCATGACCAGATTGAAGATATTAGGCAAATCATAAAAGGTAACTTAAAAAGTTCCATACAGACCTTTAAACAGCAAATGAAGGATTTTGCTGAAAAAATGGAGTTTGAAAAAGCGCAGCGCGTCAAAGACAAAATCGATGTTCTTGAGAATTATCAGGTAAAATCTACGGTGGTAAATCCAAAAATCAATAATGTAGATGTATTTACCATAATTTCTGATGAGACACATGCCTATGTCAACTTTTTACAGATTTCCCACGGGGCCATAATTCGGTCACACACCCTAGAAATAAAGAAAAAGCTGGACGAAACCGACGAAGAATTGTTACAATTGGGCGTAACAGAGTTGAGACAACGATTTAATTCAAAATCCAATGAGGTGTATTTGCCTTTCCCTGTTATGGTGGATGATGATTTAAAGGTAACCCTCCCCAAGTTGGGAGATAAGCGTAGAATCTTGGATCTCTCGGAACGCAATGCCAGATTTTATAGGCAAGATAGATTGAAGCAAATCAAAATAACAGACCCAGACCGACATATCAAGAGGATAATGGGGCAAATGAAATCGGATCTGCGCCTTTCGGAAGAACCACGACATATCGAGTGTTTCGATAATTCCAATATCCAAGGAAGCAATCCTGTAGCCGCATGTGTTGTTTTTAAAGACGGCAAACCTTCTAAAAAAGAGTATCGTCATTTCAATATAAAAACAGTAGAGGGCCCAGATGATTTTGCCAGTATGGAAGAAGTGGTCTTTAGAAGATATAAAAGGTTGCTCAACGAAGAAGAACCTTTACCGCAACTTATTGTTATTGATGGTGGGAAGGGCCAATTATCCTCTGCATTAAAAAGTCTGGAAGTTTTGGGGCTTCGGGGAAAAATCGCCATTATTGGTATAGCCAAGCGTTTAGAGGAAATCTATTTTCCGGAAGACCCTGTGCCGCTTTATTTAGATAAAAGATCGGAATCTCTAAAAATAATCCAACAGCTCAGGAACGAAGCACACCGGTTTGGCATCACCCACCATAGGAATAAAAGGAGTAAGGGTGCCATTAGTTCAGAATTGGTTAATATTGAAGGAGTTGGCGAAAAAACGGCCCTACAGTTGTTAAAAAGCTTTAAATCCGTAAAACGAATCAAGGAAGCATCCCTGGAAAATTTGACAGCATCCGTTGGAGCGTCCAAGGCAAAAAAAATTTATAATACCTTTCATAAGTAAGCAATGAGAAAACAAGCTACCATCTTTACAATCCTGTTTACCTTGCTTGGTGTTGTTGGTATGGCCCAAAACACTTCAGAAAACAAACCACCCAAAGTGGGTCTTGTTTTAAGCGGAGGTGGGGCTAAAGGTTTGGCTCACATTGGCGCACTAAAGGTTATTGAGGAAGCGGGTGTAAAAGTTGATTACATCGGTGGAACAAGTATGGGGGCTATAATAGGTGCGCTGTACGCATCAGGTTATTCCGCCCAGGAATTGGACTCCATTTTTAGGAACACCAATTTCGCCAATTTGATTCAGGATAATGTTCCACGAAGCGCGAAAACATTTTACGAGAAAGAAGATTCAGAGCGGTATGCACTTTCGTTACCCTTTGAAAATTTTAAAATATCTTTTCCTCAGGCAATTTCTGGAGGGCAAAACATCTATAATCTTTTGGTGCAGTTACTTTTTCATGTAAAAGATATACAGGATTTTAGAAAATTGCCCACACCATTTTTGTGTGTAGCCACCAATGTGGAAACTGGGGAAGAAATCCTATTGGACAAGGGGTACCTTCCTGAAGCTATTGTGGCCAGTGGAACATTCCCATCTTTATTTGAGCCTGCAGAAATAGATGGCCAAATTTTAATTGATGGGGGCGTTGTAAACAACTATCCCATCAATCACGTAAAGGCTATGGGTGCCGATATCATTATTGGAGTCGATGTGCAACATGATCTGGCAACTCGAGAATCGCTCTCTTCCGCTACAGAAATTCTTCTTCAGATCAATAATTATCGTACAGTGAACGATATGAAGGAAAAATCCAAGAAAACAGATGTTTATATCCGACCGGACATTAATGAGTTTTCCGTTATCGACTTCGAAAAAGGCAACCAAATTGTTAAGAGTGGTGAAGTATCTGCTAGGGACAAAATTGATAAGTTAAAACAAATTGCCCTGGCTCAAAATAGAGATTCAAAACAAAGTAAGAGCATCCATATGGTAGATAGTTTAACCGTTAATAGGATGATTATTGAAGGTAACGACAGATATACAAGAGGTTATATCAAAGGTAAATTAAGGTTCAACTTAGCAGAAAAGATTTCTTTCGAGGATTTAAGGCAAGGCATAAACAATCTTTCTGCCACAGGAAATTTTAAGGCGATAAGGTATGATCTTGTATCTAACGGATTGGGAACGGATTTGATTCTGAAGCTCAAAGAAAATCCGACCAAGATGTTCATTAAAATGTCTGCCCACTACGATGATTTGTATAAAAGTGCCGCCCTTATAAACTTGACCAAGAAGAATTTTTTAATGAAAGATGATGTGGCATCTTTTGATTTTATATTGGGAGACCATATTAGGTACAACATGCAGTATTACTTGGATAAAGGCTATTATTGGAGTTTTGGGGTCAATTCCAAATTAACAAATTTTGATGCAGAAACCGATTTTTCATTGATAAGGGGCAATTTTAATGTACCGAACGACCCTAATATTCAAACAATCAACGTAGATGTAACCGATCTTACCAATCAAGTTTATTTACAAACCGTTCTTCAAGAAGAGTTTGCCTTCACTGTTGGGGCGGAGCATAAATTCTTGAACTATAGCACAAGAACACTGAGTCAAATAGATGTAGATCCTGAAGTAGAAGCCTCTGCCTCAAATCAAAGAACAACTTTTGATAACTCCAATTACTTTAGTGCTTTTTCTCAAATCAAATTGGATACCTATGACGAAAAATATTTCCCTACCAAAGGACTACTGTTCGACGGGGACATTCATTTGTATGCTTTTTCATCGGATTATAACGAAAACTTCTCCCAGTTTGCTGTAGCAAAGGCCAAACTGGGTGGTGTATTTTCCTTATTTCACAATTTAAGTCTAAACCTAGAAGCCGAAGGAGGTGTAAAGTTGGGAACATCACAGGTAGCTTCTTTTGATTTTATTCTGGGAGGTTTTGGAAATAACTTCGTAAATAATTTCGTGCCCTTTTTTGGGTATGATTTTCTTAGTATTCCCGGTAACAGCTATGTAAAAGGTTCCGGGCGATTGGATTATCGCTTTGCTCCAAAGCACCACGCACTTTTTTCGGTCAACTATGCCAATGTTGCCGATGATCTTTTCCGTACAGGAGATTGGTTTGAGGAGCCAAGTTTTTCAGGTTACGGAATAGGCTATGGTTTTGAATCGTTCTTGGGACCTATTCAATTATACTATTCTTGGTCGCCAGAGATAAATGATGGTAATTTTTTTGTTAGTCTTGGGTACTGGTTTTGATGATATCCTCATATCAAAACACTTAATTATCTTAATAATTTGTCAAAAAAAATGATGAAACCAATCAATTTACTAGGGGTTTAGTTAAAGTCCGTTAAAAACGCTTTTTCCTACAAAACCTTGACTTATCTTTGACCCACATAAGGGGTGGTTCCCTTATAACTTTAAGTATTGGTTTTTCATAATTTAAAGTTTGGTTGGTTATTTAGGAAAAGCCCAGTCTTGAGACTGGGCTTTTTTTTGTTTATACTATTTTGGAATAAGTTTTGTTTAAGTATATGTGAACAGCGTAACCCCTAAGGTGATTTTACTAATTTTATACCAATAAAATTGCAAATGAAAAAGATAATAACACCCATGCTATTGCTCCTTTTGGCAATGCCGGTTATGGGTCAAAGTTCACGCCCGGCCTTTAAACCAGGGGAATGGCTAAAATTTAGAATCCATTATGGGTTTCTAAATGCAAGCTATGCTACATTGCATTTAACTTCTGAAACATTGAATAATGTTCCTGTTTATCATGTTGTAGGAGAAGGAAAAACCACGGGTTTTGCCAGTATATTTTTTAAGGTGGATGATACCTACGAAAGTTATTTTGGCCGAGAACATGGTAAACCCTACAAGTTTGTCCGGAAAATAAATGAGGGTGGATATACCAAAGACTTGGAAATTGAATTTAATTATGAAAGGGACAAAGCCGTTCTAATTGATAATAAGAATGGAACAAAACAAGACTTCACAATTCATGATCAAATACAAGACCTTATTTCCGCCTCTTATTTTTTAAGGAGCAATTACAACCATGAAGAGTTTGAAGTCGGGGATTCTATTGATTTGGACATGCTTTTTGATGATGATGGGGTTTTTAGGTTCCAGTTGAAATATTTGGGAAAAGAAATCCTCCGGACAAAGTATGGAAAGGTGGAATGTCTTAAATTTAGGCCGTTGGTTCAGTCCGGTCGTGTTTTTAAAGAAAAAGAGAGTCTCACGCTTTGGGTTTCGAATGATTGGAACAAAATCCCCATCCGAATCAAGGCAGATTTGGCCGTGGGATCTTTAAAAGCAGATTTAGATGGCTATAATGGACTAAAGAACCAGTTTAAAATAATAATGAAATAGTAGATCGGCATTAATGGATAAGGATGCAAAAATCGTTTCCCAAATCAATAAGTTAGAGGAAAAGTACAAAAACTCTGGACAAGATTTAAGTTCTTATTTGGATGGACTTCTTTATCAAAGGTATCTTACATATTGGGATTATATACACTTGGATACCCTACTCAGCCTTCAAGTACCACGGACGCATTTTCCCGATGAAGAAATCTTCATTATGTACCATCAAATCACGGAGCTGCACTTTAAACTCATCCTTCACGAACAAAAGCAGATTGTAGAGGACAAATCCCAAGACGTTCAATTTTTTATAGAAAAGGTAAGGCGGGTCAATAGTTATTTCCAGGCGCTCATATCTTCTTTTAGCATTATGATAAAAGGAATGGAGCGGGAACAATTCCTTAGGTACCGTATGGCATTGCTCCCCGCAAGCGGTTTTCAATCCGTACAGTATAGGATGATAGAATTTTACGCTACTCCTTTGGAAAATATGGTACACTCCTCCGAAAGAGATTCATTTTCTTCGGAAAACAGTATAGAAGAGCTGTTTGAACATGTTTATTGGAAAAAAGGGGCGACCGATATGGCGACTGGTGAAAAGACACTCACTCTTAAACAGTTTGAAGTAAGGTACACGCCAAGGCTTTTACGAATAGCAAACCAAGTGAAAAACAGTACTATATATCAGAAATATCTTCAACTGCCCGATACATCTAAAAACAATGAAGAATTGATTTTAGCGTTAAAAGAGTTAGATTTGAATGCCAATGTAAATTGGCCGTTGATGCATATGGGCTCAGCACACAGATATTTGGCAAAGGAAGGCAAGGATGTTGAGGCAACTGGAGGTACCAATTGGAAGAAGTATTTACCACCAAGTTTCCAGAAAATAATTTTTTTCCCAACTTTGCATACCAAAGAAGAGTTGGATACATGGGGTAAACAATGGGTAGACCATGTTTTTAATCCAGACAAAAAATAAAACAAGGAATAGAAGAACGATGCGGAAAATTATTGGGGCAATTTTGACGCTGGCAGTGCTGGTGTCTTGCAAGCAAGCAAAGGAACCGGTCAATGAAATAGCGAAGGCGGAAACAATTGAAAAACTTCCGGTGCTGCAGTATGGATTTAATCTAGATGAATTTCATGTAGTTCATGATACGGTTCGTCGAGGCGATAGTTTCGGAGAGCTAATGCTCAAAAACAAAGTGGATTACCCCAAAATCGCCACTATTTCAGAAAACTTTAGGGATACTTTTGATGTTCGAAAAATTCAGGTAGGAAAGCCCTATGTGATATTAAAATCCAAAGACACTTCTGAAGTAGCTGAGGTTTTTATTTATCAGAACGACAAAATTAATTACACCGTTGTAGATCTTCGCGATTCTACAAAAGCCTACAAGAGCAGGAAAAAAATAAAATTAGTGGAGCGTGAAATAGGTGGAGTTATCGATCATAGTTTATCCATGTCTATCGATACTTTGGGAGTAGATTATAATCTTACTTTTGCACTTTCAGATATTTATGCGTGGACCATCGATTTTGGACGATTGGATAAAGGAGACAAATTCAAGGTGGTTTTTGAGGAGCGTTATATCAATGATAGCATTTATGCAGGGATTGGTGCTGTGAAAGCAGCTTATTTTGAGCATAAAGGAAAAACCATTTATGCCTTTCCATATATTTCCGATGCTACCCACAACATATTGGAGTATTTTGATCAAGATGCCAATAATTTGCGAAGTACTTTTTTACGGGCACCGGTTAAATTCCAGTATCGATTGTCTTCTCGTTATAACCTAAGAAGAAGGATTGCCTACTACGGTAATAAGGTAAGGCCCCATAAAGGAACTGATTTTGCTGCTGCCATTGGAACGCCCATTGTGGCCACGGCAGATGGAACCGTAACGGAGTCAACTCGTAGAGGAGGCAATGGCAAATACGTAAAAATTAAACACAACGGCACTTATAGTACTCAATATCTACACATGAAAGCCCAAAATGTTAGGCGTGGAGATTTTGTACGCCAAGGTGATGTAATTGGTTGGATAGGTATGACTGGAAATACAGGAGGGCCACACGTGTGTTACCGTTTTTGGAAAAATGGAAGACAAGTGGATCCATTTAAAGAAGAACTTCCAGCAGCCGAACCTATTGCAGATTCATTACGCGCCGATTATTTGGCACATATTTCACCGCTCAAAGAACAATTGGACTGTATTGAATTTGTAGATTTAACTCCAACAGAACCCGAAGAAACTTTAATATCATACACCCAGTAATGGCGCTACCCACAATCAACCCCACTACAACCAATGCTTGGAAAAAACTTCAGCAACATTACCAAGAAACCAAGGATGTACATTTAAGGGAATTGTTTTCTAAAGAAGAAGGTCGTGGAAAAAAGTTATCTATACTTTGGAACGATTTTTTGGTGGACTATTCAAAGAATAGGATTACGGACAAAACCTTGAAATTACTTTTGGAACTGGCTGATGAAGTAGGATTGAAAGATGCCATAAAAAGTTACTTTGACGGGGAGCTCATCAACCAAACCGAAGGCAGAGCTGTATTGCATACCGCATTGCGTGCCAAAAAAGGAGACAAGGTTTTTGTGGACCAGGTCAATATTGTTGATGAGGTTTTTGAAGTAAAGGAAAAAATAAAATCCTTTTCGGAGGCCGTTATTTCTGGAGAACGAAAAGGACATACGGGCAAAACCTTTACCGACATAGTTAATATTGGAATCGGCGGTTCGGATTTAGGGCCTGTAATGGTGACCGAAGCACTCAAATTTTATCAAAATGATTTAAAAACCCATTTTGTAAGCAATGTGGACGGTGACTTGGTTCACGAGGTTTTGAAGGAGCTTGACCCAGAGTCCACATTATTTGTGATTGTTTCAAAATCGTTCACTACTCAAGAAACTTTGAGCAATGCATTGACCATTAAAAAATGGTTCTTGCGAAGTGCATCCGAAAAAGATGTGGCCGACCATTTTGTTGCGGTGTCTTCTAACCTTGAAAAAATCAAGGAGTTCGGTATTGCCGACGATAATGTTTTCCCGATGTGGGATTGGGTTGGAGGTAGGTTCTCCCTTTGGAGTGCTGTTGGATTGTCCATTGCACTTTCTGTTGGGTACGAAAACTTTGAATCTCTTTTGACCGGAGCCAATGAAATGGATATCCACTTCAAGGAAACCCATTTTGAGGAAAATATCCCGGTGATGTTGGCGCTTATCAGTGTTTGGTACAATAATTTTTATGGAGCGGAGACCGAAGCCATCATCCCTTATACACAATACTTGCACCGTTTTCCCGCATACTTGCAGCAAGGTATTATGGAGAGCAATGGAAAAAGTATGGATAGGTCCGGCAATAGAGTAGGTTATGAAACCGGAACCATAATTTGGGGAGAGCCCGGCACCAATTCACAACACGCCTTTTTTCAGTTGATACACCAAGGAACCAAGTTGATTCCTACGGATTTTATTGGATACAAGAAATCACTGCACGGAGATGTGGACCATCACAATAAGTTGATGGCAAACTACTTTGCCCAGACCGAAGCTTTGATGAACGGTAAAACTGCGGAAGAAGTAAAGCATGAGCTCGAATCCCAAGGATTGTCTGGTGAAGAACTGCAAAAATTACTTCCTTTTAAAATATTTGAAGGCAATAAACCCACTAACTCTATTTTAATAGAAAAGCTTACCCCAAAAAGTCTTGGTGCGCTCATTGCACTTTACGAGCATAAGATATTTGTACAGGGCGTGGTTTGGAATATCTTCAGCTACGATCAGTGGGGAGTTGAGTTAGGAAAACAATTGGCCAAAAATATTTTGGCTGACATCGAGAATTCAACAATCAGCAAACACGACAGCTCCACATTAAACCTTTTGCATTTTTTTAAGTAGTAAATTGTCATCTTTTCAAATCCAATTAAAAACGCTAAACAATTGTCTGTCAGATAACTTGTTTTGTTAATTTAGTGTTAACTATATTTGCATGATTTTAACTTTGGCTTAATCGCAGAGTGTCAAAAATAAATCACTTTTGCAGGGCTAATTAAACACTTAAACACTGATTAAATGAAAAGAATCTACTTGGCTATTGCGGCTATTTTTGTTTCCGCGATGGCATTTGCACAAGGAACTCTAACTGGTACGGTTGTCGACGGAGATTTGGGCGGGCCGCTTCCAGGAGCAACTGTGATGGTTAAAGGAACCAGAACAGGAACATCTACCGATTTTGATGGAAATTTTACACTTGAGGTAAACCAAAGCTCTGGAACATTGATTGTTTCTTACATAGGGTTTGTTTCCAAATCAATTCCTTTCTCTTCCGCTGGTAGCGTAGGAACCATTTCATTAATGCCCGATGCCGAGGAGCTTGGTGAGGTTGTGGTCATAGGTACCGGTATTATTGACCTTGCAACGGACAGACAGACACCAATCGCTGTTTCTTCTGTGCCGATTAAAACAATCCAAGAGAAAATTGGAACTCAAGATGTTACGATGACATTGGTTAACACGCCTTCTGTTTACGTTTCAGGTCAAGCAGGTGGTTTTGGTGACACCAACATGAGAGTAAGGGGATTTGATCAAGATAACACTGCCTTCCTTTTGAACGGTCAGCCAATCAACGGCATGGAAGATGGGAAGATGTATTGGTCAAACTGGTCCGGTATCAATGATATTGCTTCAGGTATTCAGATTCAAAGGGGTCTAGGTTCTTCCAAATTGGCCATTTCCTCTGTGGGTGGTACTGTTAACTTTGTAACGAAAGCCACAGAAATGAACGAAGGTGGTTTTGGTTATGCTACCGTTGCCAACAACAATTATATAAAAACATCTGCTGGGTACAACACAGGTATTTCTGACAAAGGATGGGGTATGAGCGTTATGCTTTCTCACTGGCAAGGTGATGGTTACAACGAAGGTAACTTTGGAGAAGGACAAACCTATTTCATCTCTGTAGGTTACAGGCCAAACGATTCACATAACTTCAACTTTTTGATTACTGGTGCACCTCAATTCCACGATCAAAACTTTACCAAACCAATTGCTGATTACTTGGAGTATGGTAGAAGGTACAACAACAACTGGGGAACCTACAACGGTCAATATTTGACCGAAAGAAGAAACTTTTACCACAAGCCAGTAGCTAACTTGAACTGGGACTGGAATATTAGCGAAACTGCCAACCTTTCTACTGTACTTTATGCCTCTTGGGGTAACGGTGGTGGAACAGGTAACCGTGGTAACCGGATTAGGACTGATGAAGGACGTATAGATTATGATGCCATTTATGCATTTAACCAAAGTGTGCCTGATGGTGCAGGAGGGTATTTTGCTGCAGGCGGTGGATACGTTACTCGTGCTTCCATGAACTTGCACAACTGGTACGGTTTGATTTCAAACTTTGAAAAACAACTTAGTGACAATTTAACTTGGAATGTTGGTTTTGACTTAAGGACTTACTATGGTAAACACTTTAGAGTAGTTTCTGATTTTCATGGTTTGGATTCTTGGCAAGAAAATATTCGTTTAATTGACCAAAACAACAACCATGAACCTTACGGAACTTATGGTACATACAAGCAGGTAATTGCTACAGAGTCTTTTAGACCATCAGGTTGGGCAGCTGCTTTCAATTCTTATCCTGAAGACCAAAAAATTGCATACAGTAATGATGAGCGTATCTCTTACGGTGGATTCTTTACTCAATTGGAGTACGCTACGGATACATTCTCCACGTTCTTCCAAGGTTCTCTCTCAAATCAATATCACCAAAGGTTTGATCCATACCAATATGCGGACCAATCTTTGATTGATGGAACTTCATCTCAATGGACAGGTGAGCAATTGCCAGCGGGTATCGAACCAGGTACGGATTCTGAAAAGGTGAATAACTTTGGTTACAATGCTAAGGCTGGATTTAGCTATACCCCAACATCTCAACATAGTTTTTACGCAAATGCTGGGTACTATAGCCGTCAGCCATATCACGACAACATTTACTTGAACTTTACCAACCAAGTGAATCCGTTGACCGAGAATGAGAAAATCCTTGGTCTGGAAGCAGGATATGGCTTCTCTAGTTCTATGTTCTCTGCTAACTTGAACTTGTACAGAACTTCTTGGAAAGATAGGGTTGTAACAAGCTCTGACGTGGTGGACGACGTGGTTACGTTTGAAACAAACTTTGGTACAGAACAATTGCACACAGGTGTGGAAGTAGACTTTAAATTCAGACCGGTTTCAGGACTTTCCATAAATGGTTTCGCATCCATAGGAGATTGGAAATACCAAGGCAATGCTGTTACTCAGGTCACTGATGAAGAAAGAAATGTAATCAGTACTGAAACTAATGATTATGATGGAGGAAAAGTTGGTGGTGCTGCTCAAACTTCCGGTGGACTTGGATTCTTTTACAGAATCAACGACAAGTTTTCTATTGATTCTGATTGGAGATATTACGGAGACCTTTATTCTGATGTAGGAGCTGTTAAAGAAAACTTGAAATTACCTGCATATAGTATAATGGATGCTGGCGCAACTTTCAGTGTTCCATTAGGTGCTAACAAAACAAAGCAGTTGAAAATTAGAGCTAATGTGAACAATTTGTTGAATCACATTTATATCTCTCGTTTAACAACAACCGATTTTGTTGAACCAGGCGATGAGACATACAAGGGTATAAATGTTTCCAACAGAGGTTATTTTGGATGGGGTAGAACGTGGAACGTAACATTACGTTACGATTTCTAGTTAGACCCTTTTATAATACATTAAAGCCCTTCGCTTTGGCGAAGGGCTTTTTTTATGTTTAAAATTCCGTATTTTTAAACCTTAAACTATACCTAATGGAAATTATCAAGAACCTACACTCCTATTTGGCCTACGTGGTTTTGGCCGTTTTAGTAATCGCCGTTGTCAACGCAATAGCGGGCTGGTTGGGCAAAAAAGACTTTACCATGCAAAAGGACCTTCGTATAAGCCTATTTGCACTTATTTTAAGTCATATTCAGCTATTGGTGGGTCTGTTATTGTTCTTTACATCAGCGAATGGACTTAAGGCCATTCAAACCTTGGGAATGGGAGGGTTAAATGCTCCTGCACGTTTGTTGGCGGTAGAGCACCCGTTTATCAATATAATAGCTTTGGTTTTGATAACCATAGGTTGGTCGCGTCACAAAAAATTGATGGAAAGCGAGAAAAAGTTCAAGACCATCTCTATTTTTTATGGACTAGGTCTATTATTGATTTTGAGCCGTATCCCTTGGGGGCAGTGGTTTGCTTAATTTAAAAGGCGTTATTCCCGCGAAGGCGGGAATCCATATTCAAGTAGTTAGATTGCGATATAATTATTCTCCGTGATTATTATATGATCCAACAGTTGTATTCCTAAAATCGCTGCTGCTTCATGTATTCGTTCAGTAAAACGATGGTCTGCATCACTAGGTTCTAAATTTCCTGAAGGATGATTGTGACAGAGTATAATTTTTTTACACTTCTTCGATACAGCTAAGCTCAATACATCCACTGGGGATACTATATTTCTATTATCTGAACCAATAGTGACCAATTCAATATATTCAATATCATTGGCGGCATTGAGCCCAATGGTCCAGAAATATTCCTTTTGCCTATGGAGCTTGTTTTGTCGCCAAAGCACCTTTTGCATAATGCGTGCAATATCGTCGGTGCCCGATATGTGTTTGTCTTCGTCCTTGGGAAGTCTTACTGTCATGAGTTAAAGATATTAAATGTTTTGTCACCTTGAGCGCAGTCGAAAGGTAGGCAAAACATCTCGACTTCAATTGATGTGACAGTTTGTTGGAAATCTATCATTGTACCTCCTTCAGCAAAAACAAATACGCAGGAAAGTGGTCGCTATAACCAGCGGTATAACTGCCGCCAGAATAGGTGCGTAGCGGATAGCCTTTAAACCTTCCATTATCTGTTCGGATAAAGGAGGGAGCGAAAATACCCGCTTTCCAGAATGAAAGCGTTGTTCGGTCATCCGTAACTAAATTGCCGGTCATGAATATTTGGTCAAACAAGTTCCATTTGTCACGATAAGCCAGTGAACCCACACCTTTTTTAAACATGGCCTCCATCGGATTGTAAAGGCTCACACTATCCAATTGGCGTTTTTTACCCTTTGTTTTCAGTATTTTTTTCAAACTGTCATCAATGGGGTCGTCATTTAAATCGCCCATAGCAATGATTTTTGCATCCAAATCCAGTTCTTGAATAGAGTCTATAATGCGTTTGTTCAACAAAGCAGCCCGCACACGTAATGGCGAACTTTTTGTGGCCCCGCCCCTTCGGGACGGCCAATGGTTCACAATAAAATAAATGTCTTCGCGGTCCATAGTGCCACCCACCACCAATTGGTCACGAGTGTATTTCCTTTCGCTCATTTCATCAAACAATAAAAGCCGATGACTTTTAAAAGACGATGGAATAAACGATGCCTTTTTATAAAGCAGCGCAACATCAATGCCACGCGCATCGGGAGAATCAAAATGAATGATACCATAATCCTTCTCCCGCAAATTAGGGTGTTGCACCAAATCCTCGAGTACACTCAGGTTTTCAACTTCACAAAGCCCCACAATGTCCGGTGAGGTTTTGGAGGTGTCTTCTCCAATTTGGGAAATAACATTGGATAGGTTTTCCACCTTTTGTAAGTAGCGCTCCTTCGTCCAATGGTATCGTCCTTCTGGAGTACGATCATCATCAAAAGTGAGGGTGTCGTTTACCGTGTCAAATAGATTTTCACAGTTGTAAAAAGCTACGGTTCTTAAGGTGTATGTCGTGGACTTTTGTCCATAAAGTGAGGTCGATATTAATACAAGTAGGCATATTAATAATCGCATTTTATTTTGAATTTGTAGCTAAAATAAGTACAATTGTCCGCTTTTTCGCAGTTTGTACAGCAATTACAACCCCTTTTTTCTTAATTAACCTACAATAAGCTATGAGGCTAGCCATAATATTGGCCGTGCTTTGTTGTTGTAAATCGCTGTATGCACAACAAAGTACTCGAGTTACAGGGCAATTGATGGAAAAGAGTTCGGATGTACCGATTTCGAATGCCACAATTACTCTTGAAAGCACTTCTCAAGAATTCATAACATCTACCAATGGGGAGTTTGAAATCAATCTATCCCAAACGGGTGAGCAAATGCTCCAAATTTCTGCTTTGGATTTTATCTCGAAGCGATTCTCCGTCTATTTGGATGGAAACCCAATCGATTTAGGAATTATTTATTTGGAAAGGGATATTGCCCACGAACAAACGGATAATTTGATTTCGCTTACCGATGGGGACCTGTCTAACGATTTTGAGTCCGTTTCCAGTTCCATGGGATTGTTGCAATCCACACGCGATATATTTCTTAATCGTGCTGCGTTCGATTTTGGCCAGGCCTTTTTTAAGGTTCGGGGTTACGATTCACGAAATGGTAAAGTATTGATGAACGGTGTGCCCATGAACAAATTTTTTGATGGGAGGCCGCAATGGAATAATTGGGGAGGCCTCAATGATGTGGTCCGAAATCAGGAATTCACCAATAGCCTAACGTTGAATCTGTACACCTTTGGTGGAATTTTAGGCAACACCAATATCAATACTCGACCTTCTGGTTTTCGTCCAGGTTTACGGTTATCCTCATCATTTTCTAATAGAACCTATCGCGGTAGGTTAATGGCGACTTATAATTCAGGAGAAAAACCAAACGGACTTGCGTACTCCGTATCAGCTTCGAGACGGTGGGCCAAAGAGGGGTTTGTTGATGGAACATTGTATGAAGCCTATTCATTTTTTGGTGCTGTGGAATACCAATTCAATCATCAAAACAGTATCACGTTTACTTCGATTTTAGCTCGTAACCGACGTGGACGGTCATCTGCTTTAACCGAAGAGGTCTTTGATTTGATGGGAGGTCAATATAATCCATATTGGGGCGAACAAGATGGTAAAATCCGTAACTCACGGGAACGTGAGATTTTTGAGCCTTTGTTTCTCCTCAACTACGCATTGGACAAGAAAAAAATCAATTGGAATGTTGGTCTGACCTATCAAACGGGACGTAATACAAGGAGCCGACTTGGCTATTACAATGCACCTAACCCTGATCCGACCTATTATCGTTATTTGCCCAGTTATCATATCAACAGTTCGATTGGAGCGGATTTTATCAATGCAAATCTGGCAAAAGAAGCCTTTTTGGAAAAGCCTCAATTAGATTGGGTACAACTTTATACCGCTAATGCAAACAATGGAGAAAAAGCAGCCTACTTGCTTTATGATGATGTTGCGCAGAATGCTACAATTTCTGGCGCCACCAGTTTTAATTTCATAATGAGCGATTTTATTAAACTTGGCTTTGGTGGGAATTACAAGACCACGGCATCCGAAAACTATGCAGAAATCTTGGATTTGTTGGGTGCCAGGTACCACGAGGATTTGGATACTTTTTCCAACACCTTGAATGATGTTGATGGAGAACTACAGAAAAGTGAAGGCGACAAGTTCAATTACCATTACAATTTTGATGCTTCCCAAATGGAAGGTTTTGCACAGGTAAAACTCACCTCCAATAAGTGGGATGGATTTGTATCGGCTTCTTATTCCAGTTTCAATGTACAACGAGATGGGCTCTTTAAAAATGAGCGTTATTTGGAAAATTCCTTAGGAAAAGGTGAAAAGATTTCATTCTCCAACTTATCCTACAAAGGTGGATTCACCTATTTCTTGACAGGGAGACATTGGTTCACTGCCAATGCTGCGATGGTGGAACAGCCACCCATCATTCAGAACATATTTATCAACCCACGTGAAAACAACCAAACGGTTCCCGAGCTTCAAAAAGAGGTTGTGAACAGTGTAGACTTGAGCTATTTTATCCGATTACCCAGCCTGACTGGGAGAATCAGTGCATTTTACACAAGATTTCAACATTCTACCGATATCAACTTCTTTTTTGTGGATTCAGGCCTGGGTTCCGATTTTGTTCAGGAAGTGATTACAGGTTTGGATAGGCTTCATAAAGGCGTCGAGTTTGGATTTGAGTATGAGGCATCATCCAGTGTAAAATTGACCGCAGCCGGGAATGTGGGACATTATGTGTACGCAAGTGACCCATCTGTCCAAATCAATTTTGATACAGCGGGTGCCGAAGACAATCTTATTGCTCCCGAGGGGAATATAGATTTGGGTATCGCAACCCTCAAAAATTTAAAATTGGCCCAGGGACCCCAGACTGCACTGGCTTTGGGAGTATCGTACCGAGCTCCAAAGTATTGGTGGATAAGTGGCACGACCAATTATCTCACCAATAATTATAGCAATCTTTCGACCATTACCAGAACTTCCAGTTTTTTGATGGACCCGGAAACTGGAGAACGGTTTCCCGATGCTTCTGAAGAGAATGTTTCCAAATTGCTAAAGCAAAATAAACTGGACGATATCTATTTGCTGAATTTGGTCGGTGGTAAATCTTGGCTGATTGATGGAAAGTACATCAGCTTCTTTGCAAGTGTCAACAACGTTTTTGATACGGTTTTCCGCACGGGTGGCTACGAGCAGAGCCGAAATGGAAATTTTGGGCAGTTGAAACAGGACAACCTGAGCGGCTCCCCCTCTTTTGCACCCAAATATTGGTACAGCTACGGAAGAACCTATTTCTTGAACTTGGCCATTAGCTTTTAAATCCTACTTATGAAAAAAATGATTTTTAAAATTATGGGAGCCGTTATTCTGATTTCTCTTTTATGTTGTGTCGATGGAAGGGAATTTGATGATATTAATGGAAATTGTAAAACGGATATGATGGCAAACTTCACTTTTGAAGAACTGGATTCCCTAGTGAAAGATGATGTAATTCAAATTCACGAGGATTTAATTTTGGAGGGCTATGTGATTTCTTCCGACCGAACAGGGAATTTTTTTGGTGTGCTTTACATTCAAGATAAGTTGAACAATCCATCTATGGGAATACAATTGGAAATGGATCTGAGGGAATCGCATTTACAGTTTCCTGTAGGGAGTCGTGTTTTAATAAAACTGAACGACCTTTATTTGGGTAAAAAAGGAAGCAATATTCGAATTGGCAGCGTTTTCTCATCTTTTGGAAATCTTTCCATCGGGAGATTGCCCTCGGGAAAGGTTTTTGACCATCTTTTTGTGTCGTGTGAGGTCGGAGAAAATCTCACCCCTGTGATTGCAACCATTCCAGAAATGGAAAGTCTACCATCAAATATATTGGTGCAATTGGGAAATGTTGAGTTTGCTGAAGAAATTTTGGGGGAGACCTATGCCATTGCAGAAGAGGAAACTGAAAGAATCCTACGGGATTGCGAAGAAAATGAGATTATGCTCGTGAATAGTGGTTATGCTGATTTTCAAGCTGAACTTCTGCCTGAAACTAATGGAAGTCTAACCGCGATTTTAACAAAAGATAGAGAAACACCGCAATTAGTGATTCGCACCTTGGATGATGTAGATTTTACAGAAGAGCGTTGTCCGGAGGTTATTACCGAGTTCACTTCCAACCAAATTTTTATTTCGGAATTGGCAGACCCGGACAACAATTCAAAAGCACGTTTTGTTGAGCTGTACAACTCCGCATCCGAACCGTTGGATTTGAATTTGTGGACCCTGCGTAGATACACCAACGATAATACGGAGGTAAGTTCCACCATTGATTTATCAGGGTTGATTATTGGTCCAGAAAGTACTTTGGTGATATCCCCGAATGCCGAAGAATTTGAACTGGTCTATGGTTTTGCCCCTGATTTGGGCGTGTCCACAAATAGTCCGGCAGACTCCAATGGGGATGATAATTTGGAATTGGTCGACCCTTTCGGAACTGTAATCGATGTGTTTGGTGTTATTGGAGAGGATGGTTCAGGGACCAATCACGAATTTGAGGACGGAAGAGCAATCCGTAATTTTGATATCGTATTGGGTAATCCAACGTTCACCTTTGGAGAATGGTTCATTTTTAACGATTCTGGTGAAGCAGGCACTACGGATTTACCCCAAAATGCCCCCGAGGATTTTACCCCAGGGGTTCGGGATTAACTTATAATTAGGTACAGAGTTTTCTGCTAATCAACTGAAAAGGTCTATCAGTCAAACCAGATAGGCCTTCCATCAATCGGGCATCGATGTGCACATCGAATATTATTACCTTATTTAAGATACAACTGCATACCCCAATAACATTAAAACTCTAAAATATGAGACAAACAAAAATGTATTGGGCAATTGCTTGTGCGACAATGGTGATTTCTTTATTTGCCTCCTGCCAAAAAGAGGAGGCAGAACCCGGAGTTCCGCAACAATTTAATTTAGAAGAAAGAGACACTTTACAGATGATCAAGCTTGGCAAAAAACTGGAAAATCCCTACTCCGTAACAAATATGAGGAAAGCTTGGGAAAGTTTGCAAGCAAAATCCAAAGTATCAAAAAACGTTGAAATACAGGCCACTCACCTATATGTAAAGTTCAAACCAAAAGATGAGAATGAGTTTTCAATACTCAAAGCAGACTCCACCTTAGTATTATATGATGTTCCTTTGGATCATGAAATGAGTGAAGCAGGAGAATTTTACCACGATCCTGAACTTCCAACAGATCAACCTACCTATCAGTATGCTTCCATTCCCATTTCCCAGGAAATTCCGAGAGAAGTAGAGTTCGAGATTTTAGAAGAGTTGTTTATTCCAGATGAGCAAATTGATTCAGATGGGGACGAAAAAAATTCTTTTGCTTCCAAAAAGACAATATATCAACTTGTTGATGAATCATTAAAATTGACAGGTAACCTAGATGACGATGAAATAAATAACCCAACAGTTGCTAAAAGTAAATGGCGACCCGCAGGGATCATTAGGGTGTATGACCATGTCACTCAATCTTATGTTGGTGTATCCGGGGTTAAGGTAAGAGCTCGCAGGTGGTTTACAACGAGAAGGGGTTTTACAGACGGCAATGGCAGATTCTCATGCAATGGTAGATTTAGAAGAAAGGCCAATTATAGTATCAAATGGGATAGATATCAGTATAGTATAAGATCAGGTACTTTTGGCCAAGCAATTCTTTATGGCCCCAAAAAACGGGGAGACTGGATTGTAAGATTGGGTAAATCGACCAGTAGCATAGTGGATGATAGACAACAATATTATGCTCTGATCCATCAAGGGGCGCACGATTACTATTACGGAGGTAGGTTTGGGTTGACCTCCCCACCTCGGAACAGTTTTTTTCGGAGACAGTTGAAAATTGCAGCAAGGCTTAAAAATGATAGGTCCTCTTATGTAAAGGCACGTAGAATATGGTTTGGAAGTGACATATCCTTAATGGAATGGAGGTCGGAATCTGATAAGGTATATGGAACCATAGTCCATGAACTCGCCCATGCCGCTCATAGAGAAGTGGATAGGAGTGCTTATAATGCTGTGGTCTGGGATGCTTGGACAGGGCCATGTACTTCTTTAAATGGTTGTAATAACCCTGGGCCTACAGGAAAGAATCGAAGAAGGCTTTTGGAGACCTGGGCCTCAACTGTTGAAGTTAAATTTGCGTTGTTCAGATATCAAAATCGATTTAGTAGACCCAATTATAGTTATGATAATGAAAAAAATCTACAATTTCAGAGAATAACAGATAGGCCTTACTATACTTCTGCAGGTTACGATATGATTGACAATGAAAACCAACAACAAACTTATGGTGTTCAATATCCAAAAGACAGGGTGAAAGGATATTCTATAAAACAACTGGAAAATGGTTTAAGCGGAGCTAGGTCATGGAATCAATGGCGAGACAATATTAGAAACAGGTATAATAATTCTACAGAGCAATATTTAAACGAATTGTTCCGCAATTGGAAAGACTAAATTTAAACTATGAAATATATAAACATCATACTGGCAATTCTATTTTTTGGCTGTGGTACAGATCAAGGCGAAGGAGATGTGTACTATTATTCAATAACAAATAATAGCGGAAAACCAATAGTCATCAAAAGCTATCGCTCTGATTTTCCTAATCAAGAGCCCGAAATCACAAATCTTGCGATTAATGAAAAAATCGAGAAAGTTTTTAAAGACGGTTTGCCACCGAGTGGATACAGTTTTAAAGTCTTTCTTGGAGGAAGTCGTTTTAGGGATTCTATTGTAGTGATTTATGCTAAAGAACGCTATTCAATTTTTAAAGAAGAATGCAATCAAAATCAAAGAAACCCAATAGATTATTGCATATATTCTGATGATTTAACAGAAGATTTTGTGTTTACCGAGGAAGATTACACTAACGCTACAGAGTGTGGTGGCCCGTGCGACTGATATATCTTGCCCCAGCCCTTTAAGGGGCTGGGCTTTCAATAACATATTAATGTATTGTCATGGATAATATAATCATTTCTACTATTGCGGCATTCTTCTTGGGCCTAGCTCATAGTTATACACAAGACTTTTCCCCAAAACAACAGCAGCAGCTTGATTATTTGGGGTTAGATTACCACTACCTTATCCAACAAAGTGAGGCCAATGAACAGCGTCTATTGGATATTTTGGACGAGAATCGCAAACGAAAGAATAACCTGGTTATGGGTGCTGGTTTTGCAGGATTGGGTTTGTTGTTTTTAACAACGGGAGGTGTCATCCTCGGACAAGATGCCGATTGTAAGGATACCGGAATGTGTGAAAATACGGGTCAAGTTATTGTAGGAGGAGGGCTCATGGTTTTGGGAACTTTTGAAATAGGTGTATCTCTCCCCTTGTTTTTATCATCCATAAAGCGAAAGAAAAAACGCAACAAAATGATTCAGGAACTACAAGCACAGTACCTGTTTATGCCGCAATTGGAATAAAAAAGGCCCAAAGTTTGCTGCGAGTCTAATTTATGATGCTTTCAAAAACCTTAAAAAGCCTTGTATCCAAACTTCTGTCCACCAACAGAGGCGTCTGCCATGAGTCCCGCTTTGGGAAGTGCAAAAACAGCTACGCCATCCTTGTATTTGGCTTCAAAGGCAATGCCTGACTTTAAGGCAACCGCAGAGGTTTCTGCGGCAAACTGGAATTTTTCGGTTTTAAAACGTTGTAGGTCTACATCGGTTTCAAAGAAAATAACTTCGATAATGGCCTGTCCACCAGCCTGTAGCCCAATGTTCAATTTTTTAAGGTTAGCCATTCCGATGGCACTGCCATTTTCATAAACAACCCCATTACCAGAGGCACCACCAATTATAAAACCACCTTTACCAACATTGGGAAAAATAACATACCCTGCGGATTCATCAAAGAAGCGCTCTAACCCTTGACTTGTTTCCAAAAGGGTGGTTTTCGCTTTCTGGGCATCCGCCATTATTTTCTTATCTTTTTTACTCTGTGCAAATGCACTTGTTCCTAGTAATACCACAGTAATTACCAAGATGGATTTTATCGTTTTCATATTATTTATTTTTTGTGTTCACTCAAAGTTAGAAAACCTAGTCGCTGATTTTTGGATAGGCTTTCCCAATAATTGTTAAGAAAAGCATATTAGTTAAGATTTCTCTATTTCGAATCAATCATCGATAGATAGGAACTATGTTTTAATAGTATTTTAATATCAAACCTCTATGATAGGGAAGGTCATTTTTGTAACTTTATTAATCTGAAAAATCTATTTAAAAACAACTATAATATCATGAGTAAAGAAATGGCAAACGGGGCAGATGCAAGTCAATGCCCATTTTTGAGTGAGGTTGCCGGGGGAGGTACACAAAATGAAGATTGGTGGCCCAACCGACTTAAGTTGGAACTTTTAAGCCAACATTCTGAAAAATCAAATCCGCTGGGTGAAAACTTCAACTACGCTGAAGAATTTAAGAAGCTGGATTACGCAGCCCTTAAAAAGGATTTATTGAACGTAATGACCGATTCACAAGATTGGTGGCCTGCCGATTTTGGTAGTTATGCCGGTTTGTTTATTCGGATGGCATGGCACAGTGCAGGTACTTATCGTGTACAAGATGGCCGTGGAGGTGGAGGACGTGGTCAACAACGTTTTGCACCACTGAATTCTTGGCCAGATAATGTGAGTTTGGACAAAGCTCGCCGTCTATTATGGCCCATCAAACAAAAATACGGTCAGAAAATATCTTGGGCAGACTTAATGATATTGGCCGGTAACGTTGCTTTGGAATCTACAGGGTTTAAAACCTTTGGTTTTGCAGGTGGCCGTGAAGATGTATGGGAGCCGGACCAAGATGTGTATTGGGGTAACGAAACCGAATGGTTGGCAACGAGTGACACACCAAACAGCCGATATCAACATAATAAAGAAGAACGTGAGATTGAGAATCCATTGGCAGCAGTACAAATGGGATTGATCTATGTAAACCCAGAAGGACCAGATGGTAATCCTGATCCAGTAGCTGCAGCTCATGACATTCGCGAAACTTTTGAGCGTATGGCAATGAACGATGAAGAAACTGTAGCATTGATTGCTGGTGGTCACACCATCGGAAAAACGCACGGTAACGGAGATGGTGAAAAAGTAATGATGGATGCAGATCCAGAAGCAGCAGATTTGGCATCACAAGGCTTTGGATGGGAAAATAAAAATGGTTCCGGAAAAGGTTCAGATGCCTTTACTTCAGGATTGGAAGTAATTTGGACATCTACCCCAGTAAAATGGAGCAATGATTTCTTTAAATTCTTGTTCGAATTTGATTGGGAATTGACAAAATCTCCAGCAGGAGCACACCAATGGGTAGCTTCCAACGCTGAGGCCATTATTCCAGATCCTTTTGGCGGACCAAACAGAAAACCAACAATGTTGACCACAGACCTATCGTTGCGTTTTGATCCTGCTTACGAAAAAATTTCACGTAAGTTCTATGAAGACCCAGAGGCTTTTGCCGATGCTTATGCGCGCGCATGGTTTAAGTTGACGCACCGTGATATGGGACCACTTTCCCGTTACTTGGGACCAGAAGTGCCCAAAGAGGAACTGATCTGGCAAGATCCAATTCCTGAAGTAGATTATACGTTGGTTGATGCTTCAGATGTAAAGGCATTGAAAGCAAAAGTGTTGGATGCTGGTCTTTCAGTTTCTGATTTGGTGTATACTGCTTGGTCGTCTGCAGCCACTTTCCGTGGTGGTGATAAGCGTGGTGGAGCCAATGGTGCACGTATCAACTTGGAGCCAATGAAGAGTTGGGAAATAAACAAAGGAACCGATAAAACCATTACCGTTCTTGAGGGTATTAAAGAGGAATTTAATAGCAATGCTGGTGGAGGTAAGAAAATATCCTTGGCAGATATGATTGTTTTGGCAGGTAGTGCCGCAGTTGAAAAGGCAGCTAGCGATGCTGGTGTTTCTACTGAGGTACCATTTACTCCAGGTAGAAACGATGCAAGTCAAGAGCAGACCGAAATCAAATCAGTTGACTATTTGAACACACCTTATGATGGATTTAGAAATTATGTTGTTGAAGGTGTAAAAGTGCCCGCAGAGCATTTATTGGTGGATAAAGCGCAATTATTGACGCTTACTACCCCAGAAATGACAGCTCTAGTAGGTGGTTTGCGTGTACTTGGTGCCAATTTTGATGGTTCAAGACACGGAGTGTTTACAGACAATATCGGAGTGTTGAGCAACGATTTCTTTGTAAACCTACTCGATATGTCAACCGAATGGAAGGCTGCCAACGAGGAAAAATCACTTTACGAGGGAGTTGACCGTAAAACAGGTGATTTTAAATGGTCAGGTACCCGAGTGGATTTGGTATTTGGTTCCAATTCAATTTTAAGAGCTTTAGCCGAGGTTTATGCCGAGGCGGGATCAGAAACAAAATTTGTGAATGATTTTGTAGCAGCTTGGACCAAGGTGATGAACCTAGATCGTTTTGATTTGGCATAACCACCATTTGATTCAAAAAATAGAAAAAGAAAATTGTTGATGAAGACTGCCATGACCCACTTCGGTTGTGGCAGTTTTTTTATAAATTCAAAATATCTATGAAAAATAAAGAGAATTTCTTCAACCATATAAGAAGTGGCAATATGGAAGGTATTGCAGATCTTCTGGCTACAGACCCCAAGTTATTGGAGATAAATGATCAAAGAGGTTCGACCCCATTGCTGCTTGCTGCATATTATGGCCACGAAGGGTTGGTTAAATTTTTATTGGAAAAGGGAGCACAGGTCGATGCCAAGGATGGCTCTGGAAGTACTGCCTTAATGGGAGTCTGTTTTAAGGGATATTTGGGCATTGCCGAACAACTGATCAATGCAGGTGCCAATGTCAACCAAAAAAACGCCATGGGAGCCACGTGTCTTATATATGCCGTGACCTTCAACCGGCAAGATATGGCAGGATTGCTTTTAAAAAATGGTGCGGAAGTTTCCATAAAAGATGCCAAGGGAAAAACAGCCTTAGATCACGCAAAAGACCAAGGAATGGAATCTTTGATTAAATTGCTGGAAACTTACTAAATACTAAAATGTCCCACACACTCAACATTGCAATAGTTCAGTCTCATTTGCATTGGGAAAACCCAGAAAACAACAGGAAGATGTTTGGTGAAAAAATCAATTCCATGCCAGATAATGTGGATTTGATTGTGCTGCCAGAAATGTTCACTTCAGGATTTACCATGAAACCAGAAAGGTTGGATATGGCCGAAGGAGACCAAACGTTGAACTGGATGAAAAAAATGGCCAAGGAAAGAAACAGTGCCATTTCGGGAAGTACTGTCTACCAAGAAAATAATCATTATTTCAATCGCCTGTTCTTTGTTTATCCTGATGGGACATTCAAAAGCTATGACAAAAAGCACTCCTTTACCTTGGCAGGAGAGGATGAAGCATATACTGCAGGTAAGGAAAAACTGGTGTTGGAGTACAAAGGATTCCGAGTTTGCCCCCTTATTTGTTATGATCTACGTTTTCCCGTTTGGTCCAGGAATGCTGAAAATTATGATGTTTTGATTTATGTAGCCAATTGGCCAAAACCAAGAATAGCGGCTTGGGATACCCTGCTTAAGGCACGCGCCATTGAAAATATGGCATACTGTATTGGTGTCAATCGTGTGGGAGAGGACGGATTGGGTTATGAATACTCCGGACATTCGGCAGTTTATGATTGTTTGGGTGAACAAATGGGCTATTCCGAAAAAGATGAGATTGTTTACGCTACTTTGAGTAAGGAACACATCGAATCCACCAGAAATAAATTAAAATTTTTGGATGACAGGGACCGTTTTAGTTTGATAGAATAAAGGTTTCTTCCTTTTCCCAGTTGGCTCGAATTTCAATAACACCGGGGTAATAGCTTACCCTCTCAGGTTGTCTTTTTTCAAGATAGTTACCTGTATCCATCTTGCCATTTCCATTTCCATCCAATACAACACGGGCTATATAGTTGCCCGGATTTAAATTATTGAATTCAAAAATTTGGGATTCAGAAGCAAAAATCTCTCGTTGCACCTCTCCTTTTTCGTTGGTCAATTGCACGATTACGGGAAAGGTTACAGCACCACCCAGAACCATTCTTAGATTACCATAATCAGCAAAACTTCCTGTGGACAAATTGTAGTCCAACGTATCATTTTGTACTCCAAAGAAATCGGTAATGGCCCCTGGTAAAAAGGAAAAGGAATATTTTTGATTGGGCTCCAATTCAAAATCAAAATCGATTTTGTTTTTCAAGGTGTCCAATTCATAGGTGTACGTTGCAGGAATGGAATCGCTTATATTCAACGATATATTGCTGGTATCCAAAGCAACAATGGGCGTGTTGGACAAAACACTAAATGTATCTTCAAAATTAAGTTTTCCGCTAACCGATGTGGTAAGTTTAAGAGAATCTAAGGGTAGGTCCCGCATTTTTACCGTAAAAGTGTCTAAAACCTGTGCCTTCTCATTCTGTACTATAAAATTAATGGAATCTAAATCGGTTGGAGTGAACCAGTAATTCAAGGTATCCTTGTCCCGTTCTTTTAACATAGTGGTTTTAACAGAGTCGGGAAGCGAAGTCAGGGTTTCAATATTCATATGCCTATAATCCCCTTGATACCCAAAAATAATTTTGTTTTTGGCAACCAAGCTAGGCACGGAAGCTTTATAATTTAACTGTTCCCGAAATAGGTTAAGTAAGTAAATGGAGTCCGTTGGAATTGTAATGGTATCCTCTATAAACGCAATTTTATCTTGCCCTTGGTCGAACATGTTGTTCTTGTTTACATCTTTAAGCCCAAACAAAGCATATTTTCCAGCTTTCAGGTTTCTCAATTCAAAAAGGGGTAAACTATCTCCTGTGTTGGTAATATACAATGGTGGTTCTTTGTATATGGTGGAATCATTATAGGTGCTGTCTAATTCGTAGAGCATTACACTTATAAATTCATCTGCTTTTCTGCTAATCGCATCTTTTACCGCGCCCGAAAGCGTAAGTGAATCAAGATAATCTCCTGTTGAGAATACATAACTCAAAAAACTATTGGGATTTCCCTCGTTATTATCCACAATACTTTGTCCAAAATTAATGGTGTAGGTGGTATTTTCCCGAAGCGTATCTTTTATTACTACTTCAATATACTTGCTGGGTGCCCCCATAGGAGTTATTTCCGCCGGGTTCTTAAATGGCGGCGAAACCACTAACTGGTTTTGCACATCTTCCAACTTGATAAGTTCATCAAAATAGAGACGTATTTTTTTAGCCTTAAAATTTATAGTATAGTTTTCCGGTTCTGCCTTTATCAGCTCTGGAGGTGTAACATCTTTTGGACCACCGCCGGGAGAACCCCGCTTAGCACATTGCCATAGTGCCAATGCCATAAAAGTGAAAAAAAGAAGTCCCAACAATTTTTTTAAGTACACCATGCCTAAAAATAATGTGGAACAAAGAAACAACTAATTTAAAAACTGGAACACCGCATTAATAAATTTTAACCCTCTGGTACCATGGCCATACTCAATACCGAAACTTCCATGTTTTTTTGTTGGAGAAGTGTTTGTGCACAAGATTCAATGGTAGCCCCCGTAGTGATGACATCGTCCACTAAAAGTACATGTTTAAATCTTCGCCCGTTCGAAGTATTTAGTTTGAAAGCATCTTTTGAACTTTCCCATCGCCATTGTCGGCCTTTTTTGGTCTGGGTCTTTATGTTTTTTACTTTGATCAGCCAATCATCAAAATATTCTGCTCCAATATTTTCTGCAATTTTATGGGCAAATTGAGCCACTTGATTGTAACCCCGTTTTGTTTGTTTTTTGGGATGTAAAGGAACAGGGATCACGACATCAATATTTTTAAGGTGTTCATCTTCCTTTAAAAGTGCACCGCACCAGTCACCAAAAAAGCTTCCAATTTGCTCCTGATTTTTGTATTTGAGCCAGTGCAATAATTTTTTTACTAGTCCATTTTTTGAGAAAAAAACAAAAGAAGCAGCTTTTTTAATAGGAATTCTACCATAAAATATACGGTCCACCTCATTTTCTTCCAGATAGTTATGATCGGTGAGTGGCAAATCATGTCGACAAACGGTACACAAAATGTGTTCTCCCCTAAATAATTGCGTATTACATCCAAAACATACCCTTGGCAATAGGATGTTGTTAATCTCGTTTATTATCTTAGCCAACCTTTTTGGTGTCAAATCTTTTACATTTTTAGAGTAGACTGTCAACCCCATGAACTCCCAAGATAACAATTTCAACTACAAAATTATCTTTGCCGCAATGGCAGCGGTTATTGTGGGGATTCTTATTGCCTTTTATTACAGCTACGCACAATCCAAAAACCAAATGATTTATTTGGAAGAGGAAAAGGGGCTTTTGGTGAAAGATTTAACATTGATGAGAGCTGAGGTTGATCGTTTGTCAGGTTTAAACGAAGTCAACGAAATTGAATTGCAAACTTCTCGCTTTCGGGTACAACAATTGCTCGACTCTGTGGGTAGATTAAACTTTAGCATAACCAAGTTGAAGGAGACCAGAAAAGAACTTCGCAAATTGGAGGTGCGTTTTGATAGTCTAAAGCTCAAGAACAACTTTCTTAGGTACAACAATAGCTTATTGGCCAGTAAGTATGACGAAACTTTGAAACAGTTGGAAGAACTTCGAGGGAGGGCCAATAATATGCAACAGACAGAATCTCTGTTGCGCGAAACAAATAAGGAACTTACTAGGGAACTAAGAATAAAAAGCTATCTAAAATTGCAGGATGCCGAAGGTAGCGGATTTAGGTTACGGGCAGGCAGACCCATCAAGACCAATAAGGCTTCGGTAATTGAGAAATTGAGGGGATGTGTCACTATTTTAAGCGACCCCAATTCAGATGGCGACATCAAAGTACTGTACTTTCAGTTTTTGGGCCCAAACATGGGGGTGATCGAGGATAATGCCAGTACTATTTCAGTTAGTGGGAACACCTATAGTAAAAAAGTGGAGATTGTATACACTGGAAAGGAAATCAGTATTTGTGATGCTATAACTGTTCCAGAAGGCTCTTTGCCCGAGGGAATTTATACCCTAAATGTCTTTGAAGATGAAAGATTGTTGGCTTCTACCGAATTTCAGCTGAAATAGCATACTTCTTTTTGGGTAAAATTCTATTTTTGCCCAATGGCAAATCAGGAAGACATTTTTAAAAAGGTTATCTCCCACGCAAAGGAATACGGATATGTATTTCAATCCAGTGAGATTTATGATGGACTTAGTGCAGTTTACGATTACGGTCAAAACGGTGCCGAGCTAAAAAAGAACATTCGCGAGTATTGGTGGAAAGCCATGGTGCAGCTCAATGAGAATATTGTGGGCATCGATGCGGCAATTTTCATGCATCCTACCACTTGGAAAGCTTCGGGACACGTTGATGCCTTTAATGATCCTTTGATTGATAACAAAGATTCCAAAAAAAGATACCGTGCCGATGTTTTGATCGAGGATTATGTGGCCAAGATTGAAGCCAAAATCGAAAAAGAGGTTAAAAAGGCAGCCAAGCGTTTTGGTGATAGTTTTGATAAGGAACAGTTTTTGGCTAACAATCAACGTGTTGTAGATTACCAAGCCAAGGCAGATTCCATTTTAAAACGCATGGGTCAATCTTTGGAAAAAGAAGATTTGGTCGATGTAAAAGCCTTGATTGAGGAATTGGAGATTGCTTGTCCACTTTCAGGATCAAAAAACTGGACCGATGTCAAGCAGTTCAACCTCATGTTTGGAACCAAGTTGGGGGCTTCCGCCGATAGTGCCATGGACCTGTACCTTCGTCCAGAGACCGCACAAGGTATATTTGTCAACTTTTTAAACGTTCAGAAAACTGGAAGGATGAAGATTCCGTTTGGGATTGCCCAGACAGGTAAGGCCTTCCGTAACGAGATTGTAGCCCGTCAGTTTATCTTTCGTATGAGAGAATTTGAACAGATGGAAATGCAATTCTTTATAAAACCGGGCACCCAAATGGAGTGGTACGAAGCTTGGAAGGAAAAACGTATGAAGTGGCACCTTTCTTTGGGAATGGGTGAGGACAATTACCGCTTCCATGACCACGAAAAATTGGCTCACTACGCCGATGCCGCCGCTGATATTGAATTTAGGTTCCCATTCGGATTCAAGGAGTTGGAGGGAATCCATTCCCGTACCGATTTCGACTTGAGCAAGCATGAGGAATTCTCAGGTAAAAAACTCCAATATTTCGATCACGAGGAAAATAAGAGTTACACACCTTATGTGTTGGAAACATCCATAGGATTAGACCGTATGTTCTTGGCGGTTTTTTCCAATTCATTACAAGAAGAAGAACTCGAAAATGGTTCAACGCGAACCGTTCTTAAGATTCCAGCAGTTCTTGCGCCTAACAAGGTAGCTGTACTTCCCTTGTTGAAAAGAGATGGACTTCCTGAAGTTGCTCAAAAATTGGTGGATGAGCTAAAATGGGATTTCAATGTGGACTATGATGAAAAGGATGCTGTAGGTCGCCGTTACCGTCGCCAAGATGCAGCAGGTACGCCTTTCTGTGTTACTGTCGATCATCAAACATTGGAAGACGACACGGTTACCATCAGGCATAGGGATACCATGGAGCAAAGTCGTGTAAAACTTTCAGAGGTAAAAGATATCATCTCCAAAGAGGTGGATATGCGCTATTGGTTACAGAAAATTTAAGGTTTAGAACAGGCCCGTAATTTCACCATCATCATTAATGTCGATTCCTTCGGAGGCTGGATGCCCAGGCAAACCGGGCATGCGCATGATATTGCCTGTTATCGGAATTAAGAAACCAGCGCCAACGGCAATTTCAATCTCCCGCACCGTAATGATAAAATCTTTTGGCCTTCCCAATAGTTTTGGGTTGTCCGACAGGGATTTTTGCGTCTTTGCAATACAAACGGGTAACTGGTCTAAACCAAGATCAGTAATTTTTCTTAAATCTGCCTTTGCCTTGGATGTATAGTCCACGTATTCGGCACCATAAATTTCTGTCGCAATAGTGGCTATTTTATCTTTTACACTGGACTTCCAATCATAAAGAGGCTTGAATTCTGAAGAACCGGATTCGACTATCTCAATTACTTTTTTTGCTAGATCTTCCGCACCTTCGCCTCCTTTGGCCCAAACATTGGCTACGGCGACACGAATGCCTTTAGCAGCAGCCAATTCCTTGATTACTTCAATCTCTTCATCCGTGTCGGACACAAATTTATTGATGGCTATGACAGGGACTACTTGGAACTTTGCAATATTCTCTAAGTGTTTTTCCAAATTGGGCAATCCTTTCTTCAAAGCTTCTACATTGGGTTCTGTCAATGATTTTAAATCTGCCCCACCATGGTATTTTAAGGCACGAATGGTTGTGGTAAGGACAACGGCCTTAGGTTTCAGTTGGGCACTTTGACATTTGATATCGAAGAATTTTTCGGCTCCCAAATCAAATCCAAACCCTGCTTCTGTTACGGTGTAATCAGAATATGACATCCCCATTAACGTGGCGATTACCGAGTTTGTTCCTTGGGCAATATTGGCAAAAGGACCTCCGTGAATAATGGCCGGGTTCCCTTCAATGGTTTGTACCAAATTGGGTTTAATAGCATCCTTTAGTAAGGCTGCCATGGCACCTTCAGCCTTTAAGTCTTTGGCATAGATAGGTTTTTTGTCATAAGTATACCCTACAAATATATTTCCTAATCGCTGTTTGAGGTCTGTAAGGCTTTCGGCCAAGCAGAGTATGGCCATGATTTCCGAAGCGGCCGTAATGTCAAAACCAGTTTCTCGGGGAACTCCCGAGGTGGTTCCACCGAGTCCTACAATTATATGACGAAGGGAACGATCGTTCATGTCCATTACCCTTTTCCAGCCAATGGAACGAGGATCCAAAAGCAAGGAATTGGTCTTGCTTTGAATATTGTTGTCGATGATAGCGGATAAAAGGTTATGTGCCTTTTCAATTGCTGCAAAATCACCCGTAAAATGTAGGTTGATGTCCTCCATAGGCAATACCTGGGAATAACCACCTCCGGTAGCCCCACCTTTTATTCCAAATACAGGGCCAAGGGATGGTTCCCTTAAAACCACAGTTGATTTTTTACCCAAACGGTTCAGTCCTTCGGAAAGTCCGATGGACATGGTTGTTTTTCCTTCCCCGGCTGGGGTTGGAGAAATGGCTGAGACCAAAATAAGGTTACTTTCTTGAGTTTTTTCTCGATCTATGGCTTTTAAAGGAAGTTTTGCCTTGTATTTACCGAACATTTCAATGTTCTCAGGGTCGATTCCAAATTTTTCTGCAATGGTAGAAATGTGCTTCAAAGAAACACCTTTGGCGATTTGTAAATCGGTCATAGTGTAGTTTTTATGTACATGGCGAGCATAAAAATGCTCCAAAATTGACATACAAGATACTTAAATCGGTTAAGTAATGCTATGACAAATGTTCTTTGGATTCTATTCAATTCTTCTCCCTTGGATAGTGAAGGAAAGTCCTTGTTGTCCTGATGTGGAAATCATCACCCCTTCAAAATAGGGTTCGTGTGAGGTAGGCTTTATGGACCATTGAAAAAGGAAGTTGGCACCCGTTCCGCCTGACCGGTCTTTTTCATCAATCACGATTTCTACAGTTTCCATGGGCTTGATGTAGATGGAAAAATCGAAATAGGTTCGAATGGAATTTCCATGGGTGTCAAAATACTCTGCTTTGTTGAGGTAAATTGTATCCCGGGAATTGGTGTTGCGCATACTGATGGTACTGGTAAGGTTGTGCGTACGGTGTTCTGTTTCGCTGTAAATTTCCGAGTAAACCGACAAATAGGAAGTACCCTGAACCAAAGAATCGGCAACAGATACCTTTGCCTTGCGGTTGTTCCAGTTGATAGGATCCACCGAGCTAACTTCCTTAGGGACCTTGTCGCTACAGGCAGTGATCAATAATACCAATACAAAAGGGAAAATTTGCTTCATCATGATTCTGTGGAATATGTTAACTAAGATACGGATAACACCCAAAAGGTAGTTTTAGGACAACCACATTTTTAGTTCCTCAAAAAGTTCCTCGTTCGCCGAATAAATGCCATTGAACTCAGAAATCAGATAAAGATCGTTTTCATGCGAAAACTTGAACCGTATAGGCGCCCAAGTACTGTCCATGCCTCTGCTTTGAAGACGCCTAAAAGTGTCGTCATAACCGTAGTACAGTTGTTCCATCTCGTTTTTGGGAATGTTGAACTGGACCTCTTCATCATGGAAGATATCATATCCTACGAAGGTAATACCATTGGCATCAAAAGTAACAGCGCCTTTAAAACGAAACGGAGGAGGTGCTAGCATGATTTGGGATTGTATCCAATCCAGCCAAGTTCGGTGCTTAAAATCATTTTTAAAGATTAAAAAGCTGTTCTTTATAATCATGGTTCCAATTTAAGGAATTGCCTACCCTAAAATTAGAACATTAAAGTGGCTTTTTATGTTGCTTTTTGTTGTTTTCTGTATAATAGATAGGAATAAATGATGGGAATCAAGGCGATGATAACAGTAATTCCCAAAAAGACTTTGGCATTGATCTTTTTGTCTAACAGTAAACTACAAATAATGACCAGAAGGCCGCCAACGAACCAGACTCTGCCCCCTAATTTATGGGTCTCTTTCCAAATGGTCTCGTTTTCTAGTGTCCATGGGGTACGAATGCCGATAAAGTAATTGGCCTTAATGGTCTTAAAGTAGTTGCCTAAGATCAGGTAGAGCACCCCAATGACCAAGAAGATAATATTAGGATTGGCGAAGCTTTGGTTCTTGCCCGTATAGATAACAAACAAGGCCAAGGCCGACATGAAAGTGGTGAGGACCAGTTTAAGATTATGGTATTTGTTACCCATTTTCTGAATTTGCTTTTTAGGGTCGATGTAAGGAACTGCCAAAAAGATCAGATATACCAACACTGGTAATAAAAAGGGAATCAGAATCAGTTCCGATTTGTCTCCATAGCGGTCTACCTCACCCTTTATGTTGTAGTGCAAAGGAACCTGTTCCGGCAGTTGGTTCCACACGTAAGCCAAATAAAGAAAGGGAAGCAGCACAATGCCAATGAGTGGGAGTTCCTGTTTAAGTTTCATAATTTATTTTTTTAAGGTTAGTATCCAGTTGAGCAAATCTTCCAAAATAGTAGTGTTAAGGGAGTATTCCACAAACTGTCCCTTTTTTTCGCTTGTTACCAGATCAGCCTGGCGCAGAATGTCCAAGTGGTGCGAAATACTGGGCTTGGAAATGTTGAACCGTTCAGCAATCTCCCCGGCGTTCATGTCTTTTTCCTTGAGCAGTTCCACAATCTGCCTACGGGTTTCATCATTAAGGGCCTTGAACAGCGAATTCATTCTTTTAGTTATTTAGATAAATATCTAAATATTAATTGAATTATCAAAATTATTTTCTTGATAGATAGGTGATTAGATTACTGTGCTCTATGGTTGTAGCCAGAAAAACCATCGAAACCATTAAAATAACTGTTGTACCCATTCAGTAATCACATGGTCCTTGTTTAAATATAACAATGTGATTCCTATAGAATCATAAATACCGTGAATGGCCACAAGCAAAAGCAGGTTATTTCGCTTTTTTATAAAAATCACCGACATACATAGGGACCATAAAAAGACGGAAACCACACCGATAGCACCTTGGTAGGCATGGGATATACCAAAATACATTGATGTAACTATCGCGGAAACCCACCAAGCTTTATTACTATTTCCCAGCAACTCGGCCAAAGCCTTCATATAATAACCACGAAAAAGGAATTCTTCACCAAAGGCAGCAAATATCCACATGATGATCATTAATGCGATATAGCCCCCTAAGTTTCCCCTAATATCTTCTAAAGAAGATAGGTCGTACTCTCCAAAGAAAGATTGAAGTACAGGATCTATGAACAAGGAGAAACCCACGAAAAAGACAAGGGCAAGGAATGTGCCTGTTAATATTGTTTTTCTGTTGATTCTTTTTTCAATGCCGAATCTGGACCAATCAAAATTGCTGCTCCATAGAATTAAAAAAGCTACACCAAGTCCTACGAAAAAAACAAAGTTACGATCAATAAAACCAAACAAGGGCGCCAAGAGCATGGTAAGAACAACAATGTAAGGTTTCGTTAGGTAGTTGAATATTTTGGTTTTCATTATTTGTGATTTATAGTTTAATTTTTTCTCCATTGGCCAATACGCGGAAGTAGTTGCCTTCTGTGATCAGTAAACCCTCAGATTTCTTGTTGGGCCAGTTTTTATTATAGTCTTTGGGATGTTTTACATCGATGGCATATACTTTTCCATCATAGAATTTCTTCACTTTTCGGTGGATGGTATGACCAACGACAATCGCTGAACCTTCGAATTTGCCAATACCTTTTTCTACCTCTTCTTGTGAAAGATCATCATTGAAATAACCCCGGTACCAGCAAATGCCCTTTTTATTGGAAAGGACCAATTGATCCACAGTTTTACTTGGTTTGGGGAAGTACGGTTTTCGATAATTCTTCCTGTTGATTTCATTTACTTGATTAATGGTGATGTCGTAATTGGATAAATCTGGGTGAATTCCACCATGGGCAAAAAGCACGCCATTGATACGTTCCATAGTGTTTTTGGAAACCATCCATTTTCCTAAAAATGAATTTTCCGAATACAGGTCATGATGTTGTTTGCCTAAAATTGAGGCAACCCCGTAATATTTATAGGAAGCCGATTTGTATTTGCCCTGAAGGTTGTACAGTTCGTGATTTCCCAAGATAAAGTGCACGTGTCCGCCCTGTTTTTTGGCATCCTGTTCCATTTTGTAAATAAACCAAAGTACTTGAGTAGTGGAAAAGCCCCTATCCACAAAATCGCCCACCAAGACCAAATGCCCCTTTCCGAAGGTCCAGTTGAGGTTTTGGTCAATGACATTTTGGGCAATTAGAAAATCCCGAAATGTTTTATACCCACTTTCTAAATCTGAAATGGCCAAAATGGGCTCGTCATCAGCAAAAGTGTTCTTGGGGGTTTCAATTCGGGGTTGAATCTTAAAATCAAAATATGAACTGTCCAATGGAAAGTAGCAACGTGCTGAAATTTCTTCATTTACACCATGTATTTTCTCGTCAAGATAGAAACCGTCAGTTTTATTGCCTCTGATGTAAAGCATATTCCAAGTGCTATCATTTTCTTGAAATACATACGGCCCTTCTCGGTCCAGATGTACATTGAGGGGATTGTTTCCGTATTCTAAGCTTCCGTTGAGTGATAGCAGGATAATGAGACCTGTGACCAATAAAAAAGTAAGGGTGCCCAACAAGTGTTTTACATAGCGAATGATTCTTTTCTTCATGTTAATTGATTTATAGTTGCTATTCGTTTTTTGATAGGGACGAATGTAGTAGAGAGGCAACCGCTCATTGAATTTTTGTGATAAACCCTTAGAGGCTAAAGCCAAAAACCCAAAACTTGTATGTAAAGTGCTTTGGTCACTAGATCTTGTGGTTTCAAACCTCGCAAAAAGCTGTTTATCACTTTTTTAAATAGATTTAAGTTGTAACCTTTACTTTAGAAGCATGATTTCAATTTTAAAACGGAATAATTGGCTGATGGTCAAGATTTTGGTGCTTATAAGTGTTTTGGTTCCTATTGGTATCACAGCCTACGAGTCCATCAAATATGGAAGGGATTCCGTGGTGTTTTTAGGGGATTATCCTTCCATTGTCGGTATTGTAGTGGTTATTTATTATGGATTGTTGCTCGTAGCGGGTTTGGCCTGGATTGTTATACAGGTGAAGTCATTGATGGTATTAAAAAATGAAAAGACCAAAAACGAACTACTTCATTTGCAGAACCAGGTAAACCCTCATTTCTTTTTCAATATGTTGAACAATATTTATGGTATGGTTGACAAGGATACGGAGAAGGCCAAAGAAATTATCTTAAAATTGTCAGACCTCATGAGGTATAGTATCTACGAGGGTGAAAAAACAACGGTTAAGCTAAGTGAGGAAATAGTCTTTTTAAAGAACTATATCGATTTACATAAAATGCGGTACCACAAAAATGTTGATGTCCAGTTTAATACGGATGTGGAAGAGGATGTAGTCATTATCCCATTACTGTTGATCATTTTGGTTGAAAACGCTTTTAAGCATGGGGTGGAGCATTTAATGGAAAGTGCTTTTGTTCATATTAACTTGACCATGAGAAATGGCACCTTGGATTTTGAAATCGAGAATAATTTTGATGAAGACGAGGTTAAGAAAAGCAAGGGAATCGGGATTAAAAATTTAAAGCGAAGGCTGGATTTGTTATACCCTAACCATTATCAACTTAACTTTACGAAGTCCAATTCAATCCATAAAGCTAGATTGACGATACAATTATGATGACCTATTTGATCATAGACGATGAGCACATTGCACATGATGTAATAAAAAATTACTGTGATCAATTGGGCAATATGAAGTTGTTGAAACATTGTTATGATGCGCTTGAAGCTTTGGAATTTTTGAGGAACAATCAGGTGGATTTAATTTTCCTTGATTTGAACATGCCCAAATTAAAGGGGTTTGACTTTTTGCGCAGCTTACCCAATCCACCAAAAGTTATCGTAACAACGGCCTATCAAGAACATGCCTTGGAAGGATATGAGCTCAATATTGTGGATTATTTATTGAAACCGTTCAGTTTTGAACGATTTTTAAAGGCCATCAATAAAACAACCGGATTTAAAACCCCTATAAGCCGTCCGACACCTGAGCAAAATACCGGAAAGGAGACCCTATTTTTCTATAGCGATAAAAAACACGTACAGGTAAAGGTCAACGAAATTTTGTTTGTGGAGGCGGCAGGTAACTACTGCAAGGTGGTTATGGAGGATAATCAGTTGCTTGTTCGTGAAAAAATATCCGATGTATTGGAAATGCTATCTGCCCATGTCTTTATTAAGGTTCACAAATCCTTTATTGTTTCAAAAACGCATATTGAAAGCATAGAAGGGAACCGGATACAGATAAAAGAACATAAAATACCTGTTGGAAAAATTTATAAGACCCATGTCCTTGATCTTTTAAAATGAGGTTAAGGATTAAGCCGTTGTTTCAAATTAGGCATTGCCGTCATGCTGAACTTGTTTCAGTATACCATGTTTAGGATGAATTGGATGAGACCCTGAATTAAATTCAGGGTGATTCATTTTTACATTCTATTTCATTTCATATAACGCCTTGCCAGCCTCCTCATATTTGTCGCCGGAGTTCCAAAACAGTTTGTCCGAAGTGTTGGCAATCAAACGCCCAGTATACACATAGCCTTGGTAAAATTTCAAGAGATACTCATAATCCAAGGAGTCGGCTTCGTCGGCGGCTTGGTGGTAGTATTTAAAAATCTCGTCGTCAAAACTGCTAAACCCTGTAGAGTAGGTAGGTGCGGGAACTCCTTTTTGAGCAAAGCTTACATTATCACTTCGGTCGAACAGCCCTTGCTCCGGAGCTGGGTCGCCAATGGCCTTTAGGCCAAATGCTCCAGCTCCCTTAATAATCAATTCTTCTGCCGAGGTACGCTCCAACCCGATAATAGTGGCCAAAGAAGTATCGTTGTATCCGCCACCATCTGTATTAAAACAATACGACATTTGGTTAAGCGGAATCATGGGATGGTCTGCATAGTATTTGCTACCCAACAAGCCTTTTTCTTCCCCAGTGAACAAAATGAACAGTGCAGAACGCTTGGTAGGGTATTTGCCCAAGTTCTCCAACATGGACAGCACCGCGGTAACCCCAATGGCATTATCGCGTGCCCCATTGTATATGGAATCGCCTTCTGCATTGGGTTGGCCTATGCCCACATGATCGTAATGGGCGGAATAAATTACGTATTCGTTTTTGAGTTTTGGGTCCGTACCTTCCATCATACCCACCACATTTTGGGTAGGCAATGTGGTTTTGGTCTGTCCATCTGATTTTAGCGTATACGATAACTGCATATCTTGTGTAAATCCAGGGTCCTCAGTCTTGGTATTCACCCAAATATGTGGCATTTTGTCAGCTTCATTCGTATCATCCATGTCCTTCACTTCAGTGCTCCCGCCAATGTAGTGCTTTAAACGGCTCCACATGGCTTCTTCAAATTGTACAAGTTCCAAAAGTCCTGTGGCCCCTGCACTCTTAGCACGTTCAACTTTTTCCCTACTGCTTCGGAACATTTGACCGGGATCTTGCCCCGCTTCGTTGCCTCCTAACACTACAACCATTTTTCCAGACACAGACATACGCTTAAAGTCATTCTCTGTGCCGTAGCCTAGAAATACTGCTTCTCCCGACTCGTCAATAGCTGGCATGGTGAAGGCCGCCTGCAAAGGGTAGGGCGTTCCGTTCAAACTAAGTTCCACAAAATTGGGGGCACCTGTTTGCACCAAATTAAATTTTTGGTAGTAGGAATCCTTACCAGGAATGGGTTTGGCTCCATTTCTTCGTAATTCGTTGGCCAAATAACTGGCTGCAATTTTATTGCCTCGAGTTCCCGAAGCCCTACCTTCCAATAAATCATCGGCCAAAAAGTAGATGTGGCTTTTAATGGTGTTGACATTCACCGTGGCAGCTGCTTTTTCCTCATCAGTTTGTGCGGAAAGGATGCCGATGAACAAAAAAGTAATGCAGAGGGTAAAGAGATTTTTCATGTAGCGTTGTGGATTAGTTATTCTTTTTTAAAGATAGTCAAAAAGCTTATTGACCTGAGGGAACGTTACCCTGCTCGTTTAAAATCCCTTCCATTTTTAGATGGGTGATTACAGGTTTTTTGGCCATACGAACCAAACTCACATGATCGAAAGCCATCGAATCCTGTGGATTTTGACTGCCTCCAGTTGTGCCCAAAATGGTATAGCTGTGTCCTTTGCGCATCTGATTGGAAAAGGAATGAAAATGCCCGTTGATTACGGTATACTCACGATTAGCCAATACATCTTCCAAAGGTCCGAGACCTTTTTTGTCTTCACGCATCCAAAGTGGTTTGTGCATGAGCACGAACGTCCATTTTACATCTGGATTTGTTTCAAGAACATCTGTAAAATAATCCAATTGAGCTTGGCTCATCCCACCTATACTGCGTTCGGGCATGTGATAATATTCAGACTCTTCATAAGTTCCCTCGATTTCCCCATCAATGATTTTTAGCGCTTTGGCCCGGGCCTTATAGATTTCCATCATACGTTCTTCTTCATAATCCTCGGAATCCATCATCAAAAACAAAACATCTTCGTATACAAAATGATAATAGCGGGGTCCAAAACGGTTTTTCCAGAACTCCCTCATGGTGGGGTTGGTGAGGTCGTGGTTACCGCCCAAATGAAAGAAAGGCATCTTGAGTTTAGCTGTGCGGTCATCAAATGAATCCCATTCTTTGGCAAGTTGTTCTTTATCTTCTGTGCCACCATCTATCAAATCCCCCACACTGAGCACAAAAGTGGGGTCGAGCATATTCAATTGTTGAACTGCAGTGGCATAAACCCCTGCTCTTTCCCCGCCGTTGAGGTCGGAAATAATGGCAAACGTAAAATCGTCCTCTGTAGGTTCAAATGTTTCGCTGGTCCAAGGTTTGGGCCCTGTGTTTACATCATGTACGAACTTTGAGACTTCTTTTTTAACTGTAGGTTTTATGTTTTGTTTACATCCAATTAAGGCCAACAAGGCTAGAAAAAAGAGAAGGTTTGTTTTCATTGTTTTAGTTTTTTCTGTAATCTAATGCAGGCGCTCTATCACCTAATAAAGCTTCGTATTTAAAATCGGAACCTCTTCTTTTGTTGAAATCTGCTTTAATATCATCCAAAAGTTTTGGGTTTTTGAACAAGTCCATGGCAGATAAAGCTATTGTTTTGGCAGCCACCATCATTCCTTTAAAACCAATGTCTGTTCCACCGGCGGCAACGGCTTGCCAGCTATGTGCAGGTGTTCCGGGAACCCAAGTTGCTGTGTTTACTGCTGCGGTTGGGGCATTCCAGCTTACATCGCCCGTATCTGCTGAAGCTTTACCATAGGTAAACTCCATGGGTTGAATTTCACCAGCGCTTTCAATGGGTTTTGGTGCTCCGAGCGTTTTCTGGATCTCTTTGGCAAACTCCATGTCTTCTGGAGTGTATTCCACACCACCAACAAGGGTCATGTTATTGTGCATTATTTTGGAAAGCGGTTCATTAGGTAGTTTTTCGTAGGTCCCACCAATAATTTCGTAAGTCATTTCGGTTTCAGTTCCAATAGCGGCACCTTCAGCAGCTTTAACTACACGGTCCCAAACAGCTTTAACTTCTTTTCTGTTGGAGTGGCGAATTACGTAATATACTTCAGCTTCTTTTGGAACAATGTTGGGAGCATCTCCGCCTTTGGTGATGATGTAATGGATACGGGTTGATTCGGTAGTGTGCTCGCGCAACATGTTCACCAAATCGTTCATCCCTTCCACACCGTCCAATGCAGACCGACCCAGTTCTGGAGCCATTGCGGCATGGGAAGACTTTCCCGTGAATCGAAACTTTCCTGAAATAGTGGCCAGATTGGTACTCGGGTTGGAGGCATTCCTGTCTCCCGCATGCCAAGAAACAATGGCGTCCACATCATCAAAAAGGCCTGCACGGACCATGTATACTTTACCAGAACCGCCTTCTTCAGCGGGTGTCCCATAAAAACGAATAGTTCCTGATTTGCCTGATTCTTTCAAGTAATCTTTGGCAGCGATAGCGGCGGCCATGGAACCGGTTCCAAATAAGTGGTGGCCACAAGCTTGTCCTGGTGCATCGACAACTCTAGCTTTTCTAAAGGGTACTGCATCTTGGGACATGCCAGGAAGGGCATCAAATTCTCCTAGCACTCCAATCACTGGACTTCCTGAACCATAGGTTGCCGTGAATGCTGTTGGGATTCCTGCTACACCTTTTTCAATAGTGAACCCTTCTTTTTCCAATTCTGATTGAAGAAGAGCAGAACTGTTTTCTTCCAAATACCCTAGCTCTGGATTGGTCCAAAGTTCCTTGGCAATTTCTTTATAATGCTCTTTTTTGGCATCTAGGTCCGCAATAATTTTTTTCTTGTCTTTTTGTGCAAAGCTGACTGTTGAAATCAGAATAAGGGCTAAAAATACTAAAGGTTTTTTCATTGTAATAGTTGGTTTTGGTTGGTAATCGCAATTCTCTCAAAGATAACACATAAACTCAAGAAGCAATCTTAGCAGAAGTAACCCCAATGTACTATTGAAAAATCTGAAAAATGAATCACTTCTTTTTAATAGGAACCCAAAATTCTTCCTCGGATTCAGGGTGTTCGCCTTTGTACGCAGCACCCATTAAGGCAAAGAAGGGTCTGTCATCCATTACATATTCCGAATTCGGGAGCCATTCAACATAAATGTACTTGAAAGTTTTCATGGCTTCGCTTGGTTTTCCTTTATATGGGAAAACGGCATACGTTCCCTCTGGCAAGATTAAGGTTTCCATTCCTTTTAGTATTTCGTCAAAATCCGATACGGCGATGGCGGCCCATTTTTCAAATTCTTGGGTGGGATTAAAATTTTGAAAAAAAGAAGTGTTGGGATAAATTTCGACGGAATACAAATCAGAATTTACGATGTTTTTGATTTCCTTTTTTCTTGGGGCAAAGCTCTGCCAAAGTTCAAGGGTTTGGTCTTGTGCGAAGGACATGGTCATTTTTTGACCCATCAATTTGGTTTGGGGCAAGGTTTGGATGCTTGGGAGCATATTTGAAATTTTGACTTAGTGTCGGTTAATGATTATTGGTTTTTGTCAATTCTTTGAATGATTTCATGAATTTTTTCAATTTCCTTTCAATTTCATGGTCAGTAATTTCCCCCGCTACATTTATCTTTCCTTTTATTCCTCGGATAAGAAGTGTGGTGTCTTCCGTAAAAATGGTTTGAACGGTTTCCATGATTAATTTCAGTTCTTCGTGTCCTTTTTCTCCACTTGCGGAAGCGGTGATAAGTCCGATGGGCTTATCTGAAAAAACTGTGGTTGATACAGACCATTCAATGATATTTTTAAGTCCGCTGGGAATACTGAAAACATACTCGGGCGTACAAATGATGATTCCATCTGCCTGGGTGATTTGATTTCTGAAGGCAACTATTTTTTCAGGCACATTTATATCAGTAAGTTCGGTCTTGAAATGGGGCATTTCGGCCAAATCATCAATAAGCTGAAAATCGAGTTCCATTTTTTCTTGTCTTGCCAAATACTTTAGAATGGACAGATTTGCTGAATTTTTACTTGCGCTTCCACAAATACCAATAATCTTTTTTCTTTGAATCATTTTGGTGCTGTTCTTGGTGCTACCTTTTTAATGATGTCCCTTATCTTTTGAAGCTGCTGTTGTATCTCTATAAAATTTAGCGATGTATTGTTCTATTTCATTCATGATCAACCTGTTTTGATCTTAAAGATAGATGAAACTTTTCAGCATAATCAATCAAAAAATATAGTTTAATTGCAAACCACCAAAATAATTCAGGCTATTTCCAGGGTAATAGTATCTGGGTTGTGCCCCACCGAAACCAACTGCATTGATCAATACGGATTGGGCATAATTGGTATCAAAAACATTATTGACTCCGGCATTCAATCCCAAATTGACATGAGATGAAATAGCGGTTCGGAACCCTAGCTTGGCATGGAATACATTAAAGGAATCGCTACTGATTGAATTAGCATCGGTCATTGGAATTTTGTCCACAAATTGGTGCGTTAGGTTGAGTTGCAAACCATTTTTATGCCTAAAGTCAATTCCTGAGCTCAACCGATGTTTTGGCACTCCCGTGAGCGGATTGCCCGAATAATCGTTGTCCCCATCCACAAAATCCACAAAACTATGGTCGTTGAGGGTGTAACTGAGATAGGGCGAAAAAGTGATGGATTGGGATAGTTTATTCCTATATTGTAGGTCAATTTCCAAGCCTTGATGCCTCGTTTCCCCTGCATTTCTGCCAATATATTGGTCTTCTCCGACCCGTTGGGCCACTAAAAGGTTTTTTACATCCATTCGGTATAGGGTGAGGTTCATGGATAAGTTGTTCTTAAATAACAACCATTCGGTGCCCAATTCATAGTTTGTTCCTGTTTCTTGGGCAATATCTGGATTGATGATGCCATCTGGGGTCAGTGTTTCCTCCAAGCTTGGATTGGAAAAACCTCTACTTACGTTTGCATGGATTTTTCCATTTTTTAATTGATAGTTAATTCCCAGATTTGGAAGCAATATGGGATCAAAATCACGTTTTGCTGAAGCATTGGCATCCCCTTGATTGAACAAATCTCTAAAATCATAATGGGTCTTGTTCAAATTGAGACCCAATTGCGTGGAAAGTTTTGTTGTGATGGGGTAGGTAAGCGTCCCAAAAAGGTTGAACTGTCTTCTTAATTCTGTATTGTCGCTTAGTTGATTCCCTTGCAAGCTGCCGTTGCCATCATTCTCCTCATAAAGGTTTTCAAATGTGCCCCAATGGTATTCGTCTTTATAGTATTCGCCACCAAAGGTGAATTCTGCTTTCGCCCAATTGCCCGAAAATTGACTTCGAAGACCGAAGCCATTGGTAAACTCATCCAGAATATTGAAAGGCCTTGGTTCGTAATGGTCTAGATAAGTGTAGAAAATACTGGTGGTATTTTGAAGATGTTCGGAAAATTGATAGGTGTGTGATAGTCCCGTCAAAAGATATTTGTTTGCCTCGTATCCTTGAGCCGACAACCAGTTTGATGCCGCACGGGTGGGGTCTTCTTCAAAATCTGTTTGATTGATGGAGCTTGGGATGTTTGCAGTATAGTCTATATAGTTTGCCAAAAGAGCAATGCTGCTTTTTTGTCCAGTCCGGAACTGTGTGTTCAGCAATAGACCATCTCGCTGAAATTGACTGTTTTGTCGATACCCATCAGTTTCCAGATGATTGTAGCTCAGGGACAGCTTGAAACCATCTTCTGAATGGGAAAAGGTCAGGTTATCCTTGAGCATGTTGTAAGACCCCACCGTGAATGAATTGATAAGCTGGGTCCTGTCTTCAACAGATGCCTTGGTTTCCAAAAGAATAGCTCCACCAAGATTGGAACCATATGCCGTTGCTTTTGGACCTTTAATAACTTCTACAGCACCCAAGTTCTCAAAATCGTAGGCTTCTATAGTTGAGGAGCCCGCACCATTGGTTACGGGAATGCCGTTAAAGTACATGCGTAGTTTATTGGTGCCATAGGGCGTCCTTGCCCCGATGCCGCGAACTGTGATTCGATTCGTATTGATGGCTCCCGATAGGATATACACACCCGAAATCTGATTGATGGCCGAGGGAATATCCGCAGGATTGAACCTTTCAAACGTCCGGCCAGCTATTTTTGATGAAGGTGTAATTCCCGTGGCTTTTTTAGGAATCGCATCCTGGGTCAGCACCACTTCGTCCAATTGGGTAATGGAATCTTTTGTAGTGTTTTGCGCTTTAATGGTATGGAAACAACACAAAAGTAGACCAAGAAAAAATCTATTTGTATTTTGATGGGGTAGTTTCAAAATAAGTGAGGTTAATTCTTTAGGGTGACTGTTTTTCCTTTTTTTGCACTTTCTCGGGCTGCATCCAGTATTTCAACAACCGTCATATTGTTTTCCAGAGAAGAAAGGTCGTTGGGGCCTAAACTAATATTGCCCCTTATCACGGCCGCAAATAAAGAAAATGGATCGTTGTGGGGTTGAGTGCGTTCTTCAAGAGTAATTTGTTCTTCATGGAATCCATCATAACCTTCTGCAATCCGAATGCGAAGGGTATTTCGGTTGTCGGCATAAATAGCCCCTGTGAGGCCATAAAGCTCCATATCTTTTCTTCCGATAGGCCAGTTCCATGAAGGTTCCAGGATAGCTTGGCAATCATTATAGGTAAGTATTATCGTGGCATCATCGTCCACATTCGGGTTATTGTTGGCTTGAAGTTGTTGGGTAACAGCGGTTACTGTATTGGGCTTTTCTCCTTTTTTAAGCCAAGTCATTAAATTGGCTCCATAACATCCAAAATCTGTTATGGCCCCACCTCCGTTGAGCACTGGGTCCTGTAGCCAATCCAAAAATTCTTGATTCACACCGATTTTTACCGGACCCCGATGACCGTCGCGAACAATTACCTTGCGCAAATCGCCAATTTTCCCATTTTCAAGCAGTTCTTTGGCCCTATGGTTTGAGGGGTACCAAGTTGTTTCGTAATTGGTTAACAAATGGATACCATATTTTTCTGCTAAAGCTTTCATTTTTTTTGCATGCCCCATATTTACGGCAAGCGGTTTTTCAACCATTACATGAATTCCTTTGGGAGCACAAGTTTGTACGACCTTCAAATGGTCATAAATGGTCCCAAATGCGGTAACAGCTTCAGGTTTGGTGGCCGAAATCATTTCTTCCAAACTATTATAGACCAAATCCATAGAAAAACCATGTTGTTCTGCATAACGTTGTGCCAATTCCCGATTGGATTCCGCAATACCAACAATTTTGATATCACCAATATCTTCTCTACCCAAAATCCAATGCACATGGGTATGGGTAAGACCCGCGATGCCAATTTTTAGTGGTTTGGTTTGGGCATGCCCAAGGAAAAAGTTCAAACAGCAAAAAAATAGAATGAGTATATATCGAATCATTATGGGGTTTTTAGTGAGTCCATAAAAATAGGAACTAATTGGTAAGGTTGTTCAGTAGTGTTTGGGTGTCCATAATTTGGGCAAATTCGTCTTGTAAGTTCGCCAATTCTGCATGAAATATAACTTCGGCCGCGTATTTATTGCCATCATACCCCATTTTATCAAATGCGGCAGTGGCATCAGAAACCAAAACAACATTGAAACCCAGGTTTGAAGCCATTCTGACCGATGTGGAAATACAATGTTCGATGGTGAGCCCCGCAATCACCAAATCAGTAATATTTTGTGCTTTTAAGCTAGCTTCCAAATTGGTTCCGATGAATGCACTATTTACTGCTTTTTCAAATATAGTTTCATTGATCATGGGTTGTACGGCTGGATGGAAATCGTTTCCTATTTTACTGGGGTGCAGGGGTGAGCTAAGATTCGTGGAATTGTGTTTTACATGAAAAACGGGCAATTGGTTTTTTCTGAAATAATTAAGCAATCGACCACAATTTTCTTCTGCTTCGTGATTGTTTCGCTCAGTGCCATAAAATGCAATTTCTTGGAGTCCACGTTGAACATCAATCAGAACAAGTGCGGTCATGAGGATGAATTTTGATCTAAAATTACGGAAAACATCAAGAAAGAAGGCCTTGATTCTTTTCATTGATATATCCATTGGTAAATTCAATTTTAGGGAGCCGTTCACAATAGCTATTTTTGAACAAATTTGAGCGCATGAAAATTGTATCCTATAATGTAAATGGAATAAGAGCAGCCCTAAAAAAAGGGTTTGTGGAATGGTTGGAATCGGTTGGTCCCGATGTAGTGTGTTTGCAAGAAACCAAAGCCATGGAAGAACAAGTGGACACCACTGTTTTTGAAGAAGCAGGGTATTCCCATAACTACTGGTTCAGTGCCCAGAAAAAAGGGTATAGTGGTGTAGCTTTACTATGTAAGAATGAGCCTGACCATATTGAGTATGGAACGGGGATAGATTATATGGACCATGAAGGGAGGAATATCCGTGCCGATTTTGGAGACCTCTCTGTGATGAGCATGTACTTGCCTTCTGGCACAAATATGGACCGTCTGGACTTAAAGCTGACCTACATGGACGACTTTCAAAAGTATTCAGAGGAACTTCGAAAAGAACGCCCCAATCTTATTGTTTGCGGGGACTATAATATTTGTCATGAAGCAATCGATATCCACGATCCGGTGCGAAACAAAAATGTGTCAGGATTTTTACCCGTGGAACGGGAATGGATAGGTAATTTCATGAAAAGTGGTTTTATTGATAGTTTCAGACATTTTAACAAAGAATCCGACAATTACACATGGTGGAGTTACCGAGCCAACGCTAGGGCCAATAACAAAGGCTGGCGTCTGGATTATGGGATGGTGGCCAAACCCTTGGAAGATAGGCTAAAGCGTTCCGTGATTTTATCCGAAGCCAAACACAGTGACCATTGTCCTATTTTATTGGAGGTTGAAAAATAACATTGGCTTTAGACTGATGTTTTTGTTTCAGTACCTTTGAGCTTCTTTAATTTTAAAAGATGAAATACACCAGAATTCCTCATACCGATATCCGAATCAGTAAAATTTGTTTGGGAACCATGACCTGGGGTCGACAGAACAATGAAGATCAGGCCCACGAACAAATGGATTATGCCCTGGACCAAGGCGTGAATTTTTTTGATACGGCCGAGTTGTATCCTGTTCCCGCCAAAAAGGAACTGTATGCGGTAACGGAAGAACTGATTGGAAACTGGTTCAAAAAAACGGGTAATCGGGATAAGGTGGTGCTGGCATCCAAAATTGCAGGACCTGGTCACGCTGCCAACCATATTCGAAGCACTGGATTTAGCAAGGAATCCATTATCAATGCTGTGGATGGTAGCTTAAAGCGGTTGCAAACCGATTACATTGATTTGTACCAACTCCACTGGCCAGAACGAAACACGAATTATTTCGGTCAACGGGGCTACAATGCCCATGCTGTTGATGTTTGGGATGATAATATTCACCAAGTTCTGGAAACCTTACGCGATTTGATTGCCGAAGGCAAGATTCGTCACGTAGGGCTGTCCAACGAAACGCCTTGGGGTACCATGCGCTATTTGGAAGAAAGCAAAGTACACCAGTCGCTGCCTCGTATGCGCACTGTCCAAAACCCGTACAGTCTATTAAATCGACTTTTTGAGGTAGGACTTTCCGAAATTTCGATGCGTGAGCAGATAGGTTTATTGGCTTATTCACCACTTGGATTCGGAGTATTGAGCGGTAAATACCTTACGGAAATACCGCCAAGAAAAGCTAGGGTAACCTTGTTTCCGAATTATAACCGATACAGTGGGGAAACTGCTACCCAGGCAACCCAAAGGTATTCGGAACTTGCTAAAGCACATGGTTTGAGTTTGGCACAAATGGCGTTGGCCTTTGTAAATACCCGGCCGTTCCTTACCAGTAATATTATTGGAGCAACCACAATGGAACAGCTAAAAGAAAATATTTCCAGTATTGATGTAGACCTTTCCGATGAGGTTATGGAAGGTATAGAGGAAATACACAAAGCTATTCCAAATCCAGCGCCTTAAATTATTCTAAAGTATAAGCTCGATATTCATCACCAGAGTCGGTGCCCATTTTACCACCTCCACAGGAAATCACTATATATTGTTTGCCATCAATTTGGTAAGTAATCGGTGTGGCATAGCCCCCAGCAGGCAGTTGGGCTTCCCAAAGTTGTTTACCTGTCTTCATGTTGAAGGCACGGATTTTTTCATCTTTGGTTGCAGCAATAAAGAGCACTCCACCTCTGGTTACGACGGGTCCGCCATAATTTTCCAGCCCCGAAACCGGAATGTTCGGGTCCTGTAAACTTTCTTCATGTCCTAAAGGTACGGTCCACAGATATTCGCCTGAATTAAGGTCAATGGCATTCAAAGTTCCCCACGGCGGTTTTACAACCGGATACCCTCTGTCATCTTTAAATCTTGCAAAGCTTGAAATAGAATAGGGCACATCAATTTTTGTTTTCTCTACTCTATGATCTTTGGCTTCTTCGATATCCATTAAAAAGTCGGTAATAGCATTGGTTTCTTCTTCGGAAAGATTCGGCATGCCTGGCATGGCGCCACGACCTTTTTGGATAATTGTTTTTATGGAGTCTGTTTCCAATCTCAACTTCACATTTTGAAGTTCAGGGATTCCGTTCAAGCCTTGTAAATCGCCACCGTGGCATCTTGCACAATGAATTTGTGCTAAACTTTGTCCAACACTTGAACCTTCTGCACCACCGCCAACTTCTTTCATTTTAATGATCCAAGCCATTTCATTGGCATTCACGTACATCACTCCATCCCTTGGGTCGAGTGCTGCCCCACCCCATTCGGCACCACCATCGGCACCTGGAAATAAAATTACACCCGTGGTATCCATTGGGATAAACTGCCCTTTTGATGTAATGGAATTGAATTTCTCCAACACGGTAGGATTGTCTTCAGTTTCATTACCTGAAACTAAATCATCAACAAAAGCAGTTCGGTTTGGGGCATATAAATCATTCTCTGTCAAAATTTGACGGGCAAACGGAGTAGGTTTTAACGGTAAGGGCTGAGTTTCGAATGCTTTTTCGCCAAGCAACGTGGAACTTGGATACGCTTTTTCTTCAATAGGGAACAAAGGTTCTCCTGTGATTCGGTTGAAAACAAATACATGACCACTTTTGGTGACCTGTGCCACGGCGGGAATGGTCTGTCCGTCCCTAACAATATCTACAAGGTTGGGTGGTGCAGGCAAGTCCCTGTCCCAAATATCGTGGCGCACCATTTGAAAGTGCCAAATACGTTCACCGGTATTGGCATTTAGCGCCAATAGGGAATTGGCAAACAGGTTGGATCCTTCGCGGTCTCCACCATACCAATCAAAAGCGGCTGAACCTGTTGGAATGTAAACGACACCTTGTTCGTTGTCCAGTGCCATTCCAGGCCAGCTATTAGCGCCACCTACTTTTTTATAAGCTTCGGCGGGCCAAGTGTCGTAACCAAATTCACCTGGTTGTGGAATAGTATGGAAGGTCCAGAGAATTTCACCTGTGAGCACATCGTAAGCCCTAATATGTCCGGGTGAGGAGCCTGGGCCTTCCCCTACGCGGGTACCTTGGATAAGTATATTTTTAAAAACAGCTCCGGGTGTGTTCGACACTACGGATAATTTATTGGGGTCCCTGCCCAGACCATCCCGAAGGTCTATACTTCCGTTATTGCCAAAATCACTAATGGGCTGGCCCGTTTTAAGATTGATGGCATACAGTTTAGGTCCTGAGGAGAAAAAGATGCGACTAGGACCTGTCCCATCAGATTTCCAGTAGTTCAACCCGCGGTTGAGCCCTAAACCTGATTCATCTTTGGATTTTGGGGGAAATTTCCAGATTTCCTCTCCTGTTTTTGCATTTATGGCGAAGAGTTCGATGGCTGCATTTACCCCATAAAGCACATTTTCAATCATCAAAGGACTTGTCTGTATTTGTGTAGTTCTTCCTTCTTGCAGGCCTCCACTTTTATAGCTCCAAGCCAGTTTTAATTGTGAAACATTCGTCGTGTCAATTTGGTTAAGGTTGGAAAAATGTGTTCGTTCGGGATCGCCCAAATAATGTTCCCATGTACTGAAATAAGGCTTGTCTGCATTATTGGGGTTTGGGTCGGTACAAGAGACCAGAACGGATATGGGAAAAAGGAGAAAAAATCTTTTCATGTGCGGTTTGAAAGTTTCCTAAATATAGAAAGAAACCTACAATTACTGGTTTATCCGAAGAGATGGGCGACAACATCTTCAATCTTGGACACCTTTTGAATTTGGATGCCAGATTGTTTTAGCCCAATCTTGTTGTTTTTGGAAACAAAAATTTTGGAGAAGCCCAGTTTTTCAGCTTCAAGAATGCGCTGGTCCACACGTTGTACGGGTCTTATTTCACCAGCAAGTCCGACTTCTGCGGCAAAACAGACACCTTTTTCAATAGCAATGTCCGAATTGCTGGATAGGATTGCGGCCATTACGGCCAAATCAATGGCAGGGTCATCCACGGATATTCCTCCTGTAATGTTCAGGAAAACATCCTTGGCGCCCAATTTGAAACCTGCACGTTTTTCTAAAACGGCGAGGAGCATATTTAATCGTTTCGCATTGAATCCTGTGGCAGAACGTTGTGGTGTGCCATAAACTGCAGTGCTCACCAAAGCTTGAATTTCGATAAGTAAGGGTCGCATACCTTCCACGGTGGCTGCAATGGCGGTACCGCTAAGATCTTCCTCATTTTTGGAAATCAGTACTTCGGATGGATTGTTCACTTCCCGCAATCCACTTCCCTGCATCTCATAAATGCCTAGTTCTGCAGTTGAACCAAACCGGTTTTTAAGGGAGCGAAGAATACGGTACACATAATTACGATCACCCTCAAACTGTAGCACGGTATCCACCATATGCTCCAAAATCTTAGGACCGGCAATGGCACCATCCTTGGTGATATGTCCCACCAAAATAACGGGTGTGTGACTTTCTTTTGCAAACTTAATGAGCTCGGCAGTACTTTCACGAATTTGTGAAATGCTTCCAGCTGCAGATTCAATATAATCAGTATGCAGTGTCTGAATGGAATCAATAATGACCAAATCGGGCTCAATAGTTGAAATCTGCTGAAAAATGTTCTGTGTTTTGGTCTCGGTAAGGATATAGCAATTTTCGCTGTTCGGTTGAATACGATCGGCACGCATTTTTATCTGCCGTTGACTCTCCTCTCCCGAAACATATAGAATTTTGTAGGGTAGTTTGAGTGCGATTTGAAGCAATAAGGTACTTTTTCCGATACCGGGTTCGCCTCCCAATAAAGTGAGCGACCCTGGTACCAATCCACCTCCCAATACACGATTGAACTCTTGGTCCAGAGTATCCAATCGAAGTTCTTTTTCTTGTGTGATTTCAGAAACACGAAGCGGTTTATTCGCTTGATTGGCGACCTTATCCGTTTTCCAACTTTTTTTGTCCTCTTTTTGGACCACTTCCTCCACAATGGTATTCCACTCTTTGCAAGAGGAACATTGCCCAATCCACTTGGGAAATTGGGTTCCACAGTTTTGACAAAAAAATGCTGTTTTGGTTTTGGCCATTCAAAATAAATGAAGGGCCTAAAGATATGGATTTAGATGATGGATTTGATCGTTTTTTAGATTGTTGGATTTTTGGACCGATAGTTTTTGGTCAAGTCAACCCAAATATCGAATCAATCCAATGACCCCAAGATTCTAGTAACCGAAGTCCGCTTTGAGTGCATCAATTTTATCGAGGGCCATATCCTTGGTCAAAAAGTCGATTTCTTCCAATTGGAAGGCTTTTTCGAATGTTTTGAACGCTTTTTTGGGTTCTCCGATAAACTCGTAGTATTCTGCTTCAAAATAAAAGCCCATCATGGTATCCGGGAATTCCTTTTTGCATAGGTCGGCCAAAGGCTCCAGCGACTCGTAGTCTTCTTTTTTAAGACATGCTGCATAAATGGCCATAATATCGTTGAGTTCCACGGGCTTTTCAAAACCGAATAGGTCTTCAATGGTCTGGTAGCGATTCTCCAAATAATTGAAAACCGGTTCTTCCGATGTCAAAATATCAGATTTGTACTCAGCAGGGGTAATCGGTCTGTATATGCTGAATACGTTATCAAAAGCTTTGCTTATACCATAGGCTGCAATGGAGGTGTGGTCAGCTTTTTCGTATTCATCAAAAAAATAATGTAATGATTCTCGAGTGATAGAGCTTATGCTAGTGTTCATTTGAAGGATTCGTTGCCTATCGTCCGTAGGTTGTTTTTCCACTATCAAATTATAAAAAATGGTCTGGTCCAATTCGGACAAACGGGCTGGGACCCTGCTTTCCATTTCGGTGGCCATGACTGGCGAAATGCTTACGTAAGAGTTAAACAGGGAACGATCTTTGAACAAATAGTAGTTGCCAAAATTGGCAGTGATATCATAGCCCACGAACATTTTGAACGGTGCCACATTATAGCTAGTCTCCAAATATGGGATAAGTTCGGTGCCCAAAAACTCATAGAACATTTTACCTTTCTCGGTGGGTAATCCAGATACGTCTTCATAGTCACAATCTTCCCAACGCAAATCGTTTTGAAGTTGATGTACGCCAACCACAATGGCTTCGGGCATACGATCAAACTTGCTTTGGAATTTTACGTTGGCCACTACAAGGTCGAACAAATATTCTTCGTCCAATACCACGATCAAGGGATATGATTTCTCTTCGGTGTAGTCTTCGGGAAAATAGTAGGAGACGTCCCTTCGTTCCTGTAGTTTGAAGGATTCAAAAATCTCTTTTGTCACTTGAGCGCTAAGGTTCAAGCAAGTTAAGCCTATCAGTAGAAATAGACATTTTTTCATTGGTTAAGATTTAGGCGGCTGGGGCTTACCGATTTCTATTCAATAACGGTAATACAATGAAGGATATTGTACCAAAAACGACGACCATTAGAGTTTGTGCAATCCACATGATCCAACCGAATGCGTCCCCGGACACCGAACTAATGCCATAAATACCGAGAGCAGCACTAACAGCTATGGGATACAGGCCGATTCCGCCATTGGTAGTGGACATGGCGAAGGCTCCGGCCACAAAGGCAACCAATAACTCGCCCAAGGTCAGTGTGATGGTTTCTTCCACAGTGTGTTTTATAACCCAGAACATACTAAAATAGGCAACCCAGATGAAAAGTGTGTGGAAGATGAAGGGCCATTTGTTTTTCATTTTGAAAACACTGAGGACACCATCTTGAAGACCGTTTAAAAATCCTTTGAGCTTTAGTGCGAAAGGCGACTTTGACTTACGAATGATGTAAGATCCTAAAAACAAACCTACAATGCCCACCAATAAAATTCCAATAGCACCAATAATGTTTACTCCTTTTTCCTCCAAAAAGCCGAGGATAAAATCGGTTTGTAAAAGCAAGGTGATCATGATTATGATCAAAAGCATCAGTAAATCTATGACTCTCTCGGTGACGATGGTGCCGAACCCTTTTTCAAAAGGGACATTTTCGTAGGTGGTGAGTGCGGTGGCCCTAAGGATTTCACCAGAACGGGGAATACCCAAATTGGCGAAATAGGAAATCAATACAATAAAAACGTTGTTCGTAATCTTGGGTCTGTACCCCAGGGGTTCTAAAAGATAGTTCCAGCGTATGGCTCTTGAAATATGGCTCAATATTCCAATAATCACGGAAATGGTTACCCAAAATGGGCTTGCATTGGAAATGTAATGGATAATCTGCTTGCGCTCTTCGGGTGTTGTGGAGTTGTAAGAGTACCAAACCAAAAACAACCCAAAGGCTATGGGCACAAATATTTTAAGGAATTTTTTTAGGGAAGTGCCCAAAATTACTTGAGTAGATTGGTTTCCTCGTTGGGGAAAACCAATGCTGGATTAAATGATTTTGCCTCTTCGATATCCATCCAAGCATAGGTAATTAGGATCAATACGTCTCCAACGGCTACTTTTCTAGCGGCGGCACCGTTTAGGGTCAGCTCTCCAGAATTTCGAGGACCTGGAATAGCGTAAGTTTCCAGTCGCTCACCATTGTTGTTGTTCACAATCTGCACTTTTTCGCCCCTAATAATATTGGCGGCATCCATAAGGTCTTCGTCTATAGTGATACTTCCTATATAGTTAAGGTCTGCTCCGGTAACTTTTACTCGGTGTATTTTGGATTTTACGACTTCTACTTGCATGGTGCAAAATTATCAATTCAATCTTAGATTATCAATTAAGCGTACGCCGTCTGCGTAAACGGCAATAAACGCCCTATATTTTTGGTTGTCCTGTTTTTTTAAAGCTGGAGTCAATGTATTCTCGTCGGCAATTTCGAAATACTCCAGGTCAAACAAAGGATGTTGCTCAAATTCGGATTTTACCCAATCCGTTATATATGTAGCACTTTTCGTGCCAAATTTGGTTTTGGCAGATTGTAGTGTACTATGAATAAAACCAGCTTGTTCGCGGGTATTTTTTGAGAGTCTTTCGTTGCGGGAACTCATTGCCAAGCCGTGTGGCTCCCTTTCAATGGGGCAACCAATAATGGTGTAGGGTAATTTCTTGATTTCGGCCATTTTTCGGATAATCTGCAATTGCTGGAAATCCTTTTCCCCGAAATAGGCTCTGTCCGGAGCTACCGTTCTTAGCAAAAGCTCTACAATGGTGCCGACACCATCAAAATGACCTGTTCTGAACTCCCCTTCCATTACTTTGTCCAAACCGTCAAACTCGTAAGATCCTGACTCAAGTTTTCCGTCATAGATTTCATCGACCGAGGGTGCGAAAACCACAATCTTGTCCGAAACTTGTTTTAATAGTTCAATATCCTGTTCAAAAGTCCTTGGATATTTCTCCAGATCGTCCTTTTTGTCGAATTGTGTAGGGTTCACAAAAATACTTACTACTACCAGATCATTTTCGGAAAGCGCTTTTTTTACCAAAGAGATATGACCAGTGTGAAGCGCACCCATAGTAGGTACGAGACCAATGGAGTGGTCTTTTTTGCGCTCTTCCAAAGTGAAAGCGTTCAGTTCATTTTTACGGTCGAATATCTTCATATACAGGCATAAAAGGGTGCAAAAATACTATAATTACTGCTAATCAGCATAATTTTTGTACTTTTGCAGCTATGTTTTTCGGATAAACAAAAGAAAGTGTTTATGAATGGTAAAAAGGTATTGTTTGTATCTTCTGAATTAGTTCCCTACCTCCCAGAGAATCCTGTTTCCTTAATGTCGTACGAAGCGCCTAGAATGGTGAACAGTAACGGTGGGCAAATACGGATATTTATGCCCAGGTATGGAAATATTAACGAAAGAAGGCATCAATTACATGAGGTAATACGTTTATCGGGGATGAACCTGGTGATTAATGACATGGATATGCCCCTGATTATAAAGGTAGCATCCATTCCAAAAGAGCGAATCCAAGTATATTTTATAGACAACGACGAATATTTTAAAAGAAAGGCCACGTTTACTGATGCTGATGGAAACTTGTTTCCGGACAACGACGAGCGTGCCATTTTCTTTGCAAAAGGAGTTGTGGAAACGGTAAAAAAATTGAACTGGTCCCCAGATATAATCCATGTTCATGGCTGGATGGCATCCATGGTACCGCTTTACCTGAGAAAATACTACGCAGACGAACCTTTGTTCTCTGAAAGTAGAATAGTTACTTCGGTGTATGGTAAGGATTTTGAAGGAGAATTAGATAGTGGCATGATCGACAAAATCGCTTTTGATGGCATTGATAAAGAAGAAATTTCATCGTTGGAACACCCCGAATATAATAATTTGTTAAAGGTTGCCGTAGATCATTCCGATGCTGTTATTTTAGCCGCGGAGGAATTGTCAGAGGACTTAAAAAACCATATTGATAATCTTTCCGTACCTGTTTTGCCCTATGTTCCGCTTCAGGAGGCAGAGGAAGCATACACAAATTTCTATAACACAGAGGTTTTAAAATAGATTGAATGAGATTTTCCAAGATTACCAAAGTTTCAGCGCTAGTTGGAACTTTGCTTTTACTACTTGCTTCTTGTGAAGAGGAATTGGATACCATCGGTGAGGGTGTTGTTGCAGGAGAACCCTTCAGTACGGGCAAAGTAGAATACGACGTTTTTACATATAACAAGGGTGTCACTGCTGTACAGACCAATAGACTTCCTTTGTACCAATTGGGAACCTTTGATGATCCAATTTATGGACAAAGAAAAGCAAGTATAATTTCCCAACTCCAACTACCCTCAACATCACCCACATTCGGGGATATTTCTCAAACGAGTGAAGATGAAGCGGATAACGATCAAGAAAATGAAACGGTAAAAGAAGTTATTCTGTACATACCTTTTCAAACCGCTCCCACGCCCGATTCCGATGGTGATGGCATTCCAGATGAATTGGAAAATGGGCAAGATGTGGATGACCCAAATTCAGATTATGATGGTGATGGAGTTACCGATAATCAGGAACGAGTGCTAGGGTCAAACCCTTACGATGCTTCTGAGGATGGGACGGGAGATGATTTTGTGCCGAACATCTATGCCAATAGATTTGATTTGGACAGTATTTATGGGGATAGAGGACAAACTTTTGATCTAGTGGTTTCAAGGTCCAATTATTTTCTTCGCGATCTAGATCCAAATTCTAATTTCGAAGAGGCTCAGGAATATTATTCCAATCAGGATTTTTCTGGTTTTATAGGAGAGGAGCTTACCATGGAGGGCCAAAAAACCGTGGTAATTGATGATATGGAAATGCTCGTTTATGCCGAGGACGACCCTGAAACTGAAGATGTGGATGAGTCAGAAACTGTGGTGGAATCACGGATTGCTCCCGGGATACGTGTACCCTTGAATCCAGAGTTTTTTCAACAGAATATTTTGGATAAAGAAGGTCAGTCCGAGTTGTTGAGCGATTCCAATTTTAGAAACTTTTTTCGAGGAGTGCATTTAGCGGGGACCGATATGGACCAGCTGATGTTCTTGCTGGATTTGACAGAGGCAAATATTACCATTACATACGAGTACGATGATTATGATCCCGAAGCTGATGAGACAGTAACCGCTGAAAAGGATTTTGTCCTAAACTTTCTGGAAAGTTCTCAAGCTGGGATTTTTGGAAATGCAGTAAATGTTTTTGAGAATGAAATGTTGCCTCCGGAAATTGAAAATGCCCTTAATAATGGAGAAAATGCCTCAAGGATATATGTAAAGGGAGGAAATACCTTGGCTGAAGTAAGGTTATTCGATGAAGTGGAGAACGGTGGTTCTGCGATAATCAATCAAATAAAACAGAATAATTGGGTAATTAACGAAGCCAATTTGGTATTCTATGTGGATCGTGAAGCATTGGGTACTTCTGTTGTTGAGCCACCAAGGCTTTATTTGTACAATGCGGAAACAAACCGGCCTTTGTTCGATTCATCCAATGAAGACATTACTGCTAACTCCGGTCCAAATTCGTTGAGATATTTTCCAAGTCATGATGGTATACTGGAAACAGACAACGATTTAGGTGTAAAGTATACAATTCGCATTACCGAACATATCAATAATATTATCGTAAGGGATTCTGCAAACGCTAAATTAGGGCTGACTTTGACTCCTAATATTAACCTTATTGGTGTTCAAGAAGCAATCGGCAGCGATATGCAGGGAATCGATTATCCAATTGGAGCTGCTATTAGCCCATTGGGCACGGTACTCTATGGAAGCAGTGTTGGTCCGGGAGAGGAGTCAAGCAAACTCAAATTGGAGATTTACTACACCGAGGCCAATTAAAATTCGTATTTAACGTTGTTTTTTGAACGTTTATCGTTTTATAGAACCAGAACAGCATATTTTAACGTATACATTTTAAATTTGATGACCAATCCCCCAAATGGTTGTTAACTTAAAAAAATTCTTATGTGTGGAATAGTCGGATATATTGGTCATAGAGAAGCCTATCCAGTTATTATAAAGGGTCTGCAAAGACTGGAGTATAGAGGATACGACAGTGCGGGTGTAACCCTCTTTGATGGAGAAAACATCCATCTTACCAAAACCAAGGGTAAGGTAGAAGATCTAAAAAACAAAGTCGAAGGCTCCATTCCTACAAATGGAAAGTTAGGTTTGGGCCATACGCGTTGGGCAACCCACGGAGTTCCCAACGATGTCAATTCCCACCCCCATTACTCTAATTCTGGTGATTTGGTCATTATACATAATGGAATCATAGAGAATTATGAATCCATTAAGCAAGCCCTGATCAAAAGAGGCTATACTTTTGAGTCTGACACGGATACTGAGGTGCTGATCAACTTAATTGAAGAGGTCAAGAATAAAGAAGGAGTAAAGCTCGGAAAAGCTGTTCAAATAGCATTGAACCAAGTTGTAGGAGCTTATGCCATTGCTGTTTTTGATAAGAACAAGCCAGATGAAATTGTCGTGGCCAAGTTGGGTAGCCCACTTGCTATCGGAATCGGGGAGAATGAATATTTTATCGCCTCTGATGCTTCTCCTTTTATCGAATTCACCAACAATGCCGTGTATCTCGAAGATGAAGAAATGGCAATTGTAAGGATTGGTAAAGAAATCAAGCTACGTAAAATCAAGGATGATGCAATCGCTTATCCTAATATTTTGGAATTGCAGCTCAATCTTGAAGAAATAGAAAAAGGAGGGTATGATTATTTTATGCTCAAGGAAATTTATGAGCAGCCTAAAGCTATTCAGGATACTTACAGAGGAAGGCTGTTGGCGGATAAGGGTATTATAAAAATGGCTGGAATAGATCAGAACCTGGAAAAGTTCCTTAATGCCAATAGAATTATAATTGTTGCCTGCGGTACATCTTGGCACGCCGGTTTGGTGGCGGAATATATCTTCGAGGATATGGCAAGGATACCTGTTGAGGTTGAGTACGCCTCGGAATTTAGGTATCGAAATCCTGTTATTACCGAAAATGATGTGCTTATAGCCATTTCTCAATCTGGAGAAACGGCTGATACTTTGGCAGCGATTAAACTAGCCAAAGAAAAAGGAGCATTTGTCTTTGGTGTTTGTAATGTAGTGGGTTCATCCATTGCCCGAGAAACCCATGCCGGAGCATATACCCATGCTGGCCCAGAAATCGGAGTGGCTTCAACCAAGGCATTTACAACACAAATAACAGTATTGACCTTGATAGCCTTAAAATTGGCACAAGAAAAAGGAACCCTTTCCCAGTCTAAGTATCAAGAATATTTGGCAGAGTTAGAAGCGGTTCCTGCAAAGGTTGAAAAAGCATTGTTGTCCAATCCTTTGGTTGAGGAAATATCTGAAACGTACAAAGATTCGACTAACTGTTTATACTTGGGTAGAGGTTACAATTTCCCTGTAGCTTTGGAAGGAGCCCTAAAATTAAAGGAGATTAGCTATATCCATGCGGAAGGCTATCCTGCTGCTGAAATGAAACACGGACCCATTGCTTTGATTGATGAGCAAATGCCAGTTGTAGTAATTGCCACCAAGAAAGGGCACTATGAGAAAGTTGTCAGTAATATTCAAGAGATTAAATCGAGAAAAGGTAGGATTATTGCTATAGTAACCGAAGGGGATGAAACAGTAAAAGAACTGGCAGATCATGTAATCGAGGTCCCGGAAACTTCAGAAAGTCTATCACCATTGCTAACAACAATACCATTGCAGTTGTTATCATACCATATTGCTGTTATGAGAGGTTGTAATGTGGACCAACCAAGAAACTTGGCGAAGTCAGTTACGGTGGAGTAGCAATATCAAAACATAGAATTAAATAGAAAAGGTGCTGTTTTCAGCGCCTTTTTTATTGAAAACGTAGATTTAAATACATTTTTTTGCCAAAAAAGTATTATGCATGCATAATTTTTTTCAAATTTGTATAATCGGAATAAAAAAAATGTATCTTCCCGCTTGATACTTAACATGCACAAAAACTAAATTAACTCTAATCCATAGCAAATGAAAAAACTTATGTTTGTTTCCCTAATGCTGTTGGGTTTGGCAACTTATGGTCAGACCACTGTACAGGGAAAGGTAGTTGATGAAAATAATGAACCTATTCCAGGAGCCAACGTAATCTTGGTAGGTAAAGCAGAAGGAACCACTACAGACTTTGATGGAAATTTTACCTTTAATACTGATGAAGAGCCCCCTTTTCAGCTTCAATTTTCCAGCATTGGTTTCTCTGATTTTACAGCGAATGTAACTTCTAACAACCAGACACTTTCCATAACACTTTCGGAAGCTAATACGTTGTTGGACGAAATCGTAATCTCGGCCTCTAGAACTCCGGAACGGATTTTTGAATCCCCCGTATCCGTTGAAAGATTTGGGCTTAGGGAAATTAAGAATACCACCGCAGAATCTTTTTATGGTGGTCTGCAAAATTTAAAAGGAGTAGACATTAACACCAATAGTTTAACCTTTCAATCCATAAACACCAGAGGTTTTGCTACCTTTGCAAACAATAGGTTTTTACAGTTGGTAGACGGAATGGACAACACCGCCCCCGGTCTAAACTTTGTACTGGGTAACCTTGTGGGTATGTCCGAATTGGATGTTCAGAGTGTGGAAATCCTTCCAGGAGCTTCTTCCGCATTATATGGAGCAGGTGCTTTCAACGGTATACTGTTTATGACCAGTAAAAATCCATTCGATTTTCAAGGAATAAGTGCCTATGCCAAAGGTGGGGTAACCACACAGGATGCGGCAGGGAGCAATTTTTATAAAGATTTTGGAGTAAGGGCCGCTCACGCCTTTAGCGATAAATTAGCGGTTAAGGCCAACCTTTCGGTTTTAACAGGAGAGGACTGGCATGCAAACAGTAGAGTAGATTTGAACAATCCGGGCGCTGACCGTTCCAATCCAGCTTATGATGGATTAAATGTATATGGTGATGAAGTTTCAACAACCTTGGACTTTGATGCAGCTGCTGGATTCCCATCAGGAACTGTTGGTTCTGCTACAATTTCCAGAACAGGGTATGATGAAGCGGATTTAGCAAATTATAACGCCGAAAGTGTGAAAGCGGATTTCGCATTGCATTACCGACCGTTTGCGGATGATTTAGAAGTGATTCTTAATAGTAGAATAGGTAGAGGTACCACCATTTATCAAGGAGCTAACCGTTATGCCGTAGCTGGATTTACCATGCAGCAGCACAGATTGGAAATTAAAAACGACAACTTCTTTGTAAGGGGGTATATTGTTTCCGAAAATTCAGGAGATGCGTACGATACCCGTTTCGCAGCGATTAATATAAATAGAGCTTGGAAATCCGATACACAATGGTTCACTGATTATGCAGGGGCTTACATACCAACGTATTTAGGAAGTATTCAAGGGGCTGGACTTTCTCCAGAGCAAGCTTCTGAACAGGCACATATTGCAGGTAGGCAAGCTGCTGACCAAGGAAGATTGATTCCAGGTACCGCTGGATTCGAGAGTACTTTTAATAGAGTTACCAATGATGGTGATTTAACTACGGGCGCTAAATTTATCGATAAAACTAAATTCCGCCACGTGAACGGGAACTATAACATTGCCCATTTGATTGATGATTGGGCGGATATCCAAATAGGTGGTTCCTTCAGGGAGTACGAGTTAAATTCTCAAGGAACTATTTTCACGGATATTGATGGACCTATCAAATACAACGAATATGGTGCCTACCTCCAAGTACAGAAGAAATTTTTGGACGACCGTTTAAAATTTACAGGATCTGCTCGTTACGATAAAAATGAATTCTTTGATGGTTTCCTTTCCCCAAGAGTTTCTTTCGCGTATACTTTAGGTGAGGAGAAAAACCATAACCTAAGGGTTTCAGTACAACAAGGTTTTAGAAACCCAACCACTCAGGATTTATTTATCGGCTTGAATGCAGGTAGAGCGATTTTAGTAGGTTCTGCCCCGGATAACTTGGATAGAGATGTACGAACTTTTAATGTTAGCGCAAGCGGTCAGGCCCTTACAGGTCAATCCACGGTGGAAATTGTTGGTCGTGCGGCCTATGAAAATGCCTATTCAACAAGTTCATTACAAGCTGGAGCCCCGGAGGCAGTGAACACTCCTTTGGTACAACCGGAAGAAATTACCGCTTTTGAAGCTGGTTATCGGGCACAAGTAGGAAGATTCACGATAGATTTGAGCGGATACTACAATAGCTATTCTAACTTTTTGGCTAACACTACAACGGCGGTTCCTTTTTACGGAGAAGCTGGTGATGGTGGTCTTTCGTTGTTGGCACTTCAGAACGGGGATTATCAAATATATCAAACATACACCAATTCAGAAGCTGACATTAACTCTTATGGAGGAACCGTTGGGGTAGACACAAAACTTGGAAACTTTGATCTTGGGGTAAACTATACATTTGCCGAGTTGGATATTGATGAAGGAAAGTTCCCAGATGTAAGGACAAACTTTAACACACCAAAGCATAAGGTTAAGGCATCGTTTGGTAATGCCGCACTTTTCAAAAACTTTGGCTTTAATGTAAACTACAGATGGAGTGATAGTTATTTCTGGGAAGCCTCTTTTGCTGATGGCGATATTCCGGCATATACAGTCTTGGATGCACAAATAAACTATTCAGTTCCTTCCATTAAATCTATTTTTAAATTGGGCGGATCTAATCTTTTGGGTGATGAATACTACACTGCAATAGGAACAGGATTTATCGGTTCCATATACTATTTGTCTTGGACCATAAATCCTTAAAGAACAGTAAACAAGCAAAACTAAAGGCGTTGGAAAATCCAACGCCTTTTTTCTTTAAAAAAAAGCTGAAATCGGTTTCTGAATAAAAATGTAAAAGCATATCTTTGCAGCCGAAAAAATAGCGGTTATTTTCCGCGTATTCAATTAAAAATAAACACACTAATGTCTAAAGTAACAGGTAAGGTTGCCCAAATTATAGGCCCGGTCATTGATGTTGAGTTTGAATCAGGGGTAGAAATCCCAAGAATTTACGACTCCCTTGAAATTGCAAAAGCTGATGGCTCAAGATTGGTTTTGGAAGTTCAATCACATATTGGTGAGAATACTGTAAGAACTATTTCTATGGACTCTACCGATGGTTTGAGCAGAGGAGTAGAGGTTATAGCTACCGGAAATCCAATTCAAATGCCAATTGGAGAAGATGTTTACGGACGTCTTTTCAATGTAATCGGTGATGCCATCGATGGTTTGGAGGAATTACCTAAAACTGGAGACAATGGACTTCCAATTCACAGGGAAGCACCAAAATTTGAAGATCTTTCTACTTCAACAGAAGTACTTTTCACAGGTATCAAAGTAATCGACCTTATCGAGCCTTATGCAAAAGGAGGTAAAATTGGATTGTTCGGTGGTGCCGGTGTAGGTAAAACCGTATTGATTCAGGAGTTGATCAACAACATTGCAAAAGGTCACGGTGGTTTGTCCGTGTTCGCAGGTGTTGGAGAGCGAACTCGTGAAGGGAACGATTTGCTTCGTGAGATGTTGGAGTCCGGTATTATAAAATACGGCGACGATTTCTTGCATTCCATGGAAGAAGGTGGATGGGATTTGTCCAAAGTAGATAAAAAAGCAATGAAGGAATCCAAGGCAACCTTTGTGTTCGGCCAGATGAACGAACCACCAGGAGCACGTGCTCGTGTGGCATTGTCTGGATTGACCATTGCTGAATATTTCCGTGATGGATCAGGAGAAGGACAAGGTAAAGACGTTCTTTTCTTCGTAGATAACATTTTCCGTTTCACCCAAGCAGGTTCTGAGGTATCCGCACTATTGGGTCGTATGCCCTCTGCGGTAGGTTACCAACCAACATTGGCAACAGAAATGGGTGCCATGCAGGAAAGGATTACATCAACAAAAAGAGGTTCCATTACATCTGTACAGGCGGTTTACGTTCCTGCGGATGACTTGACGGATCCAGCACCAGCAACAACATTTGCTCACTTGGATGCGACTACCGTACTTTCCCGTAAAATTGCCGAGTTGGGTATTTATCCTGCGGTGGATCCATTGGATTCCACTTCTAGGATTTTGACTCCTGAGATTTTGGGTAAAGAGCACTACGATTGTGCACAGCGAGTAAAAGAGTTGTTGCAACGTTATAAAGAGCTTCAGGATATTATTGCCATCTTGGGTATGGAAGAACTTTCTGAAGAAGATAAGTTGGCTGTAGGTAGAGCTAGACGTGTACAACGTTTCTTGTCTCAGCCATTCCACGTAGCCGAACAGTTTACTGGTATTCCAGGAGTTTTGGTTGACATTAAAGAGACCATCAAAGGATTTAACATGATTATGGACGGTGAGCTAGATCACCTGCCAGAATCTGCCTTCAACCTTAAAGGATCCATTGAGGAAGCTATGGAGGCTGGGGAAAAAATGTTGTCCGAAGCATAGTGTCATTCCTGCGAAGGCAGGAATCTCATTATTGATTAAGTCAAAATTTAAAAGGTTCCCGTTTGCATGGGAATGACAAGAAAAAATATGTTTTTAGAAATAGTATCACCCGAAGCCACTCTATTTTCAGGCGAGGTAACTTCAGTTACCGTTCCTGGGGTAAATGGTGAGTTCCAGATGTTGGAGAACCACGCACCTATTGTGTCTCTATTGCAAGCTGGAAACGTTAAAGTGAAAGGTAACATTACCATTGAAGAAGCTTTTGAAGACAAATTTTCCAAAGGAAAGAATGGAGAAACAGTTTTGTCCATTTTAAGTGGAACGGTGGAGATGAAAGACAATAAAATAATCGTCCTAGCCGATTAAAATAAATGAATTCATTCACAAAAAAGCCGCTCCATTGGAGCGGCTTTTTTATTACAGCATAATCACGTGCCATTCCTTACCATCTGAATGGTAAATGGCTAGGGTTTTAAAGCCAATGACCGCATGAGCTGCCAATGACCTTGGATTCTTACCATCCACTTCGGTGATAATGGTGTCAAAACCTTTGGGTAATTTCTCTTTCATGGTTTGATACAGCTTTCGGAAAATGCCCTGTCCTCGATGGGTTTTCTCCACACAAATTTGTCCCATGGCCATATAATTGACCTTACCTTCAAGAGTTTTATCGATTTCATGGAACATTGGGCGAAGCACTGCTATATCCTCTGCAAATTTTGGATGCATGCACAGGGCATAACCTACAACTTGACCTTCATCCATGGCAATAATGTGTCCACACACCTCGTTCATGGCTTGGAGCACATCCATGGTGTGTTCCACGGTCACAAAACCTTCTTTTGTACTTTCTTCTTGACTTATATTTTTAGGTAAATTACGCTGCTGAAGGTCCAGAATTTGTTCTAGCTCTTCTATGGTTTCCGCTTGTTTGTAACGCACCATTTATTCCACTTTAAGCCATTCTTTGCGCTGTTCCAGCATCTTTTTTGATGGTTGTTGCTCTTTATCTTCCATCAAACTAAATGTATAATCCGGACTTGGGGTCAAAACCATTTCCGTAGTTTTTTCCTTTCCGTATCTTTTGAATTTTACCTGTAAAGGTTCTCCTATACTGAATTGGTTGAGGTAATCATCAAATGATTGGTCCTCAGCCAAAGGTTGGTCGTTAATACTTAAAATCACATCCCCATTGTCAAGACCAGCCTTGTAAGCAGGACTGTCCATTTTCGTGTTTCTAAGAATCATGTAGCCTGATTTATCAGCACTCATGGAAACATAGGCCCCAAAATAGGGCGAACCTTCAGGTTGCTCCAAAACAACACCCACCAATTCCATTAATGATTTGTAATCGGGCATATTGCTTTTGTAGATGTAGCTGTTAAAGAAATCATCCCCAAACGTATCCCCTGCATATTCTTTTAATGCATTATGAAGATTTTGAATGGTATAGGGAATTTCCGTCGCTCCATATTTTTTCCATACAAGCTTCATAAAGTCATCCAGGTTCAAACCATTTTCGCGAAGGGATAGATCTAAAGCCAAGCCCAAAACACTTCCGTAGGAGTAATAGGAAATAAACATATTATCCCGGTTTACTGGGTCTACCGAGGTGGCGGCATCCACAAATGGCGCTTGGAAACTCATTTCAATCGGGTTGAAAAACTGTCGTGCAGGAGAGTTCCAAACGTAATTAAAGGTCCCTGCCAATCCTTCAACGTAGTTTTTCGGCGAGGAAAGTCCGGCTCTGCATAAAATCAATCCGGTATAGTAGCTTGTAAAGCCTTCGGCAAACCAAAGTGCCCCGCTCATGTTGGCCGCTTCAAAATCAAAAGGCTCCAATGTTTTAGGTCGAATACGCTCTACGTTCCAAGCATGAAAAAATTCGTGGGATACTGTCCCGATATTACGTTCCATACCTCCATTGGCCAAGCTTCGAGTACTAGTCAATATGGTAGAGTTGCGGTGCTCCATACCATCGCCAGAGGCATTTGGAATGTAGCAGGCCAAGAACGTATAGTTGCCATAATCAAAATCTGGCAGTTCATCGTAGACTTCCTTTTCGGCCAGCACCACTTTTTTTACTTTTTCAAAATATTCATCTGCTTCCGCTTCGGTGCCATTATGGTGGAGTGCAAGATTGATGGTTTTCCCATCTACCTCAAAAGAGCGAAGCATAAAATTGCTGATTTCCGTTGGACTGTCCATAAAATAATAGAGGTTCGGAGCTGAATATGTGGTGCCCGAGACCAAAGGGAGTTGCGTGGCCACTTTCCAATCCAAATCTTCGCGAACGTTAAAAGTTACTTCGATTTTACGCTCGCTCAACTCAGGAGCAAACATAAAGGTTGCAGGAATATTTAAATGGGCATGTGTTTCGTCAACTTGGGAGTAGGTTCCCCCACCCCGATTGGCAAACAAAATGTATTTGATGTTGATGGTTCCATCGTGTCCACTAACTTCCCAAGCATAAGGGTTGGGTCTGGTAACCGTCAAAGCATTTCCTTTACTGTCCGTTGCTATAAAACCATAGACGTTCTTTGCAAATTCATGAAGCGCATAGCGTCCAGGAGAGGTTCTACTCATCCTAAACTCTACTATGTCGGAAGTTAAATTGGGAAAAGTAGCTTCAACAATTGCTTCGTGATGCACGGCATTATCAAAAGAAATATGATATAAATTAATCTGGGCAGTAAGAAACAACCCTGTGAATAGTGCTAAAAAGGAAAAGATAAATTTCATTTTTGGTATAGGTTTAAGAATGACTAAGATACTGTTTAATCACCGTAAGTGCTACATTTGTGTAATGGAGAGTTTCCCCAAAAAGTTATCTGATAAGCTATCACAAGGATTGAAGGAAAATGCTTTGCGTAGTCTGACTCAATCAAAATCTTTTGTGGATTTTCCCTCCAATGATTAATCTGGGACTGTCCAAGAATCAGCAATTGGAGCAAAGAACTTTAAGATTTGCTCAAAAAACTATGGAAGGATGAAAACTGAATTTTACACTTTGGGAAGCTTTGAATTTCCAGCGGATGCCGTGGTCATTAAAGGCAAATTGGAAGCGGAGGGCATCCCTGTTTTTTTAAGGGATGAAGCTACCATCAATTCAGACCCCTTGATAAGCGCTGCCTTGGGAGGTGTTAAGCTACAAGTATATTCAAGCGATAGGGAAAGGGCCAAGGAAATTTTTGATGAAGTCCGGAACTACGCTACCGATGATTTTGGCAATCCTGTTGTTTGCCCGAATTGCAAGGCCACTAAATCCGAAATTTATTACTCCAGAAGTAATGTCTTCTATAAACTGTTTCCTTTCTTTGAGCCCAGAAAGTACCGATGCATGCAGTGCAATTTTATTACAAGACCCACTCAATGAAATTATTTATTACTGGAATCTCAAAAGAGGACGTAAAAATGGTTGCTTCGGCCATTGTTGTGGAATCATTCTAACCGTTGGTAAATAAGTCCTCTACCTACGGTTGCCTCTAACTTATAATACCTTTCTAGGTAAGCATCAATGTAAGAGTTGTATTCCACAAGTTTTTTATCAAAGATTTCTTTGCCTTTTCTGGCCACCAAAGTTTTGGGCTGGATAACTTCCATAATGTATTGGAGTTCTTCCATGCCTGTTTTTCTTGGGTTGTCCATATATGGGAATAGCTCCTCGCGGGTTATGTTGCTGGGATGTGTTGCAGCCTTCGTTGGGGGAGCTTCATTCAAAACCCAATAACCGATATGGTATTCCGTAAAAAAGATATTCTTGGTTTCCAACTTATGTTCCTCAATATATCTTGGCACTTCAATACCCTCCCCGTTGTATAAAGAACCTGTTTTTATCTTGTTGGATATGATATTGCCATATTCCAGATAAGATTCCATGGGAATCAAGATTAGCAATAAGGTGATGACAGCCCTATATTTTTTTTGAATAGGGGGAAACTTGGCAACCGCAATGCCCAAGGGAATCAGTATAAAGGGGTATAACTGGATTAAATAGTGACCGTTTACTTTGCCGGCCTGAACAAAGGACAGCAAGACACCTATCACTACAACGGTAAGAATTTGTATGCTTCTGTCTTTTAGATCAATTATTTTAAGACTAAACCCAGCCGTTAACAATGCTAGAACCACGATTACAAAAGGAAGGGTGTTTAAAGGTGAGTGAAACTTCCCTTCTGCATAAGCCAGAGGTGCCTCAAAAATGGATTCCCAACAAATCTGAATATCTCCTTGAAAGTAATAGGGCATAAAGGTCAATATGATGCTCACAATAAAACCTATGCCCATAAAAACTAAATTGATGATCTTCTTGGAAAGTTGTTTAGTGCGAAAACCTTCCCACAAAAAATATAGGCCCAAAATTAATACGGGATAGGCCATATTTAGTTTGGTCATTACAGACAGGCCCAAAAGGAGACCAGAAGTAAAAAACCATTTGCCATCTTCTTTTAAAAACAGAATAAAAAGAGCGGCCACGAAAAAGAACGTGCAAATATGTTCCGACATTACGCCTTGTAAACTCCCAAACAAGCTTTGAAAAAAGACACAGAAAATACCAACCCAAAATGCAACTTTTTTGGTAGTTATTCTTTTCGCGATTCCGTAGGTAAACAAGCTTGTGATGGCAACCATAATAGCCCCAAAAAGTCGAATGGCAAAAAAGCTTTTCCCAAATAGTTTTATGATGATGGCAAAATATAGAAAAGTAACGGGGGGTTTAAGATCCCAAAGCTGCGTGTAGGGTAAATATCCGTTTACCCAAGATTGCCCCATCAGAATAAAAGTACTCTCATCACGATCTATATAATCCCTAAAAAAGAATGGAAAACGGATAAAAACGGAGACCACGACCAAAACAAAAAGGACCGTTTTCCAGTCCAGATCTTCATACCTTAGGGAACGTAATTTTTTTTTAAGCATGGCGGTATTCAGCTTTTTGGTCATTACTTATCATCATTGCAATATAGATAAATTTGAATGGTTTGAGAGATTCCGTAGCAGCTGAAAAATTATCGGAAAGTGATGAAACAACTTTGGCATCCCCTACCATTACTTTGGAAGTTAATGCCCCTGAAAAAGTATTTTGTAACAAAATTCTATTAGTAACTACTTATAAATGGAAAGTATGGCTCACTTAGCCTCGAAATGACTGTATTGATGCTTATGCCCCAAAGGCTTATCCTCGTTACTTACATAGCAAACGAAGCCCTTACCAAGGGCATCAAAAAGATAATGGTAAATGCAGTAGGCTTTAGCTGAAAAGCAGTGTCCGTTTTACTTTCCGCAAGATAACTTTGAGCCAACCAAAATATCGATTCAAAGTAGTATCTTAACCCTTACAACCAACTTTTAAATTTTATTTATATGGAAAACTGGTTCGCTGCTTTAACGCTATTTGAGAAGGTCTATTGGATTGTAGCTATAATTGGCTCTATATTCCTATTATTTTTGGTTTTTACTACCCTTGTAGGCGGTGATGTAGATGATGCCGGTGACGTAGATGCTGATATAGACGCGGATACCGGAATAGGGTTTCAGTTTCTATCTTTCAAAAATCTTGTCGGTTTTTTTACCATATTTGGTTGGTCCGGTATCGCATGCTTGGATAATGGTTTGTCCACAGGTTTAACCATAGTCGTATCCGTTATTTGTGGTCTATTAATGATGTTGGCCATGGCCAGTCTGTTTTATTATCTAGGTAAAATGCAGAGTAGTGGTACTTTACAACTCAAAAATGCCGTTGACCAAATTGGAGAAGTTTACCTTACAATTGGCGCCAAAAGAAGCAGAATAGGTAAAGTAAGCGTTAATGTGCAGGGTACCTTAAGAGAATTGCAAGCCTTAACTGATGAAGAGCATGATTTAGTACAAGGTAATGTAGTAAAAGTTAAAGACATTACAGACACCGGAATATTAATAGTTAATCTTTTAAACCAATAAAATGATAACACTACCATTACAATTAGGCGGAGGGGCATCCCTGCTGGCCATTGGCTTTGCCATTCTTTTTATTTTCATCATCATCATATCGTTCATAAGACGGTATAAAAGATGTCCATCTGATCGGATTCTCGTAGTTTACGGTAAAGTTGGTACTGGCAATTCAGCAAAATGTATTCACGGTGGTGCGGCTTTTGTTTGGCCCGTAATACAAGACTATGAGTATTTGGATTTAACGCCCATTTCCATAGAGGTAGATTTAAAGAATGCACTGAGTAAACAAAATATCAGGGTCAATGTGCCTTCTAGATTTACCATAGGTATTTCTACGGAACCAGGTGTTATGCAAAACGCTGCTGAACGTTTGTTAGGCCTTGGTTTGCCAGAGGTGCAAGATTTGGCCAAAGAAATTATTTTTGGTCAGCTTCGTTTGGTAGTCGCTTCAATGGATATTGAAGAAATTAATTCTGATAGGGATAAATTTTTGACCAATATTTCACAAAGTGTAGAGTCCGAGCTGAAAAAGGTAGGTTTAAAATTGATCAACGTAAATATCACGGATATCGTTGATGAATCTGGCTATATTGAAGCTTTAGGTAAAGAAGCCGCTGCGCACGCAATCAATGCAGCAAGGAAATCCGTAGCCGAAAAGAATAGGGATGGTTCTATTGGTGAGGCCAATGCCAAACAGGATGAACGTACCCAAGTGGCTGCAGCGAATGCAAAAGCGGTAGAAGGAGAAAACGTTGCTAAAATTGATGTAGCCAATTCAGATTCCTTAAGAAGACAACGGGAAGCAGAAGCAGAACGTACGGCAATCGCCTCAGAAAAGGTGCAGTCAGCAAAGGCATTGGAAGAGTCGTATGCTGCAGAGAAAGATGCAGAAAGGGCTAGGGCAGAACGCGAAAGAAGCTCGCAGATGGCAGATATTGTAGTGCCTGCACAAATAGACAAGCAAAAGGTAGAGATTGAAGCTGAAGCCGAAGCAGAAATGATTAGAAGAAGAGCAAAAGGTGAGGCCGATGCAATCCTTTTTAAAGCACAGGCAGAAGCGAAAGGTATATTTGAAGTACTGACCAAACAAGCTGAAGGTTTGGATAAAATTGTTCAAGCTGCGGGCAATAACCCAAAGGATGCCGTTCTCTTATTGATTGCCGATAAATTACCAGAACTGGTTGAAAAACAAGCAGAAGCGATCAAAAATATTAAGATTGATAAGGTTACTGTTTGGGATTCTGGAAATAGTGAAGACGGTAAGAATTCTACGGCAAACTTCATTTCAGGCATGTACAAATCCGTGCCGCCCTTGCAAGAAATGTTCAATATGGCAGGTATGGAATTGCCAGAATATTTAAAAGGAAAAGACAAGGGCGACAAGCGAGGAACATCAAAAGTGATAGATGCTCAAGAAACCTCAGAAGAAGAATAGTTTATAGAAGACATGCATTAAAGAGACCATTTAAAATGGTCTCTTTTTATTTTAAGCAGCTATCAACTGCAGATACGCTTGTTTTAACTTTTTAATTACGATTTTAAGTTCCTCCTCGTTTAAATTCCCATAACCAAAACGTATGGCGCAGGTGTTTTTATCTTGATAGAGAATGGTTTTTGGCAGGAATAAATCCAGTTTTTCAGCTTCTTCGGCTAGTTTTAACAAGGCTATGGGATTTTTAAATCGCAACCACATGGCAAGCCCTCCAGAAGGTATTTGCCAATCAACTATGTTGTCAAAATATTCTTTTAAAAAAACGCATAATGCCTCCCTACGTTGTTTGTAGGTTACTATATTTTTTTTCTTGAGTCGGTATATTTCACCTTCGGATATCAGTTCAGAAAGCATTTGTTCTTGAATTAGGTCTCCTTGGGCATCCAATAATTGCAAGTAATTATTGGCTTCAGAAATTACCTGTTCAGGCGCGACGACAAACCCAGTATGGAAACTTGGAAATAAAGACTGTCCCAGTTTGCCCAAGTAAATAATATTCCCATGGGCGTCGGCACTGGCCATGGGCAACATAGAAGATCCTTCAAACTGAAAATCATGGTCAAAATCGTCCTCAATTATGGCAAAACCATGCGTTTTGGCCAATTCCAATAATTGTAGTCTTCTTTTGGTGCTCAATGTTGTGGTTGTAGGATAGTCCCTATTGGAGCAAACATAAATACAACGAATGTGCTCGTCTATAAAATGCTTCTTAATATAAGCAATATCCAATCCCTCATCATCAACAGGTACTGTTTTAATTTTTGCCCCCGCTTGTTGAAATATCATGTTGGTTACATAATTACTTAGTTGTCCAACCAGCACCAAATCGCCTGGATTAATTAATACCTGCGAAACAATATACAGGCTCATTTCCGTACTTCGGGTATTCAATAAATTGTTTGGTTTTATATGGAAGCCCCTAGTGGCATTTAAGTAGTTGCAGAGTTGCGTGCTAAAAATGGAAGGAATCAAGGCACTGGTTCTATTCCATCTGTTCATTAATGGCTTTCGTTTCATTGCAGCACTATACCACCTAGAAAATTGGTACACGGGATGTAATCTTAAATCGGGCTTACCATCATTTATGGAATATTTGGCAGTGGTCTCCTCTTTGGTAGATGCTAGATTAAAGGATTGTTGGAACGGGAATCCTGGAATTTTTGGATACTCGTAAACTTGATTGATATGCCGCGTGGTCGCTTTAATTTTTACTTTGGAATCTTCTGGAATTACCACAAAAGTTCCCTTGTTGGGTATGATGTTTACCCAACCTTGCGAGGCCAATTCATCATAGATGGCCACAGCTGTATTACGATGAACGTTCAATAACTTACTTAAAACACGTGTTCCAGGCAACTTACTGCCTTTTTCCAAATAACCACGTTGAATGGCGTTCATAATTTGCTGTGCCACTTGTACATATGCGGGCTGAACAATAGACTTGTCTATAGATACTAGCTGGACCAACAAATCAAAAACCGGACTATTCATTGTTTTAAAACTGGACTAGTTTAATCGTCCGGAAAGTTAGGACTTTTGCAGCATATAATTAATTGACTTAAAAACTTGCCTTACAAGCTTAAATAATGAAGAAATCAATTTTATTTTCTGCGATTTTATTGGTTAGTGCTTTTCAAGTAAAAGCGCAACAGGACGATGTTGTTATAAAGGTAGATTCGCTAAGCGAAGTTGTTGTGACCGCAAACCGGATTAACCTTCCTTTCAAGGAAAATTCACGAACCATAAATATCATCACTTCCAATGATATTAAAAATAGTGCTGCTGTAAATGTGGCAGATTTGTTACAACAAGTTGCAGGTGTAGATATAAGAAGACGTGGTACCGGTGGTAGCCAAGCAGATTTGTATATAAGAGGGGGTGGTTTTGACCAAACCTTATTATTGATAGATGGGGTTAAAATGGACGATGCGCAGACGGGGCACCATACCATGAATGCAGCTTTGCCATTGGAGGTGATAGAAAGAATAGAAATTATAAAAGGTCCGGCAGCGCGGGTTTTTGGACAAAATGCATTTGCTGGTGCGATTAATATCATTACCAAGAAGAATTTGAATAATTCTGTTTCCTTAAATGTGGAAGCGGGTTCTTTTGGGCAATTGAATGGGAGTGCAACTGCTGGTATCGATAAGGAGAACTCAACACATATAATCCATGTGGGAAGGATGACATCTGAGGGGTATAGAAATAACTCGGATTACGATAATGGCAATTACTATTTAAAGAGTATTTTCAATAAAAATGCGCAGCCTATAGAAATGACTGCTACTTTCTTGGAGCGTAATTTTGGCGCTGAGAATTTTTATACCACAAACCCTACATTCAATGAGTACGAAGAAACCCAAAACAGCCTATTGGCATTTTCCACCACCTTTAAGAAAAACAAACTAAAAATACAGCCAAGAATCTATTGGAAACGTAATCAAGATTTGTTTCTCTTGAGGCGAAATGAGCCTGGTTTTTACAGGAACATGCATATTTCCAACAAGATTGGGGTGGAAACCAATGCCTCTTATGCCTCTAAATTAGGAATTACAGGATTTGGGGTAGAGTTTTCTAAAATCTATTTAAGAAGTAATAACCTTGGTAACCGAAACCGTTTCATATCCAATGTGTTTTTAGAGCACCGTTTTAGTATAGCGGACAACAAGTTGGATGTTACTCCCGGTGTGGCGTTAACTTACTTTTCTGACTTTAAGTTTAAAGCATTTCCTGGATTGGATATAGGTTATAGCCTTACCAATACTTTTAAAGTATATGGTAATATTGGTTATACTTACCGCATACCAACTTACACGGATTTGTTTTACAACGACCCAGTTACCAGTGGTAATACGGATTTGGAGCCAGAAGAAGCTTTTGCGCAAGAATTGGGCTTAAAGTACACCACTCCTGAATTTAATGCCAGCGTTGCGGTTTTTAACAGAGACGCGGACAATCTAGTAGACTATATTAGAAACGATGTTTCTGAAGATATATTTACGGCTACAAACATTACAGAAGTAAATACCAAAGGCTTGGAGTTGGATGCAGCTTATAATTTTACGTTCAAAGACTTTATGCAAACCTTAAGTATAGGCTATGCGTTTTTAGATGATAATATTTTAGACCAAAACGAAGAATTGTCCCGTTACTCTTTAAATACGTTAAAACACCAATATACCACACGCTTAAGCACCCAATTGTTCAAAAATGTACGTCAGAATATAATTTATAAGTATGCGGAGCGAACTACGGGACAAACATATAATGTTTGGGATGCATCTTTGACTTTTCAAGCAAAACAGGCGGAGTTTACCATTACCGCAAGTAATATTTTCGATGCAGATTACATAGAGTCTGGCTTTGTGCCAATGCCGCCAAGTAATGTGCTTTTCGGTCTGCGTTATACTTTTAAATAGAGCGAAACGAAGCTACCAAAGTAAAAAGAAAAATGGCGCTCAAGAACTTGGCTTTGTTTCTATTTAAAACCTTTTATTAATTTAGGGGTTCAAATTCATTGAAATTTTGAAGCTGAATCTTGAACAGATACCTCGGGAGAAAACCCTGACCAAGAAGGAGTTTATCCAAAAATATTTCAAGCCCCAAAAGCCTGTTGTAATTGAGCGCTTTATTGAGGATTGGCCTGCATATTCTAAATGGAGCTTGGACTATGTGAAAGAGGTTGCTGGTCACAAAGAGGTTCCTTTATATGACGACCGCCCCGTAAAACATAATGAGGGATTCAATGAACCACATGCCAAAATGAATATGGCGGATTATGTGGAATTACTTAAAAGTGGTCCAACAAAATACCGGATTTTTCTTTGGAACATTTTAAAAGAGGTTCCGGAATTGCAAAAAGATTTCAAGTATCCAGATTTTGGGTTGCATCTCATGAAAGGGCTGCCCATGCTTTTTTTTGGAGGAGAAGATTCACACACTTTTATGCATTACGATATTGATCTGGCCAATATTTTTCATTTTCATTTTGAGGGAAAGAAGCAATGTATCCTGTTTTCCCAATCTGAAACCAAGTTTTTGTACAAGGTTCCCCATTCTTTGATTACCCGAGAAGATATTGACTTTGCCGATCCCGACCTTAAAAAATGGCCGGCTTTACAACACGCTAAAGGGCATATTGCACATTTGGAACATGGAAATGTTCTTTATATACCGGAAGGGTATTGGCACCATATGAAATACATGACCCCCGGGTTTTCAATGAGTCTGAGAGCTATCGCCAGAAAGCCTAAGAACTTTGGAAAAGCGGTCTATAATATATTGGTAATGCGCCATTTTGATAACCTGATGCGTAGGCTAAGGGGTCAAAAATGGATTGATTGGAAAAATGAAAGGGCTGTGGAACGGACACAAAAATTATTATTGCAGGAGTAGATTATTTGATAAGCTCATTGGCTTTTTCATACACCAAATGACTTTCCCAACCCCGGTATAGAAGGTAATCGGCCAGTTTCTTTTTTTTCTTGAAGGGATTCGTTTCTTTTAATTGACCCAATCTTTTTCTGGCCAGATTATCAAATGTCTTTAGGTAATCCTCATTCGTAATTTCAGCAAGCGCACTTTTAATGTTATAAGAGGAAATATCGCGAAACCTGAGTTCTCTTGTTATTCGTTTTGTTCCCCACTTTTTTATATTGAATTTGCCTCTGGCAAACGCTTTGGCAAATCGCTCTTCGTTGAGGTAATTTTCTTGGATGAGGTGCCCCAAAATTTGATCTATGGCTTCGGGAATCATGTTCATACCTCTCAACTTTTCGGTAACTTCTTTATGGCAGCGCTCTTGGTAGGCACAGTAACGCTCCATTTTTTTGATGGCTTCAGTTAAGGTGTAGCTCTTGGTATGATTCATTTATCAAAAGTACATAAAACAAAAAAAGCGACCCCATTTCTGGAGTCGCTTCGTATTAGGGTCGTATTGTTTTGCCGTCTTTGTCCTTAAAATGATATTCAAGGTACTTATAGGCATCCCGAGGTTGGATTTTGATCCATTTCTTATAGGTTTTGAACCATTTGGATCGGATAGAAGGAAATCCCTTAGTAAGGTAAGCTGCAATAAACGGATGAATGTTCAATACAATTCCGTTGTTTTTGCTCTTTTGCTTTAGGATCCGCTCTAAATCCACTTGAATTTTATCAATCAAGACGATGGGAGCTTCCACTTCGGTGCCCGATACGTTCGGGTTTTCCTCACTGGTTTTAATATTCATTTCTGGACGAACCCTTTGTCTTGTAATCTGTACAAGACCAAATTTACTGGGAGGCAAAATTTTATGCTTTGCCCGATCATCCTTCATTTCGTCCCTAAGATGGTCATACAACTTTCGTCTGTGGTCACCCTTGGTCATATCAATAAAATCTACCACGATGATTCCGCCCATGTCGCGCAAACGTAATTGTCTTGCAATTTCGGTTGCAGCCAATAGGTTTACTTCCAGTGCGGTATCCTCTTGGTTTTTTGCCTTGTTGGAGCGGTTACCACTGTTTACATCTATTACGTGTAACGCTTCGGTATGCTCTATAACAAGGTAAGCCCCGCGGCTCATGGATGCTGTTCGGCCAAAAGAGGTTTTGATTTGACGCTCTATCCCAAATTTTTCAAAAATTGGTGCCGGACCGGTATACAACTTTACAATGGATTCTTTTTGTGGTGCAATTTCGTGCAAATAATCCTTGATTTGGTTGTAGAGTGTTTCTTCATCAACATGAATTCCGGTAAAGGAATCGTTGAAGACATCCCTAAGGATGGATGACGCCCTGTTCAGTTCCACCAAAACTTTGGATGGATGCGACGCCCTTTGCAATTTCTTGCACATGTTTGTCCATTTGGAAAACAAGTTCTGAAGATCTTTATCCAGCTCTGCAACCTTTTTGCCTTCTGCTACGGTACGTATAATTACTCCAAATCCCTTGGGCTTAATACTTTTTACAAGTCTAATAAGTCTGTCTTTTTCCTCTTTGCTCGCTATTTTTTGGGATACCGAGACTCTATCGGAAAAAGGTACCATGACCAGAAAGCGGCCGGCTATGGAAAGCTCGGAGCTGATTCTTGGTCCCTTTGTTGATATGGGTTCTTTTACTATTTGTACGAGTAGTGACTGATTGGCTTTTAGTGCATCATTGATGCTGCCATTCTTGTCAATGTCTTTTTCAAATGGAAAATTTTTCAGGGAGTAATCTTTTAATTTCCCTGTTCTAGCTTGTTTAATGAATTTCAACATGGAAGACAGTTGCGGGCCCAGGTCGTGGTAGTGCAGGAATGCATCTTTTTCATAACCTACATTTACAAATGCTGCATTTAGGCCTGTAACGGGTTTTCTGATCTTGGCTAGGAAGATATCCCCTACGGAAAAGTTATTATTGTCTTCTTCTTTGTGTAATTCTACTAATTTTCCATCCTTTAGTAAGGCAAAATCGACTGCATCGGGCGTAGATCTTACTATTAATTCTCTATTCACCTGAATCGATTTTTATTTATCCCACATGAATTTTGGGATAAATGATTAAACAATATATAGAATCGGTTGTTTTTCGAACCGATTGAAATTCTTTTCTTGAATCTCTATGTCAAAGAACGTGATAGGGTAAAACGAAAAAGTAGTTGAAACAACTACTTTTTCTTGTGTCGGTTAGCTCTTCTGCGTTTCTTACGCTTGTGCGTGGCTACCTTATGTCTTTTTCTTTTCTTTCCACTCGGCATATGGCTCTTGCTTTAGTGTTGTTAATTATATTATTTTACTTGTACATTGGTCTTTACGCCTTCCACAAATACTTTGGCCGGCTTGAATGCAGGAATATTGTGTGCAGGAATTTTGATGGTAGTGTTCTTAGAGATATTTCTACCTGTTTTTTCCGCTCTGGTCTTGATGATAAAACTACCAAAACCTCTTAAATAAACATTATCACCATTCTCCAAGGATGATTTTACCTCTTCCATAAAGGATTCTACTGTCGCTTGCACATCTCCTTTTTCAATACCTAGTTTTTCTGAGATCCTAGTTACAATATCTGCTTTCGTCATTTCGTCTTATTAATTTTCAAATTTTTTTCGGCTTGCAAATATAAACATTATAATTAATCTTTCCCTTTAACCCTTTAATTTTAAGTATATAAACTGATACATTTGAGCATTATTATTTTGTATAATGAATTTTGCCCAAAAAATCTTGACTTGGTATCGTGAACACCAACGTGATCTTCCTTGGAGACAAACACGTGAACCTTATAAAGTTTGGCTATCCGAAATTATACTTCAACAGACACGTGTGGCACAAGGTATGCCTTATTATATGAGGTTTGTGGAAGCTTTCCCCACAGTTTATGATCTTGCGAACTCACCAGAAGAGGAGGTGCTGAAACTTTGGCAAGGACTGGGTTATTACTCCCGAGCACGCAATTTGCACGCAACGGCCAAAATGGTAGTGGAGGATTTTCACGGAGAATTCCCAGATACCTATAAAGGATTGAAATCGTTAAAAGGTATCGGGGATTATACGGCCAGTGCCATTGCTTCATTCTGTTTTGATGTCCCTGAGCCCGTGGTGGATGGCAATGTGTATCGTGTTTTATCAAGATATTTTGGGATTGATATACCTATTAATAGTACCAAGGGCATCAAATATTTTAAAGAGTTGGCCCGCGAAGTGATGGACGAAGCCAATATACGCGACTATAATCAGGGTATTATGGAGTTTGGTGCCATACAGTGTGCTCCTAAAAAACCTTACTGTTTATTGTGCCCGCTTCAAGAAGGCTGTGTGGCCTTGAAAGAAAACAAGACAGACATTCTCCCAGTGAAACAAAACAAAACCAAGGTAAGAAATCGTTACTTTAATTATTTAGTGTTGATGGATAACGATGAAAACACTGTCTTGGAACAACGCAAAGGCAAGGGTATTTGGCAGAATTTGTATCAGTTTCCATTGATCGAGTCGGAGAAAAAGCTTCAGGCCGAAGAATTGAAACCATTGGTCCAGGAAAAAGAGGATGTTCCAGAATTGGAATCTCTATCATTATATAATAATGAGCCGATTGTACATAAACTATCACATCAACATTTACATACACAATTTTGGATCCTAAAAACTTCTCATATATTAGAGGAAGGAACACAATGGAATGAAATAGATAATTTTCCAGTTCCAGTTTTGATAGCAGATTTTATTAAGACATTGAAAATTTAGTACTTTTGATTAATTAAAGAGATATGAGCGGAACATTGAATAAAGTAATGCTGATCGGGCATTTGGGAGACGAAGTGAAAATGCACTATTTTGAAGGAGGAAACTGTATCGGTAGATTCCCTTTGGCCACTAACGAAACCTATACCAATAGGCAAACGGGTGAAAGGGTAACCAATACGGATTGGCACAATATTGTTGTGCGCAATAAGGCCGCTGAAATTTGTGAAAAGTACCTTAGTAAGGGTGACAAGGTTTATGTGGAGGGCCGGTTAAAAAACAGGCAATGGCAAGGTGAGGACGGTAATACGAGATACACTACCGAAGTGCACGTACAGGACTTTACTTTTTTGTCCACAAAGAAAGAAAGTATGGCCAATGCACAATCTTCGGGTGCTCCCGCCAATCAGCAACCTTCGCAGCCTCAGACTCCGGCAGCACCTATGGATAACACCGAAGAGGATGATGACCTACCATTCTAAAACAAACGTTTAAAAAGCAATATTAAATTGGATCCCGAGCCCTATTGTTTGGCATTTTTCTTTACTGCATTTAGTGGATTTTTCACTTTAAAAATTGTCATGCTTGTATTGCTGTTGGCAGCATCTGGACTGATTTCGGCCGCAGAAGTTGCACTTTTTGGTCTATCGCAGACGGATTTGAACGAAATGCAAGAGAGCAATTCTTCTCGTGGCAAGTTGATTGTGGAGTTGCTGGCAAAGCCCAAAAAGTTATTGGCCACCATTCTCATAACCAATAATGCTATCAATATAGGTATTGTACTCTTGTTCAGTTCCATCGGCGATACAATTTTTGCCGATATCGATGGAACCTTCCGTTTTTTGTTGGAGGTAGTGGTAGCAACCTTTTTAATATTGATGTTTGGGGAAATCCTGCCAAAAATTTATGCTAACCGTAACCGGGTACAGTTCTCACATTTTATGGCGATTCCTTTAAAAGGACTGAATTATCTGTTTACACCATTGAGTTCTCCGATGCGCTCCGTTACACTTTTTATGGAGGATAAATTAGGGAGGCAAAAATCCAACTTGAGCATAAACCACCTTTCCCAAGCACTGGAATTGGCTTCGGAAGGGGATACCACCAAGGAAGAACAAAAAATACTGGAAGGAATAGTAACTTTTGGAAATACGGATACAAAACAGGTAATGCGACCACGTATTGACATATTTGCACTTAATGAGAAAATGAAGTTTCCCGAAGTGCTCCAAGAGATTAAAAAGAACGGATACTCTAGAATTCCAGTTTTTTCGGAGAATATGGACAACGTAATGGGCGTTCTTTATGTGAAGGATCTATTACCTTATATTGAAAGGAAAAGCTTTAACTGGATGTCGCTAATCCGCGAGCCCTACTTTGTACCAGAAAACAAAAAACTGGATGATTTGTTGTTGGAGTTTCAGGACAAGAAGAACCATTTGGCCGTTGTGGTGGATGAATATGGTGGGACATCTGGAATTGTGACCCTTGAAGATATTATAGAAGAAATTGTGGGTGACATTAGCGATGAGTTTGATGATGAAGACCTAGTTTTCTCCAAATTGGACGACTATAATTATGTGTTCGATGGCAAAACGGCCCTGAAGGACTTTTACCGTGTGGTAAAAATTGAAGAAGAAGAGGAGTTTGAAAATCAAAAAGGGGAATCGGAAACAATAGCAGGCTTTGTACTGGAAATATCAGGAAGTTTCCCTAAAATAGGAGAGAAAGTATTGTTCAAGGACTACCAGTTTATTGTGGAAAGCATGGACAAAAAAAGGTTGAAACGTGTAAAAGTAACATTGCCCCATGAAGCATAATATTTTGTTTTTCATAGTTGTAGCAGCACTTTTTGTAAGTTGTAAAGATGAGGTTTTGCCCAAACCCAAGGCCATGTTGCGATTAGATTATCCTACAGCGGAGTATACGCAAGCTGGTTCTGACTGTGTTTACACTTTTGACCAAAATACGCTCTCCAACATTAAGGAGAACGAAGATTGTTCGTTGGTTTTGGACTACCCCATGATGAACGGTTCAATCTACCTTACTTATAAACCGGTTCATGGTAATTTGGACACACTATTAGTGGATGCACAAAAACTGTCTTATGAACATGTGGTCAAGGCGGATAATATTGTGGAACAGCCATTTATAAATCAAGAAAATGGTGTTTACGGAATGTTCTACGAAGTAAGTGGTAATGCGGCATCACAATCACAATTTTATGTAACCGATAGCATTAATCACTTTGTGACAGGTTCACTATATTTCTACGCAAAACCCAATTACGATTCCATTCTTCCTGCAGCGATGTACCTACAGAATGACATTAGAAGAATTATGGAAAGTTTGCGTTGGAAAAAATGATTATTGTACTGAATCCTTGGCAAGCAGAGCTTCGGCACGAGCAATACTACCATTGATTTTTTCCTTCACCTCTTTTACCTTTTCTTCTTCCTCATTCAGCCATTGCTGTTTTTCTTCGGTAAGTTCTTTGCCTTCCAATATTTCTTCGTGATTAAATCGATCACCAAAATCCTTCATCCAATCCATCATGGCCGTATTGGCATCTTGAAGGTCTTTCATGGCAACTTCATACTTCTGACCCATTTCTGTAGTGTCCACTTTTGCTTTCAGATCACCGACCAATTTACCGATTGTTCCCATTTTAGGCATTACCTCATCATGGATGGCCATTACCTCTTCCATTTGCGATGAACCTTCAGGTGCTTTTTTTCCCTCTTTGCAGGAGAAACTCAAAAAGAAAACAGTACAGATAAGGATTGAAAAAAGTTTTTTCATGGTGTATAAAATTAGGTCTTCAAATTTAACTATTTGGGATAGTAAAATGAGGGATTAAAGCTAAATATTCAAATAAATAATAAAAGTGACTTTGGTCACACAATAGAATCTTTGGTATTCTTAAATTCGCTGATTGTTTCTATTAAGAAGTAAGAAAGTATTGGATAAATCTTCACATACTTTACCTAGGCGGGTTGGCTTTTCTTCGCTTTTCATTCTTTTGATAATGATTAGCAATCTTCGCTTTTCTTCCATGTATGTTTATTATAGCCTGGATAGGGAGGGGTTTATAGAACAGCTCTGTGAAAACAAGGACAAACCGGAACTTAATTGTAACGGTAAATGTATGTTGATGCAAATGCTCCGTGCCCAAGCGGAAGACGATGAACCCATACCGGTTATTGGTTGGGAGGAAGTCTTGGTGTTTTTAATGGAAATACCTGTTTATAATCTTCCGGAAAGTAATGAGGATGACATATATTCATTTTTTTACTCAGACTCCTATTCATATCGCTTTAGCGATACTCTCATCAAACCACCGATGGTTTAAGGTTTACAATAAACGGCAAACACCCATTGCCGAACATGTATAATCTTAAACATAAAATCAAAAATGAATAAAAGTGCACTGGCAAAACTTTGTGTTTTGCTTTTAGGGACCACTGTGTCCTACGCGCAAGTTTCAAATGCGCAAGATTCCCTAGCAAAAAAACCAGTACAATTGGATGAGGTTCTGGTAGAGGGAATACGAAAAACAGATCCAGTTTTTTCTACATTCAAAAGTGAGCCGGAGAAGAAAATTGTCCAATCGAAAAATGTGGCTGACCTTTTTAAGGATATCAATGGATTTAACCTGATCAAACGTGGTAATTATGCCATAGACCCTTCTTTTCGGGCTTCTCAATATGAGCAGCTCAATGTTCAGTTTAATGGAGGGACCAAGGTGATGCACGCCTGCCCTAATCGGATGGACCCTATTACTACTCATGTTACCCCAGAAGAGATAGAGCGGGTAGAAGTGGTTAAAGGACCATATACCTTTAGGTATGGCCCCACCTTTGGTGGAATTGTGAATTTGGTGACTCAAGAAGTTGAAAAACAAGAAAAAGGATATCATGGCAAGGTTAATTTTGGAGGTGAGAACAACGGAAATGCCATAACCAGTTTTGCTAACCTGAAGTATGTTGGTGATCAGTTTGATGCGAACCTCAATTTCGGATTTCGTGATTTTGGGAATTATGAAGATGGTGATGGAAACGAAGTGCCTTCCTCATTCAAAAGCACCGATTATGGAGTTCAGGTAGGCTATAATCCAACGGAGAACCAAAGAATCCAACTTGGGTTTCGACAATCTTTTGGAAGGGATGTATTGCATGCCGGATTACCTATGGATACGGAAATAGATGATAGCAATGTGCTTTCTGTCGATTATAAGTTGGATAATATTTCTGATGGATTAAGAGCATTGAGCGCAAAAGTTTATCGTTCCAAAGTAGACCATATAATGACCAACGAACTAAGGCCGTCTTTTATGATGACAGAGGCAGTATCAGAAGTTGATGCCCTTACTGTTGGTGGTAGGGTCGAACTCGAGTGGAGACCTATTGACGACTTAAAACTCTATACTGGGTTGGATGCATTTTCAGTAGGAAGAACGGGAAATAGGACACGTTTGGTGAAAAGGAATATGAGCGGTGATTTGCTGCCAACACCCATGGAGTTTGTTGATGAGGTATGGCAAGATTCCCAAATTGATGATTATGGAGCCTTTGTGGAAGGGAAATACCCGTTATCGGAAAAGTTTTTGTTGAATGTTGGGGCGAGATACGATATGGTGCGATCTAAAACGGATGCGCCAGCTGATGATTTTGTTGCCGAATATTCCGATTTGGATACAAGAACGGAGCATAACTTTAGTACAACAGCATCATTTAAATATATGGCCACACCCAATCTTTTGTTTGAATTGGCCTATGGTAGAGGAGTGCGTTCTGCGAATATGATTGAAAGATTCATCAATCATTTTACGGTTGGGCAAGATCCTTACGAATATGTGGGCAACCCCTATTTGGATGCCGAGGTGAACAATCAATTTGAGGTGGGCGTTAAAGCAAATACCAGTTTTGAGGGATATGCTTTCAACCGATTGGATTATGGGGCTTCCGTCTATTATTCTATATATGACAATTATATTGTTCCTGTGATAGACCCATCATTGAATAAAAAGTACATGCCCATGGCAGAGCCTACCTACGTAAAAAGATTTACCAACTTGAATGATGCCTACAAAACAGGGTTTGAAGTTTTTGGAGAATTGGCCTTCTTGGAAGATTTTGCGTTTAAAACGGAGGTGTCGTATGTTTATGCAAAGAATCAAGATCTTGATGAATCCCTGCCGTTGACCCCACCTTTGGTGACCCGTTTCAATTTAAGTTTTGAAAGGGAAACTGTGTGGGCGAGGGCAACCTATACCCTTACTTCGAAACAATCCGATATTGCACTTTCCTTTGGAGAGCAAACTACCGATGGTTATGGAGTAATGGATTTGCGGTTTGGGGCAAAACCCTTTGAACATTTAACAGTTGGAATTGCAGCGTCCAATGTTTTTGATGAGACCTACAATAACCATTTGAATTTCTCTTTTGTGAACCAAGCGGATTATGGCAGGGTTCCTATCAATGATCCTGGAAGAAACCTATCTGCTTTTATACAGTACAGTTTTTAGCAAATTGATGAACAATAAAAAAGGCGCTCTATTCGGAGCGCCTTTTACGTTATTTAAAACCCTTTTTATTTAAAGTCTGATGCTTCTACCCCCTCGTTTACTTTAATTTCTTTTACAATAAACTCCATGTTCTGAGGTCCCATGCTTTGCACTAATTTAAATGGGAATTTAATACCGGATACTTCTTGGTAATCACCATAGCCCATGGTACTTGTCATTTGTTGACCTTGAACCTCTTGGATGTTTATTTCCTGCACCTTAAGTCCAGTCTCTACATCGTAAAATGCAGTTTTGCTATCGCTTATCTTCAACTTATATGCTTTTGTGTCACCCACAGGCTCAACACCTTCTAGTGAAACATCTCCTGCTGCCAAGTAATTTAATTCTGGAAAAGCGGCAGATTCTTCTTTGATTTTTGCAATCTCTTTTGGAGAAAGATCTTTGCGCTGACCTTGAACCACCATATATCCTGCATCACCATCCAAAACCTGCTTTTGCATGGAGTTGCCTTGTACTTTTACATCTTGCATAAATTGGTCTTTGGTGGTCTTCTTCATCTCAAGTTCCAATTTCATGCCCTGCATTTCGGCTTCGGCCATCATGGAGTAAGAATCCACACCTTCCAGTTTTGACTTCCCTCCAACAGCTTCAATATACTTTTCCAACACGGTATTGGCATCCATGCCTTCTGGTACCGCGGCAGTGTAATCAGGTTTTTCCGCTTTACTGGCATACTTGTCGTAGTAAAGTACTGGAACATCTTTTCCGTTAAAGGACACTTTTTCCAAGTTTTCCAAAACATCGCTCCCCTTTCCCGTTACAACCACACGGGCGTTGGAAGTTGAAAAATGTTTTTGAGCAGCTTTCTGAACATCCTCCTTGGTAATGGCATCCAATCGTTCCAAATAGGTTTGGTAAAAATCTTTTGGTAGATTTTCGGTTTCTATATTCAAAGCATAATTCGCGACCGTTTCTGGTTTTTCGAGGGCCATCACGAAGCTTCCGGCATATTTTGCCTTGGCATTTGCCAATTCTTCATCGGATACGGGTTCGGAAGTAATTTGATTTATCTCTTTTAATATTTCTACCACAGAGCTATCGGTAACTGCGTTACGTACTTGCGCGTAGGCGTTGAATCGCATTGGACTATACTTATTGGCTCTGATTCCGGAATAGGAACCATAAGTGTATCCTTTGTCCTCTCTTAGGTTTTTAAATAAGCGTGCTTGAGAACCTCCTCCCAAAATCCTATTTGCCAAAAGGGCATCCAGATAATCTTCATCTTTCATTTTCAAATTGGTGATGTTCTCTACCGCAACTTCAGACTGCACGGCATTGGGCACATCAACAAAGTTGATTTGCGTATACTGCACATCTTTTGGGTCGGAGTAGCTGAACGATGGTGGTGCCGCTTTGGACCATGGCGTAAAGGCTTCGGTGACCAGTTCTTTAACTGTATCAAAGTCAACATCACCAATTACAACCAAATAAGCGTTGGCAGGTACAAAATAGGAACGATAAAACTGCTCCACATCCAATAAGGTAACATTGTTCACTGTTTCTTCGGTCATAAACTCACCATACGGGTGGTTTTTGCCATAGGCTAAAGCTAGCTGAACCCTATCTGCAATAGCAGAAACATCTTTTTCTTCTGATTTGATGCCAGTGATTACCTTCTCTTTTTCCTTTTCAAATTCCTCTTGGGTAAAGTTTGGATTGAGCGCGGCATCGGCCATCAACTCCAAAATTCTTGGAAAATATTTGGATAGCGAACTGGCAAAGGCACTTTGATCGCCTATAAAGATATTGGCGCCTAAAAAATCCACTTCTTCATAAAACTCATCTTTGGAAATGTTTTTGGATCCTTTTCCCAACATACTTCCGGTAAGCGCAGAAACCCCTGCTTTATCCCCCTCCATAATGGGTGGGTTGTCAATGGAGAGTTGAATGCGTACCCTTGGTAACTTATGGTTTTCGACCACCAGTACTTTTAAACCGTTTTTGAGTTCAAAACGGGCAGGTTCCTTTAAATTGATTTTGGGAGCTGGACCCGGTTCAGGTTGTGTACTCCTATCTATTTGTGCGTAAGACGCTGTCATAAACAACGACAGCGCAGCTAAAACTATGTACTTTTTCATTTTAATTAGCGTCTTTTTGTTCTGGCAAATACTCCAATTCGATGCGTTGGTTCACCTTCAAATATTTTTTGGCCACTTCCATGATTTCCTCACGGGTTATGGAACGGTAAATGTCTATTTCTGTGTTGATGAGGTTGGTATCATCCTTCAGCATATAATTTTCGGCCAAAGAGTTGGCAATACCCTCAACACCACTGTTGGCATTCACAAATTGGTTTTCGAACTTATTCTGAAGTTTTTGGTAATCCTTTTCGGAAATCAATTCCATTTGGAGTTTTAAAATTTCTTCATCAATTTCTTTTTTGATGTCTTGAATGGAATTGTCTCCTACAGGAAGCCCTCCAACAATGTAAGAACTGTAATCTTCCGCATCAATAGGTACAGAAAGTATTTGTAGTGCTATTTTTTTCTCGTCCACCAATTTCTTGTAGAGTTTGGAACTCTCTCCACTACTTAAATAGGTAGAAATCATGTTGATGACATAAGAATCCCGCTGTCCTTGACCTGGTGTTCTATATGCCAATAAAATTGCAGGAATTTGGATGTTGGGGTCATGATATTCAGCGAAGACTGTTTTTGTAATAGGCTCTTCCTTTACATTTGGTCTTTGTATTTCAGCTCCTCTCGGGATAGGGCCAAAATAGTCTTCGATCATCTTTTTGGTCTTGGCGGTTTCAAAGTCACCAGCTACGACCAACACAGCATTGTTGGGAACGTAATAGGTTTTATTGAACTTTTTGAAATCGTCTAAAGTAGCACTGGCCAAATGTTCCAAAGAACCAATAACTCCCCATCGGTAGGGGTGTTCAGTGTAAAGATTTTTGAGAATTTCATTGAAAAAGGCTCCATAGGGGGAGTTGTCCACTCTAAGCCTTCTTTCTTCTTGTACTACTTCTTTTTGGGTATCCACTCCAACTTGCCCAATAATGGGGTGCATCAACCGTTCGGATTCCAACCAAAGACCAACTTCTAAACTGTTAGAAGGGAAAACTTCATAATAATAAGTGCGGTCTAAAAAGGTGTTGGCATTGTTCCTTCCTCCGTTAGCCGCGGTTATTTGGTCCCATTCGCCCCTTTCAATGTTTTTGGTGCCTTCGAATAATAAGTGTTCAAAAAAATGGGCGAAACCTGTTTTGTCCGGGTCTTCGTCTTTAGATCCCACATGGTACATTACGGATGTGGTGACTACTGGAGCCGAGTTGTCCTGGTGCAGGATAACATGGAGCCCATTGTCCAGATCATACTCTTCAAAAGCTACTTCCTGTGCAGAAAGCAGAGTAATTGCAAAGAGCATTGTAAATGCAGAAAACAATTGTTTTTTCATCGTAATAGTCAGTATTTAAAAATTGATGTTGCTAAGAGGTTGGTGTCGATTTTCCAATCGATGTTACGCTAAATATAGAATATTTTTCGGAAGGCCATCAGATTTATAAAAGTCTTAGGGTTTAAAATGTGGCATAATTCGCAAACATTCAGTAAATTATACAATAAAACCAAAAAACAATCATATGAAAAATTTAACCCTTCCAATACGATTCGGGATAGTTACCAGTGCTGTACTGATAGCGTATTTTTTGATTTTGTCTTTAATGGGAAAACATACCAATGTATTCTATAGTTTATTCAATGGGGTTATTACGGGTTTTGGTATTTACGAGACCATTAAGTACACCAAAATTAAGCAAGGCAAAGATTTTAGTTATGGAAAGGGATTTACAGCAGGCGTTACCACTGGGTTTGTAGCCACGCTTTTATTTACCATTTTCTTCGCATTCTATGCGACAGAATTGGATAGTGCTTTTTTGGACAAGCTTTCCTCGGCATGGTCCGGCGACTATAAGAATTTCCAAGGGATTGTGTTTTTTACCGTGGCCATTATGGGATTCGCTACAACCCTGGTTTTGACACTTTCTTTTATGCAGCTTTTTAAAACAAGTAACAATTCTAAAAAAATTATGGGCTAAATCAAGGAGGAATACTTGTAGATTAAGGATTTAGCAGTATATTTGCACCCGCTAATTTTGATAAAGCGCAATAATTTTAATCTAATTAACGCATTATGTACGCAATTGTAGAGATGGCAGGGCAGCAATTTAAAGTTGCAAAAGACCAAAAAGTGTACGTTCACCGTTTGCAAGAAGACGAAGGTAAAAAAGTTACTTTCGATAAAGTTCTTCTTTTGGAAGATGGTGGTAACGTAACTATTGGCGCCCCGGTCATAGAAGGTGCGGCTGTTGAGGCCAAAGTTGTTAAGCACCTTAAAGGAGATAAGGTAATCGTCTTTAAAAAGAAAAGACGTAAAGGTTACCGTAAGAAAAACGGTCACAGACAATATTTGACTGAAATCGTTGTTGAAGGTATTGTAGCTAAAGGAGCAAAGAAAGCCGCTCCAGCTAAAGCTGAAGCAAAACCTGCTGCTGAACCCAAAAAGGCAGAGAAAAAGGCCGCAGCTCCTAAAAAACAAGCTCCAAAGGCAACTGAGGATTTGAGTTCCAAAACTGTTGCTGAATTGAAGGAAATGGCGAAAGCCAAGGAAATTACCGGTTACTCTTCCATGAAGAAAGCCGAGTTGATTGAAGCGTTAAGCAAATAAAGAAAAGAACTAAAATTTATATATCATGGCTCACAAGAAAGGTGTAGGTAGTTCAAAAAACGGTAGAGAATCAGAATCGAAACGCTTAGGTGTCAAGATTTTTGGTGGTCAGGCAGCAAGTGCAGGTAACATTATTGTAAGACAACGAGGTACCAAGCACAACCCTGGCGAAAATGTATACGCAGGAAAAGACCATACTTTGCATGCCAAAGTGGATGGCTTAGTTAAGTTTGAGAAAAAAGTAGGTGGTAAATCTTATGTTTCCATCGAACCTTTTGAAGCTTAGGAAGCAACAATAATATAATGATTTAAAAAAGTCCCGCCATGGCGGGACTTTTTTATTTTGACTAGGTGCTAATCTTAAAATCGAAGCTTCCGTTTCCGGGCGGTAATTTCCCAAGTATCCACCTTTTTACCGTTTTCGATCACAGAAACTTCATCATGAAGATTGATAGTGGGACAAATATGATACGGTATGCCATATAGGACATCTCCAACTTTGCATTTGTCCCAATCTTTTACCTTTATTACACCGTGCTCTTCACTTTGTGAAAGCAATTCATAACTATCAAGATTTAGGAACTTAACCCGTTTGTCGATAGGATTTTCTGCTGCAACAGATTTATGGCCCAGATCAACGGTTATAATTCCTTCGGTAGGTTTGGAAATAATTCGTGTTACTACAAGAGCGGCATGTTTAAAGTTTTGTTCCGTTAATTTTTCACCATAGCCCCAATCCCAAAGTACACAGGTGCCCGGACTGGTAATCCTTTTTTCTTGTAATGCGTGCGAGGTAAAGGAGGGAGTCCCGCCACATATTAATTTAGCTGCGGGATAGTCAATCCTTAGGGCTTCAAAATACGTTTCAACATCTTTTACGCCTTTTTCAATCTTTTCTTTTCTCGTTGTAAAATCAGTATCCCTTAAATGACCGTCATAAGCATGCAGGCCCTTAAAAACCAAAGAATTACATATTTTTAAATACGCCATCAATTCATCTAAACCTGAACCGATTTCAATACCGGATCGGTTCATCCCGTTATTAATATCAATATATATATTGATGGAAACACCATGCTCTGTGGCCTTTTGATTAAAAAGCTCAGCGCTCTCAACATTGTCCAAAATGGTAGAAAACCGCGTATCCGGAAAATGCTTTATTAAATTGATGAACCGATCTACTTTGGGGCCCACCAATTGATGGGCAATCAATATGGAATCAGCTCCAGCTTCAGCGGCAATCTCTGCTTCAGAAATGGTGGATGCTTTAAAATGTGAGATACCCGATGACAGCAATAATTTCATAACCTTGGGCATTTTGTTGGTTTTGATATGTGGCATCAATCTTTCAGTTTTTCCCTCAACGAGAGAAACCATCTCATTTATATTATGTTTAAGACAATCCATGTACAATGCTATTGATGGCGAATCCACCGTTTCAATATTTTGAATGATATACCAATTGTTTTCCATGATTTTTTCTTTTTTGAACGAATAAAGGTAACAATCACGTTGGGATGGTGCAGATTTTTACATGCCTAAATCTGAATGTGTTTCATAGGTATGTTGCTAATAAAAATCTTTTCGTAGCTTTAATAGCATTAACTATAAATCTTATATCATGAAAAAAGGAATTATTTCATCTTTACTGGCCTGCTCTATTTTATTCACTAGTTGCTTAGGTTCTTTCAGTGCCTTCAATAATTTAAAAGATTGGAACCAAGGATTAACGGACAGCAAGTTTTTGGACAACTTAATTTTTTGGGGATTGAATATAGTACCAGTTTATGGGTTGTTCTTTTTGGGAGACGCCATTATCTTCAACGTTATTGAGTTCTGGTCCGGATCTAATCCAATTGCTATGAAAGATGGAGAATCCGAAACTCAGATGGTAGAACATGATGGCAATACTTTTGAAATGATTGCGACCAAGAACAGAATTCAGGTTACTGTTGTCGATGGTCCCAAAAAAGGAAAGAAAATTGATTTGGTATACAAGCCAGATGAGAAATCTTGGAATGCTATACGTCCAAATGGGGAAATTATCAAACTATCCTCTTTTGAAGAAGGCTTCTACATTGTTTACATGCCCAATGGTGAAGAAATTAAAATCGACCCAATGAGCACTAGGGAAGAAGGATTGGCTATGCTGCAGGAAAGCAAGACTTGCTACTATGGTGAAACCTTATTGGCCGACTAATAAAAATTATACCCAATAAAAAACCCATGGTTTTGCCATGGGTTTTTTTATTTGTAAAGCTTTTGCTTAGTATCGGTAGTATTCTGGTTTAAATGGTCCTTCTACTTTTACACCAATATAGTCTGCTTGCTCTTCCTTAAGCTCGGTCAATTCAGCACCTAAACGGGACAAGTGCAACTTAGCTACTTTCTCATCCAAATGCTTGGGAAGCATATATACTTCGTTGGCATACTTGTCGCTATGTTTCCAAAGTTCAATTTGTGCCAAGGTTTGGTTGGTAAAGGAGTTGCTCATTACAAAACTAGGGTGCCCTGTGGCGCATCCTAAATTCACCAGTCTGCCTTCTGCTAAAATTACTACATCCTTACCATCAATAGTGTATTTGTCCACTTGTGGTTTTATTTCATCTTTGGTGTCGCCGCAGGTTCCATTTAACCAAGCCATATCAATCTCATTATCAAAATGACCAATGTTACAAACAATGGCTTTGTCTTTTAATGCTCTAAAGTGCTCTTCACGGATAATGTCTTTGTTTCCTGTAGTGGTGATTACAATATCAGCATTGGAAATGACAGTTTCCAGTTTTTTCACTTCAAAACCGTCCATGCAGGCTTGTAGGGCACAAATAGGGTCAATTTCCGTAACGGTAATAATGGCGCCAGCACCGCGGAAGGAGGCAGCAGTTCCTTTTCCAACATCACCATAACCTGCAACAACCACACGCTTGCCTGCCAACATGGTGTCCGTAGCTCTGCGAATTGCATCCACAGCACTCTCGCGACATCCATATTTGTTGTCAAACTTGGATTTGGTAACGGAATCGTTCACGTTGATGGCCGGCATTGGGAGAGTCCCTTTCTTCATTCTTTCGTACAGGCGATGTACTCCCGTAGTGGTTTCCTCTGAAAGACCTTTTACACCTCCGGCCAATTCTGGATATTGGTCCAACACCATGTTGGTGAGGTCGCCACCATCATCCAAGATCATGTTCAATGGCTTTCTGTCTTCACCAAAGAAAAGAGTTTGCTCAATGCACCAGTCAAATTCCTCTTCATTCATTCCTTTCCATGCATAAACGGGAATGCCAGCAGCCGCTATTGCAGCAGCGGCATGGTCTTGAGTGGAGAATATATTACAAGAACTCCAGGTTACCTCTGCTCCAAGGGCCACTAAAGTCTCGATTAAAACAGCGGTTTGGATTGTCATGTGAAGACAACCGGCAATCCTTGCACCTTTTAAAGGTTGTTGGCTCCCATATTCTTCACGCAATGCCATAAGCCCAGGCATTTCGGCCTCGGCAAGCTCAATTTCTTTCCTTCCCCAATCTGCAAGAGAGATATCCTTTACCTTATAAGGTACAAATGGAATTGTCTTTGTGCTCATACTTTTTATAAATTTACTTTTGTAGCTTCGCTTAAATAGTGCGACAAAGATACGAATTCACTTAACTTTTGTTAATGCCCGTTTACAAAACAATAACAGTTTCCCCGAATACAAAAGTGTATATCTGGAAGGTTACCGAACCTGAGGCCGAACTTTCCAAGGATGTGGAGCTCACACAGCATTGTCAGAACCGAATGGATGGGATGAAATCAGAGGCTCATAGAAGGGCTTTTTTAAGTATTCGTCACCTCATGGCGGAGGCAGGTTATGTAGATCATGACCTGTATTATGATGATTTTGGTAAGCCCCATCTTAAAGATGGAAAATTTATCTCCATTACCCATTCGCATGATTTTACTGGAATTATCATCAGTGACACCGATGAAGTGGGTATTGATATTGAGATGCAGCGGGATAAAATTTTGAGGATTGCCCATAAATTCACGCCGATTGAAGAGTATAGAACTTTGGCAAATTCAGAAGCTTTGATACGGAAGCTGACCATTGTTTGGGGGGCTAAGGAATCACTCTACAAAATATATGCGCAACAGGGATTAAGTTTTTTAAGACATATCAATGTGATTGATTTTTCTTTTGACGATACGAGAACAGTGGCGGAAATCATGTATCAAGGCAAAAAATCACATTATGAAGTTCAATTCTTGGAGTTTGAAGGATTTACTTGTGTGTATGCCTTGAAAATGATGGGGGGATGATGATTCCTTTTCGTAGTTTTGTCCTGAAACCATAACTGCCCATGAAAATATCCGTTGAACTTACCTTATCTCCTCTTCAGGATGATTTTGAAGCACCAATAATTAGTTTTATCAAAAAATTGCGTGATTCGGGACTTACCGTTTTAGAAAATCCATTAAGTACACAGGTATTTGGCGATTATGATAAAGTGATGGAGTTGTTAAATTCAGAAATCAAGGAAAGTTTTGAGAATTTGGACCATGTGGTACTGACCATGAAAATGGTAAAATCTGACCGAAGCGAGTATGAACCCCATTTTTGATTTTTTTCTCGGCCCCTACGAAGACCGAGAACTATCCCTGATCATTTTAGAGGCTACCGCTTTCTTCTTTGGAATCGCTAGTGTGGTCTATGCCAAAAAAGAAGATATTTTGGTGTACCCTACGGGCTTGGTGGCAACAGTAATCACCACCTATATCTTTTTTACCGATCGCTTATTTGGAGATATGATGATGAACTTCTACTACTCCATTATGAGTGTTTATGGATGGTGGAACTGGGCAAGAAGAAAAAATGATCGAGAATTTGTGGTACATATTACGAGAACCAATATCAAGGAAAAATGGGTTGGATTTGGCTTCTTTTTACTTACCATGTTGGTTACTTATGGTGTGTACAGGGTATTTGGCGCAGAAATAGGGCCGACCAATTATGTGGACATTTTTACCTCTGGCATCTTCTTTACCGCCATGTGGTATATGGCCAATAAAAAACTGGAAAACTGGACCCTTTGGATTTTGGGTGACTTAATAACTGTACCTTTGTACGCATATAGAGGATGGGGAATGTTCTCTTTACAATACCTCATTTTTACTGTATTGGCAATACAGGGATATATAGCATGGAAGAAAAACTTGGGCAACAGCCTTCAAACCTCATAAAAGTAGTCCTTTTTGGACCTGAATCCACGGGCAAAACAACTTTGTCCAAACAATTGGCCGAGCATTACAATACGGAATGGGTACCCGAATATGCCCGTGAATATCTTCAAGATAAATGGGACAGAGAGCATAAAACTTGCGAGCCGCACGACTTGCTCCCCATTGCATACGGACAAATGAGATTAGAAAACGAATTGGCAAAAAAGGCAGATAAAGTACTTATTTGCGATACCGATCTTTTGGAGACCAAGGTGTACTCAGAAGCTTATTACAATAGCACCTGTGACCCACTTATAGAAAAATATGCCCTAAAAAACACTTACGACCTCTACTTCTTAACATATATCGACACGCCTTGGGTAGCCGACGATTTAAGGGATAAACCTGATGAGAGAGAACGAATGTTTGGGTATTTCAAGGACGCTTTGGAGAAAAGTAACAGGAAATTTATTAATTTAAGGGGGAATAAAGCGTCAAGGCTTTCCACAGCAATAGAACACATAGATAAACTTCTCCAAAAACATGATCGAATTAAGTCCTAAAGACTTGGAACAACTGGATTCCAAAGGAATTTCCAAAGAAAAAGTAAAAAACCAAATTCAAACATTTAAAGAAGGGATCTCCTTTGTGCAACTAGCGCAGGCCGCCGTAGTAGGAAACGGAATACTTCGATTCTCCGAAAAGGAGCAACTCGACCTGCTTCAATATTTTGAAGATAACAGGGGCAATCTTGATTTATTGAAATTTGTTCCTGCTTCAGGCGCAGCATCTCGAATGTTCAAAGCAATGTTCAATTTTTTGGATAGTTACGATCCATCCGAAGAAAAACTATCCGAATACATAGAACGGACTGGCGATGCGGATGCACAAAAATTTACCGATAACCTCTCTGACTTTCCTTTTTACGATGTGATAATGTCAAGAATAGAGGGTAAAGCATCGAGCAAAGATGAAGAAGCCTATCTTTTCGTAAAGCAAATGTTGACGGAAAGCGGTCTTAACTATGGTTTTTACCCTAAAGGTCTTTTGCCTTTTCATAAATATGAAACAGGCACGGCAACACCATTTGAAGAGCACTTGAAAGAAGCTGCGCTCTATGCTAAAACAAAGGGCAAGGCCAACCTTCACTTTACCGTATCGGAACAGCACGATGAGATGTTTGCCAAAGAAGAGGCGTTGGTAGGACCAAAAGTCTCAAAGAAAACGGATACCAAATTTGATGTTTCCTACTCCAATCAAAAGCCATCCACCGATACCATAGCTGTGGATATGGAGAACAAACCTTTCAAAAACAGTGATGGAACTATTCTGTTTCGTCCAGGAGGGCATGGAGCACTTATAGAAAACCTCAATGATCAAGACGCTGACATTATCTTCATTAAAAATATTGATAATGTGGTGATTGATAAGAACTTGGAAACGGTTTCCAATAGTAAAAAAATGTTGGCAGGTGTTCTGAAAAAGGTTCAGGATAAGGCCTTTGCTTATGCCAAATTGTTGGAAGACGATATTTCCATAGAAAAGGCGGATGAAATAAAGGGATTTTTGGAAAAAGACCTCAATGTACGCATGCCCAATAATTATGATGATTTAAGCGTAGTCGAACAAAAATCGATTTTGAAGGATAGCATCAACCGTCCCATCCGAGTTTGTGGGATGGTTAAAAACGAAGGTGAACCCGGAGGTGGTCCTTTTTGGATTGTAGATGGCGAAGGCAACATATCTCTTCAGATTATTGAATCAGCCCAAATTGATATGGATGATAAAGAACAAGCTGCGATTCTTCAAAATGCGACACATTTTAACCCAGTAGATTTAGTATGCGGTGTTCGGAACCATAAAGGGGAAAAGTTCAATTTATTGGATTATGTAGACCCAAAGCAAGGTTTTATTACAGGTAAAACCAAAGAAGGAAAAGAACTGAAGGCTTTGGAGCTTCCTGGCTTATGGAATGGTGCCATGGCCTTTTGGAATACTATTTTTGTTGAGGTGCCATTGGTAACATTCAATCCTGTAAAAACAGTCAACGATCTTTTAAAACCAACCCATCAAGCATAATAGCTTTTTAAAAAACATAATAAACCCGCTTTTTTTAAAAAGAGCGGGTTTTTTTGTGCATAGATGTGACCTGTCAAGAAAAAGCGTGTCTTAAAAGTATACTCGAAATTGTTTTCGATGATATGATTAAATTTTGATAATCCTTGCGGGTTGTCTCAACTAGGTTGGTTGATTTGGTAAGAGGCCGTGCATTTTGTACGGCTTTCTTTTCATAAGGTTCGGAAACGATAGGCAACAGCATAAATATGTTTTATAAAATAATTTTGTTCTTTAATATGGTATCGTTGGCGTTAGCTGCTTATATTTTGATATCGTATCTAAAAAACAGAAAAAAGAATAAGAATATGAAAAATCAGGGTGATGCTATGTAAACACTAGCCATGTATTATCCATTTCTGCCAATCTGTACCATGGTCTTTTTTCCTTGTGACCATTTATTGGCAATAATGAGAGGCTGCTTCGGCAGCCTTTCTTTTTTTGTTGATTTTTTATGAAAATCAATAATCGCAGCTTACATTTGTGGCATCTCAAAGGGGTGCTTTTACCAAAAGGCTGAGATTATACCCAAAGAACCTGGGCGGGTAATGCTGCCAAGGGAGTGCGTAAACCGCATCTTGGAATTTCTATGTTTCTAATAGAAACAAAAATCAATTACTAACTAAGAATAATGGCCCCTTTTATTCGTAACATTTTTACGAATGAAAACTTTATTCACAACATTGGCCCTGTTCGGGCTGGCACTTTCCATAAGTGCACAAGAAGAGCAAATCGATTCACTGGAGGGAAAAAAAGTGGTCTTGGACGAAGTTCTGGTCCAAGCTGTAAGGGTGACCAAGGAGTTTCCCATTACTTTTTCCGATTTGGACAAAGTGGAACTGGCCCCACGGAACTTGGGCCAGGACATTCCTATTCTTATGAACTTTATGCCCGCTGTGGTCACCACCTCCGATGCTGGAGCTGGAGTAGGCTACACTAGCATTCGTGTTCGTGGTAGCGATGCTACTCGAGTGAACGTTACCATTAATGGTGTTCCGTACAACGATGCTGAATCTCAAGGAACCTTTTGGGTGAACATGCCCGATTTTGCTTCGTCTACGCAAAGTTTACAATTGCAACGTGGTGTGGGCACTTCCACAAATGGAGCTGGTGCCTTCGGAGCGAGTTTGAATATGCTTACCGATGCTTTTTCTGAAGAAGCGTATGCAAGAATTTCATCCTCTGTGGGGAGCTTCAACACCCTAAGTAACAATGTGAAGTTCAGTACAGGATTGATGAACGACCATTTTGAATTTTCGGGAAGGTTGTCACGAGTTACCTCAGATGGATACGTGGACCGTGCAGCTTCGGAATTAGATGGTTATTTTCTTCAAGGAGTTTATAATGATGACAATACTTTGATCAAAGCCTTGCTTTTTGGAGGTCATGAAGTTACCTATCAAGCTTGGAATGGTATAACAGCGGATCAGTTGGAGAATGATCGTACCTACAATTCTGCCGGAGCATATACCGATAACAATGGCAACACTCAATTTTACAATAACGAAGTCGATGATTACAAGCAAGACCACTTTCAATTGCACTGGTACGAAACATGGAATTCGGCTTGGAATACCCATCTGGCGACACATTATACAAGAGGTCGAGGCTTCTTTGAGCAATTTAAGGAGGATGACGATTTCGCCACCTATGGTCTGGAACCCATTACCGTAAACGGCGATTTAGTAGAAAACACAAATTTGATTCGTCGTCGTTGGTTGGTTAATGATTTTTATGGAGCTATTTTTTCAGCAACTTACAACAACGACAACCTTGAACTCATTATGGGAGGAGGCTATAACGAGTACAAAGGGGATCACTTTGGTGAAATTATATGGGCCGAATATGCCAGCAACAGCGAAATTCGTGACAGGTATTACGACGACAATTCCACCAAAACCGATTTCAATATATATACTAAGGCCAATTATAAACTAACAGATCAATGGTCTTTATTCGGTGATGTGCAATACCGCGGAGTAACCTACCAAGCCAATGGTGATGATACGGGTCTGGTAGATGACTCCTTTAACTTTTTCAATCCAAAGGCCGGTATTACATTTGATTTGAACCGAAACAATAACTTCTACTTGTCATACGCAAGGGCCAATCGCGAGCCTAACCGCAATGACTACGAAAGCGGAAGTCCAAAACCCGAAAAACTCAACGATTTTGAGCTGGGTTGGAGATATGTTTCCCCAAGTTTTCAGTTGAATACCAATATATATTACATGCGATATAAAGATCAGTTGGTGTTGACAGGTGAGTTGAACGATGTAGGAGCTCCTCTTAGGTCCAATGTTGGGGACAGTTATCGCTTAGGTTTGGAAATCGATGCGAATGTTAGATTATCCAACTCGTTTAAGTGGAGGCCAAATATTGCTCTGAGCGACAATAGAAACATTGATTTCTTTTTTGAGCGTGACGGAGCACTTCAAAATTTGGGAAATACGCACATTGCATATTCACCACAACTGATTGCTGGAAATATTATTTCCTATCAACCTAATGCAGACTTTAAGGTTTCCTTGTTGTCCAAATTTGTAGGCAAGCAGTACATGGGGAATATCGATTCTGAAGGTTCTGTTCTGGACAGTTACACGCAGACGGATTTTAATATTCAATACACCATCAACACCAATTCATTTGTAAAAAGTATTGTGCTATCTGGTTTGGTGAATAATATTTTTGATGCGGACATTGTCTCCAACGGTTACTTCTACACTTTTGATGATGATTATTCCAACCCTGGCACTATCACTACTATTGAAGGTGCTGGATATTACCCACAAGCGGGAATCAACTTTCTTTTAGGAGCTACAGTTGATTTTTAAGTGTTGATAAAACGGGATTCTGTAATTTTAACGCAATGACAGAATCCCGTTTTCATTTTTCGGAAGAAGCACCCCTTCGATGGGGAGTAATTGGCTGCGGTAGCGTTACAGAAAAGAAAAGCGTTCCTGCTTATAAAAGCACTAGTGGGTTTAGAGTCGACATGGTGATGAGGCGCGATGCGCAAAAAGTGGAGGACTATGCCAAAAGACATCATATTCCAAAATGGACCACTAATGCAGATGAAGTAATCAATAATCCCAATATTGATGCTGTTTATATTGCCACACCACCTGATACACATAAATTTTATGCGCTAAAAGTAGCCATAACGGGCAAAGTTTGTTGTGTGGAAAAGCCGATGGCTCCAACCTATGAGGATAGTTTGGCGATTTATGAAGCCTTTCAGGCTAAGAATACCCCACTTTTTATAGCATACTATCGTCGCTCCTTGCCCCGTTTTCTAAAGATTAAACACTGGTTGGATAATGGTTTGATAGGTGAAGTCCGACATATCCATTGGCAAAAGACCAAAGCGCCCAACGAGATTGATTTGAGCAAAAAATACAATTGGCGCACCGATACAACCATAGCCAGAGGTGGATATTTTGATGATTTGGCCAGTCATGGCTTGGATTTGTTTGTATTTCTTTTGGGAAATGTCAAAAATGTCAACGGTTTTGGAACCAATCAACATGACTTATATTCCGCTTTTGATGCAGTAACTGCAAATTGGATACACGAGAATGGCATTACGGGCACAGGCAGTTGGAATTTTGGAACGTATCACCGAACGGACAAAGTCGAAATTTTCGGCTCCAAGGGAATCATTCGTTTTGCCGTTTTGGACGAAGCTCCAATAGAATTGGACAATGCCTCAGGGCATCAAATGTTGGAAATAGCACACCCGGTGCATATTCAGGAATTTCATGTAGAGAATATCAAAGCCCACTTATTAGGGAAAGCTGAACATCCGTCCACAGGTAAGTCAGGACTCCATACCAGTTGGGTAATAGATAAAATTTTAGAAAGAAGCTGAAACCGATTAGTTGGAAATTATTACCGAGTTCCCACTTTGTACCGCACTATAAAACAAGAGGTCGTGATATCGGTTTCCATCATCTGGCCTGTCCAGTTGTTGCCCCGTAAATAGATTGTAGGTATACCCCTCACAACTACAAACCACATTTTGTCCATCAATCGTCATGGTAGAACATTCATTGGGGACATGGTTGGGACAACTGGCTTCCCATGCCATAAAACCGGACCCTGTATTGATGACAAACGCACCTCTTGTGCCCACACCATTGTTATCAACAAAAATGGCGTTCCCAGTAAACTGAAGTTCATTATAAAGTGGTAGGTTCAAGTTGATTTCAAACCGAAATCGGACCTCTTGTAAGTAAGGGTTTCGGTTGGAAGTATCGGAGCTGCAGGATAAAACAATTGCCAAAAGAACAATGGCCCAGAAGTGCTTCATAGTCAATGTTTGAAAACGGTTCTGAAGCAAAGTTGAGCAAAAATTGTCTATATTTGCGTTAAATCCTCGCAAAAATACCATGCAGGTCATGGGTATAGTTGAGGATTTTTTGTATTTGTAAAGAAAGGAGACCATTGGGGAAATTTTTTGATTTTCTTCGATACCTCTTTGCATTAAAAATTAACGATATGAGCAACGTTTCATACTATACACCCGAAGGATTAAAGAAATTGAGGGACGAATTGAACCACTTAAAAGATGTAGAGCGTCCCAAAGCCTCACAAGCTATTGCAGAGGCTAGAGACAAAGGAGATCTTTCCGAGAACGCAGAATATGATGCTGCAAAAGAAGCCCAGGGTCTTTTGGAAATGAAAATTTCCAAAATGGAAGAAACATTGGCCAATGCCCGTTTGATAGATGAATCGCAATTGGATACCTCCAAAATATTGGTCCTTTCTACCGTTAAGCTTAAAAATCAAGCCAATGGCATGGAAATGAAGTATACCTTGGTGGCAGAGAGCGAAGCGAATTTAAAAACAGGTAAAATTTCCGTTACATCTCCCATTGGTAAAGGATTGTTGGGTAAAGAAGTTGGGGATGTGGCAGAGATCAAGGTGCCCAACGGAACCTTGAAATTTGAGATTTTAGAGATTACTCGAGAGTAACAGCAACAAAATTAGTTATATTTAATCCCGTTGAAAAACGGGATTTTTTATTTTAAAACGGAATCAAAATGGCCAGTATCTTCACAAAAATCATCAATGGGGAAATACCTTCCTATAAAATTGCGGAGGATGATGACAATTACGCATTTTTGGACATCAACCCAAACTCTAAGGGGCATACGTTGTGTGTTCCGAAAAAAGAGGTCGACAAGATTATGGACCTTGATGAGGAATCCTACATGAAGCTTATGGCTTTTTCAAGAAAGGTAGGGCTTGCCATTGAAAAAGCGGTGCCTTGCAAACGTGTGGGAATGTCCGTTATTGGTTTGGAAGTACCCCATGTGCACGTCCACCTCATTCCACTTCAAAGTATGGCGAATGCCACTTTTCAACACAAAGAGAGTCTTACTGCCAAAGAATTTGAAAGTGTAGCAACGGAAATCCGGTCTTTTCTTAATTAAGGCCTTCTAGGTAAAAATAGACTCCAGCTGCTACCAAGCACAGCATCAACACCAAAATAACAAAAAACATCATGGTAAACCGTACAGCGGGTCTGTCTGGTTTAACCAGTTTATTATAGTAGTCAAAAACCCGCTCAATATCTGGGGTCCAATTTACTGGATAAATAATCGAGTTACACTTCTTGCATTTGATTTCATGTGTCACAACACCTGTGGTCCTGTGGTAGAGTGCATTAAAAGTGTGTTTTTGGTAAAATGTAATCTTAAGTTCCTGATTAAAACATTCGGGGCAGTTGTTGGTGATATCAGCTTCTTGTATTACAAGTTGTTTTTCCTTGGCCATAGTTCAATTTTCATTTGCTCGTAGGGAAATTTGCATGATAGTTCCTTCTTTACTGGACGAAAATACTTTAATTTTTCCTTTATGATACTCCTCAACAATTCTTTTTACCAACGAAAGTCCTAATCCCCAGCCTCTTTGTTTGGAAGTAACCCCAGGGTTGAAAATGTTCTGAAAGTCGCTTTTTGGGATGCCATGGCCGGTATCTGAAACCAAAATGTTGATGGTTTGCCCCTTTTTTTCAATTTGAATGGTGATGTTTCCTTTTCCTTTCATGGCATCGATACCATTTTTAACAAGATTTTCAATACTCCAGTTGTAAAGGGGAGGATTCATTAAAACAAGGGCCTCATCTACATTGGAGCTAAAAGAAAAGTGGACAAGCTTTGAACTACGCTGTTTTAGATAATCATAAGCTTTTTTGGTTTCCGCAACAATATTGTGCTCTCTTAATTCCGGAACAGACCCAATTTTGGAAAAGCGTTCCGTAATGGTCTCCAAGCGGTCAATATCCTTTGCAATTTCTTGTGTTACTTCCGGGTTGATGTCCTCCGATTTTAAGAGTTCGTTCCAACCCAACAGTGAGGTAAGTGGTGTCCCGATTTGATGAGCGGTTTCCTTCGCCATTCCTGCCCAAAGTTTGTTCTGTTCCGAAGCTTTGTTGGTTCTAAAGAAAAAGAAGATGACTGCTCCGAACAAGAAAATGATCAACAACAGGGCCAGTGGATAGTATTTTAACTTGTTCAAGACTTCCGAGTTGCCATAATATAGCGTTTCCAACAATTCATCCTCTTGAATAATCTGTATGGGCTCATTTTCATTTATGAATTGTGCAATCTTTTTTCGAATGTACACACTGTCCGTTATTTTGTCCTCTGGTATATTGTGTGTTTTGTAGGACCCCTCTTCGTTCATCAAAATCATTGGGGTGGAGGTGTTGTTTCCCAGTACTTTAAGGGTAAGGTTTCCCAGTTCTTGATCTACAGAGGATTGGATGAGTTCCAATTGGGCCGTGGCCCAAATTTCCATTTTTAAACGCTCTTCCTCTTTAAATTTTCTAAAAAAACTATTGGTGTTCCACAAAATTAGACTCACAATGATAAATGCCGAAATCAGCATTATAATATTGGAGGTTTTCCGTTTGGGGCTAAAGTTCATTGGAAGTCAATTTCTTTTTAAAGATAGTAAATGGAAAACATGTTGATAGTTCGTTAAAATAACGTCTGCCATTGGAATTCATTTTATGTACTTTTGAGTTTTCAACAAAAATTAACATTGCATGGAAGTTCAGGGAAGAATCAAAATGATAGATGAAACCAAAACATATGGTAACAATGGTTTCAGAAAAAGAGAAGTGGTCGTGACTACGGAAGAGCAATATCCACAACATATATTGGTTGAGTTTGTTCAGGATAAGTGTGATTTGCTAAACAATTATAATGTTGGGCAAATGGTTAAAATCAGTATAAACTTAAGAGGTAGAGAGTGGGTGAACCCTCAAGGAGAGACCAAGTATTTCAACTCCATTCAAGGGTGGCGAATTGAAAATCTACAACAGGAACAAGGTTCGGACAATATGCCTCCCGTTCCGCCAATGGAAGCTTTTGAGCCTGCGGACGACCTGAATGAGGAAGACCATGACGACTTGCCGTTCTAAAAAAAGGTTTTTAATAGAATCAATTGTGAAAATCTGGGCCTTGGGTTCGGATTTTCTTTTTTTTAGGCCGATTTGTATTTTTAGGAAAAATTGCTTGTGGAAAATACTCCCTTACATTTTTTGAGCAAAAGGTTGGAGTTTCCTCCGGTTGACTCCGCCAGTGAGGACGGGTTACTTGCCGTTGGAGGGGATTTGTCCCCAGAAAGATTGTTGTTGGCCTACAAAAATGGAATTTTTCCGTGGTTCAATAATGATTCTCTTATTCTTTGGTGGGCCCCAGACCCGCGAATGGTGCTTTTCCCGGAAAAGGTTAAAGTGTCCAAAAGCATGCGCAAGGTAATTGCTGATGGAACATTTACCCTAACCCAAAACACTTGTTTTGAGGCGGTGATGGACTATTGTGCACAAATTGATCGGAAAGGACAGGACGGTACATGGATTACCCCTGAAATGAAAACCGCCTATATGAATCTATATAAAAAAGGATATGCAAAGTCGTTTGAGGTGTGGGAAGATGAGGAGCTAGTTGGTGGTTTGTACGGGGTGGATCTTGGCCATGTATTCTGCGGGGAAAGTATGTTCAGTTTAAGGTCCAATGCATCAAAGTTTGCTTTTATAAAAATGGCGCAGGAATTAGGCGAAAAAGGATACGAACTTATCGATTGTCAAGTACATACCAACCACTTGGAGAGTTTGGGGGCCAAATTGATTCCTAGAAAAGAGTTTGTAAAGATTTTACAGGGACAATTGCGCACTGGTCAATAAAAACAAAACATTCTGTGGTAGAGCAGAGCTGTAATCCTCTATTCTATATTCCACTCCCATCTGAAATTTTATGCCATCGTTCAGTTGCCAACCCACCTGGCCAGAAAGTCGCGTATCGTATTGCGGGACATTACTTTTTGCCACACTCAAAAGGTTTTCAAAAGCTCCAATAAAGTAGGGTTCGCCGGGATCTAGTTTTTCTCCAATTAAAGGAAAGTCAACCGCAAATCGGTAGCGAAACCTATGTATTGTCATCGAATTGGTGATGCGTTGTTCGGTTCGCACCCGATGACCATAACGAATGGCAAAGGGCTTATTGGTAATGTTATATTGTTGGGTAAGGCGAAGTTCGTTCTCCTTGTCTTCAAAATTGTTGCGGAAACGATATTGAACACCGAGTGCAACACTCTGGTTGTCCTGGATTTTTAACTTGGAAAAATGAGCCAAGTCCAATTGCCTTCCTTTTAGGGTGAATTCTTCGTCATCATAGATATAGTTTCGGTTCACAACAGAAAAATTATGAAAATACGACCCGGCAACCTGATAGTTCACCGCAAATTGTGGTTGCCAATAACCTGTCAAATTTTCTTGGGCTTGAACGGTACCCATCAGCAATAGGAAAATTAAAAATAAAAACCACTTAGTAAAGGACATGGTCATAGCTTGGCGGAAAAGATTTACGGATCAGTATGAGTTGTCCTTCGGAATTAAACAAGGCTTCATATTCCTGGAACCCATAGCTTTCTTTGGCCGAAAATACCAGCTCATAGTTTACTTCGGGCAGAATTAGATTTTGAAAGGCGTTATGCAACGTTTTTTCGGTAGACTGTCCTTTTTGAGCAGGATATTGCTGTTGCATCTTTTTTATCCTGTGCTTGTCGTGGTTTTCATTCAAATAAAATTGGATAGTACTCCATGTATCATTGGGAATATCCCTTTCTTTTATTTTGAATTCCACATCCTCTAGCACACCTTCTTCGTCAAATTCAACACTGTAGTGTAATCGACCCTTTTTAAACTTGGCTTCGTAACTTTTTTTGGTGCTGTCTGTTTCCTGGTAAAATCGCACTCTTTTTGCATCTTTCAAATAGTCTTGGATAAGGGAATAAGACTTGATGGGAAACTCGTCCAGATCTATTCTTGATTCACGTTCATATTTGTTCTGGGCCAAAGTAATTTGAGCGATACCAAGCATCAAAAAGAAGAAATAGTTAAACTTCATGATACCTAAAACAGTTTATTTCGTGGTCGTTTACCATACCTGTGGCCTGCATGTGGGCATAGATTACCGTGCTTCCCACAAATTTGAAGCCTCGTTGTTTTAAATCTTTACTTATAGCAGTTGATAGTTCGGTAGTTGCGGGAGCGTCCTTATAGTTTTCCCATTCATTTTTAATGGGTCTACCATCTACAAAATCCCAAATATATTTACTGAAACTACCAAATTCTTTTTGAACCTCCATAAATGCAATTGCATTGGAGACCGTGGCGTTTACTTTTAACTTGTTTCTGATAATGCCAGCATCTTGCAATAGGCTATCAATCTTGGTTTGGTTATAGTTGGCAATCTTTTTGTAGTCAAAATGGTCAAAAGCTTTTCTGAAATTGTCCCGTTTTCTCAATATGGTAATCCAACTTAATCCAGCCTGAAAGGTCTCTAGGATCAAAAATTCAAAAAGGGTTTCATCGTCCTTTACAGGCACACCCCATTCCTCGTCATGGTAGGCTTCATATAGGGGGTCGCCCTCGCACCAACCACATCTGTGTTTTTTCATAACCGTTCGTTTAAATCAAAAGTAGTGAAAATAAGAAACCGTTAAGTGAAAGTTAAAGTATTAGAGTATGATAGTATTACTATTATATTTGCGAGAAGTTATTTTAAAAGTTGGATGGAATGGATATTTTAATGAAATCCGTGAAATTGGAAATGAACGGTAAGCTCTACGTCAAGGACCCGGAATCTTCGGATTTAGGTAGAAAAATTATAGAGCATAGCATTCTGTTGATTGATGAAATTGGTTTTGAATGCTTTACGTTTAAAAAGCTCGGTGCTCGGATTCACTCAAACGAGAGCTCGATTTACCGGTATTTTGAAAATAAACACAAACTATTGCTCTATTTGGCCTCATGGTATTGGGGCTGGATGGAATATCGCATGGTTTTTGCCACCAATGGTATTTCCGATCCAGTGGAAAAACTTAAAAAAGCAATAGAGGTGCTTACACAAAATGTGGAGGAGGACAGTTCCTTTTCACATGTGAACGAGGTGGTTCTAAATAAATTGATAATCAATGAATATTCTAAATCCTACTTGGTAAAAGAGGTGGACCAAGAGAACAAGGATGGTTACTTTACAATTAGTAAGAGAATAGTAAGCCGTATCAGTAAAATGATTCAAGTTGTGGATAAGAATTATCCTTATCCACTAAGTTTGGCAAGCACTATTTTGGAGGGTACTTTGCATCAATACTTTTTGGCAGAGCACTTTCCAAAGCTTACTAATTGTAACGAAAAAATTACTCCAACCCAATTTTTTACGGACCTAATATTCCGCACGCTAAACCTTAAACTTAATGGCTAAAAATATACTAACCGCTTGGCAACGTTTAATGGGTCTATTGACTCTGGATAAAAAGGACATTTTTCAAATATTTTACTACGCTATTTTTGCGGGTTTGGTAAACCTTTCCCTTCCTTTGGGAATCCAGGCCATTATCAATCTTATACAAGGTGCTAGGGTAAGCACCTCTTGGATTGTACTTGTGGTATTGGTTACTTTAGGAGTTGCTTTTGTTGGGGTTCTTCAGTTAATGCAGATTCGAATTATTGAAAACCTCCAACAGAAAATTTTCACAAGGTCGTCTTTTGAGTTTGCGTATCGTTTTCCAAAAATAAAAATGAGCGAGCTTCGGTACTATTATCCACCAGAACTGGCCAATCGTTTTTTTGATACGCTTACAGTTCAAAAATCGCTCTCGAAAATACTTATCGATTTTCCAGCAGCTTTGTTGCAGATAGTTTTTGGATTATTGTTGCTTTCTTTTTATCACCCTTTCTTTATCATCTATGGATTATTGTTGCTCTTGCTCATTTATATTGTGTTCAAGTTTACTGCGCAAAGAGGATTGGATACCAGTTTGGAAGAATCCAAGATCAAGTATAAAGTTGCACATTGGGTACAAGAAATTGCCCGCTCCATTGTTAGTTTTAAGCTTTCGGGAAAAACTTCCCATGCATTGGATAAGAACGACATGCTTGTGGAGGATTATTTAGAAGCAAGGGAAAACCACTTTAAGGTTCTGGTCCTGCAATTTATTCAAATGATTGGCTTTAAGGTCTTGGTAACGGCCGGTTTGTTATTGATTGGGGGGTTGTTGGTGTTGGAGCAGCAAATGAATATAGGTCAGTTTGTGGCAGCGGAAATTATTATTCTGCTGGTAATCAGTTCTGTAGAGAAATTGATTTTAGGTCTCGAAACGTTTTATGACCTATTGACCTCCTTAGAGAAAATGGGTCAGGTTGTGGACAAAAAACTAGAGCCAAGAGATGGGGAAACTCCATTTAAAGATAACGAAGGCTTAAAGGTGGAGCTTGAAGATATAGTTTATAGAGTTCCTGGGCTGGAAAAGAAAATTATAGACCATTTGTCTTTGACCGTTCTTCCAGATACTCGATTGTTGATACAGGGAAAGAGTGGTTCAGGACGTTCTACCTTGTTACGAATGATGGCAGGAATACTGGAGCCAGATTCAGGTAAAATATATGTGAACAATGTTGCATTGCAGGGAGTAGAATTAAGCCAGTATCGCTCCTATTTAGGGCATTCCCTTAAGGAGGAATATCCATTTGAGGGAACACTGTTGGACAATATAACTTTCGGAAACAAAGATATTCCGATTGAAGATGTGTACTGGGCCTTGGAAAAAGTAAGTCTTACACAGTTTGTAAAAGAACAGCCCCAAGGACTCAAGACCATTTTGTATCCCGAAGGAAAGAAGATTCCCGATTTTATTTCAAGAAAGATTGTGTTGGCCCGAAGTATAGTGACTAGGCCCAAACTTATGATCCTAAAAGATCCTTTGGAGCAATATGACGAGGAAGGAACAGAAAGGATGATGAATTTTCTTTCCGACCCGGCCAATGGATGGGCCTTGGTGGTCGTAAGTGAAAACCCAAAATGGCAAAGTCGCTGCAATCAAATAATCCGTATGGACAAAGGTAAATTGACTAACGTAAAATAAAGCTCATGCTGAATATTTCTTCAAATAATAAGTTGAATGAGAAGGTAGACCTTACCGGTTATGAGGCAGGCAAAAAAGTGTTTCATAAAAGGCATTATAAACATTTTAATCGCTTTCTGTCATCCTTTTCCATTGCAGTGCTTTTTATGATGTTTCTGCCATGGACCCAGAATATATCCGGCAGAGGGTACCTTACCACGTTAACCCCTGACCAACGGCCACAAACCATTCAATCCCCAATTCCAGGGCGAATTGAAAAGTGGTATGTCAGGGAAGGTGATTATGTGGAAAAGGGAGATACCATTCTTTTTATCTCGGAAGTGAAAAGTGAATATTTTGATCCAAATCTTGTAGAACGAACAGGAAAACAGATTAAGGCCAAAAACATGTCTGTTACCTCCTATCAAGAAAAAGTGAAGGCATTGAACCAGCAAATCAAAGCGTTGGATCAGGAACGTAGATTAAAGTTGGAGCAGGCCAAGAATAAACTTATGCAGTCCAAGTTAAAGGTAAAGAGCGACAGTATTGACCTTGAAGCTGCAAAGACCAATATCGCTATAGCCGAGCGTCAGTACGGTCGGGTAGAAAAGCTACAGGAAGAAGGGTTAAAAGCAATCACGGATTTGGAGGCAAAACGGCTCAAACTTCAAGAAACACAGGCCAAGCTAATAAGTCAAGAAAATAAATTGTTGGCGAGTAAAAACGAGGTAATCAATGCACAGGTAGAAATTAATAGGGTGCAAGCTGAGTATACGGATAAGATTTCAAAGGCCCAAAGCGACCTTTACACCGCGCAATCCAATCAATTTGATTCTGAAGCCCAGGTCACCAAATTGGAGAACCAGTACACCAATTATGAAATGAGGAACAATATGCTCTATATTCGAGCTCCTCAAAATGGTTATATCACCAAGGCCATCCAATCCGGAATTGGTGAAACTTTTAAAGAAGGAGCACGCTTGGTGGGAATAATGCCTTCAGATTATGACATAGCTGTTGAAACTTATGTAGACCCTATTGACCTACCATTGATTCATTTGGATGAAAAGGTGCGTATCCAGTTTGATGGCTGGCCAGCTATCGTATTTAGCGGATGGCCCAATGTTTCCTATGGAACCTTTGGGGGTAAAGTGGTTGCCATTGAGAATTTCATCAGTCCAAATGGAAAGTATCGTATACTATTGGCCCCAGATGGGGAAGAGGCTCCATGGCCCAAGGATATTCGTGTAGGCTCCGGCGCAAGTACCATGGCCCTATTGGAAGATGTTCCTATTTGGTTTGAATTGTGGAGACAGCTGAACGGTTTCCCACCGAATTATTATCAACCTCAAAACACCAGCGCAGATGCCACAAAGAAATAGAAGATTACTTTTATTCTGTACCCTCTTTTTCTTTTACGTAAGTTCTTTTTATGCTCAACAAGATTCCTTGGTGCTTGGGTTTAAAGAGTATTTGGGCTATGTAAAAAAGTATCATCCCATTGCCAAGCAGGCCCAGTTGAATATAGCCATGGGGCAAGCCAATCTTATGAAAGCCCGTGGTGGCTTTGATCCTAAGGTGGAAGTTGATTATTCTACAAAGGAGTTTAAAGGAACTGAATACTGGGACCGTCTCAACGCAACATTTAAAATCCCAACATGGTTTGGTATTGAGCTTAAAGGAAATTTTCAGCAGAATGAAGGCGCCTATATAAATCCCGATGAAACCCTCCCCGATGATGGTTTGTACAGCGCAGGGGTGTCCATGTCCGTTTTACAAGGATTCTGGATCAATGAGCGTATGGCCACTTTGAGGAAGGCCAAATTTTTTAGGGAGCAGACGAAAGCTGATCAGGATTTGCAGGTCAACCAAGTGTTGTACAATGCTTCACTTGCCTATTTTGATTGGTTGAAAGCTTATAGGGATGCCGAGGTGTACAATGATTTTTTGGAGAATGCCGAAGTACGTTTTCAAGGGATAAAAGAGAGGGCCTTGGCAGGTGATATTGCCATGATCGATACTGTAGAGGCCAAAATTGCTGTTCGCAATAGGGATTTGGGTTATCAGCAGGCGAAAGTCAAATTGATGAAAAAATCATTGGAGCTCAGTAACTTTTTATGGATAGAAGATGTCCCCGTGGAACTTCAATCGGGAATACAACCAAATTTGGAACCCGAAATGGATATCAATTCAACCTTGGAAATAGAAGGGGTGCCATTGGATAGTTTCAATTTGCAGACGCATCCGAAACTAATGTCCTTGGAGTATAAAATTGAAGGATTGACGGTGGATAAGCGTTTAAAGGCAAATAAATTACTCCCCAAGCTAAAGGCGGAGTATAACTTCGTCACCGAAACGCCCGAATTGATGAATTCTTTCATTACCGAGAACTACAAAGCTGGATTAAGTTTTCAAATGCCGATTTTCCTGCGTAAAGAGCGCGGAGACTTAAAACTGGCCAAGTTTAAGCTTAGAGATGCAGAATACGAAAGGGACAATGCCCAAGTGGAAATACAGAACAAGGTAATTGCTATTTACAATGAACTGGATTCTTTTACGGAGCAGAATCAGCTAATCGAAGATATTGTGAACGACTACTCAACCTTGTTAAATGCTGAAGAACGAAAATTCAGTTTTGGGGAGAGTTCCCTTTTCTTGATCAATTCCAGGGAGAGTAAACTCATTGATGCTTACTTAAAGCAGAACGAAATGCAGAACAAGTTTTTCTATACCAAGGCCATGTTGTTCAAGAGTTTGGCCATAAACCCCAAAACATTGTAATAACCCGTTGCGCATTATTATTGAAATTCTGGTTACAAAATCCCTTTGGAATTTCACTCGGATTGACGGTTTTTGGTATATGAAGCCTCCGAAATGCACAACAGGCTTGTAAGGATTAGGGTGTAAAAACAACCAATGACAAAAGTCAACAAATGGGCCAACTGCCCTATGTACTTTTGAAAAAAATTATTTTTATGGAAGTTTTGGAAAAAAATAGATTGGAAATTGTTCAGGAGTACATTTCAAATGGAATGGATTATGCAAGATATCTTGAGTTGGTAAGCCAATTGGCGAAAAATGGGAAAACCACAGGGAATGAACAATCCGAGGCTATGGTCGACTATACCAAACTGGGCGATCGCAGAATGGTTCGTTGGGAGAAAACCTTTAAGATTCCTGAAGCAATTCAACAAAAATTGGAATCCTTAGATAGAGAACTAGTGTTCTTGGCATTGACCGAAAGCTGGTGTGGAGATGCCGCAGCGAGTTTGCCAATAATAAATAAAATAGCCGAAGCGAATCCAAATATTACCTTAAAAGTTGTTTTGAGAGATGAAAGTCTCGATTTAATGGATATGTTCCTTACCAATGGTTCCCGTTCCATTCCCAAAGTAATTATTTTGGATAAAGCCAATAATGAAATAATGGGAGAGTGGGGTCCCAGACCAAGCATTGCTACTCAAATGGTAGCTGACTTTAAAAGAGAACATGGAAAATTGACCGCTGAGTTCAAACAAGACCTTCAGGTTTGGTACAACAAAAACAAAGGTCAAAATATTCTGGAAGATATCTTGGAGTTACTTGCTTTGGAATAGATAAGTGATCGTGCCTATCTGAGAATTTTTGGAATCTGGGCTAAAACGTGCCTTAAGGGCATATGCAATGGCATTGTCGACCAAACAGCCGTTACTGGTACCAGAACTTTTGTCGTTAAAACTAGCTTCGGTCACATAGCCATTATCATCTACTGTAATATTTACAACGACCTTTCCCCCTTCAATACAAGTATAAATTGGTGGTGGGAGATAATAAGCATTTCTTTCGACCAAAGAGTAAGAGATGGAAGTTCGTCTGTCCTTTAGGTAATTGGTGTATTCTTCTTTTTGGGCATCGCGTTCGCCCAATTTCTCTTTTTTCTCATCGCGTTGCGCCTTCAATTGTTTTAGCTGCTCCTCAAAACCAGAGTTATCGGCGTATTCGCCAGTTTCGCTGCTCAAGGCTCTTTCTTCCATGAGCTCCTCCAATGTTTTTAAGGGTTCTGGGTTTCCAATACTTGGTTTTGCAGTTTCATTGAGGGCCATATGACTTTTAATGGGATCACTATTGGCTTGCATTTCTTCCAATCGTTCCTCTTCTTCCTCGAGAAGTTTCTCAATGTCTTCATCAGCCAAGCTCATTTCAATCACATATTCATCCTCTTGTATGCTCCCTAAGTGGATATTGAACAACAATAAAACCACTATGGACATAGAAAAGAAAGTAATCAAAAGTGATAACTGGCTCTTGTTTAAGTTCATGGTTTAACTATAACCGCTTTTTTACAAAATTATTTTGTCCCAACCCTTTAGGTTTAGACGTTTACTTCAAGATTTTCCTTGAAAACATTGGGGCTTGTAGCATTATCTACGTTAAAATCCCCTATTTTGGTTCTTCTTAGCTTGGATAAATGGGCTCCGGAGTCCAAAGCCTTCCCAAAATCATGTGCTAAGGAACGGATATAGGTTCCTTTGCTACACACCACCCGAAAGTCCACTTCGGGGAGCGAAATTCGGGTAATCTCAAATTCCAGGATTTCTATTTTTCGTGATTTTATTTCTACTTGTTTGCCTTCGCGGGCAAGTTCATACAATCGCTTGCCATCTTTTTTTAATGCTGAAAAGATGGGTGGTACTTGGTCAATCTCGCCCAAGAATTGTGTTGTTGTCTCTTTAATGGAGGTGTCCGTAATATGGTCTGTTGGAAAGGTCTCATTCACTTCGGTCTCCAAATCATAAGAAGGGGTGGTGGCTCCCAACGTGAATGTTCCGGTGTATTCTTTTACCTGTCCTTGAAGCTCGGGAATTTTTTTAGTGAATTTTCCTGTACAGATAATTAAAAGCCCTGTGGCCAAAGGATCTAATGTGCCCGCATGACCAATTTTTATCTTTTTTAAGCTGAATTTTTTACGAATGGCCCATTTTAGCGCATTCACCGCTTGGAAAGAAGTCCATTCCAGTGGTTTATCGATCAATAGAATCTGACCGTTTAAAAAATCTTCTTTGGTGTTCAAAAACTTGGGGTTTAGGGCAAATATACTGATCTATCCCCAAATGCTCCATGCAAGGGCGATAAGGCCCACGATTAAACAGTAAATGGCGAAATAGGTAAGTTTGCTTTGGCGTACCAATTTGATCATCCATGTACATGCGGCAAGTCCTGCGATAAAAGCAGCTACAAAACCTGCTCCCATAGCGACAGCTTGATCACCATGAAAAGTTATATCACCGCCCATCACATCTTTGGCCACTTTACCCAAGATCAGCGGAACTACCATTAAAAAGGAGAAACGGGCCGATTTTGTCTTGTCTACTCCTAAAAGTACGGCAGCGGATATGGTTGCCCCACTCCTTGAAATACCGGGAAGAATGGCAACGGCCTGTGCCATACCTATAGCAAAAGAACTTCGGAACGATACATTTTTATCGGTGGTTTTGGCCAAATCTGCCAAATACAATAAAAAGGCCGTGATTACGAGCATAATGCCAACGATAACAATAGCGCCATCAAAAAACACCTCGATAAAGTCATTCAAAAAAAGACCGACCAAAGCAGCAGGAATCATAGAGATGATGATTTTCAATGAAAATTGGGTTTCCTCGTTCCATTTGAATTGAAACAGGCCTTTCAAAATTTCAAAAACATCTTTTCGGAACACTACCAAGGTACTTAAGGCCGTTGCAAAGTGTAGTACTACGGTGAACAACAGACTCTCTTCAGGAACGGCTTGCGCTCCTAAAATGGCTTTTCCCAATTCTAAATGACCGCTGGAAGAAACAGGTAAAAATTCGGTCAACCCTTGAATAATCCCAAGGATTATAGCATCAATTAATTCCAAATTATTCCTTGTTTTTCTTGTTGGGGTTTAACAAAATGGCATACACTTGAATACCAAGGCCAATAAGAATCAAGGTAGGCGCGAGGCGAATTCTTCTAAAGTTGTATATCTCGGGATTGAATACTTCGGGGTCGTCACTTCCACCACCGCTCATCAAAATAAATCCAAGGACTATAAAGGCAATACCTATAAAAAGGAAGAGGTAGTTCTTCTTTTGGAAAACAAACTCTTTGTTAGGTTTTTGACCGTTGTTGTTTTTCTTGCTCATGTCGCAAAGTTAATAATAAAGATCATCCGTTCTCAAATTCAAAAAGCGTTGGGTAGCAAAATGGGTGCTGGCCCATGAAATAATTACGCCCAAACCAAATACACTAACGAACAAAATGATGAGTACTATATAATCTTGTAATAGATTTAGCTCAGGGAAATTCTTGTCGATATAGTATACCAAAACCCCAAGTCCGATCAAGGCGACAAAGGCTCCAGCCATTCCCAGTTTAATATTCGTCCAAATAAAGGGTCTGCGAATAAACGTTTTCGTTGCCCCAACCATTTGCATGGTTTTTATGATAAATCTTTTGGAATAAATGGACAATCGAATGGAGCTGTTGATCAGCAAAACGGCGATTACCGTAAAAATGGCGCTGGCAACCAATATCCACAAGCTAATTTTTCTCGCATTGTTGTTGAGCAAGGAAATCAAGGGTTTGTCGTAGCTCACTTCGTCCACGTAGGCCTTGGCTGCTAGTTCCTCTGCAATCTCATCAATCTGTTGGGAGGACACAAAGTCTGCCTTCAAATTCACATCAATAGAGTTTTTTAAGGGATTGTAGCCCAAAAACTCTTCAAAATTTTCACCAATATCCTCGCTGTATTGTTCGGCAGCATCCTCTTTTGAAATATATACTGCCGATTTGGTGTACTCCGCTAGCGTTAAACTTTTTTGCAGTTGATCTATTTCCACAGGTTTTGCATTGTCCTTCAAAAACACCGAAATTGTGATTTGCTCTTTAAAATGATCCGCCAATTTTTTGGTATTCAGAACCAAAAGGCCCAAAACACCTAAAAGAAATAGAACCAAGGCAATGCTCAAAGCCACGGAAAAGTAAGAGGAAATCAGTTTTCGTCGCTGATATCGTTCAATATATTGGCTCATATAGTAGAATCAGTACGTAAAAATAGAAAAGTAAATTGTATTTAGGGGATTAAACCTATTTTTGCACACGAAATTGAATAAGATTAACAATGAATTACGATTTCCGCGAAATTGAAGCCAAATGGCAGAAGTATTGGGCAGAAAATGAAACTTTTAAGGCGTCCAACGATTCCGACAAACCTAAATTTTATGCACTATCGATGTTCCCTTATCCGTCAGGGGCGGGGTTGCACGTAGGGCACCCGTTGGGGTACATTGCCACGGACATCTATTCGCGTTACAAAAGACATAAAGGGTTTAATGTGTTGCACCCCATGGGCTACGATTCCTTTGGATTGCCTGCAGAGCAATACGCGATTCAAACAGGTCAGCACCCAGCCATTACCACGGAGCAGAATATCAATAGATACCGTGAGCAGCTAGATCAGCTTGGTTTTTCTTTTGATTGGAGCCGCGAAGTGCGTACATCCAACCCCCAATATTATAAATGGACGCAATGGATTTTTATCCAATTGTTCAATGCGTGGTATAACAAGAAATCTGACAAGGCGGAAAACATTTCCAGTTTGATTTCCATTTTTGAAAAAGGAGGAAATGCGAATGTTGAGGCTACTTGTGATGACGATACACCAAGTTTTAGTGCAGCCGATTGGAATGCATTTTCTGAAAAGGAAAAGCAAGAAATCCTTTTAAAATATAGATTGACCTATTTGGCGGATACCGAAGTAAACTGGTGTCCTGCTTTGGGAACTGTTTTAGCAAATGATGAAATTGTAAATGGTGTTTCAGAACGTGGAGGTCATCCCGTTGTTCGCAAAAAAATGACGCAATGGAGTATGCGCATTACCGCATACGCGCAGCGTTTGTTGGACGGATTGGACAAAATTGATTGGCCTCAGCCACTAAAAGATTCACAGACCAATTGGATTGGACGTTCTGTGGGTGCATCGGTTACTTTTAATGTTAAAATGACGGATGAGATGCTGAAACAAGTTCAGCATGACGATGTCGCTTCGAGCGCAGTCGAGAAGCCTTACGAGATTGAAGTCTTCACTACCCGCCCTGACACCATTTTTGGGGTAAGTTTTATGACCTTGGCTCCAGAACACGAGTTGGTGGCCAAGATTACGACCCCAGAACAAAAAACTGAGGTTGATACTTACGTGGAAGCTACAGCAAAGCGTTCCGAACGTGACCGTATGGCCGATGTAAAAACCATTTCAGGCGTGTTTACGGGAGCTTATGCGGAGCATCCGTTCACTAAAGAACCTATTCCCATTTGGATTGGGGACTACGTGTTGGCCAGTTATGGGACGGGAGCTGTAATGGCTGTGCCCTGTGGCGACCAACGTGATTACGATTTCGCAAAACATTATAATATAGCTATCCCCAATATTTTTGAAGGGGTGGATATTTCTGAAGAGGCTTTTGCTGATAAGGAAACCACGGTTATAGCCAATTCCGATTTCCTAAATGGGCTTTCGTATAAGGATGCGATGAAAAAAATCATCGCCGAGTTGGAGAAGATTGGACATGGCGAAGGAAAAGTAAATTATCGCCTGCGCGATGCCGTTTTTAGTCGTCAGCGGTACTGGGGCGAGCCATTCCCTGTATATTATGTGGATGGCATGCCACAAATGATCGATTTGGAGCATTTGCCCTTGCAATTGCCTGAAGTTGAAAAATACCTTCCCACCGAAACAGGCGAGCCACCATTGGGCAATGCCACCGAGTGGGCATGGGATGTAGAAAAGAATGAAGTCGTTTCCAATGATTTGATTGACCATAAAACTGTTTTTCCTTTGGAGTTGAACACCATGCCGGGTTGGGCAGGAAGTTCCCAATACTTTAATAGGTATATGGATCCTCGGAACGATGACGCCATTTTCTCTCCCGAAGCCATCAACTATTGGCATGATGTGGACTTATATATAGGAGGTAGTGAACACGCTACGGGCCACTTGTTGTATTCCCGCTTTTGGCAGAAGTTTATGTTCGACATGGGTTATGTGCCCAAAGACGAATTTGCCCAAAAGTTGATCAACCAAGGAATGATTACAGGTACATCGGCAATTGTATATAGAATTGCTGGAACCAAAAAGTACGTCTCGTTTGGTTTGAAAAGTGATTATTCAACGGAAGAACTTCGAGTTGATGTAAATCTAATTAATGTGTCTAATGAGTTGGACATTGAAGCATTGAAAAATTGGCAACCAGAATATCAGGATGCCGAGTTTATTCTTGAAGATGACAAGTATATAGTTGGTAGAGAAGTAGAGAAGATGTCTAAAAGATGGTACAATGTCGTTAACCCAGATGCCATTTGTGAGGAGTACGGGGCGGACTCTCTGCGTTTATACGAAATGTTCTTGGGCCCATTGGAGCAATCCAAGCCTTGGAATACCGCTGGGATTACCGGGGTACATTCCTTCTTGAAGAAACTTTGGAAGTTGTATGCGCCATATACAAATGGGTCGCTGAGCGGAGCCGAAGCGGAACCCACCGCCGAAAATCTAAAAACCTTGCACAAGACCATCAAAAAAGTGGAAGAGGATATCGAGAACTTCTCGTTCAATACTTCCGTTTCCACTTTTATGATCTGTGTCAATGAGTTGACATCACAAAAATGTACCAGCAAGGCCATTTTGGAACCGTTGGCCATTTTGGTGTCGCCTTATGCGCCCCACATTGCCGAGGAGCTTTGGAGTCGTTTGGGTTATTCAGAGTCCATTGCCGAAGCACCCTTCCCTAAATTTGAGGAGAAGTACTTGGTGGAAAGCAGCAAGGAATATCCGATATCCTTTAATGGTAAAATGCGCTTCAAACTTGAGTTGCCTTTAGATATGAGCAAGGATGAAATCGAGGCAGCCGTTTTGGCCCATGAAAAAACACAGGCCCAATTGGAAGGTAGAACACCTAAAAAGGTGATTGTGGTGCCTGGAAAGATTGTAAATATTGTAGGATAGTCTCAAAATAGGATTATTAGAAGAATTATTTAAGAATTTTATAGTAATACCCCCTAAAAAGCATGCCAATCGGCATGCTTTTTTATTATTGCACATGTATACCCTTTAAAAATTAGGGGTGCTGTATTTAAAATATGTTTTAAAATAATTTAACCCCATAAAAATTAGGGTATAAATGTTAAAAAATGGTTATTTCGACTATCTACCCCTGTTTTTTATCGAGTATTTGTGTTTTTATTTGATTTTTTTATTCAACTTTGGCCCATCAACTATAAAAAACAACATTATGACTGTTGGGATACCTAAAGAAATCAAAAACAACGAAAGCCGGGTCGGCATGACGCCTGCCGGGGTATTTGAATTGGTAAAGAACAACCACACCGTATATGTGCAATCCGGCGCAGGTGAAGGAAGTGGTTTTTTTAATCAGGATTACCAACAGGTAGGTGCCACTATTTTGGACACTATTGGTCAGGTGTACGCAATGAGCGATATGATTGTTAAGGTAAAGGAACCTATCGCTGAAGAATACAATCTAATCCAAGAAGGTCAGATTGTGTTCACTTATTTTCACTTTGCCTCTAGTGAAGCGTTGACCAAGGCCATGATAAAAAGTAAAGCTATCTGTATAGCTTATGAAACGGTGGAAGATGAGGACGGTACATTACCATTGCTGACGCCAATGTCCGAAGTTGCCGGTAGAATGGCGATTCAACAAGGAGCCAAATATTTGGAGAAACCCGTAAAAGGCAAGGGAGTGCTTTTGGGTGGGGTTCCAGGAGTGTCCCCAGGCCGTGTTTTGGTTCTAGGAGCGGGTACTGTGGGTATTCAGGCTGCTAAAATGGCAGCAGGTTTGGGCGCCCAGGTAACTATTTTGGACGTAAACATGAAACGACTCAGATATGTGAACGATATTATGCCCAGCCATGTAGTGACCGGTTTTTCGAATGAGTTCAATATCAGAAAACACATAAAAACAAACGATTTGATTATCGGTGGTGTCCTTTTAAAAGGAGCAAAAGCTCCTAACTTGATCACTAGGGACATGCTCAATGAAATGCATCCGGGAACCGTTATTGTTGATGTAGCGGTTGACCAAGGAGGGTGTGTAGAAACCACGAAACCAACAACCCATGAGGATCCCATTTATATTATTGATGATGTGGTCCATTACTGTGTAGCCAATATGCCAGGGGCAGTGCCTTATACTTCTACTGTTGCCTTGACGAATGTAACACTGCCCTATGTGCTAAAATTGGCCAACTTGGGATGGCGAAGTGCCTGTAAATTGGATAGATCCTTGGAAAAAGGATTAAATGTTGTTGAAGGTGAAATAGTTTACAAAGAAATAGCAGAGACTTTTCACTTAGAGCCCGTGTTGGTGTAACAAACTAACATTTTGACAGTAAATGAGCCCTGCCATTATTTGGCGGGGTTTTTGCTTTTATATGGTATATTTATATTCAATTAAAAGAGATAAGGCTATGATGACATATTATATATTGATTGGTGGAATTGCCCTGATCAGTTGGTTGGTGAGCAATCAATTGAAGAGTAAGTTCAAAAAATATTCAAAAGTTCATCTGCGCAATGGGATGAGCGGAGCAGAGATTGCCCAAAAAATGCTCGATGACCATGGGATTCGAGATGTTAAGGTAATTTCCACCCCTGGAATGTTAACAGACCACTATAATCCAAAAAACAAAACAGTAAACTTGAGTGAAGGAGTGTACAACCAACGCAATGCTTCGGCGGCGGCGGTAGCCGCTCACGAGTGCGGACACGCCGTACAACATGCCCAAGCGTATGAATGGTTGACTATGCGGTCTAAATTGGTTCCGGTTGTTAGTGTAACCTCCGGAATGTCCACTTGGGTGGTATTTGGTGGTATTATGTTGATGGCGGCCACAGGTGTAGCCGGTGGTATTGGTTTTTATATCGCGGTAGCGGGATTGATTATGATGGGATTTGCTACTTTGTTCAGCTTTATTACCCTACCAGTGGAATATGATGCCAGTAAAAGGGCTTTAGTGTGGTTAAAGCAAAAGAACATGGTATCCCAGGAAGAGTACTCAGGTGCGGAAGATGCACTTAAATGGGCCGCAAGGACCTATTTGGTGGCAGCATTGGGTGCTTTGGCATCCCTGCTTTACTGGGCACTACAGATTTTTGGAGGAAGGGATTAAAAATAAATTACGAAGTAATTCAATAAAAAAGGGGCCTTTTGGCCCCTTTTCTTGTATTTAATATTAATGGGTTATTCAATCCAATTGGCAACTTGGTTGTCAATCATTTGGAGACCTACACCTTCGGTTCCGGTCACTTCGATCATATCCAAGATATCCCTAATCGTATTTTCTTCTTCAACTTGTTCCATGACAAACCAATCCAAGAAACGTTCGGTAGTAATATCTCCCAATTCTCGTGCTTTTTTTACAATGTTGTGAATGGATTTCGTCACCTTGATTTCATGTTCCAAGGTAGATTCAAAAACATCCACTATGGAAGAATAGTCATAATTAATATTGGTAACCTCTGGGGAGATTGGGTTGCCACCGGTATCAATCAAAAAGTTGAAAATCTTCATCATGTGCTCGCGTTCCTCTTCGGCTTGTTTAAAGAAAAACTTGGCACTTGTAAAAAAGCCATTTTGCTCACACCAAGAGGCCATGGCCAAATAGAGTGCTGAAGCGTGGGCTTCCATTTTTATTTGTGCATTGAGCATGTCCATGGACTCCACTTTAATGCTCATACTTTGTCTTGCAATATCTTTCATAATAATAATCTCTAAGGTGATTGTATATAAAATTACAGAATTTTATCTGTTTATTATAAACCAACACTCTATTTAAAAAGCAACTAAGACTGGATTAAAATAAATGTTCTAGTGAGTTTGAAGCTCTTTTTTAGCAGAGAGACCAATGGCCAAAAAACCATGCTCCACAAGGTTTTTTAAATCTAAAATCTCCAAAGTATTTAGAATAAAGAGATGCTCTTTATTGCAAAGCGTGAGAACTTCAAACCCATGTGTGTTCAAATCACTATCAAAATGGTCTTCAATGTCAATGCTCATCACTTTATGGCGTAGTGAAAGTAGTTGGCAAAAAGGCATGCGAATTTTTTTCTGACCGAAATCAATGTAAAAACAACGCTCGTTTGTCGCCTGATAAAGGGTGTAATATGTAGACTGAAATATTACATTCATGGGGTCAAATGTAATATTTATTTAGATTGAATACAAATATCAAATCTGTATTTGACGGTCAATTTGTTGGTCTAAGGATATAAAAGTTTCCGTTCTGGACACTCCTTCAATCTGTTGTATTTTTTTGTTGAGCACTTGCATTAGGTGTTCGTTGTCCCTGCAGAGCACCTTTATGAGTATGGACCAGTTTCCTGTAGTATAATGGCATTCCAATACTTCTGGAATTTCTTCCAATTGTTTTACTGCTCTCGGGTTGGTCATGGCCTTGTCCAAATAAATGCCAATGTAGGCCATTGTGGAATAGCCCAAAACCTTCGGGTTGATAACGAATTTAGAGCCAGCAATTAGTCCTGAGCTTTCCAGTTTGCGAAGTCTCTGGTGAATGGCCGCCCCGGAAATCCCAATATTTCTAGCGATTTCAAGGATGGGTTTACGAGCATCCTCCATGAGGTACCTTAGGATTTTCTTGTCAATACCATCAATTTTCACAGAATTGTTATTGTTTTTCACAACTTCGATTTTAATTTGAAGCTAAAGATATTGAAAATAAAAAAGGTGCTAGCTGGCCACAGAATCGGGGTTATACCCTAAATAGGGCGCCTCATATTCTTTAAACTCGATACCGTTGGTATGAAGCTCCGATAAAATGGGTTCGTATACTTCTTTGTTAATTGGAATTTGAACCCCTGGAGTTTTAATCTCACCATTCAATATTTTGAGCGTAGCGATTGCCACGGGAAGACCAACAGTTTTGGACATAGCGGTATATCTTCGGTTTTCACCAGTTACTACCATATTGGCATCAATCTGCTTTTTTTCCCCATTTAATTCGTAACCAAACTTGTGGTACATCACGATCATGTCCTTTTCGTTCTCTTGTAACGTCCAACTATCTTCAAGGATATATTGGAGCATTTGTGCTGGGGATGCATTTTTCAGCGGTATTTTCTTGGAATCGTCAAAAAGGTTTAGCTCCAGTAATTTTCCCCACATAATGTCATCTTGATCTATTTTAAGGTAATGTCTCATTTTTAGTTCTACAGAATCGGTCGGGGAATAGGGGAGAAACAGATTGACAAATTCTCGATATGACATTCCTTCGGAATTTTCGATGCTATAACTATCGTCTGTCATTCCAAGAATGACGAACATTTGCCATGCCTTGGAAAAACCAACCCTGCGCATGGTTCCTCGAAACAAAGTCAGGGCATCTTCCAGACCATAAGCCTCACGGTATTTTAAAGAATCACGATTGGCGTAAGCTTCAAAGGTGCCGTAACCCTCAATATCCATAAACTCGGTTCTTCTAAACAACTTTTGATATGGGATGTACTTGTAGGTTCCTTCCTGAATGAATTTGGCAGCACCCCCTTGACCTGCCAGAACTACATTTCTGGGATTCCATGTAAACTTGTAATGCCAAAGATTGGTGTCGCTCTCGGGAGCCACTAATCCTCCCGTAAAGGATTCGAACAACAGCATTTTCCCACCTGCATCCCGAATTCTATCGATAACCTCCATGGCGCTCATATGGTCAATACCTGGGTCCAAACCTATTTCGTTCATAAAAACAAGACCCTTCTTCTTTACTTCTTCGTCCAAGGCCTTTAACTCTTCGCTCACATAGGAAGCTGTAATAAAATGTTTTTCAAATTCAATACAATCATGGGCTACATTAATGTGTAAACGGGCCGGGAGCATGGAAACCACGATAGAGGCTTCCGAAACAGCCTTTTTCCTGTCCTTTTCATTAAAGATATCTAAGGAGAAGACGGTACAATTTGGGTGTTCGGTAAATTCATTTGGGATATTCTCAGGATGGATATCACCAATTTTGAGATGAATATTTTCTTCGTTTGATTTTTTAAGGAGATAATCTAGAAGGTATGAGGTTGATTTACCTGCTCCAACAACTAAAATAGTACGGACCATGTGTTTTGTTTACTTTTGAATTGAACGGTCACTAAGGTATTAAAATGTTATATTTTTAAAAAAATAGCAGATAAAAGTTATGAACAGAACAATTTTATTGGTTGGAACTGCAATGGGGATGCTGGCGATTGTTTTAGGTGCTTTCGCAGCCCATGGCCTGGAAAAATTAGTGGATGCTCAGGCAATCGATACTTTTGAAACTGGGGTAAAGTATCAGATGTACCATGCCCTGTTTCTTTTGTTTTTGGGAATATGGTCTGGCTTGTCCTTAAAGCCCAAAAAAATTGTTTTTACCCTGATACTTTTGGGTGTTGTTCTGTTCTCCTTTTCTATTTATTTACTGGCCTTGAACAGCTTAACCTCTTTTGATTTTAAAATCATTGGGTTTTTAACACCTATTGGAGGTATTTTGATGATCATGGGATGGATTTATTTGGGATATCACATTTTAACCCAAAAAGCAATCAATTAAGCAGGTTTTAAAAGGACAAAAAGCTAATATTTTCTAGTTTTGTACCAACAATTAAAACAAAACTATGAAGGATTCTGCTTCAGTTACGAAATCGATTTCGTTAAAATCGTATGGGATAAACCATGATAATGTGAATTATCAACTTTCACCGGACGAACTTCATGACATCACCATTAAGTTAGGAATGGGTAAAGAAGCCTCCTCGGGAGCTTTGGCTGTCAATACAGGCGAGTTTACAGGGCGCTCGCCGATGGACCGCTTTATTGTTAAAGACGATATTACTTCTGATAAAGTGTGGTGGGGAGATATCAACATTCCTTTTGAAAGTGAAAAATTTGATAAGCTCTACGACAAGGTGATTGCATATCTCAATGAAAAGGAATTGTTCGTAAGAGATTCTTATGCATGCGCCGATCCAGATTATAAATTGAATATAAGGGTAATCAATGAATATCCTTGGTCCAATATGTTTGCGTACAACATGTTCCTTCGCCCTTCAGAAGAAGAACTCGAGGACTTCGATCCAGAATGGACAGTTGTCAATGCACCTGGGTTCATGGCAGATTCAACTGTGGATGGAACTCGCCAACACAACTTTGCCATTCTCAACTTCAGTAGAAAAATTGCCCTTATCGGCGGAACGGGCTATACTGGGGAGATAAAAAAAGGAATATTCTCTGCGCTTAACTTTATCCTTCCCGTTTATAAAAATACGTTGCCCATGCATTGCTCTGCCAATGTTGGAGAATCTGACGATACTGCTATTTTCTTTGGATTGTCCGGTACCGGAAAGACTACCTTATCCACAGACCCCAACAGAAAATTGATAGGAGATGATGAGCATGGCTGGACCCCAAATAATACAGTGTTTAATTTTGAAGGGGGTTGCTATGCAAAAGTAATAGACTTGTCCCAAGAAAAGGAACCAGAAATTTATGGGGCCATAAAAAAGGGTGCCATACTGGAAAATGTGGTTATGGATGAAAATGGGGTAGTTGATTTTTCAGACACTTCCATTACCCAAAATACTAGGGTCAGTTATCCCATCCATCATATCGAAAACATACAACAACCATCCATCGGGGAAAATGTGAAGAACATCTTTTTCCTTACTGCCGATGCTTTTGGAGTGCTCCCTCCTATCTCCAAACTTACTCCCTCACAAGCTGCTTACCATTTTATTTCTGGCTACACGGCGAAGGTGGCAGGAACGGAAGCTGGTGTAGTGGAGCCACAACCATCATTCTCAGCCTGTTTTGGAGCACCTTTTATGCCTTTGCATCCAACTAAATATGCGGAGGTGTTGAGTAGAAAAATGAAGGAATCCGGTGTAGACGTTTGGTTAGTGAATACGGGATGGACCGGAGGACCTTACGGAGTGGGTACAAGAATGAAACTGAAATACACTCGTGCGATGATCAGTGCTGCTCTGAGTGGTGAACTTGGGCTTTATAATTATGAGAAGTACCATATCCACTCTGTCTTTGGAGTGGCACAGCCAAGGGAGTGTCCAGGTGTTCCAACAAAGGTGCTCAGCCCAAGGGCAACATGGAACAACGACGAGGCCTATTATAAAACCGCCTTTAAACTGACCAATGCTTTTAGGGAAAACTTTAAAAAGTTTGAATCGTATGCCAGTGAGGAAATTCGAAGAGGAGGACCACAACGGTATGCTTTCTAAAAATAAAAAAGCCCCGTAAATCGGGGCTTTTTTATTTTTTAAACCGATGTGTTTTTATTTATTCACGCTGGTAATGTATTTCTGTAATGCCATGGTCATGGATGGAGTTTCGGGCGTTGGAGCCTGTATATCTATCCTAAGCCCAGCATTTGTGGCAGCTTTGACGGTACTGTTGCCGAAAACGGCTATTCTAGTATCATTTTGTTCAAAATCCGGGAAGTTCTTCATAAGGGATTCGATGCCTGAAGGGCTGAAGAATACCAAAATGTCGTAAACCACATTTCTAAGGTCTGAAAGATCACTAATTACCGTTTTGTAGAAGATTCCGCGTGTCCAGTTCACGCTGATTTCGTCCAACAATTCTGGAACACTGGGTTTTAAAGAATCCGAAGACGGCAATAAGAATTTTTCATCCTTGTATTTCTTAATCAAAGGAATTAACTCGTTAAACGTTCTTTTCCCAACATAAATCTTTCTTTTTCTGTACACCACATATTTCTGCAGGTAGTAGGCTACTGCCTCTGACTGACAAAAATATTTCATGGAATCCGGAACTTTGAAGCGCATTTCGTCGGCAATCCTAAAAAAGTGATCTACCGAATTTCTGCTGGTCAGGATAATTGCCGTAAAGTTATTCAAGTCGATTTTCTGTTGTCTCACATTTTTGGCTTCTACACCTTCAACGTGGATGAAAGGAATAAAATCGACCTTAACTTTCTCTTTTTCAATCAATCTTGAGTAAGGTGAGTTTTCGACTTTGGGTTCCGGTTGGGAAACCAAAATTGTTTTTACTTTCATAAGCTTTCAACCTTTTAAATAGCTTCCAATTAACACCAAGGGCGCAATTTCGAGTGTGCAAAGGTACAAAATAAAATACATAAAATAGGGGAACAGTGCTTTTTGATAGTTCTTCAGCAGCTTGGCAATACCAATGGCATTTATAAGGAGAATTAGTGCAAAAGCCACATATATTGTTGTTTTTGAGTTCGTTGTAATGTATATCAATAATATGTTGGCAACGCAAGTTATTAGGCTACTGTAATTGAGATACGATATTTTACTGAAAATAAGCCCGCTCACAAGCTCCAAGTTGTTAAAAACAAACCCTGTAAACATTTGAAGCAGGAATTTTGCCAGTTCAAACAATGCTATAAACCCTAATATTAAAAAATATGTGATGAGTGACCCTTCTTTTGGTAATAGGGCAAAAGAATTCATAATTAGGAACACGAACAATGAAATATTGAGCAGTTGGAACAATGTTAATAGTAGATGAAACCAATGTGCAAATTGCCCTTTTTTATTATGGAGAAGGATGTATTTATCATTGAAAGGAAGAATGATAAAATTTAAAAACTTCTTGTGGTATAGATATTTGCCCAATGCCAAAACAACCATTCCTATGAACAACGTAATTGTCATCCAATCCAGGGAAATGAATGTTTTTTTAATGGGATCCATTACTGAATTTTAATAGGTTTGCCGTTAAGTCCCGGGGGTAAATTATTTTCGGAAATACCTATTCTAAAGTATGACGGATTTTCCATAGAGGATAGCGGTAGTTCAAAAGTATAGCTTATGGTGTCCTTTGACTTTAACAAAGCTTGCTGCGGATTTGTGTTTTCAACCTTCAGAGAACGCATTTGTTTAACCTGCTTGTGCTTATTGGAATAGGAAATTGTAAATTTTAATTGTTCCAGGGGGATGTCAAATGGATATGGATTGTATACTTTAAGCGAGTACTTAATACCTGTTTCCGGTTTGTCCACGATGCATTGCAATTTTCTATAGGATTGAAAGTTTTCTAGGTACATTCCATGAAAAACGGTGCTATCTAAATGCATATAGGTAACATCACCGCTTTTTCGGTATTTTGAGACATATAAAACCTTTTTGCCTCGCACCCGTTCCTCCGAACCATTAATCGAATATTGGTTTTTCCGGTACATATAGTTATTCAAGGATATGGCAGGAATCCCTGAGTAAAACTCATACATCGGGGCCCGCCGGTAAGAGTTTTCAAAAATAACGGGCACATCGCCCGACTTTGATTTAAGTTCTTTTACCCATTCCTTATTGCCATGAGTTTCATAGAGCATGGGAAATAGCGGATAATATATCAGCCAAGCTCTGGCATACATCAACAGAACTACACTTACAATACCGATTCTATACATCCATTTCCTGCTTTTGGTATTTTGTAAAAGATGATTAAAAGCGATTATGGCCAAAGGAATTGAAATAACAATGGCCCATTGTGCTTGCACCCTGCGGTTAAAACTGGAGATAAAAAAGAAAATCAATACCCCGTAAACCAAATAGACCAATGCTTTTGAAAATTTGTCCGTGGCTTTAAACTTGAAAAATGAACTATAGATCCAATAAAACAAGAGACCTATGATTACAATGATGTTCAGGAAATACCCCAAGGTAAACTCATCAAAAGAATAGGCTTGGTTGGGGCGTTCGTATAAATGGAAGGTAATGGAAACAAAATCGTTTTGATATAACCAAACAAAATGTGGGGTATAACAAATGAGTGCCAAAATTACTGCCACCCATGCTTTTTTATTGAAAATGAGCTTGTAGTTTGATAGAAAAACAAATAAAATCACCAGCACGGCATGGTACTTACTGTACATAAGCGCTGCCATTACCAATCCAAGATAAACAGCGGTCATTATACCTTCGTTTTTCAAGAAGCGTTTGTAAAGCCATAGGAACAGAGCGGTAAAAAACAAAAGAGAGGTGTCCGGTAGGGTTAAAAACCCATAGGCGTTCATCAAGGTAAAAGAGAACACCAACAAGAAAAAATGGACCACATAATCCTTTTTCTTTGGATTGTCGACCAATAACCAAAGTAAAATGTAAGTCCCTGCCGAAAGCACAGTGCTCATAAATCTGACCCCAAGTTCGCCATCAAAAAAGAAACTGCTGACTTTTATTAAGAAAGCAACCATAGAGGGATGATCAAAATATCCCCAAGCCATGTCTTGAGCATAGTACCAATAGTAAGCCTCATCATAGATTAGCTCGGTAAACGATGCTTGAAAAAGATTGAGGGCAAAAAGAACCGCTAAGAGAATAAAAAAAAGTCTGGGAAACTTTTGAGACATCAAAATGAGATTTTAAAAGGGCAAAGTTACAAATATTGGGTTAGTGCCAATCCGACTTGTTAATAGTAACTTGTGCAGGCAAGTTAGAAAACCGTATTTTTGACATTCTAATCTAGTGAGAATGGCAGACGGCTTGGTCATTATACCCACATTCAATGAAATCGAAAATATCGAGGCCATAGTAAAAGCGGTTTTCGACCTTAAAAAGGATTTCCATGTTCTAGTAGTAGATGACAATTCTCCCGATGGCACGGCAGATTGCGTAAGAAACCTACAAAAAGAATTTACAGAAAGACTCTTTTTGGAGGTCCGAAAGGAAAAATCGGGTTTGGGGACAGCTTACATCCATGGTTTTAAATGGGCGTTGAAAAACGGTTATGATTACATTTTTGAGATGGATGCAGATTTTTCGCATCGGCCTGCCGACCTTTCCCGTTTGCATAGAGCATGTCTTAACGGGGCCGATGTTGCCGTTGGTTCACGATACAAAAAAGGAGTCAATGTGGTCAACTGGCCATTAGCTAGGATTTTACTTTCCTATGGGGCGTCGTTTTATGTAAAATTGATAACGGGAATGAAGGTGCACGATCCCACTGCAGGTTTTGTCTGCTATAAAAGAAAGGTTTTGGAAACCATCAATTTGGATAATGTTCGTTTTATTGGATATGCCTTTCAGATTGAAATGAAGTACAGGGCCTATCTCAAAAAATTCAAGATTGAAGAAGTCTCCATTATATTCACTGATAGGGTGCATGGAAAGTCAAAAATGAACTCTGCGATTATAAGGGAAGCAATTTTTGGAGTTATAGCCATGAAGTTTAGGAGTATATTTTTTAAAAAGAACTTTTAGTTATGTCAAAAATTCTGTTGAAGAACGCGAAAATTGTAAATGAGAACAGCATTTTTGAATCTGATGTGCTGCTGGAAGGCGATTTTATTGCTCGAATAGACACAGACATTTCCGATCCCAATGCCAAGGTGATTGACTTGGAAGGGGACCTTTTGTTGCCAGGAATTATTGATGACCAAGTACATTTTAGGGAACCGGGCCTCACTCATAAAGGTACCATTGCAACCGAAAGCAGGGCGGCAATTGCAGGGGGTATCACTACTTACATGGAGCAGCCCAATACAAACCCACAAACGACTACGATAAAGAAGCTGGAAGATAAATTTGCTATTGCGGCAAAGGATTCTTTCGCGAACTATTCTTTTCTTTTTGGAGGAACCAACGATAATTTGGAAGAACTGAAACGATTGGACAAAAATGCCTGTTCCGGAGTTAAATTGTTCTTGGGTTCTTCTACTGGAAATATGTTGGTGGACGATGAGAAAGTCTTGGAACAGATTTTTAGGAATACTGAAATGGTCATTTCGGCCCATTGTGAGGACGAAGGTACCATTAGGGCCAATTTGGCCAAGTACAAAGAAATGTACGGGGACAATATTCCTATGGAGATGCATCCTATAATCCGCAGTGCAGAGGCCTGTTATCTTTCCTCCTCAAAAGCCATTGATTTGGCCAAAAAAACAGGAGCAAGATTACATATATTTCATGTGTCAACAGGAATTGAAACAGAACTCTTCACAAATAAAATTCCTTTAGAAGAAAAAAAGATTACTGCTGAGGTGTGCATTCATCATTTATGGTTTTCTGACGAGGATTATGCAAAAAAAGGTACACTGATCAAATGGAACCCTGCTGTTAAGACCAAAAACGATAGGGAAAAACTTTGGGAAGCACTTTTGGATGACCGATTCGATGTGATCGCAACAGATCATGCTCCACACACACTTGAAGAAAAAGACAACCCATATACTAAGGCACCATCAGGAGGACCATTGGTGCAACATGCCCTGTTGGCAATGCTCCAAAAGGAAAAAGAGGGAGTTATAAGTTTGGAAAAGATGGTCGAAAAAATGTGCCACAACCCTGCTAAGCTTTTTGATATTGATCGAAGAGGGTTTATTCGTGAAGGCTATTATGCGGATTTGGTACAGGTGAGCCGGAATTCTAAAAATGAGGTTAAAAAAGCCAATATTTTCTATAAATGCGGATGGTCACCCTTTGAAGGTGTTACTTTTGATTCTGAGGTGAAACGAACCTTTGTAAATGGTCTGTTGGCCTATGAAAATGGAACATTTAGTGATGAAAAGAATTCAAAAAGACTCACGTTTAATCGTTAGAAGATGAAATATATCATTACATTATTTTTTGGTATGATTTTGTTGGTTTCCTGCGCTGAAAAAGTGGTGGAGGAACCTGAAAACCTGATTCCCAAAGAAAAAATGACAGAGATTCTTCATGATTTGGCCATTTTGAATGCTTCAAAATCCTTGACAGGTAATAAACTTAAGAATTCTGGTATAGAGGTTATGGGGTTTCTATATGAAAAATATGACATAGATAGCACACAGTTTTCCCAAAGCGACCTATATTATGCATCGATTCCTTTAGAATACCAATCTATTTATGAAGGGGTTGAAGCTAGAATAAAACAGCAAAAGGATACTTTGGAAGCTATTGGAAAACGAAGGAACGATAGTATTCGAAAAGCAAATTCGAAACGAAACGATTCTTTACAGGCAATTAAGGAAGCAAAAGAGAACGAGTCTACACCTTCTCCATAAATTGATCACAGCAAAATACTATGGATTTGTCCAAGTCTTCAAATGTAAAATCCAAGCTTGATTTTATTTTTTTATTGCTGTAGTTTTCTTGATGATACAATCCTTTTGCCATGGCCCTGGACAGCTTTCTCCTTTTGCCCAAAATATTGCTGCGTACCCAATCCCAGCGCCAAAAGCATTCGAGCACAAATTTTGAGACTTTTTTTGTTGGTGGTGCTACACCCAGTTTTGGTGCTATTTTTTGAAACAGCTGTTCGTAGGTCATATTTTGACTGACCAAAATAAAACGTTCGGTTTGGATGTTAGAATCCATCAACTTCGTCATCGCATTTATAACATCGTTTACGGATACAAACCCAGTTCCGCCAGGTATAAAATACGTTTTACCTTTTGATGCATAGCTAAAAAAGGTTCCACTCCCCGACTTCCAAAATCCAGGTCCAATTACCACTCCTGGATTAACTATCACGATGGAAAGCCCTTCTTGCGAACCACGCCAAACTTCGAGTTCTGCTTCATATTTGGTGATGCCGTAAACCGATGCTTTGGATTCGTTCCATTCGTTTTCCTCGGTTACCTCCTTTTGTCCAATACTGGGACCTATAGCGGCAATGGAGCTTACGTAACATAATTTTTTGATGCCATATTTGATAGAAAGATTCACAACATTGGCAGTGCCTTCGACATTGGTCTGTTCCAGGGATTTGAAGTCTTTCGGGTCAAAAGAAATTAAAGCGGCACAATGGTACACTTGTTCAATACCATCAAAAAGGCATTCCAAACCAGCTATGTCGGTAATGTCTGCCTGTACCCAATTAATTTGTTCCATTAAATGGGACGGGTCATCCGTATAGTACCCGAAAACTTTTAGGACTTTCTCTATGGACTTTTTTGTCCTAAAATTGCTTCTGACCTTGTACCCCTTGCTTATTAAATGAAAAAGTAAGTGAGAACCGATCAGTCCAGTACCTCCCGTAACCAAAATCATACAGTAAAAGTACCTATTTGTGCTGGAAATATTCAGCGAAATGCCAACTTCATTTTATATTTGCAGCTATTCCAAAAAACTGATCATGACAAAGAACTTTGTTCAAGAACTACAATGGAGGGGAATGGTGCACGATGTGATGCCCGGAGCCGAAGAACACCTTATGGAAGAAATGCGGGCTGCTTATGTGGGAATAGACCCAACAGCAGACTCTTTGCATATAGGCCATTTGGTAGGGGTAATGATGCTTAAACATTTTCAATTGGCTGGGCACAAGCCTTATGCTTTGGTAGGAGGTGCCACGGGAATGATAGGTGATCCATCGGGTAAATCTGCTGAGCGAAATCTTTTGGATGAGAAAACACTTCGCCATAACGAGAATGCCTTAAAAGAACAATTGAGCCGTTTTTTGGATTTTGAAAGTGGTGAGGCCAACGCAGCGGTTTTGGTGAACAATTACGATTGGATGAAAAACTTTTCGTTTTTGGAATTTATTCGTGATGTTGGAAAACATATCACGGTAAACTATATGATGGCAAAGGACTCCGTGAAAAAACGACTTTCTTCGGATGCCAAGGAAGGAATGTCCTTTACCGAATTTACCTATCAGTTGGTTCAGGGGTATGACTTTTTGTATCTCTACCAAAACCATAATTGCAGTCTTCAAATGGGAGGGAGTGATCAATGGGGGAATATTACCACTGGAACCGAGCTTATAAGAAGGATTGGTGGAGGAAAAGGCTACGCGCTTACATGTCCATTGATCACCAAAGCTGATGGAACCAAATTCGGGAAAACCGAAGGGGGTAATATCTGGTTGGATGCGGAAAGAACCTCTCCCTATAAATTTTACCAATATTGGTTGAATACGTCCGATGAGGATGCCGAGAAATACATCAAGATTTTCACGTTCCTAACTAAAGAAGAAATAGAAGCGTTGGTGGCCGAACATAAAGAAGCTCCGCACATGAGGGCGCTTCAAAAGAGGTTGGCCGAAGAGGTCACTGTAATGGTGCATTCACAAGAGGATTTGGACAATGCAATCAAGGCCAGCAGTATCCTCTTTGGGAAATCAACTTCTGAAGACCTGAAACAGCTGAACGAGAAAACATTTTTGGATGTTTTTGATGGGGTTCCCCAAGCCACTATTGCAAAAGATGAGCTTGACGCAGGTTTGGATATGATTAGAGCTTTGGCGGCCAAAACAGGGTTTTTGGGTTCTAACGGTGAAGCCAGAAGGGAATTGAAACAAAACTCCATTTCCGTAAATAAGGAAAAGGTGAAGGAGGATTACTTGATAACGACCACCGATTTAATCAATGATAAATTTGTATTGCTGCAACGCGGAAAGAAGAATTATTTTGTTCTTGTAGTAGAATAAAATGAAAAAGCCATCTGTTAACAGATGGCTTTTATTTTTATGCCAAAAAGGAAATACCATATCGACCACAAATTTCACTCACTTTGGCGAAATCTGGTGGTCCAGGTGGCAAATTCCCAAGTTCTTCAAACATTAATTCCAGTCCCGCTGGAAAAACGCTTAAGATGGTTTTGCAATCTTGGTCCCCGACCACTTTCCAAGTATGAGGAACATTTTTAGGGGCAAAAGCCAAGTCTCCCGCTTTTAAAATTGTGGTTTCGTCACCTACGGTAACTTCCAGTTCCCCTTCCAAAACTTTGAAGATTTCGTCCTCATTGGTGTGTACATGTGGTGGAATCATTGTTCCTGGTGGATTTACCTCTTCTATCAAAGTAAAAAGGCCGTTGGTGTCCTCGCTGGTCAATTTAAAGGTTTGTTTGTCACCGATCACATTTACTTGTTTGCCTTCACCTTTTCTTACAATTTTCGGATCAAGGGGTTTGCCATCTTTTTCATCTTTGGAAGAAAAATGGGCAAATGCGGGCAGCGATGCAAGTGCCGCTGCAGAGAGGGCGCTACGTTTTAAAAATGCATTTCTATTCATCATATGTTTGTTTGGTTTCGTAAATAAATTACGCAAAACTCTGAAGATATGATGCTTAGGCATATATAAAAGGCGTTGTTTTTTGTGTAGATGGAGTGAGATTGACTTTTGTCTGGTTTAAAGTACCATCAAATTGCATCCTCTAATGTCTGAATCATCAAAACGACCCAGTACTTCAAAAGTTCCGTTGGGATAGATTTTTCCTAAATCTTGGGTAGCGATAAAGGAGCAAGAATAGATGTTGGCCAGATCAATAACGTTGATTCCCCCAGTTTTTCCATTGGACTGTATGGTCAAAGGGTCTTCGGTGTCTCGGGTTATTATTTTCATCCATGAAGGGGTTTCAAAAATCCCATCACCTTTGGAATATCCTTGGGACAAAAGTTCCGTCATTCCATATTCCGAATGAATTTTATTAACACCCAATCCATTTTTCAAGATTAGATGTAGCTCTTCTCGAATAAGCTCTTTACGACGACCTTTCATACCACCAGTTTCCATAACAATGGTATTTTTTAAATGCATGGGAAATTGCTCGGCCAAATCCAGCAGTGCGAATGAAACGCCGATTAATAGGGTTTTTGTACCACTTTTATCAAGCTCTTGTAGTTTTTGGTATAGTTCATCAAGATTGTTTAGGTAAAACCCACTATCTGCGTGTTTAGATGTATCAATTAGATTATTCACCATATAAATCAATGATGAACCTTCTCTTTCCAGATAAGATGGTAAAAGGGCTAGAATGCACAACTCTTCTGGCGAGCCATAGAAAGTTTTAAAGGCTTTCAAAAAGCTTTCTTCGTATAGTTTAAGGTCAGGAACATAATGTTTGCTAGTAATGCTTTGTGTGGTGCCACTACTGGTAAAAATTGTTTTTGCTTCCTTTTGGGTTGACAGTACCTTGTAGGATTTAAAAAATGAAATGGGTAAAAAAGGGATTTGCAGATGATCGGAAACATTTTGGGGAGTCTTTTTCAGATGGTCACAAAATTGTTGGTAAACCTCGTTGTTTTCATATTGAAACCGGAAAACATCCAATGCCAAAGTATCAAATTCATCCGCATTGTTGATATTGAAAATCCGATGGGTATCAAATTGTTTCATTCAGGTCCAAAAGTACCTAAAAATAAAAAAGCCCTTCGCGAAAAGGGCTTTAAAAATGTTGAATGCTTTTATTTGACGACCAGCTTTCGGGTCATGGTTTTTTTACGTTCTGTTACTTGGAGTACATAAACGCCTGGAACCAATCTGGATATATCCAAAGTATTGGTTGTAATTCTTTTGGTCAGTACAACTTCACCAAAAACATCATAAACTTTAATCTCTTTGGTTCCGTTGGATGCTGTAGTAATATATACTTCACTCCCATAAGCTGGGTTAGGGTACATTTTAAAACCCTTGAGCTCTTGAACGGGCTCATTGTTCACTGTAACCAGGTCTTGACCGAAAGAAAGTAATGGTAAAGCCATAAGTAAAACAAAGTAGATTTTCTTCATAAAAGCAGATTTGGGGTATATGTGCAATATAAAAGTAGGTAAACAGTATAATGTTGACCATATTATGTTGTGAAAACACTAAAACGGGTGGTAAAGCGTTGAAAATTGTTGTTTAGTATTGTGGGAGGGGAATAAAAAGTAGTGAACTACTTCACAATGAGCTTTCTAGTAGCTACTTTGTTTTGCTCAAAAACCCTTAGAATGTAGACGCCTTTGTCCAATTCCGAAAGGTTGAGTTCCTTTCCTAAAATAGTAGTCTCAAGTACTTTTGTGCCCAAAACATCAAAAACCAGAATTTTTTTGGGAGAATTTAGCGTGGTCTCGATATATACTTTTCCTTGAGTAACTGGGTTGGGATACAGCTTAAACCCGTCAATATCTGATGCGCTCTTGGCATTTTCTTGAGAAAATCCTAGAGAACAAACAAATAAGAGAATGACTAGGTAAAAGTGCTTCATACGTTAATGGATACAAACGGTATGCCACAAATATATAAAAATTGCATTGCGAAAACGGAACCGTTTGACGAATAGGGGGTTACTTTTCGATGAAATGCAAAAAAAAAGCCCTCGAAAAGTCGAGGGCCCTTTATATTTTATGGAATATTCTACTAGTTTATACCAACGGTCCAACCAGCTCCCCAAGTAGCTATATCGGTACCTGTACCGTTACCTTCACCTGTAATGAAATCAGCTTCGTCGAATACAAAACCAGTATCGTTTTTCATGTTAGTGGTAACGTTGTTGAAAGTTGCATCAACAGCATTCAATAGGTCGTCCAATACACCTTGACCCGTTGGGTTGTCACCTGCATCACCGTCCAAATCAAATGCTTCGTCGAAATCGTTGAAAACAATATTGTTGAAAGTACCTTGAGTACCAGCTCTAAGTCTTATGGCTTCGCTAGTTCCATCGTTTGCACCAACAATAGTAACATTAGTTACGGTAGGTGCAGAGAAGTAACCACCTACGTTGCTAAAGTCTGTGTTGTAACCGTCACATTCGAAAGCTTTGTCATGGCTAGTACCGTGCTGAACATAAGCATCAGTAATGGAACCAATAAAGCCTTCAGTCCAGTCGATGGAATCATCTTCAGAGTTTACCACAACCAAGTGGCTTGCTTCAACAGTACCACCAAAGAATTCGAAGCCATCATCAGAGCCTTCATAGGCCTCAACGTAATCAATAACGGTACCAGTACCTACAGCGTATACGGAAAGGCTGTTCAGCTCAGCGTTACCATCAATGGCACCGCCTGCATACTCGATACGAACATATTGAATGCTTCCAGAATCATCATCAGAAACATTTCCACCATAAGAAAGACCACCAACTTCAGTAGTTGCAGTATCGGTAGAACCATCTGCAGTGGAGTTGATAGGAGCCCTACCACAAAGAACAATACCTCCCCAGTTACCAGAACTAGGAGCAGCAGCATTGGAAGTAAATACAATTGGATTGGCTGCGGTACCGTTAGCTTCGATTTTCGCACCTTGTTGAATAGCAATGTAAGCATTTACACCAACAGGCTCAGCTTTAATAGTCATACCAGCAGGAACCGTAAAAGTTGCTCCACTTGCAATAAGAACAGGACCAGTAACAATGTATTCAATGTCCGGATTCAAAGTCAAATCTGTGGTATAAACACCACTAAGGTTTACAGTAGTGGTCTCTGAGCCACCTCCGGTCGTATTGTTGGTGGTATTGTTTGTAACACTGCTATCGTTGATAACAATATCAGAGGTATCGTCAGCTTCACATGCAATGAATAGTGCAGCGGCTATACCTAAAAATAAAAACTTGTTTTTCATTTGTCAGAAATTTAGAAAGAATTAAAATTTATATTTAAGGGTTAGCCCAACGTTAACCCCAAGGTTATACTCACGTATGATAACATCTCCGATTCCGGTTCCTTCCCTAACCAAGGAGATGTCCGGGTCTAAAATGTTTTTTGCAGAAAGGTTGGCTTCGAAGTGTTCTCCGATAGCATTCTGCCACACAAAATTTAATGTAGGTACGGCCCTTTCTACAATATTTCCCAAACTACCTGCTCCCAAGGAGAAGATTCGGTCAGAGAAATAAGAGAAAGCTACCGTAGCTTTTGGTCTATAGTTTCCGAATACCGGGCTATAGTTCAAGTCGGCGTTTACAATAAATGGTGATGCGCCTTCCAATTCATCTGAATCCCTGTCGAAAGAAGTTCCGAAGGTGTTTTCGGATCCTGCAGGAATATCTCTTAAGTCTTGTTCTGTATGGGTATAGGCTGCATTAAGTCCAGCAGATAGAATTGCATTTTCGTCGGCATCCATAAGCAGATTTTTACGCAATTCCAGCTCAACTCCATACACATCGGCTTGTTCCCCAGTTCTAAAATAACGTTGTGTACCCGTTGCATCGGCTGCAACCACTCGGTTAACAGGGTCTTTGATGGTTTTGGCAAAAGCGGCCAAAGAGATAATTTCACCTCTTTCCAAGAACCATTCATATTTAAGGTCGTAGTTGTAGATATCCGAATACGTTGGTCCATTTCCGTCAAGACCTCCCAAAAGGTCTGGGTTACCACCAACTCTTTGTGTTACGGACTCGTAAACAAATGGGGCAGCTTCCTTGAACTCAGGGAAAGATGCTGTTTTACTGAAACTCGCCCTAAGGTTGGAGTTTTCGGTAAGGGAATACTTGGCATTTAAACTTGGCAAGAAAATGTTTTCATAAACTTCCCTAAACCCTGGATCGGTTGCACTGATGTTGATTACGTCATAAACTACTTTTTGACTGTATGATTCGACGCGCAAACCAGGAACAATGCTCAGTTTATCGGTAAGACCTAATTCGGCAGTTGCATAAAGTGCATGGATATCCAAGTTCCCTTTATAGGTATTTTCAGGAAGTCCAGGTCTGTTGGTATTTCCGATTTCGTTGCTAATTGGATTCAAAACCAAAGTGTTCCACAATCCTTCCCCATCAGGAATGTTGATGTTGGTATAATGGAAAATAGAGTTAAAGTTGTTGACATCTGTAATAGGTGTGTTATCTCTGTCTTGGATGTCGTAACCGTATCTGATACTGTTGAACCTACGTTCTTTTCTTCTTCCGTTATATCCAAAGTTGAATTTTACTTTTTCCGAAGCTTGATAGCCAAGGTTCATAAAGCTGTTCAATTCATCGTCTTCTATACTTTGAAAAAACCTTTGGTTGTCAAATGGAATGTTTGTGTAGAAAACTGGATTTGTTGTATTGTCGTTATCCAGAGCGAACTGATAGTTCTCCAAAGTAATTCTCTTTCTGTCCGGTTCATCAGAGAAGACTTTGTTAAAACCTACCCCCCAATCAAACGTCAATTTTTCATCAAAAATGTGTTGACCGGTCAACTGGTTTACAAAAATCATATCCTGATTGAACTGAACGTTCATCACATAGAAACCTTCATCAGTATTAAGGATGGCATCCCTATTGGTGCCTTGTCCATTTACACCGTAGTATCCAACACGGTCGGCAGCACTATTTACAAAAAGGGAGTTGAACTTGATCTTGTTTTCGCTGTTGATTCTGTACGATACATTTGCTAACGCAGTTGTAGTTGTTTTGTAAGCGTACTCACGAACATTTGGGAAATCAATTTTCAAAACATTGGTGAAATCACGTGCAGGACCTTCCCAAATTTCGAATCCATTGGAGAAACTTGCAGCTCCAAAAAAGCTCAATCTTGATTTGTCATCGTTAAAATTGAAAGAATACCCACCCTCAATGGCACCAGAAACATTTATAGGCTCCCATGTGGATTCTGGATCTACACCGTGAGATAGCACAACTGCAAACGGGTCGTTGTCATATCTGTTGTAAAAACCAAAGTCACTGGTTCCCTCGCTCTTCAAGAATTCTTCACCAGCAGCATTGGTATTGATTCCGCCACCTAATGCAACTTCAAGATACCCATCGCCAGTATATTCTTTGGAATCAACATTTACATTACCTGCAGCAAAATCCCCATAAAAAGTTGGGCTATATGCTTTGCTTACCGCTACATTTTCAATTATACTTGAACCAAACAGATCTAAGTTGATGTTTTTCTTGTTCACATCGTTCGAAGGCAAGGACAGCCCATTCATTGTAGTATTTTGGTAACGGTCCCCCAAACCTCTAACATATACGTTGCTAGATCCTTGCTGTTTGGATATGCCCGATATTTGCGCCACTGCTGCAGCGGCATCATCTATACCCTTAAGGGTAAGTGCTTCTGCACTGATTGCCTCTTGCATCACCAAAGCATTTTTTTGCTGTAGCAATAAGGCAATCTCAGAGTCTTTACTTGCCGTAGTGGTCACTACAACTTCATCCAGTCCCACGCTACTTGCCCCAAGACCAGCATTTATTTCGGTAACTTTTCCGGCCTCGACCACAACATTTGGGATTTCCAAAGTTTCATATCCCAAGAAACTAAATACTAAAGTGTAGGTTCCTGGTTCAACATCGGCAATCTGGAAAAGGCCATCAAAATCCGAAGTGGTACCCATAGTGGTTCCTTTTATCAAGACATTGGCAAAAGGTAGCGGATCGTCATTAAGTTCCTTATCTGTAAGTTTTCCAACAACGCTACCATTCTGCTGTGCCGATAGCATTAAAGTGAAAAAAGAAAAGGCCAATATTAAATATGTTTTCATACGTTGCTCTGTAGGATTAATTTTGGGGCAAAGAAACGGGGGAGGTGTAAAAGCGGTGTTAGTTGTATGTTAAGTGTTTATTTCAGTTCTGTTACAATAATGTTACTAGATTAAATGAACGTTAAGTGTTTATCCCGTAAGTGTATTATCTTTACATTTGGGTGATTAACATAGAAATACCATCCCATGAAAAACAAGGACATTAAGATTCTACTGGTTGACGATGAACCTGATATTCTGGAAATTATAAGCTATAATCTTTCCTCTGAGGGTTATGAAGTCTTTACCGCCAAAAACGGTGTGGAAGGTGTGGCCAAGGCCAAAAAGAAGAGCCCGCACCTGATTATTATGGATGTTATGATGCCGGAAATGGATGGTATTGAAGCATGCGAAGTTATCCGGAATACACCTGGATTGGATAATACCATTATTGCATTTTTGACTGCCCGTGGGGAAGATTATTCCCAAGTGGCCGGATTTGATGCCGGTGCGGACGATTATATTACCAAGCCTATAAAGCCCAAAGTATTGGTGAGCAAGGTAAAAGCCTTGTTGCGAAGGTTGAAGGATGACAAGAAAGAGGTAGAAGATATAGTTAAGGTGGGTGAGATAGTCATTAACAGGGAGGAATACAAAATTGTGAATGATGGGCAGGAAATGGTACTTCCCAGAAAAGAATTTGAATTACTGTCCCTATTGACCTCAAAACCCAACAAAGTGTTTAAACGCGAAGTAATTTTAGACAAAGTTTGGGGCAACGAAGTAGTTGTTGGAGGCCGGACTATAGATGTTCATATTAGAAAATTGCGCGAGAAAATAGGTGATCACCACTTTAAAACCGTAAAAGGCGTGGGGTATAAGTTTGTACTCTAATGGCCATTAAGTTAAGGAAATCATACAAGTTTGCCTTAAGGTCTTCGTTAGTTATTACGCTTTTGATCACAGCCGTGTTCGTGGGGTTCCATATGGACCTTGAACATATAGACTGGCCACATACCATACTTTTTGCTCTCATATGTTTTGTGATATGTTTTGCCATCATCCAAATACGTGTGGAGCGGTTTATATATCGACGTATCAAAAGAATTTATGATGATGTGTCCCTCTTGGAGTCCTCGTCTTTTTCTTCCAAACCCGTAACTACCGATATGAGGACTTTGGTAGAGGAAATAGAAAAGTTTGCCGAAGGAAAGAAAATAGAAATTGATACCCTTAAAATTAGGGAAGAGTACAGAAAGGACTTTCTTGGTAATGTTTCCCATGAACTAAAAACACCACTCTTTACAGTGCAGGGTTATATTCTGACTTTGTTGGATGGGGCCATGAAGGATAAAAAACTTCGAAAAAAATACCTCCAACGTGCCAACAAAGGGGTGGAACGTTTAATTTATATTGTAAAAGACCTTGACCTGATCACCAAACTTGAAGCTGGTGAATTAAAGTTGGAACGAGAGGATTTTGACATCATTGAGTTGATTCAAAATACATTTGACCTTTTGGAGATGAAAGCTGCTAAAAAGGAAATTTCCCTCACTTTTGATATGGAATATCCCGAACCTATTTATGTGAATGGGGATAAGGATAAAATACAACAGGTGATCAGTAATTTATTGGTCAATTCCATCAAGTATGGCCTGCCCAAAGGAACTACCGAGGTAAGTGTAGAGAATCTTATCAAAAACAAAGTGATTGTGCGAGTTACTGACAATGGTGGCGGAATCCCAAAGCAGCACATCCCGAGGCTTTTTGAACGGTTTTACCGTGTGGACCAAAGTGGTAGCCGAACAGAAGGCGGTTCAGGTCTTGGGCTCTCCATTGTGAAGCACATTGTGGAGGCACATGGCGAAAAAATCTACGTAGAGAGTGAGGTGGATGTAGGTTCCGAGTTCTCCTTTACTCTAGAAAAAGCTTCTGCTGCGGAGAAAACTTCGAATAACGAAGAAAAATCCACAACCGATTCAAATTGAGTTAAGCCGTCAAAATCATCTATTCTGGATAAATAGTTTAATTTGAAGTCTTCCTGAGTGCTATATGGAACCAGACCTTGCTTTTGCATCCGTTTGGCCAAATATTCTTGTTCGTACTGACCAGGAGTGGGTATGAAAAATGCTTTCTTTTCTAACTTCGCGAGATCCATTACGGTGGTGTACCCCGACCTGCAGAGTACTCTTTCACTTTGGTTCAAAGCTTGCGCTAGTTCATTGGATTTCATGAAATTATAGTGCAGAATTTTACCATGGGGTATTTCGATTTCTTCCTGTATCTGATCTTGTTCAATCTTCCCCTTAACAAAAAGGATGTCGCCTTCGAACTCATGAAGTTCTTCCAGCAGTTTTTCTTCCAACATTGTCCGTTGCGGTTCAGGACCAGATAGCAAAACCATCAAATCGTTGGTAATTGGAAGTTCTTCTTTTTCCAATCGACTCAGAGGTCCCAAATACGCAATGTTCAACTTGGATTTTTTTAGATGGCCCAATTTTCCCGTTAAATTCGGTTTTTCCTTTACATCCGGAACCCAGCAAGCATCAAACTTTTTTATGATCTTTTGATGGGCCTTGGAACTCATCCAAGTTGTATTTCCCGAGAGTACATTGAGTTGATGGGTAATGAATATACAAGGGACTTTTTTGTAATAAGCACCCAAGCGGTTGTCCGAAATAACCCCCTCTAAATCATGCTCTTTTACCAAACGCTTCACTGCTTTCTTTTCCTTGGCAATGGCTTTGAGTACTTTGGGTGAATCCCAAATCATTTTGATTTTAAAATTCTTGCCCTTTTCCGCATATGATATTTTGTAGGAGGGCAATTCAAAAGCGGGCAAATCGGGAAACTCTTTTTTAAGCAGGGCCAGTGCAACTCCATCTGAAGCAATAAACGGCCGATGCCCTTGATGCAATAATTCACGAATAATCGGTATGCACCTAGTGGCATGCCCAAGCCCCCAATTTAATGGAGCAACCAGAATGCGTTTGGAAGAATTCATGACAGCAAAAAAACAAAATGCGAATTGCTTTTAGATTTCCTTAGTTTTGCCAAATCATTAATTTTTTGCTCAATTAGATACGAAAGTGGGAAGTAAGAACAAACTGAAAAGGTTCAAAGAGAACGAAACATTTGCGAATGTGGTGCAGCCCGAACGCAAAGATGTTATGGCTGGTTTCAAGTATAAGGGTAATTGGGCATCCTTTTTTGGCAACGACAATCCAATTGTGTTGGAATTAGGTTGCGGCAAGGGCGAATACACGGTTGGGCTAGCCCAAATGAACCCGAACAGAAACTATATTGGAATAGATATAAAAGGAGCACGATTTTGGCGAGGTGCAAAGACTGCTTTGGAGCAGGAATTGGACAACGTAGCATTTTTACGCACCCAAATTGAACTGGTCGACCATCTTTTTGGAGAAGGAGAAGTGAGCGAAATCTGGATAACCTTCCCCGATCCACAAATAAAGTACAAACGTACCAAGCATAGGATGACAAATCCTGTGTTTTTGGAACGGTATAAAAAAATTCTGAAACCCAACGGCATTATAAACCTAAAGACCGATAGCGAGTACATGCACGGCTATACACTAGGACTTTTACAAGGTTTGGGGCACGAAATTTTGTATGCCAATCACGACGTCTATAAAAACGAGGGAAGTCCTTCCGAAGTTCTTGAGATTCAGACTTTCTATGAAAATCAGTATCTTGAAAACGGAAAACCAATTACCTATATCCAATTTAGGATCAACTAACCAATGACCCACGTACTCATTCTCTTTTTCGCTACATTTTCGGCAGCCTTTATGGCCACTGTGCCACCGGGCCTGCTCAACATGAATGCGGCCAAAGTTAGCGTGGAAAAAGGAAAATTGAATGGTGTTATTTTTAGCTTGGGAGTTTCAAGCACCATTATGGTGCAAGCCTATATTGCTGTTTATATCTCTAAATTTTTATATAAAAACCCTGAGGTAATAGATATTTTGTTCAAAATAGCGATAGCGGTTTTCGCCTTTTTCGCCATTTACTTCTTCATTATGGCGAAGCGAAACAAAATGCAGACCCAGGCGATAAAAGAGGTCAACCTCAGTAAAAAGAATAGTTTTTTTAAAGGGGTTTTATTGGCCGCCCTCAATTTATTGACCATTCCTTATTACAGTGGATTAAATGCCATGTGGAACGAAGCAGGGTGGATAAAGTTTGAGGCCAAGGACATTACAACTTTTGTGGTTGCAGCGGGGGCAGGTACATTTTCTGTATTGTACCTCTACACTTTTTATTTTGATAAAATGGAGACCAAAACCAACCGATTTTCAAAGAATTCCAATTATATTTTGAGTGCCCTGATGTTGTTGTTGCTTATCATTACCCTTATTCGAATTATGTACCGCTAGCATGGAGCAAAAAAATTTCTTTGACAAAGTGTACGAAGTGGCCAAACAGATTCCATACGGAAGGGTAACTTCTTATGGAGCCATTGCAAAATATTTAGGAGCCGCCCGAAGTGCCCGAATGGTTGGTTGGGCCATGAACAATTCATTGGCAAAAGATGTTCCCGCACACCGTGTTGTTAATCGAGTTGGTGTGTTAACGGGCAAACACCATTTTGATGGAAGCAACATTATGCAACAACTCCTCGAAAATGAGGGAATACCGATAAAAGAAAATCAAATCGTAGACTTTCAAAAGTATTTTTGGGACCCGGCCTCGGAGCTTTAATCAATATATCCCGGAGGGTGCAATTCGTCAAACGATGTGTCATCCTGAAATGCTTTTGCCAGCAATAAAATGCTCGCTTCATCATACAAATTGCCCACAAATGTCATGCTCGTGGGGTGATTTTTCTTATCAAGACCAGTCGGAACTGCAATTACGGGATGTCCAGTAAGGTTGGTCGCTAAAAGTTGGTCATTTCCAAAGGTGGGAGAAATAAGCACATCGTAATTTTTCATCAAATCCTGCATTTTTTGAATAAGTACTTGGCGCTGTCTATTCGCCTGAAGGTATTCCACAGCAGGAATAAATCTACTTTGTCTTAACGAATTAGCTCTAGAACGCTGGTCTTGCTCCACCATAACATCAACTCCTCCCGAACGTACAAGTTCATCAAAAAAGGTTCCTGCCTCAGCTCTAAGAATAATATCAAAGCCCCGGTAAGGTACATCTTTGGGCATTTCCACGGCTGTGGGCTCAATGCCCAATTCTTTGAGTGATTTGAGTGCATTTCTAAGATTTTCGCCGCTTTCCGTAGTATCTTTTTCAATATCATTTTTCAGATAGGCTACCCGTAGATTGTTGATGTCTTTTTTCCAATCCACCCCAAAAGGAAGGTCAATAGTCGTCAAATCATTTTTATCTTTTCCTTGAATTGCTTCAAACACAATGGCACAATCCTCGGCATTTCTACCCAATGGCCCCACTTTGTCCATGGACCAGCTTAAGCTCATCACCCCATGGCGGCTTACCCTGCCGTAAGTTGGGCGTAGACCTGTAACTCCGTTTCGTGTACTTGGAGACGTAATTGAGCCCAAAGTTTCAGTTCCCAAAGCAAAAGGTACAAGTCCTGCCGATGTTGCTGAACCTGAGCCAGCCGAAGAACCGCTAGCTCCCTGGGTGGTATCCCATGGATTTTTTGTTTTCCCATTAAACCAAACATCGCCCCGGGCCAATGCTCCAGAAACCAATTTGGCCACTAAAATTGCACCAGCATCCTCCAGTTTTTTAACAACCGTTGCAGTTTGGTTGATCATTTGGTCTTTGTATGGGGCAGCACCCCATGTTGTTGGATAACCCGGAACGGCCATAAGATCTTTGGTTCCGTAGGGTATTCCGTGTAAAATACCTCTGTATTTACCATTTTTAATTTCTTCATCTGCTTTTTTGGCCTGGGCCAAGGCAAGACTATCTGTTATGCTAATACTGCACTGCAAAGCAGGTTGATATTTTTTTAATCGGGCCAAGAAAAACTTGGTCAACTCGGTGGAGGTTATTTTTTGGTTTTTGATCAATGATGCTAGTTGTGGAATAGTGTAAAAAGCCAAAAGATTGTATGGTTCGGGTATTTCTACATTATCTGGTATGTTCCATTCGGTTCCACTTTGTTGTTCTGGTATGGTAAAGCCAAAAGGAGTGGGGTCAAAACGGATAGCGGGGAATACATCATTTCCCAAAGGATATTTTCTTAAAGAATCGAACCCACTTCGGTTACGTTTTAAATACGGATAAAGGGTATCGATATCTTTGTTGGCAAAATGTAGCCCAATCAGTTTTTCTGACTTTTTTACATCTCTTTTGCTAAAGGTGTTTTTATTGGTTGAACATGAGAGCCATGTCAACGAGATAAACAATAAAATAAAGTGGGGAATTCTGGTTTTTGGTAGCATGTTGGTTGATAATTTCGAATAGCAGCTTCTAAGCTACAGTTTTTCAAAAAAACGAACATAATAATCCATCTGTTTTGTGTCTGTCGGGGCTATTTATTCCAATCCCCGTAACTCAACATGTGATTTTTTTGAAATTCAGCATTCCAACTTCTTAATCTAACGCCAACACCGTATCTTTGTAGTTTAGAATCAGTTCAAACTGCTGGTTAAAATTTGGATTCATGAAGTTGAAAAAAACAGATATTCTAAAGGCATTGGAAAAAATATCCGCCCCCGGTGAAGGCCAAAATTTGGTCGAGAGCGGTTCGGTGACCAATGTTCAAGTATTCGGTGATGAGGTTGAAGTGGATGTGACGATTAAAAACCCTAGTCTTCAAGCCAAAAAGAAGACGGAGGTAGAAATTTTGAAGATTATCCACAGTGACGTCTATGAAAAGGCCAAAATAAAGGTCAACTTAAAAGTTGATGCTCCTGCAAAACAAAAGGTGAACCAGATAAAAGGGAACCCTATTCCAGGAATTCAAAATATTATAGCCGTTGCCTCTGGTAAAGGAGGCGTGGGTAAATCTACCGTGACCGCTAACTTAGCTGTGACTTTGGCCAAAATGGGCTTTAAAGTAGGATTGTTGGATACCGATATCTACGGACCATCCATGCCCATTATGTTTGATGTGGCTTCGGAAAAACCATTGTCCATAAATGTAGATGGCAAAGCCAAGATGAAGCCAATCGAAAACTATGGAGTAAAGTTGCTTTCCATCGGATTTTTTACCCAACCCAACCAAGCCGTAATTTGGAGGGGACCCATGGCCGCAAAAGCATTGAACCAAATGATTTTTGATGCACATTGGGGTGAATTGGATTTCCTTTTGTTGGATTTGCCACCTGGAACCGGGGATATACATTTAAGTATCATGCAATCCTTGCCCGTAACTGGTGCTGTGGTAGTAAGTACCCCTCAGGAAATAGCTTTGGCAGACGCTAGAAAGGGAGTTGCAATGTTCCAACAAGAAGCAATTAATGTGCCCGTATTGGGAATCGTGGAGAATATGGCGTATTTTACACCAGCGGAACTACCAGACAATAAGTACCATATTTTTGGTGAAAACGGCGCAAAAAACCTATCGGAAGATTTAGAAGTTCCATTTTTGGGAGAGATTCCATTGGTACAGAGCATCAGGGAGGCAGGTGATGTGGGAAGACCAGCTGCTTTACAAACAGCTACCCCAACAGAAGAAGCCTTTGAAGAGCTTACGAAAAATGTGGTTCAAGAGTTGGTGAGAAGAAATACAGACCTTCCTCCGACCGAAGCAATTAAAATTACAACAATGGCAGGTTGTTCCGCTGTTAAAAAGAAATGAGCATGACAACAATGACATCAGAAGAAACAAGGAGCAATGTGGAAAAGGCGTTGGAAGAGATACGTCCATTTTTACAGAGTGACGGAGGCGATATTACTTTGATTTCCATTGAGGACAATACCGTGAAGGTTCGTTTGGAAGGGAATTGCATTGGGTGCAGTGTTAATCAAATGACATTGAAGAGTGGCGTGGAAATGACGATTAAAAAATATGCTCCCCAGATTGAAGAGGTAGTAAATATCTCCTAACTGATAAAAATCATGAATCCTTTTTTGGGCAAGCGGTAAGTTGCATGCCAAAATTTCTAGTATATGATCAAAACCGATATTCTGATAATTGGAGCGGGACCTACGGGTCTCTTTGCTGTTTTTGAAGCAGGTCTTTTACAACTCAAATGTCATTTAATCGATGCATTGCCGCAAGCAGGTGGTCAATGTTCCGAGATATATCCCAAAAAGCCCATTTACGATATTCCTGGATACCCCGAAGTATTGGCGGGAGAATTGGTGGATAACCTAATGGAACAAATCAAGCCGTTCCAACCCGGTTTTACCTTGGGAGAACGTGCTGAAACTATTGAAAAATTGGACGACGGGACTTTTATTGTCACAACCAATAAGGGAACCAAACACCATGCCCCCATTGTTGCCATAGCTGGAGGTCTTGGCAGTTTTGAGCCAAGAAAACCCTTATTGGAGAATTTGGGAAAATATGAGGACAACGGCGTTGCCTACATGATCAAAGAGCCAGAAATTTATCGAGGTAAAAAAGTATTGATTGCTGGTGGAGGTGATTCCGCTTTGGATTGGTCCATCTTTTTAGCGGATGTTGCCGATGAGGTTACTTTGGTGCACCGTAGAAATGAGTTCAGGGGTGCTTTGGATTCGGTAGAAAAAGTACAGCAACTCAAAAATGAAGGTAAAATCAATTTGATAACTCCCGCCGAGATAGTTGCACTTAAAGGGGAAGACCACTTGGAGAGAGTGACTGTTAAAAATACCGCTACTTCCCAAGAAACCGATGTGGAGGTTGATAATTTTATCCCATTGTTCGGATTGTCACCCAAGTTGGGGCCAATTTCCGATTGGGGATTGGAGATAGAAAAAAATGCCATTAAAGTGGATAACACATACGATTACCAGACTAACATTCCTGGAATCTATGCCATTGGTGATGTCAATACGTATCCAGGTAAACTAAAATTGATTCTCTGTGGTTTTCACGAAGCGACTTTGATGTGCCAAAGTGCTTATCAAAAAATATTCCCGGACAAAAAATACGTAATGAAATACACCACCGTTGGTGGCGTTACAGGATTTGATGGCAGTAAAAAAGAAGCGCCAAAAGCGGTTGTAAAAGCTATCGACTAAGAATAAAATAAAAATTAAATCGTTAAGGAAACTTCATAGAAGAATTCCGATTAGGTATGAGCGATATAAAATTGAAGATAACTGACCGTGAAGGCGAATTGCACGAGGTAGACGCCCCAACCGATATGAATATGAACCTGATGGAGGTAGTACGTTCTTATGAACTTGCCCCAGAAGGAACGATTGGAATTTGTGGTGGAATGGCTATGTGCGCTTCTTGCCAATGCTACGTAAAATCCGATCATCAACTTCCTGAAAAGTCTGATGATGAAGAGGCCATGTTGGCCGAAGCTTTCTTTGTGAAGGACAATAGTCGTTTGGGTTGCCAGATTCACATTACGGAAGACTTGGACGGTCTGGAAGTTGAATTGGCCCCAGAAGAACCTTAAATTCTCGCTTGGTAGGTAAATAGATTGTAATATCTTCCTTCGGAAGCTATTAATTTTTCGTGCGTTCCCTGTTCCAGAATATGACCATTTTCAATAACTAAAATTTGGTCTGCTTTGCGAATGGTGCTCAATCGGTGGGCAATCACAAAGGTGGTTCTACCTTTAGTGAGCTCTCCTAAACTTTTTTGAATAAGCGCTTCGGATTCCGTGTCCAAGCTGGAGGTGGCCTCGTCCAAAACCAAGATCTTAGGGTCTGCTAAAATAGCTCTTGCAATTGCAATTCGCTGGCGTTGACCACCTGAAAGTTTTACGCCGCGTTCTCCAATTAGCGTGTCCAGACCTTTATCAAAACGGTCGGTGAATTCATCGACGTAAGCTGCTTTTACGGCTTCCCTTAATTTTTCTTCGCTGGCATCAGGTCTTGGGAAAAGTATGTTTTCCCGAATAGTGCCTTCAAATAAAAAATCATCTTGCAGTACAACGCCCAAGTGTTGACGGAAACTGTTCAAATTTACTTTGGAAAGGTCTTTGCCATCAATGGTGATGATTCCCGAGTCAGGATTTAAAAAACTGGCGGCCAATCCCGCTATGGTGGATTTTCCCGAACCTGAACTACCTACCAAGGCAATAACCTGACCTGGTTCTACATCAAAACTAATGTTGTGCAGCACTTCTTTATCTTCTTCATAAGAAAAACTAACATCGGAAAATGACATACGCCCCTCAACCTTGTCCAATTCAATGGTACGGTTTTCCTCATTCGACTCCTCTTCCAAGTTCATCAATTCCTCTGTTCTGTCGAGACCGGCCAAGGCTTCGGTCAATTGACTTCCCACGCTGCTCATTTGTACAATCGGGGCTATCATAAGTCCCAATAAAACCGTGAACTCCACAAATTCACCTACAGTAAGGCTATCTTGGATGATTTTATAACCGCCAAAGCCCATAACACTAGTTGTCGCGACACCTAATAAAAAGGTGGATGAGCTTGTCATAAAAGCGGTGGTCGTTAAACTCTTTTTTACATTTTGGTAAAGACGTTCCACGCCAACCTCAAAAACTTCTTCTTCCTGCTTCTCGGCATTAAAACCTTTGATAACGCGAATTCCGCCCAAAGTTTCTGTTAATCTACCTTTTACCTCTGCATTTATTTTGCCCCTATTCCTAAAAATAGGACGGATAATTTTAAAAGCCTTAAGTGCGATTATAGCAAAAATGGTCAAAGGGATAAAGGTGAAGAGCGTCATAAAAACGCTTATTTCCATCAACAAAATCAAAGAGACCACTGCGGTAATAATTCCTCCCACCAATTGCACCAAACCAGTTCCGATAAGGTTACGGACCCCTTCAACATCCGACATAATTCGGGATACCAAAGCACCTGATTTTGCATTGTCGAAAAAACGAACGGGCAGCGCCAATACTTTTTTCTGTACCTGAGCCCGCAGTTCGGAAATAAGATATTGTGCCTGAACACTTAAAATCTTGGTCAATAAAAATGAAGTGACGGCTTGTACCAGTATCGCCAACATCACACCGGCAACCAAATATTTGAGCATGTCAACATCTTTGTTTACGATAACATCATCAATCAGATATTTGGAGGCAATCGGAGCAACAAAACTGGCTGCTTTGCTAATAGCAATCAACAAAAGGCCTAGAAACACTAGTTTTCGTTTGGGCCAAATAATCGTTTTAAAGGCGGTAAGGATGCTAACTTTTTTATCGGGCATAATAATTTTTAGAAAGAGCCTGCAAGTTACATCAATTTAAAAGGATGTCTAATCGATGGCTTTTGATCTCAAAAAGATTACAAACACTATATTTAAGTGTTGTAATTATATAATTGGGTATGTTAAAAGTACAATGGTTCAGTTTTTTGTTTTTGATATGCTCATTGTGTGTGGCACAAGGACAATACCCTAAACTGACGGAGATTGTTACCGACAATGCCCAAATATTTAGTGAGTCACAGTTAATTTCCCTGCGTGGCAAACTATATCAATTCGAATCCGAGACCACCAATCAATTGGTGATTTTGACGATAAACGATCTAGGAGGCGAGACCATTGAGCAATATGCTTTCGAAGTTTTCAATCAAAACAAACTGGGTCAAGAAGAGAAGGATAATGGAATTTTGATCCTGTTCTCAAAACTGGATAGGGAGGTCCGTATAGAAGTGGGTTATGGTCTGGAACCGTATATTACTGATGCCGTGGCTTCACGAATCATCCGAAACACAATGATTCCAAGATTTAAGGAGGAGGATTATTTTGGTGGATTGAACACTGCAACGGATCAGATTATTGAATTTTTGAACAACCCCGAGGCTTTGGAAGAATTCAAAGCTGAGATAGAGTCGGAAAGTGAAATGCCTTGGTGGCTGGTCGGTGTTATAGGATTGTTCCTTATGATTTTTGTTGCCGCAGGTGGGTTTGTCTTTTACAGAGGGTATTCCACATTTATTGAAATACTTCGAGGAATGTTTATTGGTAAATTGGCAGTGTTCCGAGGTGTTTTTATGGCGGCTTTTATGATGCTCCCTTTGGTTTTTGGATTGGTTTTCATGGGGATGCCTTTGTTTTTCATTGTGCTACTGCTCGGTTTCGATGATGAATTGACGCTATTGGCCAATGATTTTACTTGGCTCTTGTTTTTTGTTTTGGCTTTCATTGTGCTCACCATAGTAATGGTTATAAGAAAAATGAAGGCTAAAGGTGATGAAGATCTTAAACTTTCATTTTTTAAATCCGATAAGGATTATATGAGCAAAACTTTTTCTTCCACTGGAACACATTCCTTTGGTTCAGGTTCCAGCGGTGGGTCTTCCAGTAGTTTTTCCGGGGGTGGTGGCAGTTCCGGTGGAGGAGGGGCCAGCGGAAGTTGGTAATTGTTTCCGATTTCCCGTATTTTCACCAAAATAACTAAACCGATTCCTGAAATGAGAATTACGATCCTTGCAGCGCTCTTTTTGTTTATTTCCTGTTCCGAACAATCTCAAACTGAGGTTGAACAATGGGAGGCTCAAGCTAAAAACATTACAATTATCCGAGACGATTTTGGAGTTCCGCACATTTATGGAAAAACCGATGCCGATGCGGTATTTGGATTACTTTATGCCCAGTGTGAGGACGATTTTAATCGCGTGGAACAAAATTATATTTGGGCCACGGGGCGTTTGGCCGAAGTGGAAGGAGAGGATGCGTTGTACAGTGATCTTCGTGCGAAGCTGTTTATGACAGAAGAGAAAGCCAAGGCTAACTATGAAAAGAGTCCTGAGTGGTTAAAGGAACTTTGTGATGCCTTCGCAGATGGAATCAATTACTACCTGCATACTCACCCCGAGGTTAAACCCAAACTGTTGACCCGCTTTGAGCCTTGGATGCCCATGTATTTCAGTGAGGGATCTATAGGAGGCGATATTGAGCGAATATCTACTCGAAAAATCAAAAGTTTTTACGAAAGTGGGATGGAATTACCAGAAATGGAAACCCTTGAAATCAAAAAAGAGGAAGAAATGGCAGAACCTCAAGGTTCCAATGGAATTGCCATCTCCGGGGACTTGACTGAATCTGGAAATGCGATGCTTTTGATCAACCCCCATACTTCATTCTATTTTAGAGGGGAGGTTCATGTGGTAAGCGAAGAAGGTTTAAACGCATACGGGGCTGTTACCTGGGGCCAGTTTTTTGTGTATCAGGGATTCAATGAAAAAACAGGTTGGATGCATACATCGACCTATACCGATGTGATGGATGAGTTCAAGGAAACCATTGTAAAAAATGATGGCAAACTTTTTTATCAGTATGGGGAGGAATTGCGACCTGTGGATTCCAGTTCCGTTACTTTAAAATATAAGGATGGGGAAAGTTTAAAAGAGAAAACCTTCCCAATGTACCGAACGCACCATGGGCCGATAACCCACCAAGTGGGCGACCAATGGACAGCTTCTGCCATGATGTGGGAACCTGTAAAGGCGTTAGAGCAATCCTACATACGAACCAAGCAGGATGGGTATGAAGGCTTCAGGAAAATGATGGATATCCGAACCAATTCATCTAACAATACGGTTTATGCTGATGCAGGAGGGAACATCGCCTATTTCCATGGCAATTTTGTCCCAAAACGCGATACCGTTTTTGATTATACCGAGCCTGTGGATGGCAGCAATCCCAAAACCGATTGGCAAGGACTGCATACCGTGGATGAAAACATTTTGGTCCTGAATCCGGAAAACGGTTGGATTCAAAACTGTAATTCCACTCCATATACTTCAGCACTGGAGTTTAGTCCAAAGCGAGAAGATTATCCCAATTATATGTCCAGGGACCAAGAAAACTTTAGGGGAGTCCACGCCATTGAGTTATTGACTGATCGAAGTGGATATACTTTGGATGGACTTATCGAACTTGCCCATGACCCTTATTTACCAGCCTTTGAGGCATTGATTCCAGGATTGGTAAAAGCGTATGATGCTAATCCAACCCCAGAATTAGAGGAGGCCATTGAAGTTTTGCGTATTTGGGACTTTACTACATCCAAGGAATCCGTCGCTATGACTTTGTCACATTATTATGGAACCCTTTGCTATTCAAAGGCGGAAAGACCCGAAGGGATGTACTCGATGCAATGGGTGGAATATTGGGGAGATGATTGGGACAATCAGAAAAAATTAAAATTTCTAAAGGAAACATTGGACAAGTTGGAAGCTGATTTTGGAACTTGGAAAATGCCTTGGGGCGAAGTAAACCGTTACCAACGATTAAATGGGGATATTCGTCAAGCTTTTGATGATGCCAAACCCAGTATTCCAATCGGTTTTGCCAGTGGACGATGGGGTGCATTGGCTGCTTATGGCGCTCGTTACGATAATAACACCAAAAAGATTTACGGTACACGAGGCAACAGTTTTGTAGCTGCTGTGGAATTTGGTGATAAAGTGAAGGCGAAGACCATGTTAGCTGGAGGTCAAAGCGGTGATCCGGATTCGCCACATTTTAATGATCAAGCGCAACGCTACGCCGATAAGGAATTTAAAGATGCTGCTTTTTACAAGGAGGATGTTTTAAAACGTGCCGAAGTAAGGTATTCACCGGGCGAAAAATATTGAGGAAACTGTTTAGTTGTTTTTTTCTATGCCGCTATCCTCTTCTTTAACAATAATCAGACTTGCTTTAGAGCCTGTGGAAAGGTTCCAACGGTTGTTGTGAATGACTACGCCTTTATCATCGGTTACAATGACCTGCGCTGTATTTGGCCCAGAAGAGCCTTGGTTAAGAGCCTCGAACTCTATGCGGTTGAAACCTTTTACCAAATCTAGGTTGATGCCTTTAAAAGAACCACCAAGCAAGAGATTATATTCCGCAACCTCACCATTTACATAGATTTTGATTCGGTCACCATCCACATATTCGTGGTCCCTGGCTACAATGCCGACAAATTTGGCGGTGGTTTTAAAATCGCCTAAATATTGGTCTCCAAAATGCTCGTTGGCACCTTTTTCTCTTTTTTCAATTACTTTAGGGTCGATGACCATATCATGGCCAGCTTGAAGCAATTCTCGGTCCGGCAACATTTTAACTCCGGGTTTTTCATTTTTGGAAGTAAGATTTTCATCTAATACCGAAGGCATGCGAAGTAATGTACCTTGATTACTTGCTTTTACATCAAGTTTATTATTGTTGCCAATTTTCAACGGTCGTGTAGTGGGTAAGTCCGACGATTGTGCGAATGTCGAAACCAACCCAAAAGTAATTCCCATTAAGGTGAAAATCAGTCTTTTCATAACAAGAGTAAGCAAGTGTATTCATATAAAATTAGCAAATACCTTGCCACCAACATGATAAATTGTAGTTAAATCGTTAATCTGCAGGCTTTTTTTTGTCTTTCCCTTTCAAACCAAATAGTGGATGCAATATTGGAATACGCAAAATAATCAAGTCGTAAATCAACCAACTTATTCCAAATGTTCCCACAATTAGTACCATCGCTTTTGGAAAAAGCCCCCAATCAAGGTTCATCAAATAGTAGGCAATGCCAACGGTAATGGTCTGGTGCAAGATGTAGAATGGATAAACGGCCCTGTTCGCGTAGGCAAGTCCAGAACTAGGTTTGTTGAGGTATTTAGCGGCGAAGGCAAAGAGGACTAATATCCACGACCAAATGTTTACCACTTTTAGAAGTGCTTCTGTGAAATGAATAACATAACCGTCTTCAAAAAATAGCCATATAATTGCCTGACCCGAAAACCCAATAATTCCTAAAATCAAAGCTTTAAACTTTATTTTAGCAATTGTTTGCCAAAACACATCTCCCGTAGCTATCAATACAAAACCATAAAAGAAGAGGATAATGCTAAATATAAAATTGAACCAATCATCTACCAAAGCGTGGGTGATAGGGAAGAAGGGTTGGATCAATGATTCTGCAAAGTAGAGAGGAATCACAAATATATATATGCCCCAAGTTTTTTGAATCGTCCTTTTTACCCAATCAATAAATCGGGTTTGGTGTTTTCTTAGGTAGACGAAAAGTGGTGCTAGTATCCACGAGAAAACCAAAAGATAAGGCAAAAACCAGAGGTGGTGCCAACTTGTGTTTCCTTCGGGGTAGATGCCATCAAAAGCAACCGTGGTAAAATATTCCCAGTAAGAACCTGAGAAAGCACCCTCGACCACCCGTTCAAAATATATTTGTGGAGGTACTATCAAAATCATACCTGCAACCAAAGGGATACCCAATCGGAGAAAACGCTCCCATACAAATTTGCCCATGCTTCTTTTGCCCAAAGCATAATAGGTTCCCATGCCCGATATTACAAAAAGAATAGGCAGTCGCCATTGGTTCAAGAACAACATGGGCCAGCGGAGCCAATCGTAAATCACATTGTTTTTGATATGCCAACCCCATGGAACAAAGAACATCCCAACATGGTAAAAAATAAGTAGCCCGAATACAATGACCCTTAGCCAATCCAAATCGTAACGTCTGATAGTAGTTTTCATCCTAAAATTTTTTCCAAAGATGAAAAGTGTCGTTTAGATACAAGTTTTTTTTGAACAGGGAAACGTCCTGAATTGCAATAATGGAGAAATTACACTCTTTTTTGCTTCATAAATGCAGATGGCGATTGGCCGGAATGTTTTTTAAATGCATTGTAAAAGGCTGATTTGGATTTGAAACCAACGGATTGGCCAATGGCCTCCACGGTAAGATGCTTGAATTCGGGGTCCAACAGTCTTTGTTGGGACAGTGCAATCCTTTTTTGGTTGATGTAGTCATTGAAGTTTACTCCTGTTTCGGAATTAATCAGTTTGGAAATGGTATTGCCATTGGTTTCCAATTTTTCCGCTACCTTTTTTAGTGTTACATCTTGATGGGAATAATATTGTGATTCCATCATAAAGTTTTCTATGTTTTCGAATTCAATGGAATTGCTGGCCAAGGTCTCATATTTTTCTGCAATCCACGATTTTTCAAAAAAGCGAGATTCTGAAAGAATGAAAAAGGAGGTAAGGAAAATTGTTACTGTCTGTATTATTCCAATGATATGATCTCCACCATCATCATCATAATTCAAGTAAATAATGAATAAGGATAGCATCAGGACAAAAAAGAAAATAACTGTATTTCTCGAAAAAATATACTTGTCCACTTTAATATTCTTTGGGGAGACCCAACCCTTTTTTCTTGTTTTTATCACCAATAGGAGTGAAAGCACTAAGTAAAATGCGAAACTGAACAAGACCAACCATCTAAACTGATCTTTGATGAAATGATAGGAATAATCCATATCTCCAGGAACCTCCACAAAACCCAAGTCTCGGTGGTAAGCACCCAAATAGGCATTAAGTTTTACCTGAATGGGGCTTAAATAGTAGTTGATTTGAGAAATAGCGTACAGTATAGGCAATACAAAATGTGGCCAATGTTTTTTTAGGGTGATGGGTTTCCGTTCCAATAAAGTGAATAGAAAAAAATACAATGTCGGAGTAATCAGGAGTACCAAAAATTCCGTGGAATCATTTAAATGGATCACATGTTTGATGAGACCCGTATAGCACAGATATACATCCAAAAAAACCAGACATTGCACCAAAAGCGACCAGCCAAACAAATTGATGGCCGATTTCCATTTGGTCCTCAAAAAAATAACTAAAGCCAAGAAAAATCCTTGAACAATGCCCAATAGCATAATATGCGAAGCAAGGTCGTAGTGAATGGGAATTTGATCAAATATAATCTTTACATCATCCATTTTATGGGTGTAAGTTGTATCTTGAAGACAAAGTAAAATCGAAAAGTACCATTCTTTTTTTTAATCAAACCTTCGCCAACATGAAAAAGCGACAATTCTTACGTCATCTAGGCAATGCTGCTATCGCTGCCCCACTTTTTCCAATTACGCTCGATATCGGATCTATTGATGAAACCCCTTATCCAGATAAAAATAGCGAGGAGTTTTGGGAACGAATTAGGAAAGATTACAAACTGAAGCCAGAATACATTAACCTAGAAAGTGGCTATTATAATATTGTTCCAACCCCAATACTGAATAAATACATGGAGCATGTACAACATGTGAATTATGAAGGCTCTTATTACATGCGTACCGTGCAATGGGAGAACAAGAAAAAGGCTGCCGCTCGAGTAGCGGAGCTTGTTAATTGTTCGGAAAAGGAATTGATTATTACAAGAAACACAACGGAGTCCTTGGATATGATTATTGGTGGGTATCCTTGGGAAAACGGTGATGAGGTGATATTTGCGGTTCAGGATTATGGGGCAATGCAAGTTCATTTTGAACAGATGGTAGAGCGCTACGGAATTGTTTGTAAAAAGGTGTCCTTGCCCAACCACCCTGAGTCTGACGAAGAAATTGTATCCCTCTATGAATCGCAAATAACACCAAAGACCAAGTTATTGATGATTTGCCATATGGTTAACGTTACGGGACAAATTTTACCAGTTCGAAAAATATGTGACATGGCACATTCTCATAATGTTGAGGTGATGGTTGATGGTGCCCATTGTGTTGGTCATATAAAGGTTGATTTGGTCGAATTGGATTGCGATTACTACGGTTGCAGTTTGCACAAATGGTTATGTGCCCCTTTAGGGGCGGGCATGCTGTATGTGGCAAAAAAGAACATTCCGACAATTTGGCCTTTACTGGCAGAACACGAAAATGATAAGACCAAAATACGCAGACTCAACCATACGGGAACCCATCCTGTGCATACGGACTTGACCATAAACGACGCTGTGGATTATTTGGAAATGATAGGAATGGAGCGCAAAGAAAACCGTATGCGGTATTTACAGCGATATTGGAGCGATCAATTGCGAGACGTGGACAATGTGGTGATAAACACTCCTATTGAACCGCATCGGAGTTGCGGAATCGCAAACGTGGGTCTCAAGAACCTGAAACCAAGCGATATGGCCAAAACCCTATTGGATGAATTCAATGTGTGGACTGTGGCTATAGATTTTGAAAATGTGCACGGATGTAGGATTACTCCAAATGTTTTTACAACTACCGAAGAGTTGGATCAATTTGTAGATGCCATTAAAATAATGGCAAAACGAGCTTAGTGGTGGATGTAATCTTGAAGTTTTTCAGGACCTTCCAATAAAACCCGAACAATTTGAAGTGTACCATCGGGCTTGGTATCAATATGCCATTTAATGAGGGCTATTGTTCCATTTTCAATCTCAATACCCGTGATGCTCCTTGGGTGAACACAGCTCCCATCATTAAAAAAAGGAATTTGACCAGGCTCTGGAAACCGAGGTCGATGTGTGTGCCCTGCAAGGGTAATAAGCAAGTTTTTCTTTAAAATCCAACGTTTGATACGCTTTTCAATGCGGATAAGCTCTTTGTAGTTTTTGGCTGGACTGGTAGGGTCGGCAATACCCACCACCTGGAGGGGTTTCCATAATATGCGTACCAAAAACCTACCGATACGCCAACACACATAATTCCACCAATCCGCTTGATGGCCGTGCACACAAAAAACTTCTTGTCCGGTATCCGAATGTTTTAAAATAAGTGCTTCATGATAGGTGATGCCTTCGAAAAGTTCTTTGTCGGAACCATCAATAGGTTCAAAATAATGGGAAAGATGTTTGTCCACATAATCAGGGTCTCTATACACCATATCGTGATTTCCCCAGAGCATATGGAGCCGCTTTTCCAAATGGAACCGTCGTAAAAGTTGATACACATTTTTATGCGCCTCAATAATAGAATCAAAACTTAGATTTTCCCAAAGTTCATCTCCATCACCAAGCTCAATATAGGTGAAACCCTCTCTATAATAATGATTGAGGGCATGGAAATAGATGTTTCGGTTGTTGGCAAAGTCATCAGCAAAACTATTATCCCCGCGATGACAATCACTAAAAAAGATGAATTTGGAATCCTCATCGAATGGGATCGTCATTGCGTTTTTGTAGGCTCTTTCTAATCGGGTTGAAGAGGACATGGAAAAGTTTTTGCTAATTATCCTTAAAAATGGTGATTTGCCCATAAAGATATCCATTAATGGGCATGCATTCCTACTTTTTGTAACTTTGACGGCTAAACCTCGACTAACTTGGGAATGAAACACGATTACCATTCGGAAAGCCCACTTGTTCAATTAGTAAGTTTCAACAAATTATTGGAACATTATGATGAACAGCTTAGTAGCTCCAATTCACATGTTTCTGCAAGGGCAAAATATGTTTTGGAGATGCAAGCCCCGTATCCGGAATTGAGAGAAGGCTTTTCTGATTTGTCCTTGTTGGAAAAACACAAGGATGTGATTCGAGTGATTTTGGAGGACTCTTTTTCTCCAATTTTAACCAAGAATGAAATCAAGACTGCATCCACACCCTTTGAAAATTTGGTATTCAACTCTTCTGAGCGGTTTCGTCAAATCTTGAAAGATGCAGGGGAAGATTTTGACTTGGAAATAACCAATATACCTTACGAGTTCGGATACATTATGAGATGTACCGTAATCTTAAAGTTCTATTACGGCTATAATTTAGATTTTAGGCGTCCTTTCTTTTATGACATACCAGACACTAATGGAGTGATGCGTAGGTACCGTATTTTGTACAATGCGGATTTTATGGAAATTATTCCAACCGACAAGGCCAAGGAGATTACACAAGATGATGTGGATGAGTTGTTGGACAACTTTTACAACTTGGATTTGTGGAAAGAAAAAATACCACCAAATAGTTTTACCGCCAAAGGCTTTGTAATATCCAATATGTTCGATGTAACTGCCGAGCATTCCGTTTCGGAAATAAAGTCAACCTTGATAGGTAAGACCCAAAAGGGCAAAGAGTCCTTTATGGAAAGTTTCGAAGATACCTTTAGGTCTTTTTTTAAACTAAATGATATTAAAGTAGGGTTCGCAGGATATGATTCAAGAGCCAATCACTTTTTTAAGATATATGGTAAGGGAATGGACAGTTATATCCTTAATGGTAAGGATACAGAGATGTGTGATTCTACTTTTTGTAATTACTCCCATGGAAAACTGTTCAAAGAGAATAAGTATTTCGCTATCTCCAATGTGGAGCAATATTATAAAAAAACGGAGGGTAAGGTTCAGCCCTATAAAAACTTAATGGATCAAGGCATTAAAAGTGCCATTTTGGCGCCAATTTCTGTCAATGGAGAGCTGTTGGGTGTACTTGAGCTGGTTTCTGGTAAAGTGAACGAGCTGAATAGTGTTAACGCAAACAAGTTGGACGATGTAATGCCGTACATTATCGCGGCCGTAATGCGAACCATCGAGGAAGAAGAGAACTTAATTGATGCGGTTATTCAGCACGAGTGTACATCTGTGCATCCATCGGTATATTGGAAGTTCCAGGAAGAAGCCAAACGGTTTATGGCAGACGAGTTGGCTGGCAATGAACCCATGTTCGAAGAAATTGTTTTCAAAGATGTATATCCATTATATGGTCAAATTGATATAAAGGATTCTGCAAAAGAACGTAATCTTGCCATCCAAAGAGATTTGATGATCCAGCTTTCTGAAATCAACGATGTTTTGGAGATCGCTTTCAAAAAATACAAGCTTCCGATTTATGAGGAGTTGATGTTCAGAGTAAACAATTATTTGAACGAGGTTAAAGAGGCATTGTTTACCCATACGGAACAAGCCGTCTTTGATTTTGTAAAAGAAGAGGTGGACCCCGTATTCAATCACCTTCAAAAAGAAGATGATGAAATTGCTGTGCTTTTGGATAAATATGGTGAGAAAATAGACAAGACCACCGAAAGTTATTACGATCATCGCAGAAATTACGATAATAGCGTAATGGAAGCCAATATGAAACTGGCTGCTCTTTTGGACAAAAAACAAGAGGAAGCCCAAGACATGTTCCCACATTATTTTGAGCGTTATAAAACCGATGGGGTGGAGCATAATATGTACATTGGAAGCTCAATTGCAAAGGACCAAGAATTCAACGAACTTTTCTTGAGTAATCTAAGGTTATGGCAGCTTCAGGTTATGTGCGAAATGGAGAATAAGTACTACGCCCTAAAGCCGCATCTTCCAGTTAAATTGGATGTGGCATCCTTGGTATTGGTATATAGCACTTCTCTGGCCATCCGTTTTAGAATGGATGAAAAACGATTTGATGTAGATGGCACCTACAACGCCAGATATGAAGTCATCAAAAAACGAATAGATAAATCCTTTATTAAGGGGACCAACGAGCGCCTTACACAAAAAGGAAAACTTGCCATTGTGTACTCGCAACGCAAGGACGAGAAAGAATATCTGCGTTACATTAGTTTTTTAAAGGCCAAAGGATACTTTACCAACAACATTGAGATTGTTGAATTGGAAGGTGTTCAAGGTATCTCTGGATTAAAAGCGATACGAGCCGAGATTTTATATCAAAAGGATAAAAAATCAGAGCGTTCCTATACGTATGATGACCTTATGGAGGAATTAAGCTCTTGAGTTAGAAAATCAATCTCTCCGGGCCAAAAAACCGAAAGGCAATACCAAAGGCAATAACAGATATAATGATACCGAACATAAAAATGTTGTAGGTTAAACGCAGTATCTTATATTTTCTATTTAAAACAATACCCAAATAGTAGAGGTCTTTTGTAAGTGAGGAGTACACATAGTCTTTATCCTTTACCAGTTCTTGTACCGCTGACTGATATTCCTCAAGACCCATTTGGTGGAAGTTCCCAAAGAACAATAGGTTCACCCTTCTTTTTTCCACATCTTCCTTGGTGAATTTACCGCTTGTGATATTGGGCCGGGTAGCCAACACGGACAGGACCATAGAAACAACGCTGAACAGGATTAATATAAATGTGGGATAAATCATATAGGTGTTGGATGGATTGTCCAATTTGGTAAGTAAGTTGGCCAATACAAGTGAAATAATAATGGCATTCACGGATAACAATATGTTTGCCTTTGTGTCTGCAATATCACTAAGTTTTAGGTGATTTCTCAAAGTTACTCGATACAAGGTCTGTACACTTCTATCAGGGCTTTCACTTTTATATTTTGCTTTTAAAGCTTCCTTTTTGGCAATCTTTTTTTCAGCCTTTTTCTCTTTGAGTAGTTTTTTTAGATTTTGTTGTTTTCCCTCTTCCCAATTCTCTTTAGCATAGTCCGTGAAAAAATTATGCTTTGTTCGGAACATTTTAATGTTCTTGTCCCTCCATTCTTTGGCGGAATAATCAGCAACTCCTAATTCTTTGAGTTCCTCTTTTAAAAAATCGGTGGTTTCCCAATAACTTTTCTTGGCAAAATGGGATATATCCGCATCCCTGATGATTCCTTCCAAGAGGTTCGAGGGCTCGTTGCACATTTTTGTTGCCATAATCAACGAACATACTTGCTCGATACCTTTAGGGTCGTAGCCATTTTTATCGAGAAAGTCTCTGGCAATTGCACAGCTATTTTCTTCATGGTCTTCACAACCTTTTATATGGCCAACATCGTGGAACCATGAGGCTAGCAATAATCTCTCGTTTTCAACCTCTTCAAGATTATAATAATTGAGCAATTCTTTAGTACTTTTAACCACTCGTTGGGTATGTCGCAAGTTGTGGTACAAGAACCTGGAATCAAGCTTTTCCGTTAACAGTTTAGAAACGAAGTGTTTAGTTTTTTCAACAATTTCCGACATATATCCAAATTAGGACATCCAAATTACAAAATTTTGGAATCAACCTTGTCGGATATGAAGAAACATTACCTACTACTCTTATTGATTGTTTTGGTGCATGGTTGTGCTACCTATGAAACCAAATACGCCGAGCCTTTTTCTGTAACTACTGGATTGGTTGAAAGGGAGTTGGAGCATACTTTTTATTTGATTGGTGACGCGGGTAAATCTCCAATGGGTGACTTGAACCCTACCTTAAAAAGGTTTAAAAATGTTCTTGATGTTGCTGATAACAACAGTACTGCAATTTTCTTGGGAGATAACATATATCCGGCAGGGTTTGTAGATAAGGATGGTGACCGTGATGGTTATGAACGCTCCAAACACTATTTGGATGCCCAGTTGGCCACCTTGGAAAATTTTAAGGGAAATACCATTTTTATTCCAGGTAATCACGATTGGTACAGCAATGGCTTAAAAGGTCTTAAAAGGGAGGAAGAATATGTTGAGGATGTATTGGATGATAATGAAGCATTTCAACCAGAAAATGGTTGTCCTATCGAAGACATTGAAATCAATGAAAATACAATGGTCATTGCCATAGATACAGAATGGTATCTCGTTAATTGGGACAAGCACCCGACCATGAACGATGAGTGTGAAATAAAGGATAGGGGTCGCTTTTTTGAAGAACTGGAGAGTTTGATCAAAAAGAACAGGGATAAAACGGTAATCATTGCTATGCACCACCCAATGTTTTCCTATGGTTCCCATGGTGGTCAATTTTCCTTTAAACAAGGCATGTATCCCAGTGGAGGAAAGGTGCCATTACCCATTTTAGGGTCCGCAGTCAATCTATTGAGAAAAACTTCTGGTGCTACATCGGAGGACTTATCCAATAAAAGGTACAATGAATTAAAAAACAGGATACTCACCCTTTCACAATACTCGGATAAGATAATTTTTGCCTCAGGGCACGAACATACCCTCCAATACATCGAGGAGTATGGAAAACCTCAGATCGTAAGTGGTTCTGGATCAAAAACGGGAGCAACCCGATTGTTGAACGGTAGTAAGTTTTCAACCGGAAGAAATGGCTATGCCATATTAAAAGTATATAAAGATGGCTCATCCCAGGTTGAGTTTTATGGTGCTAATACCCATTCAACCGCCTTGTTATATCAAACAGAAGTGCTTCCACCCGATAGGTCAGATAAAAAAATAGAACTTTCTGATGATTTTCCTGCATACAAAATGGCATCCGTTTATTCTCCCGAAGAGATTGATAAAAGTGGATTCCATAAATGGTTGTGGGGTCTGCGATATAGAAAGTATTATGCTACCAAAGTTAAAGCTCCTACCGTACGTTTAGACACCCTTTTCGGTGGCTTGACCGTTGTTCGTAAGGGTGGTGGTAACCAATCGAACTCTTTGCGACTGGCAGATCGGGAAGGTAGGGAATATGTGATGAGGGGTTTGCGAAAAAGTGCTGAAAGATACTTGCAGGCCATTGCCTTCCAAGATCAATACATTATTGGACAATTTGAGGATACCTACACGGAAAAATTGTTGTTGGACCTGTATACGGGTGCACATCCCTATGCTCCTTTTACTATGGGTAAACTATCGGATGCTCTTGGAATGTTCCATACCAACCCAAAGCTGTATTACGTTCCCAAGCAATCTGTTTTGGGGGATTTTAATAAGAAGTTTGGAGATGAGTTGTATATGATAGAAGAGCATGTTTCCGATGATCATGATAATTTGGAAAGCTTTGGTTACACCAAAAAAATCGAGAGCACCTACGACCTTATGGACAAACTCAGGGAAGATGAGGAGTACAGCATCGACCAAAAGGAATATGTTAAAGCTCGTCTTTTTGACATTCTTGTCGGAGATTGGGATAGGCACGTAGATCAATGGAGGTGGGCAGAATTTGAGACTGAAGATGGAAACAAAGTGTACAAACCAATCGCCAGGGACAGAGATCAGGTGTTTTCCCGATGGGGTGATGGCCTTATCATGAAATTTGGGTCCAGAACGGTTCCAGCACTTCGTATTTTTGAAGGGTTTCATGAGAAAATAAGAAGCGTAGAAGGATTTACTTCCTCACCAAGAACGTTTGCCTTGGATATGGCCCTGCTATCGGAAACGGATTTGAAGATGTGGATAGATCAGGCCAAGTTTATTCAGCAAAAATTAAATGAAGAAATTATTGATGATGCGTTTTTGGCCTTCCCTGAAGAAGTTAGGGATGAAACTTTGACCGAAATCAAAAATATACTTCTGGCCAGAAAGAAAAACCTGGTCCAAACAGCCATGGACTACTATGCAGTTTTGAATAAGTATATTGTTGTCACGGGAACGGATAAAGACGATTATTTTAATATTGTTTCCCTTCCCAATGGAGATATTGAAGTAAGCGCCTATAGAATTAAAGGGGGTGACTATACGGATTTGTTCTTCAATAAAGTATATAGCCCAGATTATACCAAAGAGATTTGGATCTATGGTTTGGATGATGATGATGTGTTCAATGCAAAAACAGAAACATCAAAAATAAAAGTGCGCATTGTTGGTGGACAGAACAATGATGTTTATAAAATTTCCGAAAACTCCAAAAAACTGCTGGTTTACGATTTCAAGTCCAAGAAAAATACCTTGGATAGTGCTTATGGGGGAAAAATCAACTTGATAAATGATTACAATACCAATACTTACGAGTTTTTAAATATTAAAGCGAGTAATAACCAAGTACTGCCTACAATTGGTTTTAATCCAGATGACGGGGTTAGAATAGGGTTGACCGATACCTATACATTTAATGGGTTCAGAAAAAATCCGTTTACACAACAACATACGTTTAATGCGGCCTATTATTTTGCAACCAATGGTTTTGACCTCGGATATACGGGGGAGTTTGCTCATGTGTTTAATAAGGTAAACTTAGAGCTACATGCCCTATTTACCAGTCCCAATTTTACCAGAAATTTTTTCGGTTTCGGAAATGAAACTGTTAATAATGACGATGATGAACCTAAGGGATTGGATTACAACAGGGTCCGAATACGAACCCTTAAGTTTGCACCTTCATTGGTATGGCGTGGATTTTTCGGTTCCAAAGTGCGTTTGGGTGTAGCTTACGAGAATATTGAGATTGAAGAAACTCAAGATAGGTTTATCAATGAGTTTTATTTGGAGAATGGAGAGGAAAATCATTTGAGTTTCTTTGGCGTTGATGCTGAATACAGCTATTCCAACACCGATAACGAGGCATTTCCAACGTTGGGAATGGCGTTTGCTTTGGAAGGTGGTTTTAAGACCAATCTAGATGAATCATCACGGTCGTTTGGGTATGTAATTCCATCATTTTCCTTGGACCATAAAATTACTGCAGATGGCCGATTCGTCTTGGCCACTAAGTTCCAAGGGCATTTTACTATTGGGAATGGCTACGAATTTTATCAAGCTGCCAGCATTGGTGGCGACAACGGTCTTCGTGGCTTCCGTTTCCAACGGTTCTCAGGTAAAACGGCATATTTTCAAAATACAGATTTACGATATAGTTTTAGGCGTACAAAGACAGGTGTTCTTCCCGTAACCCCTGGTGTTTATGGAGGGTTCGATTATGGTCGCGTTTGGTTTCCTGGCGAAGATTCAGACAAATGGCACAATTCTTATGGAGGTGGATTTTTCTTGAACGGTGCAGATGTGCTGTCTGCTAATTTTGGATTATTTAATAGTGCGGATGGACTACGTTTTGCCTTTGGCCTTGGATTTGGATTTTAATCCAATTTCAACTCATAAAGTTTTCGTCCCCCGAATCTGTTCTCTTCATCGGCGATCAAGAGTGTATTGTTGTTCGTAAAACAAATCGATTCAACCTGAGTGTCAGTTTTTAAATCAATTATTTTTATTGATGCTTTGGTCAAGTCCGGAACGTTAAAATCCGTTAGTAAAAATACGAACCCATAGCTTAATAAGGCTATGGTGTTGCCATTCGGAGAAATATCGGCGCTAGTCACCGAGCAATGGTCTTGGTCGGCACATAAGAACAACGAGCCCAAAAATTCTGCCTCGTATTTCCCTTTCTTGTCCGGTACACGATAAATCAAAGTGTTTCCAGAGTATGGCCTTGTACGATTTTTAGTGAAGATGTATAGATGGTCATTTAGGTGAAAAAACCCTTCTGTATCAAAATAAAGACTGTCTTTTTTGGGTGGGAAATCTTTTTGTTGCGGGTAGTTGAATTCAATCTTGTCGGCGTTTGGTTCCTTTTTGTCCATTTGGTCTTTTGGAACCTTATAAATGGTTAAATCCTCACGTTCATTCGCATTATTGCCAAAATCCCCTATATAAAGATTGCCGGCATCATCCATGGTCAAATCTTCCCAATCTTTGTTTTTGGCGTGGTCAATCTTTAATGATTCTTTGATGTCCCCATCCTTGTCTACCCTATATATTTTATCCTTATTGCCACTGTCCTCAATCACCCAGATTTTACCGTCATTGGTAATCTCCATGCCAGAAACTTCTTTTAGTTTGGAGGGGAATTTGCCCAACTTATCCAATTCGCCCAAATAAGTTGTTTGGGCACAGGCTTGTGCTACGATTAATAAAAAAACAGGGATGAGTTTATTCACTGGGCTCTTTTATGGGCAAATAGATTTCAGCTTTCCATTTAAGCTGATTGCCTTCGTTTTTCGGATTGTCATGGAATACTTCAATAGGGGTTTCTTCTACCTCTATGTTGTTCTTTTTTGCGTAGTCCAACAATGCGTACCAAGCACGGTCAGAGGTGATATAATTGCCATTGTACTCCGCTTTCAAGGCTTTTTTCCTGAATATCCTTTTATATTCTATATCCGTGCCAATGGGAAGCTTTTCTGAACGTATTATGGGTCGGCCAAAATTAAAATGAATACTATCGTTTACTTGGTTCCATTCAGTGATTTCAATCATAGGAAAGCCATCAAATTCGACACCGTTATCTATGAGTGTGCCCATGAGATAACTAAAATTTCGCATCATTTCATCAGCCTTCTGAAGTTGAGTGCTTTTGATAGGAACGTAAGCAATGTATTTGGTTGGCATCTCTGATTCTCCAACAATGCGTACTTTAAATTTCTCCTTATGCTCTTTTAGTTCTTCCATAAAATCCAATACGGTCGCTCTACTTCTTTTTTCAAAATCCGTATCGGAAAAAGGCACGAGTAATTTGTTTTTAAGGCTATGATCTACATCTTTGACTTTCACCTTAACTCTTGAAGTTGAATCCGTAATCGGTTCTATTTCCCAGTTATAGATATTAATGGAATCTCCAAATGTCAACTTCTGGGAAAGATGCAATAAATCGCCATCTTGTTGCATTTTTTCCGAGTTACCCAGATTACGGGCCCAATGTTTTAGGCTTTGGTTGATATCTCCTGGAAATGTTTCTGCCTTAAAGCGAATGATATAATCGGATGGCTTTATAAATAGATACCATAAAATTCCCCCTACCACAAAGGCAAGGATTATAGAAATAATCTTCCTCATAACTAAAGCACAAAAATACAGATTAGCCTTTTGTCATCTCCAATTTGTTCACAATAAATTTCCCAAGGTCCCTACCTTGTTTAATTCCAACTTCAATGGCCGCACGATAATGGATACCGCCATACATTCGACTTAATGCAGCTTCGTCAGATGCCTGGTTAAAAGAGGTATAGGAACGAACAGGTAGGCCATAAGCTAGTTCGGTATCATCATCAAAGGCAAAATTATCCCCAAAAATATCTGTTAGCGCTATGGCAGCAGCACCAGATACTACGCTATGTCCGCTTGTATATTCTGGGAACGGAGGCGTTTGCAGTACAGGCTCCCAACTATCATCTATATACTCGTTGATAACCGTTTCTGGACGTATAAGGTTACTTCTGTATTTTTCGTCCCAACAACTAATAAAAGCATCGGCTATGGCGATAGAAGTCTTTGTATATGCATACACTGTTTTGGCAAAATCCGCATCCGTTTTTCTCGATGCTATTTTGGTAATGCCAATCCAATGTGCACCTGGAGTAATCTTTTTTGTTGCGAACATCAGGTGACCTCGGGTTACAGAAACATAAGGGTTGCAGTCCCAAAATTGAGCAATTGCTATTTCGTCCGATTTGTCACCTTTGCCAATCATATTTTTTCGTACTTCATATACCTCCATAACCTCTTCGTAAAACTTAGAGTCTTTATCCATTGAGAATTCTGGCGGTGGAATGGGTTTGAACTGCTGCGCGGAATCAATTGCGAACGGACGAATTTTTTCCCAATGCGGCTCAATACCGTTCATGTAGGCTGGGGGAGTAGGTTGCCAGCGCGAAGGATCGTCGGAGTCCACGGAGAACTTGGGCATGGTACGTGTTTCCTTATAGTTGTCCTTGTTCATCCATTCGCCAACAAAATTGGCCACCTCCATACCATATTCTTTGGAGGCATTGAAAACGGCCTCGTTCTTGTCCATCCAGTTGATATAAAGACTGTCCCTAAAGCTCTCCATTCTTTCCTCGGAAAAGATAAGTCTTTTGCTAAGGTCCATATGGGCAATCAACGCTGCCATTTCGTAATTGATGTTCTCGCTGTTCTTGGGTTCAGGAATACTTTCCAGGCCAGTTACCTGTCCTGCCAATGATTTATAGGTGTCGTTGTTCTTGGCTATTATCTCATAAGCCGCAATATTCGGATAGGCAAATATTCTACTGGCCACAGGTGGGGAGAATATATCGTGAATCATTATCTCAATCACTTTATCTACCGAGGCATGATATTCTTCAGGAGTAATTTCAATAGGTTCTTGCTTTTTTTGGCATGATGCCAGAACCAATAATAGTGCTGCAATTAAACTTATTCTTTTTTTCATGGCCTTGCTATTACTTATTGATTTTATAAACTTGTACTTTATCGTTATTGAATACTGCTAACAAATAATTTTGATTGTTCAGTGTGATTGTTTTTAAATGGCGAATTGATTTTTTGGTAAAGTCCAATCCCAATTGGTTGCCCAAAAGAATGTTGTCCTCACTCTTGATGAGGGCTCCCGGGAAGGAATCCAATCTACCATGGTAAGGTTTTACCCCAAAGTAATTACCGCCAACCAGCACTTCGGTATTACCGTCACCATCAAAATCATTAACTAAAAATGACATAATGGGCGCTACTTGAAGTTCACTTTTGAAAGGGACAAAAACAAAGTTACCATTATCATTTCTTAAATATCCTGATTTTAATGTGTTGACCTGAAGTAGGGCAGATGCGTCCAATATCTCTTCTCCAAATATTTCCTCCATGGTGTCGCCAGCAAAAGATTGGTAGGTGTTATATTTCTTTTTAAGGTATACCATTTGAGAGGCCAGCCCATCCAAAGTTTCCAATGGATAGTAGTTGCCATTTTTTTCCATGGCGGTAACCGTTTCGGTTTGACCATTGTCATCAAAATCGTTGAAATATAATTTCATGGGATGCTCCTTCGAAGCTTTGAATTTGGAGTTGGTTCCCCAGTTTCCAAGGAGGTAATCAGTGTCTCCATCTCCATCAATATCAAAGGCTTCAATGGTCTGCCATAACCCTTTAAGATCTAGTGATGCAACTTCGGTAAAAGAACCGTTTTCTTGCTTTAGAAACTTTGGAGACATCCATTCTCCGACTATAATGATATCGGTAATGCCATCTTCGTCAAAGTCGGTCCAAATAGCATCGGTAACCATTCCTTGGGAAAATTTCTCAAAATCTTTCTTCACTTTAAAACCTCTATTGTCATTTTCCAATAAGTAAGAGTTGGCAGGAGCACCAAACTTAGCTGTAATCGTATGTCCGCCTATAAAAACATCCAAATCCCCATCTTCATCAAAATCAAAAGGCTTGATCACGGAAGAGTTCTGATAGTATTCTGGGAGTTTCGTACTTGTAAAAGCACTGTCTTGCTGAATATAATAGGCATCCAGTAAAGGGTCGGATTTGCCAAAAAAGTCACCACCGCCGGAGGTAGAAATCAAATCATTTTTTCCATCCTCGTTAAAGTCCGCGATGACTGCCGATACATTTTCCAGAATGGAATCTTTTTGAATACCATCAAATTGTTGATTGGCAAAGATGGAATCTTGTTGCACATAAATTTGTGAAGGTTCATATTTTGACCCTCCAAAGAAAATGTCATCCTTACCATCTCCATTTAAATCCCCAATTGCAAAAGCAGGTCCTCTATCCGAAATTTGGTAAGGGATGAGTTTTTCCCTGTTAAAATCGGTATAGTTGTCCTCCGCATGTGTAAAATCCAGTCCAAAATTGTCGTTTTCAAGGCTGAACAAAGGTTTATTGCCTTTGTGAAGGGAATTATAATCAAAGGGTTTTGTGTTTGTTGGCTCTATTGTGAGTGTTTGGTTTACCGCAACATTCTGTAAAACCTGATAGCTTTTGTCAGGCCAAATTATTTTGATGGAGTCCACTACGGTTATGTTGTTATAACCAAAATGAAGCATTGGTTCGGAGGATGCCTGAAAGCCCCTTGTTGGGAACAGTTCTTTGAACTGCAGCCCTCCATTGGAGTATGCATATACTTTTGTGCCAATACCAAACCTGTTCTTAGTGGAATAATTGAACGTTAGCTTCAGATAATTTTTCTTATCGTTTGTTTTGTTGATGTATAAGGAAGCTGGTTGATTGATATTGTTGGTTACAATATCCAAATCGCCATCACCATCGAGGTCTCCCATGGCGGTTGCACCGGAAATCAGTGTGTCCTTAGCAATCCATTTTTCAGACATATCTTGAAAATGAAGCTCTTCACCTCCTTTGTAAACGTAGTTGTGTACACTTCCAGAAGGCATCAAGTCCAACGCTTGTTGATCTACAAGTTTAGTATTGTCGATTTTACTTTTGATTTGGTCACTTGAAACGAACTTGATAAAATCCAAATCGTTGGGTCTTTTGGGAATTCCGTTGGAAATGAAAATATCTTGATGGCCATCTTGGTCAAAGTCACCAAAAAGCCCACTCCAGCTCCAATCAGTGGCGGCAATACCACTCATTAAAGCGGTCTCCATAAAATTTCCATCAGGTTGGTTTACAAATAACATGTTGCGTGTAAATTGATAATGGTACCCAAAACGATCAATCCTCATTTTTTGGGTCTGGATATTATCATCTCCTTCTGAGGATTTTAGGGCCGCTTCGTCTTCGGGTAACATGTCCAAAGAAATAAAGTCGGGTCTGCCATCATTATTGATATCCGCGACATCGTTGCCCATGGAAAAACGAGAGGTATGTCCAAAATATTTTTTTAAACTTTCAGTGAAAGTGCCGTCACCATTATTGAGGTAATAATAATCGTCTTCGTGAAAATCGTTTCCCACATAAATATCAGGGTACCCATCTTGATTAAAATCTGCAATGGCCAATCCTAGTCCATAACCATTAATACCCCCGTATATACCAGCTTCTTCGCTTACATCGGTAAACTTTCCATTATCATTTCGCAAAAGTTTGTCCCCTGTTTCGTATCGGCGCTCATATCTCAAATCAAAACGACCAAAGGAATTTTGGGTATGTACGGCATGGTTTAGGAGATACATATCAAGGTCCCCGTCCAAATCATAATCAAAGAATGTGGCGTTGGAACTGTATGAATCAAAATCAAGACCATATTGGGAGGCACTTTCGGTAAATGTGTTATCCCCGTTATTGATATACAATTCGTTAAACCCGTCAAATCCGTTGATGCCCACTACAGCACAAACATAAATATCCAAGAGACCATCGCCATTTACATCGGCCATGGTAGTTCCCGTATTCCAATCACTATTACCCTCAACACCAGCGGAGTTGGATATATCTTCAAATTTCAGATTGCCCTTGTTTAGGTACAATTTGTTTTTTACTTGATTTCCGGTAAGGAAAATATCAGGCAATCCATCATTATTGATATCGCCAATGGAGACACCGCCACCATTATAAAAATAGAGATAGTCCAAAATGCTCAGGTCCTTTGTAGTGGTGAGCGTATTGGTAAATTCCACCCCGGTTTTTTGTGGGTCGGGGTTTTCAAACAGACTCCCTCCCTTTTTACAAGAAACAACCAAGGATACGGTTAACAATATGATTAGAAACCTATTCATTTAGTGCAAAAATCTTTGGTTTGTTGTTGTTTACGGCTGCTATAACAAAGGTGTTTCCGTTTTTATCCTTGAACTGCTTTAGGTATTTTACTTCGTCCCGAACCTTGAATCCGCTGGTTTCATAATCTTGCCAAGTGAATCCGAGATTGCCATCCCCCAGCAATAAATTTCCTTGACTGGCATCCAAACGGGAGAATTGGGGTTTAAACTCGTAATTGTTACCAGCCATAATCAAATCCAAATTACCGTCATTGTTTACATCGGTACAGGTGATGTCGCATACGCAAGAAAGTTGCACACGCGGGGGTAAGTTTTTAATAGTGAACTTTCCATTCCCCTCATTTATTGCAATGACCGATGCAGAGGTTTCTGCCATTTTTACAATGGATTTCTCCATCACCTCTTCTGGAAAAAGTTGGTGAATGGTACGGTGGGCATAATCTGATGCTTTCAGGTTTTGCTTCTTAAGTGTAGGCAATTGGTCCGTGAGTTCTCTTTTTTGATGAATTGGATAGTCACCACCGTTTTCCTGCATGGTCACGATTTGCTCAATGGTACCGTTATTGTCATAGTCGTTGATATACATTTTCATTGGGGCATATTCCGTTGGCTTGTAGTGAAGGTTAAGCCCTTGATTTCCTAGAATTAGGTCTGGATCTCCATCACCATCTAGGTCTGCAGTCTCCACGGTGTTCCACCACCCATATAAACTATCCAACGAACTGTTCATTTTTGATAACCTTCGTCCTGTGTTTTTGTAGATTTTTGGTGTATCCCATTCCGCGGTTATGATCAAGTCTTTTTTGCCGTCTCCATCGATGTCTTCCCATTTGGAATCGGTTACCATTCCAGCATTTTTCAGGTCATATCCTAATCTTTCAGTTACATTGGTAAAGGTTCCATCACCCATATTTTCAAGGAATAGATGGTCGGGCGATACTCCATATACTCCAACTATATTGCGTGACCCGATAAAGAGGTCGATGTCTCCATCATCATCAAAGTCATACGGGGAAATCGTTGAAATGTTTTTAAACGTGGAGGGTAATTCATTTTTCGATTTGGAAAAATTACCGTCACCATTATTGACATACAAACGTGCTCGGTAATTGCGTTGCATATTCACGTCATTGCCGCCGGAACCTACAATCAAATCCAGGTCACCGTCACCGTCAGCATCAAAAAAGGCAGCAGCAACATCTTCGTACTCCTTGTCTTCGTCAAAAGCAGCAATTTTCCTTGGAGTTACTTTACCGTTTCCGTTATGGAAATATATTTCTCCAGATTGACCTTTTGCCCCACCAATAAAGAAATCCTCGTTGCCATCGTTATTAATGTCTCCGACCGCCAATGATGGGCCTTCTTGGGAAAGTTTGTGAGAGATAAGGCCTTCGTAATCAAAATCGTTGTAATTATCTTCTTTATGTGGCGATACTACATTGGTTTTCAATTCCCTGAAGAAAGATTTTTTAGCTTCCTTTTTGGGTATTGTATAAGTTTCTGTTGCATCGGAGTGGTTAAGGGTCAATACTTGATTGACGTCAACATTTTCCAATTTTTGAGTGAGATTGTCCGGCCATACAATACGAATGGAGTCCAATTTATCGGATTTGCCCAAGCCAAATGTCATATCGTACTGAATGGATGATTGAAAACCTCTGGAAGGAATCAATTCTTGATTTACGATGTTGCCATCGAAATAGAGTTTGGCAAGCGTTCCTACTGCAAATGGGTTGGTCTCTGGCCCTTTGAACTTCAATTGGATGTAATTGTTATTTAATTGGGATTCGGTATTGTTTTTATAGATAAATGCTGGCGTATTTACATTATTAATCACTAAATCCAAATCGCCATCATTATCTAAATCGGCATAAGCTGCACCGTTAGAGCGGGTAGGTAGTTCAAAACCCCATTCCTTGTTGGCATTGGTAAAGGAAATATCACCATTGTTCTTGTAAGCGTAGTTAGGTTGTGGTTTAATCGGCATTTTACTGATGATAGAATCTATGGATTCCTTTTTACCTGTAAGCGCCATTTTTTGGACAATCTCATTGGCAAAAAAGTCCACAAAGTCCAAATCTGTAAGGTCGTGATTGATACCATTGGTAATAAAAATGTCCTTGAGACCGTCGTTGTCCATATCGAACATAAGCCCCGCCCAGCTCCAGTCGGTGGCATCGATGCCACTATAGTAAGCTACTTCGGAGAATGTTCCATTCCCGTTATTGAGCTGTAATGTGTTTTGAATATACTGTTGGCCAAAATCCTTACTCTGTTTTATGTTAAAAACATTGTACCCTTCAAATTCCATTACGGATTTTACTCTTGACTCTTCTTCGGGCAACATATCCGTTATAAAAATATCGTTATGTCCATCGTTATTAATGTCCGCAACGTCGATTCCCATCGCAGAAAGACTCAAGTGGGAGGTCCATTCTTTAATTTCTTCATTAAATGTCCCATCTTTTTGATTGATATAGAGGTAGTCCCTTTCATAAAAATCGTTCGAAACATAAATATCTGGGTAAAGGTCACCATTAAAGTCTGTCACCAATACACCAAGGCCAAAACCTATCAAACTTCCATAAATACCGGCATCTTCACTTACGTCTACAAATTTACCGTCGTCATTTCGTAATAACATATCTCCAACACCTTTGAATATATGAGGTACGCCTTCCCAATCTTGTGCTCTAACTTCACGCTGCTCGGCATAACCAAGACTGCTTACTGGAATATTGCTGTTGTTGAGAATGTATACATCCAGATCACCATCTTTGTCATAATCAAAAAAGGAGGCGTGAGTTGTAAACCCGGTATTCGCTAGATTATATTCTTCGGCTTTTTCAGTAAAGGTTAGGTCACCATTGTTAATGTAAAGGTCGTTATCGTGGTTGTTCCCTTCCATATTTCCGGCATTGGATACATATATGTCCAAAAGGCCATCGTGGTTAATGTCGACCATAACAACCCCTGTGGACCATGGTTTGTTACCTAGCACACCTGCACTTTCAGAGATGTCTTCAAATTCCATGTTGCCCCTGTTGAGATATAGCCTATTGGGTTCCATATTTCCAGTTAGGTAAATATCCTGGAGTCCATCATTGTTGATGTCACCAATCGCTACGCCTCCACCGTTGTAAAAATTACGGTATTTAAAGATGTTGAAGTTTTTCTTATTCTGTACTTTATTGATGAAGGTGACCCCCGTTTCTTCTGGCTTCAACAGGGTGAAAAGTGTTTCTGTTTTCTCTTCTTCTTTAGATTGAGCACCTTCTTTGTTATTACATGCCACTAGGCCCATGAGAAGAAGAGTTACAGTAATATATTTCAGTTTCATTTATTGTTCTGTTTTTTGACCAAAAAAGTGGGAGCATTATTGTCCATCATCATGACGAACTATTCTTTCCCATTGATAATCAGTTTTCAATTTTTCTGGTGTTCACCTGCAAATTTTCAATTTTGATTTAAGCAATGATATTCATTTGTTCCTATAAGCTTGAAAATCTCCCAAGCTACCAAGAAGGAAAATTATCTCAAAATTATTTACAAACATTAATGTTTCATTAATCTTTTCTTTATTGTTTTTAGCCTTTTAGGTAAAATAGAAATGCCGCCCTATAATGGTGGGCGGCATTTGTATTAAAAACAGTTTAAACTTAACTTGATTAGTATCCTGGGTTTTGTACTAGGTTAGGGTTAGCCAAAACGTCAGCTTCTGGGATTGGGAAAATTAGTTTTGTTTCATCCCCTGCTTCTTTAAGGTTCCAAGCTCTTAGGTATTGTCCAAACCTAATCAGGTCTTGTCTCCTGGTCATTTCTTGGTACATTTCCCTTCCTCTTTCAGCTAACAAATCTGCTTCGGTAACTGCGGCAAGTGGAGATGCACCCCTCTTATCCCTAAGTTCATTGATCATGGCCAAAGGATTGTTACCCATTCTGAACATGGCTTCAGCTTTCATTAGATAGGCATCACCAAAACGATATCTTACAACGTGTTGTCTTCTATCGCCACCTTCTTCATTGGGGTGGTATTTCAGCATTCTGATACCAGAGGTTTCCAGAACATCGTTATCACCGGGAGATGTATATTCGGCTTTTTCAGTTTCCCTGGTAAATACCAAAGGAATTCCTCCGACATTATCTCTTGCATTCAATGGAGTTCCATCTTGCTCATACTGTTGGTTAATTAGGAAACCTAAACCTATACCAAGGTTTTCAGCATTGGCAGTACTTGGGTCGTGAACCATACCTCTACGTTCTTCTTGTCCATCATCTGGATAGTTGGTATCAGATGGTCCTTCGAATAAATCATAGAATTCTGCAAGTGTGGTAAAACCATTCCAACCACCTCCATCATTGAAACCTGGGAAGTTTTGATTATAGTGCAGTGTATGCCATATTCTAGCCCCTGCATCAGAAGGAACCCACCAAATGGTTTCTGTATCATTGCTTGGTTTAAAGATGTCAAAAAATTCTCCTGATTCGGCAAGGGTGTAACCACTGTCAGCAATATCATCAACTGCATCGATAACCACTTGCATGTCTGCTGCCTGTGGGCTGGAACCAAGATACACGTGTTTGTTCAAATGAAGTTGTGCCATCAAATGTAGAGCAGAAGCTTTTGTAGGGTTTGATTTCGAAGCAATACCATCTCCTGCGGTTACATCCGGTAAATCTTGAATGGCAATGTTTAAATCACTAACAATTGAGTCAATGGCAGCTTGACCGGTCAATACTTCAGGAATTGCACTGTTTGGAAGGTCTACATCCCTGTAAGGCACCTGTCTCCACATGTCCAAAATCCAAGACATGGCCCAAGCTCTGTAGAACCGTGCCTCCGCTTTTTGCTGCGTGATATCCCCGCTTGCTGTGTTAACACTTTTAGGGCTTATAACCCTAGTAGCGTTGATGGTTACACTGTTGAGTTGTTGCCATGGTACAACAATATCAGATAACTCGGCATTCCATGTTTGTCTGTGAATAGACAACCATCTGCCATTATCTCCCCAGTCGGTACCTCTTGTGGGTACTACATATTCGTCTGTGGATACTTCATTTAGTGCAAAGAGTCCTTCTTGGTTTCCCAATTGGCCACCAGCCACAATGTTTCTTAGGTTCGCAACTTCACCTTGAACATTTGCGACTCCGGCGAACCCGTCTGTAATCAATGAGTCTGTACCTTCAATCTCCAAATCGGTGCAAGAAAACACCAAGGAGGCCAAAAGTGTAAGATTTAAATATTTAGTTATTTTCTTCATTTTGCAATTTTTTAAAATGTAACATTAACCCCAAAACTATATGTTCTAGGTCTTGGGTATTGAAGATAATCAATAGAAGCTGATGGCAAGCCATTAGCTGGTACGTCTGTTGTGCTCACTTCTGGGTCTAAACCACTATAGTCTGTTATTAAAAACAAGTTTTGACCGTTTACACTAAGACGCATGCTTTTGAATGTGCCTTCACCACTTAATGGAACGTTATATGAAATTGAAGCCGATTGAAGCCTTACAAAATCTCCTTTTTCCAAGAAATATGTACTTGGATTTGTTGCGGATAAAGTAATTCCGTTGTCCACAACACTTGTTAAATTATTTCTACTTCCAATCTGTGGAGCTGCAAACAAAGCGTTAGCTGTATTGTTGTATACATAGTGTCCAAATTGACCAGAGAAGAACAATGCTGCATCCCAATTCTTATATGAAGCGGATGTGGAGAATCCTGCAATGACTTTTGGTAGCCCTGATTTATCCAAAACAGTGGGGTCTGTTTCTACGTTGTAGTTTTCATCAACTAAACGAAGGTTGTAGGTAAACAGCGGTTTTCCATCTGTAAGGATTTGCGAAGTTGTACCTGTGAGCCCTTGTCCGTATAGGTTACCGGCGCGAATATCGGGTCCAGCATAATCAGTTAGTTCGTTCTGGTTGTATGAAATGTTGAAATTAGCATTCCAGTTGAAGTCCTCAGATCTTACAATGTCGTAGTCCAAGCCCAATTCAATACCTTGGTTAACAATTACCCCATCAACATTTTGGAAAACAAATGGAGATGTTGCTGGCTGAACAGCAGGTAAATTCAATAGGATATCACTGGTTTCCTTACGGTACAAATCAATGTTACCTGTAAAGCGATCATTGTTGAAACCAAAATCGATACCAAATCCATATTGAGTTGTTTCTTCCCATTTAAGGTCTGGATTAGCAAATGCTACCTCAGAAGTCGCCGGTGCGGTAATTTGTGAATTGGCCCCAATACCTAATTGGTTCCATCTGGTTCTGTTCACAAATTGACCGTAACCAAGACCATCTTGGTTACCAGTGATACCCCAGCTCAATCTCATTTTCAAAGTTGAGAAAGCGTCTCCTGTGAAATCTTCTTCATTTAATTTCCAAGCGAAGGCAGCTGATGGGAAGTAACCGTATTGGTTGTTTCCACCAAATCTTGATGATCCATCCGCTCTAACAGTGGCAGTAAACAGATACTTGTCATAAAGCGTATAATTAACCCTTCCAAAGAACGATTGAAGTTCATCTGTATTATCAAAGGTGTCTACGGTAAATGCATCCATTGAAATAGTAGGTAAACTCAGTGTGCTTTCATTCACATTAGGTGTCAATCCTAAAATTCTAAATTGATCACCGGCATCGACATCATTTTGAAATGTACCAATACCATATGCTTGATAGTTACTTGCAAGATTGTAGGTTGCATCATAGGCACTATTGGTCATATCCACTATTTCACTTAATACAGAAGTTCCATATCCTTGTCCTAACATGTTTTGTCCCTTCCTGTTAAAATCTTGAAATGAATAACCGATAAGAGCATCCAAATTGGAGTTGTCAAATTGCTTTTGATAGTTTAGCGTTAATTCCACCAATCTATTCTCTGTGTCAAGGTTACTTACAGCGGCACGGCCGTTGTTTTCAGCACCATTGTTCAAAGCCAATATTTGAGGACCAGATACCTGTCCCCTTGCGGAGCTGGATGTATCATATCCAAAATTTATCTTAGCAGAAAGTTCATCTGTAATGTCATACTCCAATGATAGGTTTCCAAGAAATCTATCAGTATGGGTATTGTCATCGTAATAGGCCAATAGGTTGGCAGGATTTCTATCCGGCGCAGCACTAATGTTTGGATTGGCAGGTAATGTTGGATTAGCGTAATAAGCCGAGGCTAATAAATCACCTGTACTACCAGATGTTCTACTTATGAAAGGTGCTTGGTCGTTAATTCTAGAAACCGTGGTTTGAAGATTAACCCTAAGCTTGTCGTCAAAAAATCGGTGTGCGGCGTTTACCCTACCGGTAATTCTTTCCAAATTCGTATTTTCGATAACACCAAATTGTTTGGAATAACCGAATGTTGCTCTAACGTTGCCTTGTCCATAATTTTGGGAATAGGATAAGTTGTTGTCAGTAGAGGCGGTGGTTCTAAAAATGTAGCGCTGCCAATCAGTAGAGCCTCCCAAGTTGGACCCTCCTCTTTCAACAAACTCGTCAGCAGACAAAAGATCATATTCGTTGGCTACAGAAGAAATATTTAATGTAGAAGAGAAGCCCCATTGTCCATTGGACCCTCCACCTTTTCCTGATTTGGTAGTAATTACAACTACACCATTCGCACCTCTGGAACCATATATTGCGGTTGCAGAAGCATCTTTTAAGATACTCATGCTCTCAATATCATTCGGGTTTAAGAAGTTCAATGGGTTTTTGGAACCACTGGTACCAACCCCAACGTCGGCACCACCTGCGGATACATTTTCGTTGGTTACTGGAACGCCATCAATAACAAATAGTGGACTGCTATTTGATCTAACAGAGGCAGTACCACGAATTCTAAGTGTAATTCCTGCACCTGGTTCACCACTGGTTTGTGTAATTTGAACCCCGGAGGTTTTACCTTGAATCAACTGTTCCGGAGAAGAGATAACCCCTTGGTTAAAATCTTCAGAGGTTACAGCGGCAACCGCTCCGGTCGCATCTTTTACGGTAGTTTGACCGTAGCCGATTATAACAACCTCATCCAGAGCTTGGGCATCTTCTTCTAGGGAAACGTTAATGGTAGATTGGCCACTTACCGCAATTTCCACGGTTTTATAACCAATATAACTAAAAACCAATGTAGCAGAATCCGCAACATCGTTAAGGGTGTAGTTACCATCAAAATCGGTTTGCGTACCATTGGTAGTTCCTTTAACCAATACGCTCGCCCCCGGCAACGGCCCGTTTGCATCCGAAACGGTACCTGATACTGTCTGAGCTTTCGCCAACCCAAAGCATAAAAATGCTCCAAGCAACAAAAAGCTTTTTAGTAGCGTAATCTTCATAAATAATTAATTTTAAGTTTAGTTAATTTTAATTCAAGTGTTAAACATATATAAAAAAAAGGTTAATCTAAATTTAAGTATATTGCAAAATATAACGAAAACGGTTTCGTGTTAATAACTTTCGGAAGTGTTGATTTCACAGATATAAATAAGTCAGTTTGTTTAAATCCCAGTAAAAGGAGCAATAATTAAGAATACAACAAAAACTGCTCTAATATAGCGATTTTATTTTTTGAACCATATCATTAAGTATTACAAGAGGATACATTTGTTCTCTTTTTGTTAAAAAAGTAGGATTTCTGTACGGCCTTATACCTTAATTGAGTAATTTTCCGTTCAAAATCATTTCGCTTTAAACTTTTCATCATTGAAAGCCAAGATTACCTTAAAAGATATAGCCCGTGAGCTTGAGGTGTCCATATCCACCGTTTCCAAGGCACTTAAGAATAGTGAGGAAATAAGCAGGGATACTAAAGATAAGGTGCAAGCCTTCGCCAAACTTTACAATTACAAGCCGAATAACATTGCGATTAGTCTAAAAAATAAAAGGACCAAGAATATTGGGGTCGTAATTCCAGATATTGTTCATCATTTTTTCACCACCGTTATTAGGGGTATTGAGAAATATGCAAATGCTAGAGGGTATAACGTAATTGTTTGTCTTTCCGAAGAATCTTTTGATAAAGAGGTAATCAATATGGAAATGTTGGCCAATGGAAGTATTGACGGGTTTATAATGTCACTTTCCTCGGAAACACAGGAAAAATCCGATTATAACCACCTTAAGGAAGTAACTGAACAGGGTATTCCCGTAGTGCTTTTTGATAGGATAACCAATGAAGTGGACTGCGATAAAGTGATCATTGATGATGAACTCGGAGCTTATCAAGCTACCAATAAATTCATAGATCAAGGAAAAAAGAAAATAGCACTTATCACAACAGATGATTATCTCAGTGTAAGTAAGGCCCGTACCAAAGGATATAGAAAAGCGCTAGAAGAGAGCAATCTTGGAATTGATGAATCTATGATCCTAAAAATGCCATCGATGGAAATGGATGAATTGGCCATCAAAACTTTTTTAAACGAAAAAGAGCCTGATGCCGTATTGTGTGTAAATGAAATCTTTGCGGTCTACAGCATGCGATTGGTTCAAGAAAAAGGCCTTAAAATTCCCGAGGATATCGCATTTATTGGGTTTACTGATGGTGTTTTGTCAAAATATGCGAACCCCAGCCTTACCGTTGTGGCACAACATGGAGAAAAAATGGGAGAGGTGTCTGCAAAAATGTTGATAGATAAAGTAGAAAGTGAAGCCGAGGAAGAAACCTATCAAACCAAAATACTGGAACCTACTTTGGTGATCAGGGATTCTATTGCACACTAATTAAGTTTACACTTTTCATTCATGGCAGCATGAAAACTATAAAAACCCTCACTTTTTTAATAATTCTCGTGACCGTATCTTCGTGCAAGCACGAACGCAATCCAAATCCGACCACCCAGCCAATGAAGAAGAAAGAAGTAGTCTATCAGGTATTTACCCGCTTATTTGGAAACACAAATACGACCAATAAACCTTGGGGTACCATTGAGGAAAATGGCGTGGGCAAGTTTGCAGATTTCTCAGATACGGCTTTGTCCAAAATAAAGGATTTGGGAGTAACCCATGTTTGGTATACAGGTGTGCCGCATCATGCAGTTATAAATGATTATACGGGTTATGGCATTTCCAACGACGACCCCGATGTGGTGAAAGGAAGAGCAGGGTCACCCTATGCCGTTAAGGATTATTACAATGTAAACCCTGATTTGGCGACCGACCCCTCAAAAAGATTGGAAGAGTTCAAAGAACTTATACAACGAACACATAATGCCGGCTTAAAAGTAATTATCGATATAGTTCCCAACCATGTGGCAAGAAATTATGAGGGGATGACCAACCCCAAAGGTGTCGAGGATTTTGGTGCTTCGGATGACACAAGTAAAGAATATGAAGTAAACAACAATTTTTACTACATCCCTGGCGAACCATTCAAAGTTCCAGAATGGAAAGATGGATATTTACCCTTGGGAGGTGATGAAAACAGGTTGGCCGATGCAAAATTTGAAGAAGTCCCTGCAAAATGGACAGGAAACGGATCCCGATTGGCACAACCTCATTTTAATGATTGGTACGAAACCGTAAAAATCAATTATGGTGTGCGTCCAGATGGCACAAAAGACTTTGAGGAACTGCCCGAAGAATACCGTAATAAAGATTATGAAGCGCATTTTGAGTTTTGGAAAGATAAGACCATTCCGGATTCCTGGCATAAATTTAGGGACATAACACAGTATTGGTTGGATTTTGGTGTAGACGGCTTCCGTTTTGATATGGCCGAAATGGTACCGGTAGAATTTTGGAGCTACCTCAATTCCAATATTAAAATAAAAAACCCTGAAGCTTTTTTATTGGCCGAAGTATACAATCCAGACTTGTACCGTGATTATATCCACCAAGGTAAAATGGATTACCTATATGACAAGGTAGAGCTTTACGATAGCATTAAGCACATTATGAAGGGTTATGGCTGGACGGACCATATTCCCGTAGTGCAAAAAGGGATGGCAGACATTGAACATCATATGCTCCACTTTTTGGAAAATCATGATGAGCAACGTATCGCCAGCCCCGATTTTGTGGGAAATGCCCAATTGGGAAAGCCCGCCATGGTAGTTTCTGCAACAATTAGTACCTCGCCTACTATGATCTATTTTGGGCAGGAAGTCGGAGAACCAGGAGCTGAGAATGCAGGCTTCGGAAAATCCACACGCACTTCCATTTTTGATTATATCGGAGTGCCCTACCACCAAAGATGGGTCAACAATAAAAAGTTTGATGGCGGTCAATTATCCGAAAAGGAAAAAAGCTTACGTGATTTCTACAAACGACTCTTAAACTTTACCATAAATAGTGAAGCGTTGATGGGTGAGTACCAAGAAATTCACTTTTATAATAAAGATAACACCGAAGGCTACGATCATAGGGTGCTCTCCTACGTAAGATGGTCAAGTGATGAAAAGCTAATTGTCCTGTCCAATTTTGATGCACATAAAGTTTATTCCTTCAGCTTAAAAGTTCCTGAGGAGGTAATTTCCAAATGGAAGTTGAAGGATGGTAAATATCCATTGACCGAAGCATTGTATGGCGAGCTTAAAACAAATATGGCCATAAACAATGGTCAAGGTCAAATCCAAGTGGAATTGGAGCCATTGCAGTCCTATATTTTTAAGATTACAGAATAAAACGGACCAAAAGAACAATAGTTCCATTGCTGCAATTGCGTACTGTTTTCTTCCAACAGGAAATGATAAGGTTTTTTCATTTTCAAATTGTATTTTTAACCTTCAAAACCCAACCAGAATGAAGAAGAATTTATTTGTAGCTCTTGTAGCTATTTTGCTTTTAACAAGTTGTGAGATGACAAAATCAAAACCTTTGGTAATTGGACACAGAGGTGCCATGGGTCATGAGACCGAGAACACCTTAGCGTCAGTCCAGAAAGCTTTAGATCTTGGAGTAGACATGATTGAAATAGACGTGTTTAGGATCCAAAGTGGTGAAATAGTCGTTTTTCATGATGAAAAAGTGGATAGACTAGCCAATTCAGGGGGAAATATTGAGGAATATAATATTGTTCAATTAAGACAGCTCACTTTGAATGGGGGGCATAAAATCCCGATGCTCCAGAGTGTGTTGAAACTAATTAATAATCAAGTGGCTTTGAATATTGAGCTTAAAGGAGCTGGAACTGCAGATAAAGTCAATCAAATAGTAAACTATTATGCAGAAAAACAAGGTTGGAGCCCAGACAATTTTATCATTTCCAGCTTTAAATGGGATGAGCTAAAGGATTTGAGAAGCCTTAATAAGGATATAAAAATTGCAGTATTAACGGAAGAAGACCCAACCAAAGCCATTGCTATTGCAAAAGAACTAAATGCAGTCGCCATAAATCCCAACTTTAAAAGACTTACCAAAGAAAACACCGCAAAAATTCAGGAAGAGGGATTTAAGGTATACACATGGACGGTAAACGAACCCGAAGACATTCAAAAAATGGTTGAGTTCGGGGTTGATGGAATTATTACCAATTACCCTGAACGTGTGAATTAATGTTCGACGTCATAATAGTAGGAGGCGGAGCTGCAGGATTTTATGCGGCTATTCAAATCGCGGAACTATCGCCCGACTTAAATATTGCCATTTTTGAAAGAGGCAAAACCGTACTTTCCAAAGTAAAGGTTTCTGGAGGAGGAAGATGCAATGTGACACATGGTGAATTTTTACCAAAAGAATTGGCGACCAATTACCCAAGAGGTGAAAAAGAACTTTTGGGACCTTTCCATAAATATGCCCCTATGGACGTGATGTCCTTTTTTGAAGAACGAGGGGTCCCCCTCAAAATTGAAGAAGATGGTCGTGTATTTCCGAAAAGTGATTCCTCTCAAAGTATTATAGATTGTTTGGTTGGTGAAGCCGACCGATTGGGGGTTCATGTTTTAAAAAATAGCTCTGTAAAAGACATCAACAAAACTGATGGGGGGTGGCAAGTCACCACCATGAACAAGCACTACCAGACCAAAAAATTGATGTTGGCTACAGGCAGTAACCCCAAAATCTGGAAACAGTTGGAAAATTTGGGACATCATATTGTATCTCCGGTGCCTTCCCTGTTTACTTTTAATATCAATGACAAAAGGATACAAGGCATTCAAGGCATAAGCACTTATGCTATGGTTGAGGTTGTTTCCAGGAAAACTTTCCAGACAAACAAACAAGCACTTAACCTTAAAAGTAAGGTCAAGGATGATACGGTCCTTTACGCTGATGGCCCACTTTTGATAACACACTGGGGATTGAGCGGCCCTGCTATTCTGAAACTTTCCGCTTGGGGAGCTAACATCCTGCACGATTATAAATATTCTTTTAGAATAAAAGTGAACTGGTTGCCCGATTATAGCACGGAATCCATGGGGGCCTATCTAAAAGATTTAAAAGGAGTCGAGGCTAAAAAAACCGTTATGCGCACCAATGTTACCGAACTTCCAAAGCGTCTGTGGAAACGTTTGGTGGAAGCGGCCAATATTGCACCTGAAGAACGCTGGGGAGACATCAATAAAGAGCAGCTTCAAGGACTGTCCGAACAATTGACGGCCTCATCATTTAAGGTAGAGGGGAAAAGCACCTTCAAAGAGGAATTCGTTACGGCTGGTGGGGTGGATCTAAAAGAAATCAATTTTAAGACTTTTGAGAGCAAATTACATTCCAACCTCTACTTTGCTGGCGAAATCATCAACGTAGATGCCATTACTGGAGGGTTTAACTTTCAAAATGCATGGACTGGCGCCTATACTGCTGCTCAGGCTATAGTTTCCTAAAAATTATTGCAATGCTAAAGCAACCCAAGCCGCTATTGATGCTCCCAAAATAGGTCCTACAATGGGTATCCAAGCATAGTTCCAACCATTACTTCCCTTATTTTTTAAGGGCAATAGCGCATGAACAATACGTGGTCCTAAATCCCTGGCCGGGTTTATTGCATAGCCAGTCGTGCCCCCCAAAGAAAGCCCAATGCCCCAAACAATGAGGGAGACAGGTAAGGCTCCCAAAGAACCCAATCCGATAATAGCATTGTCGGTGGATAACACTGCATCCGTAAAATAAAGTACGGAAAACACTAGTACAAACGTGCCCAATATCTCGGAAAAAAGATTGGAAAAAGTATTGGGTATGGCAGGAGCGGTGCAAAAGACACCTCTTTTGGTACCGCCATCCTCTGTGGCATCAAAATGTTTTTTGTTCACGAGCCAAACGCAGAATGCGGCAAACATGGCCCCGATAAACTGAGCCATAATATAGCTAGGAACTTCACTCCATGGAAATTCACCAGCAACAGCAAGCCCAATGCTAACTGCAGGGTTTATATGTGCACCGCTATAGGGCCCCGCAACAACAACACCGGTGTATACGGCAAATGCCCAACCGGTAGTAATTACAATCCAGCCAGAGCCATTACCGTAGGTTTTTTGTAGTGAGACATTAGCATTTACGCCACATCCGAGTACCATCAACAAAAAAGTACCTACAATTTCAGATACAAAAGGAGTCATATATATGGAATGTTAGTGTTTAAACTGTTTTGAAATTTTTAAGGGTTCTCCGTCCAAAATTCAAGTGCTTTGATGGCCTTGTACCAACCTTTTATACCTTCATTGATGGCTTCTCGCTCTTTGGTAGGATTAAAATGCACATCGGTTTGCCAAATATCTTGAATTTCCTCCGGGCTTTCCCAATAACCAACGGCCAGCCCCGCCAAATATGCAGCGCCCATTACCGTTGTTTCCACAACTTTTGGCCGAACTGTAACGGTATTCAATACATCGGCCTGAAACTGCATCAGCATATCGTTTACAGTAGCTCCTCCATCAACTCGTAATTCTTTGATGGAAATTCCGGAATCAGCCTCCATCGCCTTGAGGATATCCATAGTTTGGTAAGCAATGGATTCTAGAGCTGCACGTGCAATGTGGGCATCGGTACTGCCTCTGGTCAATCCAAAAATGGTTCCTTGTGCTTTTTGGTTCCAATGGGGAGCACCCAAACCCGCAAAAGCCGGAACAAAAACTACTCCTCCCGAACTATCAACGGAACTAGCAAGTTTTTCTACTTCCGAAGAGGTTTTTATAATGTTTAAACTGTCCCGTAGCCATTGGACCACCGCACCTGCTATAAAGATACTTCCTTCTAGTGCGTAATGGGTTTTTCCGTTGATTTTCCAAGCCACAGTGGTAAGAAGGTTATTCTTGGAAACAATAGGTTTTTCACCAATGTTCATCAGCATAAAACAACCTGTACCATAAGTGTTTTTGACCATTCCTTGTTTGGTGCACATTTGACCGAACAATGCGGCTTGTTGGTCACCCGCTATTCCTGCAATTGGAATTGGAGTGGCAAACAAATTAGGACTGGTACGGCCGTAGATCTCGCTGGACTGTTTTACTTCTGGCAGCATGGTTTTGGGAATGCTCAACAATTCCAAAAGCTCATCATCCCAATCCATGGTGTTGATGTTAAACAGCATGGTACGGCAGGCATTCGTTACATCCGAAATGTGAAGTCCTCCATCTGTCATTTTCCAAATAAGCCAAGAATCGATGGTGCCCAGCACCAAATCACCAGCTTCTGCTTTCTCTCTGGCACCTTCAACATTATCCAATATCCACTTTACTTTGGTGCCCGAGAAATAGGAATCTATGACCAATCCTGTTTTTTCACGAATCATTTCTGATTTACCTTCTTTCTTTAATACATCACAATAATCTGCGGTACGTTTATCTTGCCAGACAATGGCATTGTAAACTGGTTCACCAGTGTTTTTGTCCCAGACTACAACAGTTTCACGCTGGTTGGTAATACCAATGGCAGCCAATTGCGATGCCTTGAGTCCTTTTTTGCTCACAGCCTCTGCAGCCATCCCGGCTTGGGTCGACCAAATTTCATCCGGATCATGTTCTACCCATCCTGGTTTTGGAAAAATTTGGGTGAATTCTTTTTGTGCAACGGAGATTATTGTTCCCTTCTTATCGAAGACCACGGCACGGGAACTTGTGGTGCCTTGATCCAAAGCAAGGATATATTGATTCATTTTGTTAATTTAAATGCGTCTGAATTTAATAAAATTAATCAGAGTAAAGAATCAATTAACATGTCAAAAACCTTCATTGCCCTTTTGAGGGGAATAAATGTAAGCGGTCAAAAGAAGATTGAAATGGCCAAGTTGAGAGTCGTTTTGGAAGATTCAGGACTTCATAATGTTCAAACATATATTCAAAGTGGAAATATTGTTTTTGAAAGTGAACAGGCTGATAAGGAGGAACTTCAGCGAATAATTGTTGCTGCCATCCACCAGCATTTTGGATTTGATGTGCCGACTTTGGTGATTGAGGAAAAAGATATCGGACAAATTCTAGATGCTAATCCGTTTGCCCATGAAGGTGAAGAGAACAAATTGTACTATGTTTTGCTTAAAAATCCACCAGAAAAAGAATTGGTGAAACAGTTTAAGCAGCTTCATTTTCAAAATGAAGATTTCCATATTGCCGATACCTGTATGTATTTACTTTGTAAAAATGGGTACGGAAGGGCAAAACTCAATAATAATCTTGTTGAAAAGAAGCTGAGAGTGGAAGCAACAACTCGAAATCAGAAAACTATGAAAAAATTACTGGAAATGATTTCGAATTAACCGTTAAGCTCCCAAATCTTATAATTCAGTGCAGAGGCAAAGGCAACCCAAAGCACATAGGGAATCATCAAAAGCGCAGCGGGCTTACTGATTACTTTGAACCATTTAATGGTAAGGATGATCATTGTTAATAAAGCTAGAATAACCACCATTCCTCCAAGTGGATTTTTAAGTCCAAAGAAGACAATACTCCAAAGCGCATTGAGCAATAACTGAAAAACAAAATGATAAAGCGCTGTCTTTACCCAAATATGATGATAGCCTTTGGACCAAACGATTCCGGCGGCAACCCCCATCATAATATATAAGGCTGTCCAAACAGGTGCAAAAAGGTAGTTAGGTGGGGTGAACGATGGTTTGTTCAGCGTAACATACCAGTCGTTAACAGAGCTTTGGGTCGCTATGCCGGAAAGGAATCCAATGGCGAGGCAGACCAAAACGCTTAGGGCTATATAGGGAATTCTTTTTTTCATGGTTGGCGCAACTTCGACTAAAATAAGAATTTATTTCAATCCGATTTCCAGTAAGTTTGCCGCTGCTTATATTTGCTCAAATATCCACGCCCAATGACGGAAAAAGATTTTTTGCCCGGCGCTTACCAAAAATTCCCGGAAAATGGTAAAGTAACATGGAAAGCACCCAGCAATATTGCCCTCGTAAAATATTGGGGAAAAAGACCGGTTCAGATTCCGGCCAATCCATCCCTAAGTTTTACTTTGGATACTTGTGCGACCACAACTTCCGTTTCTTTTGAGGAAAAGGATGCCAATGATATACTTTCCTTTGATTTGTTTTTTGAGGGAAAGCCCAAGGACGATTTTAAACCCAAAATCCGGACTTTTTTGGAACGGATTGAGAGGTATGTGCCTTTTTTGAAGAAGTATCATTTTACTATCGAGACATCCAATTCTTTTCCCCACAGCAGCGGAATTGCCTCTTCTGCCAGTGGAATGGCAGCCCTTTCCTTGTGTTTGATGGATATTGAAAAACAACTGAACCCAACTATGGATGAAGCACTGTTTTACGCTAAGGCGTCATATTTGGCCCGTTTGGGGTCGGGAAGTGCCTGTCGAAGTATCAAAAGCAATCTGGTACAATGGGGTGAACATGGGAACATTCCCAATAGTTCCGACCTGTACGGCATTGAATATCCGTTTGATGTGGATCCAGTTTTTAAAAGCTATTGTGATACCATTTTATTGGTGCACAAAGGACAGAAACAGGTAAGCAGCACGGTGGGACATCAATTGATGCACGAACATCCTTATGCCGAAAATAGATTTCAACAGGCATTTTCCAATTTAGATAAGCTAAAGCCTATTTTGGCAAATGGTGATTTGGAAGGATTCATCAAACTAGTGGAGAGTGAAGCGTTGACTTTGCATGCCATGATGATGACCAGCATGCCTTATTTTATATTGATGAAACCGGATACGCTGGAAATTATCAATAAAATTTGGAAGTTTAGAGAAGAAACCAAAACGCCTGTTTGTTTTACGCTCGATGCTGGAGCCAACGTACATATGCTTTACCCTTCATCAGCAAAGGAAAAAGTATTGGGTTTTATTCAGGATAAGTTGATTGAACATTGTGAAAATGGCCAGTATATTCATGATCGAGTGGGGGTGGGTGCAATCAAAATAAACGGTTAAAAATGAACAGCTAAGCTGTTTTTTTACGTTATTTGCCTAGATTTTAGACCATGTAAAACAGGTTTTAAAGACAAAATCGATTTGTTTATCGAATTTTATCAAATATTAAACAAAATTTGTTTGTATCTTAGCAGTACCATATGAAAGGTCCATTATTTTATTCCAAGATTTTATTGTTCGGTGAGTACGGCATTATTAAAGACTCCAAAGGACTTTCTATACCCTATAATTTTTTCAAAGGAGCGCTTAAATGGGACAAGAACCATTCCGAAATGGCGCAAAAATCCAATAAAAGTCTAAAGGCTTATGCTAAGTATTTGAAAGTACTTGAGCTCAAAGAAGAAGGCTTGGTTTCTTTTGATATCGAAGCGTTGGAAAAGGATGTGGCCGATGGAATGTATTTTGACAGTTCAATTCCGCAAGGATACGGGATTGGAAGTAGTGGTGCTTTGGTTGCTGCTATATACGACCGGTATGCTACGGACAAAATCACGGTTTTGGAAAATTTGACCCGCAAAAAATTGCTTCAGTTGAAGAAGATTTTCGGGAAAATGGAATCTTTCTTCCATGGGAAATCCTCTGGATTGGATCCATTGAACAGTTATTTGAGCTTACCGATTCTTATTAATTCCAAGGACAATATCGAATCTACCAGTATTCCTTCACAAAATACTGAAGGAAAAGGTGCCGTATTTCTATTGGACAGTGGGATGACGGGTGAAACCGCACCCATGGTTCAATTGTTTATGGAGAACATGAAGCAGGAAGGTTTCCGGAATATGATTAAGGATCAGTTTATAAAACATACAGATGCCTGTGTTGAGGACTTCTTGAACGGCAACGTAAAATCGTTGTTTGGTAATTTAAAGCAACTTTCGCACGTGGTTTTTGATCATTTCAAGCCAATGATTCCATCTAAGTTCCACCAACTTTGGCAAAGGGGAATAGAGACCAATGATTACTACCTTAAACTTTGTGGTTCTGGTGGAGGAGGATACATTTTAGGCTTTACCCAGGATCTGGAAAAGGCCAAAAAGTCACTTGAAGGCCATACTTTGGAAGTAGTTTACAACTTCTAAAACAAACTCATGCTTAGTAGAAAAAACAAACTCTTGCTTTTTAAGCTGTTGAGTCTGTTTTCTGTGGTTCGAGGTTATAATATTTTGGTGATTACCTTGGCGCAGTACTTGGCATCCATCTACATTTTGGCCCCCAATATTCCAATACGGAATGTTATTCTGGATCTAAATCTGTTTTTAATCGTCACCGCTTCTGCACTTACGATTGCCAGCGGGTACATCATCAATAATTTTTACGATGCCGAAAAAGACCTAATCAACAAGCCTACTAAAAGCATGCTGGACCGTTTAGTGAGCCAACGATTTAAACTCACCACCTATTTTATACTCAATTTTTTAGCGGCTTTTGCGGCTAGTTATATTTCGTTTAGGGCAGTTTTGTTTTTCTCGGCCTATATTTTTGGTATCTGGATTTACTCCCATAAACTAAAGCGTATACCTTTTGTGGGCAATTTGGTGTCTTCTACTTTGGCCATTGCCCCATTTTTTGTGGTATTTGTATATTATAAAAACTTCCAAACGGTAATTTTTGTGCACGCCATTTTTCTTTTCTTATTGATTTTGGCCCGTGAAATGATCAAAGATTTGGAAACCATGCCAGGTGATATGGCCCAGAACTATAAGACCATTCCCATTATTTATGGTCCGAACGTATCAAAATCCATCATTACCTTGTTAATTACGTTAACCTTGATTCCTGCCCTTTTGCTTATCAGAATCTTTGATGTTGGATATATGTACCTGTATTTTATGGCATGTATTGCGCTTTTGATTTTTTTCTTGGTTTTATTGTGGAAAGCAGGTGCTAAAAGGCATTACGTTTGGCTACACAATATCATCAAATTTATTATTGTGGCTGGGGTTATCAGTATCCTTTTAATCGATGTGGATGTGGTGCTGAACCGAATTTTGTAATTCTTTGTTCTTTAGGTTTTTTGGAACTTAAAAAGACTACATTTGCAAAAAATTCGACTGATGGCGAAATCAGACAATAACAGAGGTAGTAGACCTTCCAAAAACTTCAAGGGCGGTGACAGAAAAAAACCGTTTGACAAAAAATTTTCTTCAAAGCCAAAGCAGAGCGAACCTCATAAAAAATCCAACCCTGATGAAATTCGGTTGAACCGCTATATTGCCAATGCCGGTATCTGTTCCCGAAGGGAGGCGGATACCTTTATTGCAGCTGGGAGTGTTACGGTAAATGGGAAAACGGTAACCGAAATGGGTTTTAAGGTAAAACGTTCCGATGATGTCCGTTTTGATGGCAAACGACTCAATCTGGAGAAGAAGGAGTACATTCTGCTAAACAAACCCAAGAATTTTATCACTACTACCAGTGATGAAAAAGGGCGTCGTACTGTAATGGAGTTAATATCCAGCGCCTCAAACAATCGCTTGTTGCCAGTAGGTCGTTTGGATAGGAATACTACTGGACTTTTACTATTCACCAACGACGGTGACCTTACCAAAAAATTGACTCATCCCAAGCATAATGTACGCAAAATTTACCATGTACATTTGGACAATAACCTAAGTTTGGCGGATCTGCACAAAATAGAGGCTGGTCTCGAATTAGAAGATGGACCAATTGCCGTAGATGGTGTTAGTTTTATACAAGGGGCACCCAAACGCGAGGTGGGAGTGGAGATCCATAGCGGGCGTAACCGTATTGTACGTCGTATCTTTGAGCATTTGGGCTACAACGTTACCAAATTGGACCGCGTTATTTTTGCAGGACTTACCAAAAAAGATCTACCACGTGGCCATTGGAGACATTTAACCGAGCAGGAGATAATTAATTTGAAGAATATAAAGTGATTTCTTTAGGGATTGATTGTTAAAGAGAGGCTTATTGGTTTTGTATAACCCACAGATGCAGTTATATAAGGTTTAAGTTTAGTCCATTAGGATTTGATTTTGCCTTAATACTATTTCATATCCAAATGAATTCCTTGTAAGAGGAAATCAATCAAGCCTTCCCAGTCTAGGATTGCCCAGAGGATGGGAAAAACAAATAGTAAGTAAATTATAATGTAACCTACTCTGGTCCTTTTTAGGAAACTAATAAGGAAATATACAAGAAGATAATACAGAAACAGGAAGCCAAAAGCAATACTAAAAATTGGCATAAACCCACCTAAGAATAGTGAGGCAAGAGTACTTGCCAGAAGCAGTATCAGTATTATTTTGGTTGTAGCTTTTATTTTGTTCATTATCCTTGCCCAATGGTTCTGTTTCGAGGAATGTGCCTGGTTAAGATCGATAATTTATTTTGATAGTACTATTGATAATTGATAAATACACCTTTCGGGTTGATGGATTGAAGTTTACAGGTGGGTTTTAACACTCACCGATTAAACCAATACGTAAATTTGAGCGTCAACGACCATAAATTACCTTCGAGTGGTGATAATTGTTCGTTGTTGTTAAAAACCAAAAATAGGTCGGATGCAGGGGCATAGCGCCATTGCAATCTGGAGTTGATGCCAAAATTGTTGCTCTGTTCATTGTATTGGAACAGCGTATTCCAAAAGAGTTTATTGGTAAAGGTAATGTCCGCCTCGGTACCCACGAGCCAAAAATCGGTGGTGTACCACGGTTCAGGTAAATCCAAATTATTGTAGCTCAGGTTGGCACCCAAACTCACGTAGGGTTGAAAACGGTAGCCCAATTGTGCATTTATATTGGTTCGGTATCCACCAGAAAAGTAACGTCCCAGTCTAGTGGTCATATTATAAGTAAACAAACTTTTAGGACGGGAATTGTATTGCAAATAAACCCCGTTCCAATGATGTTGCGTACCTGCCGCCAATTCCTCTTTTCCAGTGTTGGTAGGGTCAAAAGGGGCCAAGAGCTGAACATATTCGTTAAAAACATCAACCCCCAAAGAGCTACGATCGATAAAATTTACCGCATACCCTACAATAGACACATAGTCGGTGGAGTTCATGCTTGGGTCGAAATAATAAAACCCGGTGTACTGTGGACCATGGCTAACCACTTTTTCACTCGCGGGCAGAAATAGATAACCTACGGAACCTTCCAACTTGATGTAATTATTCCGTGGTACAAAACCCACTTCAGAGGTAAAGTTTTCGGAAATATATTCTTGTTGTACCCGCCAATTCCATTTTCTGCTCCTATATTCCAAATGCGCACCTTGCGCAAAACCATTGTAAGATGAATCGGGCCCAAACGATTTGAGCATAAATGCCTTACCGTTGTATTTGTTATCGGCAGAGGCCAAATTGTATTCCAATCCAAGGTTTCTGTTAAACTTCGTGTATTCGGTTTTTAGACTATCCGCCAAAGCACTGTAATCCAACGACTCCTTGTTTACAAACATTAAGCCTATATTGGAACGGGAGAACACTTTTTGTTGCAGTGATAGTACCGCAAAGTTTTGACTGGGCAAACCTGTTTCATCCACATTGTCGGTCTGCATATCCATCAAACCCAAACGGAGGTTTCGGTTGAGGTTTCCACTTACACGGGCACCTGCGATAATGGGAACGCCCAAACCAATTCTACGTGAAAAAAAAGGACGAATGGCATCATATCCAAAACTGGCGAAGAGATCTGCATTTTCAAGGAAAAACTGTCGTCTTTCAGGGAAAAAGAGTTCAAATCGAGTTAAGTTGGCCACTTGTCTGTCTGCTTCAACCTGTGAAAAATCTGGATTTAAGGTCAAGTCTAAATTCAAAGATGAGGTGAGTCCCAATTTTACATCACCTCCCACCTTAAATTCATTGTCATAGGTAATATCATCTATACTTGAATTGCCCACCGTACCCAACACATAGGGGATAAGAGAGTAGTTGAGCCCCTGTTTGGGTGGAGGATTGTCCCAGACCATAGTGCCTGTATAGGCCAAAGAGGCCGTTGGAAACTGCCTTGGAATAGGGGTCCAGCTCGATTTTTCGTTGGTACTCAAATCCAATCTTGAAAAATTGATGCCCCATTCCTTTACATCTTTTTCATATCGAATGGATTTAAAGGGTATGGCCATTTCCACCACCCATTTATCTTCATAATTCTGTACTTCGGATACCCATTTGCTGTCCCAATTGAGGTCTATGCTCCCTCCGTTGGACATGGTACCATCCCACTGCGCTCCATAGGCGTTTGCCCCAAAGCTAAAACCAGTGGTCTGGTTGTTGAACGGGTCCATGAACAACAGGAAATTATCATTGCCCCCAAAGGAGAAATCCCTACGGAGCGATTCCACCACATAAGTATTCCCTGGGGTCTTAAAAAAAGTGGCCAAGAGATATAGCTGTTTGTTGTCATAAGCCATTTTTACCTCGGAGGGTTGGGTGGCCTTTCGGTCGTCCATGGGCAATACCATAAAAAAGTCATTGGCAGCTTCTGCTTTTTGCCATGTAGCCTCGTCTCCCTTACCGTCTATGGTAAAGGTTTCGTCGGTTTTGAACAGGTGGATTTTATAATCGGCATTTTTCTTTTGGGCAAACGAAAACGCGCAAAAGAACATAGCAAAGGCTATGAAAACGGGGGGTAAAAAGGCTCGGTAGATCATTGTTTGTTTAGTGCAGCAAAAGTAATGATTTACTTTCATTTTTAACAATAGATCATAATTGTCCCTCTTGAATTAACAAATAAATATTTTTAAGGTTAATAATTACTTATTTGGATGTAAAAAGGTGCACCATCAATCTTCCAAACTACTGAATTCGACAAATTCATATTGAGGAGAAGCCTCCAATAATTGGCGTAAAATAGCGGCATGCCCATTGCCAAAAATTACCAAAATCCGTTCTTCTGGACTTTGGGTGATATTGATGAGCTTGGAAAAGATTCGAACATTGCGGTTGTACCACCAAATGGATAAAAAATCCGCCCCTTGCCCGTCACCCGTTGCAATGGAGCCTGTAAGGTAAAGTCCAAAATTAAAATTGTGACCTTCCCGTGTATTCATGGCTTTGATAAAGTCCAATAAGTGCACATCCTTCATTTTTTTATCCCGATAGTCAAAATAGTCCTCGGCGTAATCCCAAAATGGGTCATTTACCTTCCAATTTATCTTGTTCGTAAGTTTATTTAAGAATGTGGAATCCTGTTTCTCCAGATCACTTTGTAACGAAGAGGTATCTATTCCATAAATTGAATCCAACCCTAGATCGGAGGCGATACGCATTCCCAATTGGTAACGCTCATCTCGGCTACTACGATGTTTTCCGTTTTTATATTCCTCAAACTTTTGCATGGTGTTCCAAGATGGTCTTGCCTCAATGGCAATTTTGGTGGGCTCAAATTTTTTAATGTAGGCAACCAACTCTTCCAGTTCGGATTTTTTGGGCTCTTTTAAAACATCGATTTTATTCTCTTCGGCTGTTTTTACTTCGTCCAATCCTGGGAAATCGAAATGAAAGGTGCCTACGACAAGAACTTTCGTTTTTTGGGCAGGATAGAACTCGGAAGGTGATTTTAATTGGGATTGAGCGAAGGAAATAGTTGAAATTAAAATGAATAGAATGGAAAACTGACGCATGGTTAATGTTTTTTTAAGGATGACAGGGAAGGAGGATTGTTACAGTTTCAACTTGAGGACTAAATATTCCATTTACTTCCACTTGATGTGAACTCAATATTTTTTGAAGCAAACATTCGAATCAATTTATTGGCTTCAGTTTGTTTTATGGAAAATTAGTAGCTTTGGATATTTGGACTAAAACTAATAATCTTAGTATTTCATATCCTCAAACAACGTCCATTCGTTGGGGTCCAAAACAATGGAATCGGGTCGGTCTTTGCTTTCGATTGCTATGTTTTGGTTACGCTGATCTACTTTAATGGTTTTGATTGTCATTTTACCATCTTTCACTATACCTATTTCCAAAGGAAATTCAAATACGTGATGGTCTTGGAGTTGCTGTACTTTTAGGTTGACCTTTCCGTTGCTATGATCCCAATTCCATTTGATCTGAGGGTGGCCCTTTATAAATAGCCATTGCTCAAAAAAGGATGTTAGATCTTCGCCTGATACTTTTTCCATTACATGCCGAAAATCGTCGGTAAGTACATTGCTGTTTTGGTAGGTGGCGTAGTAGTTTCGGATGCCTTCCCAAAATATACCATCTTCCAATTTGTGACGTAGCATGTTCAACACCCATCCCCCTTTTTCATAGGTGTTGGTGCTCAATACCTTCATAGGGTCTTTTATACTGAGGTCCACAATGGGCGCAGGCTTTTTTTGGTAGTAATCAAAAATCTCTTTTTTGTCGATGGCCAATTCTTTTTTTCTACGTTCATCTCCATACTCACTTTCCAAATAAAGAATGGAGAAGTAGGTGGCAAATCCTTCACTCAACCAAACGTGGTTCCAGCTTTTCTCCGTCGCGGAATTTCCGAACCATTGGTGGGCAATTTCGTGGGCAATCAATGGTTCCACGGTTTTATTGCCCGTGACCGAATTTTCAAAATAGGCAATGGTCCCTGCATTTTCCAGTCCACCCCATTGGGTCTTTGCCTGCATGTTGGCCAGTTTGGCGTACGAATATGGCCCGATATGATCAATAAAATACTCAAGCACATTTCCTGCAACGCTGTAATCACCAAATCCTTCCAAACGGTTTTGCGGATACACCCATGCTGAAACTTCAACACCATCAATATCATCAACCAATCGACTTGCAAATTCTGTGACGCCGATAGTCATCACTTTAGTGGCCACGGGAGCAGGTTCGTTATAAATGGTAAGTTTATAACCGTTTTCCAAATTGCTTTCTTCTACTTTTTTACCAGTGGCCACCACATCGTAATGATCAGGCGCGGTGATCTGGAATTCCACACTTGCCTTATCGTACGGATGGTCCACTGATGGCAACCAATGTCTGGCCAAGTTGGGCCAATTGTCGCCAAAAAAGGAACGTTTTCCAAATTTGGTAGAGGCTATGACCAACCCTCTTTCTGGAATTCCTTGGTATTTGACGGTAAAAGCTTGTATCGAATCGCTAGAATTCTTCGGAACTATGTTGATTTTGTTGTTGCTATATGTGTAGCTGGCTTGGGAGTCGTTTTCCAACACTTCGGTGACTTCCATGCCAAATTCCCCTGACTTTTGGACAAGGTCCAAGGAAAAGGGCCCCACATTTTCTTTGAACTGAACAGTTACGTGAGCTTCCCCTTTAATTTCGTTGGACGCATCATTTAAATGAAGACCAAAAACATAGTTTTGGATATCAACGGATTCGTTTTTCGCATACACATCCTGTGCAAACGAAAAATTGGAAAAAGTAACAAATAGAAAAAAACTAAGTAAAATTCTGATTGACATAAATTCAAGTTGAAAGCCTTAGGCTTAAATTTCAACCCAATTTATCCATTTTACTCAAAAACTTTGTCCATTTTCTCCTTTATCTGTTCCAAACACAGATTGCCCAGGCTTCCTTCGTGGGTATGGTCAATATCCCGTTTTGGTTTAAAATTACCATTTTCAATGGCCTTACCCATAGTTTTATAGGCATCACGGAACGGCATCCCGTTTTTTACAAGTTCGTTCAAAGTGTCGACACTAAAGAGATAATCGTATTTGGGGTCGTCCAAAATGTTTTTGTTTATTTTGATCTCTTTAAGACTGAAGGTTATCATCTCCAAACAAGCATGCATATCCTGTAACGCGGGAACAATTACTTCTTTTACCAATTGAAGGTCCCTGTGGTAACCACTGGGTAAATTGTTCATGATTAAGATGAGTTGATTGGGTACCGCTTGTATTTTGTTGCACTTGGCCCTGATCAATTCGAACACATCGGGGTTCTTTTTGTGAGGCATAATGCTACTTCCAGTGGTAAGTTCGTTAGGAAAGGAGATAAAATCGAAATTCTGGCTCATGTAGAGGCAAATGTCCATCGCCATTTTGGATAGCGTAGCGGCAACGCTCGAGATTCCGAATGCAGTTGCTTTTTCCACTTTCCCACGTCCCATTTGGGCAGCGACCACATTATATTTTTGGGTGGTAAAATCCATTTTCGCAGTAGTAAAGCTTCTATCGATTGGGAAGGAGCTTCCGTAACCTGCTGCACTACCCAATGGGTTTTGGTCAGCAACTTTATGTGCAGCCTGTACAAAGTACAGGTCGTCTACCAAACTTTCAGCATAGGCGGAAAACCAAAGCCCAAAAGAAGAGGGCATGGCAATTTGAAGATGAGTGTACCCGGGTAACAATACATTTTTGTGCTTGTCGGCGAGTTTCATCAATAGATCGAACAAGGTTTTGACCTGACTTTTGATTTCGGTCAACTCATCTTTAAGGTACAATTGCATGGCCACTAGCACCTGATCGTTTCGGGATCGAGCGGAATGGATTTTTTTACCCGTATCCCCTAATTTTTCGGTCAGCATGAACTCAATTTTGGAGTGCATGTCCTCAAAATCATCCTCAATGATAAATTTTCCCTTTTCAATGTCCTTGGCAATGGCATCCAATGCTTTTACAAGGTCTTTGGCTTCGTCTTCAGAAATCAATCCAACCTTGCCCAGCATTTTTGCGTGGGCCTTGGAGGCGATTACATCATATTTTGCCAATACCAAATCAAGTTCGCGGTCGTTACCAACGGTAAAGTGGTCTATTTTTTTATCGGTGCTGAATCCTTTGTCCCAGAGTTTCATAGTTTTTCTTTTGTCATTCCCATGAAGATGGGAACCTTAATTAAATTGTTCTCGAAGGTCCCTTTGACTGCGCTCAGGGTACATTTAAGAACTGATATTGGTTACTGTAAAAATCCCATTAGGGTTTTGATGTAAATATCTATTCCTTCTTCAATTTCATTTACAAAGATAAATTCGTTGGCTGAATGCGAACGAGTGCTGTCACCCGGACCCAATTTAACCGATTGACAGGTCAATGCAGCTTGATCGGACAAGGTAGGTGAACCATAGGTTTTTCTGCCAAGAGCCAATCCACTTTTTACCAAATCGTGGTCTGGGTCTATGGAAGATGAGTTCAATCGTAAAGAACGTGGTGTCATTTTACAAGGCGCTTCTTTTTGAAGGATGTCTGCTATTTCCTGATTGCTGTAACAATCGTTCACGCGGACATCAATCACCAAATCGACATGGCCTGGTACTACGTTGTGCTGATTGCCCGCGTTAATTTGCGTTGTGGTCAGTTTTACTTCACCCAAAGCATCAGAAACTTTATCAAAGGAATAATCTTTGAGCCATCGCAATACTTCGATAGTGTTGTAAATCGAATTGTTATCGTTTGGATGCGCAGCGTGCGAGGGAGTTCCTTCAACAACGGCATCAAAAACCACCAAACCTTTTTCAGCGATGGCCAAATCCATCAAGGTGGGTTCACCCACAATGGCCACATCAATTTTTGGTAGAATGGGGAGCAATGCTCTGATGCTTTTTTCTCCGGCATCTTCTTCTTCACCTGTAGCAGCCATAATTATGTTATGACTCAGGTTCTCCTTTTCATAAAAATGAACAAAAGTGGCCAAAAGCGATACCAAGCATCCACCTGCATCATTACTCCCAAGACCATACAGTTTACCATCTTCAATATGGGCATCAAAAGGGTCTTTGGTGTATGCGCTATTCGGTTTTACGGTATCGTGGTGGGAGTTTAGTAGCAAGGTGGGTTTGCTTTCATCAAAATGTTTGTTGAAGGCATAAATGTTATTATGCTGTCTTTTGGTCTTGACTCCAAATCCCAGCAAAAATTCCTCAATGGCATCACCTGTTTCATCTTCTTCACCAGAAAAGGAAGGTGTACTGATGAGTTTTTTTAGTAGTTCTAGGGCTTTTCCCGTTAATATATCTTGATATATTTTCATAAAGTCAATGTCGTATAATCTGAATTGTCTACTTCGAGCATATTGGTGTTTCCTACGCAAACTTTGGAGACCTCATTGCGTAAAGCATAAAAGCAGTTGTGCATTTTGGGAAGCATTCCATCCGCAATAATGCCATAGGCCAAAAGTTCATCATAGCCTTTGGAATCTATATGTTTGATTACGGAGTTTTCATCTTCCACATCTTGAAGTACTCCTTTCTTTTCAAAGCAATAATATAGCGTAGTCTCAAACTGGTCGGACATGGCAATGGCCAATTCCGCAGCAATGGTATCGGCGTTGGTATTCAACATTTGTCCTTTTCCATCGTGTGTGAGCGCACAAAAAATGGGAGTAAAACCCGCTTGAAGCAATTTAAAAATTCCGTAGGTGTTTACCATATCCACATCACCGACATAACCAAAATCTACATTTTTTTTTGGTCTTTTATGTGCTCGGATGGCATCGGCATCGGCACCGCTCATTCCAATGGCATCGGTACCCAATGATTGCAATTTGGCAACTATTTTTTTACTGTATAATCCCCCGTAGACCATAAGCGCGATGTCCAAGGTTTCGGCATTGGTAATACGTCTTCCGTTTACCATCTTGGATTCTACACCCATTTGATTGGCCAATTCTGTGGCCTTATTTCCACCTCCGTGTACCAAAATTTTATTGCCGTCCAACTTAGAGAACAGCCCCAATACATGTTTACACTTTTCTGCGTCCTCTATTAGGTTACCGCCTATTTTTACTACGGATAATTTTTGTTTCATGCTATGTATTTATAATTCCCCCATCAATGGTCACTGTGGTTCCGGTAATCCAAGAACTATCATCAGAAACCAAAAAAAGCACAAGTTTAGTAATATCTTCAGGTGTGCCCAACCTTTTTAACAATGTAGTCCTTTTCGCATTTTCAACAGCAGTTTCTGGGTTTTCGAAGGCCTTGGCGGATTCCCATAATAAAGGCGTATCCACTGGGCCAGGACAAATGGCGTTCACTCTAATTTTTGGTGCATAATCCACTGCCATTTGCTTCATTAGGGCGACGGATGCTGCTTTTGAAGCACAGTAGGCAGGATGGTTGGGAAAACTCTTAAAGGCAGCGATTGAGGCATTGATCAAAATGTTGCCTTGAGATTCTTTTAGTAAGAAGGGGAGCGCATATTTGCAAAGATAAAATATGGAGCTCAAATTGGTGCTGATAGTGTTCTGCCAAATATCAATAGGCAGCTCTTGAACATTCCCTAAGCCGAGAACACCTGCGTTTAATGATAGGATATCCAATTTACCAAAAGTTTCCAGAGCGGTATCGACCAATTTTTTGTTGTAAGATGGGTCGGTAATATCTCCGGAAATGAACACGGCATTATCCAGACTTTCTTCCAAAGCCTTTCCTCTTTCTTGGTTTCTGCCAGAAAGTACTAAACTGGCTCCTTCGGAGGAAAACCCTTTGGCAATGGCCTTTCCCATTCCGCTTGTAGCCCCGGTTACTATACAGACCTTTTCCTTTAGTTTCATTTGTCTTCCAATATATTCTTCAATACAATTTGAGCTGAAAAAACCCTATTTTTAGCTTGTTCCACGACCAAGGATTGATCACTATCCAAAACAGCATCCTCCACAATCATATTTCTTCGAACGGGTAGACAGTGCATAAACTTGGCTTTACCCAATTTCTCTTTGGTGATGGTCCAATTAGTGTCTTTGCTCAAAACCTTTCCGTAATCGGAATAACTGCTCCAGTTTTTCACGTAAACGAAATCAGCATCTTTTAATGCTCTATCTTGGTCGTATTCAATCTTGCATCCTTGGGTCAATTCGGAATTAAGTTCATATCCCTTTGGATGAGTGATTACGAAATCTGCATCCTGTAATTTCATCATCTGTATAAACGAGTTGGCCACCGCATGGGGCAACGCTTTAGGGTGAGGTGCCCAAGAAAGTACGACTTTGGGTTTCTTTATGGTTTCGTTCTCTTTCAAAGTTATGGCATCTGCCAAAGCTTGAAGTGGGTGACCCACCGAACTTTCCATATTTACCACAGGAATGGAAGCATACTTTGCAAATCCGTTGATGACTTCTTCTGCTTCGTCCTTTTCCTTGTCCTTCAAACCGGCAAATGCACGAATTGCAACGATGTCGGAATATTGAGAAACCACTTGCGCAGCCTCTTTAATATGTTCCGAAGTACCTTGGTCCATTATGGTTCCATCACCGTATTCCAAAGCCCAGCCTTCGTTGCCAAAATTCATGACCATTACTTCCATGCCAAGGTTCATGGCGGCCTTTTGCGTGCTAAGGCGGGTTCTTAGGCTATTGTTGAAAAACAACAGACAAATTGTTTTTCGCTTGCCCAAATCCTCAAACTGATAAGGGTCTTTTTTTAAGGTGATTGCTTTATCCACCCAATCGGGGAGGGATTCTATATCGTTGACTGTTAAATAATGCTTCATTATAATGCTTTTTTCAGCGCTTCAAAAAATAGGTCTATGTCTTCTTTGGTGATGTTCAACGCAGGCAAGAACCGTAACAACTTCTTGTTTTTGGCACTTCCTGTGAACATGTGCTGTTCCATGATCATTTTTTTACGAAGGGGGGCAACCTCAAAATCGAATTCCAGTCCAATCATCAATCCTTTTCCTTTTATATTTTTGATTTCTGGAATCTCTGCAGCTTTTTCTTTGAAATATTTACCAAGTTTAGCCGCATTTTGAATTAGACTTTCATCCTCCAGAACTTCCAGAACCGCAAGACATGCTACACATGCCAAATGGTTACCTCCAAAGGTGGTTCCCAAAAGTCCGTACGATGGTTTGAATGACTCGTGAATCAATATGCCACCAACGGGGAAACCATTCCCCATGCCCTTGGCAATAGAAATGATGTCAGGTTCGATTCCATGATGCTGAAAAGCAAAGAATTTACCACTGCGTCCGTAGCCCGATTGTACTTCATCCGCGATAAGGACCACGTTGTTTTCCTTGCATTTGTTGGAGATGAATTGGAAGAATTCTGTGCTAGGTTCGTCCAATCCACCTACTCCTTGGATGGCTTCCAAAATTACGGCACAATACTCATCAGAAGTGATTGCTTTTTCAAAAGCTTCTTTATCATTCAATGCTAAGAAAGTGACCTTTTGTTGTTTGTTGATTGGGGCATTGATGCTAGGATTGTCCGTAGCAGCAACGGCGGCTGAGGTTCTTCCGTGAAAACTATTGGTAAAAGCGATTACTTTGGACTTTCCCGTGTGGAAAGAAGCCATTTTTAAGGCATTTTCATTGGCTTCCGCTCCTGAATTGCACATAAAAAGGTCATAATTTTCACAGCCTGATAATTTTCCTAATTTTTCGGCCACCGCTTCTTGTAAGGGATTTTGGACGGAGTTGCTATAAAAAGCCATGTTGTCCAATTGCTCCTTGATTCGTTTAACGTAATGCGGGTGTGTATGTCCAATGGAAATTACGGCATGACCACCATAAAAATCCAGATATTTTTGTCCTTTATCGTCCCAAACTTCAATGCCTTTAGCCTTTACTGGGGTTACGTCATAAAGCGGGTATACGTCGAATAATTTCATTTTTATCCCTTTCTGATTTGACTGATTTTTTCAAATGAGGAAACAATTCCCCTGATCAATGATGAACTCAACCCTTGGTGCTCCATTTCGTTCAAACCTTCAATGGTACATCCTTTAGGTGTGGTTACCCTATCTATTTCTTCTTCGGGATGACTACCCGATTCAATCAATAGACTTGCGGCTCCGTTACAGGTGTGCATGGCCAATTCTTGCGCCTCCTTTGCATCAAACCCCAATTGGATTGCCCCTTGTGTCGTGGCGCGAATCAAACGCATCCAAAAGGCAATTCCACTTGCGCAGATTACTGTTGCGGCTTGCATTTGTTCCTCAGGAATTTCCATGGTATGACCCATACGGTTAAAAATGGCCTTGGCTAGATCAACCCGTTTTTTTCCAAGTTCATTACTACAGATGCACGTCATGGATTTACCTACCGAAATGGCGGTGTTGGGCATACTTCGGATGATGAACTTATCCGAACCGATGATTCCCTCAATTTTTGAAATACCGAATCCTGTAATGGTACTGATCACCACGTGTTTTTCGGTGAGCAGGTCTTTGACTTCTTCCAAAATAGAAGCAAAATGTCCCGGTTGCACGGCAAAAACAAGAATGTCCGAATTTTTAACGGCTTCTTGGTTATCGGAAGTAACGGTTACGTTTCCGTATTTTTCAAATTCCTTGATGGATTCGGTGTTTCGTTTGGTGAGGTACATGGTAGTGGCTCCATTGCTATGCAATATGCCTTTGGCAATGGCCAGTCCCAAATTTCCCGCTCCAATGATGGCTATTTTCATGATGGTTATTTTAAAATACTCCTGCTTTTAACAACAGACCTTCGGTTTCAGGGAAGCCGAACATCAAATTCATATTTTGTACTGCTTGTCCCGATGCGCCTTTCAATAAATTATCGATAGCAGAGGTAATCAAAAGAAGGTCATCGTGTTTGTGCAAATGGATGTGGCATTGGTTGGTGTTCACGACTTGCTTTAAATGCAATGCTTCTTCCGACATATGGGTAAAGGCAGCATCTTTATAAAAATCGTTGTACAGCTCTTTTGCTTCCTCCAAGCTACCGTTGTAGTTGGTGTAGGCGGTGGCCAAAATCCCTCGGGTAAAGTTTCCTCGATTGGGCAAGAACATCAGTTTTCCGACAGACTTACCGAAGGAATTCAAGCTTTCTCCTATTTCTCCCAAATGTTGGTGTGTAAATGGCTTGTACCACGAAACATTGTTGTTTCTCCAGCTAAAATGAGATGTAGCCGATAGTCCTACACCAGCTCCGGTACTTCCTGTAACAGCGTTGATATGTACATCATTCCCTAGGATACCTGCTTTTGCCAATGGTAACAATGCCAATTGGATGGCGGTTGCAAAACAACCGGGGTTTGCAATGGCCTCTGCGGATTTTATGGCAGACTTGTTCAATTCTGGAAGCCCATAAATGAACCGTTGACCATTAAAAACGGAATCAGCCTGTAATCTGAAATCGTTGCTGAGGTCAATGATTTTTGTTGATGTCGAAAATTTGTTCTCATTCAAAAATGAAGTCGAGTTTCCATGCCCCAAACAAAGAAATACCACATCAACCTCTGGATTAACCTCTCCAGAGAACTTCAAATCCGTTTGTCCCAACAAATCCTGATGAGCGGAAGTTATGGGTTTGCCCGCTCTTGTGGTACTGTACACAAAGTCAATCTCCGTTTTTGGATGATTGAGTAGTAGCCTGATTAACTCACCGCCCGTGTACCCAGAACCTCCTATGATTCCTACTTTGATCATGAATCTTGGTTTACGTGATTGGCAATTTTTCCTGAGTTGGACAAAATTTTGATGAATCCCTTGGCCTCATCGGCGGTCCAACCCTTGTTCATTTCACCATAACTTCCAAAGGAAGCGTTCATCAAATCATGCTTGGAAGAGATTCCGTTCAATTCAAATCGGTAGGGGTGCAAAGTCACAAATACATCTCCTGACACATGCTTTTGAGTATCGGTCAAAAAGGCTTCGATGTTTCGCATGACCTCATCCAAATAGTTTCCTTCGTGCAACAACATTCCATAAAAATTGCCCATTTGTTCTTTTTGGTATTGCTGCCATTTGCTCAGAGTATGTTTTTCCAGCAAATGGTGTGCTTTTATAATGATCAAGGGAGCAGCAGCTTCAAAACCTACTCTTCCCTTAATACCGATAATGGTATCGCCAACGTGAATATCCCTTCCAATAGCATATTTGGAGGCAATGGCAGATAATTTTTCGATGTTCGCCACAGGGCTGCCCTGTTCGCCATCCAAAGCAACCAGCTCGCCATTTTTAAAGGTCAATTTCAATTCTTTCGGCAATTCTTTTTCCAATTGACTTGGGTAGGCACTTTCGGGTAAAGCTTGGTGAGAGGTCAAAGTTTCGTCACCTCCAACGGATGTTCCCCATAATCCTCTATTGATTGAATATTTTGCCTTTTCCCAAGGATAGTCGATTCCGTTTTTTTGCAAGTAGTCGATTTCTTCTTCCCTTGCCAATTTTTTATCCCTGATTGGGGTAATGATTTGAATTTCCGGCGCGAGGATTTGAAAAATCATGTCAAATCTTACTTGGTCATTGCCTGCTCCTGTACTTCCATGGGCTATATACTTGGCTCCAATTTTTTTGGCATGATTGACAATCTCTATGGCCTGCACAATTCTTTCCGCACTTACCGAAAGGGGATAGGTGTTGTTTCTAAGTACATTTCCGTAGATGAGGTATTTCACCACTTTGTCATAAAAGGTGGAAACGGCATCAATGGAAGTGTAGGAGGTGGCACCCAGAGCAATCGCTTTTTCTTCAATATCCTCTATTTCAGCTTTGCTGAAACCTCCCGTGTTCACACTTACGGCATGCACTTCGAACCCTTCTTCTTGCGAAAGATACTTTGCACAATAAGACGTATCCAATCCGCCACTATAGGCTATAACTAATTTTTCCATTTTTTTTTGATTCTTTAAATATTGTTGTCATACGGAGCATTCTGGACTATGCTCGAATTGACATTTATTTATCTTTCTTTTTAAGAAAAAGGCTTTCTTTTATACTTTTTAATCTTTTAAAGGCCTTTTTGTTGATTTTTTCGGGTTCTTGTTTTTGTGCTTTTGGGTCGTGCAACATTCCTGTGCACAGACACATTTTTCTGTCGGTTCGTGTGAGAATGTCAAAATTCTTGCAAGTTTGACAGCCTTTCCAGAATTCGGGGTCGTCCGTAAGTTCGGAAAAGGTGACAGGTTTGTAGCCGAGCTCATAGTTCATCTTCATTACCGCCAGTCCTGTAGTGATACCAAAAATTTTGGCATCTGGGAATTTTTTTCGTGATAGATCAAAGACTGCTTTCTTAATTTTCTTGGCAAGCCCTTGATTTCTATAATCTGGATGCACAATCAAACCCGAGTTGGCCACGAAATCTTTGTTTCCCCAGACTTCGATGTAGCAGAATCCGGCAAACTTATCTCCATCCAAAGCAATAATAGCATTGCCGTTTTGGAGACGTTTTATGATATATTCGGGCGTACGTCTAGCGATACCGGTACCTCGGACTTTAGCCGAATCGGTGATGGTATCACTAATGATCTGTGCGTATTTAAAATGTGATTCGTTAGCAACAATAATTTCCATTGCAAGCGATAGTTCTGTAAAAAATTGAAAAAATGTATTTGGAGATTTTGCGGAAATGGACTCACCTATTTCCAATAGTTATGTTGCACCCTTACGGGCGACGACGGCGGGGAGTAAACGGACTAATAGGAGCAGCAATGCTCAAAGTAGATATTATGTACAATTGTCCTTTCATTCTGTGGCTAATGTACAAATTAATTCGAATTAGACTAAAGTTCAGATTACTTTTTGAAGAAATGTAACTTTTTTGGCCTGCTACCTATCATTTCATAAATAAAGAAGCCGATTACCAAAATGTATTCAATGGCCAACAACCACAAATTCTCTTTGTAGTCTGGGTTGGAATAGGCATAGTAACTGAGAATAATGGTGCAAGACCATACCAAAGGGAACCTATAATTAGTGAAGATGGCAAAGCCTAACAAGAAAACCACATACCACGGATGAACGGTGCTGGAAAGAAAATAGTAAATGGCAAGCGCGAAAACCATTGAGGTGATGACGCTATCCAGTTTTTGGTTTTTCCGTAGGAATGCAATCAACAATACAATCATTACTATCGCTTTGGTAAGCATAGAACCATAGGAATCGATAAGTTCCCATGGTTTGGCTTCGTAATAGGTGATGGCAATTTTTTTTACCACATTGTAAATGCTGGCATTGAATTCAAAATTGGAGAACCACAGCCCAACGGTCTCTGAATAATTATCTATAAAAACAGGAGAGTAAAAGGGGAGTAGCAGTGCTGCACATCCCAATATAACAAGGGTATAAAAAACAGCACTCTTTTTAAGTCCAAAATATTTTATAAAGATGGGCAGAAACAATAGTGGCATCAATTTTACCATAATGGAAATGGCATAAACGGGTATTGCCCATAACCACTTGTTTTTTGATATGAGGTACAGGGCCCACACAAAAAAGAAGAGCATTACGCCTTCATAATGGAGATTGCCGGTGAGTTCAATAATGACCAATGGATTCAAAAAGTACCAAAAAGCCATGTGATTTGCCTTGTTGAGGTTCTGTAGTAGCTTTCTTCCGAAATAAAGCACACCCAAGTCTGCCAAGATTACCGTTAAACGCATAGCAATCATGGAACCCATTACGCTTCCTCCCCCTAAAATTGAGGCGATTGCGAAAAGAATTTGGTTTACGGGGGGATAGTTGCTGTAGTGTCGTGCATTGAGGTCAGTCATTCCTTCGCGCAACTCGTTCATGCTGGCAAAGGATACCGTACCCTGTTCCATAATCTGGTCCGGTGTGTACAAATAAGGATTTATCCCATTTTTAATGAGTTCACCATCCCAAATGAATCGGTAAAAATCTTGTGAAAGATTAGGTTCTGCAATCAAAAACACCAACCTAAACAGGATTCCGACAATCAAAAGGAATTTGAAGTTCCATTTTTCAAATTGGATGAGTTTGTAGCACAAGAAAAAGAGTGCTCCAAAAAGCATAAACAGCTTTACAAAATCCGTACGGACCAAGTTGTAAGCAAAACTCCAATAGAATAAAATACAAGCGACGGCAAAAAGTATCGGGTATCTATGCAGTCGCCAATAAGATTGCATGTGTATGGATTAGGCCTTGGAAGTTAAGGATTTAAAGAATACAAATCCGAAACCTAGGAACAACATGAGGTGGAAAGGGAACAATCCATAGTCGTTCAATGGTATGGCACTGTACATTCCGAAAAGGAAATAAATCATTAAAGCAAACTCCAAAATCATGTTGGGAGACAATTTGGTGGTCAAATATTTATTGCCCTTCCAGGTGTCCTTTATACTATTGATATTGAACTTTGGAGTTCGAACAAATTCACTTCGTTTTCCCAAATGTCCTTCCAAAACAGCCACGCTATTGTGCAAAGAGAAGCCCAATGCCACCGAGAAGAAGGTAAAGAAGAGTTTAATGTAGTCCACAAAATTATCAAAACTGCTACCCTGAATACTTTTATAGGTAAACCAATAACATACAAATAAGATGATGGTACTCAAAATAAAGAAGCTTGTCACTTCAAAAACCCAACCTAAATGTCCGTAGGTATTTTTGATGTAGAGCATTGGAATGCTCAACAAAGCTACGGTGAACACGCATAGGAACATGGAGCTGTTCAACAAGTGCATTACACCATGAAATTTGGTTTTGAAAGGTATGTTTTTGGAAGTGATAACACTCCAAACTGTTTTTCTAAAGTTTTCAGCACCACCTTTGTTCCAACGGAACTGTTGCGAGCGCGCCGCACTTATAACGACGGGAAGCTCAGCAGGGGTTTCCACATCTTCCAAATACTTGAATTTCCAATTTTTCAATTGTGCACGGTAGCTCAAATCCAAATCTTCGGTAAGGGTGTCGCCTTCCCAGTTTCCTGCATCAAAAATGCATTCTTTTCTCCAAATACCTGCAGTACCGTTAAAGTTAATGAAATGTCCTTTCGAATTTCTTCCTACTTGCTCTAAAGTAAAGTGGGCATCCAAAGCAAAAGCTTGGATACGGGTAAGGGTAGAGTAATCTCTGTTGATGTGTCCCCAACGGGTCTGCACCACACCAATTTCCTCATCCTTAAAATAAGGAACGGTCTTTTTTAGCCAATCGGACTCTGGAAGGAAGTCTGCATCAAAAATGGCGATAAAGTCACCTTTGGCGATTTCCAAACCTTCTTTAAGGGCTCCTGCCTTAAATCCTTTTCGGTTTTCCCTTCGGATGTGTTGAATGTCCAAACCAGTTTCTTGAAGTTCTTTGACCCTTTGGGCTGTTTCTATAACCGAATCATCTGTAGAGTCATCCAATACCTGGATTTCCAATTTGCTTTTTGGATATTCTATTTTGGCGATGTTCTCCAACAAACGCTCCATTACATATTCCTCGTTGTAGATGGGAAGTTGAATGGTGACGAATGGAATTTCTTTGGGATCGAGTAGGTTGAATTTTGGAGCCTCTTCGTTTCTTTTCTTGTAACCGAGATAGTTTACCAAGAGATTCAATTGCGCAAGGCTGTAAAAGAATATCAAAAGTAAGGCGAAACTATAAATAGCAATGATGATGTAAGCAATAGCAAGTCCCATTATTTTAAACTGTATTTAAAGATCCAACCCAATATTTTTATGCCCGCAAATATAGTACCTTTTACTGTACCTGATACTTTTGAGATGCCAATTCTTCGTTTGTAACGCACTGGTACTTCGATATATGACATTTTTTTCCTCAAAATTTTCAATTGCATTTCCACAGTCCACCCATAAGTTGTGTCCTGCATTTCCAATTCTTTGAGCTTTTCATATTTTATCGCCCTAAAAGGTCCTAAATCCGTAAATTTTGACCTGAAAAACAATCGCATTAAAAATGTGGCCAAATTGTTCCCAAAAACTTGTTGTGGAGTCATGGAACCAGGTTCCCGAAGTGATTTTTTTCGGGCTCCAACCACAAAATCAATGTCATTTTCCAAAATTGGGGCGACAATCTTATCCAATTCTTCCGGATAATCTGAATAGTCTCCGTCGATAAATACGATGATATCGGGTGTTTTGGATTGTTCGGAGATGTATTTTAGTCCTTTTAAACAGGCAAACCCATAGCCTTTGCTGTTTTCAGCGATTACAGTTGCCCCTGCTTTTTTTGCATTTGCTACGGTATCGTCCGAGGAACCGTTGTCCACGACCACAATTTCGGATACGTGTTCTGGTATTTCTGAAACTACCAAACCAATGGAATCTCCTTCATTGATTGCTGGGATAATAACTTTAATATTCGCCATTGGCAGGAACAATTTTAGTTAGTGTTTAAGTTGGCAAAACTAAAATTTTCCTTGGATTCCACTTTTAATTTCTCAAAGAGAAGGATAGTTTACTTCTTGTTTACGAGGGTCATTAGATCTACATCATTGCCTAACAGTACTTGATTGCTGTCAATTCTACCCTCCAAAGGACCATTCTCTAATTTGAGGACACCTCGAGGACACACGGCGGAGCAGACACCGCATCCAACACAGCTTGCACGAACAATGTTTTCTCCTTTTTGAGCATAGGCACGTACATCGATACCCATTTCGCAATACGTAGAACAATTTCCGCAAGAAATGCATTGTCCTCCGTTAGTTGTAATTCTGAATCTGGAGAAAAGTTTCTGCTGAAAACCAAGAATGGCGGCCATAGGACAACCAAACCTGCACCAGACCCTACTTCCGAAAATGGGATAAAACCCTGTTCCGATTACTCCAGAAAAGATACTTCCAATCAAAAATGAATAGGATTTACGTAATGTTTCAGACTTAAAAAGAAATACCTGTCCTTCACCACTAAAAAAGTGAAAACCAATCAGAGCGATAATAATCACAAAGTATCCAATGGCTCCATATTGTGCATCTTTCTGGAGTTGTTCGCGTTTAAAAATCATCACCCAACCAAAAACCAAAGTGAGCAAAACTGCTACGCCAATTAAAAAAGTGCTTTTCGTTAACCAATATTTACTGGTGTCGGTTCCCAAATAGGAGTAAATTACCGCTGTGGTCATCAAGGTTACAAAAACCACCACGCTGTGCACCACCCAACGCTCAATTTTCCAAGCCTTTATGGACTTGTCGCTCAATTGTCTAAAAGAATCACCTGCTGTTTCTGCAAGTCCTCCGCAGCCACAGACCCAGGAACAATACCATCTTTTTCCATATTTATAGGTAAGGATAGGAGTGATAACGAATATGGATAGGATAGCAAAAATAAGCAAGGCAAAACCAATATCTCCAGAACTGACAAAAGCTTTGATGCGATAACTTTCAAAATTGTAATAGTTGAGGGGCCATATGTTTTTGAGGTCGTAATAAGGAAGGCTTCCTCCGTTCAACACTTCATGTCCATTTAAACGAGCCATTAATTCTGGGATGATGAATGCAAAGGCAGTTTGAAAAAACATGACACTAAGGGTGCGCAATCTTTCGTATCGATTATGACGATATTTCCAAAGGAATTTTATACCAAAGGCCAATATGGCCACGGTGTAGAGTGTACCGTAAACAAACCATTGGCTAGCTGGATTGCCGTTCAATAATATACTGAGCGGGTCAAAAAGAGCAATTAAGCCTTTGTTATTTCCATCGCTGACCAATCCAAGGTACTCAGGATAAAAATAGAGCACAATATAAAATCCTGTCAATGATAGACCTGCTACCCACGCCCATAAACCGCGACTGGAAATAGATTTAAACCAAACCCCATCGTTTTTTATTCCGGGTAGCTTATTGGTGTATGCGTCCCATGAAAACCAAATGATACCTATTGCAATTGCTGAAAGTGATAGGGTTAACCAAAACGATTTATTTGGAAAGTTAACATTGAATATTGCCAATAGGAGAATTCCCAATCCTGACAATCCCAATAGCGTTGCAATTTTTTGACCGATGCTCAGGCTCTTTGGTGGTTCCCCAGTAAGGGCCATACTTTTGTCGTACGTGCTCATAATTATAGGTTAGGCAATCTGGAAGATGCGTTTTAGGTTTTTCTTTTTCAGCTTAATGGACTTTCCAAAATCGGAATTGTATTTTGTTACGATTTGAGATTCAAAATTTTTATAAAATTCAGGGTCAAAATTGGCGTCGATGAGATGCTCCATCACAAAATCAATAGTTCTTTTTTCGCTGAGCCAACGGTCAAAGATTTCGTGTCGTAAGCGAATGCCGAAGGTATTGATACCCAAAAGCGTTCCTGAATCTTTATCAAAAGCTATGGTAATGCAGATTTTTTCTTTTGGGTGGCGCCAATGAAAATGGGTTTCCGTGTCCTTTTTTCTTCTTTCCGAAAATACCCAACCATAGGTTTGGTATTCAATATCCAGAAACTTGGCGGAGTTGAACCAATGCCCTGGATTGTATTCCATTCTGTTACCGCAAATGGTCTGGGCAAGGGTTTCACCCATCATTCTGCCTGTATACCAAACGGCTTCAACAGGTCTTCTGTTTCCTATAGCTTCATGCTGTTCTGCACAATCACCAATAGCAAAAACATCTTCAATATTGGTTTCCAAAAATCGATTTACCTTCACTCCACGACCCAATTCAACACCGGATTCTTTAAGGAAATCGATATTTGGCGTTACTCCTGCTGTTAATCCGACTAAATCACATTCAATTTCCTCTCCTGTTTCGGCAATGGTCACGGATTTTACCTTGCCATTTTCATCTTGGTTGATTTCTTTGAGCGAAGTGCCCAAGCGAAGATCAATATGATGTTCTTGGATATGCTCGTTAATCATTTCGGATTCACCTTTAGGCAGCACACCGTTCCAAAAACTGGTCTCTCGAACTAAAAAAGTAACCGGTATATTCCGAGTGCGAAGCATTTCGGCCAATTCAATGCCAATCAACCCACCACCGACAATTACAGCGCGTTTGCAAACCTTATTGTTGGGGGCGTTTTCTTCCAAAAGTTCCAAGTCTTGTTTAGAATAGAGGCCCTGGACGCCATTTAAATCTTGGCCCGGCCATCCAAATTTATTGGGCTTGGATCCCGTAGCGATAATAAGTTTATCGTAGTTGAGGTCTGACGCCCCATCAATCTGAATAGTTTTTTCTTCAGTATCTACCTTGGTAACATACCCTTCCACCAGTTCAATTCTGTTTTTCTTCCAAAAGTGGTTTTCGTAGGGTTGTGTATGTTCAAATTTCATGTGGCCCATGTACACATACATTAAGGCGGTTCTTGAAAAGAAATACTTGCTTTCGGCAGAAACAATGGAGATTTTTTTATCGGAAAGTTTCCGGATATGCCTTGCGGCGGTGACACCAGCTATTCCATTTCCAATGATGACAATATGTTCCATGGGTTGGGTTTGATTGTTTTATGTGTCGGGTTTTATGGAGAAAACTTAACAGTAAAAGGAAATTTAAAAAGAATTTGGTAGCTAAATGATGTTTTAAAATTATTATTTTAGAGGAGTCCGCAATCATTATGAAGAAGTTAGTTTTTTTATGGGCGTTTATTCTTGCCTCATGCAGTAGTGGCAAATTAGCCAAAGTCAATGGCGTCAGTTTTGTGTCTTCTGGAGAAGAGGCGTCACAACAACATATTGACCCGGTCCTAAAGGTAAGCGCAAATTATGCCGCGATAATGCCATTTGGCTTTATCCGTGATATGGGTTCTCCCGAGTTGGTCTTTAATTCGGACCATCAATGGTATGGGGAGCGAAGGGAAGGTGTAAAACAGTACATAGAAAAGTTGCACCTAAATGGGGTGAGCGTAATGGTAAAACCCCAAATTTGGATATTTAGAGGTGAGTTTACAGGCAATATGAAAATGCCTTCCGAGGAGTATTGGAAAAAACTGGAGGCATCTTATGAGGAGTTTATATTGCTGTATGCGAAACTTGCCGAAGAAACACAAAGCGATATTTTTTGCATTGGAACCGAGTTAAAAACCTTTATAAAGGAACGACCTGAGTTTTGGAACAACCTTATCCAAAAAGTAAAAAATGTATATCACGGCGAACTCACCTATGCTGCCAACTGGGACGAATATGCTAAAACACCGTTTTGGTCACAATTGGATTATATAGGTGTGAATGCCTATTTTCCATTGTGTGAAAAAGAAAATCCTACTATTCAAACACTTTCCGATGGATGGCAACCTTGGAAAACTAAACTCAGGGAGTTGACCCAACAAGAGGGGAAACCTATTCTTTTTACGGAGTTCGGATACCGAAGCATGGATTTTACGGGTAAAAAACCATGGCTGGTGGATCGAAATCAAATGGATGTAAATCTTAAGGCACAAGCTAATGCTACGCAGGTAATATTTGATGAATTTTGGCATGAAGATTGGTTTGCTGGCGGCTTTGTTTGGAAATGGTTCATGCAGCACGATCAAGTAGGAGGTCACGAGGATAATCGCTTTACGCCCCAAAATAAACCTGCAGAATCCGTTATACGAAAGCAGTATGCACAAGTGAAGAAATCAAGTCGCTAAGGTTAGGAAATCATTTTGTTCAAATTTTAATCTTTCCAATTATAATTGGTAACTATTTTTTTTCGAATTTTGTAATACACCCCTCCCAAAAACATACAGTAATGAAAATTCGATTATTCCTTCTATTTTGGGTGTGGGCCTCTGCACTTATATTTTCTCAAGAGAACAAGTACTTTACGGTTGTTGCCGAACAAGGAGACGGTATTTTTTCATTGCTTCGTAAACAAGGATTGGATCCGGTAAAACATTATGGAGAGTTTCTTGAATTAAATTCGGATAAAATAAAAGAAGGTTCAGCCTTAAAGTTGGGCGAACATTATAAAATTCCCTATGCCGATGATTCTTTTAAAAGAACGGGTGTAATTGTAGAAACCGAAAAAGAAGTAGAAGAGCCAATTTTTGATAAGGAATTGGCCGAAATGTCTCTAAAGAGTGAGAAGTTAAAGGATGCAGTATATTATCTGATTACTGAAAAAGGTACGGAAGAGGACGAAAATTTTGTAAAGGATATTTCTGAACAGTTGGCCGCGGGGTTAATGGTACATGGAGCCAAAGTTTATCTCATGGAAGAAAACTCTTCCTTGGACAAGATCGTAGACAGTGTGTCCACCGATAATCAAATGGGTGATTATATAAGGGTTATCAATAAACGTTATCTACAGCACATAGGCAAATACCAAAGGGTACTGATCATACGTGGTGAAAATATTTCAGGTGTCAGAAATATGGATGTTGCGATTTATCACTACAATAAAAGTACCCAAGGTCAACGATTTGCCCAAAGCATTCAGAATGTGTTTCAAGAAAACAGTGTTTCAAACAAAACCTTTGAAGAGGCCAGTTTAATTTTTGAAGACAAGAGCAGCCTTTATCTGGCAAAAAACATTCTTCCCGCCATTAGTTTGCTCACCATGGAGCCAACTTCGAAGGAATCCAATCACAAAATTCCACTTAAATCAAATAAAAAGGAATTTGCCAACCTTATCAGCAATGGCATACTCAATGATTATGTTGACCTGGATTTTGACAATTAAGTAAATGAATTTCCTGTGTCAAAAGGAATAGATCTATCTCTCAAAAATCTAGCAACATCCACCCCCGTTGTAGTGGTAAGTGCTTTCACTAATATAGATTTCGTTGGATTCTTTTGCTAAAGCAGCCGCCGTTTTATCACATACGGCCAAGGGTTGGTTCTGTTGCAGCACGTGCCCCTTTTTGTCATCAAAGTATGTTTCGTTTCCAAAATAAATGGCCGTTTTTCCTGTAAAAACACATGGTCCGTCCACTGGCATAGGGTCTTTAATAGCAGCAATTTCAATGGATTCAATATGAATGAGCTCTTCGGTGGGATAATGGTTGGGAGATAACAGCCTGTAGGATCGTTTACCTCGAATTTCAATAGTCCCAAATCCCGCATCGGTCAATACTTTTATATATTCTTTCAGTGGAATACTACCGCTTAGGCATTGAGCTCTTAATCGATCATCGTTGCGGAGTTCATCACTCATCGGTTGTTCACAGATGGGGTCGCTCATTACCAATCGACCATGTGGTTTTAAAACTCGGTACATTTCCGAAACTGCTTTCTTTAGGTCTTCTATTTTAAAGATGTTAAATAGACAGTTTTGAGCTGCCACATCAATGCTTTCATCATCTACTGGTAGATTTAAGGCATCACCTTTTACCAAGTTTACATACTCACTTTGGAACCAATCATTCTCCTCTTCCGCTATTTTGAAGTTTTTCCGGGAAGCTTCCAACATTTCATCCACTGAATCTACACCGATGACCCCTCCTTTTTGTCTTGAAAAATAAGAGAACTGAAGTAGTTCCATACCCCCACCGACACCTACGTACAGAATATTTGGGTTATTAACCAAGTCCTGTGCAGATACGGTGCTGCCACAACCATAGTTCATTTCTTGCATGATCTTGGGAATGGAAAGCCCAGGGAATTGCCAAATAGGATTGGTGGTACAGCAAAGTCCAACATCTGGAGTTAGGGCAGCTTCTTTATATAGGTCTTGGGTCGCGTCTAAATAGCTCATAGTTCTTTGATTAATTCTTTAAACAGTTTGATCATTTTGGGTTCCGCTTGTCCAGCTATCTTTAAAATCTCTTGGACTTCAACTGGTTCCAGATTGTCTGGATCGCATTCATCCGTTAAAACGGACACAGCTACAATTGGTAGTCGTAAATGATTCGCAACAATTACTTCGGGGACCGTACTCATTCCCACAGCATCGGCTCCCATAATTTTTAGCATGCGATATTCGGCCTTGGTTTCCAGTTGTGGTCCTACAACAGAAGCGTATACCCCTTTTTGAAGCGAAATATTTTCTCGGGTTGCAATGGCTTCAATTTTTTTGCACATTTCCACATCGTATGGCTCGCTCATATCCACGAATCGGTCACCAAACTCTCCTACATTTTTGAAAGCTAGGGGAGACCCACCTTGCAGATTGATGTGGTCTTCAATTAACATGATGTCACCCTTTTTGAAGCTAAGATTGATAGCCCCTGCAGCATTGGATACGAACAATTGTGTTATCCCAAGTTGATGCATCACCCTTATGGGATAAGTAATATCCAAAAAATCATAGCCTTCGTACAAATGGAAACGACCTTGCATTACCACGGCTTTTTTCCCTTCGATGGTTCCATAAACAAGTTTGCCTGTGTGGAATTCGACCGTGGCCAAAGGAAAATAGGGTATGTGGTTGTAGTGAGCTTCAATAGGGTTTTCTATGCTGTCTATAAGTTGGCCCAAACCAGTGCCAAGTACTATGCCTATTTCTGGAGTTTCAAACCCTCGTTTTTTCAAATATTCGACGGATTCGTCGAGTTGTTTTTGTGTCATTCCATTATATGTTTTAAAAATGGCTCAAAAGCCTTAATGTCTTTAATATCTTCGTAATAATCCACATCATTCTTTTCATCCAAAAGAGCGACTTCATCAGATTTTAAATCTTTTAAAGTGTCGGACAGAACAGTGTCCGTTCCCCAAATTTTATTTTGGAACAATTTTTTATTTAATGACTTCATTCCTAAAAGATAATACCCTCCATCTTCGGCAGGTCCCACAACATAATCATTGTCTTTGAGTCTGGAAAAGGCTTCCTCCAAATCGGATTGGTTAAGATGAAACATATCGCTACCAATAATAATGATATTATCAAAACCAGTTTGGAACCCTTCCTTAAAGGCATTCATCATGCGTTCGCCTAAATCTTCTCCTATCTGAAGTTTTTTTTGGTATATTTTGTTGTCCCAAATATCATCTTCCCAAATCTCCTCGGAATAATAGACCCATTTTTCCACTTCGAGTTCTTTAGTGAAAGATACGGTGTGGTCCAAAAGAAATTGATAGATGTCCAACGCAGTTTTATCGCCCACCTTGGAGGCTAGTCGTGTTTTGCATTTACCAAGTTCGGGGTTACGGGTAAGGATTAAAAGTAGGCTATTCTTCAACGATTATTGTTTTGGCCGAGGACGCTTTCAAAGCATAGGTCAACAAGTTGTTCCAATACTTACTGATATTATACAATTTATAGTTTCACTTGTTTTTGCACACAGCATGTCCTTTGTTTGTCCTATCAAATATACCACCATAAAGATTTTGGACATTGAAGAAAGCGGAATTTTTAATTTTTCAGATAAAAATCAGGATATTTTAACCAAATAATTGGGTAAGTGTTTGCGGAGTTTGTCGAACGAAATCGGTTTGGTAAAATAGTCGTTCATGCCAACTCCTTTGGCTTCATCAATAGCTTCCCTGGTCACATCTGCGGAAAGACCAATAATGCCAATATCTTTGTTGAATTTTCTAATTTCCCTTGTAGCTCTTAAACCATCCATTTTAGGCATATGGATGTCCATAAATATTAAATGGTAACGGTTTTTCTGCGCAGCTTTTACTGCTTCGAATCCATCGGAAGCCGATTCGGATTGTACCCCTAATTTTTCCAAAGTCTTTTTCAGGACCATTACATTCACCCTATTGTCATCCACTATTAGAACCTTGCAGCCACTTAGATCGATTGATTCGGTATTTGTGGTGCTTATTTTACTTTTGGTTTCTGCCAATGGGAATTTAAGGGACAAATAAAATTCCGTACCCACATTCTCCTGACTCATTACTTCAATTTTTCCTCCTAAGAGCTCCACAAGTTTATAAGTGATGTATAGGCCAAGACCACTACCTTCATGTCGTTTTGCTTTTCCGATATCTACTTGGGTAAACCTATCAAATATGGTCTTCAATTTGTTTTTTGGAATTCCTATTCCGGTATCCTTGATGACAATATCAATGGCCAATTCATCATTGACAATGTTTTCATGGTAGGAAATCGTTATCCCACCCTTTTCGGTAAATTTCAAGGAATTTCTTAAAATATTTGTAATGATTTGCCCATATTTTCCAATGTCCCCAACGGCATCTAGGTCGCTATTGATAGTTGAGTCCAAAGATATATGGAGTCCCTTTTCTTCTGCAGTACGCTGATATATTCTGATGATGTTTTTCAGCTCTTGCAATGGAGAAAAAACATCCTTTCTAAACGTAGTTTTGCCAGATTCTATTTTATCTATTTCAAGAATATCGTTTACCAACAGAAGCAACTTTTTTGAGGAAATGTCCATTAGTGACAGATATTCTTGTAAAGAACTATGTATCTCGGACAATTTTAATACTTCAATAAACCCAATAATCGCATTTAAAGGAGTTCTTATTTCATGGCTCATATTGGATATGAACTCTGTTTTTGCCTTGGATGATTTTTCAGCTCTCAGCTGTTCTTGCTTTAAGGATTTATTAAGCTCTTTAAGTTTGATGTTGGCATCACCTAGATAATCGTTTTTTCCTCTTGAAGACTGATAAAAATAAACAAGTAAACTGGTAAGAAAGGACAGTAAAAGGCCAAAAATCAAGTATACGTAGGTTGCCTCTTTTCTTTCTGCCAAAAAATCCAAATGGGAAGGCATTAAGGAGAATGTCCATTTTTGCCCATCAAGGGCATCGATCTCAAAACTGGTCGTGAATATGAATTCGTTGCCAATTTCGCTGGTATTCGGGTTGTTTTTAGAATAAAAGATTGTTCCTCTTTCATCTTTGACTTCTATGGCATATTTATCCAAACCGGCTACCAGTTCATTGAAGGGTGAGGTAAAATCCATTCCAGCGGTAACCGACCCTCTAAATTTTCCTTCGAAATATACAGGAGCATCCACCAAAAAAGCACTACCTCCTTGGTGTAGCTTTGTCCATTGTGAAATATTTGTAGATGAGTCTTTTACGTGGTTGTCCCATTCTGGATATCTTGGGTGTTTGGAAAGGTCTAGCCCGACAGCTGCCCTATTGGCCTCCAAAGGAGTTATCATTTTAATAATCATTAAAGTATCCAGCCACTCCACAAATTTAAACGATGGGTTTTGCTCTAAAATAAGGCGGGCATCTTTCTCCCAATATTGAAAATAGGATCCATTGGTCATTTCAATACGCTGTTTTAAATTCTCCAAGGATTTAACATCGTATTTGACCAAGGAGAAAAATTCTTTGGCCCGCAGGCTACCAGTGGTCTGGATTTCGCGTATAAATGTTGCCTTTTGGGTTTTGAGGGATTTATTCCATAGAACCAACACAATAGTGATGAAAACTGCAAATATCGCAATGGGAAAGATGAGTTCTTTTTTTGAGGATTTCAACGACATACCAAGTATCTAAATAGGGGGCTTATTATTGATAATACTTTTTTTCTAACCATAAATTCTTGCCAATGAACCTTGTCACTTCTTGATTATCGGAAAACAAGAAGAGTAAGAAAATACAACATTCACTACGGTTGTTAACACTTTTCCAATGAAAAAATTGTATCCAATATCCTCTTTATGAGAAAAATGTAGTGCTCTACGCTGTATTTATTCAACTAATGCCTTGTATTTGTTAAGTTGAAGGTTTCTTTTAAAGATAAATAGAAGATGGAGTAAGAATTAAAATTTATTTATCTTGAAAAGTCATTCTAAATCAAGGAAATGAATAAACTGATCATTAGTTGCTCAATTATAATTGCATTTGTCGCTTGTAGGGAAGACCACAAGAAGGTTCAGAACGAACCTGAAGAAGAGTCGACATACCAAGAGGAATACCGACCACAGTTTCATTTCTCCCCAGAAGAAAAATGGATGAACGACCCCAATGGACTGGTCTTTAATGATGGAGTATACCATCTATTTTATCAATACTACCCAGAAGACATTGTATGGGGGCCTATGCACTGGGGCCATGCGATAAGTAAAGATTTGGTGCATTGGGAGCACCAGCCGATAGTACTGTATCCAGATGAACATGGTCTTATTTTTTCTGGCAGCGCCGTGGTTGATAAGAAAAACACCTCGGGTTTTGGTAAGGAAGGAAAAACACCTTTGGTGGCCATATTCACTTATCATTCCATGGAAGGAGAGAAGGCTGGTAGAACGGATTTTCAGACTCAAGGTATTGCCTATAGTTTGGACAATGGTGACACTTGGGAAAAATATAAGAACAATCCTGTGATTTTGAACAGTGGCATTAAAGATTTTAGAGATCCTAAAGTATTTTGGCATGAGCCTTCTGATGGTTGGATTTTGACCTTGGTAGCCGGGGACCATGCCAAATTTTATAGTTCCAAAAACTTAAAGGATTGGACATATTTGAGCGATTTTGGTAAATCGCAAGGTGCCCATGGCGGGGTATGGGAATGTCCAGATCTTTTTCCCTTGCAAGTGGAGGGTTCCGATGAGGAAAAATGGGTCTTGATCATTAGTATAAACCCTGGAGCCCCAAATGGTGGTAGTGGGACTCAGTATTTTGTGGGAGATTTTGATGGTACAACTTTTACTTCCAATCAAAAGAACCCTAAATGGCTTGATTACGGAACAGATAATTACGCAGGAGTGACTTATAACAATGTTCCGAAAGAGGAGCGTATTTTTATAGGATGGATGAGCAACTGGAATTACGCCCGTGATACGCCTACCAAGAAATGGCGAAGTGCTATGACGGTGCCCCGAAAATTATCCTTGCATAAAGCTGAAGATGATTACTTTTTGGCCAATTATCCAATTGACAAAATGGGTGATTTGACCAGCCCCCCATTAATCAATCAAGTTGAAGTAGCTGCTGATGCAACCGATACGCTGCAAGTGGAGGGACTATATCAATCGGAGATTCAGTTAAAAACGGCTGCTAAGAACTTTCAATTACTCTTTAAAAATGAATTGGATGAAGTTCTTGTATTGGATCTTGATGCTACAAATCAGATTTTAACGGTAGATAGAACTTTGTCTGGAAAAGTTGATTTTCAAGAAGATTTTGGAGCCAAAAAACATGTGGCACCATTAAAAAGTTTAGAAAAAGGACTACATCAATTCAAAATATTGATGGACTGGTCATCTATGGAATTGTTTATGGACCAAGGGATGCTTTCCATTACAGAACAACTATTCCCAACAAGCCCTTACAATACATTAATCATCAATAATGAGGATGGGAGTGAGCCAATCATTATTCAATCTATAAAGGAAATGAAATCCATATGGTAATGGTTGGCCAGTCTGACCAATATCAGTTTTTTTAAGCAGTTTCAATGTGATCTTTGTCGTAAATCATGAGATATGAGCGTTACACGGGATCAGCTTCAAAAAATGGCTGTGCAAATAGACCAGGTTGTGGATTTAATTCGGCAACAAGATTTGGCTGATGATGTATTGACCCAAAGTGTATGCCCTATTTACAAGGAAAGTGCAAAAAATCTGATGCATTATGCTACTTTCAGAAGTTTTGATGCCAGAAAAATGCAAAAGGGACTAAAGGAATTGGGTCTAACTCGACTTGCGAATGCCGAAGGAAATATTTTGGGAAGCTTAATCAATCTAAAAATAATCGTACACAGCTTATTGGGTGGCGCCCCTGATTTGACCAAGAATGAGTTTTTATCCATTGGCGAGGGAACACAAATATTAAAGAGGCATACGAAAGAGCTTTTTGGTGAATCGGATAAATTACGACGTGTCCGCGTTATGGTTACCCAACCAACAGAAGCAGCAACCAATTACAATTTGGTACTGAATATGGTTAAAAACGGAATGGATTGTGCTCGAGTAAATTGTGCGCACGATAGTCCCGAAGTTTGGCAAGCCATAATTAACAATGTTCGTAAAGCAGCGGAGGAATGTTCCACAACGGTTAAGGTGGCGATGGATTTGGCCGGGGCGAAAGTGAGAACAGGGAAAATTGATTTGGGTGCTCGGATAAAGGAAAAAAAGGCTTCAAGAAAGAGGATAAATCAATTCATTAGATTGAATAAGGGAGATTTGCTAATCGTTACGGGCAAAGAAAATGGCGCTTCCCTTTCAGAGTTCAATAATAAAGGGGAGTTGGTGAAACCTGCAAGAGTATGTTGTGTTCCTCCCCATATCGTGAATCGTGTAGAAAAGGGAGCCCCTATTTTATTTGATGACGGCAAAATTGAAGGTGAGATTATGGAAACTGGACCGGAATCTTTTCAGGTGAAAATTACACGTGCTAAAGAGGGCGGCACAAAACTTAAAGGAGAAAAAGGGATTAACTTTCCAACCCTTGATCTAGGAATTTCAGGACTTACCGATAAAGATAGGGAGGACTTGAAGTTTGTGGTCAATCATGCAGATATTGTTAACTATTCTTATGTAAATGATGCTGAAGATGTGAACGACTTGCTGTTGGAACTGAAAAATTTGGGAGCGGATGAGGATTTGGGCATTATTTTAAAAATCGAGACCAATTTGGCCTATAAAAATTTGATAAACATCCTTATTACGTCAATGCAACGAAAGCATCTGGGGGTTATGATTGCCCGGGGTGATTTGGCCCTTGAAGTGGGTTGGAAAAATATGGGAATGGTACAGGAAGGCATTCTATCATTTTGCAGTGCAGCACATATTCCTGTAGTGTGGGCTACGCAGGTTTTGGAGGGCCTGGCCAAAAAAGGAATACCATCGAGGTCCGAGATCACGGATATAACGTCATCCGTACAAGCAGAATGTGTAATGTTGAACAAAGGCCCTCATATTAATGAGGCAATATCATTTTTGGACGAAGTTTTGCTCAACGTGGAAAGTTCGCACAATAAAAAAGAGGTGCTACTACCTAAAATGGAATGGAAATAAAAAAAGGGCACCTTTAAAAGGAGCCCCATTGAGATACATAACTAACTATTGGAGATTGTGGTTAGTGTGCTAGTGTTTAGTATAGCTTAATTAATGTATAAATAGATACTGCTTAAAAGAGAGTAAATGGATAGTGCAATTACAACATACCAAAACAGGTATCCTAGTTTTGCGTCTATAGTGTTCATTTTTCTGAGTGTTTCTTGTTTTAGTTGAGTTTAAAACTGCACCCTAAATTATATGAAACAAGCCCATCTACCATCCAAAGTTTTATTGGTTGCACTAAATTGGATATAATTGGTCGTAAAACTTATGTAATTGGAAAAGATGTGTTTTTGGATAATAGACTACTGAGCGATTAATGGTTTTTTCGCTGAATTACAGTGGTTTGTGTTTTGTGGTGGATTGGGGAACTAAAGACTTATTGGAAGGATGTTTATTTTAAAGAAGAAACAACACCCTTCCATAAAAGGTGTAAATAGTAGAAATTAAACTAAAGGGGTGCCCTTTAATCGTTTTTCAATTTTTCGCTTTTTAGCAGTTATGTTCTTCATGGTTTCCATTAATTTGGAATCCTTGGTCTTTTTATAAATCTCGTTGATGGAAAGGATTAAACTCTTTGCTTCTCTTGAGGCTTTAACCCTATCACTGGTGGACATATGGCTCATCGGCCTTTTTTCAAACTCTTCCGCCTTTTCAATTAACTCTTGGGTCATTTTTTGTTTTTAAAATTATTCGCAATCGGCTAAATATAAGAGTTAGTTTGATATTTTTTGCTTATAGAACCATTTGATTTCCATATTTATGAAAACATTAAGAAGTCAACCAGTTGAACTGCTATAAAAATCCAAATAAAAAATTAAAATCAGGGTTAATCGGTTGATAATCCGCCCTTACTTTCTAAATAAGGAACAAGTAGAGTTAAATCAAAAAGAATTTTCAATGTTAAATTAACGTGTATTAATTGTAAACTAAATATTGTTTAGGCTATTTTTGGATAAAAATTTGAATTGGAAATAATCTGGAAAAATTTAGGCGCTAAAAATAACTGGAATCATGAACGCAGTATCAATCTGGAGTATATAGTTCGCCTTCAGGTGGTAAAAATACTAATTAAAGAAGCCGAGCACCTCATGGATTATCTTTCTTTGGTGGTAATTGAAATCAATTCATCCGACGGTTATGTTTCAGTTCACGAAGACACACCTGAGCCTCTCTTTTCTAAAATAGCAAACAACTTGGAACAACCCAAGGCTAAAAAAGTTTCCAAAGTACCTTCACCTGTGCCTGCAGCCATAAATATTTAAGATCATTTAAGTCAATCTAAAAATGGATTGAGTAAATCTTACCAATGCGTTATGGGTAGTTTTGAATAAATAAATTACCCAAAATGGCAATCATAGGAAATATTATAAAAGGAGTTATTGAGGCAAAAGATGCCCTGAGCAAGGAACCGAGTCCAGTTGATGAGCAAAAGAAAGTGCTTAAAGAATTATTGGACAAGGCCAAGGATACACAATTTGGAAAGCAATATAATTTTGTTTCTATTTTGGATTCTGATAATATGCCAAAGGCATTTTTCGATGCGATACCTTATCACGATTACAATAAAATTACTGAAGAGTGGTGGAGCAGAACCATTGAAGGCGAACCTTATGTGGCCTGGCCTGGCAGCCCGGACTTTTTTGCTTTATCATCTGGAACTACAGGTAAAAAATCCAAAAGAATACCGGTGACCAAGGATATGTTGGATTCTATCACACGAGCTGGAAGGCAACAGGTATTTGCCATGAGTAATTTTGATATGCCTGCAGATTTTTTCGAAAAAGAGATCATGATGTTGGGCAGTTCTACGAATCTGCAGGAGCGTGATGGTAAAAAAGAAGGTGAAATAAGTGGTATAAGTGCCAGTAACATTCCTTTTTGGTTTAAAAAGTATTACAAGCCCGGCGACGAAATTGCTAAAATAGACGATTGGGACGATAGGGTTTTATCCATAGCTAAAAATGCCAAAAACTGGGATATAGGAGCTTTGAGTGGGATTCCTTCTTGGATGGAGTTGATGCTGAAAAAGGTGATTGATTATCACAATGCGGATAACATTCACCAGATATGGCCCAACTTACAAGCCTTTACCTCTGGTGGAGTGGCCTTTGATCCCTACGAGAAAAGTTTTAATGCCCTTCTGGGACATCCCATTCAGATAATAGATACCTATTTGGCTTCTGAGGGATTTATTGCTTGCCAAGTCAGGCCAGAGACTACTTCCATGAAATTGATTACGGATAATGGCATCTATTTTGAGTTTGTTCCTTTTGAACCTAAATATGTTAACCAAGATGGTTCGTTGACCGATGATGCGCCATCCATTACCTTGGATGAAGTTGAAGAGGATGTGGATTATGTTCTTGTTATATCTACCGTATCCGGTGCTTGGAGATATATCATAGGAGACACCATAGCCTTTACAGATGTAGAAAGAGCAGAAATAAAAATTACGGGACGTACGAAGTTTTTCTTGAATACGGTAGGTTCTCAACTCTCCGTGAACAAGCTTAACCATGCAGTAAAGCATTTAGAGGAAGAACTGAGCATAAAAGTGCCGGAATATACGCTTTGTGCCAAACGCTATGATGATGGATTTTACCATTCCTGGTACCTTGGTTCCGATACTGGTTTGGACGAAGAAAAAACGGCGGCCGTTCTGGACGACTATCTCAAAGAAGCCAATAAAAATTATAAGGTGGCTCGAAGCAAGGCTTTAGAAGGAGTTAAAGTAAGTTTTGTGTCTCAACAAATGTTCGCCGATTGGAGCGGTGCCAACAAGAAAAAGGGTGGGCAGGTAAAAATGGAGAGAGTGATGGGTGAAGATCGTTTTAAGGAATGGGAAGATTTTGTGTCCCAAAAATCATAAAAGATTGCCATCCTTAATGGAATCTTGTTCTTTTACCATTTCCATAATCTCATCAGGAGACAAGTAATACTGTTTGATTCGGTCTTTGTAAACTTCATCAATTTCGGAATGGTTGAGAATAAACCGTTTTGTTTTCAAAATATAGTCGGACATTCCTCGTGAAACCGCAAAGGAGTCTGCGGCACGCTCTGCTTTTTTTATGAATTCTTTCAATAGCACATAGCGAATTCCAAAGCCTATTAGGTTGAGGTTGCCACGCTGTTGATAATCCAAAACGTGACCTAGTTCGTGACCAATCCAACCAATCAGAACATCCCTTGGTACATCCAATGTTTTGAACTCTTCTCCCGATATTTTAAACTTTTCACTAATAAGAATTTTATAGCTCCGTTTATTTTTTGGTTTGAGCAAACCGCCCCAAGTAGGTTGGGCCTGCATTACTGATTTTTTAATGTTCTTTTTAAACTTGAACTCAATAGGAATCCCTTCGAGTTCAGGAAAATGGTGTAACGCTATGTCCACCTCAGTTTTTATGTTTTTTGGAATCTTTTTTTCGGGTTCTGACACTATAGTAGTTATTAATATTAGGGGTATAAATAGTAGGAGAAGTAGTTTTATTCTTTGCTTCAAAATATTGGGGTTAAAAAAAGGGCAAATATTATTTACCCTTTTCAATGTGATTATACTTTATTTAGAACTGGTAACGCAGTCCTAAGGCGATATCCAAGTCTAGATCATCGGAGTAATTGTCGTTGAAACCAATCTCGGGTCTCATATCTAACGAAATGAGCAATGGAAAATCAAAATCATACTCAATACCTAGGTCACCTGCAATTAGTGCAAAAGCTCCATCGTTCTCACCAGCATCGAAAGACCCTATTCCACCACCGGCACCAACATACCAATTAAATCCGCCATCTATGGGCATTATCCATTGGTATAGGCCTACAAGTTTGAAAGCTTCAACATTATTGGAGTCTCTCCAGCCTAGATCAAATTCTAATCTGTTGTTTTCCTGTAGATATCTTTGATAGGAAATTTCACCTCCAAATCCATCATTGTCACCCACTCGAATACCTAATGCGTTTTTTGAAATGCTCTGGGCACTCATGGTCGTTGCTCCAATTAAAAATAGAATTAAAAATAGATTTTTCATGATTGTTTTATTTTGATACAAAGGTAGTTTTGACCTATGATTGGCTTACCGCAAATCAATTAATGATTGATTCAAATAGAAAGTGAATCCGTTTTATAGGAGTGGCTTAAGGAATTTGAAGAGACCTTCAAGAAATTTTTGCCAAAGGGTGCGGTTCTGAAAGCGTTCCAGAGTGACTAGATTGGCTTTTTTGCAAACTTTTTGGAACTCTTTGGTCATTTCAGAATTTATCTCCTTGTTGTAAATTAGAACATTGGTCTCGTAGTTGAGTTCAAAGCTTCGAATGTCAAAGTTTCCTGAACCAATGGATACCAAATCGTCGTCGACTATCATAATTTTACTGTGTGAAAAGTCATCACGTAAGTAAATTTTGACCCCGACATTGAGTAATTCTTCAAAATGTGAGAACATGGCAAACTTGGCTGCTTTGGAGTCTGATTTTTTTGGCACCAAAAGACTGATGTCCACACCTTCCAGAGCGGAAATTTTTAGGCTTTGCAAAAATGCCTCTCCCGGCACAAAATAAGGGTTGGCTATGCAAATGGAACGTTTGGCCTGGTTCATCATACCAATATATTGTTGCATAATGGTGGGGTGATTGGAATCCGGTCCACCAGCCACGACTTGCGCATCGACATTTCCTGCCATTTCTTGCTCCGAGAGAAAATCGGAGGTATGAAAATCCGCCTTTTTGCTGGCAAAAAAGTAATCCTTAAGAAAAACCATGTGTAAATCGTTTACAATGGGTCCTTCCAGTTTTAGGTGGGTATCTTTCCATTTACCCAGACCATTCTGACGTTCGATATATTTGTCCGATACGTTGACACCACCTGTAAAAGCAACCATGCTATCAATAATTACAATTTTGCGATGGTTTCTAAAATTGAGCGAAAAAAGAAGGTTTTTTAATCGAATGGGCATTATGGGATAGATCTTGACCCCAATATCCTGAAACTGTTTTCTGGGTCGACCCCGTAATTGGTAGCTTCCCAAAGAATCGTAAATAATTCGAATCTCTACGCCTTCTTTAATTTTTCTTTCAAATAGCTCCAGCATTTTGTCCAATAGGTTGCCTCTTTCTAAAATATAGTACTGCACATGGATAAATTTTTGGGCTTTTTCCATGGCTTTGAAAAGTACATTGAAGGTTTCCCCTCCATCTTGGAGGACTGCCACTTTGTTTCCGGATTTTGCCGTAGTATTGGAGCTTGCCTTAATTAGCCGATTGAGTCTTTCTTTCCTAATATCCTCATCAAAATGGGCGTAAAACTTTTCTTGTTGTGAATTTTTCGGATAGCCGAACCTATTTCTCTTTTCAAATTCTTTGCTATTGAAGAATTTAAACTTTCGGCGATTCATGCCAAAAAGGTAGTAAAGTATGGCCCCAAAAATAGGTAGGATAATAATAGCTAGTGCCCAGCTAATGGAACGCGATGGCCTTCTTCCGTGATAAATAATGGCTCCGATGGCCCAAACGGAGGATAAAATATATAGGATGGTAAAGACGGTCTTCAAAAAATGGCAGTGTTTGTATGTTCTAAGGTATGAACGAATATTTGTATTTCCGCCCATTGGTATAAGAATTATGGTAAGGAGAATAAAAAAACTCTGGCTGATCTGCCAGAGTTTTAAGGTATCTGTTAATGGTTATTCTATTGAGGACTGTCGTCGGTGGCATCCTCTACTTCATCTTCCACATCTTCTGCTGCATCTTCAATGTCATCCCCGACATCCTCGGCAGCATCTTCGACATCTTCCGCGGCATCCTCAACGCCATCTTTGACTTCCTCTATGGCCTCTTCGGCCTTATCTTCTTTTGTTTCCCTGCAACTGGTTAAACTTAAGGTAAGTACCATTGCTACAAACATTGTTAATATACTTATTGACTTTCTCATGGGTTATCTGTTTTAATGTTAATGATTCTATTTAGTGTGTTTTCTTTTTCTATAACTTTTTTCTTCCCGTTATCAACGAAATGATAAACAATACGATGAATATGAAAAATAGGATTTTAGCTATACTTGCTGCTCCTGCGGCAATTCCACCAAATCCGAAAATACCGGCGATAATGGCCAATATGATAAAGGCAACTGTCCAACGTAACATAATGATAGTGTTTTTGGTTAATGTCTGACTATCTCTTAATCAGTACATTACAAATATCGTGTGATCAAACGCCTTGCCTTGTCCCTTATGCTATTTATCTTGACTCAATAGCATAAATGGTTCTTAGAACAAGGATTCTGTAGATATAATAGGACCCAAATCTTTTGATAGGAATTGGTTCGGTACGCGCTTGGCCTCTAGCGTTATCTTTTTTGGATTTTGGATTATTTGTTTGAGCTCATCCATGGTTGTATTTTTATTCAACCATGCAGCCGCTTCTTCTTTGGGAACTATTACAGGTGCCAAATTGCTAATATTATGATAGCTGGAAACGAATGGATCGGTCTTGCTTACGGTCAAAGCTGTGCAGAGAAAACCATCGTCCAAAATATTATAGGTTCCCGCTAGGTAAAATGGCTTTTCGGATGGCCGATATATGTGGTAGCTGCATGTATTGCCATTTTTTAGAAGGTGTGTGTAAAATCCTGTTACAATAATTAAACAGCGTCGTTCTTTGACCGATTCCTGCATCCAGGTTACGTTTTCCAAATCCTCTACCTTTACATTCAGCGTATTGGCGTTATCTTGGAAAATTTGCCAATCCTCTTTAAAATCTTGTGGCATAAGCCCCCAGATGGCAAAGGTTATTTCGTCCCTGTTTTCCATGGTCACCACACTTAGGTTGATTTCGTGAAAACCATTGATAATTGGGTTTGGTCTGTATAAATTTGGATATCTGAAGGGAATTCCAAACTCATTTTCTATCTCTTCTATCCCTGCCTCATTTGAAAGTTTGTAAATCATAATCTTCTTGCATCTAAATACCAAATAACCAAAAAGCAATAAAATACCTTGACTCAAACCAATTTATTTGTGTTGCTTTTGATTTTTTTGCTAAAACTGTGATAAAGGTTTTGATCTATGGTTGCTCACTTGCCAACAAAGTCTATCTTTAGGGATTAAGACCAATAGTTAAATAAAAAGGTAGGGAGACTTTTTAATGATTAAAATTAAAGTAGATGCTCAAGATACAGCGGAATCGGTTGAGCAGATTAAGAATGTTATTGGAGGCGAGATTGAGGAAAGATGGGGACAGCATACATTAAATGTTTCCAATGACAAGGCAAACGGGAGTATTCGTTTCATCACTTTTGACTGGGGCGTAAGTTTATTGGAACTGGACATCACTTTTTTTGATGAAATTTTGATAGAGGTAGACACTTCGGATTTTAATCCCATTAGTTTTTATTATTGCCTTGAGGGCTATTGTGGCCATAAGTTCGGATATCAGCCCAAGGACGATATTAAGATTATGGAGCAATTCCAATCTGTTATTTTAACCAATCGAGATGGTGGCATTACGGATAGATATTTTCCCAAAGACGTGAAAATAAGCCAAACGGTGATACAAGTGCGTAGAAAGCCCTTTTTGCGTAAAAGATTGAATCAGGGAGAGGAACTCAATAAACAGTTGTACAAAGTATTCTTGGACACCGACCACGAAAAGGTGTTTGCATATTATGGTTCCTACAACCTAAAAATTGCCGAGGTAATGTCCTCCATTAAAAAGATAAAGGCAAAAGGGATGGTCCGTATTATGATGATCGAGGGATTTGTATATCAAATTCTTTCCATGCACATGATGCAGCACAATAAGGAGGTGCAGAACAAAAGACCGAAGACCAGTTTGTTAAAAAGAGAACTGAAGGCCGTTCGCAAGTATGCCAAAAAAATAGAGAAAAACATTGCAAAGGATTTCTCTTTGGACGAAATTTCTGCAGAAACCGGGCTTACCCAAGCAAAGCTCCAAGAAGGGTTTAAGTTGTTGTACAATAAAACGGTAACAGAGTACATTAGGAATGCTAGATTGGAACTGGCGCGTGATTACATTGCAACGACAGAAATGAATATTTCTGAGGTGGTCTACTCCATTGGGTTTACCAGTAGGAGTTACTTTTCCAAAATCTTTAAGGAAAAATTCGGGTTAAGTCCGAGTGAATTTAAAAACAGCAAAAAAAGTGCTGAGGTAGTCGGTTGATCATAATCAAAAGGGATAAAAACAAAAAACCCGCAAACAAAGTTTGCGGGTTTTTTTGTGGTACCTCCAGGAATCGAACCAGGGACACACGGATTTTCAGTCCGTTGCTCTACCAACTGAGCTAAGGTACCAAGCTTTGTTAAGCGGGTGCAAATATAATTTCAAAATTAGGATATACAAACAAAAACCCGAAAAAAAGGTTTTGATTTTTTTCAATTACCGATCTTTGCAATATGAATCTGGTTATCGACATAGGCAATACACTCATCAAATATGCTGTTTTCGAGAACGGAAGAATAATCCATGACCATAGTTTTGAATCTGGATTGTTTCTTTCCAAAATAAAGGAGTTGTTCGAGAAATACCCACATATCAACAATGCCATACTATCTTCAGTAGGTAAATTGGACAGAAAAGAAAGGGATGTGGTCGCTCTTTTTTGCAAAGTACATGTGCTTACAAACCATTCAAAAGTCCCTTTTAAAAATAGTTACGCTACCCCCCAGACCTTGGGCGTGGATAGGTTAGCTTTAGCTGCAGCGGCCTATCATCATAATCCAAGAGGTAATACCTTGGTAATTGATGCAGGTACTTGCATTACGTATGAGATGGTAAATAATTTTGGCGAGTACATTGGTGGGGCAATTTCACCAGGTGTTAGGATGAGATATAAGGCTATGCACAACCAAACCGCCGGCCTACCTTTGCTCAATCCAGATGAGCTTCTCGATTTCATTGGTAACTCCACGGAATCCTGTATGCACAGCGGGGTAATTAATGGTATAGCCCAAGAAGTAGATGGGGTTATTGATCAATATCAATCTCGTTTTCAAGATTTAACAGTTATTTTAACAGGCGGAGACTCCCATTTTTTTGCCAGAAGGCTAAAAAACACCATATTTGCGAACTCCAAATTTCTCTTGGAGGGGTTAAATTGCCTATTGGAATACAACACAAACTGAATGATTAAAAAAATTCTGATTGCTTTTTTCTGCGTGACTGCCCATGGTTTGTTCGCACAAAATGGAACTATTTCACCATATTCTTATTTTGGAATCGGGGACCACAGGAACAACGGAACCGTGGACAATCAAATGATGGGAGGTATAAGCATGTATGGAGATAGTATCCATATCAATTTGTCCAATCCAGCGGCATACTCCAAACTTAGATTAACAGCATATTCTGCGGGAATTTCCCATAAGCAATATAGACTCAAGGATTGGAACGAGGAGCAAAACATTTCAGTGACCAATTTGGATTATCTTTCCATTGCATTTCCATTGGCAAAAAACGCTGGGATGGGTTTTGGAATAATGCCATATTCTTCCGTTGGATACAGTCTTAATTCAGTTTCTCCAGACGGGCAAGTCACCAATTTTTTTACTGGTGAAGGAGGGTTGAATAGATTGTATGCATCCATTGGTTTTGAACCTATAAAGAATCTTAGTCTAGGGGTTACGGCCAATTTCAACTTTGGTACTTTGGAGTATGAGAGAATTCAAAGTGTTGAAGGAGTGCAGTTCGGAACTTTGGACAATCGTGAATCTAAAATAAATGGATACGATTTTAATTATGCCCTGAACTATAATCCCACTATTAAAGATAAATATACCCTCTACACATCTGTATTGGTGAATACCCAGGGTAATTTGATTTCAAAAAACACACAGACTCTAGGTTCCTTTTCCCTATCGAATGGGAACAACGTGGAGGTTGTAGATGTTGATTTGGACGCTTCCAATTTGAGGAACACCGAGTTAAAGGTGCCTACCAGAACAACGGTAGGTCTTGGTTTTGGTGAGAACAAAAAATGGTTTTTGGGGGCCGAGTACAGTTTTCAGCAATTAAGCGATTTTGATAATAGGTTCCTTGGTTTAGAAAATGTGGACTATACGGATGCCAGTACCTACGCTTTTGGAGGATACTGGGTGCCCGATTATCGGGCTCTCTCGGGGTATTTTAAAAGAATTACCTATCGAGCTGGATTGCGTTATGATGTAAGTGGATTGGTAGTGAACGATAAAGAAATAAATAACTTTGGCATAACTTTTGGATTGGGATTACCGTTGGGAACATCTTTCTCCAATCTTAACCTAGGATTTGAATTGGGGAGACGTGGGACAACCGATGCGAACCTAATAGAAGAAAGTTATTTCAAAATCAATGTGGGCTTATCATTAAATGATAGATGGTTTCAGCAGAGAAAAATAAATTGATAGCCCTTTTTTTTGAAGAATTGATAAATAACCACCCATAGAAGGTCCGGCAAGAGGATTTTTTAATGAAAATTTGTACTTTAACAGCTTTAAAATTAGTAAGATGAAAAAGAGACACTACTTAACAATGATAATGGTCACGATGTTGGCGGGATTAAGTATGGCACAAGCGCAGAACCCCGAGTGTATGACCAATCTGTCTATTTATGCAGAACACGTAAAGGTAAAAAATTATGATGCAGCTTACGAACCATGGAAAATGGTCTATGAAAGTTGCCCAGATATCAACAAGGCCAATTTCTCCTACGGGGAAAGAATTTTGAAAGCCAAGGTTGAAAGCTCAACCGGAGCTGATAGAGACGGTTATATTCAAGATTTACTGACATTATACGATAACAGCTTAAAATATTTCCCTACGAATTATAGTAAAGCTGGTGTTGCCATAGATAAAGCATTATTAATGTACGAGAACAAAATGGCTTCCGATGAGGAACTGTTCACTATGTTGGATAAGGCTTTTAAGGAAGATCAAGCCAATTTTAAAAACCCTAGAGCTTTGTATCTATACTTCTCTAGCTTGGTAGATTTGCACGGAGCAGGTAAACAGGACCTTCAGGATGTATTTAATACCTACGATGATGTTACCGCTAAAATTGAAGAGGAAAATAAGAAGTTGACCGATGTTGTAACCAAACTTCTTCCAAAAGATTCTTTGGGTACATTGACATCCAAAGAGAAAAGAATGCTAAGGGTCGCTACGGTAAACTCCGAATCTTACGGTAAAGTAGCTAGTAGTGTAGACTCTAAATTGGGTGCACTTGCAGATTGTGATAACCTTATTCCATTGTACGAAAAGAGCTATGAGGAAAAGAAAGGTGATGTAAAGTGGGTTAAGCGTGCAGTAGGAAGAATGTTCTCCAAAGAATGTACGGACGATCCAATGTTTAGAAAATTATTTGAAGCTCAATTGGCTCTGGACCCATCAGCAGATGCATATATGTACGGAGGAGTATTGAAGCAAAAATCTGGAGACATGAATGGTGCTCTTGCAGACTTTAACAAAGCAGTGGAGTTGGAGACAGATTCTTATAAGAAATCTGACATCCTTTATAAAATTGCAACTACGGTAAGAAGAAGCAGCAAGTCGCAAGCAAGAAGCTATGCACTTAAGGCCATTGATGCAAACCCAGCTAATGGTAAAGCATATTTGTTGATTGCCAACCTTTATGCAACTAGCGCCAATGCATGTGGTAGCACTCCGTTCGAAAAGAGAGCAATTTATTGGAAAGCCGCTGATATGGCAAGAAAAGCTGGAAGGGTTGACCCTGCCTTAAGTGGCCGTGCTAGTCAAACAGCATCCAGTTATGCTGCCAAAGCCCCATCTAAAGAGATGATTTTCAGTTCAGGAAAAGCTGGTCAATCTATTTCTTTTAGCTGTTGGGTAGGAGGTAGTGTTACTGTACCTAATCTATAAGGTGAAACAAATATCAGAACATATTTTAAAGTGCTTTGCCACGGTTTTTACCGTGGCAATCCTTTTTATATCATGTGGTGACGATTACGAAAGAGTGGGGGAAGAAGCTGTAAAACCCCTGTTTCCACAAGGTGTTGCCCAAAACTTCACTTTGACCTACACAGAGACGGTTGAATCAATGAGTACACAGGATTCCGCAACATCCAGGGTAATCGCAGTGCTCACCAGTCCATTATCTGAGGACTTTGACAATCAAATATTTAAATTCCGTACCTTCCCAAAAGGACTTCAGGTTGATTTCTATGATGAAAAAAATCAAAAAAGTGTAATTGTTGCCGATTACGGTATTGTATATTCACAGACCAATTTGATAGATTTGCAAGGAAATGTAGTTGTGGAGACCCATGATGGAAAAAAATTGGAGACAGACCAGTTGTATTTTGACAGAAAGAACAATTGGGTTTTTACCGAAGCATCTTTTAAATATACGAACCCTGAAGATGGAACTGTAATGGATGGCGAGGGAATGGATTTTAATAAGGATTTTAGTTTTTTTAAGGCCCACAAGACTTATGGCCTAATGACTATTAAAGAAGAATAGGATGATTAAGATTTTAAGATATACAGAATACCTTTACTTGGCCGTAGCGGCCATATCCATTTATAAGATCGCCACACTTTGGAGCATAAATCCAAAGGATACCTACATATTTATCTTCTTTGCGGTAGTATCTATCGCCATGTTTGTTTTTAGGAGAAGATATCGGAAACGTTTTGAGCAGCGAAAAAAGGATAATCAACAATAGCATTGGACTACTCCCTCATCATAATAGTTCTTTCCTTGCTGTTTTCAGCATTTTTTTCGGGGATGGAGATTGCCTTCGTTTCCGCTAATAGGATTCATATTGAAATCGAGAAGAAACAAGAAGGTTTTTTGGCCAAGGTACTTACTTTGCTCACAGATAAACCTTCAAAGTTTATTGCCACCATGCTTATTGGCAATAATATTGCCTTGGTAATTTATGGTCTTTTTATGGGTGATGTGCTCATGAACTGGTTTCAGGGTCTCTTGCCAACCAATTCCCAGTTCATAAATGCCTTGTTGACGGATTTCAGCATGCTTTCCCAAACCGTAATTTCAACTTTGGTGATTCTATTGACAGCCGAATTTTTGCCAAAGGTGTTTTTTCAGATATATTCCAATACTCTTTTAAAGATTTTTGCCGTTCCCGCATATTTCTTTTATCTACTTTTTTCACTTATATCCTGGTTTGTGATCAAAGTCTCTGATTTTATTTTAAGGGTTTTCTTCAAAACCGATGGGGACGAGGTCCAACTATCCTTTACTAAATTGGAACTTGGGGATTATATAACGGAACAAATGGAAACGGTAGAGGAAGAGGACGATTTGGATTCTGAAATTCAGATATTTCAGAACGCCCTGGAATTTTCTGCGGTAAAAGCTAGGGAAGTAATGGTTCCACGAACAGAGATTACTGCTGTGGAATTGAACGAGACCCCAAAGAACTTGACGAAATTATTTACAGAAACCGGCTATTCCAAAATCTTGGTTTTTAAGGAAAGTATCGATGAGATCATAGGGTATGTTCACTCATACGAATTGTTCAAAAAGCCCAAGACAATCAAAAGTATTTTACTTCCAGTGGAGTTTGTGCCCGAGACCATGCTCATTCAAGATATTTTGAATGTACTGACCAAAAAGCGTAAAAGTATGGCCGTTGTCTTGGATGAATATGGTGGTACATCCGGTATTTTAACCGTCGAGGACATTATTGAGGAACTTTTTGGGGAAATTGAGGATGAGCACGATTCCACAGATTTGTATGAAGAGCAAATAAGCGAGAACGAGTATAAATTCTCGGCCCGTATGGAGGTGGACTACATTAATGAAAACTATAAACTGGAGCTTCCAGAAGGGGAAGAGTATGAAACCCTAGGAGGGTTGATTGTAAACCAGACAGGGGAAATTCCGGAACAAGATTCAGAAGTGACCGTGAACAATTTTACCTTTAAAATTTTGGAAGTGTCCAATACCAAAATTGATTTGGTAAGTATGACCGTTCATACTGAAGATTAATAATTTCCGTACCTTTTTTAGCTTTCCTATTTGAAAAGAAAGTGGTATTTTCGCCCACTGAATTTAAAGAAAACAAGCAATAAAATGGCAATATTAGAGAATATTAGAAAACGAACAACAGTTCTAATTCTAATAATTGGTTTGGCGTTGTTCGCATTTGTAATATCGGGAGTGTTCAGCAGTAATAATTTTTCTGGTGGAAAAGTGGGCTCTTCAGTTGCGGAAGTAAATGGAGAGAATATTCCCATCGAAGAATTTAGGACTCAGGTAGAAACAGCTTCTAGAAGATATGGGCCCAGTGTTACTTCGACCCAATTGGTAAACATGGTCTATGATCAAGAAGTTAGAAAGACCATTTTAAACCAACAGTTCGAGGATTTGGGAATAGATGTGGAAAGTGACCAAATTATTGATTTTGTCAGAACTTCGGGTTACGCACAAATTCCCGATTTCCAAGATGAGAACGGAATATTCAACGAAGAAGTTTTTAAAAGTGCTATTGCTGATTGGAGGGCAAACGACCCTTTGCGTTACGATGCTTGGTTGCAGGATGAACAATCCATTATTCAGGCCGCTAAGGAGCGTATGTACTTCAATTTGGTTAAAGGAGGAGTTACCGCGACCCTTACAGAAGGTGAACTTGATTATGATATGTCTAATGATAAGGTAGACCTTCAATATGTACGCATTCCTTATACTTCCATTCCCGACAGTACCATTCAGGTGTCCAAAAGTGATATCCAATCTTACTTAAACGATCACAAAAGCAAGTTCAAACAAGAAAAGGCTCGTGACATCCGGTTTGTGTACTTTGAGGAAAAACCATCTGCTGAAGATGATAGTAATGTAAAAGAGGAAATTACCGCTCTTTTGGATGATACTGTTGAATATTCAGAGACAAAAGATGCAAACGATACCATTCTTGGTTTCAGAAACACCAACGATATGGCGGCATTTCTGGATAGGCATTCCGATTCTAAATTTGATACCATATATAAGGCAAAAAGAGACCTTCCTTCTGTTGCAGCCGATACGCTTATGGCTATGGAGGTTGGTGAAATTTACGGGCCCTACAAGGATGGGGATTCCTATAAAGTGTCCAAGATTATGGACAGAAAAGCAAATGGAACTGTAAAAGCAAGTCACATTTTAATAACTTGGGAGGGAGCAGAAAGAGCTAACCCAGCTATTACAAGAACTAAAGAAGAAGCAGAGGCAGAGGCGAATAGATTATTGGCAGAAGCTAAAAAAGAAGATGTTGTCTTCTCAACTTTGGCAAGAGATAATTCTGATGGTCCTTCTGCACCTCGTGGAGGAGACCTTGGGTATTTCCAAGAAGGGGTTATGGCAGATGAGTTCAACGATTTCTGTTTTGGAAACCCAACTGGAACCGTTGGTTTGGTAGAGACCCAATTCGGATACCACGTAATCAAAGTAGATGATAAGCAAGATGTGATTCAAGTGGCCACACTGGCTAGAGAAGTGGAGCCATCTGAAGAAACAATAAATACTTTGTTTACCGATGCCACAAAATACGAAATGGCCGTTTTGGATGCGGAGCCAGAAAACTTTGGTGACATTGCTAAAGAAAGCAACTATACGGTAAGACCTGTTAACAAAATCAAGGAAATGGAAGAAAATCTTCCTGGTCTTGGTTCTCAACGTAGTGTTGTACAATGGGCATTCAACGATGATACCAGTGTTGGTGACATCAAGCGCTTTAACGTAAATAATGGTTATGCAGTGGTGCAGTTGACCAAGAAGTATAAAAAAGGACTTATGGCTCCCGAAGATGCTTCTGCAACTGCTTTGCCTGCAATTCGAAAAGAACTTAAGGCAAAACAGATTATGGCTGCCAACCAGGGGAAAGCTTTGGATGCCGTTGCATCGGATAATAATGTAAGTGTAAGTACAGCTTCTGCAGTTACATTAATGTCACCAACGATACCTGGAGCAGGTAGAGAGCCATTGGTAGTGGGAACAGCATTTGGAATGGATACAGACCAAACTTCTGATTTGATTGAAGGCAACAGTGGTGTGTTCATGATCAAGGTTACCAACAAAACGGAAGCTGCGGATGTAGAGAACTACAGTACCTATGCTCAAAATTTACAGACCAGTGCCTCGGCAAGGGTTAATGGAGCAGTTTATAACGCATTGAAAGAAAAAGCGGAGATAGAAGATAAAAGAGCTATTTTCTACTAGTAGCACATTGAAATAAAACATAAAAAAGCCTCCTTTAAAGGAGGCTTTTTTATGAACTATAGTTTTGTTGCCTTATTTACTGTCGGGCTCATCCCATTTCATTTTATAGCAGATATCCATGATCTTTCCTTTTGAGTCAACGGTGATTTCAAAACCCTGTTTTGATCTGAAATAAGCATCTCGAAGAAAGTACCATTTGCCATTTTTAAAAAAGAATTCCCTTTTATTCGGTTTCCATTCAGCAATGGGATAGATATAATCCAACATTGATTGGAAAACAGGGGCGGTTTCCTGATTAAGGGTAAAGTCTTCTCGAATATAACTCGTTAGTTTGGGTAGGCTGGTATTGGACTTGATGTGTTCAAACCGTTTTACTTTTTCACCATTGTCAATTACTATGAATTCATTTAGGATTTTTTCCTTTTCATCATATATATTTTTTGTTTCTTGAATGATGTGGAACACCTCATATTTAAGTATACTCCTAACCGATGTGGAAGTGATTTTATTGTAGCTGATTTCACGACTTTCCTTCATGAAGTTGTCGAGTCTATTATTTACTTCTATATCTATTTGACAGAATGCGGAAGAAGTGGTTAGAAAAAATATTCCCACAATGGATTTACCAACTATGTTTTTATGGATTCGGACCATTTTTCTAAATAGTTTGATGAATATCTGTCAAACTTAGTAGATATGTCCTATGCTAATCGGTTGGATCTGACGAATGCCCCTTTTCAATTTATGTATGAGGGAAATCTGGGGATTGGAATTAGGTTTGTTACTAGAATATTTATTGTAAAACCATTTTGGAATAAGGAATAATTGTATGGTACCCCTTAGACTTAAAATAAAGTATAGTTTTGTTATCACCGGTAGCCAATACAAAATCACCTCCCCAAGCACCAAGACTTTTTATCATTCCAAAATAGTCTGGAAAAAGTTGTTGTTTTACAGGTGCAATATTCAAGATATTGGAAAGCATAGCTTCATGTTCTTCCATTAAAGATTCGAAACCGGCCAAAGTGGATGCATTGATTATTTTTTGAGTAATACTGGAAATGTTTTTTATAAGTTGGGGCTTATCAAATTGTTGTTCCCTGTAATTGGTAATGGCCTCTTTACTGCTCTGCTTTTGGTTTAGGTGTACAAAGTATAGCGAATCCTTAAAAATCGGATTAAAATTTACCTCTTGAACTTTGGGTTCACCATTTTGCAATTGGTAGGTGATTGGGGAATTGTGTTGGGCACAGGCAATATCGTAACCACTTCCTCCAAAAGCATTCCATAAAAGCTGATAAGCATCGACCCGCGCCCATTGGGCCAAGTTGTTAATAAGGGTTGATGATGTGCCCAAACCCCAAGATTTTGGAAAAGTTAGGCGTGTTTCTATCTGGAAGCCGTCACTATCGGTCAACAACAGTGGATTTTGGGTATTGGCCTCCAAAAGTAATGTGACCAATACTTTGGCAATCGCTTCGTTCGAAGTGGATATCACTTCTAAATTTGAAATATCCAATTTTACAGTGAACCAAACTTCATCATTTTCATCGAAGCTTGCCCATTCCAAAAAACCAGATGTTGTTGGAGCTACATGGAGCGATTGCCCATAGCTTGTGGGAATGGCCAGTCCTAATGCTCCATCCAAAATAGCGTACTCGCCTGAAAGTAATAACTTGCCATTGCTGTAAAACTCCTTCTCCATTATTCTGATTTAATCTTTTCCAACGCTTCTTTTACCGAGGCATTGGTTACGGTTTGGTCCTTAAAATAGGTGACTAGTTGCTGCTTTTCAGATTCGGTGGCGCCTATTTGGTTGAGCATATTGAGCAAGTGCATCTTCATGTGGCCTTTTTGAATGCCCGTGGTGACCAAACTACGAACTGCCGCAAAATTCTGTGCCAATCCAGCTATAGCAACAATTTGCATCAATTCTTTTGCTGATGGATTTTGAAGAATTTCCAAAGCAAGTTTCACTAAAGGGTGCAATGTGGTCAATCCTCCAACGGTACCAAGGGCCAAGGGAACCTCAATCCAAAACGTGAAAATACCATCCTCGATTTTGGCATGTGTCAAACTCGAATATTGCCCCTCTTTCGACGCGTATGCATGCACACCAGCCTCAACTGCCCTAAAATCATTCCCTGTGGCAAGAACAACCGCATCGATACCGTTCATAATACCTTTATTGTGTGTTACGGCCCGGTAAGGCTCAACCTTGGCAATATTGACGGCCTGTACAAATTTTTCAGCAAATTCTTCGGCAGACTTATCCGCAGTGCCCAAGTCTGAAACAGGGCAACTAACTTCCGCTTTTACCAAACAATTGGGCACGTAGTTGGATAAAATGCTCATCACTACTTCAATGTTTTTCTCCTCATTGGTAAAAGCATCAAAAGAAAGTGCTTGCTCTTTTAAAGTCGTGGCGAATTGCTCTAAACAGGAATTGATAAAATTGGCTCCCATTGCATCCAATGTCTCAAAAGTGCAATGGAGCTGGTAGTAGCCTTCAATTTTACTGCTTAAATCCCTTAATTCAATATTATTGATGCCTCCTCCGCGTTTTTCCATATTCTGTGTAATGGAAGCAACACTTTTAAGTAACTCTGGTTTTGCCGATGAGAAGAAATTGGATAGCTTTTCTTTATCACCTTTATATATAAAGTGAACCTGACCAACTTTTTCCGTTCCAAGAATTTCAGCTTTAAATCCGCCACGTTCCAACCAAAATTTGGCAGCTTTACTAGCTGCAGCGACCACAGAACTTTCCTCAATGGCCATGGGAATGGCCAAATAGTCACCATTGATTAAAAAATTGGGCGCAATGGCAAAGGGCAAATAATAATTGGAAATCGTGTTTTCTATAAACTCATCGTGTAATTTTTGAACCTTAGGGTCAGTGTTCCAATACTGCGCCAACAGCTGTTTGGTGTTTTCAGGGTCTTTAGTGCAATTCGTGGCTATCCAATCAATTTTTTGGGTTTTGGATAGTTTGGAAAATCCTTGAACGGGAGTCTTCATAAAGCTGGTTTAAAGCATTCAAATATAAGGATATTGATTATTTGGACGAGACTGGTATTTGTTTTGAAGGCCAAAGAGTTGACCAAAGGTTAAATTTTGTTGCAAACGCAACTTCAAAATTTATTTTTCCGATAAATATTAGTAAACTTGGAAGTTTTTAATCAAATGCGCCCATCGGAAAAAGCATTTCAAAGAGCACATTTTGAATCAATATTGTCAAGTCGAGCACAGTCGAGACAATTTTGTTTGACCTTTTCGACTGCGCTCAAAATGACAAAAACGTTTTTTTGACATAAAAGAGAATATTTAATCAATTTTTCACTTCATGAACAAACAGTCTTTTCTATTCCTATTCCTTCTGGGAGTTTTTACTTTTTCCACAGCACAAAAGAAAAAAATAACCCTTGAAGAGATTTGGGGAGGAGAATTCAGAACAGAATACATGGACGTTCTCCGGTCCATGAACAACGGTACACAATACACTATTTTAAATACAACACGTTCTCCCCGTTCCAGTAGTTTGGACAAGTACGATTATGAAACCTTACAAAAGGTGGAAACCATAGTGGCTTCTTCGGATGCCATCCCATACTTTTCATCATACACTTTTAGTGATGATGAATCCCAAGTACTATTGGCAACAGAAGTCGAACCCATTTTTAGGCGTTCCCGTTTGGGTATCTATTATGTGTATAATATCGCCTCAAAAGAATTGGTGAAAATTTCCGAGACAAAGATTCAGGAACCGACGCTTTCTCCCGATGGAAGCAAAGTAGCCTATGTGCTGGATAACAATCTTTATGTTTTGGATTTGGCGACCAGAACCACGAAGCAGGTAACTACGGATGGTAATAAGGGGACCATTATAAATGGAGTAACCGATTGGGTGTACGAAGAGGAATTTGCCTTTGTGCGTGCCTTTGAATGGAACAGTGATGGAACTACAATTGCATTCCTAAGATTTGATGAAACTGAAGTCCCTCATTTTTCTATGGACTTTTATGGTACTGGGCTTTATCCGTACCAATACGAATTTAAATATCCGAAAGCAGGGGAAAAGAATTCTATAGTCACTTTGCATATGTATGATCTGACTTCAGGAGCTATTTCCGATGTTAATTTGAATGACCCATATTATATTCCAAGAATCAAATGGATGCATAACCCAAATGATTTGAGTGTCCAGACCTTGAACAGACATCAAAACGATTTGAAGCTATACGCAGTAAATGTAAAAGATAATTCAGCAACTGTTTTGTTGGAGGAAACCGACGAAGCCTATGTAGATGTTGATGATGACCTTACCTTTTTGGACGACGACAGCTTTATTTGGACAAGCGAAGCAGACGGATACAACCATCTTTACCTGTACTCAAGGGACGGGAAACTAAAGAATCAAATTACCGAAGGATCTTGGGAAGTGACCCGTTACTATGGCTATGATGAAAAACATGATCGTATTTTTTATCAATCCGTAGAAAATGGCTCCATCAACAGGGGTATTTACAGTATTTCAACCAAAGGAAAACGTAAGAAGACACTATCCGCGGAGGAGGGAACAAATTCTGCTGCTTTCAGTAGTGATTTTACCTACTATATCAACACATATTCAAGTGTGACTACCCCTTACAAATTCACCTTGCATAAAGCTTCCGATGGTAAATTGGTGAAGGAGATCAAGGACAATTCAGCCTTGCTGAACAAATTGGATGCGTATGAGATTGCTCCTAAGGAGTTCTCGACCATCAACATAAATGGGTATGACCTTAATATGTATATGATTAAGCCTGCGAATTTTGATCCCAACAGAAAATATCCATTGTTCATGTTCCAATACAGCGGTCCAGGTTCCCAACAAGTGGCCAACCGATGGATGGGAAGCAACGATTATTGGCACCAGCATTTGGCCTCGCAAGGCTATATTGTTGCCTGTGTAGATGGTAGAGGAACCGGATTAAAAGGACGCGATTTTAAAAAAATTACCCAAAAGGAATTGGGCAAATACGAAGTAGAAGACCAGATTGCCGCAGCTCAAAAATTGAGCGAGCGTTCTTATATTGATGAAAACCGAACTGGAATTTGGGGATGGAGTTATGGTGGGTTTATGTCTACCAACTGTTTACTGAAAGGCAATGATACTTTTGAAATGGCCATTGCGGTAGCTCCAGTGACCTCATGGTGTTTTTACGATACTGTTTATACGGAGCGTTATATGCAGACCCCACAGGAAAACCCAACAGGGTATGATGACAACTCACCGTTCAACTACCCAGAATTATTGAAGGGTAAATACTTGTTGGTACACGGTTCGGGGGATGACAATGTACATGTACAGAACACCATGCGGATGATAGAGGCGTTGGTACAAGCCAATAAACAGTTTGATTGGGCTATTTATCCCGATAAAAACCATGGAATATATGGGGGCAATACACGTTTGCACCTCTATACCAAAATGACCAACTTCGTCAAAGAGAATTTATAACCAAACAATAAAGATATATGTCAGCAATAACCAAACCAGCCCACAAAAAAGAATTATTTGGCCATCCAGTAGGATTGTATGTGTTGTTCTTCACCGAAATGTGGGAACGTTTTTCCTACTATGGAATGCGCGCTCTCCTTACTTTATATATGACAGCTGAGACCTTAAACAATGATCCACAAAGTGGATTGGGATGGACCACTACCGAAGCTTTGGCACTCTATGGGTGGTATACGATGTTGGTTTATGTGATGAGTATTCCCGGAGGTTTTTTGGCGGACAGGTATCTTGGTCAGAAAAAGGCGGTCACCATTGGAGCTATTCTGCTAACTATTGGTCATGGGGTTTTGGCAATCGACGCCCTATGGGCGTACTATACAGGATTGGCCTTTGTTATCTTAGGTGTAGGCATGTTAAAACCTAACATATCGACCATGGTTGGAGGTCTGTACAAACAAAATGACATTAGACGGGATAAAGGCTTTAGTATATTTTATGTCGGGATAAATCTCGGATCATTTCTTGCTTCCATTACAGTAGGTATAGTTGCGGCAGTCTATGGTTGGCATTATGGGTTTGGCCTTGCAGGTATAGGGATGTTTATAGGGTTATTGGTGTACTTATACGGACACAGATTTTTGGTGCATGTTGGAAATGAACCCACCATAGAAGAGAAGGCTTCCGATATAAGCTTAGGCCAATTATTTGCTCAATTGTTTAAATCACCGCTTCAATTAGCTATTGTGGCTGTTTTGTTGGCCTATTCGGTTTATGCAGGATTTACCTATGATGGACCGGACAACTGGGGTTATGGAATACTCTTTATTTTTTTATCACTTATTACTGGAGTGATGATGATGATTTATAAAAACTTAAACGGACAAGTGGAAAAGGACAGATATGTTGTGCTGCTTATTTCACTTTTGATGGTTATTGTTTTTTGGGGCAGTTTTGAACAGATGGGAGGCTTGATGAACCTATATGCCCAAGAAAAAACCAATAGAATGTTTTTGGGTTGGGAAGTCCCAGCCGCATGGTTTCAGGCAGCGAATGCAGGATTTATCATACTTTTTGCCGTAGCAGTGGCAAATTTCTGGGCAAAAAGAAAACTAAAGGGAAAGGAAGCCACCTCCTTGTTCAAAATGGCGGTTGGTGTAATCATTATGGGAGTAGGGTTCATTTATATGGTTTTTGCATCCTTGCAATATGAAAGCTCAGGCTCATCAGCAATGTACTGGTTGGTTTTAACATATCTCTTCCATACTATTGGAGAATTATGCCTATCACCTGTTTCATTGTCATTCTTTACAAAATTGGCTCCGGCCAGATATATGGCCTTGATGATGGGGGTGTATTGGGCAGCTACCGGATTGGGAAATAAAGTAGCAGGTATCGTAGGAGAAAGCTCGGTACAAGCAGGGGAATTAAAAGTTTTTGGAGGACTGTTTATTTTCGCCATACTTTTTGGGACGTTGGTTTTATTTCTGTTAAAACCTTTAAAACGACTTACACATGGGGCTGAAGATAAAGAAACCGCGGTTTCTGTTGAAGATGAAATAGAAACCATTGAAAGAGCTTAATCTCTCTCCAAGCTAAAAACATAATATCCCTTTTCACCTGTGTAGTGGAAAGGGATTTCTTTTTTAGTACAGGTTGTTTCCCATTTTCTGATTAAACTAGGATAATTACTTCCGTCAGCAAATATCTTTTTGGGTTTGATAGAGTCCAGAACCCGTTCTAGATTAATTTCGGGCGATTGGGTGAGCAATAAATAATCTGGATGCTCTTCCAAAGGAAGAATGGCTGAGCTATCCAAAACAAATAACTTTTTCTGACCTATTTGATAACTGTTTTTGAGTTGAACCGTATCTATATTTTGAATACGTTCCGCCACGGCATAATTTGTTGCAATGGTTCCAATGTTGGCACTATCCGAGGTGATTATGGAAAGCGAATCTCCAAATTGATTTAATAAAACCGTATTTCTGGAACGGTGGGCAAGTATGACGACTTCCCTTTGATATAATTGAACCTGATTCCAAATAACCCAACTTTGAAAAGCTATTATTCCTCCAAATAATACCAAAACTGCTTTCCATTTGGGTTTGGATAGGAAAACCACCAATGCAGTAATAATGAAGTATCCCAATAGCAACTGAATCGAATCAAAAGGAATATTTTTGATGATAAAACCTTCTTGCTTTGCGACCCAGCCAATAACAGAATTCATCATTTTAATGATCCAATTAAAACTATCGACCACAAATTGTGGCAAGAAGTCCATTAAGGCCAAAATGATGATTAAAATTCCGGAACCTAAAATCAAGCCCAAAAAAGGAATGACCAGCAGGTTAGAAATAAAGAACAGTGCTGGAAACTGATGAAAATAGAACAAACTAATCGGTAAAACCCCCAATTGTGCCGCAACGCTCACAGACAACAATTGCCAGGTTTTACGAATGATGATATTCTCCGGAAACCATAGTTTTTGCAACTTGGGATAAATCCAAACAATGGCAAATACCGCAGCATAACTCATCTGAAATCCAACCTGAAACAAAAACAAAGGCTTTACCAATAATATAAACAGCATAGAAAGTGCTATAATATTGAAGGAATTGGTGGGTCGGTTAAGGTATAGGGCGTAGGCTACAAAAGAGAACATGCTTACAGCTCTTACAATGGAAGGGGAGAGGCCTGCTACAAACGCATAACCCCAAAGTAATAGGACAACCGTTATCAACTTTAGGGTTTTACCTTTAGGTAAACGTTTCATTGGTGATAGCATAAACTCCAAAAGAAAAAGGATAATGCCCACATGTAGCCCAGAAACGGCTAAAATATGGACAGCACCTGCATTTTTGTAATTGTTGTAGGTGTTCTCCGAAATGTCGTTGCGTTTCCCTAAAAGCAATGCTTGGATAACACCCATTTCGTCTGCTCCGAAATTCTTCTCTTTCAATTTGGATATGATATGTTCCCTAAATTTGGATGCAACACCGAACAGGGTTTTTGCAGCACTTTCTTTTTTTATTATCGAAGCAAAATTAGTTCTGATTTGATGTTGAATTCCCTGCTTTTCAAGATAACTTCTGTAATCAAACTGGTGCGGATTTGATGGAGGTGGAATACTTTCAGGTTTTGTATGGATCAAAAACTCATCATCAACCTGAAATGGCTTTACTGTAGAATCCACTGAAAGACTGAAAAGTAATTTTCCAGAAGCGGGATTTCCATCCGAAGCAATAATCTCTGTTATATATCGGTGGGAGAAGGTGTTGGGTTTAAGAGCTCCACTCACTTTTAGATGCCACACTTTTTCTTGGTTGAGGTCCAATCTAGTGTAGTGGTGAGACATTCCTCTGTTCATGGAAATGCCCACAACCAAAATACCTAAACATAGTGTTGTTAGCGAAGTTAACACCTCAAAATACGGGAACCCTTCTCTATGCTGTTTTTTACCGGCCCAATACATTAAGGGCAGTAATACGAACATGGTAATTAGGGGCAAAAGTGGAGCAACTTCAAAATAAAAACTGATAACAATGCCCAAAACAACCCACAATGTGAGTTTTATGGACACAAAATTAAGTTGTCGCACGCTACAGGATGCGCATGGCCTTTACAAAAGCACTGTTCCAGTATCCTTCCCGTAAAGAGGATACCAGCACACCGCGTGAGGTTGTGGAGTGAATAAACTTGATGTCATCCCCATCAACGTCGACTACCAATCCTACGTGATTGATGCGCCTGCCTGTTTTGCTGGTCTTAAAATATAGGAGGTCTCCCTTTTCCACATCGCTTACCCTTATTTTCTGTCCCTCCAAGGCCATTTGGTAAGAAGTCCGCGGGAACATGATGTCGTTTTCTTTTAAAGAAACATAGACCAATCCAGAGCAATCCATGCCCCTTTTTGTGGTTCCCCCGTATTTATAACGGGTTCCGGAAAAAGTTAATGCAGTGGAAACAATTTCGTTTGCCTTTGCATTTTTACGCCCCTCCTTTTTGGATTTTCGTTTAGGGGAAGTGTCGGTGGTGGACCCCTCTACCGTAACGGTTCGGGTCTTGCTGTAGGTGCGTCGTTTTTTACCTGGTCCACAAGAGGAAATGGTAAAAAGCAACAGTAAGATTATGGTTTTTCGTAACATCCAAGAATAGATTTACATTCTTGGAAGATAAAACTACACATTTTTCACAATTAATTTTGCCGCTAATTGACTGGCACCTTTTCCACCCAGTTTTTCTTTTAACAATTTATAGTCGGATAACATCCGCTCCCGCTCGGTTCCATCTACAATTTTGGAAAGTTCTTTCTTAAGGTTTTTTGTTGATAAATCATTTTGAATCAATTCTTTAACAACTTCTCTTTTCATGATCAAGTTCACCAAAGAAATGTAATCCAAAGTAATGATTCGCTTCGCAATCTGATAGGAAATCCAATTTCCTTTGTAACACACCACTTGAGGGATGCCAAAAAGGGCAGTTTCCAAAGTAGCCGTTCCACTGGTCACCAAGGCAGCGTGGGAATGCTTTAAAAGTGTATAGGTTTTGTTGGAAACATACTCCACTTTGTCGCCTTTGAGAAACGGAATGTAAAATTCGTCGGGAAGACTCGGAGCTCCCGCAATCACGAATTGGTAATTGGGAAAATCCTGCTTCACCGAAAGCATTACCTCCAACATTTTTTGCACTTCCTGCTTCCTGCTTCCGGGCAGCAGGGCAATAATGGGTTTGTCGGGGTCCAGTCCGTTTTCTTGTCTAAATGTTTCATTATCCTGAAGTGGGGTGTTTTCTATGGCATCAATTAAAGGATGACCAACAAATTGGACAGGATAACCGTGCTTTTTCTCGTAAAACTCCTTTTCAAAAGGAAGAATGACGTACATATTGTCAATGTCACGCTTGATTTTTGAAATTCGACCCTCCCTTGAGGCCCAAATTTGGGGAGAGATATAGTAATTGGTTTTAAAACCGTTTTCTTTGGCCCACTTGGCAATCCTTAGGTTAAAACCCGAAAAATCAATAAAAATAATCACATCTGGATTGAAGTGCTGAATGTCTTCTTTGCAATACGAAATGTTTTTGAAGATGGTAGGAATGTTCTTGAGTACCTCCAAAAAACCCATAAAGGCCATATCCTTGTAATGTTTGGCCAATTCCCCGCCAGCTTGCTGCATCAAATCACCGCCCCAGCAACGGATTTGGGCCGAGGTATCCTCGTTTTTGAGGGCTTTTATCAAGTTTGACCCATGCAGGTCTCCAGATGCTTCACCAGCTATAATGTAATATTTCATGGAATTTGTGCTTAATCTAAGCCATCACTTTATATAATAATATAACCAATGCGGTCACCAAAGTCGCCAACATAACGCCTTTGGCTCGCTGATCCCTTTTAATTCGTAAAAATCCGAAAAAAGCCACCAAGTTTAAGATTGCTCCCAAAGCTAATAAACTACCAATATGCCCTTGATTAATAGCAGCATTAAAGGTGTCTACAATACCCAAATCGGAAAATAGCAGAATGTAAAGCAAGGTTCCAAAGGTGTTTGCAATAATTCCTACGATAAATCCTATAATGATTTCTTTCTTATTGTTCATTTAAGTTCCAGTTATTAATTTGCGGTATGAGGTGGTGTGCCGTAAGGTCGAATTGGGTCGGAACTACTGAGATATATCCATGTTCCAAGGCCCATTCGTCGGTGTCTTCACCTTTGTCCAAAAGCTCAAATTCTCCGGTAAGCCAATAATAATCTTTACCGGATGGACTTGTTCGTTTATCAAATTTCTCTTTCCAATTGCCTCGGGCCTGCCTGCATATTTTTATCCCTTTGGGTGCTGATGCTGTTTTTGGAATATTGACGTTTAATACGGTTCCCTTCGGTATTCCGTTGGTCAATGCTTCCGAGACTATTTTTTTGATGAAACCCAAACCAGGTTCAAAATTTGCATCCCAAGAATAGTCGCATAAAGAAAAACCGATGGCGGGAATACCTTCAATCCCTGCCTCAATGGCAGCACTCATGGTCCCCGAGTAAATCACATTTATAGACGAATTGGATCCATGGTTAATCCCGCTTATGCAAATATCTGGTCTTCGGTCCAAAATCACTCGAAGGGCCAGTTTTACACAATCCGCTGGTGTGCCACTACAACTATATTCACTCGGAGCGCCTTCTTTATGGTCTACGACCACCTTTTTGGAAAATAAGGTGCTGTCTACCGTAATGGCGTGTCCCATCCCACTTTGTGGGCTGTCGGGAGCCACCACTACAACATCTCCAAGTTCCTTCATGGTGCGTATTAATGCTCTAAGTCCTGGGGCGGTTATGCCATCGTCATTAGTGACCAGAATAAGCGGTTTTTCCATGTTGGATAATTTAAGCTATAAAAATACGTTTTTCATAAGGATATGAAGCCTGGTGCGTTTAACAAAAAATTAAATCCAGCTATCAGGCGTGGCACGGTTTTTTCTGTATCTTAGAGAATTCATACAAGTAGAAACGACGGATGACGTAATGTAGATTTGACAGTATGAGGTCAGATTATTTCGCTCCAGAAAAAAAAGATATTTATGAAAAAGAATTTCATCTTAGCACTTTTGGTAATCCTTGTGGCTGTAGCCTCATGTAGTTTTACCAATAAGTCTTTTGAAAACGATGATAAAGATAAATTTTTATTGGAATTGATTTCCTATGTATTGGAAAAAGGGCATTACGAACCCAAGGATATCAATGACAATTTCAGCTCCAATGTGTTCGATGACTTTATTGACATTGTAGATCCCACAAAAAGGTATTTTCTTGAAAGTGATATTAGAGAATTTGAAAAGTACCGGTTCATGATCGATGATGAGATAAGAAATACGGACATCACATTTTTCAATACGGTTTATCAACGTTTGATGGTAAGAATGGAAGAGGCCAAGGAGCTATACACCGAAGTGCTTTCCAAGCCTTTTGATTATACAGTCGACGAAACCATCGAAATCGACTATGATAAACAAGAGTTTGCAGCTAATAAAAAGGAATTAAAAGAACGTTGGAGAAAGCAATTGAAATACAACACTTTGAATGTTTTTGATAATAAAGTGGACAACACTATTTCTGATTCAAACGAATCAGCAGACTTGGATTCAAAGCCTGTATTGTCCTTTAACGATATTCCAAGTTCTGTGGATAAAGTAGCTACAGAAGAAGAGGCAAGGGAGGTAACCAAAAACACCTTGGATGAATTCTTTGATTTTGTGGATGATTTGGAACGCAAAGATTGGTTTGTTCAGTACCTGAACACCATTGTAGAGGAGTTTGACCCCCACACATTCTATTTTGCCCCAGAAGAGAAAGAAAAATTTGATATCGGTATGTCCGGTAAGTTTGAAGGTATAGGTGCACGATTACAGAAAAAACCTGAAGGCGCAAAAATTGTGGAAATAATTTCTGGAGGTCCGGTATGGAGAGATCAAAGTCTAGAAGTTGGTGATCAAATTTTAAAAGTGGGTCAGAAAGGTGAAGAGCCGATAGATATTGTCGGTATGCGATTGGATGACGCCATTAAACTGATCAAAGGACCAAAAGGAACCGTGGTGGACCTTACCGTAAGAAAAGTGGACGGAACCATTGCAACTGTCTCCATAACCAGAGACGTTGTAGAATTGGAAGAATCCTATGCCAAATCAGCAACAATAGAGGCTGGCAATCAAAAATATGGATTGATCGACCTTCCTAAGTTCTATGTGGATTTTGAAGATTATTCCGAAAGAAATGCTGCTACAGATGTTGCCAAGGAATTGGAGCGACTTAAGGAAGCAGGAGCAGAAGGAATTATTTTGGATTTAAGAGACAATGGCGGTGGATCTTTAAAAACCGTGGTAGAAATGGCAGGACTGTTCATAAAAGATGGTCCTATCGTTCAAGTAAGATCTTCTGGGCAGCGTAAGGAAGTCCATGAGGACAAAGATGAGCGTGTTCAATGGGATGGGCCATTGGTGATCTTGGTCAATGAACTATCCGCATCAGCATCAGAAATATTGGCTGCTGCTATGCAGGATTATAAAAGAGCTGTAATTATTGGAAGTAAGCAGACTTTTGGAAAAGGAACCGTTCAAAATGTAATTCCATTGGATCCTATTGTTCGTGGAAACGAGCATGGTGATTTGGGTGCCATTAAACTAACAACCCAAAAGTTCTATAGAATTAATGGTGGCTCAACCCAGTTAGAAGGTGTTAAAAGTGATATTGTGGTGCCAGACCGCTATAGCTACATTGATTTGGGCGAACGTGATCAGCAAAATCCCCTTGGATGGGATAAAATAACCCCGGCCGATTACAAAGTTTGGGACGGATATATCGATTTAGATGATGCTGTAGAAAACAGTAAAGAACGTATGGCGAAGAATGAGCAGATAAAGCTTATTGAGGAAAATGCCAAGTGGTTGAAAGAGCAACAAGATGAAAACTTGATTTCTCTTAAGTATGATGATTATGTTAGTAAACAGCAAGAATCCAAAAAACGTTCAGAAAGATTCAAAAGTCTTAAAGATTACGACTCTAGATTGTCTTTTGGATCACTACAATATGAGACAGAGTTATTTACGCAAGATTCTGTGCTTAGAGAGAAAAGAGATAGATGGCACAAAAATTTGGCCCGCGATATTTATGTAGAAGAAGCGGTTAATGTGCTTAAGGACCTTCACAAGAACAATATCAAAAACGGAGAAAATAAGTTGGCCAGCGTAAAGGGATAGTTTGGTCAGTATTAGAATAATTATTTTTAAAGCCGACTCTTAGGAGTTGGCTTTTTTTATGCAATTTTGGGGACAAAGTTTTCAAATTGAAAAGTAAATGAGAAATAGGACGAAATACGCCATACTCCTAGCACTTTGTGTCATTGGTTTCTGGTTGTTCGAAAACTTTTACACCCCAGCGACTTATTCCAATACTGATGGTTCCATAACCGATTTGGTTGAATCCAACTTTTTACCAAGCTCCACAACTGGAGAAATAATAAAACACAACTACTATACATTTTCATATAGTGAATCACATGAACAGCCCGAGTGGGTAGCATATATCCTTAGAAAGGAGCATCTTACCTACGATGATAGAGAGCGGCCTTATTTTATTGAAGATCCAAAGGTGAAATCAAAGTCTGCCGATTGGCGCAATTATCGTGGTTCTGGATATGATAGAGGGCATTTATGTCCTGCAGGAGACCGGCGGTTTTCCGAACAGGCCTACAATGAAACATTTTATACGAGTAACATTAGTCCGCAGGATAAATATTTTAATGCCGGTATTTGGAACCGTTTGGAACAGAAAGTACGCTATTGGTGCAAAAGATATGGCGATTTAATGGTGGTGACAGGCGGGGTTTTGGAAAGTGGCTTAATTGAAATTGGGGACGAAGGTGTAGATGTGCCACGTACTTTTTATAAAATTGTAATGAGGGGTGGTCCCGATGAATCGCAGGTACTCGCATTTTTGATTCCAGCCAAAGAAAGTCAAGAGCCCTTAGAGCACTTTTTGGTTTCTGTCGATGTAATCGAAGAAAAGACGGGCATTGATTTTTTTAAAGATCAACCTCAAGCATGGCAAACGACTGTGGAAGCTCAGGTAGATGTAAAAGGCTGGAAGTTCTAAATACCGTCTTTTAAACGGTTCGAGTCCAATTTCAAGAAGATGAACAAAAGCATGGTGAAAAATATTAATCCAGAACCACCGTAACTAAAAAACGGCAAAGGCACTCCAATAGTTGGCAATAGCCCAATCACCATTCCAATATTTATGAAGTAGTGGAACACCAAAATGGAAATCACACCATAACCGTACATTCTGCTAAAGTCATTTTTTTGTCGTTCTGCAATATAAATCAACCTTAAAAAAAATAGCGAAAACAACAGAATTACTGCAGATGTTCCCAAAAAGCCCCACTCTTCGCCGACCGAACTAAAAATATAATCCGTGTGCTGCTCTGGGACAAAATCTCCTTTGGTCCGAGTGCCCTCCATGAATCCTTTTCCTATGAACCCACCGGATTCGATGGCTTTTTCGGATTGATAGGTATTATATCCAATGGTCTTTCGGATTTCATCCAGTTTCTCTTCATCTTTTTCCAGACTTAACCATAACGCAAAGCGATCTCGGTGTCGCTGTTCAAATACATTTTCAAAAACAAAGTTTACGGATAGCGAAAAGAGTATGGATATAACAATGACGCCTAATACTGGAAATATAGGAATCTTTACAGATGCCCTTTTAAATGTATAAACCAATAAGGTTAAAATAATCAATCCAATGGCGACCCATACGGTCCCGAACATTAAAGTTGTTGCAAATAGTACGACCGCAAAAATGAGTATCCCTAAATAATAAATTGGAAACCCTTCCCTGAACAATACAAAAAATAATGAAAAATAAATAAGGGAACTACCTGGGTCGGGCTGGGGCAAAATTAATAATGCGGGCAATAAAATAATGATCAACGCATAAATTTGATGTTTTCCAGAACGGATATCGGTCTGTATATCACTTAAAAATTTAGCAAGGGCCAAGGCAGTGCCAACTTTGGCCAATTCAGAAGGTTGTAGGTTGAAAAATCCAAGATCATACCAAGATGTTGCTCCTGCTATGGTCTTGCCGAATACAAACAGCCCCATCAGTAAAACAATGGAAACAATATAAAAAATGGAGGCAAAGCGTTCAAAAAAATGGGATTCTACAAAGAGCACGAAGATAATCCCCAATGCTGCCAGACCGATAAAAAAAAGCTGTTTTCCGTAGAGTGTAGAAAAGTCAAAAATAGAAGTATGTCCTTCACCAACGGATGTTGAGTAAATATTGATCCACCCGATAAAGACCAAAAGGGCGTAGAGGATTACTGTAATCCAATCCAACCTTCCAAAAAGTCCTTTACCAGACATATTCGTTTATCTTGAAAGGTTCACCACTGTATGGCTTGGCGTACTCGTGTTCCAACGTTTTTTCCAACATTCTTTTTTCCAGATCTTTTCGTGTAATCTCGCCCTTAATGTATTTTTCTATCAAAAGCGAGGCGATATGACCTGCGTACCGTGAACCGTAGTATCCATTTTCAATATAGACAGCTAGGGCAATCTGGGGATTTTCTATAGGGGCAAAAGCCACGAAAACGGAGTGGTCAGTCAATTGCATACGCTCTCCATCAACTCTAATATAGTTTTCTACTGTACCCGTTTTGCCGGCAATATCAATACCTGGTATTTTAACCCATCGAGCAGTACCATATTCATATACATTGGCCATTCCCTCGATTACCGGGTCAAAGTACTTTCTATCAATAGTGGTATATCTCGGTTCGGTGTATTTAGGATCGATTTTACCGTTGTTACCAATACTCTTAATTATATGGGGCGTGTAAAAATACCCACGATTGGCAATTGCGGCCGTCATATTGGCAAGTTGCAAGGGGGTGGCGGCAATTTCACCTTGACCTATGGCGTTGGATATGATAGTAGAGGCGGCCCAACTGCCATTGCCATACCATTTGTCATAATAGGCTACATCGGGAATTCTTCCAGGAGCACCAGTGGGAAGGTCGGTGCCCAAGAAATCGCCAAGACCAAAGCTTTTCATATGTTTTTCCCAAACATCCATACCTTCATCCGTGGTCTCATATTTGTCAAAAATTTTACGAAAGACCCCAGCAAAATAAGCGTTGCATGATTGATAAATGCCGGAATTCAAATCTCTTACACCTCCACCGCAGTGACATCCTCTAAGCGTGTTGCCCACATAAAAGCCATGGTAGCACCTAAATTTGGTTTTGGTATCAATAACCCCTTCTTGAAGACCAACCAGGGCATTTAAGGTTTTAAATGGTGAACCAGGTGATGGCTGGGCCAAAATGGAACGGTCCCATGTAGGTTTGGAAATAGTATCGTAATGGAGTTTACTGTAGTTTTTGGAACGTTTTCTTCCTACTAAAAGGGCGGGGTCGTAGGTAGGGCCAGAAATCATGGCCAAAATTTCGCCCGATTTCGGTTCAATGGCTACAATGCCACCTCTTTTACCGTGCATTAATTTTTCACCATATTCCTGGAGTACTTTGTCCAAAGTAATATTTATTTCCTTGCCTTGTTGGGGCAGCGTATCCAATTTACCGTCTTTGTACGGGCCAATATCCCTGTTAAAACGGTCTTTTTGAATATGTTTTACACCTTTTCGACCTCTTAAGGTTTCCTCGTACTGCTTTTCAATACCTGTTCGACCCTTCAACTCACCAGCAACGTAGTATGGGTTGTTTTGAAGGTCCCACTCGTTTACCTCACTAATATACCCAAGCACATTAGCGGCACTTTTAGTATTGTAGTAACGCAATGAACGCTTCTGAATATAAAAGCCTGTAAAGTGGCGCATTTTTTCCTGTAACTTGGCATAATCCTCTTTGGAAAGTTGAGGTACCAAAACAGAAGGTAAACGAGGAGAATATCTTCTCGCTTTTTCCATTTTAGAAAGAAACTCAGGTTTGTCAATCCCTAATAAGCTACAGAATTCCAAAGTGTCCAAAGGTTTCACCTCCCTTGGGATTACCATTACGTCGTATGCAGGTTGATTCCCTACCAAAAGCCTACCGTCCCTGTCGTAGATATAACCTCTTTCAGGATAGTCATAGACTTTTTTAATGGCAGGATCATCCAATATTTGATCCGCAGAAAACCGGAACAATTGTAAATAGGAAAGCCTACCTATAAAGGTAAACCCTATTAGAACAACAACGGATGAAAGCAATAGTTTTTTCATGAACAACCTAAATTCGTGGGCTCAACATATATACCAACGATAAAAAATACGTATTTATTCGCTTTTTGGACTAAATAGTGAACTGAATAATATACAAAGTATTAAAGTTACAATGCCTGTGGCAAAAACTTTCTTCAAAATTAACAGGATATGGGCGATACTTAAAATTTCAAAAGAGAAGAATATTAGATGGTGAATTAAAACAATTATGGCCAAAAAGGTAATTCGCTGAACTTTAGTGGTGTTCTTAAAGCTAAAATTTTGGAAATCATAGTTCACTCCAAAACAAAATCGCATAATTGCAGGTCTAGTATAAGCCACCGTTACCGATGCTAAAGCATTTAATGCAAGGTTGTCGGAGAAGATATCGATAACTAACCCCAATAAAAAAGCTGTAAGCATAAAAATGGCTCTATTTCCTTTGATGGGGTACCAATAGAAGAATATTACATATACCATTGGGTTGATGAAGCCCAAGAAATTGAGGTTGTTGAAAATTAGAACCTGCGTGAGGACCAACAACACAAACCGGAGAATATTTATGATAACGGTATTATTCATTCTATGGTTCTTGCTTCTAGTTCTTGGATTTCTTCCCTGTCCTTGTTTTCTATGAGATACACATTTTTGATGTTGGCCATATCGCTAAACAGTTCAACATCAATATTGTAAAAACTCTTGGATGCATTTAGGTCATATTTTTGGATAATCCCAATAGGTACGTTTTCAGGAAAAATACTGGACATTCCACCGGTTACAATGGTGTCTCCAACCACTAACGGAACCAATCTTGGAATATCTATCAATTGGACCACTGTATAATCTTTGGTGTCCCAGATTAAAGAGCCAAAATATTCGGTGCCCTTAATTTTTGCATTGATGTTGGATTTGGTGTTCAGTACACTCTGGACTGTAGCAAAATTGTTGGATACATTTTCCACAATTCCCAAAATTCCATCTGTTGTAATAACGCCCATATCTTGATGAACCCCATCCTTCTCTCCCTTATCTATGGTAACATAGTTTCGTGGTGAAGTGTAGCTGTTCTTAACCAATTTAGCGTCCAAGACTTCATAGGTTGCCAAGGTTGAATCTAAGGGTTCTTTAGCACCATCGTTCTGCGAATTGAACAGAAGTGTTCGCAACTGTTGGTTTTCTTCTACTAATCTTTTGTTTTCTTCCTGCAAATTAAAATAAGAAGAAACATCAGAACCGGCACCATAAATACTGCCGGTGACCCATCGTGAAGAGTTAAAAAATTTGGATTGATGGTAAGAATGAGACCTAATCGTCATCACCAACGAGATAAACGCAAAAAAGGCATACAAAAATGTATTTCGATAGCGTAGAACAAAATTGATGATGCGTTGCATGCAATCGTTTCGTTAAGAAGGTTTTTGAACTCCCTGAAGATAATAGAACTGTTAAAAATACAGGTCTATTTAATTAAAATACTTTTATATCGTTCTATATTTTTAAGGGCGATTCCTGTACCTCGTACTACTGCTCTTAACGGGTCTTCGGCAATGTACACGGGCAAATCCGTTTTTTGGGAAAGTCTTCTGTCCAGTCCTCTAAGCATAGAACCTCCACCAGCTAGGTAGATTCCTGTATTATATATGTCCGCAGCTAATTCTGGAGGGGTTTGGGACAAGGTTTCCATAACGGCGTCTTCCACCCTAAGAATACTTTTATCCAGTGCTTTTGCAATTTCTCGATAGGATACATGCACCTGTTTAGGTTTCCCTGTCAATAGATCACGACCTTGAATGGACTTATCTTCCGGAGGGGATTTCAAATCCTCTGTGGCCGAACCAATTTCTATTTTTATGGCTTCCGCAGTACTTTCACCAACATATAGGTTATGCTGTGTGCGCATATAATAAATAATGTCGTTTGTGAATACATCACCTGCAATTTTCACCGATTTGTCACAAACAATACCTCCAAGAGCGATTACCGCGATCTCCGTTGTACCACCACCGATATCAACAATCATGTTTCCTTTGGGTTGCATAATGTCCAGTCCAATACCTATGGCGGCGGCCATGGGTTCATGAATCAAGTATACTTCTTTACCATTAACGCGTTCGGCAGATTCCCGTACTGCTCGCATTTCAACTTCGGTAATACCAGATGGGATGCAGATAACCATTCGAAGTGCGGGAGGGAACCATTTTTTCTTCAATGCAGGAATGCTCTTGATCATCATGTTCATCATCTTCTCAGAGGCATCAAAGTCAGCAATTACCCCATCTTTCAATGGCCGTATGGTCTTAATATTCTCATGGGTCTTTCCCTGCATCATATTGGCTTCGCGACCAACCGCGATAATTTTCCCTGTAACACGGTCCCTGGCCACAATGGAAGGACTGTCGACCACAACTTTGTCCATGTGGATGATCAGGGTATTTGCGGTACCGAGGTCAATAGCTATTTCCTCAGTCATGAAATCAAAAAATCCCATAGAAATCGTTTGTTTTTCTGATTAACGGTAAAAATTATCGGCTAAAGTACTAAAATTAATGTTTAAAATGTCGAGTACCCGTCATCACCATTGCCAATCCATTTTCGTTGCAATAATCGATACTCAATTGATCTTTGATAGAACCTCCTGGCTGTATAACACTTTTAATGCCTGCTTTGTCCGCAATCTCCACACAATCAGGGAATGGGAAGAACGCATCACTGGCCATTGCTGCACCTTTTAAATCAAAATCAAAGGACTTTGCTTTATGTATGGCTTGGTTCAAGGCATCAACACGTGATGTTTGTCCCGTTCCGCTGGCGCACAATTGCTTGTTCTTGGCCAAAACAATGGTGTTACTTTTCGTGTGCTTGCACAATTTGGAGGCAAAAATCAAATCTTCGATTTCTTCCGAAGTCGGCTTTTTGTCCGTTACAGGGTTAAGGTCTTCTTCGGAATCGGTTTTGGAATCTTTTTCCTGAACCAAAACACCGTTCAAACAAGTTCTTACCAAAGTGTTCGGCAATTCAGTTTCATTTTGGATAAGAATGATTCTGTTCTTCTTGCCTTTCAAGATTTCCAAGGCTTCATCAGAATAGCTGGGAGCAATCACAACCTCACAGAACAATTTGTGAATTTCTTCGGCCGTAGGCTTGTCAATTTCAACATTGGAAATCAAAATACCACCGAATGCAGAAACAGGGTCGCCCGCCAATGCATCTACATATGCTTGATGAATATTGCTTCGAGTGGCCAATCCACACGCATTGTTGTGTTTTAGGATTGCGAAAGTCGGGTCATCATTATTAAACTCACCCATTAGGTTTACGGCGGCATCAACATCCAAAAGGTTGTTGTACGATAGCTCTTTACCGTGAAGCTTGGTGAACATCGCATCAAAATCCCCGAAGAAGAATCCTTTTTGATGTGGGTTTTCACCGTAACGTAACACCTGACCTTTGGTCTCGCTGATTTTCAACACGGTTTCTTCCTTTTCCTTGTTGAAGTAGTTGAAGATTGCAGTATCGTAATGTGATGAAACATTAAAGGCCTTGGCGGCAAAACGTTTGCGGTCTTCCAAGGTTGTGGTTCCGTCTCCTTCGGAGATTACGTTCAAAAAGTCTTCATAATCCTCCATGGATGAAACACAAAGGACATCCTTGAAGTTTTTGGCAGCAGCTCTGATCAGGGAAATACCACCAATATCAATTTTCTCGATAATATCTTGTTCCGATGCGCCACTGGCAACTGTTTTTTCAAATGGATAAAGATCTACAATTACGATGTCCAACTGTGGAATGTCAAATTCCTTCATTTGGGAAACATCACTTTCGTTGTCCTGCCTGTTCAAAATTCCTCCAAAAACTTTGGGGTGCAATGTTTTTACTCGTCCGCCCAAAATAGAGGGATAGCTGGTCACATCTTCAACTGGTATTACATCGATACCGAGGTCGCGGATAAATTTTTCGGTTCCCCCTGTAGAATAAAGGGTTACACCTAGTTCATCCAATTTTTTTACGATGGGTTCCAGCCCATCTTTATGAAATACTGAAATTAATGCGGCGGAGGCTTTTTTGGCAGTCATCTTCTGTGTCTTAAAATCAATTTATTAAGCGCACAAAAGTACTTTTTTTGAAGCTAAAAAGTAGAATGGTTTATCAACAAAATATCAGAAGTTTTACAGAATCTCCGCCACTTTCTCGTTGATGAATTCCAAAAAGCGCTCATCTTCGTCCGTAAATGGATCGGGAGTATTGGAATCTATATCAATTTGACCCACATTTTCCCCGTTAACGAACAAAGGAACCACAATTTCCGCTTTTACGGTAATGCTACAGGCGATGTAGTTGTCCTGAGCAGCCACATCGGGCACCACAAAGTTCTCATTGCTTACGGCAACTTGGCCGCAAATGCCTTTCCCGAAGGGAATGATGGTATGATCGGTTGGGGCGCCGGCATAGGGTCCCAATTTCAATTCATTCTTATCCCCATTTTTAAAATAGAATCCTACCCAGTCGTAATGTTCGACATTGTCGCGCAAAAGTTCACAGATTTCACCCAAGCGGATATCTATTGATTTGGTTTTATCTTTTACGATTTCAAGTACTTTGGGTTCCAATGATTTTAGCATGAGGTATTTTTTTGCAAATGTATTGAATACTGAATTTGTTCGACAAAAGAAAAGAAGCTTACATGCTGAAAACAGATAAAGTTCTGTTAAGCAAAACAATAAATGTTAATATTTTGTAGTTTTGTAATCGAATGAAACAGTTTATTCATCAAATATTATCTTCATTAATGGCCCTTTTGGTGTTGGCCTCCACGGTTTCTTGGACGGTTGATAAGCATATTTGTATGGGGCGTGTGATGGATATTTCCCTTTTTTCGCATGCCGATGATTGTGGAATGGATATGGACATGGAAAAATCATGTTGTGATGATGAATCTTTTACCGTTCAAGGTCAGGATGACCTAAAAATCTCTTTGGAGAACTTTGATTTGGACCAACAAATCTTCTTGGTAAGTTTTGTCCAAACCTATTTTCATCTTTTCGAAATTGATTCTGAAGAATCAAGTACTTTCAGCGAGTACAACCCGCCCCCATTGATACGGGATGTGCAGGTTCTTGACCAGACTTTCCTTATTTGATTTAATATAGATTGAATTTCCCCGACCCAATTGGTTGGGCAACTGCGTTTATACGCGTTTTTGAGTCGATCTAATGTTTAAATCAAATCCTTATGCTGAACAAAAGCATCAAATTTTTAATAGAGAATAAATTGGTAGCCGTGTTGCTCCTGCTGGTTTTTATGGCTTGGGGCATCGTAAGCACTCCTTTTAATTGGGATACTGGTGGTATTTTGCCAAGTAATCCGGTTGCCGTGGATGCCATTCCTGATATCGGTGAAAACCAACAGATTGTGTTCACTAAATGGCCTGGACGTTCTCCGCAGGATATTGAAGACCAGATTACTTATCCACTGACCACTTCACTATTGGGTATCCCAGGAGTGAAAACCATTCGAAGTTCTTCTATGTTTGGGTTCTCTAGCATCTATATCATTTTTGAGGAAGATGTTGAATTCTACTGGAGTCGAAGCCGTATTTTGGAAAAACTCAATTCGCTTCCAAACAACCTATTACCGGATGGAGTAAATCCAGCTTTGGGACCTGATGCTACTGCTTTGGGGCAGATTTTTTGGTACACCTTGGAAGGTCGTGATAAAGATGGCAATGTGACGGGTGGATGGGATTTGCAAGAACTGCGTAGTGTGCAGGATTACTATGTGAAATATGCATTGTCCTCGGCTTCAGGTGTGTCCGAAGTGGCATCCATTGGAGGATTTGTCCAGGAATACCAAGTGGATGTAGATCCCGAACTGATGAAGCAGTATAATATCGGGTTGGACCAAGTTGTCAAAGCCGTTAAGCAGAGTAATCGGGATATTGGTGCACAAACCTTGGAAATCAATAAAGCCGAGTATTTGGTGCGCGGACTTGGCTACATTAAATCTTTGGATGACATCAAAAATGCCGTAGTTACGGCAACGGATTATACCTCGATTAGGGTACAAGATGTGGCCCGTGTTTCTTTGGGGCCTGCTGTTCGCCGTGGAATTTTGGACAAGGAAGGAGCTGAGGTAGTTGGGGGTGTGGTTGTAGCCCGATACGGCGCCAATCCATTGGAAGTTATCAATAATGTAAAAGAACAAATTAAGGAATTGAGCGCAGGGCTTCCCTCCAAAGAATTGAAAGATGGAACCACTTCGCAACTCACCATTGTTCCTTTTTATGATAGAACAGAGCTTATCCAAGAAACGCTGGGAACACTCAACGAAGCCTTGACCCTTGAAATCCTGATTACCATTTTAGTGATTGTGGTCATGGTGTTCAATCTAAGGGCCTCTGTTTTGATTTCTGGTTTGCTGCCTGTTGCTGTTTTGATGGTCTTCATTGCCATGAAAATGTTTGGCGTAGATGCCAATATTGTTGCGCTATCAGGTATAGCGATTGCCATAGGAACCATGGTCGATGTCGGGGTAATCCTCTCCGAAAATATCATCCGTCACATGGACGAAAACAATGAAAACTTGTCCATTAATGAGGTGGTCTACAATGCTACTTCCGAAGTTTCAGGAGCAATTTTAACTGCGGTACTGACAACCATCATCAGTTTTATTCCTGTTTTCACTATGGTCGGTGCCGAAGGAAAACTCTTTCGTCCGTTGGCCTTCACCAAGACTATGGCATTGACGGCTTCCATTATAATAGCTCTTTTTTTAATTCCACCTTTTGCAGCTATCATTTTTAGAAAGAAAAGCCCAAATGACATATTCAAATATATATGGAACGGTGTTTTGATTGCCTTGGGATTGATTGCCATTGGTTTTGGATACTGGTTGGGCTTGGGATTGATTGCCTTTGGTGCTGCTGGAATCCTCAAAATGAGAAAGGTTATTGATGAAAAAAAAGCAGGAATGCTCAATGTGGGAATTTGTATTGCCACTATTGTTTTCTTGTTGGCTACTTATTGGAGACCTCTGGGATTTGATCGTAGCATCTTTATCAATTTGATTTTTGTTGGATTGATTTGTGGTGTATTGTTGGGCGTGTTTTATATCTTCAGACAATACTACAGCCGCATTTTAACATGGGCTTTGGAAAATAAATTGTTGTTCTTGTCCATTCCGACCGTCATCGTTGTTTTCGGATTCTTTATTATGCGAAATACAGGTCAAGAGTTCATGCCTTCCTTAAATGAAGGTTCTTTCCTCTTGATGCCGACATCTTTGCCGCATGCAGGAGTGGAAGAAAACAAACGGGTGTTGCAGCAATTGGATATGGCCGTAGCCACCATTCCCGAGATTCAAACCGTAGTGGGAAAAGCTGGGAGAACTGAATCTGCATTAGACCCTGCACCACTTTCCATGTACGAGAACATTATTCAGTATCGCTCGGAGTACCAAAAAAATGAAGCGGGAAGTCCACAGCGATTCAAGGTCAATGCTGACGGCTATTTTGAATTGAGCAATGGAAAAGTGCTGGCCAATCCAAATTTGGAGGTAAGCAATGAGCAGAAGTATGCCGAAAACCATGTTAGCGAACCATTGCGAATCGATAGAGACCTTTTGATTCCATATGATAATGGGGAATATTTCCGAAACTGGCGTCCCGAGATTCAAAAACCAGACGATATCTGGAACGAAATTGTGAAAGTGACGAAACTGCCCGGAGTTACCTCGGCTCCCAAACTGCAACCCATCGAAACGCGGTTGGTGATGCTTCAAACGGGAATGCGTGCGCCCATGGGCATTAAAGTGAAAGGTCAGGATTTAAAAGAAATCGAAAACTTTGGTCTTCAACTGGAACCTATTTTAAAAGAAGCTGTTGGTGTCAAGGATGAAGCTGTTTTTGCAGACCGAATCGTTGGAAAGCCGTATCTCCTTATCGATATTGACCGCGAAAAACTCGTTCGCTACGGTCTCGTGATAGAAGATGTACAGCAAATTTTGGAGGTTGCCCTTGGTGGGATGACCTTGACCCAAACCGTGGAAGGTCGAGAGCGCTACGGTGTTCGCGTTCGCTATCCAAGAGAGCTGCGGGAAAATCCCACTGATATCGGGAACATTTATGTTCCTGTGCAAAAAGGGAGTCCTGTTCCGTTGAGTGAGTTGGTAACCATCCGATACGAGCAAGGACCTCAGGCCATTAAAAGTGAAGATACCTTTTTGGTGGGATATGTGCTGTTTGATAAGCAAGATGGCTATGCCGAAGTGGATGTCGTGGAAAATGCCCAAGCGAAGATTCTGGAAAAAATAGAAAATGGGGAACTGATAGTCCCCAAGGGTATCAGTTATCAGTTTACGGGGACGTATGAGAACCAGTTGCGAGCAAAGAAAACCTTATCAGTAGTAGTGCCATTGGCATTGTTGATCATCTTTTTGATTCTATACTTCCAGTTTAGGTCGGTGGCCACATCCCTGATGGTCTTTTCTGGAATTATGGTGGCCTTTGCTGGTGGATTTTTAATGATTTGGTTCTATGGTCAGGATTGGTTCCTCAACTTCAGTTTTATGGGTGAAAACCTCCGCGATCTTTTCCAAATGCATACCATCAACCTGAGTGTGGCTGTCTGGGTAGGGTTTATTGCCTTGTTCGGTATTGCTACGGATGACGGTGTGGTGATGGCCACGTACCTAACCCAAACTTTTGATAAGAACAAACCAGAAAGCCTGAAGGGAATTCGTGCTTCGGTATTGGAAGCAGGTGAAAAACGAATCAGACCTTGTTTAATGACTACCGCTACCACTATTTTGGCGCTATTGCCTGTGTTGACCAGTCCAGGTAGGGGTAGTGATATTATGATTCCCATGGCCATTCCAAGTTTTGGGGGCATGTTGATTGCCTTGATCACCTTGTTTGTGGTACCCGTACTGTACAGTTGGAAAAGTGAATTGCAACTTAAAATGCAAAACCAATGAGAAAAATATTCATATATGTAGTTTTTGCTTTAGTGACAACCGGTCTAAAGGCTCAGTCCTTGGAAAACTATCTTCAGCAAGCGGAGTTGAACAATCCAATGATTCAGGCTTTGGAATTGCGTTATAATATTGCCAAGGAAAAGGTAAAGGAGGTAAACACTTTGCCCAACACAACAATTGGAGCCGGTTATTTTGTGAGTGAACCAGAGACGAGAACAGGGGCACAACGAGCCAAGTTTTCGGTATCACAGATGCTACCTTGGTTTGGAACAATTACAACCCGTGAAAATTATGCAAGTTCCATGGCAGAGACCGAGTATGCCGAAATAGTGATTGCCAAACGAAAATTGGCCCTTTCCGTAGCGCAATCGTATTACAAGCTTTACGGAATTCAAGCCAAACAAAAGGTGCTTCAGGAAAACATTGAATTGCTTAAAACCTACGAAACTTTGGCCCTGACCTCTGTGGAAGTGGGAAAAGCTTCGGCTGTGGATGTGTTGAAACTTCAAATTCGACAAAACGAATTGCAGCAACAGAAAGAGGTATTGGAACAATCCTATATCGCAGAACAGGCCGTTTTCAATAATCTGTTGAACCGTGATGAAAGCATTGCCGTTGAAGTAGTAGATGATATGGATGTTCCCGAGAACGACCCCATCCTCAATAAAGAGGATTTGAGCCTAAATCCAGAATTGTCGAAGTACGATCAGTTGTATGAATCGGTTACCCAATCAGAGCTGCTCAATCAAAAAGAAAACGCCCCGAGCTTTGGGATTGGGCTCGATTACATTCCTGTCTCGGAACGGGATGACATGGTTTTTAGTGATAACGGGAAGGATATTGTAATGCCTATGGTCACTTTTTCAGTACCTATTTTCAACAACAAGTTTAGATCTACCACCAAGCAAAACGAGCTTCGTCATAAGGAAATTGAACTACAAAAAGCAGAGCGGTTGAACGTATTGGAAAATGCCTATGCCAATGCCATTTCGCAAAGGAACCAAGCAAGAATAGCGCATCAAACCCAAACAAAGAATTTAAAACAAGCCAGGGATGCCGAAGAAATCCTGATCAAGAATTATGAAACGGGAACTATTGACTTTAATGATGTCTTGGATATTCAGGAATTACAGTTAAAGTTCCAGACGAATCAAATACAATCAGTGCAGTTGTATTATCTGCAATCTGCCATCATCAATTATTTAATTAACAAGTAAATTTAATTTATCAAAAATGAGAACAAACATTAAAACTATTATCGGAATCGCATTCGCTTCAGTTTTGGTACTTACCGTATCATGTAAGGGAAAAACAGAGGAAACCAAGGAAACTTCCACAGAGGCCACTATGGATCATGAAGGGCACGACATGGATAATATGGACCATGAAGGACATGATATGGACAACATGGAAACTGCGGATAAACAAGGTAAGGAGTATACGTCTAAATATGTTTGCCCTATGCACTGCGAAGGCAGTGGTAGTGATGAAGAAGGTAAATGTCCAGTTTGCGGGATGACCTATGTATTGAACGAGGACTTTCAAATGGAAGATCACGAACAACATTAATTAGAAATTCATTTGTACCGAAGATGCGCATTAAAGTAAAAAATATGGTTTGCGATAGATGCAAAGCAGTCCTAAAACAAGAGTTTGGGATGGCTGATATCGAAGTGGTGCAAATGGACTTGGGAGAAATTCAGTTTGCTGAAAATGCCCAAGCACAAATGGAACGGATTCGGGAGGTTTTGGTCAAAAATGGCTTTGAAATCATAGAGGATGTAAATGATAGCTACATTGCTGACATTAAAAAATACTTGATCAGGGCTGTGAATGATAATTTGGACCAGAATCTCTCGAAATACCTTTCAGAAAAAATGAACAAAGATTATTCGTCGCTCAGTAAAATGTTCAGTGCCAAAGAAGGTCTTACCGTTGAAAAATACTTCATCCTTTTAAAGGTTGAGAGGGTAAAGGAAGAAATCCAAATGGAGACGAAAACATTTTCGGAGGTCGCTTACGATTTGAACTATAAAAGTAGCAGCCATTTGGCTAAACAATTTAAATCGATAACCGGAATGTCCATGAGCGACTATCGGAAAGTACAAGATTGGAATCGGAAGCCTTTGGATGAAATTGTATAAAAGACATCCAGAATTGTAAAAAGCCTCCAACTGGTGTTCAGCTAGTTTTGAATAAAAAAACAAACAAGATGAAGCATACCTATCACATAAACGGAATGAGCTGTAATGGCTGTAGAAATCATGTAGAGGAAACCCTATCCAAAGTAGACGGAGTGAATGCGGTCGAGGTGAATTTGGAAAAAGCCGAGGCCGTGATCGAAATGGATGAGCATATTCCAATCGAAAAGTTCCAAGAAGCGATGGAAAAGGATGGTGGTAGCTATAGCATTCATATGCCTGGACATCATCACGAACCGAAACAAGAAAAAAAGCAAGCTCCAACCCATGGAACGGGAACCTTTTATTGCCCTATGCAGTGTGAAGGAGACAAGACCTATGACAAGCCCGGTGACTGCCCTGTTTGTGGGATGGACTTAGTGGAGGAACAAAACACGTCCACTAGCTCCAAGCAGCAATGGACCTGTCCAATGCACCCGGAAGTTGTAGAGGATGGTCCAGGTTCCTGCCCAAAATGTGGAATGGACCTTGTGCCCAAGGAACCCGAAGCCAGCGCAGAGGAAAAGACCTATAAAAAACTGCTCAAAAAGTTTTGGATAGCCCTTGCTTTCACGTTGCCCATCTTTTTGATTGCCATGAGCGATATGATTCCCAATAATCCGCTTCATGAAGTAATGGCACCTAAATACTGGAATTGGGTGCAGTTTGCATTATCGATTCCCGTGGTTTTTTATGCCACTTGGATGTTTTTTGAGAGAGCCTACCGAAGCATCAAAACATGGAATTTGAACATGTTTACCTTAATCGGTATAGGTGCGGGGGTGGCTTTTGTGTTCAGCGTACTTGGATTATTGTTTCCGGGATTTTTTCCTGAACAGTTTAAAGGGGAAACAGGTGCGGTCCATGTTTATTTTGAAGCAGCAACCGTAATCCTCACCTTGGTACTTCTGGGACAATTACTGGAGGCTCGAGCGCATAGCAAAACCAATAATGCAGTAAAGGAATTATTGAAATTGGCACCGAACAAAGCCATAAAAGTTGTGGATGGGGAAGAAGTAGAAGTAAGCATTGATGATATTGAACTCGGTGATATTCTACGAGTAAAACCTGGAGAAAAAATTCCAGTGGATGGCGTCATAACCGAGGGAGAAACTTCCGTGGATGAATCCATGATCACTGGTGAACCCATTCCTGTTGAAAAAGGAGTAGAGGATAAAGTAAGTAGCGGTACCATTAATGGAAATCAAACCTTTTTGATGAAGGCTGAAAAAGTAGGGAGTGACACCCTGCTATCACAAATTATCAGCATGGTGAATGAGGCCAGTAGAAGCCGTGCACCCATTCAAAATTTAGCAGATAAAGTTTCGGCCTATTTTGTGCCGACCGTGGTCATTATTTCCATTTTGACCTTTGCTGTTTGGGCGATTTGGGGACCACAACCCACTTATGTGTATGCCTTGATCAATGCGATTGCCGTTTTGATTATTGCTTGCCCTTGTGCTTTAGGGCTTGCTACACCAATGTCCGTAATGGTAGGGGTTGGAAAAGGTGCTCAAAATGGCGTGCTCATCAAAAATGCCGAAGCCTTGGAAAAAATGGCCGATGTGGATACTTTGATCATTGATAAAACGGGAACCATAACTGAAGGTAAACCCACCTTTGACCACTTAGAGGTGTTTTCAGATGCCTATTCTGAAGAAGATTTACTTCAATATGTGGTTTCGGTAAATGCCAATAGCGAGCACCCTTTGGCTCAAGCTACCGTAAAATATGGCAAGGAGAACAACATCAAAATCCTAAAAACAGAATCTTTCAATGCAGTTACGGGAATGGGTGTTGAGGGTAAAATCAACGACTTGAAGATACATTTGGGGAACATCAAATTGATGGAAAAGGCGAATGTTGAAATCTCGGATGAGATGAAAGAGAAGGTTAAAATGGCACAAGAAAAAGGAAAAACGGTTTCATATCTGGCTGTAGAAGGTAAATGCCATGGTTTTGTGTCTATTGGTGATAAAATCAAAGAGACAAGTGGTAAGGCCATCAAAGCGATTCAGGATAAGGGAATAGCCGTGATCATGCTCACGGGTGACAATGCGACTACGGCCCAGGCGGTTGCCAATGAGTTAAACCTGAACGATTTTAAAGCAGAGACCCTTCCTGAGGATAAAATGAAAGAGGTGGAACGCTTGCAAGGTGAAGGCAAGGTAGTGGCCATGGCAGGTGATGGTATCAACGATGCTCCGGCATTGGCCAAAAGTAACTTGGGTATTGCTATGGGGACCGGCACCGATGTTGCCATAGAAAGTGCCATGATTACCTTGGTGAAAGGCGACCTGCACGGCATTGTAAAAGCACGGAACCTCAGTGAGGCCGTCATTAAAAACATAAAACAAAACCTATTTTTTGCATTGATATACAACACTATCGGCGTTCCAGTGGCAGCAGGTGTGCTCTATCCCTTTTTCGGGATTTTGCTTTCACCTATGATCGCCGCACTGGCCATGAGCTTTAGCTCTGTGTCTGTTATAGCCAATGCATTAAGATTACGAACTAAATCAATCGACTAAAACAAAAATGGTAAAACGAACAACAGCGGTTACAATTAGAAAGGCCCACAGGTATTTGGGAATATTTTTGGGGATTCAATTCATTATGTGGACAGCCAGTGGTCTCTACTTTAGTTGGACGGATATAGATGAGATTCACGGAGATCATTTAAGAAACATGGATTATGAGCCAGCCGCCTTTGATGGGCTAATTGGATTTTCAGAGGTTGATTTGCCCGTTCAAATTAGTTCGTTGAGCTTAAAAGAGATTGCAGGTAAACCTTATTATTGGATTAACAATGAGTTTTTGATAGATGCCAGAACAGGCGACCATAAAAAAGGGATTTCTGAAGAAGAAGCGTTAGGTGTGGCTGAGCGTCAAATGTCACCTGAATTAAAAGTGAAGGGGGTTGAGGTTATTGATGAAACCGATAAGCATCATGAGTATCGCGAAAAGAAGTTGCCTGCTTATGTGATTTCTTATGATTCACCTGAAAATATTAAAGCCTACGTTTCAGTGGCAGATGGTTCTTTTCAAACGGTACGACATCGAAATTGGAGATGGTTCGATTTTCTTTGGATGACACACACCATGGATTATGAAAGTCGTGATGATTTCAACACCACCGTACTTCGAGCTTTTTCCCTTTTGGGATTGATTACTGTAATGAGCGGATTTTTACTTTGGTTTACCTCGTCGCCTACGATGAGAAATTTGGTTAAAAGAAAAAAATGATACGATGAAAAAGGAAAACATCATTTATATCGGAATTGCCGTTGTGGTCGGACTATTGGTCGGATACCTGATATTTGGAGGCAATGCAGAAACCACCACTTCGGATGGGCATGATCACAGCACCGAAATCGCCTCGGGCGAAATGTGGACCTGTTCCATGCACCCACAGATTATGCAGCCCGAACCAGGTTCTTGTCCAATTTGTGGCATGGATTTGATTCCTGCGGATAATGGAGGAGAGGGATTGGCTGTAAATCAAATTAAGATGACAGAGAATGCCATGGTTTTGGCAGGTGTGGAAACTGTGATGGTTGGAGCTGGAGTTGATGGGGAAGACCATATCAAGATTTCGGGAAAAGTAACTGTCAACCAAGAATCGGATGCAGTGCAATCGGCTTATTTTGATGGTAGAATTGAAAATATAAGTGTCAATTTTGAAGGGGAAGAAGTGCGTAAAGGCCAAAAGTTGGCTACGATATATGCACCAGCCTTGGTGTCAGCCCAGCAAGAATTGTTGACTGCAGCCAAATTAAAAGAATCACAACCTCAATTGTACAAGGCAGTCCGGAACAAATTAAGGTTATGGAAGTTGTCCGATGCGCAAATCGACCAAATCGAAAGTTCAGGACAGGTGCTGAAAAACTTTCCTGTATATGCCAATGTTAGCGGAGTTGTTTCTGAGATTATGGTGGAGGAAGGAGACTATATCAAAACAGGTTCACCTTTGGTGAAAGTGGCCAATTTGAATTCCGTTTGGGCCATTTTTGATGCGTATGAAAACCAATTAGGTTTATTTAAGGAAGGTCAAACATTGAATGTAATCACAAGTTCCTACCCAAATGAATCATTTTCTGCTAAAGTTTCTTTTGTGGCTCCATTAATGAACAAGAAAACTAGAACATTGGAGGTTCGTGCAGAACTCGATAACAAAAAAGGAATGCTGAAGCCAGGTATGTTTGTACAGGCCGAGGTAGAGGTTTTAAATACTCAATATGGGTCGTTAAGTATTCCGGAAAGTGCTGTTTTATGGACAGGAAAGCGTTCCTTGGTATACGTTCAACCCAACCCGAATACTTCCACTTTCGAAATGCGCGAAGTAGAACTTGGGAATTTGATGAATGGTAGTTACGTGGTCAATTCTGGATTGAAATCTGGGGATTTAGTGGTGGCAAAAGGAACATTTACGGTTGATGCCGCTGCCCAATTGCAGGGTAAAAAGTCCATGATGAACCAAGAAGGCCATGGTATGCAAGCGGGTCACGAAGAGCATTCCGAAATGGAGAGTACCATGAAAATGGAATTTTCCCAAGAGGCAGAAACAAAGTTCAGCGACCTTTTAAAAGTGTATCTGGATTTAAAGAATGCCTTGGTGGCTTCAGATCAGGAACAAACTCAAAAATTAGCACAAAAAGGAGCAGGAATTGCCGCAACCATTACGGGTCTTCAAATGGATGATATGGCGAAGAGCCATATATCCCAATTGGGGATACACCTTAAGGATATAGCTTCAAAAAGGAATTTAGAAAGCCAACGAGATGTGTTTGTGCAACTTTCGCAGAACATGATTCAAATTGGTCAACAAATTGGTGGACTGGAAAATAAACTTTATATTCAACATTGTCCTATGGCCAATAATGATAAAGGAGCTGATTGGCTCAGTAGGGAGGAGGAAATTCGCAATCCTTATTATGGAGATGCCATGCTCACCTGTGGAAGTGTGGTAAGTACGATAGAATAAGCCTAACCAAATAGAAGCAATAAAAAACGCCCCGATGCAAATCGGGGCTTTTCTATTTTTAATTTGAATGGGATGATATTACATCATGCCTGGCATTCCGCCACCACCTCCCATTGGAGGCATTGCAGGGGCATCTTCCTTAATATCGGTCAATGCACACTCTGTAGTAAGAATCATACCAGCTACCGAAGCTGCATTTTCCAAAGCAATACGGGTTACTTTTTTGGGATCAATAATTCCTGCTTTAAGCATATCCACGTATTGGTCGGATTTGGCATCGTACCCATAGTCTTTTTTGCCTTCCAATACTTTGGCAATTACTACAGAACCTTCACCACCAGCATTCTCCACGATAGTACGTAAAGGAGACTCGATAGCTTTGGCTACGATTTGTACACCTGTAGTTTCGTCTAGAGAGTCGGTTGCTAATTTTTCCAGAACTTTTTTAGCTCTTACCAAGGCAACACCTCCACCTGCAACGATACCTTCTTCTACAGCGGCACGGGTTGCGTGCAAGGCATCATCCACACGGTCTTTTTTCTCTTTCATTTCTACTTCAGAAGCTGCACCTACATAAAGTACGGCTACACCACCAGCCAATTTGGCCAAACGTTCCTGTAGTTTTTCTTTATCATAATCAGATGTTGTAGTCTCAATTTGAGCTTTGATTTGGCTCACTCGGGCTTTAATGTCATCTGCATTTCCGTTACCATTAACAATTGTAGTATTGTCTTTATCAATGGTTACGGTTTCAGCAGTACCCAACATGTCCAAAGAAGCGTTTTCCAAAGAGAACCCTCTTTCTTCAGAGATTACAGTACCACCGGTCAAGATAGCGATGTCTTCCAACATAGCTTTTCTTCTATCACCAAAACCTGGAGCTTTTACAGCGGCAATCTTAAGTCCACCTCTCAATTTATTCACCACCAAAGTAGCTAGGGCTTGCCCTTCAACATCCTCAGCAATGATCAAAAGAGGTCTTCCTGATTGCGCCACTGGCTCAAGGATAGGAAGGATTTCTTGTAGATTGGAGATTTTCTTGTCAAAAAGAAGAATATATGGGTTCTCCAAATCGGCAATCATTTTGTCAGTATCGGTCACGAAGTAGGGAGAAAGGTATCCTCTGTCAAATTGCATACCTTCAACTACATCAACATAAGTATCGGTACCTTTTGCTTCTTCTACGGTAATTACACCCTCTTTTCCAACTTTATCAAATGCCTTGGCGATTAAGTCACCAATGGTTTGATCGTTGTTTGCGGAGATAGAAGCTACTTGCTTAATTTTGTCAGAATTGTTGCCAACTTCTTTGGTCTGTTTTTCCAAATCGGCCACCAAAGCTTCAACAGCCTTGTCGATTCCACGTTTTAAATCCATAGGATTTGCTCCCGCGGCTACGTTTTTAAGACCTTCTTTTACAATAGCCTGTGCCAATACGGTTGCAGTAGTAGTACCATCACCGGCTTGGTCGTTGGTTTTGGAAGCAACTTCCTTCACCATTTGCGCACCCATGTCCTCGAGGGCGTCTTCCAATTCAATTTCTTTTGCAACAGAAACACCATCTTTGGTTACTTGTGGTGCTCCAAAGGATTTACTGATGATTACGTTTCTACCTTTTGGTCCCAAGGTAACTTTAACTGCCTCGGCCAATTTATCAACGCCTCTTTTCAGTCCGTCACGTGCATCTATATCAAACTTAATATCTTTTGCCATTTCTTTCTAGTTGATTTTTAATTATACAATTGCCAAAATATCGCTTTCGCGCATCATCAAATAGTCGGTGCCATCGAACTTAAGTTCGGTACCGGCATATTTTCCATAAAGAACAGTATCACCCACTTTAACGGTTACTTTTTCGTCCTTGGTTCCAGGACCAACAGCTACAACAGTTCCCTTTTGTGGTTTTTCTTTTGCGTTGTCCGGGATGATGATGCCGGAGGCAGTTTTTGTCTCGGCCTGTAGAGGCTCGATCAAAACCCTGTCTGCCAATGGTTTGATATTTACTTTAGCCATATTTTAAATTTTAGGTGTTTGTTTTAAAAATTCTTGAATCTAAAGGACAGAAATTGTGCCAATGCTCAAAAACTGACATTCTGGAAAACAAAAATGCCAGCTTGTCATTCAAGCTGGCATTTTTCTATACTTTGTCACTTTTTATTATCCAATAGTGTCTACTGGACTTGTAGTGTCTGCAGGCGGAAGTTGTTCAGGTACTTCCTCTGGAATAGTTTCTGGTATTTCTGTATCGTCGCCCTGAAGTAGTTTGGAATCTGCTTGGCTATAGTTTCCTTTTAAAGAAACATTGGAAACCAATATCAAAACAATCAACAAGGTGGCAAGGGTCCAAGTACTTTTATCCAAAAAGTCCCCGGTCTTCTTTACACCGCCAACAACTTGGTTGCCGCTTCCTCCAAAGGATGAGGACAAACCACCTCCTTTTGGGTTTTGGACCATAATGACCAAAACCAACAAAAGGCACACGATAATTATCAGTACCAAAAAAATTGAAAACGTGCTCATTTCTTATCTTTTTCTTTCTGCAGCTTTTTCACCGCCTGAATTTGGTCTGCAAAGAAACCACTTTTTTCTGGATATTTCAAACTCAATATTTTAAACGCTTGAATGGCCTTTTTATACTTTTTCTGCTCAAGGTAAACCTTTGCCAAGGTCTCTGTCATCAACTCATTTTGGTTGATTTTGGTGGACTCTTTTATGTTGACTTTGGGGTTGGATTCCTTTGGAACTATCTTGGGGTTGTTCTCAATAAACTTGTCCAGGAGTTCAAATTTCTTTTTACGTTCCAGTTCGTCCATCACATTTTCTTCCTGGTGGTCCGCATTATTTTCTTGCTCCTCTGATGGTTCTTCAGAAGTAGATGTTAATTGAAGCCATTCGGTAAAAGAATGTTTTTCCTTTTTGGTGAAAGGAATGGGTTTACCCAAATTTAAATAGGTATCCAGTTCCTTTTTGGGTTCCTCAATTTTTTCAACTTGCTTTTCAGGTGCTCTGGATTCGAAAAGTTTAGGATCCAGAATTTGTTCCGCATCGTTTAAGTTCTGTGGTAGTGCAGGTTCGTTTGATTCCGAAAGCATACTTGCCGTATTCGGGTTGGGCTGAATTTCTTCCGAAACGGCTTCTTGGTCTTCAAGTTTAGAACCCCTGCCGGCAATGGTATCTGCAATGTTGTTTTGAATGAATTCTTTGGAAGTTATATAATCGAAAAGCACATCCCTATCGGAAGTATGGGCAGCAGTTACCTTTAAGGCATTATTGTACTTATAACTGTCCAGGTTTTTGAGTCCCTTTAGATGCAGTGCACGAGCTGCCTGAAAATAAGGGTATTCCTCAATGATATCTTCTAACTCCCTTGTTTGTTTGGGGGATAAGATGGTATTCGAGTTTTGAAGAATATGTATAAAATCCGAAACGTTCATAAAATATTACCAATTTCCCAAAGACGCATTAAAAATATCCTGGGTAAGTCGTTCAAAAATTTCTTCGTGGGCTGCAGCTTGTATGGATGGCAATGAAGCTGCTGCGTCAAAATCGTAAAAGAAAGAAAATCGTTTTTCAAAATCAACATCTTCCTTGGTGGTGTTGTAGAACCGAACATTTACGCTCATGGTCAGGCGGTTCTGTGAGGTACGCTGGTCTGCCGTTGCGGTCATGGGAACAACCTTGTATTCCACAATTTCTCCTTCATAGATTAAATCACCATTGCTTCCAGTAAGGGATAAGCTGGTAAGGTTATTGATCATATCCTGAAGCGCTAAGGTAAAATCCCGACCTAATCCGGGTACAATAGTGGAACCTGGGGTTTGGTCTGCATAATTCTGAAAAAAGTTTACTTGAAAACTCTGTGCGGTACCGATATCAGCACCGGAAAAATTATACGCGCCACAACTGGATAGAAAAAAAGTCAATCCTAGTAGTCCAACCTTTATCCCTTTTTTTATCATCATTTTCTTCAAACTTTTATTAAAGATCGTACTGCTTTATTTTTCTGTATAGCGTTCTTTCCGAAATTCCAAGCTCGGCGGCAGCGGCTTTTCTTTTTCCCTTGTTACGCTCCAATGATTTTTTGATCAATTCAATTTCCTTTTCCTGTAAAGATAGGGTTTCTTCCTCTTCAATCTCTTCTGCAAAATGATACCTGTCTTCTGGTGGTTGATGCGCAGGACTTGGTGCCGATGCTTCTACCACTGGTTCCGGAAGGTGAAGCAATTCTGGCGTGGAACTTTCTTCGTGCTCTATATCTTCCTCTTCCTGATTTCCATAGATTTTACGAATCAAACCTTCATTTTCCCGTTGTACTTTGTTAGAATCATTATCCTTGAGAAGTTCAAGCGTTAGTTTTTTGAGGTCGTTCAGGTCACCTTTCATATCAAAAAGGACCTTGTATAAAATTTCCCGCTCATTGCTGAAGTCCCCTTCTTTTTTGGATTGCTCTATCACGGCCGGCAGATTGGAACTGCTTGCATCTGGCAAATAGCTATTTAGGGTAGCTGCCGAAATACTTCGGTCTTCTTCAAGTACGGAAATTTGCTCCGCAATGTTTCTTAACTGACGAATGTTTCCGGGCCAACGGTACCTGAGTAACAATTGGATGGCATCATCCTCTAAACGAATAGTGGGCATTTTGTATTTCTGTCCAAAATCTGATGCAAACTTTCTGAACAACAAGTGAATGTCCTCACGTCTGTCGCGAAGTGGGGGCAAATGAATTTCTACCGTACTCAACCTATAATACAGATCTTCCCTGAACTTTTCTTTTTTGATGGCCTCGAACATATTAATGTTGGTGGCAGCCACAATGCGAACATCGGTTTTTTGCACTTGGGATGACCCCACTTTCAGGAACTCACCATTTTCCAAAACGCGTAGTAATCTAACTTGGGTGGTCAATGGCAGTTCACCGACTTCGTCCAAAAAGATGGTTCCGCCATCGGCTACTTCAAAATAACCGCTACGGGTTTGGGTAGCTCCTGTAAAGGCCCCTTTTTCATGTCCAAATAATTCACTATCAATGGTTCCTTCTGGAATGGCACCGCAGTTTACGGCAATGTATTTGGCATGTTTTCGGTGGGACAGCGAATGGATAATTTTTGGAATGGATTCCTTTCCCACACCACTTTCACCAGTCACCAAAACCGAAATATCTGTTGGTGCCACCTGTATAGCTTTTTCTATGGCTCGGTTGAGTTTGACATCGTTTCCGATAAGCTCGAACCGTTGTTTTATGGATTGTATACTTTCCATATGTTGTCATTCCTGTGAAGGCAGGAATCTTAGTTTTTTTGGATTCCGCATCGTACTTCGGCTACGCTCAGCATCCGTGCGGAATTACAAAAGGTTATTAATTATTTTCTGAATATCCTACAGCTTCCCCAATAAGAGTTGCGGAGGTACATTCGTTGATTTTTACATTCACAAAATCGCCCACTTTGTAGTGTTCCTTTGGAAAAACTGCAACAGTGTTCTGTGAATTTCGACCCATCCAATGGGCATCCGATTTTTTCGAAGTTCCCTCGATGAGAACTTCTTGGGTTTTCCCAAGATGTTGTTGGGTTCGATAATGACTGTGCTTTTGCTGCACTTCGATGATTTCCGATAGACGTCTTTTTTTGGTCGCTTCAGGAATGTCGTCTTCCATTTTACGCTCTGCCAATGTTCCGGGCCTTTCGGAATACGCGAACATAAAACCAAAATCGTACTTTACATATTCCATCAAACTCAAAGTGTCTTGATGATCTTCTTCTGTTTCCGTTGGGAAACCGGTAATCATATCTTGGCTAATCGCACAATCTGGAATAATGTTGCGGATATTGTCGATCAGCTCAAAATATTCCTCGCGGGTGTGCAAACGGTTCATTGCCTTTAAAATACGGTTGCTTCCACTTTGCACTGGTAGGTGAATGTATTTGCAGATATTTTCATATTTGGCCATAGCCTCGATTACATCCAAGGTCATATCCTGAGGATTGGACGTTGAAAAGCGGATTCGCATTTTGGGTTGGGCCTGCGCCACAAGTTCCAGCAATCCGGCAAAGTTTACGGAAGTGGCTTTTTGCATATCCGAAGCTTTATCAAAATCCTTTTTCAATCCACCGCCATACCAGAGGTAGCTGTCCACATTTTGGCCCAGCAGCGTGATTTCCTTAAATCCTCTTTCCCAAAGGTCGTTTACTTCTTCTAAAATGGATTGTGGGTCACGGCTACGTTCTCTTCCACGGGTGAAAGGAACCACACAGAAAGTGCACATATTGTCGCAACCACGAGTAATGGAAACAAAAGCGGAGACTCCATTGGTATTTAATCGAACGGGAGCCACATCGCCATAGGTTTCATCTTTGGAAAGAATCACGTTTACGGCATTCCTGCCTTCGTCAATTTCTTGGATAAGGTTGGGTAGGTCTTTGTAAGCATCTGGGCCCACGACCATGTCCACTATTTTCTCCTCTTCCAAAAACTTGCTTTTCAATCGTTCGGCCATACAACCCAGTACTCCAACCTTCATGTTGGGTTTGGTTCTTTTTACAGCATTAAATTTCTCCAGTCGCTTGCGCACGGTTTGCTCGGCCTTTTCACGAATGGAACAGGTGTTTACCAAAACCAAATCGGCATCATTCAAGTTTTGAGTGGTATTGAAACCTTCTTTGGCCAAAATGGACGCTACAATCTCGCTATCGGAAAAGTTCATCTGGCAGCCATAGCTTTCTATGTACAGCTTTCTTCCGTTCTTTTCTTTGTTTTCAAGCGACAAGGCACTCCCTTGTTGGCTTTCATCTATTACTTTTTCTATAGTATTATCCTTGATCATAAATGTTTCAATGGGGTGCAAAGATAGTGCTTATTCCATTTTAGTGACAATATGGCAGTATTTTTTAATAATATATTGTGGAATCACCTGTTAGTGTTACCTTCAAGCTTAAAACATAACCATATTTACAGATGAATTTCACCAATCTTTCCCAAAGAATAAATCAAAGTGACCCAGTAGAGTTTGGGACCGTATTCAATAATTCTGTTGAACTATTTAAAAAAGTGTGGCTTCAAGGGTTTATTACTCTTGTGCTCACCTTTATGAGCATTTTACCTTTCTATTTGTTGATTTACATTCCCATGATCGCCATGGGAATAAGTGACCCAAGTATGTTTGATCAACAAGATGTACCTCCTGCTTTTGCCGGTTTAATGAGCTTGATCGCCCCAATATCCTCTATTGGAACAATGACCATAGGTATTTGTTTGAATGCGGCTTTTTTACGGATTTGTAGGAAATATGATTTGAATGAAACTGGCCGCGACGATTACTTCTATTATTTCAAAAAAGAGTATTTGATCAAGGCTTTGATTCTTTCCTTGATAATGATAGGTTTATCCTTATTAGGACTCTTGGCCTGCGGATTGGGAATTATTTATCTAATCGTGCCCATGTCTTTGTTTCCAGCCTTTTTTGCTTTTGATAAGGAACTTTCCGCTATGGAAATTGTGAAATCTGGATTTGCACTTGGCAATAAAAATTGGCTGATGATATTTCTTTTGGTGCTCGTAGCAGGATTGGTCTCACAATTAGGTGTGATATTATGTTTGGTGGGAGTCTTATTTACGGCTATGTTCAGTAAAATACCTATTTACTTTATTTACAAGGATGCAGTGGGCATCTCCATGGATGTGTAATTATTTTTGATGGTACATGGCGCAACGATTACCCTGGTTTGGTATCTAAGTGATTAAAAGACAAGTTGCTATGAAAACTAAGACCATTTTGCTTTTTTGCATCAATTTATTATTGATCTTTTCTTGTACCAATAATGATTCGGACAATGAATATGCAGAATATTTGGTTGCCCGTCCTATAATCATAGACAAGGCGGATTTTGCCAATAGTGTCGATATTATAGCACCTCGTCCTATTGATGAATCTGGAAAAGTGTACGCATACGAAGACTATATTTTCATTAATGATAAGTACAAGGGTGTCCACGTAATTGATAATCGAAACCCGAACCAGCCTGTTAAGATCGGGTTTATTCAAATTCCTGGAAATGTGGATATTTCGGTAAAGAACAACTATTTGTTTGCCGATAGTTTAATGGACCTTGTTGTGGTCGACATATCGGACATGAATCAAATAGAACAAGTCAACCGATTGGAAAATGTACTTTACAATAACGTAGTGTTCCCTTTTGAAGCTGATTTGATAGAATACGAGGATTACAATTATGACTCGGAAATTATTGTAGGATGGGAAACCGTTCGTGAGAGAAGGCTGGTTTCCGAAGTTGAGGACAGAGTCAATAGCGGACCGGTTTTTATGGATATGGCCGTTGCTGAATCAATTGACAGTAATACCGGGCAAGGAGGTTCACTGGCAAGATTCAAAATTGTGGAAGATTATTTATATGCAGTGGATAGCCACAACATTAATATTTTTAATATTTCTGATTTGAACAACCCACAAGTTTTGGATGATGTATATGCGGGTTTTGACATTGAAACCATTTTTTATCGTGATAATTATTTATTCTTGGGTAGCATGCGCGGTATGTATATCTATGATATTACATCTCCTGCTACACCAACTTTTGTTTCTGAATTTGAACATGGAACGGCTTGTGACCCTGTGGTTGTGGATGGCAATTATGCCTATGTTACCTTGAGAGGTGGAAATATGTGCGGTGCAATCGAGAGCGGTTTGTTCATTGTTGATATCTCAGATATAGAAAACCCCGAACTCGCTACATCCTATCCTATGGATGGGCCTTACGGTTTGGGAATAAAGGACGAAAAAATATTTATCTGTGACGGCGATTCCGGTCTTAAGGTTTATGATAAAACCGATATCAATGATCTAATAGAGTTGAATCACTTTGATGATATTGTAACCTTCGATGTTATCCCGTTGGCAAACCATTTGATCATGGTGGGCGATGAGATTCTTTACCAATACGAATATCTCAACGATGGAATAAAGCTATTGAGCCAAATAGGGCTTAATTGACTCGATAAAAAAAGCGCCCGTTTGTAGGGCGCTTTTTTTTAAAAAGAAAATTACATTTTATTGAGTGGAGATCATTTTAATTTGATTTTGATCTACCTTTTGGTTGATCAATGTGGCTTGTTTTTCAACTAAAGCATTTAAATCATTGATTTCCTTGTTGAGTTCCTTGGTAACTTCTACAAAAAACTCTTGGGCTTGTTTGGTCGGTTTTTGGTCGCCACGCTGCGAGTCCACCATCAAAAATGCCAATCTGTTATTGATTCTAATACCATAATTCAAAGGATCTTGTCTACTTTGGTTTTTGGTCATGTGAATATTGTTCTCAATAACGGAGAGCTCCGTTTCAAAATCCTTGGCCATTTTCTGGATTTCGGCATTACCCTTTGTTTTCTCCCTTAAATAAGCCAAATCCTTTTTAATGCTCCTAATATTGATGATGGCATTGTTGGCGCGGCTAACTTGATCACGCACCTTCATCACAAAGTCAAATTGATCTTGATAATCTTTTTGACTAAGCGGAATCCTAGGATCCTTAACAATGGTGAAGGTTTGCTCTACAGAGTTTCCATTAACGGTAAGCCTAGCCTTGTAGTTTCCAGGAACCGCTTTTGGTCCCATGTTGGGTGAGGAATAGAATACCATTCCCTTAAACTCTTGGTAGCCGGGATACCTCATGTTCCAAATAAACCTATTGCCGCCTTCGGCAACTTCCAATTTTTGTATTGAGGTAGGGTCCAATTTATCGGGTTCGGCATGATTGGAAAAACTTTGAATGACGCTCCCATCAGTTTCCAAAATTTCCATGTTGACGGTATCTGTTTCTTTTAAATTTTTCAGATAAAAATTGATAATGGCTCCATCCGGATGATTTTCCCCAACCAATTTGGTATTAGGTTCCTGCCAAGATCTATCTTGGTGCATTCTGTATGCCATGTCGGGTTTGTACAAATAAAATTCACTGTTGGAAACTTCTTGCGAAAGCTGGTGAAGCGGAGTTAAATCATCGATCATCCAAAAACTTCTTCCGTGTGTGGCTGCAATCAAATCATTGTCCCTAACATGAAGATCACGGATTGCGGTAATTGGTAGATTCAATTGGAACGGTGTCCAGTTGTCACCATCATCAAACGAAATGTACATGCCCCATTCGGTACCCGCATACAATAACCCATCTCTTACTTTATCGGAGCGAATAGCCCGGGTGTAATAATTATCCTTAATGCCGTCTGTGATCAACGTCCATGTTTTTCCATAATCATCCGTTTTGTATAAATAAGGGGTATAGTCCCCAAACTTGTATGACGTAGCGGCAACATATACAGTTCCAGGTTTAAATGGACTGGCATCGATGCAGTTGATCATGTTCAATTTGGGTGACATGGAAGAGGGTGGTGTTACATCTTCCCATGTTGCTCCATTGTCACGGGTCACATGAATCAATCCATCATCACTTCCTGTCCAAATCACTCCTTTTTCTAGAATGGATTCTGTAATCACAAACACATTGGAATAGAATTCTGCTCCCGTGTTGTCCTGGGTGATAGGTCCACCAGAAGATTCAATGGTTTCTGGAATGCCTCTTGCCAATTCTGGAGAAATGGTTTTCCATGATTGTCCGCCATCGGTGGTGGCATGCAGATAATTGGAGCCCGCATAAAGTACGTTCGAATCGTGTCGACTAAAGGTCAATGGGTAATTCCAGTTGAACCGGTACTTCATTACCTCCGCCCCAGAACCTGCAGGGTTGTCTGGCCAAACATTGGTGGAGATGGTTTGTCCTGTGGTATGGTCTAAACGGTTCATGTACCCTTTATAAGTTCCACCGTAAACCAATTGATTGTTTTTAGGGTCTGGTGCCAAGTGTGCACTCTCCCCTCCAGCAGTAGGTTCCCAATCACTTTCTGTGATGCTTGAGCCCGAAGAGCGATGGAAAATACGTAGGGCAGTATTGTCCTGTTGTGCTCCGTATATTCTGTAAGGGAAAATACTATCCGTAGCAATGCGATAGAACTGCATCGTGGGTTGATTGTAATAGGTGGTCCAGTTATTTCCGCCATCATTGGAAATTTGAGCACCACCATCATCGGCAATGATCATTCTTTGATTGTTGTTGGGGTCTATCCAAAGGTCGTGATGATCTCCATGCGGTGCATTTTTTAGGGTGAAAGTGTTTCCGCCATCTGTGGAAACGCCATAGCTCACATTCATTACCCAGACCTTGTCTATGTTTTGGGTGTCGGCATAAATTCTACTGTAGTACCAAGCCCTTTGTCTAAGGCCTCGATTTTCATTTACTTTTTTCCAAGTTGTCCCAGCATCATCGGAACGGAAAACGCCGCCATCTTCGGCCTCGATTATGGCAAATACCCTGTCGGAATCGATAGGCGATACCGTTAGTCCCACAATTCCCCATGGAAAACCGGGCAATCCTGAATTTTCTGAAATATCTTTCCAGGTGTCCCCACCATCGGTGCTTTTAAACATTTTACTGTCTGGGCCACCACTATCCATACGGTATCCATTTCGTTTCATTTGCCAAGTAGCGGCATAGAGAATTCTACTATTGTTGGGGTCCATTACTAAATCACCAGCACCAGCTTTATCACTTACGTATAAAATCTTTTCCCAGTTTTTCCCTCCGTCCGTAGAACGAAAAACACCTCGAGTTTCGTTGGGTTTCCATAGATTGCCAATGGCTGCGACATAAACAATATCAGGATTTTTAGGGTGAATGCGTATACGGGCAATATGTTCGGAATCTTTCAGGCCTATGAATTCCCATGTTTCACCGGCATCCATACTTTTCCAAAGGCCTTTACCTGAGGAAACATTTCCTCTTAAGGTCTGTTCACCTTCCCCTACGTAAATAATATTGGGGTCGGATTCTGCAACGGCCACAGCTCCGATGGAGCCTCCGTAGTAACCATCGGAGATACATTCCCAGGAATTACCGGCATCTGTTGTTTTCCAGACGCCACCACCTGCAGTACCCATATAATATAGGTTAGGGTTGTTGGCCACACCTGTAACAGTTCCTGCCCTACCTCCTCGATGCGGGCCCACCATCCTCCATTCCATACCGTCATAGAGCGATTCCTTAAATTGAGGAGTGTTGTCTTTATTCTTTTTTCGTTGTGCGTTAGTGGGATAAAAACATAGTAATGCAAGTACTATGATTAGAATACGGTTGGTCATTTTAGTTGGGTTATCGAGTTAGTCTCCCTAAAAATAAGAATTATTTTGCCCAGTATTGCCAGAGAATTTCGAATAATATGAGTTTCCGAAATTGCATGATGTTTTTTTGATTTTAATATCAAAAGCATACCATTGAATGCTGATGTTTAAATTTTAATATACTTTTGTTGAGACAAAACCCAGTGCATGCCAAAGAATTTAGTTATTGTAGAGTCCCCCGCCAAAGCAAAGACCATTGAACGATTTCTAGGAAAGGATTTTCAAGTGGAGTCAAGTTTCGGTCACATTGCAGACCTACCGTCCAAAGAGCTCGGTGTAGATGTGGAAAATGATTTTAAGCCAAAATATACCGTAGATAAGGAAAAGAAAGCCTTGGTAAAAAAACTTCGGGACTTGTCCAAAAAGGCAGAAACCATTTGGCTTGCAAGTGATGAGGACCGGGAAGGAGAGGCTATATCATGGCATTTGGCAGAGGAGTTGGGATTGGATAAAAGCAAGACCAAGCGAATTGTTTTTAACTCCATTACCAAATCGGCTATTCAAAAGGCAATTGAAAATCCAAGGGACATTAATTATAACTTGGTCAACGCGCAACAGGCACGCAGGGTATTGGACCGATTGGTGGGATACGAACTGTCACCGGTACTTTGGAAAAAAATAAAACCAGGACTTTCTGCAGGCAGGGTACAATCTGTTGCGGTACGCTTGATCGTGGAGCGTGAACGTGAAATCGAAGGTTTTACCCCAGAAGCATCGTTCCGGATAAAAGCAGAATTCAAAACAGATGGCGGTAATACATTTGCAGCCAAGCTGAACAAAACATTCCCAACAAAGGAAGCTGCTGAGAAATTTTTAAAAGAAAATATAGGAGCGGACTTTTCGGTTTCCGATTTGGCCCAGAAGCCAGCAAAGAAATCACCCGCCGCACCATTTACCACTTCAACTTTGCAACAGGAAGCTTCAAGAAAGCTCTATTTTTCGGTAAGTAGAACTATGCAAGTGGCGCAAAGGCTTTACGAAGCGGGTCTCATCACTTATATGAGAACGGACAGTGTCAATCTTTCCAGCGAAGCGCTAGCGGCTGCCAAAGATGCCATTGTGGACAACTATGGGGAAAAATATAGTCAAACCAGAAACTTTACGGGAAAATCAAAAGGAGCACAAGAGGCTCACGAGGCTATTCGCCCAACCGATATGAAATTGCAGTCGCCTCAGTTGGAGCGGGACCAAGCGAAATTATACGAGCTTATCTGGAAACGTACCCTAGCCTCGCAAATGAGCGATGCCCAGCTCGAACGGACCAATGTAAAAATAAAAGCAAGCACCCACAGCGAAGAATTTTCTGCAAACGGAGAAGTGGTGAAGTTTGATGGATTCCTTAAGGTGTACCTTGAGGGAACCGATGATGAAGATGGTGAGGAGCAAGAAGGAATGCTTCCGGCTTTGCAGGTTGGTGAACCGCTTCAAAACGTATTTATTTCAGCCACCGAAAGATTTTCAAGACCACCTTACCGTTATTCGGAAGCTTCTTTGGTAAAGAAATTGGAGGAACTGGGTATAGGTCGACCATCGACCTACGCGCCTACCATATCTACTATTCAAAACAGAGGGTATGTAGAAAAAGGTACCGTTGAAGGTTCTGAACGAAAATATGCACAGTTGGTTTTGGAAGATGGAAAAGTGTCCGATAGCCAACTAAGCGAAATGGTGGGGTCAGAAAAAGGAAAGATTGTTCCGACCGACATTGGGATGATCGTAAACGACTTTTTGGTAACACATTTTACGCAAATTCTAGATTACAATTTCACCGCTCAAGTAGAAGAAGATTTTGATGAAATCGCTTCCGGAGATGAAGATTGGCAGGAAATGATGAAAAATTTCTACAAAGATTTTCATCCCAATGTTTTAGAGGTTGAGGAAAATGCGGAACGTGCCAGCGGTGAACGTGTATTGGGAACAGATCCGGAATCGGGGAGGCAGGTGTCGGTTAGATTGGGTCGTTTTGGTCCTATGGTACAAATTGGCACTGTCGATGAGGAGGAAAAACCACAGTTTGCTAGTCTATTGCCGGACCAATCCATAGGTACTATCACTTTTGAAGAAGCCATGACGCTTTTTGAGCTTCCCAGAAAATTGGGAGTTTACGAAGGTGAAGAAGTAGAGGCTAATGTAGGTCGTTATGGGCCATATGTGAGGTTTGGAAAAAAATTCATTTCCTTGGCCAAAGGTGAAAGCGCCTTTGATGTTGATATGGATCGTGCCATAGAATTGATCAAAGAAAAGCAAAAGGCAGATGCACCAATCGCCACTTATGAAGGTAAAGATGTTACCAAAGGTAAAGGGAGGTTTGGACCCTTTATCAAATGGGACGGCATGTTCATAAACGTGAACAAAAAATATGACTTTGATGATCTTTCCGAAGGGGATATCGCTGAATTGATCGAGGCCAAAAAGAAAAAAGAAGCTGAAAAGCTGATTCAAGAATGGCCCGAAGAAAAAATCAGGATAGAAAAAGCCCGCTGGGGGAGACACAATATTATAAAAGGTAAGGTTAAGGTTGAAATCTCCAAAGATGTGGATGCTACAAAAGTGACTTTGGAAGAAGCACAAGCCTTATTGGAAAAGAAATCACCAAAGAAAAAAGCCAAGACAAAAGCAAAAGCTAAGAAATAGTATGGCCTTCGATTTTCTGGTTCCGGTCAAGGACAAGGTATTGGCACATTCCGAATTGTTGCCAGAACAAGCATTGGGAAAAAATGTGTACATGCACACCGAAAAGGATGGGCTTCCCGTATTTGCCCACGCCGATGTGGCCATTTTTGGCGTATTGGAATCCAGAAACGCTTTTGAGAAAAAACCGGAAAAACTCGATTTGGACGAAGTTCGTATCCAACTTTACCGTTTAATGATGGGTAATTGGAACTCTACCATCATCGATATAGGGGATGTAGAAGAGGGTGATACGGTTGAGGATACCTACTTTGTGGTAAAGGAAATTGTGGCCGGACTGCTCGAGGAAAATATCATTCCTATAGTATTGGGGCTTACCCAAGATATTACTTTTCCCACTTATCGTGCTTTTGATACAATAAAGAATATGGTGAATCTGGTCTCCATCGATAGTCGTTTTGACTTTGGTGAAGACGATGAATTGATTTCATCACATTCTTATATGAGTAGAATAATTACCGATAAACCCAACAATCTTTTCAATTTTTCCAATATTGGATACCAGAGTTATTTCAATGCGCAGGAGGAAAAGGATTTAATGGAACGTCTTTTTTTTGACGCCTATCGGTTAGGTGAGATTGTGGCCAATATAGAATTGGCAGAACCCGTTTTGCGAAGTAGCGATATTGTGAGCTTGGACCTCCGGGCAATCCGGGCCAGCGAAATGGGAATGTCCAAAAACTTTTCTCCGAACGGTTTTACCGGAAGGGAAATATGTGCCATTGCCCGATATGCAGGTATTAGTGATAAAGTTTCTCTGTTTGGTATCTACGAAGGGGAAAATTCATATCAGGCATTTCAGATGATTGCCCAGATCATATGGTATTTTATAGAGGGCCTGAGTTTCAGGATTAAAGAATACCCAAGCTCTAAGAGCGAAGACTTCACGAAGTTTACAGTACCCACGGACACGGAAGAATTGATTTTCTTCAAAAGCCATGTCACAGAAAGATGGTGGGTAGAAGTACCAACAATTTTAGCAGAACATACTAAAACAAATTCGGTGGCGTTATTACCATGCACTGAAGAGGACTATTTGGATGCTTGCAACCAGAACATTCCTGAGAGGTGGTTCAAAGCCTATAGAAAAGGCTTGAACTAATTAAATTAAATTTTGACCATTAATTGTTTTTACACAATAATTTATTCAAAAATCAGTTTTGAGAATAATGAATCTGTGTAGAACAGTTAAAAATCTTGAATCGATAATTTAACCTAAAGTATGAGAAAGCTATTCTTTTCATCTATAGCACTTGTTTTTTTGCTTACTAGTTGTGGCTCTAAATCAAGATCAAAAGGTGAACTAGTTGGGGTCCAGGGAAAAAAGTGGCATCCAGAGAAACCCTACGGAATGGAGCTGATTCCCCGAGGCGCCTTTGTAATGGGTAAAGCCGAAGAGGATCAGGCAAAAGTATTGAACGCACCCACAAGAACGGTTACCGTACGTTCCTTTTATATGGATGATACGGAAATCACTAATAGTGAGTACCGCCAGTTTGTGGAGTGGGTCAAGGATTCCATTGTAAGGACAAGGTTGGCCATTTTGGCCGATGAGTTAGGTATTAGCCCAGAAGATGAGGGTATAGGTGAGTACGCCTTTAAGGATACCGATACGACAGAACTTTCGGCATACGATAAATATATGCTCGATAATTATGCAGGTCTTGGAGAGACCGGCTATGAAGGACGGGCATTGAACAAAGATGTTGACCTTGTATGGGATACTTCTGAATATCCAGATGAGTACTATGCTGAGGTAATGGACTCCATTTATCTTCCGGAAGAAGAAAGTTACAATGGGTTAAGAAGTGTTGATGTTACCAAAATCAAGTACAAGTACAACTGGATGGATATTGAAGCCGCTGCCCGTGCAAGATCTGGTAGCAGAAAAGATTTCATTAAACAAGAAGAATTGGAAATTTATCCAGATACCACAGTGTGGATTCGAGATTTCGAATACAGCTATAATGAGCCAATGCACAATGATTATTTCTGGCACGATGCCTATAGTGATTATCCAGTAGTCGGGGTGAACTGGATGCAGGCCAAAGCTTTCTGTAACTGGAGGACCAAATTCAAAAATGACGATCAAAAAAGCCGAGGGAAACAGTTCGTAAACCAATTTAGGTTACCTACTGAAGCCGAATGGGAATATGCCGCCAGAGGTGGAATCGAAGGAGGTACATATCCTTGGGGTGGTCCATATGTGATCAGTGACACAGGATGTTTTATGGCCAACTTTAAACCACAACGAGGGGATTACGCTGCTGATGCTGCCTTATATACTGTGGAAGCAAAATCTTTTGAACCCAACGATTATAATTTGTACAACATGGCCGGTAATGTATCGGAATGGACAAACTCTAGCTTTGATGCTGGTGCTTACGATTACTTATCCACCATGAACCCGAACATTGGTTCTCAGGATAATCAGCGTAAGGTTATTCGCGGTGGTTCTTGGAAAGATGTAGCATACTTCCTTCAGGTTAGTACAAGGGATTATGAATACCAAGATTCCGCGAGAAGCTACATCGGATTCAGAACAGTCCAAGATTATATGGGAGAAGAAGATTCTACCGACGGAAGAAGCGGATTATAAAAAAACAACGAGAGAACATTATATAAACAAGTAAGAGTAGTAACCAAATACTTATTTTTTATATAACTTAATTAAAACTAGAATTATGGCGCAGTCAAAATCAACAAAAAAGCTGTTTAACATGGCCTACGGGCTTGGAGCATCGGTAGTAATTATTGGTGCATTGTTCAAGATCCTTCACTGGGAGTTTGGACCACTTACAGGTGGACTTCTTCTTGCAGTTGGACTTATTACCGAAGCATTGATCTTTGCTATCTCTGCATTTGAACCAGTAGACGACGAATTCGATTGGTCTTTGGTATACCCGGAATTGGCCGGTGGAGAAGCAGATGCTTCCAGAAAACAACAAGCTAAAGATGCTCAAGAAGCGGAAGGACTTCTTTCCAAGAAATTGGATAGTCTTCTTAAAGATGCTAAAATCGATTCTGAACTTTTCTCCAACTTGGGTGAAAGTATCAAGAGTTTTGAAGGTGCCGCCAAGAATATCACTCCTACAACAGATGCTATTCAGCACACTAAAAAATACTCTGAGGAACTGTCTCATGCAGCAGCTCAAATGGAATCTTTGAACAGCTTGTACAAAGTTCAATTGGAAAGCGCAAGTAGACAAGCTTCTATTAACGAAGAAGTTGTACAGAATGCAGGTGCGTTGAAAGACCAAATGGAGTCTTTGGCCACTAACCTATCTTCTTTGAACGGAGTATACGGTGGTATGCTTACAGCCATGGGAGGAAAAATCTAATTAGAGGTTTTCAAATCAACAGAAAACAAAACCAAATCAAATTAATTATTAAATCTAATTAGAAAAACATGGCAGGAGGAAAACAAACACCACGTCAGAAGATGATCAACCTTATGTATTTGATCTTCATCGCGATGTTGGCACTTAATATGAGCAAGGAAGTACTTGCCGCTTTCGGACTAATGAACGAAAAGCTGGAAACTTCCAATACCAATATGGACTCCAACAACTCTAGCTTTTTTGCTAGCTTGGAAACCAAAGCTTCTGAAAATGAAGAGGAGTATGGAGAACTTTATAAAGATGCTCAGCAGATCAAAGAACTTTCAGATTCTTACTACAATTATTTGGAAGGTTTGAAGAAAGAAATGACCGCAGACTTGGAAGATCCAAAAGACTATGTGGTTATGGACAAGTCTGACTACTTGGACCAAAAATTCTTTCAAGGGGACAATTTGGGCCCAGAAGGAAAAAAGTTCATGCAGCAAATCAATGATTACCGTGAAGGTGTAATCAACGCATTGCCGGAAGGTGAATTTGAATCTTTGAAATCAGCGGTTAAAACTCGTTTTGCCACTGGTGATGAAGACGGTAAAGTTGAGAAAAGAGACGGTACCCGTCAAGATTGGATCAACTATCACTATGAAGGGTTCCCGTTGGTAGCTTCTTTAACAAAGATGACCCAGTTGCAGGCCGATATCAAAACTACCGAGCAAGAGGTGTTGAAGACCCTTTTGGAAGGTGAATTGACCGAAGCGGTTTCCTTGACAAACTTTGCTAGTACATTGTCCGCTCCAAAAACAGCTTACTATTCTGGAGAAAAATATGATGGTAAGATCATTGTTAGTAAAACTGACAAGACCTCTACTCCAGTAAAAGCCGAATTGACTTTGGATGGAAGACCATTGACAGAAGGCAAGGACTACGAATTGGAAGCAGGTGGTATCAAAATGTTGATCAGTGCCGGTACTCCAGGAGACCATACCGTTAAAGGTACTATGGTATTTATGCAAGATGGTGAAGAGGTACCTGTAGAAGTGAACAATACTTTTGCAACTATCTCCATGCCTAATGCCGCAGTAATTTCTGCTGATAAGATGAACGTGGTTTACCGTGGTGTTTCCAACCCAATGACCATCTCTATTCCTGGTATTCCTGATAACAAGGTTTCAGCTTCAGCTCCAGGTTTGAGCAGAAGAAGCGGTAGCAACTACATCATGAACCCTGGAACAGGTAGATCGGTAACCATTACAGCTTCAGGTACATTACCTGATGGTAAAGGAATCCGTACTTCGTCTGAATTCCGTATTAAGGATATTCCAAGACCAAGCGGTACTGTTAGAGGAGAATCTGGTAGCATAAAAATGCCTAAAAATAACCTTGAAATCGCAACGGTTAGTGCTATGTTGGAAGACTTCGATTTTGACTTGAACCTTGCTGTAAGCCAGTTTAAGTTCAAAGTGCCCGGTCAACCTACTGTAGTTGTCAACGGAAACAAATTGGATAACAGAGCTAAATCTGCACTTAAAAGAGCAGGTAGAGGTGAGTCTGTCCAGATATTTGATATCCAAGCTTACATCACAAACAACAAGAGCTACAAGTTGAAAAAAGTATCTCCGGTTGTGGTTGAGCTTACTAACTAAGAAGTATAAAAAGTATACAAGTAATCATGAATTGGAAAAACGCATTATTAATTGGATTGTTGGGCATATTGCCGGTATCAATCATGGCGCAGGCAAACATTTTAAATGCCAAGTTGCCCGAAGATATAGGTAAGAAAACCCAAGCTCAGATAGAGCAAGATGCCGATGAGCCTTTAGAGTACGGTTATGTGGATGATAGGGATATCCTTTGGTCCAAAACTGTATGGGAAATCATTGATCTTGACGAGCGAGTTAACTTTCCATTGTATTACCCAACCGATACCATAGGTATTGGAAAAGATAGAAGGTCATTGTACCACGTTTTGATGAAAAACATCAGAAATGGAAACCTTACCGAGGTTTATGCAGACTCCTACTTTACTGAAAAGAGAAAGTTGTCCGACCTTTCGGCGACCTTGAGCAAAGTGGATACCACAGACCTAGGATACGAGCAAGTAAATGCTGGAGAGCAGGTTTCCCCAGAGTTTATCAACAAAAGGGATCTAACTGCAGCAGATGTTGAAGAGTATCGTATAAAAGGAATCTGGTATTTCGACAAGCGTCAGGGAGAGCTTAAGTATCGCTTATTGGGAATTGCACCCGTTGCACCCGATGTAAACTTTATCGATGATGAGTCTATAGATCCGGGGCAGAACAAGGTAGAATTGTTCTGGGTTTGGTTTCCAGCGGCGCGTAAAATTTTGCACGATGCCAAGGTATACAACCAGCGTAATTCCTCAAGACCTATTTCTTTTGATGCGTTGTTGAACGCCCGTCGTTTCAACGGTGTTATTTACAAAGAGGAAAACGTTCACGAAGATCGTGAAATAAGCGATTACATTTTTGATAATGCATTGTTCCAGCTCTTGGAAGCTCAAAGAATCAAAGAGGGCATACGAGACAGAGAGCAAGATATGTGGGCGTATTAATTTAATCGTTCATAAAATATTTCCAATTCAATACAGTAAAACGCCGCACTTAGTGCGGCGTTTTTTTTTTGCATTAAACCAAAGCTTGAATGATTGAGGAATCAAACAGATGCCTAATTTTGTAGTATGGTGGATTATTTAGTAGTAGGTCTGGGTTTGGCCGGAATCTCTTTTTGTGAGGTTTTGGAAGAAAAAGGGAAAACCTTTAAGGTGGTTGCCGATGAGTCGCAACAGGCTTCCCAAGTAGCTGGGGGATTGTACAATCCTGTTATTTTGAAGCGATTTACCATGGCATGGAAAGCCAAACAGCAGTTGGAGTTGGCTAAACCATTCTATCAGCAATTAGAGGGAAGACTTGGTGTTAAATTAGATTATGAACTTCCCGTACTGCGAAAATTTGCATCTACAGAAGAACAAAATATGTGGTTCGAAGCTTCCGACCGACCAGAGTTGGATTATTTTCTATCTACCAAAATTTTACCGAACAATAATCCAAAAATTGATGCACCACACGGTTTTGGCAAAGTAAAATATACAGGGAGGATTGATACGGGTACTTTGGTTAGGTCCTATAAAAGTTATTTGGAAAAGAAAGGTCAATTTTTAAACGAGTCTCTTGATTTTGACGTCCTTTCCACTTCAGATGAAGAAATTACGTATAAAAAAATCACTGCAAAAAACATTGTATTTGCTTGTGGCTATGGCCTTAAACAGAACCCATATTTTGCCTATTTGCCGTTGAACGGAACCAAAGGAGAGCTATTGATCATTCATGCACCCGATTACAAAGAGGAAAATGTAATTAAATCATCCGTGTTTACCATTCCTATGGAAAACGACAAGTATTTGGTGGGAGCTACCTATAAATGGAAAGATAAGACCAATACCCCCACAGAGGAGTCTAAGACCGAACTCTTGGAAAAACTGAAAACTTTTTTAAGATGCGATTTTAAGGTTGTTGGCCATGTAGCTGGCATTCGTCCAACTGTGGTGGATCGCAGACCCTTGGTGGGCAGGCATCCGGAACATCAAAATATGTATGTTTTGAATGGCTTTGGTTCTAGAGGAGTACTTATTGGACCATATGCCTCAAAACAATTGTTTGATAACATTGAAAACAAAACCGACTTGGACCCTGAAATGGATATCCAAAGATTTACCAAAAAATACTACGGTAATTAGCCTTTTATAGTTTGATGCTTTTTGACCGCACTAGAGTCGTATTTAACAAAGAAATTAATCCAAATGTTTCGGGATAACCTAACGATTATCGGCATAAAAACAATCAAAGTGCCTACAATCGAAATAAAAGTGGTCAATAGAGTAGTACCTATAAACAAAAAGGAAATTACAAAAGCCGCTACGGCAAAAGCAATCCCTACACCATAGCTCACGTACATTGCCCCATAAAAAAAAGAAGGCTCAATCTTGTATTTTAAACCACAATGTGAGCATCTTTCATTCATGCTAAAGATTTTGGACAATGCATAAGGATTGGACTTCTCATACATGCTCTCCTCTTGGCACCTTGGACAGTTTCCTGTTAAAATGCTGTACATTTTGGTTCCTTTTTTTAACATTTGCAGGGTTTTTGTGCAAAAGTATAAATTCGCCAACTAATGTATTGTAATCAAGGTCACATAAAATGTTAAACATTCATAATCTTTCAGTAGCCTTTGGAGGAGAGTATCTGTTCGAGGAAATATCGTTTCGTCTCAACGGAGGGGATAGAGTAGGTCTTATTGGAAAGAATGGAGCGGGGAAATCCACCATGCTTAAACTTCTTGCCAAGGAAATGCCTTTGGATCAAGGAACCATAGCAATGGAGAAAGATGTAAAAATCGGTTTCCTTAAGCAGGATATTGACTTTGAAGAAGGTAGGACCGTTTTAGAAGAATCCTATCAAGCGTTTTCGGAAATTAAAGCATTGGAGCTCAAGCTAGATGAGATTAATACAGCTTTGGCAGAGCGCACCGATTATGAAAGCGAGGGTTACCATCAGCTTATGGTGGATTTAAATGACGTAACGCACCGATATGAAATTTTGGGCGGATACAACTACCAGGGGGATACCGAAAAAGTGCTCTTGGGATTGGGTTTTAAAAGAGAGGACTTCAATAAGTTAACGGACACCTTTTCCGGAGGTTGGCGTATGCGTATTGAGTTGGCTAAGCTTTTACTTCAGAACAACGATGTACTTCTGCTGGATGAGCCTACGAACCACTTGGATATAGAATCGATTATATGGTTGGAACAATTTTTACGAAATTTTCCCGGTGCCGTGGTAATTGTTTCCCACGATAAAATGTTCTTGGATAATGTTACGAATCGTACCATAGAAATTTCTTTGGGCAGGATTTACGATTATAGCAAACCTTATTCCCAGTTCTTGGTCCACCGAAAAGAAATAATGGAACAGCAGCTAAGTGCGCAAAAGAACCAAGAAAAACAAATACAACAAACCGAAAGGTTGATTGAAAAGTTTAGGGCAAAATCCAGCAAGGCCTCCATGGCACAGTCCCTTATCAAAAAGTTGGATAAAATGGAGCGTATCGAAGTGGATGAAGAGGACAATAGTGTGATGAACCTTCGGTTTCCTGTTTCTGTAAACCCTGGGAAGGTTGTTGCAGAGTTGAACAGTGTTGCAAAAAGCTATGGTTCCAAAAAGGTGTTGGAGGATATTGACCTTTTGGTTGAGCGTGGAGGTAAAACCGCTTTCGTAGGTCAAAATGGGCAGGGAAAAACCACCTTGGCCAAAATTATGGTGGGCGAACTGGATTATCAGGGTCATTTAAAAATGGGGCACAATGTGCAGGTAAGTTATTTTGCCCAGAATCAGGCCGAATACTTGGATGGGGACAAAACTGTTTTGGATACGATGATTGATGCGGCCAATGAGAAAAACAGGAGTAAGGTTAGGGATATTTTAGGTTCTTTTCTATTTAGAGGGGATGAGGTTGATAAGTATGTAAAAGTACTTTCTGGAGGCGAGAGAAATCGATTGGCCTTGGCTAAAATGCTTCTGCAACCCTTTAATGTGTTGGTGATGGACGAGCCTACCAACCATTTGGACATCAAATCAAAAAATGTCCTAAAGCAAGCACTTCAAAACTTTGAGGGAACATTGGTTCTTGTTTCTCACGACCGCGATTTTCTTCAAGGATTGACCGATAGAGTTTACGAGTTTAAGGATGGTGGAATAAAAGAATATTTGGGAGATATTGATTTCTATCTGGAACAGCGTAAGATGGAAGATTTTCGAAGCGTAGAAAAAGGCGATCAAAAGATAGAAGATAAGCCCCAGGTAAAAACCGTAGAGAATGATTATAAGTCTCAAAAGAAGCAAAAGTCTGTAAAAAATAAGCTCAGTGGAGTCGAAAAGAAGATTTCAAAACTGGAAAAGGATATTGCCGATATTGATCATGACTTGCTCATGGACTATGATGCAACTATTGCAAAACCTGATTTTTTCAACAATTACGAGGGTAAAAAGAAGGACCTGGAATCCTTAATGGAAGATTGGGAAAACCTGTCCCATGAATTGGAATCACTGGAATAAAGCAGCAATCCAAATTTTTCACAACGTTTTCTTGCTAATTCACAACAAAATAAGGTGAGTTCACCGATTATATTTGTAGGGTAATTCTTCTTTATCGTAATTTGTAGGTAAATTCTTTATAGATAAATAAGTATTCAATGATTAGAGCAGCCATTTTTTTCTTTTGTTTGGTGTTTTGTGTGAGCATTACCCTTGCTAGTGGGCAGGTTTCTCCTAAAGAAAAATCTGCATTGGTAGATTTATACAATAGTACCAATGGCAAGGAATGGAATACTTCATGGGATCTTAATGCCCCAGTCAATACTTGGAAGGGCATAGAAATTAAGGATGGGCATGTTGTTGGAATAACCCTGTTTATGAACAATTTAAATGGAGTTCTTCCAGAAAGTATCGGAAATTTGAAACACCTTACCAATTTAAATTTAGCTTTTAACCAGATTAAAGGTGTTCTCCCAAAAGACATTGTAAAACTGGGTAAACTAAAAATTTTCCGTTTGGAGATGAACCGAATCAAGGGAGCAATTCCTACAGGAGTTGGTAATTTTGAGGAATTGGAAGTTTTTTCTATGTTCAATAATTTTTTGAGCGGTCCTATTCCAGAGACGTTTGGAGAGCTTAAAAACTTAAAAGAACTAAATCTTTCCAGTAACAATATTAAGGGTGTTATTCCTAAATCAATAGGTAAGCTTTCAAATTTAAAAGCCCTTGGTCTTTTTGAAAATAGGTTGGAGGGTGAGATACCTGCCGAGATAGGAAATTTGGTGGAGTTAAAAGAGTTGGTTTTGTCCAACAACCAATTGGGTGGTGAAATACCTGAGGAGTTTGGACAGTTGGCAAGTTTGGAAATACTGCAACTTCAAAATAATCAGTTCAATTCTCTCAATGTTCTCCATAACATGAACACACAACAGTTTTTAGTTTTAGATACTGATGATAAGTCCTTGAATCCTAGATTTAAAGATATTCAATTTGAACGTACTCGAATGGCAGATACCAAATTCGAGGACGATGAAGAAAACGAGTAGTTAGTTATTACTTTAGTTTGTTTGGTTCGGGGATGCCGTTTGGGGTCCCCTTTTTGCATTTGACAGGGTTTAAAATGTATTTTATGAAATATTTAACCATTGTAAAAAATGTAGAGAATAGATTTGCAGTGATTAAACCAACTAACGCATGCGAAAGCTTATAATATCGGCAGTTGCCGGTGGTATTATCATTTTTGCTTCCTTGTACTTTGCAGGAGTTATTGCAAATAGCAAGGATAATAGAAGGCCGCCTTCCCAAAAGGTGGTAAAAACCGTTTTTGTTGATACGGTTAAAAACATAACTGTGCCTATCATAGTGCCTGCCAATGGTAATTTAAAGGCAAAAAAGCGCTTAGAGTTATATTCGGAAGTTCAAGGTGTTTTTAGACCTGGCAGTAAACTGTTCCGAACAGGACAGGAGTATAAGGCGGGGCAAACACTTATTAAAATAGATGCAAGCGAATATTATGCTTCGGTGCAATCGGCAAAAAGTAATCTTTACAACCTACTTACTTCCATAATGCCCGATTTGCGATTGGATTATCCTGAGATTTATCCAAAATGGCAACAATATCTAAATGGTTTTGATTTGGAGAAGACTACTCCAGAACTACCAAAAATGGATTCAGAAAAAGAAAAATTCTTTATTACTGGAAGAGAAATAATTACCAATTACTATAATGTAAAGAATCTGGAGCAACGCTTATCCAAGTATACTATAACTGCTCCTTTTACGGGGGTTTTGACAGAAGCTTTGGTCACTGAAGGCACCTTGATCAGGTCCGGTCAAAAATTAGGTGAGTTCATCAATACAGGATTGTACGAATTGGAGGTTTCCGTAAGCAAGACCTATGGAGACTTTTTGAAAGTTGGAAAAAAAGTGGAACTTTCCAATTTGGAAAAAACCCAAACTTTTGTTGGAGAGGTAACTCGCGTTAATGCCAGTGTTGACCAAAACTCTCAAACGATAACCGTATATATTGAAGTAAGCGGAGATAACTTAAAAGAAGGTCAATACCTCGAAGCAAACCTTGAGGCGAAAGAAGAGAAGAATGCCATAGAAATTAATCGATCCTTGTTGTTGGACAATGATCAAATTTTCGTGGTCAAGGATTCCATCTTGGATTTAATGGCCGTACAACCTATATTTTTTACTGATAAGACGGTGGTCCTCAAGAACGTTCCAGATGGAGAAGTGATCGTGGCCAAACCAATCACAGGAGCCTACGCTGGTATGTTGGTAAAAGTTTTTGAAGAAAGTAAATCCTAAACATCCTCAGCCGTGAGAAAAATCATCTCGTATTTTATTAAATACCACATGGCAGTAAATGTCTTTATTTTGGCATTTTTTGTTTTTGGGGTTGTGGGGATACTTTCCTTAAAATCATCTTTTTTTCCGCTTAACGAAGCGCGGAATATAACTATCAGTATTACCTACCCAGGAGCTTCGCCACAAGAAATTGAAGAAGGTATCGTCTTAAAAATCGAGGACAACCTTAAAGGGCTTGAAGGGGTCGAAAGGGTAACTTCCACCTCAAGGGAGAACAGCGGTACGATCAATGTAGAGATTGAGAAGGAAAGAAATGTAGACTTCATGTTGTTGGAAGTCAAAAATGCAGTAGATAGGGTGCCAACCTTTCCTACCGGAATGGAGCCTCTGATTGTTGCAAAGCAACAGCCCGTTAGGCCTACGATAAGTTTTGCCGTAAGTGGAAAGGATATTCCTTTAGCTACTTTAAAACAAATTGGTCGTCAAATAGAAAATGACTTGAGGGCAATTGATGGTATATCTCAAATTTCAGTTTCTGGATATCCCAATGAGGAAATCGAGATTGCCGTTGATGAGAATAGTCTTCTTGCCTATAATCTTTCTTTTAGTGATGTTGCCCAAGCGGTTTCCAACGCAAACATTTTAGTTACTGGAGGAAATATCAAAACTGTTACCGAGGAATATCTTATCCGAGCCAACAACAGATCATACTATGGTGACGAACTGTCCAACATAGTTGTTCGAGGAGATGCGGCAGGGCGCACCATTAGGTTAAAAGATGTGGCAACCATTAGGGATCGCTTCTCTGAAACACCCAACGCCTCCTATTTTAATGAGCAGTTGGCTGTTAATATTACAATTACCAGTACCAATACCGAAGATTTAATGGGCTCCGCCGAGAATGTGAGGCAGTACATTAAAGATTTCAATGATAAATATACCAATGTTCAATTGGATGTAATTGATGATAGATCTATAACCTTAACGCAGCGTACTGAACTTTTGACGGAAAATGCCATCGTAGGGATGATTTTGGTATTGGTGTTTTTATCCCTCTTTTTAAATACCAGATTGGCATTTTGGGTGGCTTTTGGACTACCTATAGCATTTTTGGGGATGTTCATTTTTGCCCCCATGTTCAATGTTACGATTAATGTATTGTCCTTGTTCGGGATGATTATTGTTATCGGTATTTTGGTAGATGATGGAATTGTGATCGCCGAAAATATCTATCAGCATTATGAAGATGGGAAATCACCTGTAAAAGCAGCATTGGATGGAACAATAGAGGTGCTTCCACCGATTATTTCTGCTATTATCACAACGGTTTTGGCCTTCTCCATATTCTTGTTCTTGGATAGTCGAATAGGTGAATTTTTCAGTGAAGTGTCAGTAATTGTGATACTTACTTTGGTGGTGTCGTTAGTAGAGGCTTTAATTATATTGCCAGCTCACTTGGCACACTCCAAGGCACTCCATCGTCATAAGAAGGAACCCAAAACGAATATCGCCAAAATTTTTGCGGAACTCAGGGTAATCAATAAAATAGGAGATAAAATAATGAACTATATGCGGGACAAATGGTATAGTCCTGCGCTTCGCTTTATGTTGAATTATAAGATTTTGACTTTTGCCCTGTTCTTTATGGCATTGGTCTTAACCTTTGGTTCTATTGGTGGAGGTATAGTAAGAACATCGTTTTTCCCAAGGGTGGCAAGTGATCAAGTATCCATAGAGCTTACCATGCCCAACGGTACCAACGAAAAAGTAACGGATTCCATTATAAGTCTTATTCAAGAAAAAGCACATATTGTAAACCAAGAACTTACCGATAAGTATTTGCAGGGCATGGATAAAATGCTCTTTGTAAATATGATCAAGAATTTAGGACCCGGTTCTTCCGCGGCCAGTTTGGAGATCAATCTTCTTCCAGGAGAGGAGCGTCCAGATGGTATTCGTTCCGATATGGTTACTACGAGGCTAAGAGAATTGGTTGGCCCTGTAATTGGTGTGGAAAGTTTGATATATGGATCTGGCGGTAATTTTGGAGGAAGTCCGGTTTCCGTATCCTTATTGGGAAACAATATTGCTGAGTTAAAAGCTGCGAAGGAAGAACTCAAGCTGGCAATGGAGAGCAACGCCAACCTAAAAGATGTTACCGACAATGACCCTGCTGGTATAAAAGAAATAAGATTGCAATTAAAGGAAAATGCGTATTTGTTGGGATTGGACCTTCGTACGGTAATGAACCAAGTCCGAGGCGGGTTCTTTGGAGCACAGGCACAACGTTTTCAAAGAGGACAGGATGAGATAAGGGTTTGGGTACGTTATGATCGAGAAAACAGATCTTCTATTTCCGATTTGGATGAAATGAGGATTTTGGCTCCTAGCGGAGACCGTATACCATTAAAAGAAATAGCAACCTATACCATTGAAAGGGGAGATGTAGCCATCAATCACCTGGAAGGAAGAAGAGAAATCCAAGTATCTTCAGATTTAACAGATCCCGAGACCACTAGTGGAACCGATGCGATGTTATGGATACGAAACGAGGTGCTGCCGGATATTTTGTCAAAATATCCATCAATATCACCCTCGTACGAAGGGCAGAATAGGGAAGCTAACAAGTTAATAGGATCCTTAGGCTTTGTTGGGCCCATTGTATTGTTTCTCATATTTGTAACCATAGCCTTCACTTTTAGGAGTATCAGCCAACCATTGTTGTTGATTTTTATGGTGCCTTTTAGTTTAACAGCTGTAGCATGGGGGCACTGGATACATGGTTTTCCTATCAACGTACTTTCCATGTTGGGAATCATTGCGTTGATTGGTATTATGGTTAACGATGGGCTGGTGCTCATAGGTAAGTTCAACATCAATCTGCGCACTGGGATGAAATTTGATGATGCATTGTATGAAGCCGGCCGCTCCCGTTTTAGGGCCATATTTTTGACTTCAGTTACCACAATAGCAGGTTTGGCACCCTTGCTTTTGGAAAAAAGCCGTCAAGCCCAATTCCTTAAACCTATGGCCATTTCTATTGCTTATGGGATTGCCTTTGCTACTTTGTTGACATTGCTTATGCTACCATTGCTTTTATCCTTTGGAAATAATGTAAAGGTCCTGGCCAAAAGGTTATGGACTGGAGAAAAGGTTACAAAAGAAGAAGTGGAACGAGCTATTCGCGAACAGCAAGAAGAAAAGGAAATGGAAGCAGATAGCGTTGCATTAAACGGAACCAACAGTAAAAACGTTTCTCATAATGGAGAAGAAACCTCAAAAGTTGTAGAAGAGACCACATAATGAAAAGCATTTTTTATACAGTATCCCTTACGTTATTGTTATTTGGTCCATTGGCTTATGGGCAAGACCAGATGCTCACCAAAGAAGAGGCCATCCAAATGGTCTTGGAAAACAACTTGGATATCCAAGTGGCACGAAATATCAAGTTGATTGATGATAACAATGCCGATATCCTAAACTCTGGCTATTTGCCTAGTGTAACGGGAAATGCCAGTGGAAGTATTGATAAACAAAATTCTGAAGCAATTATACGAGGTGAACCTCTTGCTGCTGATGGAGTGGAAAACAGAAGATATAACGCTGCAGTAAATGTAAATTATACCTTGTTTGATGGATTGGGAAGGTATTACAATTATAAGAGTTTTAAGGAAAGGTCACAGCAGTCCGAACTTGAGGTTAGACAGACTATTGAGAATACCATTTTGCAGTTGTTTACAGTTTATTATGAAGCAGCACGTCTTACGGAGAATACAGCGACCTTGGAGCAAGCCTTGAAAATTTCCAAAGATAGGCTTAAACGAGCGCAGTATCAATTTGAGTTTGGACAGAATACGGGTCTGGATGTGTTGAATGCGGAAGTTGATATTAATACGGATAGCATCAATTTATTAAATTCGCGTCAACAGCTAAGGAATACCATGCGTGATCTGAACTTGATCTTAAATCGTGATCTTTCCGCACAATTTTCTGCTGATACAATAATCAATTTTGTTCCTGAACTTCGAATGGAAGGTATGTACAACGAGGCTAAATTGAACAACGTAAGGCTTCAGATCGTAGAAAAAGACCTCAATATGGGACTCAATGACATTAGAATTGCAAGAAGTGGTTTTTTGCCTACTATAGGTCTTACGGGAACGTATGGTTGGAATGAGTCCAACAATGCTAATCCGAATTCATTTGCATCTTTTAATACTTCTAACGGAGTAACAGGAACGGTTAATCTGACTTGGAATTTATTTGATGGTGGATCTACCATTACGGGAATAAAAAATGCCAAAATCGCCTATAAGAATCAGGAAATAGCTAAAAAACAGATAAAGCTGGAGGTTGAACGCGACATACGTAACGCTTGGGACAGTTATACCAACGCATTATATGTCTTGGAGGTACAGGAGAAAAACTTGCAGACCAACCAAAATAACTTCAATAGAACAGATGAGCGTTATAAGTTGGGACAAGTAACTTCCATTGAATTCAGGCAGGCCCAGTTAAATCTATTAAATGCAGAATTGGCCAAAAGTCAGGCAAAATACAATGCAAAATTGGCCGAATTACAAATGCTTCAAATTAGCGGTCAGTTGCTCAATGTGGATTTTTAACTATGTATGAGCATTTTTTTCAATGTCCGTACTGCTGGGAAGAAATCTCCTTCTTATTGGATGTCTCCGTATCGCAACAGACCTATGTAGAAGACTGCGAGGTATGTTGCAATCCGATTGAAGCAACTGCCAAATTCAATAATCAGGAACTTGTGTTTTTTGCAACACGTGAATTGGGGCAATAAAAAAACCGAAGGTGTTACTTCGGTTTTGTAATGGAATATTAGGCAAAACTTTTTAAGAAGGGTAATAAATCAATAGTCTAATAGTATTCCTTCACTTGTGAATATTGGGTGTTACTGATATATTCTCACATAATCAATTTCAAGGATGTCTTCCGTGAAATTGGCAGGAACATCTCCACCTAGATTTCCACCAATGGCAATGTTTAGTATTAAATAATGTTCGTCATTGAATGGCTTGTTACTGCTGTTGGGAAATTCAAAAACCAAGGTGTCGTCAACATAGGTCTTTATACTTTGACTGTCCCACTCCATGGAGTATATATGGTATTCTGAAGAAGCATTCTCAACGGCTGTTTCGCCACCTGTATCGTTGTACACTTCCGTATTTAGGTCTCCCCAATGAAAGTGGGATATCGTACTATTTTTGTCCCATCCAGTCTGTTCCATAATATCGATTTCTCCACATAGGGGCCATCCTACACTGCCATACTGGTCTCCAAAATAATTACCTGTTTCATCGACATTGGCACCAAGGGTCCAAATCGCAGGCCAAGTACCTGCCGTACTGGGAAGTTTGGCACGTACTTCGACCCTTCCATAGGTAAAGGCATGCTTTGCATTTAATCTGGCGGAGGTATACTCTTTTATACTTCCGTTAAATGAATATTGTTCTTTGATAGCCTTAATTTTTAAAGTCCCGTCGCTTACGTATGAATTGTCTTCCCGGTCGGTATAGTGCTGTAATTCCCCATTGTGCCAACTACCATTATCTGGCGGAATAACTTGATAGTACCATTTTTGGTTATCGGGTCTACCAGTATTGTCAAATTCATCAGCGAAAACCAAGGTGGCAAACGCTTCATCGGACCTGTATACATCCACACTATAACTTTGGTTAATGAACTCGCCCGATTCCGAATAGGCCCATACAACTATGTTGTAGGTGTTTGTTCCATTTTGGAAGAAAGTGTGTTCCAAGGTGCCCGATTGGCTCTCAATCTGATCACCGTTGGCAATACGAAAAGCATATCTTACCGCATTGTTTGCCGATGCCGTTATTTGAACCCTTCCGGAACCATCGCCATTTGGATTGTTGTCGTTTGAACCAATTAGCGAGATATCCACAGCTAAATCGGTTGGGATACCAGCAGTATCAGAGTCACCGGAACTACAAGAGAACGCTAACATAAGTGACATTAGAGATATATAAAGAATGTTCATTTTTAGTATTTGATGAATTGTCTTTTTGTTTTTCATAGAAAACTCAACTTGGATTTAGGCTCCTTTCTGTACAAAGAAAGGAGCTTATCCGTTTGAATGATTAACTAACTCAAATCAATTTAAGATGATTTGTTTTTTTATACATTATTTGTGAAAATACACATTGTCCACAAAAATGGTCATCGTTCCAGCCGGCTGTCCAGCATAAATAAATTGTGCAATGTTGGCCTTAGTGGTCAAGCCTGTAAAATCTGATAGCGGGATATCCAATGAAAGCCATGTGTTTTGTTCAGGATTCGCAATGGTAATCTCGTGCTCAACGTCATCACCACCATCAAAGGCCCCATCTGCTCCAAAATCCACAAGTTTTATTCTTATTTCTGTAGCATCGGCTGTCCATACATCTGTATGAAAATGGGTCATTTCCGTTGCGTCAATTTGATTTGCCACGGTCTCGATTCCCACAAAATTCAAATCACTGTACTTCTTCACATCGTCTCCTGCAACCAGAATATCCTCGAGGGTAGCGGCAGACCAATCGGTTCTCCATGTATCCACAGGAACGTTGGTGTAAGCATTGCTGAAAAGCGATATTACATCTGCTTCGGCAAGTGTAGGTGTTGTAGCGGCTGCTGTTGGCTCCGTCGCGGGTGGTGAATAGAAGTAGATATTGTCCAGATATATGGTTCCGTTGCCATCAAACTTCAACTGAATCACATCGGTTAAATCCACAACATCAGAGAATTCGGTCAACGGGATATCCACACTTACCCATTCACCATTGGTAATTGCGAAGGAATGAGCGGTTTCTGCAGGTCCTGAACTGATCAAGTATCCGTTGAGTTCTGAAGAATCAGCGGTCCAATAATCAATGTGCAGTGTGGTCATTCCAGATACATCCAATGGTGTGGCAAACTGCGTACCCTGATAATTGAGGTTTTCATACTTCAGAGTGTTGTTGCCAGCAATCTCTTCTTGTGTTACCACGGTGGCTTGTCCCCAATTTGGGTTGAAATCTGTTCCGGCAACATCGGTGTAGCTATCACTGAACACAGAGATGACGTTGGCTTCTTGCACTGTCGGTACAGGGGCGCCTGAAATAGGTTTGTTCGATACTCCTGCCTCGTTATAGAAGAATACATTGTCCACGTAAACTGTGTTGGCACCAGAAGGCGCACCTACAAATATCAATTGGGCAATATTCCCGGTGGTGGTTAAACCTGTAAAGTCCGATAATGGGATATCCAAAGTCACCCATTCTTGCTGGGCTGGTGCTTCGAACACCAATTCATGTTCTACATCGTCTCCACCATCAAAAGCACCATCAGCTCCAAAATCAACCAATTTTATTCTAAATTCTGTGGCATCTCCTGTCCAGATATCAGTACGGAAATGGGTCATGCTGGTCGCATCAATAGGAGAGGATACCGCTTCAACACCCACAAAGCTCAATTCGCTATATTTTTTTACGGCATTCCCATCGATTTCTATGTCTTCCAATATGGCGTTGGACCAATCGGTTCTCCAAGTATCTACGGTTACATCGGTATAAGTGTCGCTAAACAAGGATATTACTTGGGTTGGGTCTATGGTTGGATCAGGAGCAGGAACGGTAGGTTCTCCAGAATCAACTGGTTCTTCAACCTCACCACCTTCGCTCATCACAATATCATCAAAATAGTGAGTGCTTTCTGCACTCTTTTCACCATTAAAATCGAAGAAAAGTACCATTCGGTCAAACTTGTCCGAATCGCTTGGAGAAAATACAAACGACAATTCTTCCCATTCATTGGCCATAGTGGTTATAGCTTGCACTTCTTTTGAGATTGAACCATCCGAGCTATCCTCTAATTTTAAGAGTACAATTTGGTCTGCAGCCGGAGCGTAGACTTTTATTTTAATGGTTTGCATTGTGGTAAAATCTACTTTGCTGGCCAAATCAAAAAAGAATCCTGCCCAAGGTTCTACACTTGGTGTTTGGGTATATGCCACTACTTTTTCAGAGGTGTTGATCCCTGATGGGTCTGGGTTTTCAATATATTCCAATGTAAAGGATCCATCAATTTCCCCAAAAAACTCTACTTCGGGTCCACCACATTCAAAATCCATTCCTTCGGAGAGTTCTGGGGTTATAGTGGAAAAAGTACATCCTTCCCCTGGCTCTGGCTCTGGTTCTGGTTCCGGGGCAACGTAGGCCGAAGGAGGCGGTATGTCGTCTTCCATTTCGCAAGAAACGATCGTGCCCAAAATACCTATGGCCAGCAACAGGAACAAGATGGGCAATCTTGTGCTGTTGAGGTTCTTCTTGTTGTTATGCTTTTTCATCTTTCAATGTTATAAGTTAATTCTAGTTTGTGCCTAATTAGTTGTACCCATCGTTTTGTGGGTAGTTTGGGCCTAAAAGATCCATTTGTTGCTGTGGAATGGGCCAGTTTTGCATATACTCCCTAAGGATATCTTTTGGGTTTCCTTCAGGGTAGGACTCGTTCATATTATCGTTGTTCATGTGGTCCAATAGATAATCGAACAACAATCCGGTACGTTTTAGGGTGAACCATCGCTGCCCTTCAAAAGCAAGCTCTCTGGCCCTTTCCTCTAAAATGGTTTCTAAGTCAATACTGTTAACCGGGGCCGCGTTTGCTCTAGTTCGAACAGCATTTAGGTATTCCAACGCTTTAGCGGAATTGTTCAACATCATATACGCTTCGGCACCAATGAGATAGGTTTCTGCCAAACGATAGATCATAATATTTTTGAAATGGTTCCTATCGGTAGGTTCCACGGTCTCATCAAAAAATTTGAGAATACCTGGGTTCTGTCTTCTATAGTAAAGCATAAACTCGTTTTGGTCTGTTTCACTGTTCTCATAAAGGTCTAGTGGGTCACCCAGTTCCTTACCTGCGGGCAAGGCGGTTTCATCGTTATAGGCATACTCAAAAATGTAGTAAGTATTGTTTTTCCTATCATCATTTGGATCTTCATTCAGAAGGTCGATGGTATATTGGTTCAATGAAATAAAACCAGCTCCTGCACCACCGTTTTCAATGGATTGAATCAAACCAGGGGCGTCGGCATAAGAGGAAACCATGTTCCAGTTCATAATATGCGGACTTCCGCCTCCTATGGTCTGTCTTTCAAAATTGATGGCAAAGAGTGTTTCCGAATGGTTGAGCTCACCTGCAAATACTTCTGCTGTGGAGGGGGTTAAGCTATGACTTCCGCTATTGATCAATGCATCGGCTTGGGCAGCGGCTTCTGTCCAGTCGTTTTCCCACATGGCCACTTTGGCCCTAAGGTGTCTGGCAGCTCCTTGTCCCCATCTTCCAAATTGAGATGGAGCATAGTCCAAATTGGCTATCGCAAAGTCCAGATCGGAACGAAGTAGGGAAAAAATCTCTTCTTCGGAAGATTTGTCCTGAGGTACATCGAATGCATTTTCAGGTGTGGTCGGCTCCGTTGTGATGAAGATATTGTTGAACATGCGGTAAAGCGTGAAAAAGGAATTGGCCCTCATACATTTGGCTTCGGCAAGAATCTGATTCCTTCTACTTTCTTCAATGTCTTCCAAGTTCTCGGCCCCTTGAATGATAGCATTGGCGCGGTCCACGATTCGATAATAGTGCACCCAATGTGCATTGATACCCGAGGTTGTACCGAAGTCCCCTAAACTGGCACCCCAAAGTAGTCGACTGTACAAGGAAACTTCTCCGGTTATTCCAACGCCTAAATCACTCTTGGCCTGTGGAATTAGTGGGTAGGTACCGTTAAGGCTCAAATCTTGATAAATATTTCTGTTTAGGGTATAAAGACCGACCACTGCATTTTCCAAACCTTCTGGATTACTGTACAGAAAATCCACCGAGGTGTCGGATAACAGTTCGTCTTCCAACAGATCTTTTTCACACGAGGTGAATGCGGCAAGGACAAGAAGTATTGCCAGTGCCTTTTTTGATGTTATGTATTGAAATATATTTTTCATGACAATTTTTTTAGAATCCTAATTTTACACCTAGGGTTATGTTTCTGGTCTCTGGGAAGGCCGATCCATTTTGGTTGTTGGCCAATGGTGTTTGTTCCGGGCTGTACGATCTAAAATCGGTAAAGGTGAACAAGTTGGTTCCAGTTAGATATACTTTGGCTCTTTGCAGACCCAATTTGGAGAAAGCATCCTTAGGAATGTTGTATCCCAGTGTAAGGGTCCTCAATCTTAAATAGGAGGCATCTCTAACCGCAAAAGGAAACAAGTGAAGATGCGTATCTGGTTTTGGCCTTGGATATTCTGTCGAAGGATACTCCGGTGTGTAATATTTGGTTCTGATACCGTTTATGGCACCTTTCCAAAGTTCACCGTTGGCAAGTACAGGATTTAACCTTGTAGCTCCCTTGACAATATAAATATCCGCAAACAGGTCAAAGTTCTTGTAGGTAATGGTGTTGGTAATAGATCCATACCAATCTGGATCGGTATTGGTGAACACGTTGTCCCTGTCATCAATCTGTCCGTTGCCATCTTGGTCGATAACACGAACGTCACCTGGCTGTGCCAATGGATTCCCAGAACCTGCGATGTCGTCACCTACTTGATAGATGCCATCATACTTAGGCAACCAAATGTTATTGATGGATTGTCCTATGGATAACCTTCTACCTGATGTATCGGTAATATCGATTGGATTTCCTTGATCGTCGGTTTCTCCGGTAAGGGAAATTACTTTGTTCCTATTTCTGGAGAAGACCAACCCCAAGGACCAGCTAAAGTCATCCTTGCGAATAATGTTCGAGGTCAAAGAGGCTTCAATACCCTGGTTCTGTAATTCTCCTGAGTTAAAGCGAATTACATTGAAACCTGTGGTTCCCGCGATGGATCTATCCAATAAAAGATCGGTGGTGTTCGCTTTGTAGTATTCAAATGTTCCTTGGAAAAAGTTGTTGAACAACCTAAAATCCACACCTGCATTTAGTGTAGTTGTGGTCTCCCATTTTAGGTTCGGGTTCGGTAAACGGGATGATGCTGTGGCACCTGCGACCGTTTCATCTCCAAACACATAAGGCAAATTGTCGGCTACCCCTAAAGACTCCAATGGATTGATTCCCTGGTTCCCTGTAGCTCCATAACTCACCCTAAATTTCATTTCGTTGATCGCGTCTACATTTTCCATAAATGGTTCCATATGCATTTTCCATGCTAAGGATACCGCTGGGAAGAACCCCCATTTGTTGTTTTCAGCAAATACGGAAGCACCATCCGCACGAGCCGTAGCTTCCAAAAGGTATCTGTCCAAATAGCCGTACCTAACCCTTCCTAAGAATGATAACAGTCTACGTTGGGATACATTTCGAACATTGTTCAGCAACTCGGTTGCATTACCATTGAACTTCAAGGCATCATTGGTGAAGCCGGACTTATCCAATTGGGTGTATTCAGTCCTTTGCTCATCAAAAGCTTGAACAGCTGTAAAATCTAAATTATGGTCGTCGCTGATCTGAGGTGTGTAATTCAAGATGTTTTCCACCAATACCTGTTTGAACAATGTGTTGGATAATACTCCGATTCCATCGATTCCCTCATCACCTGCAGAGTGAAGAGAAGATCTATAAACGCCTTGGTTAGTGTTACGGTTCCTTAAAAAGGTTTTAAGGGTATAGCTTAGGTTCGGCGCGATATCGTAAATAAGACTCAGGTTAACATCCGTAAGGTTGATTTTGGTCTCGTCCACAGATTCCCTTTGGTCCCATAGTGGGTTTACCGCTGTGTTCGATGGGCCCAAATAAAATTTCTGTAAGTCGCCATCGGCAGTGTAGGGTTGTGCAAGAGGGGTTATTGTTGTGAAGTTGATCCCTCCTGTTTCTCGGTCTTGTTTTGCATTTTGATAGTTGATGATTCCTCGGAACATCAATTTATCTGAAAGTTTTTGTTCTATGTTTAGTTTGAATGTGCCTCTGTCAAAACCTGAGCTTGGAATGATACCTTCTTGCGAAAAGTAGTTAACACTGGAGAAAACCTTGGTTTTTTCGCTACCTGTAGAAAAGCTCAAGGAGTGGCTCTGGATTATCGCATCTTGAAGGACCAAATCTTCCCAATCCACGAAATTTTGGTTTTCAATGGCTTCCAGTTCAAATGGTGAGAATATGTTCTCATCACTCAAATAATCTCCCGTGAACCTATTTCTGTTGGCCTCCCTTCTGAGGTCGATAAATTGTTGGCCGGTATATTGATTGAAATTTTTGGTCAACGTTTGAACAGTGGTGTAACCGTGGTAATCTATGGTAGCTTTACCTTCTTTACCTCTTTTAGTAGTTACCAAAATCACCCCGTTTGATGCTCTGGAACCATAAATTGCGGTCGATGATGCATCCTTTAGGATTTCAATGTTTGCGATATCGTCGGGTGCAACATCGTTCAGGTTGTCAAATGGTAGACCATCCACGATAATCAAGGGGGAATTCCCTCCCGGAGCAACAGAAACGTTACCCCTGATTACAATGTTAGAGGTACCACCGGGTCGTGCATCTCCCAAATTTACCTGTACACCTGCGGCTCGCCCCCGTAACATTTCCGATACGTTTGTGGTGGGCACGTTGGTAGCTTCTTCAACTTCAACGCTCGCCACGGAGCCGATTACATTACTTTTCTTTTGGGTACCGTAACCCACGACCACTACTTCGTCGAGCGCTTGGGTGTCCTCTTGTAAAACAATATCGATTTCTTCTTGAGTCCCAACGGGTACTTCTTGGGTCAGGAACCCAACATAACTGAATACCAAAGTATCGCTGTTGGATACATCATCTATGGTGAATTCTCCATCAAAGTTGGTGACCACACCATTAGTGGTTCCTTTAACAAGTACGTTAACACCCGGCATCGGTCCCATATTGTCCGAGACGGTACCGGTAACGGTTTTTCGTTGTGAATACCCATAAGCAGTACATAAAAGTACCAGCAGGGTTAAAATGCCATATCTCATTTGTGAGTCAATTTAATTTGAGTTAAATGTAATGGGCTTAACGTATTCTTAACAAAGGAATCACCTCTATAAAAAACCTACATTGTCAATTTAAAAGTGTTAAAATTGATTTTTTGGCATTAAAACCCTATAAAATATGAGGATATGTAAATAATGATTGGTTTGATCTAAAGCTTGAAGATGGGTTGGAAATGACGTTTTCAGCCTTATTGTAGAGTTCTTGTAGGGGTAATTTTAAGATTTGTAGGGTGGTGAGGTTAAAAAGTAGAGTTTCCTAAAAGTTTAAAATGTAGTCAATTAGGTTGTCGTGGTGGGGGAGATCGAATTTTTTACGGAGTCTGTAGCGTTTCATTTCTACACTTTTTACCGATATATTAAGAAGTGGTGCTATTTCTTTTGAAGATAAATTGAGTCGTAAATAGGCGCATAAACGCAGGTCATTGTTGGTAAGACTATCGTGTTTTGCTTTAATTCTTTTTAAAAAGTCCCTATCTGCATTGTTGAACGCATCTTCAAAAAACTTCCAGTCGTCTTCACTGTTTATATTATTGTCGATTTCCTTGATTACGGATTTTATATTTCTGTCCTTATTGGGAACTTCTTTAAGCTGTGATTTTAACGAGGAAAGGAACTTGTTCTTCTTTACTAGGCTCATGGTCGAAATGGCCAGCTCTCGGTTTTTGCTTTCTATTTCGTTTTCAAGTTTTTCTGTCTGTATTTTAGCTATGCGTTCTTTTTCTTCAAGCTCTCTGCGCTCCAGTTCTTTTTCGTTTCGTCTTATCAATGATTCCTGTTTTCTCTTATAGTAGTTCTTATACAGTCGATGTATCAAAATGAATAAAAGAAATAAGCCAATGGTGTATAGAACAATTGCAAGGTTCGAAAGATACCAAGGGCGCGATATGGTAAAATTGTACGATGCAGTGTTGTCGCTAATGCTATTACCGACCATGGCCCTCACTGTAAATCTGTAATCACCAAAAGTTAAATTTTTAAATGTGGCCTCAGAAGATTCAGACCATTCGCTCCATCCACCGTAAAGATCCTCCATTTTGTACTGATATCTTACCTCGGTGTATTTATCGAACTCTGGTACACTAAATTCGAATCTTACATTGTTGTTGGAGTATTTGAAGCAGCCATTGATATCCATAGGTGCTTTTGAGGACAATTCTTGATAACCCCCGAAATAAATGGAGTTGATATGGACATCGTTATTGGAAGATTCTACTTTTTCCAAATCGAGCGAGACATATCCATTAGAACTTCCAATTAAATATTTTGACTCGGAAATTTTGGAAATATTTTCAAATCCAGAAACCCCCAAATTGGCCCTTATATTACGGGGTATGGAAATGTTCGTGGAATTTAATTTGTTGCTCAGTGTACTTTGGGAAACATATTGGATGCCACTATTTGTGAAAAACCACAATCGCTGTTCTGAGTTTTCAGGAATAATGATACTTACCTGTCCATTATTGTCAGCAAGAATCATTTGGGTTAACGTACTATCAACTACAATATCATTTTTGCTTTTAATAGTATAGACTCCTGCGTTGGTCTTGTAATGTATTCTGTCCTGAAAACTAAAAATATTGGAGCTATGGCCAAAAGGTTCTCTGTTTACAACCTGTTTTACTTCTTTAAAGTCTGGTTGTAACTCTATAAAGTACAGACCTTTTTGTTCGTGGTTTACTACAACTTCCAATGCGTCCATTTCAAAGAAGCGGCTCGAAATGGTAAATCCATCAATAACGTTTCTGAATTTCCATTTTCCCTGAAACTTTTCAAGTACGCTAAGCCCGTTATAGTTTCCTTGGAGAAGCAGGTCATTTTTGCCTTCAATTGGTTTTACCGCCCAAGTTCCTGGGAAAGTGGAGATCAATTCTGCATTCAGGTTTTCTATAATAAAAGTGCCATTGTTGTGACCGCAAAAAATGATGTTATCCACCAATTGTAGATTCCAGACTTGACCTTCAGTGCCTTCTATCATCCTAAATGTATCCTGTGAGTTTATACGACGATAGAAAAGACCTTGATTGGTTCCTAAATAAAGAATGCCCTGATAGCTCAATGCTGCATAAACGAGTCCCAAGTTTCCGAGTTTGTCCACATACTCATTAAAAGGAGAGTATAAATTGATTATGCTGAGGCCATTATCCAACCCTAACCACAGATTATTATCGGAATCCTCAAAAAGTGATAGTACGGTATTGTTATTAAGCCCTTTTTCCTGATTGACATTTTGGATGATGGATTCTCCATTTTGGGAGAGATGGTAAAAACCGTTTGAGATGCTTCCCAATACAAAGGAACCGTCGTTAAGCTGAATACTACTGTAAAGCTTGACATTTAGGTTGTCCATCGCTGTTTTCCATGGCTCAATGGAGTCTGCATCGTATTTGTAAAAACGGGAGCTTTCCGTTACTACTAAAATGCCTTCGCCCATCCCGTAAAGGCCAACAATTGGCTCATTGGTAAGAACCGGGCTTTCGCTAATCAATATGGATTTACCATTTTGAATGGTGAAGAGCCCTTGTCCGGCGATTTGGAAATATACATTGTCGTTGACAATACTAAGGTTAGCCTTATCTGAATTGGCCTCAATTATTTTAAACGTTTTCTCTGCCGTGTCATAAATATAAATTCTATCCAAAGACTGAAACAGAACCCATTGATCCAGAACCAAAATGTCCCAAAACTCTTCATCTTCAGCCATGGGTGTTTTCATTTTTTGGGATAATGAGGTGTAAACAAGTTCGCCGTCATCCTTTTTGGTCCAAAAACCGAATTCGCGGTAGGAACCTATATATATTTTATCTCCACTTGCTTTTACCGACCGTATAATAGGGGAGGTGGGTAATTTGTACTGATTCCATTTACTGCCATCAAACTCCAAGAGACTTGTATGGTTGGCCACATATATGTTTTTAGACTGAGATTGGGTTATTGCCCAATTCTGAAACTCCCCATTGTATTCTTTAGTAGTATAATTTTTAATGGGAGGAAGTTCTTGTCCAAATAATCCTGAGCAAAACAAAACCAGTAAATAAAAAAAATGACGCCTCAAGATGGATTAGTTAATTTGGTGTTTTTACAATATACAAAGTATTTTATATGGTGTTCAAAGTTTTGTGAGTAAGGATTAATTACAGTTGTCTACTACATTTGCCACAATAATGGGAAAACGGCAAATTGTTCTACATGCCAATAATTTCCTATTGCTTTTTATTTTTTTTGATTAAAAAGAATGGCAATCCCAATACCTGCTCCAATAAATGCCAAAATTCCCCCAACAACACTAGCATAATTGAATCCCAACCCAAATACCATGGGTAGTCCACCAAAATACGCGCCCGACGCATTCCCCATGTTAAATGCGCTTTGATTCATGGAAGACCCTATTTTTTCTGCTCCTTTAGCAGCTTTAATAATAGCTATTTGGATTGGCGCAGTAATGGAAAAGGTGATAACGCCAACAATAAAACTGAGAACAAATATGGCAACACTATTGCTGGCAAAAATGGAATTTAAGATGAGCACAGTGGTCATTGAAAACATGCTTATGACTACAGATTTTACAGGATTGAAGATTTCAACCATTCTTGCTCCCAAAAAATTACCAAAGAACATTCCAAGCCCGGCAACTATCATAACATACCCAACGTTGGCTTCGGGCAGTTTTGTTACCGAAATAACTAATGGGGCAATGTAGCTGTACCAGGCAAAAAAACCGCCACTACCTATCGTGGTCAAAGCTATTAAAGCCCACAATTTCTTGTTTTTTAAAACAGGAGAGCTGCTTTTAGTTTCTGGGTCGTCAATTTCTTCCAGATTTTCTTTGGGCATCCAAAAATAGAGACTGGACAATGTGGCCAAGCCTGCAATTCCAACAAGTACAAACGAATAGCCCCAATGCCACTCTTGTCCAATATAAGTGCCCAATGGAACCCCTAAAATATTAGCAACGGTCAAACCTGAAAACATAATGGCCATGGCTTGGGCAGCCTTGCCCGGTTTGGCCAAATATCCCGATACCACTGCACCAATACCAAAAAAGGCGCCATGTGGCATGCCGGATAGAAAACGGAACAGCATCATAACCCAATAGTTGCCGGAAAAACCGGATAGCGTATTAAAGACTGTGAACCACAACATTAAGAACAACAAGGTTCTTTTGGGGTTTAGGTTATTTGTGATGCGTGCCATTATAGGAGCACCTATTACAACACCTAAGGCATAAATAGCGATAAAATGGCCAGCTTTGGGTATGGAAATTTCCATGGAATCCGCAATATTGGGAAGAATCCCCATGATTACAAATTCTGTAAGTCCTATGCCAAAACCTCCTATCGCAAGCGATAAAAGGGCCTTTTTATTGGTTGATCGAGAAGTGTTGTCCAAGTCGGTTTTCTTAAGATGCAAAGGTAAGCTCTAAGAAATGAAAGAGGTGCAAGGATATTCCCTAAATTATATTTTGAATTGTCATGGAAGAAGATAAAAACAGCCTTGAGGATTGGACTAATTCAAATACATTCAAAAAATGAAACAAATACTTTTGAAAAGATATTTTGGGTTCAAGGCTGTTTTGAAGATTACTTTTTACATACCTCTAAACTACATCAACATTCCGTTTTTTTCGTAAACCCTCAACCGCTAGTACTTATCCCGATTTATATGAACCATTTTTAGGTGAAAATAAAAGGCCCACTCCAATTGGAGCGGGCCTTTTTGTTGAACAATATGTAAAAATCAATTGATACAGGGAGACGGGTTTGGCCCAAAAGGTCCTAACACTTCGCCATCCGGAGTTTCAATAGTGTAAACATGTTCTTCTTCAAACGCACCACTTGTGTACGAAATAACCAACTCACTTCCGTCAGGTACATCAACATTAAATGTTGCCGCATCACCTCCGGTAAATGTGTAGTCTGTGGCTACACCATCAATTTCAAAAGTTACAAAAGCACCATCCCATCCATCGCCAAAGAGATCTTGCATTTCAATGACCCATGTTCCAGGTACAGTGGTTCCCGAAATTGGAGAACATTTGACCAGTACTATGAAGTTAAAAGCTTGTAATTGTTCTGGTTGACCAGTTACGGTTGCACTGTAGTTTTCTGCAGTTGTTACAGTGCCATCAACACCAGTGGATTTTCCTAAAAATCGGATAAAATCACCTCCAGAGATGTCATCTACCGTTATACCCAAAGCACTTGCTATGTCCGTATATGGTATTGAAACATCACTTGGGAACTCTGTTATCGTCGTTAAGGATATAGTGTCGGTAGAGACCCCTCCTGATTCCAAAGTCACGCTCAACTCCCAAGAAGCAACATTGTCGCTTGCATCATCAACAGTTCCTGAAAAACTTGAAGTGGAAAGGTCCCCTTTGGCCACAATGGTCTCATCCAGTACGATTCTTACATACGGGGCAGCCGAATCCTCCAGTTCGAATACATTGAGCGGGTTTTTGTCGTTGTCCTCGCATGCTGCAATTCCCAAAGTGAGGAGAACAAGACCGAATATATATTTAAAGTTACTTTTCATCTGTATTGTTTTTTAGTTAGAAATCAATCAACGAATCCTTCAGGGTTAGTGTCCCAGAAAACCGGAGTACTTGGAGCACTTTTCTGTGTAATGTTCGTGTTGCTGTCCGCTGCGGTTTGTGAATACCACATAGATCTTAGGAAAGTTCCTGGATCTGGGGTGGTAAATGCGGGTGTTAGATTATCAGGTTGACCTGTTCTTCTGTAGGTATTATAGGCCTCAATTCCATTACACCACAATGCTATAAAGTATTGCTCTACAATAATGCGAAGTTTGTCTGTATCGTCTCCAGCATCATAGCTTGCCAATATCTCTGCGATATGATCATCTATATCCGTGGTGCTAGGTTCAAAACCTGAACCACTGGCCAGGGATGCACCAAAATTGACCACTGTACCAATGGATTGTCTGATTCCTGTTTCTAGATAGTCTCTGGCATTACCAGTTGTATTCAATGTCAATGATGCTTCCGCCAACATGAAATAGGTGTAGGATGACATTAGGATAGGTGATATACCTGCTCCTGCCAATCCTTCGTTAACAGCTCCAGAACCGGATACATTTCTATATGAGTTATCATCGAACGGCCCTCCAACAGGATATGTACCATGTAATGTTCTGAAGGCATCATCTGGTGGAATACCATCATCATCTAAATGGTTTCTCCCCCAATAGCCGCTTAAACCATTGGTTGATGGCACTAAACAATAGGGCTCTGTTGGATCCCACCAAGCTGGTAACGATATTTCTGTAACACATTCTTTGGTAATCACATCGGCACCGGAAAAATCCTCTTGTTGTCGGTAAAAGTAGTACCGTATTCTTGGGTCGGGTTCGCCGTACTGATTGGCCATCAAATTCATGTAATAATTAGACGTGTAAAAATCCGAACTTGGTCCGGCACCATCATAGTTGGCATCAAAATAGGGATGTCTACTATCTGGTGAGGCATTGTTGGTGCCCCACTGGAAGAAGAAATCATCGGAAGAATCCAAAATTAATTGGTTTCCGCTGATCAATTCGTTGATACTTGCGGTGGAAGCAGATGCTCCAAAACCTTCGGTACTGGCCAAGCGTGTTTGTAGATAAAGCTTCAAACGCATAGTATTGGCCACTTTTCTCCATTGACCTTCATTACCATTGTAGAAAAGATCATCTGATGGGAGCGAGGTCTCATCTTTGTTAAGATTGGCAACGGCATCAACTAAAAGTTGGTCTGCTGCCTGATAAATGGAAGCTCCCGAATCCACAGCGGGATTCAAAATTCCTTCACCACCCGAAACAGCTTCAGAATAAGGTACATCTCCAAAGAAATCCACCATTGACATCATGATATAGGCTTCCAGAATCTGCCCAATGGCAATATGGGTAAACTGGCCAGCTTCTTCCGCTAGAGGGTTCATTGTTCTAATATCGATTAATGCTCTTGCATAAACATTGTCCCAAACCCTATCAAAATCTGATGGATCATAATTCTCACGATAGGTTGGGCCAAAACCATGCTGCATTCTTACAGGTTCCATGCCGAATTGGCTAAGGCCATTTTCGTTACGGCCTTCTTCACCGGAGTGGATTTGCGCGGTCATGAGTTGTATTTGATTTAAAAAGAAATCAACACTCGCCTGCGAAGGGTTTAATGCATTTGGACTCTCGACCACATCCAAGGAAGTGGTCTCACAGCCCAACATAACTGTCAGTGCAGCGATTACAAGACTGAGTATATTTGATATTTTTTTCATAATATATTTTTTGATTCTAGTTAGCTGCTATTAAAATGATGCTCTTACAGTAAGACCATATCTTCTTGTTGATGGTCCGGTAAAGAAATCGATTCCCTGCCCGTTACCAACACCTGTACTTGAAGAGTTGGTGTCGTAGCGAACATCATCAGGGAAGTTTACCGCTTTGTACCATAGATTGGAGCCGGAAAGTGTTAGAGATAAACTACCAAAAGGTGTTTTATCCAACATTTTCTTTGGAATAGAATATCCTAAGGAAGCTTCTTGCAGCCTGATAGTCGTACCGTCAAAAATATTTACTTCGTTTATTCCGCCGGCAAAAAAGGTATTAAACCCAAATTCAGTGGCAGTGATGGCTACATTATTAGGGCTACCATCGGCAAAAACTCCCGGTAGTACATAGTTGGATTCTCTATGGATGGGATTATCTGCATCAACAACCCCACGACCAATAAGACCTGCAGTAGTAACAGAATATACATCACCTCCGTGACGATATTGTAGATTGGCCGATAGAGTAAAGTTCTTGAATGTAATTGTTGGAATAAGAGCAGTGGTCCAATCGGGATTGGGATCACCTATTTCTGTGATATTGTTGTCCACTAAATAGCGTCCATTACTACCTACTACTTTGTTTCCATTATCATCTCTTTGGATAGTACTTCCCAGCAATACACCAAATGGTCGCCCTTCTACGGCGTAATTTGCCGCTTCACCGGAAACTGCAAAAGTTAAAAGAATATTATTGGTGCCTTCTGCCAAATCGGTCACAATGGTTTCACTTGCTGTAAAGTTTCCAGCTAGGTTGAAACCTATTCCCGATTCACTTTCCCTAAAAAGGTTAAGATCGTAATCTACTTCGACACCTTTGGTTTCTACTTCACCAATGTTCACAAAAGTGGAACGGAAGCCTGTGGAGCTATCCAAGGTGCGATTAGTGATAAGGTCTGTTGTAGCTTTTTGATATAAACTGACGTTAAAGTTGAGTCTATTGAACAATCTGGTGTCCAAACCAATTTCCAACTCTTGCACCCTTTCAGGTGATAGATCACGGTTACCCAATACATCGGAAACTGTGTTTCCAGAAACTACATTGCCATTGGCATCCACAAAAGTTCTAGCTCCCAAAGAGAGTACGTCCCTTGTGTTGAATGGAGTAGGGAAACCTGCGGAGGATCCATAACCCAATCTAAGTTTGGCATAATTTAGTACTTTTCCTTGCAATGCTGGAAATGCCGTTGTTGGGATAAAGGATAAGCTTGCCCCAGGATAGAACAATGAATTATTCTCTCTTTCCAATGTTGAGGACCAATCGTTTCTGCCTACCATGTTGAGGTAGACAAAATCTTTATAGGATAAGGTTGCGTCTAAATAAATACCAACCAAATTTTCTTCAAAATTCTGGTTCAAATTGGATCCAGAGAAAGAGTTAACGGAAGATGGAGTTGTAAAGTTATAGTGCTCCAACACTCCAAAAACCAACTGTCCTTGACTTTCTATACCATCTTGTGCATAGGTGTCTCTTCGACTGTTCGCCCCTAATGTTGCTTTTAGATTTAAATCTTCAGAAAGATTCTTATCCGCACTCAATAGCAGGTCATGATTCCAAATGGAATTTCTTACTGAGGTTGTTCTTAGAATACCCAAGGTCGGGCCATCTACACCACCTCTGTTTTGTCCATAGGAGTTTAACTCGGTGTACGTATCTAAACCTACTCGGTATGTTAAGTTCATCCAATCGTTAATAGCATAGCTCATAGAAACGTTTCCTGTAAAACGATCAGTTTCCTGGGACGTTTTTGAATTGGCTACCGTCCAATAAGGGTTTTGGATGTCGTTTCCTGAACGATAGTAAAGACTCCTTCCGTCTACCGCTTGGAAAGGAATATTGGTTAAATCCACACTCCTCGGGGTATATAGTACGTCACCGAATATTGCAGAACCATTAAAAGCGGCCCCACTACCAGTACTTACTGCATTTGGAGGGGATTTATACCCTGTTCTTGCAAAGTTGAACACTCCTGATACGGTAAAATTGTTGGATAAGGCGGCATTACCCCCTAAACTAAAGTTGTTACGCAACAATCTATTACCTGGAGTAACCCCTATGTCCTCTGTACGGCCATAGTTTGCGTTGAAGTTTACTTTTTCCGAACCTCCTCGTACATTGACAGATGTGCTGTATACATATCCAGTTCTAAAGAACTCCTCAACACCGTTATAAGGTTTATAAGGGTACTCATCATCTAGAAAATCCTCGTAACCAGCAATCAATGTTGGGTCTGCGATATAGTTGAATGGGTGTTGTAGAATAGCAACACCGTTGGGCCCAGTACGTATAAATTGTCCTGCACTGGCCACACCATCATCATCGGTTCGATCAAAACGTGGTCCCCAGTTACTAAAGAAATATCCAAACCCTTGGTGGAACCCACCTCCATAATTGTCTTGGAACTTTGGTAGTATTGCGTTCGACATGAATACCGACTGCGTAACGGAAACCTCGGTTTTTGAAGGAGCATCACCAGTTGCCGCCCCTTTTGTAGTGATCAAGATTACCCCGTTTCTACCACGGTTACCGTACAATACGGTTGCACTTAATCCTTTTAAAACACTTACACTTTCTATATTGTTGGGGTCAAGGTCCAAAAATCGGCTTGACTCTGTGTTTCCATCCAAAAAGTTGGTCTGAGTGTTTGTTCCAGAATCAAAAGGAATACCATCCACAATAAATAAGGGTTGGTTGGATTGTGTAGCAGATGAATATCCTCGAATAATGATGTTGGTACCTGAACCGGACATCCCGTTGTTCGAAGTAATGTTAACACCAGCTACTTTTCCGTTCAAAACACGGGCTACGTCAGCTTCAGGTCTGGATTCTACCTTTTCGGATTCAACGGTGGTCACGGAATATCCCAGCGACCGTTTTTCCCGCACAATACCCTGGGCAGTTACTACTACCTCTTCGAGTTGGGATGCATCTTCTTCCATTTGCACATCAATAGTACTCCCGGCGCCAATACTTCTTTCTTGTGTTCTTTGACCTAAATAGGAAAATACAAGAACATCTCCTACACTGGCTTCAAGGGCATAGTTACCGTCAAAATCGGATTGCGTACCCTTTACGGTACCCTTAACAATAATGTTTACACCGGGCAAGGGCACCCCTTCTTGGTCGGTAACCGTTCCGGTAACCGTTTTTTCTTGAGCATGGGCAAATGCTATCGATAGACACATGGCCAACAATGCTCCAAACAGTTTCTTTACTTTCATACGAATAAAGTTTTGTTAGTAATTTGAAATGAGTTAGAGCAACTGAGAAAGGTGGACGGCGCTAGGAAATTGATAGCTAATTCAAATAATACTTCTGGGAAGTGAACAAAACTCAATGGATTTTGTTTTTTTAAGAAGTAGAGCCTCTCACCGCCCTACCTTTACAATTGCATAACAAATCAACCCAAAACTGTTATGAGACAGGTACTTTTTAAACGGCAAGAACCTCAAAAACAAGAATGCCCATGGGGAAGTACTCTTTTTAACACATCAAAATCGGTTTGATAACAATTTGATAATAAGATCAAAAAAACCCTCTTGCAGGGCAAGAGGGTTTAGCGAATAGCTTCAAACTATTTAATGAAGTTGTTTGTTAGTAGTTATGCCATTTGTATTTCGTTCTGGACAAAACTCATGGTTGCAGCAGACCTGTAATCGTTGGGGCTTAGCCCTGTAATTTTCTTAAAGGCACTGTAAAAACTATTCTTACTGTTAAACCCCACTTCGTACATAATGGCTTTTACGCTCAATGTAGAGTCAGAAACCAACAAATGTTTTGCCTCTTCAATTCTATAATCGTTTAAAAATGAATAAAAGTTTTTCGAGAAGTACATGTTGATCACTTGAGACACTTTGTACCTGTTGTCCTGGATATGTTCCGAAAGCTCGTCAAGGCAAATAGTATTGTTCCGGTAGATCTTGTCTTCCTCAAAAGCTTTTTTGATTTTTTCTCGAATGTAGAAGGCTTCTGATTCTGTTAGCCCAGACTTTTTGTACTTTTCATGACTGTTTAATGGGGCGTGGGTCCGTTTCTCCTCCCCAAGATACTTAAAGACGATTTGCTTTAGTAGCCGTTTCATATGATTGATGATTTTTGATTGATGACTACTAGTTAGCTATAAAACCAAGGTTTCTAGGTGTTCCCGATAAGAGTTTACCCTTGTTTTGCACGATATAGGTATTCGCTAGGTGTAAGTTGGGTATCTTTTTTAAAAGCCTTGTTAAAAGATACTTTATTGTTGTAACCTACTTCGTAGGCAATATCTATAATATTGAGCTCATTTTCTTGTTCCAACAATTCCTTTGCTTCTTGAATACGGTGGGAGTTCACAAATTCACGAAAACTCATATTAAAATGCTCGTTGATTAGCTGCGATGCATTATGGCGGGTAGTATCCAGTTTTTCTGCAACCATATCAAGGTTTATATCACTATTCCGATACAATTTTTCTTTTTGAAAAAGATGTTTAAGGTTGTTTTTAAGTTCTTGAGATAAACTATCTGTTAAACCGGATTTTACATATTTAGGAAACAATCGGTTTGTGTAAGAATACAATCCACTGAATACATCGGGTTGCACATTGGCAGCATACCCCACATATAGTACCATAGTGCTCATTAAAACAATGGGGGCATGGTAAAACACACCGCTGTTCACCCCTGCAGTAATATATGCACCATAAACTATGTAGACCACCACATAGCTTACATGAATCAAGTAGATGTTTTTTTGCCAGATTCTCGTTTTTTCGCTTAACCCATTTTTATTCTTGGTGAGAATCAGATGGACAAAAAAAGCATAAACACCGAGGGAAATTGCTTTAAGAACTACTAGTAACAATAATTTGGTGGAGTCACCTGGATTTAAACCTTCTTCCAACCTTTGCAGCATTTGTATTACTTTTTGCGAACCAGAAAAACCATAAACTGTAAAAATTAAATAGATGGTCAGAATCAGTGTGGGTAAAAAATGCCAAAGGTCTTTTTTGTTCAAATCCGTAGACTTGGAGACTCTTTTAAAATAAAGAAAAAGTAAGGGGCCATATAAAAAGGAAGACCAAGTGGACATAAGATAAGTGTGAGGAAACTCAAACACGTAGTTTGTTTGGTTCACACAGATATTTAGAATAAATAAGGAGTGGATAAAAACGAAACTCCCTATAAGAATTCGCGCCTGTTTATCAATTCTTTTATTTATTAACAGTACAAAAGTGACATAAATACCTATCAAGGAGACAAAAAAGTAAAATATGGACCAAACTGTAAACTTGGGCAGTACGGTTCCAGAAAGTTTAACAAAACCTTGTTCTTTTCTAATAACGTCAAAATCTTCGTGCAGGAGAAAGGTTGGATGAAAATCTATTTTGAAATAATCATAGATATACGAAATGGATTCTTCAGGATGGTCCATTGCCGCTTCACTAAGCGCCAATTTTTTTAAAACATGGATTTTTTGTTCTTTATCTGAGTCCTCAAGGTTCTTTTTGTAAAGGGGTACTGCATCTTCAAATCTATGGATGTTAAAATAATAATCCGCCCAATCCAGAGAGTCCTTGAAAGTTTCTGCGGTTGGTTTAGGAATTCCAGTATAACCTTTCACAACTATGCCATAGGCAAACATAGCGTTAAGCCATAGAAGAATTAAGACAATATATTTGGTAGATTGTCTCATTTTTTGATTGATGATGAATTAGTTGTAAACAATTTATGAAAATAACCAGTTAAAATTGTTAAGGAACTATTAAAGTAGGTAAGCCCCGATAAAAGTTTACTCCGTAAAAGCTACTAAAACACTGGTGTTTGGATTTGAAACATAAAAAAAAGCCGAGAAAATTTTCTCGGCTTTTTTTCTTTTTAGTAGCGGGGACTGGACTCGAACCAGCGACCTTCGGGTTATGAGCCCGACGAGCTACCTACTGCTCTATCCCGCGGTTTCATAACTCTTTAATTGACAGCGAGTTAATAATCGCTTGATTTTATAAAATGCATACGCTGTATGCGGTTTTATATACGGTAAAAGTATTATAAAAAAGTCTTGTTTCAAAGGATTTATTTAGATTTTTCATGAATAAATATAGTAAGCTTCCTTAAACAAATTCATCTAGGAGAAGTAAACATAAGAAAGTACATTGACATATTGGCTTATAGATTATTAACTGAAAGAAATATCAATATATTTATAGATATCATTCAGGTTACACGTACACCTCTTATGCAAACAAAAATTAATACATGGCTAAATATCGCTCTTAATGATTTGGAATCTGCCATCTTGCTCCACCGAAACGGAAAGTATAGAAATTCATATTTTCTGTTCCAACAGGCAAGCGAGAAAGCCAATAAAGCTGCGGCTCTTTTCTCTGGCGATTTTACCGAAAAGGAAATCGAGGAGACATCCCACGATCAATTTAGAATCCCAAGAAAGATTATGGTGCAAAAAGAAGAAAAAATGAAGGCCGTAATAGAGCTTCTTGAAAGCTATCCAATGCCGAAAGATCTGGAGCCACTTTCCCATAAGAGCTTTGCCAAACACCATAAATCAATTTCAGCGGCCATTTGCAGTATAGACAGTTTGAAAAATTGCGACTTGGTTAATTTTACATTGGAAGATCTCGATGGCTTTTTAGAAATCCTAACGGGCTTAGAAACCATTGAATATGCCTTTCCGGAAAATAGCAATTCAATACTTAGGTCACAAATGCAAGCCATGGCAAGATACTTTGGGGAATTAGGTACGAAGGAAGCTTTGGAAACAAAAAGGGAAATTTTGAAGATGCTTGCGGATAAAAAAAAGTCGCAAATGTATTTTCAAAATTTAATGCATCACTTGATACCAATTCAATTTGATTCTATATTTATAGACCATACATTTTACTTTTGCGCTTTACTGACCATTCAACATAGTTCGCAGACAAGATATCCCAAAAACGGAGTCAATCCTGAGGATATTTATACTAAGGAACTACCAATTGTACAGAAACAATTGGATTTTATAAAATTTTTAAAGGAGGCGATTCTGCGATTGGAGAAAATGAATGGGAATAAACAAGTGCTACAAAACCTGTTTTCGAACCCTACAATTACCCAATAATAGAGATGTCGTTTCAAAGAAGTATAAAAGTAGCTTTTGACAAAACTTCTGGAGAGATTCTTGAAGCCGATGATGTCTTTGACACGGCTAAAAATTCATTTGAGCTTCGCAGGCAGTATCATAGAGATGAAGTAGAACTCTACTGTTGCGAATGTGAACAAAAATTGAACGTTTCAGGTAGTAAGTATGATAGACTACATTTTAAGCATCAACCAAATGCGGCGTTCTGTTACTTAAAGGAGACCGACCTGTCGCAGGAGGAAACGGAACAATTGGCACAGCTTTATCGTGGAAAAGAAAGTGCAAGGCATAAAACACTTAAAAACAAAATAGCCGAGAAACTTTACAATTTAGATGGTGTTGATTCCATCTGCGTAGATGATACCTTTATTTACGATGGAAATGAAAAACGTAGGCCCGATGTGTATTGTAAATACTTGGACAAAGAACTCGTTTTCGAAATACAGCTATCCGATTTATCCTTGCGCTACATTTATGACCGACATGATTTTTACAAACGGAAAGGAGTTTTTCTGATTTGGATATTGGATGATTTTGACGTTCATGGCCGGCGACAAATGGAACGCGATATCAAATATCTTACGGATTTTCAAAACTTTTTCAAACTGGATGAATCTTCAGAACCTTTTAGATTGTTGTGTACGTACAAATATCCATTTCTAACGGAGGATAATAAATTGCTCAGCAAATGGATAGAAAAATCCGTCAGTCTTGGACAACTCAAGTTCAATGTTGAATCCTATCAGATTTATTATTTTGACTATGGGAAAAAGCTCAAGGTTAGAGAGAACGAACATGCCAAACGTCTTCAAAAGGAAAGAGAAGAGGAAGTCAAAAATAAAGAGCGTCGAAGGAAGGTAGTGGCTGAAGAAAAAACAAACTCTATAATCGATGACCTCCGATTTTTATGGAAAAATAAAGGGTATAATTTTTCTTCCATCGAAGAACAAATGGAAAATTTGGACGAATTCGAACTATCGATATTAAATAAATCCGATGCTTTTAAACCTAAAGATGGTCAACCAAGAATTCACCATTGGTTTTCAATAGCAAAAAAGGGTCATATCGGTTTCTTGGAACACATGATTGATAGTTCATATTTGGAAATCGACTTAAACGAAAAATCCAAAGACGACAAAACGCTTCTTGCAACTATGTTTGAAAACATAGCTATTGAACATAAGATGTGGCTTTTAAAAAGACTTATCCGAAAAGGATATAACTTAAAGAAAGAGGACGAAGCAATATTGGCCCAAATCGAAACAGACCCTATTGAATACGAATCGACATTAATAGTTTTTCATTTGGCAAATGAGCTAAATGGTTGTTATTTAATCGATGAACTTTTCGAACATAAACCCCTTGTATGCATAATTGAAAGCGCAAAAAGGGATAAGATTATTGGTTATCGATATCAAAAAACTCAATGGATAGCTTTTGCAAACAATGCTATACATAGTTACGCCGACTATTGGAGTTATATCGAAAAAGCCTTTAAGAACTATGGTATTTGGGAAAAATTGATGCTTTTGGACAAAAAGAAAACCTTTCAAAAAAAGTTGGCAAAGTTCCATGCTACGAATCCAAAACAGAAGGCTGATTGCCTACTCCTGCTAAATACCCTATATCCTGAATTGAAACATGATGATGAATCTGTATGGTATTTGAATTAGCACCAAAGGATTATTTCTTGTGTTTTGATGCGTAATTATAAATTGCCAATTTTTCAGCCTTTCAAGTTTTTGCATAGGCGTTGCATCAATTTTTTTATATTTTTGTACCGTGAAATTTTTAACAATCATATTGTCCTTTTACTTTTTGGCACTCAATGTAGTGGCCTGTGGCGATTCGGGAACGGCTAAAGACGATGCCCAGGTCGTTTCGGTAGTGGACTATGATGGCGACCACGATCAAGATTGTGAGCTGTGTTCCCCATTCTGCCAATGCCATTGCTGTCACGTACATACGATTGATTTTGGTATAATCGCTTTCACACCCTTACCAAATCCTATTTCACAGGAAAACTTCTCACACTTCGAGAGCGTTTCCGATGGAGTAGTATCTTCAGTATTACAACCCCCTAAAGTATAATTCAGTTTTTTAAGGATAGCTATATCCTTACGTGATGCTTTTCAAAGTAAGTATCACATTATAAACGCATTGCATCTATTTGCATTGCGAGGTTTAAACTGAATTAATACTTTTTCTATGATTAACAAAATCATTTCATTTTCCATTAATAACAAGTTTATTATTGGGCTCTTCATAGTGGCACTGGTAGGTACGGGCATTTGGTCTATGGCCACTATAAACCTGGGTTCTGTCCCCGATATTACCAACAACCAAGTACAGGTTATTACAGTAGCCCCGAATCTAGGCACTGAAGATATTGAGCAATTTGTAACCTACCCTGTTGAGTTGGCAATGGCCAACCTTCCTGACGTTATCGAGCTGCGTTCAGTATCCCGTTTTGGATTGTCAGTGGTTACCATCGTCTTTGAGGACGAAGCAGGCACCTATCTTCCTCGGCAATTGGTGCAAGAAAAATTAACCGAAGTCGCCGGGGAAATCCCTGAAGGTTTTGGTACGCCTTTTATGGCTCCCATTACTACGGGTCTGGGCGAAATATTCCAATACACCTTAAAGGTAAAAGAAGGATACGAAGATAAATACGATGCAATGGAACTTCGTACCATTCAGGATTGGATCGTTAAACGCCAAATGGCATTAGTGCCCGGTGTGGTCGAGGTCAATGCTTTTGGGGGCTATGTAAAGCAGTACGAAGTGGCCATAAACCCTGACAAACTAAAAAGTTTTGGCATTACCATGGGGCAGGTTTTTGAAGCCCTTAAAGTGAACAATGCCAATACTGGAGGTGCCTATATAGAAAAAAACCATCAGGCCAACTTTATTCGCGGAGAGGGATTGGCACGCAGTCTGGCAGATTTGGAAAATACGGTGGTTACCACCCAAAACGGAACTCCCGTATTGGTACGGGATATCGCCGAAAAAGTGGGCTATGGCAACCAGGTGCGTTATGGTGCGTTTACCCAAGATGGCCACGAATCCGTGGGAGGTCAGATTTTGATGTTAAAGGGAGAAAGCCCAAGTAATGTAATCAATAATGTAGAAAAACGAATTGACGAGATACAGAAATCGCTTCCCGAGGGCGTTTATATTGAACCGTTCTTAAGCCGTGCCGAACTTATAGCCAGGACCACAAGTACGGTAGAGAAGAACTTGATTGAAGGTTCATTGATTGTGATCTTTGTGCTTGTACTGCTCTTGGGGAGTTTACGTGGCGGATTGATTACCGCTTCGGTAATCCCGTTATCATTACTCTTCGCATTTATCCTGATGAAACAGTTCGGCGTATGGGCAAATTTAATGTCCCTTGGTGCCATCGATTTTGGGATTATCGTGGATGGCGCGGTAATCATTGTGGAAGGTATGGTATTGCATATCCATCAACGGATGAAAAAATCAAAAGCAGCGATAGGTCAGGCCGAAATGGACGAAATGGCATACGAATCGGGAAGTACGATGATGAACTCTGCCTTTTTCGGTCAGCTTATCATTCTTATCGTATTTACACCGATCCTTTTCCTTACTGGAGTTGAAGGAAAGATGTTCCGTCCAATGGCATTTACCTTTGGTTTTGCCGTACTTGGGGCGATTATCCTCTGCCTTACCTACGTACCTATGGTTTCGGCCTTGTTCCTGAAACCTGCAAAAAACCCGGACCATTGGTTCGCCAAATTTGAAAATAGTATCGATAGGTTCAGTGATAAAATCATGGCAGGGTTGAACAAAGCGTATAAGCCATTGCTTTCGTTTGCATTGCGTTTTAAGGCAGGTATTGTTTTAGGGGCAGTTGCTTTACTGGCAATCGCAGGATTTATTTTTAGCACTATGGGCGGGGAGTTTATCCCAAAGCTGGATGAAGGCGATATTGCCATGCAGGCCCTGATAAAACCGGGCAGTAGCCTTACCGAATCCATTGAAGCTTCAAAAAAACTACAAAATCTGGTAAATGAATTTCCCGAAGTGAAGACCATGATCTCGAGGATCGGGGTGGCAGAAATCCCTACCGACCCCATGCCCATGGACATTGCCGATAGCTACATCATCCTTGAAAAGGATAAGAGCAAATGGACCAGTGCGGAGAGCAAGGAAGAACTCATAGAAAAAATAAAGGAAAAGATTTCGGTTATCCCCGGTGTGAACTTTGTGTTTACCCAACCCGTAGAGCTCCGTTTCAATGAACTGTTGACGGGTGTCCGGGAAGATGTTGCCATCAAGATCTATGGTGAGGACCTGAATGTTCTGGCCGAAAAGGCGCAAGAAATGGCGGCAATCATACAAACCGTAGATGGCGCTGGTGATGTACGGGCGGAAGCGACCAGTGGCCTGCCACAGATGACCGTTGTCTATAACCGGGCAAAGATGGCGCAATACGGGGTTACCATTGACAAGCTCAACGATTATGTGAGTGCCGCCTTCGCAGGGGAATCGGCAAGTGTCATATTCGAGGGCGAAAAGCGCTTTGAAGTGGTCATCCGTCTGGCCGAGGCCTATCGAAAGGATATCAACAACCTTAAAAACCTGTACATAGACCTGCCCAGTGGTAACCAAGTGCCCCTAAAGGAATTGGCGGACATCAGCTATAAACCCGGGCCCATGCAGATTTCCAGGGACAATACCTACCGGCGAATCTATGTGGGGGTAAACGTTCGGGGCAGGGATGTCAAGTCCATGGTCGAGGAGGTTCAGCAAAAGCTCGATGCCCAGTTGAAACTGCCCCCGGGCTATTATATAACCTATGGCGGTTCTTTTGAGAACCTTCAAAGGGCGACCGACCGATTAATGATCGTAGTGCCTATTGCACTGTTCCTAATTTTCATATTGCTCTACTTTGCCTTGAGCTCGTTCTCACAGTCGGTAATGATTTATATGGCAGTACCCCTGGCAGCCATTGGTGGCGTGTTTGCCCTTTGGATACGGGGAATGCCATTCAGTATTTCCGCAGGTGTTGGGTTTATCGTGCTCTTTGGGGTAGCGGTATTGAACGGATTGGTACTGATCAACAAATTCAATGATTTAAAAGAAAGTGGTATGACAAATTTAAAAGACAGGATATACGAGGCAACCCACGAGCGCTTGCGCCCTATATTGCTTACGGCAACGGCGGCCATTATGGGCTTTATCCCAATGGCGATTTCTACCTCGGGAGGTGCTGAAGTGCAGCGACCATTGGCAACCGTCGTTATTGGTGGCTTGATTACGGCAACCTTTTTAACATTGGTAGTAGTCCCGGTACTTTATAGTTGGTTGGAATCCCGTAAGGAGCGTAGAAATAATGGTGACGATACGGGTTATATCAAAAAAAGTCAAGCCATCATTCCAGTTTTATTGTTGGTTGGAGGATTTTTATCATCTGGTAACCTATCGGCCCAAAACAATCCCATCGCTCAAACCTTGACTTTGGATGAAGCTATAGCAATGGCAAGGGAAAATTACCCCACCCTTAAGGAAGGGCAAGCGTTCATAGACAGGGAACAGGCCTTGAAGGGCACCAGTTTTGACCTGGGCAGCACGTTTTTATATGCCGGCAGGGAAGACCAAGGCCTGAATCAGGGAAGACTGCGTACCTTCGGGGTACAACAGGGCAACATTGACCTGCTCTCCGGGTTTTCAAAATCCAGGTTCTATAAGGAACGCACCAAGCTGGGCGAGAAATTCTATGACCTTAGTGAGCAGCAGCTGGTACGGGATGTGATGCAGGCCTATTACGAGATTGCCTACAATAAGGCCCGCCTGAAACTCGCCGAAAGGCTGGACAGCATCTATGCCGATTTTGAAAGTGCGGCCAAATTGAGGTACGATAGCGGTGAGACCGGAAAACTCGCCTATATTTCGGCTACCTCGGAGTACCAACAAATACAGGTATTAAAGCAACAGTCCTATGATGATATCGAGATCGCCAAAAGGGCATTGAAGCAATATCTGGGAATCGATGGTTCCATTGATACGATGGATGGGCCTTATGGGATCATAAACCCAATATCGGTTGTGGACACTTTGGATATAAGCAATAACCCGTTGCTGCAGTTCGACCTTCAGAACGCAGCAGTGGGCAAAGCGAACGTAAAGGTCGAAAAATCCCAGTTCCTGCCAAAGTTCAGTCTGAGCTATGACAATCTCAAGTACAATGATGTTACGGGGTTCAATGCCTATCAGGCGGGCATCAGCATCCCTTTGTGGTTCCTTCCGCAAAAAAATAGGGTAAGGGCGGCCAAGGCAGATGCCATGGTGGCCGAAAACCAGTATTTGACACAAAAGGCGACCACCGAGAGCCTGGTCTCCCAACTGTACAAAGCCCAGGACAAAACGTTGAAGTCGTTGAGGTACTATGAACAAGCGGCACTGCCACTGGCAGAGGAACAATTGACCACTGCCGAACTGGCAAACAAGGAAGGTGAGATAGACTACATTAGCTATATCACCATCCTCAACAGTGCCATCAACATCAAAATAAACCATTTGGATTTCATCAACCAATATAACCAACAGGCCATTGAGATACAATATCAATTGGGCAATCTATAATCTTAAAAAGAAAGAAAAATGAAGAATATACTATTAGTTAGTACCGTATTATTGACACTTATGTTTCTGAGCTGTAACGATGCCCCAAAATCCGAGCTTGGGCATAACGAAACGGAAGGCGTATCAAAAACCGAAGCTAGTGGAGAAGATGCGCATGGCGAAGAAGGCCACGAAGAGGAAGAAGGGGAAGAAGGTGTTGTAGCAATCTCAAAACAACAGGCCGAAACCATCGGTCTGGAAACGAAACCTCTGGAGGAACGTAATTTAGGGAACAACATTAAGGTAACAGGAACCCTGGAACTTTTCCCACAGGACAGGGCAAACATTAGCCCCTTTATTGGTGGAAATGTTAGCTCGATCAAGGTAGTACCGGGCAACATTGTGCGCAAGGGACAGGTGTTGGCCTATATAGAACACCCGGATATCATCGCCATGCAACAGGAATACCAGGAAAAGAATGACGAACTGGTATTTTTAAAGCAGGATTTTGAGCGCAAAAAGACCCTCTATGACAAAGGGGTTTCCTCTGGCAAGGAATTCCAAATGGCGCAATCCAAATTTCGTTCCACCACTTCCAGTGTAAACGGCCTAAAGTCCAAACTACGCTTGTTGGGACTGGACCCTTCCAAAGTGGCCGAAGGGGAGATCTATTCTGCCATCCCCATTATTACGCCCATTAGTGGCTATGTGGGCGAAGTAATGGTAAGCCTGGGCGATTATGTGGCCCCACAATCCAAAATGTTCTCGATAAGCGATAATTCGAAAATCTATGTCAATTTCAAAGTATATGAAAAGGACATCAAGCAGGTCAAGGAGGGACAACAGATTTATTTTTCAACAGCCTCAAAACCTAATGAATTGTTAAAGGCCACCGTGCGTTCCATAGGGCAGACGTTTGAGAGCGACCCAAAGGCCATAGAGGTATTGGCAGATATCGAGAATAAAGACAAGGACCTTTTGCCCGGAATGTATGTGGAGGGAAGAATTGTACAAGGAGAAAAATCAGGCTTTGCTGTTCCCGAGGAAGCTATTGTCCAGGAAGGTGAACAGTCTTATATCTTCATCATGGATGAGGATGAAGAACCTGTTGAAAATAAAATGAAATATAAACGCATCCCCGTGAGCACGGGGGTCAACGATCTGGGGTTTGTAGAAGTTAACCTGCCTGCAGGAACACCCGAAAATATCAAAATAGTAACAAATGGGGCCTATACTCTTTCTTCAGAAATGGTGAAAGGCGAATTGGAGCACGGACATTAATTCTCTAAAAATCAAGGATTTTGATTCCGAGTTTGTTTATCGACTTAATTTAGTTAGTTAAAAATTAAAGAACAGGCTCGGTTCAAAATCGATTAAAAATTTAAACATTTTAAAAATGAAAGAAATAAAAGCATTTGTTAAACCGAACAGGATACAAAGGGTCATCGAAGCCCTTAGCGATAAAGGTTTTAAAAGTATGACGCTTTCACAGGCGGAGGGTACTGGAGCATTCAAAGCAAAAGGCGCGAAGCCCTCATTGGATTTTCACGTAACCGATAGTCCGGTGGTAAAAGTGGAGCTGGTATGTCAAAATGAAGAAGCACAATCGGCAATCGATATTATTACGGAAAACGGTAAAACGCCCGACCCAGGGGACGGTATCATCTATTTATCGGATATTGAGGATGCCTTCCAGATCAAAACGGGGGAATCCTTAAAACGGTACGACCTCTGACCCATCGCACATGGAAAAAATCGTCAAAAAATTGGAGAGCAAGGGAATACGACCCACACCGATGCGACTGTTGACCTATAAAAAGTTACTGCAAAGCGAGGTAGCCATCAGTTTGGGAGAGCTAGAGAATTTTTTCGAGAAATCGGAAAGGAGCACCCTTTTCCGGACGATGAAAACATTTGAGGAAAAAAATATTGTACATCAGATAGCGGACGGTACAGGGATTATGAAATATGCACTCTGTGAGGAAAACTGTGGATGTGAGGTGGGCAGCGACCTGCACCTACATTTTCACTGCACCCAGTGTAACGAGACCGTTTGTTTGACCGATCGTAAAATCCCACAGGTAAACCTGCCTCAAGGATATATGGCAGACGATATCAATCTGGTCGTAACGGGAGTATGCAATAAATGCAGTGGCAATTTGGAGTAGCCTTAAAGGCCAATAACATCAAAAGAATACGACGATGATAGCAATCTATAAAAAAGACCAAATCATATATACCATCGCAGATCAAGAAATGGATGCCGATGATGGGGCGACCTTGGTCAAGGCCCTGAATGAACATTTGAAAAGCAATGAACAAGCCGCTTGGTATATGGAAATGGAGCCTCGCAAAAAAGGAGTGAAGAAAAGCAGCGGTGAGAGGTTGGATTTTTCCTTTCCCGAAGAAACACGGCTTAAGAAAATAGCCTTGGTGGGCGAAAAAACTTGGCAAGAACGGTTTACCGAATCGTTATTACCGTTTAGCGAAGCCCATATAAAATATTTCGGACCTGAAGATGGAAACATGGCCAACAACTGGCTCGAACAAACAAGCAATAGCAATAGTAACTGAAACATGAATCTTTAAATCTAGAAAATTATGATGGACAATTGGTATTTTGGGGGAATGCACTGGATATGGTGGGGGTTATGGATAATCCTCATCTTCTGGATATTTTTAATTCCCTACCCCACACCGGGACAGAAAAACAGAAAGGACAGGGCAATGGAAGCCCTGAGGGAGCGGTACGCCCGTGGCGAAATCGACGAAGAGGAGTTTGAGAAACGCAAGACGGTCTTGTTAAAGAACAAAAAATAACAGTGTTTTGCTTTTGACCGAACGACCATAACACCGTTATCTATGCAAAGAAAAAAAATAGGGATATGGCTTTTGGCAGGCTTTGCCTTTGGACTGTTCATCATTCAGCCCTTGGGACTATCACTTTACTTATATGATGAAAGAGGAGATACTGGTAACTGGTACGTACTTTTTTTAAAAACCATTAAAAACACGATACGCTTTGGTGATTTAGACCAAATATTCAAAAATGTTTTGTTCGGGATTATGGGCAGCAGCCTTGTCTTTATGGTTTTTCTAAGAAATAAAATTTTCATTTTAACAAAGAAAAGGAATGACGGCAATGCAATTATAGCGCTTATCAAAGATGGCGAAAATCAGTTTGTGGAATTCAAGGCTACCCTGAGGTGGGATTTACGTCAATCCAAAGTGAATAAACAGTTGGAATTTGTTATTGCCAAGACCATTGCGGGCTTTATGAACACCAACGGTGGTAAATTGCTTATAGGAGTAGATGATAACGGCAACATCCTTGGTTTAAATCAGGATTTTGAAACTTTGAAAAAACCTGATAAAGATGGTTTTGAGCAATACTTGATGCAGTTGATAGCCCTAGAATTGGGCACCCATTTATGTACGGCTGTAAATGTATCTTTTTACAGATATGGAGAAAATGACGTGTGCTACATAGAAATAGCCCCGGCCAAAACACCGGTCTATCTAAGTCAGGACGGGAGGTCACGGTTTTATATTAGAACGGGCAACGGAACGCGCGAACTCGATTTGCCCGAAGCCTTGGTATATATAGGTAAGGAAAAGGAACAGTACAATTAAATACGGGAGGCTATCGGGAGGTGTGGGATGGATTATTTGCAATTCCGTTGCACGTATATGAATACTAACTTTATCAGATGTTGCAGATTACAGACATAAAGAGCGAAAATGTGGTTGCCACAATTGCTAGCGGTAAACTCAGCCAGCATGATCTTGAAAAAATACACCCGCTTATCCATAGTATTCTTGAAAAAGGATTAAAGGTTCGGTGGTATTTTGAGATGAACGATTTTCAAGGGTGGCACATAGAAGGGCTATGGAAAGATTTCACTAAAGATGTTGAACACGAAAAGGAGTATGAAAAAATAGCATTGGTCGGCGAAAAAAAGTGGCGAAAGTGGGCCACCCAATTTATGAAACCGTTTTGCAATGCCGAAATCAAATATTTTGGTCCAGACCAAAAACAGGAAGCCAAAATATGGATTGAAAGTAACTGATGATAGGGCATTGGATGATTAACTAAAGAATAACTAAAAAATAAACTGATATGGGATTTTTAAAACATTTATTTAGAGGCTCCGGATATGGAGGCCATCATTCCCGCGGACATCACAATAAACGCGGTTATGGCTATAGGGAAGATAGTTCAGATGCAAAGGTTATGATTCGTTGCACGGCCTGTGGTGAGAAAAATGAAGAGAGCGCAGCCTTTTGTAAAAAGTGCGGTTCACCTTTAGGCAAGTTTAAGTGTAGCAACTGTAACGAGAGTGTGCCGGTCGAGGCAAAATTTTGCCCTAATTGCGGTACTGAAGTAAAACAATAGATGAAATACTATCTTTTAATAATCCTGTTTTTTGGTTTCCTGAAAGCGAACGCCCAAAAAATTTACAGGACCGAAGAAGGCCACGTTGAGATGATGGCAAGGGTCGATAGTGTAACCTTTAAGGCAGAAAGTCACAAACTGGCATTATATCTCGACTATGATTCCAAAGTGGTCAGTGGGGTACTCGACCTTAAAACGCTATCGACCAACAACCCTGAAATCAGCGCAATGCTGGAAAGGCAGGAAGACCCCTTGATGCTTCGGTTTACCGGTACGGTGCCTTCTGCTGATTTTTTGTCAAAACGGCACGACCCTATCGACTTTAATTGGCTGATAGATGTTACTTATCAAGGAAAAGCCTTTAAATCACAATTTAAAGCAACCATTACACATATTGAACAAGGTGTAAGTATGTCGTGTTTGATAAGTGCCAGAGGACAGGTTTTGGTGGCTGATACAGGCTTGGATTCCATCATAAAAGGTATCGATGATGCCATAGAGGTGCAGTTTGCACAAATGGTTTTGAAAATGGACAACCAGTAATTTAATAAAAAAATATGGGAACTTGGAACGATAGGCTATATCATAAAATATTCAATAGTACGGTAATAATGATGGTAATCGTTACAGCCTCTTTGGGTATAGGAATGATGGGGTATCATTTTTTGTTGGGCTTAAGTTGGATAGATAGTTTTTTAAATGCCGCAATGATTCTTACGGGAATGGGACCATTAGACGAAGCAAATACCAATGCCGGCAAACTTTTTTCTGGGATTTATGCAATGTATTCTGGAATCGTCTTCCTTTCTGCCATTGCTATTTTCATCTATCCAATTATACAAAAAATAGGAAAGAAGTTTGAGCACCAGCATAAACAAGAATGAAAAGTATAAACGGAAATTACCAGCAAACAATTTTAAAACATAAAAATAAACAAACAAAATGCTCTTAAACAAACGGATATCCATCTGGTCCTTTCTTAAATACATTAAATATGACATTATATTTATTGTGTTTTATGCCATAACTATGGGTATTTTAGACCAATTCGGTTTTCTAAGTAAAATTTCGATACCTATAGCCGTTACAGGGGTTTTCGGGACTGCTGTGGCACTACTGTTAGGTTTCAGAACCAATCAAGCCTATGAACGCTGGTGGGAAGCCCGTATTATTTGGGGCGCCATTGTCAACGACTCTCGTACTTTGGTACGACAGGGCATAACCTTTTATGACCGACAGGATAGTCAGTATGAATTTAGGATTAAAGAAATAGTTTTACGACAAATTGTGTGGTGCTATGCACTGGGTGAGTCCTTAAGGAAAGTGGACTTTTCCCCTAAGGTAGCTAGCTATTTAAAAATTCAGGACATTAATGACCAAAATGTTCCCAATGCTATTCTATTAAAACATTCTGAAGCCTTATCAGAAGCCCGCAACGATAAGGCAATCAATAAATTCCAACAGGTACAAATTGACAGTACTGTTGCGCGTCTTTGCGATTCAATGGGCAAATGCGAAAGGATTAAAAACACGGTATTCCCCAAGGCACATAGCCTGTTGATCCACCTCATCATTTATGTTTTTGCCACAATGCTTCCGTTTGGTTTGTCCGATAATTACCTCTCTGTGGAAATTGGCCTTACCATCGCTATCCCTATCATCTTTATAGCCATTGAGAAAACATCAATTTTAATGCAGGATCCCTTTGAAAACAACCCAATGGACACACCAATGACCGATTTGGCCCAAACTATAGAAATCAATTTAAAGCAGATGACAGGTGATGAGGACATCCCACAGAAAAAGAAACCTGAAACATATTACGTTTTATAATAATAAGGTGTAACCTGAATTAACGCTAATAGCCGGATTGGAGGGCTGCTTTGCTGAGCTTGACGGCGAAGCTTCAATAGAACAATTTAAAATTTATGAATATGTTACAGATCTTAAATTTAAAGCAAGAGAACCTTGTTGCCGCTAAAATCAGCGGAAAACTTACGGAAAAGGATATGGAAAAGATGCATCCGCTCATCCACCAAATCATTGAAAAAGGCCATAAAGTGGATTTCTATTTTGAAATGGAAGATTTTGAAGGCTATACCCTTAAAGGCTTTTGGGAAGACCTAAAGATTGATTCGGCACACTTGGGAGATTATGGCAAGATGGCTTTTGTGGGCAACAAAAAATGGCAGGAATGGGCCGCGAAGGCAACTGATTTTTTCATAAAGTCTGAAGTTAAATTTTTTGATATTAAAAATAAAGAGCAGGCAATGACCTGGGTCTCAACAAAAGGATGAAAAAGAAAAAACTACAGCTACGGGAGCTAAAAGGGAAACAGTCCACTGTAATTTCAGCAAGCGAAAAAAAGCTCAAAACCTATTTACCGGCAATTTTCAGCTTTGTGATGCTCATAGTTGGTATTGCCATTGACTATTTCGATGCCTTTCCTTTCTTTAAGGGATGGGTCAGGATTGTGTGGTACACGGTGGCTTACATCCCTGTTGGCTTTCCAGTCATCAAGGAGGGATGGGAAAGTATTAAAAATGGCGATTTCTTTACAGAATTTTTCCTGATGTCCATCGCAACCTTGGGAGCATTTGCCATAGGCGAATATCCAGAGGGTGTTGCCGTGATGTTGTTCTATGCCGTGGGCGAACTGTTCCAAAACGCTGCCGTAAACCGTGCCAAAGGAAACATCAGGGCGCTTCTGGATGCACGACCGGACGAGGCATTGGTCTATCGTAATGGGGACTTCGTTTCCGTCAATCCCGAAACGGTCAATATTGGCGAGAAGATACAGGTACGGGTGGGCGAAAAAATCCCGTTGGATGGCAAACTGTTATCAAATAAAGCATCGCTCAATACAGCTGCCATTACTGGCGAAAGCAAACCCGACACCATAACACAGAACGAAAAAGTCTTTGCGGGAAGCATCAATCTCGACGGTGTCATCGAAGTAGAAACCACCAAGAAATTCAAGGACAGTTCTATCGCCCGTATTCTGGAGATGGTACAGAATGCCACGGCCCGGAAATCAAAGACCGAATTATTTATCAGGAAGTTTGCACGGATTTATACGCCCATCGTGGTTTTCCTTGCTATCGGACTCACTTTGTTACCATACTTTTTTGTCGATGAATATGTGTTTAGGGATTGGCTATACCGAGCTTTAATTTTCTTGGTGATTTCCTGCCCTTGTGCCTTGGTCATTTCCATTCCACTGGGCTATTTCGGCGGTCTGGGTGCGGCATCGCGCAACGGAATCCTGTTCAAAGGTGCATCCTTTCTCGATGCAATGACCAAAGTGAATACTGTGGTGATTGACAAAACCGGAACCGTTACCAAAGGGGTCTTTAAGATTAAGGAAGTGATAAATACATCCGCTTTTGCGGAAGTGGAATTTATGAAATACCTGATGGCGATGGAAGAACAATCTACTCACCCCATTGCAAAGGCAATTCTGGAATACAAGGCGGACGGTACTGATTTTAAGGCATCCGAAGTTTCTGAAGTTGCCGGTAAGGGATTAAAGGGCACAGTCAACCATAAGCAGGTCTTGGTCGGCAACAAAGCATTGATGACTTCCAATAGTGTTGATGTTCCCCCTGAAACCGATGTGATAGTCGAATCTATAGTGATGGTCGCCATCGATGGAAAATTCGCAGGCTATGTGACCATTGCCGATGAACTTAAGGAAGACGCACATCACACCATTCAACAGATTCGGGAGGCCGGAATAGCTAAAATCATAATGCTCTCAGGAGACAAGGATTCCATAACCCAACAAGTTGCCAAGGAACTGAATATTGATTGGGCCAAAGGCGGCTTGCTACCCGAAGATAAGCTCAACGAGGTCGAAAAGCTCAAGGAACAACCTGAATCCACGGTAGCATTTATGGGCGACGGCATCAACGATGCACCCGTGCTTGCAGCCAGTGATGTGGGTATTGCAATGGGTGGTTTGGGCAGCGATGTGGCCATAGAGACCGCAGACGTTATCATCCAGACCGACCAGCCGAGCAGGATGGCCCGAGGAATCCAAATTGGACGCTCAACACGCCGTATCGTATGGCAAAATATTGGTCTTGCTTTTGGGGTAAAAGGGATTTTTCTCATTTTGGGTGCCATCGGTTTGGCTACGATGTGGGAGGCTGTGTTTGCCGATGTAGGTGTTTCGTTCGTTGCCATTCTCAATGCAATACGTTTGCAAAAAATGAATTGGAAATAGCAAAAGTGTTAACCTTTAACAAAATACAAGCCCAAAAGCGGATTAAACCTGAATTAACAATAACAAAACCATTAATAATATGAAAGACAAGGAAAAACATAGCAAAGACGATGGCCACAATCACGACCACGGCGGCATCTTCGGCAAAAACACGGAGCTCTATTTTGCAATTTTAAGTGGGGTCACACTAATTACAGGTTTTCTGTTGGAAAAGTATACAGGGATTTCAGCCAACATCCCTTTTGGACTCTATATTGCAGCCTACTTTTTTGGAGGTTATTTTACCCTAAAGGAGGCCATTACCAAAGTGTCCAAAGGCGCATTTGAAATCGATTTCCTGATGCTGGTCGCGGCTGCGGGGGCGGCCTATCTGGGCGAATGGGCAGAAGGTGCCTTGTTGCTTTTCCTTTTTAGTCTGGGTCACGCATTGGAAAACTATGCAATGGGCAAGGCAAAAAAGTCCATTGCGGCACTGACCGACCTCGCCCCAAAAACAGCCCTTCTCAAGAAAGATGACGATACCGTTGAAGTGGGTATTGAAGAACTACAGGTGGGCGACATCATCGTGGTGCGCCCCAACAGCAAGATATCCGCCGATGGTGTAATTGTAAAAGGTAACAGTAGTGTTGACCAGGCACCCATTACCGGGGAAAGCGTTCCGGTGGACAAAACACCAATAGAAAATCCGGACAAAGAGTATAACTCAAAAAGCGATATTCCCAATGAGAACCGTGTATTTTCAGGAACCATCAATGGTAACAATACCCTTGAAATAAAGGTAATCAAAGAGGCAAAAGATTCTACCCTCAACCGCTTGGTTACAATGGTTCAGGAGGCTCAAGACCAGAAATCGCCCACCCAGTTGTTGACCGACAAGTTTGAGCGGTACTATGTGCCAGCGGTCATTATACTGGTCGTTGCACTGAATTTTGCTTTTTTGGTCATCGATGAACCGTGGAGCGAAAGCCTATACCGTTCCCTGGCGGTACTTGTGGCAGCCAGTCCTTGTGCCCTGGCTATATCTACGCCATCTGCTGTATTGAGTGGTGTGGCAAGGGCTGCGCGTGGCGGGGTTTTGATAAAAGGCGGTCGCCCATTGGAAGATTTAGGGGTGCTTACCGCATTGGCCTTTGACAAGACAGGAACGCTTACCGAAGGAAAACCAAAGCTGACCGACGTCGAAAGCTTTGGCAGCATAGATAAAAAGGAACTGTTGGAAATTGCTATTGCGGTTGAGGAACTGAGCGACCACCCCCTGGCAAAGGCAGTTGTACGGGACGGAATGGAACGGCTCGGGAAAGACACCAAGATTCCGGATGCCGATGATTTGGAGGCCGTACAAGGCAAGGGCATAAAGGCAAACTATCAAGGCAATTCCATTTACATTGGTAACCTGGAACTCTTCGAGGACATTGATAAGGGCGTACCCGACGATGTATCAGAAAAGGTAAGAGCGCTTGAAGGGGAAGGAAAGACCACGATGCTAATAAAAATGGGCAATGAATTTATAGGGATGCTGGGGCTGATGGACACGCCACGGGAAAAAGCCAAGGAAACCCTTGCCCAACTAAAGGAAATAGGCATCAAGAAAATGATAATGCTTACGGGCGACAACCAGAAAGTGGCAGATGCCGTAGCCGAGGAAATTGGGTTGACCGAAGCTCGCGGAAGTCTGCTTCCCGAAGAAAAAGTGGAGGCCATCAAAAAACTTGCGGAACAGGAAAATAAACTGGCAATGATAGGTGATGGGGTCAATGATGCCCCTGCTATGGCAAACAGTACCGTTGGTATTGCAATGGGTGCGGCGGGAAGCGACGTGGCTTTAGAAACCGCAGATATAGCACTAATGGCAGACAAACTGGAAACCTTGCCTTTTGCCATCGGTTTGAGCAGAAAAGCGAAGGCGATAATCAAGCAAAACTTATGGGTTAGCTTGGGGGTTGTTGCCCTTTTAATTCCTGCGACAATCATGAGTTGGGCAAGTATAGGGATAGCCGTGGCCATTCACGAGGGCTCTACGTTGGTAGTGGTGGTCAATGCATTGCGCTTGCTCGCCTATAAAAAATAAATCCAATAAAGGAGATTGCTTTTGAAGCAAGCTTAAAATGACCAAAACGGAAAAAATATTGTCAAGTCACGGTATTCGCCCTACTCAAATGAGGTCCAAGATATACAGGTATCTGAGAAGGAAGCAAAGTGCCGTGTCCTTTTCCGATTTGAAAAAGGTCTTTGCTGAAAAGAGCGAAACCAATAAGACAGCAAACAGAACGACCTTTTATCGCAACCTCAAGATTTTTGAGGATAAAGGACTTATTCATCAGATAAATGATGGAACCGGAGTGGCAAAATTTGCGATTTCCGGTGAAAATGCAAAAGGTGAATACGGTTCAGATTTACATCTGCACTTTCATTGTACCGAATGTAAGAAAACAATCTGTTTGCCAAATAAAATACCGGAAGAAAGTTTACCAGCTGATTATAAAATAAACGATGTCAACCTGGTATTAAAAGGAATATGCGTGAAATGTAAGAAAAAATAACAGGTGGGAGTTCCAGAACTTTGAACCCTTGCGCCCAAGAGTCAAGTTCAAGGTTCTTCCACCTTATTTAACCAAAAAAATACAACTATAGAAAAATATGATATAACAATTATTGGTTTGTGTTTTGGCGATAATGGAATTCAGGGCAGCGGCAGAGGATATCGCACGGATGCCCCATTGGCATCCCACATTGTCAGAAACCTTTAAGGAAGCCTTTCTGGCCGCTACCGAAGATAGGGCATTGCATATATAAATATTGGGGCAAGTAATACCATATAAAATATAAGATGATGAAGAAAATTCAAAAGCTAACCCAGGAAATCAACGAATTGACAGTAAGGATTGAACACGAATATCCCGAACTCTATCGGTATTTGGATGAGAACCCCATAACGATTCCCGTAGATGATGAAGCAAAACCGACCATTAAATCGTTCGCTGATTATTTGGAGAGCTTAAAATCGATTTTGGAAAAATATATGGAATCCCATAATAAGTAAAGATTTAAAACACCAAACTTAGAATTTAATACAGATTATTTAAATGTCCACCATAAACAAAACCACTTTTAAGGTAAGTAAAATGGATTGCCCTTCCGAAGAACAGATGATAAGGATGAAACTGGAGTCAAATCCTCAAATCAAATATCTGGACTTTGACATTCCGAAAAGAAAATTAGATGTGTACCATCAGGGGAATGCCCAAGAAATAAACGTGGAATTGGGTGCATTAAAGCTGGGGGAAAAACTTTTGGGAACAGAAAAGGCGGAAACACCTATTGCCGAAGACGAGACCAAACAAAAGAAGATACTCTGGTGGGTTTTGTACATCAATTTTGGTTTTTTCGTTATCGAAATGACTACGGGTTGGATTTCTTCCTCGATGGGTCTAATTGCCGATTCACTGGATATGCTGGCCGATTCCATTGTGTACGCTTTGAGCCTTTTTGCCGTAGGTGGTGCCATTGCACTAAAAAAGAAAGTGGCGAAATTCAGCGGTTACTTTCAAATGGCCTTGGCCCTGCTGGGATTTTCGGAAGTCCTGAGAAGGTTTTTGAGCAGTAGTGAAACCCCTTTGTTCCAATGGATGATAATCGTTTCCATTTTCGCTCTTATAGGTAATCTCGTTTCCCTATGGCTGATAAACAAGGCCAAAAGCAAGGAAGCGCATATGCAGGCAAGTGCCATCTTTACCTCAAACGACATTATTGTGAACGGCGGGGTAATACTGGCAGGGGTGCTGGTTTATTTTTTAGACAGTAAATGGCCCGATTTGGTCATAGGCGGTATTGTATTTGCCTTTGTGACGCGAGGAGCCATTAGAATTTTAAAATTGTCCAAATAACGTATTGGGAAGAAAAGAAATAGCAAAAGAAAGATTTTGGAAAGGAATCCAAATGCCATATCCCGAATAGGACTCAAAACTACCCTCGTAGGTATTTTGATCAGTGCATTATTGGCATTGATCAAAGGTTTGGGCGGGGTGTTCGGGCATTCTTATGCCCTTATTGCCGATGCGATCGAATCCGGGGCGGATGTGCTGACATCCGCACTATTATGGGCCGGGTTGAGATGGTCGTCAAGGCCACCGGATGAAAACCATCCCTACGGGCACGGTAAGATAGAGGCCCTGGTGGCGGTGGGTATTGCCATAGCCCTAACCATTGCAGGTGGTATAATCATAAGGGACAGCATCGACCATATTCTGGTACCCCACAAAACTCCTGCACCCTTCACACTCTTCATACTGGTATTTGTTGTCCTCACGAAAGAGGCGTTGTATCGCTATGTCATGAAAACAGGTGATGAAATCAATAGTTCGGCCGTCAAGGCCGATGCATTTCACCATAGGAGTGATGCCATTACGTCGATAGCCGCTTTTATAGGGATTTCCATAGCATTGATCGGTGGCGAAGGGTTTGAGATAGCGGATGATTTCGCGGCACTCATTGCAGCGGGCATTATTCTGTTCAATGCCTATAAAATAGCTAGGTCATCGGTAAGGGAGTTGCTGGACGAAGCTGTTGAGCCCGAATTTCGAAATGAGGTTATCCGACTGGCCGAAGCCGTTCCTGAAGTGGTAAGGGTAGAGCGCTGCCATTCCCGAAAGATGGGAACGGCCTTTCATATCGATATGCATATTTGGATCGATGGGGAATTAACTGTGACCGAGGGCCATGATATTGCACACAAAGTAAAGGAGAGATTGTTCAGGTCATATTCCGAGATACTTGACGTGCACATCCATATCGAACCTAGCAAAGAGAGAAATGTTAAAATGACAGAATTATGAACAGTTGGCTATGGGTACTCGTTTTGGGCCTAGCGGCCTGGGCAGCACACTGGGGTGCGGATCGATTGTTGACTCCTTTAAAGTTGCTCCGCAAGCAATGGGGGCTTACCGCATCCGCTGGAGCCGCTTTTCTTGCCCTTGTAACGGCCAGTCCTGAAGTTGCCATCAATATAACCAGTGCGGCACGGGACGTTTCCGATATTGGCCTGGGCAACTTATTGGGTTCCAATATTATTTCCATTCCCTTGATGGTGACCATAGCTTATTTTGCTTCCAGGAAACAATTCAAGAACAACAAGGAACATCAAGAACATCTTGATAAAAACATTCTGGCGTTGAACAAACGTTCGGTTTCCGTACTGTCCCTTCCTTATCTGGGCATTATCGCCCTTGTGGCCATTTTAACTCTGCCAAAGCCCTGGCGTGGCCTGCAACCTGTGGACGGGTGGATTATGCTGGCGGCCTATGCTGCGTTCTTGACCCACGCAATCATAAAAGGCAAGGAAAAGGGCAAAAAAGTAGAATGGAACAAAAAACAGGTCCGGTTATCGATTGCCGGGGCCTTTGCGATAGCAGTTAGTGCTTTTTTCATAGTGAAGGCGACCGAAAATATTGTTTCTGCCCTAAATATTTCTGAAATCGTGGGAGGCCTTTTCATCACGGGCATAATGACCACGGCACCGGAAATATTCAAGACCTGGAGCGTGGTAAAAGGGGGCGAGGTGACAGCGGGCACCACCAGTGTTATTGCAGACAATGCCGTAACGATGACGGTGGCATTTTTTCCGCTGGCTTTGGTAACCACCCCCATTGAGGACTTTGAACTGTTCTGGGTCAACCTTGCCTTTGTCGGGCTTATGCCGCTGCTTTACACACTATTTGTGCATCAAAGCAAGGAACTGCACGGTTTCTCTCGTTGGCAGATTTTTGTATTTGATGCGGCATATATAGTTTATTTACTGGTCATGGTTTTTTACGTGTTGAAACTTTTTTGATAGATGAAAGACGAACTTTTTAAAGATTGCTCGATGAGGCTCAATATGCTGGATGAAAACATCCACAAATTGGCCGTAAAGTATGCTAAAGAATACTATACGACAAACCAATGCTCCAAGGAGGAAGCCCTTGAACGCGGCATTGTAAAAGCAGAGATGGAAGGGCGAAAGCTCTAAAAAAAGTATACAATATGGACTGGACATTTGAAGATTTCAAAACAAAACTTGATGGCCTACAGCCGTCAGTTCGGAACAAGGCCCTCAAAATTGCACAAGAATTGGTAAAAGAGAATGGGTATTCTCGTGAGAAGGCCATTACGGAGGGAATCAAACGTGCAGAAGAATGGTTTTATGACCTTAGGGGATAGCATTGGTGCGTTGATTTTAGTAAAGCACAGTATAATATGTCACGGGAAAGGAGAAAGCGGAGACTAGAGGAAAAAAAGGGGAATTCAATAAACAGGAAAGTAAGAACCAGAAAGGAGAAAGGGTATTGCTTGTTGGTTTTTGTGGCAATGTTCCTTGCGGTGCTGACAATTGCCTTTCTAGACGCAATTCTATATGGTTTTTACCTGCTTTTCAATTGAATAATTAAACCTAAAAAGAAAGATTAATGGAGTCAAATCAATAAAAACAAAATGATATGAAAGATGACGGAATTTTAATACCTGTAGATTTTACAAAGGTTTCAAAAAATGCGGTGAGCTACGCAATTGGGCTAGCACAAAAATTGAAATCAAAACTGGTTTTTGTCCACGCCTATTCAGTGGCATATCCATCCGGTACGCCCATCGGTATGGCAACTATGGCACACAATGTAACAGATACCACTGCATCACAAGAAAAAATCAATAAGGAAAAATTGGATAAGTTTCTAAGGGGCTTTCCTGAATTGGACAAGTTGAAATTTCAGGCAATGGTCGGTTTCGGGGCAACGGTCGATGTGATTTCTGGCCTGGCTAAGGAAATGAATACCAGTCTTGTCGTTATGGGTACCAAGGGTGCGTCTTCGGGATTTGATGAAATTTTTATTGGAACCGTTACCGAAAAGGTGACACAAAAGGCACCTTGTCCGGTACTGGCCGTACCTGAAGATGCCAGCTATACTCCGTATAGGCGTATCGGGGTCGCAGTGGATACGGATAGTATGGATAATAGAATAGATTTTGAAATATTGTCCAGATTATTGGAAAACTATAATGCACAGTTGCACTTTGTACATATAGCGGACGAACAGGAAAGGGTGCTGGAGAAAGCATTTATTCGTGAAAGATTTGGCAAACTTCTTGTACCTAGGCAATGGTTCTTTACAGTTATCCAGGAAGACAAAACCGAAGAGGGTATCGATGAATTTTTGACTGAAACCCCAATAGACCTATTGGTTTTGCTTTACAGGGAACACGGATTTTTTGAGGCACTTTTCAAAAAGGGGCTAAGAAAAAAAATGTTGTATGCCTCTAAGGCCCCATTGCTGATAGTTAAGTAGCCTTTCTACCTATGTGCTGCTCTAGTAAATATTAGGTATAGCTTACTATGCGAAATTATCGTGCTCATTCTTGGCGCAGGTGGATTGGCTACCATGTGGGAAGCCGTTTTTGCGGATGTTGGGGTAGCATTATTGGCAATATTCAATGCGATTCGATTGCAAAGGATGAAGTGGGCATAAGCCCATAGTAAATGTCGAAATATAAATTTTCATTCTAACTAACCGGCAATGTCCCACAGTACGGGATTTGCATAATTAAATCAACAAACCTTTTTAAGATTTAACCACTTCTTTATTGAAGAATTTTACATCTATATTTAGACTTATCTAAAAATATAATTATATTAGCATAAATATTATTATAGTAATGTCTAAAATCATTTATTTCTTTATTGGCCTGTCCTTAATCGCTCTACTTGGCTGTGAAAATTTCGGCCCCGAAGAACCTATGGAATTTGAGCTGTTGGACGGGCCATTGGACGGATTGTCCGTAAGCGAGCAACAACTGTTTTTAGCTGGCGATATTGCTTTCAATGATGATGTTTTTACCGTTGAAAAAGGCCTTGGTCCCTTGTTTGTTGGTACCAGCTGTGCAAGTTGCCATTCAGGGGATGGCAAGGGTCATCCTTTCAATCAACTTGTCAGGTTTGGCAACAATAACTTAAACTTACCCTCGATGTTATCCCTTGGTGATGGCAGGAACCAAATTCAAAATAAAGCCATACCGGGTTTTGAACCGGAGACCGTGCCGGACGGCTTCCCATTTTCCATATTGGTCGCTCCGGCGGTAACGGGATTGGGTTTGTTGGATGCTGTCCCTGACGCAGATATTTTGGCTCTCGCAGACCCTTCTGATGCAAATCAGGACGGTATTAGTGGAAGACCTCACTACAATATTCCTCCTGAATTCACCAAGATTCGGAATAATAGTGTTCCCCAGGGAAACAATTATATCTTCAGGTTTGGAAAGAAAGCGGGTAGTTATGATTTGTTGCACCAAAGCGTCAGCGCATATAACCAGGACATAGGAATTACATCCCTTTATGACCCTATTGACCCATTCAGCGGGCTAGAAGAAGACCCAGAGGTAAGCACCCAAACCTTGAATGATGTCGTGTTCTATCTCAAGACTTTGAAAGCACCCGTACCCCGAAATCAGGCGGATCCCGATATTATTACTGGAAAAGAACTCTTTCAATCCATACAATGTGCTGCCTGTCACACACCCACTTTGACCACAGGATTTTCCCCAATTGAATCGTTATCCTTTAAGGAATTTCATCCCTACACGGATTTGTTGTTACATGACATGGGGCCGGAATTGGATGATGGATTCACCGAAGGAAATGTTGGGACTTCGGAATGGAGAACCCCACCTCTTTGGGGAATTGGGTTATCGGGCAATTCCCAAGGCGGGCAAATGTTCCTGTTACATGACGGAAGGGCTTCGAGCATTGAAGAGGCCATTGAATTGCACGGCGGTGAGGCCGATAATTCAAAAGCCCAGTATTTGTCCCTGACCCCAAAAGAAAAATCACAACTGATAAAATTCATTAATTCCCTATAGGTGCATAGAAAAGATTTTATTAAACAATTTGGATATCTGATTGCAGTCCTGCCAGCTTCCTCCGCTTTACTAAGTAGTTGCGCAGGCCTGTATTATGCATCCTTCGTTGAAGAAGGGGGAGTGCTACGAGTTTCAAAGGGTGAGTTTCAGCAGGTGAAAGATGAAAAGCAGATTGAACGTGATTTTGTGGTCATCCAGAGCCATTCCATGCGATACCCCATAGGAATTTTCAAAACACAAAACAGTGATTATCTGGCCAGTTTGATGCAATGTACCCACAGGGGCTGTGAACTCAACATCGGCGGCGGCATATTCAATTGTCCATGTCATGGCAGTGAGTTCGACCCTTCGGGCAGAGTTTTAGAAGGACCGGCCGAAGAAAATCTAAAGTCATTTGAAATAACCGCCGATAATGAGAATATCTATGTGCATGTCTCGTAAAATATATGCAGCCATTGCTTTAATGAACATTTACGTTTTAACCCTTAGCTCGCAAACTAGCGACAGGGACAGTATTCAGGAATCGATGAATATGGATGCGGTTTATGACCGTCCTTTTTTGACTTTCGATAAATTTCCAGTCAATCTGGGCGGTTATCTAGAGGCGAACTCAATCTACAGTATTGAGGATGGATTGTCGGAGGGGCTTTCTTTTCAGGCCCGAAGATTGACCCTTTTCGTTTCGGCATCCATTTCAAAGCGAATTAAATTCTTGACCGAACTGGAATTTGAAAACGGGACAGAGGAAATTGCCATTGAATTCGCCTCCATGGACATTGCTTTGCACCCCTTGTTGAACCTTAGGGGAGGCATCGTACTGAACCCAATAGGATCCTTTAACCAAAACCATGACGGACCAAAATGGGAGTTCGTCGAGCGGCCAGATGTCAGCACCAATTTGTTGCCCGCCACTTTCTCCAATGCCGGATTTGGTATATATGGAAAGGCATATAAGGGAGCTTGGACCTTGGGCTATGAAGCATATCTCACCAATGGCTTTGATACAAGCATTATAGATAACGAGGAAGAAAGAACATTTTTGGCTTCGGTCAAGGAAAATTCCTCGCGATTCGAGGAGAATTTTAGCGGCAATGCCCTCATCAATGGAAAGTTCGCCATCAAGCATAGAAAATTAGGGGAATTGGGTATTTCCTATATGGGCGGGACCTACAATAGGCAGGAAGTTGACGGGCTTCAGGTTGATACCAAATCAAGGAGGGTAGATGTTCTTGCCTTGGATTTAAATACAGCCATTAAAAAAACGGGGACAAGGTTTATCGGTGAGATGGCCTACATATGGCTCGATGTTCCGGACACTTTTACCCAGCAGTTTGGCAATCGGCAAGTTGGTTTTTTTGTGGATATTGTCCAACCGGTACTAAAGACCGAAGTATTGGACTGGGAAGATGCCGTACTCAGCCTGTCGCTCAGAACGGATTATGTGGACTACAATATTGGCAACTTTGGCCAGACCAATACGAATATTGGGGATGATTTATTCGCAATTACACCTGCAATAAGCTTTAGGCCTACACCACAGACCGTTCTAAGGATTAACTACAGATACCAGTGGCAACAGGATATTCTCAACAATCCGGCTTCAAGAACGGCTTCATGGTATTTTGGGTTTAGCACCTATTTTTAATAAAATATTCAACGTAGCGGCTTTCATTTCATATCGGGTAGAATGTACTTAAGTAAGGTGTGATTTTAAAAGAGCATCGATGGATAATATTATTTAAGTATTTGCTTAAATAATTATATTATTATACCTTTGTCAAAAACAGTACTATGGCACCAGAATTAAGTTGTACACGTGCGGAGGCCGACCAAAAGCAGTTAATGCGCTGTCGCGAAACCTTGGGAACAAACTCAGAGGCGATTGTCGAAATCAGCAAAGTGCTAGCCCTGGCCGGTAACGAAACGCGATTAAGGATACTATTCCTGTTGAACGAGGAAGGTGAGCTTTGTCCCTGCGATTTTGCCGATATACTTGAAATGAGTGTCCCTGCGATTTCGCAGCATATCCGTAAAATGAAGGATGTGGGATTGATTACTTCAAGACGTGAGGGGCAGACCCTGTATTATTCATTGGTCCAGAATCACAATGAGGTATTGGAAAATGTATTTACCAAAATTCAGAAAAATAAAAAGGTAGCATAAAATGGAAACAGGAAAAACCTCGAACAAGGTAGCCTATGCAGGAATATTGACAGCCATAGCGGCATCAATATGTTGTATAACCCCGGTTTTGGCATTGATTGCCGGAACCACTGGCATCGCATCTACCTTTTCTTGGGTGGAACCATTTCGACCTTATCTTATCGGCATCACTATCTTCGTATTGGTCTTTGCCTGGTATCAGAAACTACGACCAAAAACGCAGGAGGAAATTGACTGTGCCTGTGAGGATGATGTAAAACCCTCCTTTTGGCAATCCCAAAGCTTTCATTTTATAGTTACCGTTTTTGCGGGATTGATGCTGGCATTTCCATATTACTCGAATATGTTTTATGCACAGCCCAGCAAGGACATGGTCTATGTCTCGCAATCCAATATTGTAAAGCACACTTTTAATGTTGAGGGTATGACCTGTGCAGGGTGTGAAGCCCATGTAGAGAGCGAGGTCAACAAATTGGATGGAATTCTATCGGTCAAGGCTAGTTACGAAGGTGCAAATACCGTAGTGGAATATGATAAAACCAAAGCCGATTTGACCGTAATCCAAAAAGCCATTAACAGCACAGGTTATAAAGTAATCGATGGTGAAAACAAAGAAAACGAGTAGATGAAAAAGTACGATGTTTTTGTTATCGGTTCCGGGATGGCAGGGATGACCATTGCCAATAAATGTGCTTCCAAAGGCCTTAAGGTAGGCATTACTGACGAACTGCCCTACGGTGGAACATGCGCGCTAAGAGGTTGCGACCCCAAAAAGGTAATCATCGGTGCGACAGAAGTAAGGGATTTTGCAATACGCTTAAAGGATAAGGGTATCGATACGGTTCCCAATGTCAATTGGCGGGATATTATGGCCTTCAAACAATCCTTTGTGGATGCAATGCCGCCCAAAATAGAAAAAGGATACAGGCATAATGATATAGACACCTATCATTCTTCGGCAAAATTTCTGTCCAAAAATACCCTACAGTTGGGAACAGATACTATCGAAGCCGACAAGATTGTGATTGCAACGGGCGCAAAACCAAGGGTACTGGATTTTGAAGGTGGGTACTTGGCACTTTCGAGTACCGATTTCCTCAATCTAAAGGAGCTGCCCCAATCCCTGCTCTTTATTGGTGGAGGTTACATCGCCTTTGAATTTGCACATATCGCCGCCCGTTGTGGTGCCGATGTAACTATTGTACATAGGGGCAAACGACCTTTGGAAAACTTTGAACAGGATATTGTAGTACACTTGATAAATGCCACGAAGGAATTGGGAATAAAACTGGTTCTAGCGACCGAAGTTTCTAAAATCGAAAAGAGAGATAACCACTATACAGTTACAGGAACTACCGACGGTAAAGAAATGACATTTAGAACGGAAACCGTTTTCAATTCGGCCGGTCGCCCGCCTGCAATTTTTGATTTGGAGCTGGACAAGTCCGGAATATCCTTTTCAAAAGAAGGGGTTGCCGTCAACGAATATCTTCAAAGCGCATCGAACCCAAATGTTTATGCGGCCGGAGATGCGGCAGATTCAAAAGGACTGCCCCTGACACCTGTAGCCGTTATGGAAGGACATATTGTAGCTTCGAATATCATCAAGGGGAACACGAAAAAAGTGAGCTATCCACCGATGCCCTCCGTGGTTTTCACTTTGCCAACATTAGCAGCCGTAGGTCTGACCGAGGCAGAGGCCAAATCACAAAAAATCGAATATCAGGTCAATTATAACGAGGTGGGCAATTGGTTCAACGCAGAGCGGTTGAATGTTAAGGAATATGCCTTTAAGACTATTGTCAATAAAGAAGATCATACGATACTGGGAGCACATTTAATTGGTCCCAACGCCGAGGAAACCATTAATTTGTTCGCAATAGCGATAAAGACCAAGATGAGGATCCACGATTTAAGGACGATGATTTTTTCTTATCCAACATTATCCTCGGATATTCCCTATATGCTTTAACAAAATATCAAAATTTATGAAAAGTGATGAATACACTAAAAAGCACTGGGAAGAGGTTTATACCGGAAAAAGTGATGAAGAAGTAAGTTGGTTTGAAGGGAAACCCTCGACTTCATTGGATATTATAGCTTCCCTTGACTTACCTAAAGATAGTTCAATTATTGATATTGGCGGGGGAAACTCAAACCTTATAAGTCATTTGTTAAAAAATGACTATAACAACCTGTCCATTCTTGATATTTCAGAAAATGCACTTCAGCGTACCAAATCAAAATTAGGCAAGTCAGCCGCAAAGGTGCAGTGGATAAATTCGGACATATTGAATTTTGAACCGACCCAAGACTTTGAGTTATGGCACGACCGGGCTACTTTTCATTTCTTCACACGGGAAGAAGATATCTTAAAGTATATTGACATACTAGGTCGTTCCCTTAAGACGGGAGCATATTTTATACTGGCAACTTTTTCGACCACCGGGCCAAAAAGATGTAGTGGATTGGAGATTACCCAATATTCTCCTGAAAAACTAAAGGAATTGTTTAAAGTAGATTTCACCCTATTGGAATCCTTTGAAAAAATTCATAAAACCCCTTTTAAAACAGAGCAAAATTTTATTTATAACCTGTTTCAGAAAAAATAATATGGACTACGAGAGAATCCTTTTAAATTCAACCATTACCTGTCCCGAATGTGGACATACGAAAGAGGAGGAAATGCCAACAACGGCCTGTCAGTTTTTCTATGAATGCGAAAACTGCAATCAAATATTAAGACCAAAGGAAGGCGATTGCTGTGTCTTTTGCTCTTATGGGACGGTTGCCTGCCCACCAATACAAGAAGGCTCTGGTTGTTGTTGAATAATTTCAGGATAAATTTGTAGAGCACCCCCAGTACAATTATATATTGCCAAAATTTTAAAATCGATGATACCACGAGATTTAAGCAAGGACATAAAAACGAGGTTGCAAAGTATCAATGGGCAAATTGGTGGCCTCATTAAAATGCTCGATGAAGATACAGACCCAGAGAAGATTTTAATACAGTTCAAGGCAGCACAGAAAGGATTGGATAAAGCCCATTTTCTGTTACTGGACGAAGTTTATCGAAAAGCTTTGGCCATAAAAATATCTGAAACTGTCGAGGCCTGCCCCGGAAATTGTGGCAATGAAGACCGTATCGAATTTATAAGAAAACAGTTTCCAGATTTGGAATTGGACAACCTAACTGAAAAGATGAAGGAAATCGATGTGCTCAAGGCCAAGCTTGAAGCATACAAAAATGGTTGACCCCCACAATCACAACCGATTTGATGGCCCACACGATGTGGGTCATTTTTTTTTGAAATTTTATTTGGAGACCACCCTACCCACCGACCTACATTTGATTCGTTGTTTGGATCCAATGACAAGTCAAGGAAATATAAACAGTAAAAAAAAACAGAAGTATGAAACGTCAAGTAGAAGTTTTTACGGCCAATTGCCCGGTCTGCGATCCGGTGGTCGAAATGATCAGGGAACTGGCCTGTGGTAGATGTGAGGTAACGACCTATGATCTGGTCAAGCAATGTGAAGACAAGACCTGTCTTGATAAGATAGCTGAATATGGGATAAAGAAAGTTCCCGCTGTGGTAGTGAGCGGTGAACTTTTGGATTGCTGTAAGGATTCGGCCATCACCGAAGCGAAATTGGTGGAAGCTGGAATTGGACAATCATAATTAAAAAAGAGGTCAAGTATGATTAGCAAAATATTCCCGAAAATATCGCTGAACATTGGCTATTTTAAATTGATAGTGTTATTGGCCATATCAGGAACGGCGATGGCCCAAGGCCACGGCCCGCTCTATGGGCTACAGACCCCGACCCTTGCCAAAGGCGGGGTTGATTTGAACGTGGCCGGGATGAGCCTGGGTACGGAGACCGAAACGTCATATATGCTGCGCTACTTGTTCTCTTATGGCATTACGGAAGACCTGCAGATCAACCTGACCACCCCCACGATGATAGAACGGTTGGGTGATGCACCAAGGACAAGGGGCAATAGCAATATGACCGCCAACGGTGATATTGAGGCTTCCCTTTGGTACCGGTTTTTCTCGAATGCTTTTGGTGTGGGGAAGCGTTTTGAGTCCACCGCCATCGTGGGCGTTTCTGCACCAACCGATGATGTCAGGGGACAGGTCAACGTGGGCAACTCGGTACACGCTGCCATTTCAACAGGCTATGCCTCGCGTACCTGGTATGGATGGATCGGTGGCGGATACCAATATTATTTTGAGAAAGATGGCGAACAATTGGGCGACCTGCCCTACGCCAGTGCGGTAGTGGGGTATCGCCCCAATATATTTATGGGCGATTACCCAAAGCCCGATTGGCGCATCTTTATAGAATCGTTGGCCGAATTCCCTGGCGACAATAAATTTGAGGGGCAAATGGACTTTACAGATTCGCGTAGCACAAAAGTATTGGTCGGGCCCTCTTTTCTGGGACTTTACGGTGCTTGGGGAATATCGTTCGGTGCGATGTTTCCGGTCGTACAGGACTTGACACTTGGGGCAGTGAAAGAAAGGTATCGATTGGCCATAAACTTAAGCTATTGGTTATAAAGCAAGAATTTTAAAAATGTATAAAATGAGAAATATATTTAGAATTATGATAATAGGTCTGTTCGGAATTGGCACAGCATCGGGGCAAATTACCAAAGTTGACCAAGAAGTGTATGGAATGGATTGCGCCCCTTGCGCCTATGGCCTAGAGCGGGGACTGAAAAAGATGGATGGGCTTCAGGAAGTGCGTGTTAGCCTCAATGACGGAAAGGCATATATGGGATTGGCTGCCGAGAACGGACTTAAATTACGTAGCATTCAGGAAGAGGTAAAAAAGAACGGTTTTTCGGCAAAAAAAGCTGAAGTGACCCTAATTGGAAACGCAACGAAAGAAGATGGCCAATGGTACATTGAGACCGCTAATGAACGATTTTCGGTATCGCAGGATACTCCTAAGGCGTTGTTACAAAAATTAACCGTTGGAACAGCAACCATAAGCGGAACGGTACAGGATGAGGAAGATGATAACCTCTCTGGCCAATGGTCCATCGTACTAACCAAAATCGAATAGGTTTTATGAAGACTATTTCCAAAATGGTATTGGGAAGCAGCTTGGTTGCCGCCCTTCTTCCCTTGATGTGCTGTTTTTTGCCTGCTCTGCTATCGGTCGGCGCGGGATTTGGTTTCTTGGGCTCAACTTTTGAATGGGTACATCCTGCCCAACCCTCTCTGACCATCTTTTCGGCCGGTGCCCTTGGGTTCGCCCATTTAAGGAATTTTCAAAATTCAAGAAAATGCAGTGGAGAGGAAACCTGCCAAAACGACAAAAGGAAACGCATTATCAACACTTGGTTTCTCTGGACATTTACCTTGCTGATTCTTGCTCTTATGATTTTAAACTACTGGTATGAACTTTAGAAAGTTATTCATTTTTTCGGTTTTTGCTTTGGTTCTTCTCACATCTGGTTGTGAAAGAACGAAAGAACAATGGCAGTTCGAACGGAAAATTATACTTCCCAAAGAAGCCCGCCCCTTGGCTTTGGCCAAGGACGAGGAGGCCATTTGGTTTTCAGATCCGGATTATTTCCGCTTGTATAAAATCGATCTGAATGGAAAGGTGTTGGATTCCATCACGGGGATACAACGGCCGATGAACATCCATATGGATAAGGAAACACTTTACATACCCGAATTCTTGACCGACACCATCTGGCAATATAAAAAAGGTAAAACCAGTCCGTTGAAAATCAACAAACGACCACAGGCCCCGGCGGGTGTTTCTGTATATGGGGATACCATTCTGGTAGCCGATTTCTATAACCATCGTATCATCGTTCAGACACCAAATTATAGCTATACTATTGGAAAGCAAGGCCATAATGAGGGCCAATTGTATTATCCAATAGATGTAAAACTAAAGGATGGTAAGGTATTCGTGGCCGATGCGTACAACCATCGGGTTCAGGTCTTTGATTTTGATGGAAACCACATCAAGACTATCGGCTTAAATGAAAAAATAAACGTGGCCTCCGGCATTGCTTTGAGCACTAATGAATTAGCCATCACCGACCAAGAAAATAGCCGGATATTAATTTTTGATTATCAAGGAAAGTTGCTGCAAATATTAAAGGAAGACATTTTCTATCCAACAGATATTCACTTTGACAAGGGAAGGCTTTTCATCGCCAATTTCAAGGACAATTCTATATCCCTTTATGGCAGGTAATATCAATTGGATATTTTTATAAAAGTTATCTTATGCGTTCATACTCCGTAAATTCGAACGTAGTCTCGCTATTTTCGTTTTTATCCGATTCAATTCTGACAAGTAATTGTTGGGCATTTAATTGAATTACAATATGGTATTCACTTCTATTAGAATTAACATGGCTCAGTTTTCCTGATTCTTCGAGAGACCAAGTGCCAATTTCAGTGAAAGTTTTTGATATCTGGCTATGACAAGCAATTGCCCCGATTCCCCAGAAATAGGGGTTATCTTCTTGCTCGTTACCCTTAACATATCTGAGAATATCATCTTTTCGGCAATTTTCGAATTGGGCAAGCAAATCTTCCAAGGGCTCCAATATGCCCAATGAATCATTGGGTTGTCCTCTAAATTCTGCAATCCTTTTCCAATCTCCTGCTAAATTATTTTCGGTAAACAAAAGGTTGACTTGTTCTGAACTTTGGTCGTCTTTTTTGCAAGACCACATAATCAACAAGGAAAGTGATAATATGTAAATTGTTTGTTTTGGCATTACTCAATTGATATAAAGTTACATCTTATCCTAACATTAAGTACATCTATTTTAAAGAACTATAGTTAGATAGGTTCCAAGTTGTTTTAAATGGCCATTCACTAAATAATTTCAAAATACAAATAAGATTCTAGCATTGGAATTTAGACCTGTTGGGTTGTTAAGGCCAAAAAAGTCTATCTGATTAGCGATGTTGCTTTTACGTTTCCCGTCGTTTTCCTGAAATCTCAAGTATTTTGATCTGATAGACAATCGGATTTCCCCTTTCGTATAATTTGCTCGAAAATTCATTGATAAACTCAACCTCTCTCCGTTCTTTTCTACGGATAATGCTCTTCACGCCTTCGGTAAAAAGGTGCAACTTATGTTTGGCAATGTTGCCCTCAAGTTCTTCGAATGTGCCGTGCACCATGGCCGATTCCCAATTGAACATCGATTGTATTTCTTCGACCTGTACGGTGACCGAGTTGTTTTTTCGCATCGCATCGATTTTATGGCCATCCGAGGTATAACTAATGATCGTATTGTCGGTAAGATCAAAATAGTAGGTAATAGGAATCAAATAGGGCTTCCCTTGCCATAAATAGGCCAAGTGGCCGAGGTAATTGTTCCGGAGTACGCGTTCAATGGCGTTCGTTGTTAAATCTGTCATTGTTAATGTTTTTAAATATTACTAATCGTTTTATATGTATCGTGCCAAGCGTAGTTACAGCTTGCATTCCGCCACTGATTATATTTTTCCTTACTTTAAGTTGTTGTGCCTCATGATTTATCGCCTTGTCCGTACAGACAGATAAAGAGGCGAAACCATTTAACCACTTGCCAACATATTATAACCTATAATTTTTCAAAAACCTTAAATGCGGAAGAAAGGTTAGAAAAAGCATGGCTGTGCGTACCATTTGGTAAGAAATCCAATTACCCAACTTATTGAATATACCGGCTCTTTGTCTTAGACTCCCCTTTGTAATTTCGCTACACTGGCTTATAACCATTTCAAAGTCGGCCCGAAGGCTTTCGGCAAAATTGACCGAGTGAACTTCTACGTTCATTTCAATACTGCCATAGCAACTAAGACTGTTCAGGTTAAATGAGCCTATGGTAGACCATTTGTTGTCAACCACCGCAGCTTTACCGTGTACTACGGAATTATTCCATTCAAAAATTCTCATATGATGGTCTAGAAAAGACGAGTACAAATGTTCGGTGGCCCTACGCACCAACGGCACATCGCTAATACCCGCTAAGACAACCGTTGTTTTTATTCCTCTTTTACACGTCTTTTTCAAAGCCTTTGCCAATCTGTTTCCAGGTAAAAAATACGAGCTCACGATTACTATTTCCTCTTTGGCATAAATGAAGGCGTTCGTGTAGGCATCACAGACTTCCGTTTTTCGCTGCAGCCAGTCGTTCTGTAAAATTCCCACGAGTGCCCTACCTGCCGAATGTAACACGGGTGGTATTTTTTTTGAGCTTCCCCTTTTATAAAAATAATCGCTACACAATATTTGTAGATTCTTAGCTGCCGGGCAATTCAACTGAACGGCATAGTCCAACCAAGGTTTAGAAGCCTTGGTTCCGCGGTATTTATCGGCAATATTGATTCCGCCTATCAGTGCTATTTTTTCATCGACGACCGCAATTTTATGGTGCATCCGCCTACCGATATAAAAATTGTTCAAGGAGAATAATGGCGAAAAAAAGCGAAGTAAAATACCATGCTGTACCAAATCCTGGGCAAAACTATTGGGTAATGCAGCGCTACCATAGGCATCCAATAAGACATATACCTCTACTTTTCGTTGAGCGGCTTTTTTTAAGCAGGAGGCTATACGGTTTCCTGTTTCATCGTTTTCAAAAATGTAGGTCTGTAAATGGATTTCCTTTTCCGCCTTATCGATTAACTTTTCCAGCCTTAAAAAATAGTCTTCTCCCGAACGAACCAACTCAACATATTTTGAATTGTCTTTAGTATTTTGAAACGCTGTTTTAGTATGTTTTTCAATTTTCCATTTATAATCCATCGCTACCCTTTTTTATGCTGGTCGGCCAATAAGATCTGATTAACCTCTTTATCTTGTTGCTTCAAAAAATAAACCAATCCCATAGAAACCAAAACGGTTACTCCGGCAATGATGAAAGGATAATAAAACCCTCCGGCAATCAGCCAAGTCCCCAATACCGGACCCAAAATTTGACCGATACTGTTAGTAGAACTTTGAATGGATATATTCCTTCCCGTGTTTTCCTTGGATATCAAAGAAACTGCCGAAAGCAGGTTTGGTGTCACCATGGCTCCCCCGGCTGCGAAAATTATTATAGTAACATAAATGTATAGTTCACCACTCACAAAAGGGAAGACGATTAACGAAACACCCGATATCAATAACCCCAATGTTATTTGCTGTTTAGAGGTCAATATTTTTTCGCCATAGGTTGCGAATACGGGTTGCAAAACGGCCATCACGGAACCACAAAGCATAAAACCAATACCCACCTGATTGGTTGTAAAGGCCAACTCATCCTTCCCATAAATTGAAAACACGGTCTCAAACAGGGTAACCACGAACTGCATCACAAAGGATAAAAGCAACAAAATGATAAAATAGTTACTAAGGGAAAAACTGAATTTGACTACCTCAGAAGCAATACGACTTTTTACTTCCGTATTCTTTAGCCATTTTATGATTATCAGCAATACCACAAAGCCCAAAAGAGCGGCCAAAATAAAGGGAACCGAAAAACGGTCTAGGTGGAACACTCCAAAAGAGTATGTATAGTGAAGGTTCGTTTGCGACAGAAATCCCCCCAGAACAGGGCCAAATATCACACCGGAACTGATAGCGACCCCGGACCAGGCCATTATTTTGGTCCTTCGCTTTTCTGAGGTAATATCACTTAAATAGGCATTACTGACGGGAATGACCGCTGACGTAAAGATGCCCCCTATGATACGGGCCATATAGAGCATCGACAGGGAAGTGGCAAGACCCGTTAGCAAGTTCATCACTACAAAACCTACAAGCCCCAATAGTATTATAGGTTTACGGCCGTATTTATCGGAAAGCTTGCCCCAGACGATAACGAACAAGAGCTGGAACAACGGATAAATACTGGTCAACATTCCTATATGGAAGTTGATAAGGTCCGTATCCAGATTGTCTTTTAGAGCCAGTCTTTCCGTGTAATACGGAAGGGTAGGCAGTAAAATACCGTACCCGAGCATTACCACAAATAAACTTAACAGCACTAAAAATATCCTGTTGAGTTTGTCCTTTCTATTCATTACTTTTTCCCAATTTTTCTTTTCAACAATTGAGCGTTAATGGCTACAATAATGGTGCTCAAACTCATAAACACGGCACCAACTGCGGGACCCAGTACAAAGCCTGATGAGTACAAAACACCTGCTGCCAATGGGATGGCGACCACGTTATAGCCGGTGGCCCATATCAAGTTCTGGATCATCTTGTTGTAGGTGGCCTTGCCGAACAAAATCAAATTGGCAATATCCTGTGGGTTACTGTTCACTAGAATAATGTCCGCAGTCTCCGCAGCGACATCGGTGCCGGAGCCCACAGCTATTCCAACGTTGGCTTGTGCCAATGCAGGTGCGTCATTGACCCCATCGCCCGTCATGGCCACAAACTCTCCTTTGCTTTCCAACTCTTTTACGATTTCCACTTTTTGATGGGGTAGTATCTCGGCATAATAGCCATCCAAACCTAATTTATCGCTAACGGCTTTTGCAGTTTTTTCATTGTCACCTGTGGCCATCAAAACTTTGATATTATTCTTTTTGAATATTTTGATAGCTTCCGCAGATTCTGGTCTTATTTCATCGGCAAGAGCAATGTATCCTGCTAGCTGTCCATCGATTAATACAAAAACAACAGTTTCAGCAGCGTCACTATAGGCATCTTCAGGTATAGTGATTTTTTCATCCCTTAAATAACCCGGACTTACTACTTTCACTTGCTTACCTTCCACATTGGCCTCTACACCTTTACCAGTAATGGCATTAAAGTTTTCTGGCTTCGGGATTGTAATATTATCTTCTTTGACCTTTTTTATAATTCCAACTGCAATAGGATGTTCCGAGCTCTGTTCCAAAGCACTTGAAAGCCTTAAGATTTCTTTTGTTGAATATTCTTGTTTAACCGATTCAACTCTTGTGACACCAAAATCACCTTTTGTCAATGTTCCGGTTTTATCAAACAATAAAGCTGATATTTTTCGGGATTCTTCAAAAGCTGTTCGATTCCTTATCAATAAGCCATTTTGGGCAGATACGGCGGTAGATATAGCAACAACTAACGGAATGGCAAGTCCTAATGCGTGTGGGCAAGCGATAACCATAACCGTTACCATTCTCTCTAAGGCATATACAAAAGGGAAGCCTAAAATGAGCCAAACAGCTAATGTCCCAAAGCCAATCGCTAACGCAATGTAGGTTAACCATTTTGCGGCCCTATCAGAAAGGTTCTGCATTTTAGATTTGGTCTTTTGCGCTTCCTCAACCATTGTGATTACTTTGTTGAGATAACTGTCCTTTCCGGTATGTTCTACCTTAACCTTTAAGGTGCTATTGCCGTTTACTGAGCCACCAATTACTTTGTCGTTCTCATCTTTTTTCACGGGCTTGGATTCCCCTGTAAGCATTGATTCATTTAAGTAACTCGAACCATCTACTATAATCCCATCAGCAGGTACTTTTTCACCAGGCTTTACTAAAATCACATCGTCTTTTAACAAATCTTCCAAGGGAATATCCTCTATAGTATCACCCTTTACCCTGTGGGCTTCGGCTGGCATCATACTTACTAATAACTGTAAGGCTTTTGATGCACCTAGCACACTTTTCATTTCTATCCAATGGCCTAAAAGCATAATTGCGATCAGTGTTGAAAGTTCCCAGAAAAAATCTTCACCACGTAAACCGAATACTGTAGCGGTACTATAAAAGTAGGCGACGCTAATAGCCATAGAAATTAGGGTCATCATTCCTGGTGAACCCTTCTTTATTTCTGACCAAAATCCTTTTAAAAATGGCCAGCCACCATAGAAATACACTACGGTGGAAAGTGCAAATAGGATATATGGGTTTCCTGGTAAGAGAAATTCATATCCGAAAAACTCCTGTATCATTGGCGAGAAGAACAATATGGGAATGGTCAGCACGAGCGTTACCCAAAACCGTTTTCGAAAATCGGCAATCATCATTTTGTGATGGTCGTGTCCCATTTGACCGTGACCTGGATTATGACCTGAATGGTCGCCAGAACCGTGATCCATCTTGCTATGGTCGTCGGATTTTGGATCTTCCATTTTTGAGTGGTCCATTTTCGAGTGATCCATTTTTGAATGGTCATCTTTGTCGTGATTCATTTTGAAATGGTCCATTTTTTTGTTCTTTTGCTCTTCGTGATTGTCCATAGTATTCTATTTAAGGGTTATCGTAATTTTTTTCGCATTGCTTCCGAGATATTTTCAGCATAGACCCCATAGGCATCTACCAAAAGCCCCTTTATACCATCTTTTGATGAAATGGCATAAAGAACACTGTTATCGTCCGTACTGCTCATACCTTCAAAACGATGGGTTTCATCCACATCAAAATCTTCGGGATGGATTTCCAATTCCAATGAAGCACATTTTATACAGTCGGGGGCCAAATTAAAATCATAGGTATATCCCCTGATCTGTAAATCATTTATTGCCTCTGATAGGGTGTCATAGTTTCTCATCATTTATTATTTGTATGTCATCGTAAAATAGCTGCCGTCTTTCTCGGTAAATTTCTGGAATGATAACAAGTTCTCACTTGTAAGTTTTTCACTTGCAACATAGTCCAATTGTTTAATTCGTATACCAATGGCATAGGCCTTAATATTGATTTTGGATTTGATTATTTTCCCATTTCCGTTAGATTCCAACACGCGGTCATAAATTTTAATCTTACTGTTGGAACCAAGGAAGTTCAACAATCCCGAATCAAAGCTCATTTCGAGTTCAACATTCTCCAAGTTCGCTAGATCATAGAGTTCTTTGAAATTTTTGGACACTGTATTGATTTCGGTTTCCTTTGATTTTGGGTTTGAAAACGGAAATGCCATTACCAAAATACTGGATTCATCCGGTTTGCATCGGTAAGTGGTGGTATATTTATCGGTCGGGGTACCTTTTTTATCAAAAAGCTCGGTTGTGACAATAATTTCATAGTAACCATTGACTACTTTTAGCTTTCCGGATTTAAAAGTTTGCTTGTTCAGAAAGTCTCCATTTTTATCAAAATTTTCCCGTACCACCCTTCTATCGGACAATTGTCCGATTAGCATTTTATCTTGTGGGTATGCGGAAAAAATCATAAAAACGAATACTATTAAGTGTAATCCTATTTTCATATGTGGTGCATCAACTCTTTTACTTCCTTGGCGATCACATCGCTCAAATCAATTTTATTCGACTGATGTGGAATCGTGTTGCAGGTAATGATGTCCTCCACATAAGCGTCCCACAAATCTTGATAGGCATTTCCTGAAAATACGGCATGAATACCAATGCATATTGCAGGTTTCATTCCCGTACTTTTCAAATGTTCCGTAGTTTCTATCATGGTCCGGGCCGTAGAAATGATGTCGTCTACTAAAACTGGCGTCGCTTCCTTATATTTATCTACATCGGGAACAGAAACTTCAACATCACGGTCGCCATGGCGGACCTTTTGTAACACCGTGAAGGGTACTCCCGCTTTTTTTGCCACATCGGAAACCCATTGCTCACTTTCGGAATCGGGCCCGATAAGTACCGGATTATGAATGTTCTTCTTGATGTATTTGGAGATTTCGTCCGCTGCATGAATGACCCTTTTCGGAATATTGTATACCTCGCCCAACATATGTATTCTATGCAAATGGGGGTCAATGGTCGTGATGCTATCGGCAAAACCTGAAATCAATTTCCCGAAAAAGCTAGAGGTGACGCCTTCCCCTTCATCAAAGACCTTGTCCTGTCGCATATAGGCCAAATAGGGAGCCACCAAGCAAGTGCACATAGCGCCCAAAGATTTTGCGGTGTGGCTTAAAAAATACAATGGCAATAGTTTTTCATCGGGTTCGTGCAAGGTGCAGACCATGACCACACATTTGTCTTTCACATCGGAAAGGATACGCGTGTAGGATTCCCCGTCAGGAAATTTGCGTATGGTGCATTCCCCGATTTCCGCTTTCATTTTCTCCGCTAACAATTCCGTGAGTTCTTGGTTTCCCGGAAGACTGAATAATATAGTTTTCATTTGTTCTTTTTTTTATTCTATTGTTATAATATCGTCATGGCTCTCATAATATTCCAAGGCATAGTTCAACTCGCCTTGCGATTCTGCAAAGAGCGTATAGAGCAACTGGCCTTTTTCTATTTCATCGTTCAAATGAACGTTCAGTAAAATACCGGCAGATTTTGATTGGGGCGCACCTGACAGTTTGGCGAGTTTTGCAATCTTTCTATTGTCAATACGCCGTAAAACACCTGTTTTTTTGGCTTTTATTTCGAATTTATAAGGTTTTAGGAGAGGTTGTTTAAAATTACCTTGGGCTTTACAGATAGCGAGAAATTTGTTGTATGCCTTACCTGATTCCAATAGCCCTCTGGCGGTTTGCTTTCCATTTCCCGATTCGATTTCGCCAGAAAGCTCTAATAGCTCGCCCGCTAATAGAACTGCCCTTTCTCTTAGGTCTTTCGGAGCATCAACTTCGTTCTTGAGTACACTAAGGAGGTCCATTGCTTCAAGGGCTGGACCAATACCTCTGCCGACAGGCTGTGTACCATCTGTAATAACTACTCTTGTATCAAGGCCAACAGCTTTGCCCACGACTTCGAGATGTTCCTTAAGCTTCATGGCAGCGTAATCGGTACGAACCTTGGCCGTTTCGCCGACAGGAATATCAATGACCACATGGGTAGAACCTGCTGCCGCTTTTTTGGAAAGAACCGATGCAATCAACTGCCCTTCGCTATCAATATCCAAGGCTTTTTCAATTTTGATGAGCATATCATCTGCCGGACTTAATTGCGCGGTACCCCCCCAAACAAAACATCCGCCTTCTTTTTCAACAACAGCTTTGATTTCTTCCAAAGAAAGGGTAACATTGGTCAATACCTCCATGGTATCGGCTGTTCCTGCCGGGGAAGTGATAGCTCTCGATGATGTTTTGGGCATGGTAAGCCCGTAGGCGGCAACAATGGCCACAACGATGGGCGTTGTTCTGTTGCCTGGCAAACCGCCGATACAATGTTTATCGACTACGATTTTTTTGTTCCAATCCAATTGTTTTCCAGAAGCGATCATGGCTTTTGTGAGGTCCGAGATTTCATTGACATCCAATCTATTTCCGGCACAGGCCGTAATAAAAGCCGAAAGATGAATGTTGGAGTAATCTCCTTCAACGATATCCGTAATGATTTCTTCGAAGGCCGTATAAACTAGTTTTTGATTGTAGATTTTGGCCCTTACATGGCTTAAGGAATCTATAGGTTCCAAGTGCGACACCCTTAGTGTTTCATTTCCGGACACTTTTAATTTTTTCGCCGCCGCTTCGGATAACCCTATCTCTCCGACTAGCAGCACATCAGACGTTATTACATTAAGACTGGCAACGATGGAAGTATTGAAATTGGATACCCGGATTCTGGTCAATGCTTCAAAACCTTCGGAAACACAGACATGGCAATCTTCCCGCATATAGACCACATGCTCATTCTGTGTATAAATGCCCAAGTGTTTATATTTTAAAGTACTTGATTTTTCTTCCATACTATTTTTCATTATTTGGTTTTTAAATGTTTCGATGAAGTCCAAAGAAGCCAAATACCGAGAGTTACATCAACTCCCAAACAGAAAAGTGGCCACCATTGAGGTGGGTTTGTAGAGAACACAATATTACCTTGAAATAGGTCATAGATCCCATGTAATATCATTGCGATACCTACTATTTTTAGGTTTCTATGATGTCCTAATATTGCTATTGCCGAGAATAGCAAAGCAATGCTTGTTTCGAATATAATTTCGTAAGTATTGTTAGCTTGAAAAGCGAAAAGAACATAGTAGAAAGCAATAGCAATCAATAATACAGGATAGAAACTGCTGTCCTTATCAAAGCCCGTTTTTATTGCAAGTAATACAATGGAAATTCCTAATAGTACCCCAATGATTAGTTCGACCATATTAGTTAATTAAGTATTATTTCTTCAATATTGTATAGCTGAGGAATCTCGGAATCCCAATCATAGGTTTCCCTGATGCCTTTTTGCAATGCTTCTGCACTTTCCTGCTCTCCATGAACAATAAAGATCCTTTCCGGTTTCTGTTCGACATTGCTTAGCCAATCCAATAGTTCGGTATGGTTGGCATGTGCCGAAAGACCTTCTATTTCTGCCACCTCCATTTGAAAGGATACTGTTTTTCCGTACACTCTCAATTCTCTGTCGCCTTCCAACAATTTCCGTCCCCGAGTACCTTCTGCTTGATACCCAACAAAAAGCAAGGTGTTTTTTGGGTTTTGCGCTTGAGTTTCCAAGTAATTAAGCATTCTACCTCCCGTGAGCATTCCGCTTCCGGCGATGACGATTTTAGGTGTATCATCGCTTCGCAATTCCATAGTTTCACGATAACTGCTTACTACCATAAAATGTGAACACATTTCGTCACACTCAGCATCTTCCAACCTATGCCAGTCTCTAGTTCGATGGAACAGTTCCAGTACGTTGGCCCCCATCGGGCTGTCCATAATCATCTGTACTTTGGGGATTTTATTTTGTTTTAACAACCTCCAAAATATCAGCATCATCAATTGGGCACGTTCTACGGAAAAACTTGGTATGAAAAGGCTTCCGCCCCTTTCAATGGTTTTGTTGACCAATTTTTCAATTTCGGGAAGTGCTTCTGCTTCTTCGGGATGAAACCTGCCGCCATAGGTCGATTCTATAAAAAGAACATCTGCCTTTTTTGGTTTTAGAGGTGGATATAGCAATAAATCATTGGTTCTGCCGATATCCCCTGAAAAAACAAAACGTTTTCCGAGAACATCCAATTCAATGTAGGTAGCACCAAGGATATGGCCGTTGTACTGAAATCTAGCTTTTATGTTTTTCATCAAGGGCAGCCTTTGGCCGGGCGGTACTCCCTTGAAAAAGGGAACGGTTTTTTCAACATCCTTTAAGTCATAAAGTGGTTCGGCGGGACTATGTTTGGAATAGCCTTCCTTATTGGCACGTTCGGCTTCCTGTTCTTGAATCTTGGCACTATCGTTCAAAATGATTTTGGCAATGTCCAATGTGGGGTACGTTCCATAAATGGGGCCTTTAAAACCCTGTTTGACCAATCTGGGCAGATAGCCTGTATGGTCCATATGCCCGTGCGTGAGCAAGACCGCGTCAATTTCCGAGACTTCAACGGGTGGATACATCCAGTTTTTTAGACGTAGTTCTTTTAGCCCTTGAAAAAGACCACAATCAATCAAGATTTTGCGTTCGCCGGTATCCAAGAGATATTTTGAACCAGTAACGGTTCCGGCAGCTCCTAAAAAGTGAATGTTTATTTTGTTGTTTTTCATTTATAGTACCCGTTTAGTGCCCTCCACAACAGGAAGATGTGTTCCCTTTATCTTGGTCCGGTTGGCATAACTCCGCTATTTCTGAATAGAGATCGTGAAACTCCTCTTTGATAAGAAGGGCTAGTTTCTTTACGGATTTGGGCTCGGAGTTTACCATCTCCAGTAATGTTTCAAAGGCTTCTTCAAGTAAGCTAGGATCATCTTCCATTGCTTGGTAAAATGGCTCCAGTTCGATGTTATTCTGTTTTTGCAATGCTTCTGTTTTCATCTGTTTTCTTTTTAGGATTAATTAATGTTTATTGGTTTAATGTGCTGTGCATAATTCTTCCGAATCTTCGAGAATTTTTTTTTGTCGTTGCTTGGCGATACCTATTTGCTCCAATAGTGATGGGTTTTCGTTAATATCCTTGCAGAGCACAATGCCTTTATCCAATAATTTGGATTTCTCGGCCTTTGTCAATGTTGTTAAAGAGGTTAAGGGATGAAGGCCGGATTTGTCTATCCGTTCTTTCAGACCGTTCCCTTTCGGGTAATCCCAACTTGTAAGCATCAGCCCAACACAGGTACCATATTGTATGGCATCGGTGGTAAAACGTGTATTAGTATAAACTCCTCCTTGATGAAACTTGGTTTTATGGCCTTGCTGTTTTCCCCATTGTTTTTCCACATCCAAAAATCTTGAATGGATATAGAGCGGGATTTTCACATTGCAAAACCGGCCCTGATCACTATGGTATTTACATTCAATCATATAATGCTTGTTGTCTTTTTCAGCTATCACATCCACTTCATGCTGTACACAATTGCCTTTAACGATTACCCCGATTTTTGTTTCAAAATCTTCTTGAATCAATAGGGCCCCAACAAATTTTTCAAAGGGATAACCCGAAGGCCCGAGTTCCATAAGGGCTTTCTTGAGCTTATATCGAGAGGCACTTACTCTAGATTTTCTCCTTAATATTTTAAACGCCATTTGATATATCTTTTTGGTGGTCATTCCCTCGTAAATTGCCTTATCAATTTCTTGAACTATCTCTTCGACCAACAATTTATCGGCACCGGCCCGTTCTAATGAATGCCTTACTTTACCTATTTCAAAAGGAGCTTTCTCCCCACTTGCCTTTATGATATGTATCTTATCCATTGATGTGTATTTTTTTAATATTGGTCAAAGCAAATACGATTAGGAAAAAACTTAAGAATATTTCGAGCATGACAACGAACCGGGCTTCATCGGAAGTTGGAACAATATCGCCGTAGCCTACCGTTGAAAAAGTAATCACACTGAAGTAGAAAAAGTGGTACAAATTATACAAGTACGAATTTGAATAATCGGGAACTCCTTCAAATGTGGTATGGCTGAATTGAAAAAGGCAGGCATAATCGGTTGCAAAGGAGAATATGCTTATGACGATTATCAGCCCAAAAACCCAAAGCAATCGCTCCAATGAATGACAGATTTTTATCAATTTAGACAATCGCTTCAAGGTAGTCATCGTAATCACGATGGTCTTACCCAAGGCCGCCGTTGAAATTATAATGTGGAATGGCAAAGATTTATGATCGACCATTGACATTAAAACAACATACAAGATGCCGATACCCAAAATGGTAACGAGGGGCAATACCGTTCTTCCCAACAATAACTTGTAAAAGGGCTTTTCTCGTATTTGATTTAAGTTATTCGACATCGTACTATCTATGCTTTTTTTTAAATTTTGATCGTCATTACCGGAAGTGCCGAATGATTGGCCACACCCTCGGCGATGCTCTTGGAAAACAGGCTCAAAAAGCCTGTACTACCATGGGTGGACAAAGCAATCAGATCCGCAGGTTCGTGTCTTAGGAACGTGTTTATACCCGTTTCCACAGAGGGTTCGTTATTGACGTACATGGAATAATTTTTCAAATCGGGAAACTTTTCCAAGAATCTCTTAATCGGATTTAATCCTGCCGCGATGCTATTGGTATCCGTTTGGGTGTTGATGCGCAACAAACGAATATGTGCATTACATTTTTTTGCGATTGAGATTACATGTTCGAAAGCACCACTCACATCCTCCATAAAATCAGAAACAAATACAATGTTTTTAAAAGGAAAGGAAACTTCGTCCTCTTTAACCACGATTACGGGGACATCTGATTTCCGTACAATTTTTTCCACATTGCTGCCAAACAGTTCCCGCGCTGTGCCTTTGGTGCCGCTACTCCCCGTGATAATAAAATCATGGTGGAAATGACCGGAATGTTTTAAAATATTGGTGGTCTCAATCTGGTACTCCAAGAAGGTGCGACACTTTAGGTTTTCCTTCTCCGCTTTTTTTTCCAATTCCCGCAATGCAGATTTGGCCGATCCGATTTCCTTCAAGGTCTTAGGATATCTTTTTTCCTTTAGCTTGTCGAGTTTGACCCAGTCTACGGGAGTATGTATCAAGTGAAAGAAATGAATTTCCGCATTATATAATTTGGCCATTTCAACGCCCAAATCGGCGGCTTTGTTACAATTTTCGGAGAAATCAGTGGGTACTAATATATTTTTCATAGTGCTATTGTTTTTAGGTTTATATGTATTTCAAAGCTTACAATTGGAGCCTGTCCTTTATTCATTGGAGACTTCGTTTCCCGATTCGATTTGTTTTTCAAAACAATCCAGATTATATACGGTAGTGTCCGCAATGTTCGTCAATGCGGTATCGGTCAAGAATGCCTGATGGCTCGTTATTAGAACATTCTTGAAGGTCATCAAACGCGCAATTACGTCATCCTGAAGTATCTCATCGGAATGATCTTCAAAAAACAATCCTTCCTCTTCTTCATAAACATCCATCCCAAAATATCCGACTTTTTCTGTTTTTAAACCTTCAATGACCGCTTTGGTATCTACCAGGCCGCCCCTGCTCGTATTGATGAGCATAACACCTTTTTTCATGACCCCAATTTGCTCGGCATTTATGATATGCCTTGTTTCTGATGTGAGGGGAACGTGAAGGCTTATAATGTCCGCTTCGCTGCATAACGTTTTGCAGTCGGTATAGCGGGCACCAAATTTCTCTACTAGGTCTTCATCCTTGTTGACATCATAGGCCAAAATTTTGCAGCCAAAGCCGTGAAGTATTTTAATGAGTACGGCCCCAATTTTCCCTGTGCCCATTACACCGACGATCTTTCCATTCAGGTCAAACCCTGTGAGTCCGTTCAACGAGAAATTCTGTTCACGTACCCTACTATGAGCCCTTATCAATTTTCTGTTCAAAGCCAATATTAGTGCGACCGTGTGTTCTGCTATTGCGTAAGGAGAATATGCAGGAACACGAGCCACCTTGATGTTCATTTCATTCGCCTTTTCCATATCCACATGGTTGTAGCCTGCCGAACGAAGAGCTATGTATTTGACTTCGAACGCACCTAGTTTTTCTAGTATGTTGGCGGATGCATCATCGCCTGTAAATAAGCTTATGGCCTCCGAGCCTTTTGCCAAGGGAACGGTATGCTCGGACAGTCGTTCCTCTAATAGCCTCAATTCATGTTTGCCGTCATTGGCGGATGTCAAATACGATTCTTCGAATTTATGGGTGCTAAATACAGTTGTCTTCATTCTGTGTAGTTAATTTTTATTGCACTTGATGCTAAGTGGTCTATAAAGCCAATTAGTTTTTCCATTTCCAATTTCTGATCTCGGGCATATCCAACCCGTTTTTACGGATATAATACTTGTGCTCGATCAGCTTGTCCTGCATTTCCTGTTTTAGATAAGCCACTTCATCGCCCAAGTTTGGCAATCGGTCCAATACGTCCTGCACTAAGTGAAAACGATCCATATCGTTCAATACCGTCATATCAAAAGCGGTCGTTATGGTGCCTTCTTCCTTGTAGCCCCTAACATGAAAATTAACATGATTGGTACGGTTGTAGGTAAGACGGTGCACCAGCCAGGGATAGCCGTGAAACGCGAATATGACCGGTTTGGTCTTTGTGAACAACATATCAAAATCAGCATCGGTTAATCCATGCGGATGCGCCGTATCGGTTTGTAGCTTCATCAAATCTACCACGTTTACCACGCGTATTTTCAGGTCTGGCAATTTTTCACGTAATATGGATACCGCTGCCAAGGTCTCCAAGGTAGGTACGTCTCCCGCACAGGCCATGACCACATCGGGTTCCGTACCGTTGTCATTGCTCGCCCAGGTCCAGATACCGATTCCCTTGGCACAATGTATGACCGCTTCTTCCATGGGAAGCCATTGCGGTGCGGGGTGCTTTCCGGCAACAACCACATTTACATAATGCTTACTGCGAAAACAATGGTCCATTACCGATAAAAGACAATTGGCATCGGGCGGAAGATATACCCGAATTATTTCGGCTTTTTTATTCATGACGACATCAAGGAACCCGGGATCCTGATGGGTAAACCCGTTGTGGTCTTGCCGCCAAACGTGCGAGGCCAAAAGAATGTTGAGGGAAGCAATTTTTCTGCGCCAGGGCAGTTCCGCTGTTACCTTTAGCCACTTGGCGTGTTGGTTGAACATGGAATCGATGATATGTATAAATGCTTCGTAGCAATTGAACAGCCCATGTCTTCCAGTCAAGAGATAACCTTCAAGCCAGCCTTCGCACTGGTGCTCGCTTAACATCTCCACTACACGGCCGTCTTTTTCAAGTAATTCATCGGTATCCATGGTCTCCGCTTCCCATTGCCTACTAGTAGCCTCGAAAACCGAGTTCAAACGGTTTGAAAGTGTTTCGTCCGGTCCAAAGATCCTGAAATTCCGTTGCGACCGGTTCAGCTTGATAATATCCCTCGCAAACTCTCCCAGAACGCGGGTATCCCCGTTTCCCATCTTTCCACGTAGCGATACGTCCAAACCATACTTCCTAAAGTCGGGCATATGGAGGTCTTTTAACAAAAGACCTCCATTGGCATGTGGGTTGGCACCCATTCGCCTTTCGCCCTCAGGGGCCAGATCGGCCAATTCCCTTAAAAGAAGGCCTTGTTCATCAAAAAACTCTTCGGGCCTATAGCTTTTGAACCAATCTTCCAATTGCTTTAAGTGCTCTGGATTACTGGCGGCATCGGGCAACGGAACCTGATGCGATCGAAAATGGTTTTCTACGGGCAAGCCATCCACAAATTTGGGGCCTGTCCACCCTTTGGGGGATTTCAAAATAATCATGGGCCACTGCGGACGTTCGGTAGCAGATCCTTGGGCGGCGTTTTCCTTGATCGTTTTGATTTCCTCGATCACTTGGTCCAACAATTCCGCCATTTTCCGATGCATTGTCATAGGATCATCGCCTTCGATGAAATAGGGCTTCCATCCATAGCCTAAAAAAAGTTGTTCCAGCTCTGTATGTCCAATTCGGGCAAGAATCGTGGGGTTAGCGATTTTATACCCATTAAGGTGCAGAATAGGAAGTACCGTTCCGTCCATAACCGGGTTCAGAAATTTGTTGGAGTGCCATGCGGTCGCCAACGGACCTGTCTCCGCTTCCCCGTCGCCCACCACGCAGGACACTATCAGATCCGGATTATCGAAGGCCGCCCCGAAAGCATGGCTAAGCGAATAGCCTAGCTCGCCTCCTTCGTGAATGGATCCGGGGCATTCGGGGGAGACGTGGCTGGGAATACCGCCAGGGAAGGAAAATTGGGTAAACAGTTTTCTCAATCCCTCTTCGTCTTGGCTTATGGCCGGATAGATCTCACTATAGGTTCCCTCAAGATAGGTGCTCCCTACAAGTGCCGGCCCTCCGTGTCCGGGGCCGGACACATAAAGCATGTTCAGATCGTATTTTTTAATGATTCGATTTAGATGTACATAAATAAAGTTTTGGCCCGGTGTAGTACCCCAATGCCCCAATAACATGGGTTTGATATGTTCCGCTTTCAACGGTTGCCGCATCAGGGGATTATCCCGTAGATATATCTGACCTACGGATAGGTAATTGGTCGCCCGCCAGTACGCATCCATTTTATCCAGAAGTTCCGGAGCTATTTCCATTTTTCCTTTTTTACTATTTTGATTTTCCATGTCTTACTTATTTTATAGCTGTCTTTCTTTGTCTTTGGACTTGTTATACAAATCCGTTGTGTTTCTTGCAATGATCAACTCTTCATTTGTAGGCATTACCAATACTTTTACTTTGCCATTTATCATGGAGATCTGAAACTCATTTTGATTGTTTTTGTCCTCATCCAATTCAATTCCGGCAAAGCCCAAGCCTTCACAAATTCTTGAACGGATTATAGGTGCATTCTCGCCGATACCCCCGGAAAAAACCAATATATCAAGGCCTCTCAACACGGCCATAAACGAACCGATCCACTTTTGTATATGATAACAGAAAAGGGCTACTGCCTCTGCCGCCCTTTCGTCCGAGCTTTCTTTTTGTAACAGATCTTGCATATCGGCACTTGTTTCGGAAATTCCCAGAAGACCTGATTCATGATTGATCAAATGATTGAACTGTTTGGTGTTCATTCCTTCGCTGTTCATCATATACCAAGCCACGCCGGGGTCTAAATCGCCACTCCGTGTGCCCATGACGCAACCACCTGTGGGGGTAAAGCCCATGGTGGTATCAATGCTTTTTCCATCCTTAACGGCTGCCATACTGGCTCCATTCCCAAGATGGGCCAGAATGACCCTCCCATCAGACTCAACTCCCATTTTTGTTTTGAGTTCTTCTATGAGATAAGTATAGGACAAGCCATGAAAACCATACCGCTGAATACCTGCTTTGTCAAATCGCCTTGGTATGGGCAGTATTTTAGCAATACGGGGCATCGTTGTGTGAAAGGAAGTATCGAAACATGCTATCTGTAACAGGTCGGGGCATCTACTTTTGAATAGTTCGATGATTTCGATCTCTGCAGGAAGATGATCTAGATCATAATCACGGATATTTTTTAATTCCTTTAGTAAAGACGCGTTTATTACTTCTGCGTGTGTGTGGTTCAAACCATGGACAATGCGATGTCCAATACATGTGACCCTATCAAAACCAGGTTGTTTTTTGAGCCAAAGGACTAGAAATATGGCAGCTTCATAAAAGCCCGGGCAATATATCTTATAACTTATCTTTTCATCATTGTCAGGGTAGGTAAAATTGAATGTGGTACCATCCAATCCAATGCGGTCGATACTCCCGGAAAATAAGGGCTCTGGGTTCATGACCATTTTATACATAGCGAACTTGATGCTGGATGAACCGCCATTGATGGTTAGAAGATTTGTATTTTCCGGAAGCATTTTTTGTTCTAGGTATTTAATAATTAGAATATTGATAACTCGGTTTTGTGACCAAAATGACTATTCATACCAATCATGAATCTTGCTCTTCAAAAGCACAGCTCTTGTTTTCCATAAAACCGGCAGCCATTTTTTTGTATTCCTCGCCAAGGTGTTCTCCGCACCATTCAAGAAGCGCTGGCTGTTGGGAACAAGTGGTATTGCGAACCGCCTTTTTCAGTTCCATCTTTAACAACTTCTTGTCGAAGCTGACTTTATTTAATATAGTTTCATGATATTCTAATGTTTCCATTTTTCTTTTTATTTAAAATTCCATTTTTAATGCTGCCATTGTATCAAGTTGTTTTCCAACGGCACGGAAATGCCTTCGTAACTGGGTACAATACGAACGGTATAGTGATTGATAGGTCGGGAAGTATTTACCTGTGCATAAAAGTTATGTGCCCCATCTTCCCCCATCCAATCAAATTTCATCTTGATTTTTTCGGGCGCTCCACCGTTGATTCCTTCCGCGAATAGTTCTACCTGAATATGTTTAAGGTTTATTTCTGGCAACCATATCGGTACTTTAAAGTGATGCTTTTGACGTGCACTTTCAATTTCGACGCTCCCAAATTGTATGGCATTCCATTTGTTTTTGAGCTCATTTCCTACGCTAACAATTTTTTTCCCTTTAGCTCCTTTTCTAGCTGCGCATTTTTTATAGTTGATTGCCGCTGGCAGATAAAAGTCCTCCATATATTCGCGAACCGTTCGGTTGGTGGAAAAACGGGGCGTTAGGGTCGCCATACTTTTTCTCATGCGTTCCACCCAAATTTCCGATACTCCTTTTTTGTTATGTGCGTAGAATTCGGGGACGACCTGCTGCTCCAGTATCTCATATAGTGTTGCTGCCTCGTGAGCGTCCCATGCCGGATCGTCGCCATGTTCTTGGCCATCGCCCAAGGCCCAGCCCACTTCGGGAGTATAGGCCTCGGCCCACCAACCGTCCAGTACCGATAAATTGAGGCCGCCATTTACAAGTACTTTCATACCACTGGTTCCGCTAGCTTCCCAGGGCCGTCTCGGGGTATTTAGCCACACATCAACCCCTTGGACCAAATTTTCCGCTAACATCATGTCATAATCACTTAGAAAAAGGACATGCTTATACAAATTATGCTGTTGGATAAACTGTACCCATTTTCGTATCAATCCTTTTCCAGCTTCATCAAATGGCGGAGCTTTACCGGCCAAGACCAATTGTACCGGATGTTCCGAATTATTAAGAATTCGGACCAAACGTTCGGGATCGTGTAATAAGAGGTCCGGTCTTTTGTAAGGCACAAATCGGCGGGCAAAGCCCAAGGTCAGGGTGTCCGGGTCAAAAACTTGGTTTGCGATCCCGACCACTTCCGACGGTAGGCCCAAGACTATTGCCTGCCTCTCAAACCTTGCCCTTATAAAATCGACAAGGCGATTTCTGGAGCGAGTCCTAAATTCCCATAATTTTTCGTCGGATAGTTTCGAAATATGCGCTGTATGGTCAGCGAGTTCGCCCCTCCAGCGATCCTTTCCGCAGGATTCCGTCCAGATTTCATCTGCATATTTGGAATCCCAACATGGCATGTGCACCCCATTAGTTACATGGCCTACCGGAACTTCCTCTACTGGCCAGCGCGGGAAAAGATTGTTAAAAAGATTTCTGCTTACTTCACCGTGCAAACGGCTAACACCATTTACCGCCCCGCTGCCACGAATGGCCAGATAGGCCATGTTAAAACTTTCTGATCGGTTATTGATGTCGGCCCGCCCTAGGGCCATTAAATCATTAAAATCCAAGCCCAGTTGTTTTTTGGCATAAGCGCCTAAATGGTATTCCATTGACGAGGGACTGAAATGATCAAAACCAGCTGCAACCGCCGTGTGTGTCGTAAATAGGTTGCCCGTACGGGTTACGGCAAGTGCCTCCTCAAAAGAAGTTCCGTTTGCCTTCATAAAATCATTGGCACGTTCCAGAACCAGAAAGGCCGCATGGCCTTCGTTCATATGGCAGACTTCGGGTTTTATATCCAAGGCTTTTAGTAATCTGTATCCTCCTATACCCAATATGATTTCCTGTTTTATGCGCAGTTCGGGCCCTCCACCATACAGCTCATCGGTAATTCCACGATGAATCGGCAAGTTGGCGGCGTCGTTGCTATCCAAAAGATAGAGTCTCGCCCTTCCTACCTGTACCTGCCATGCACGGAGCCAAATCGGATGACCGGGCAACGATACCTTTATACGAAGCCATTCCCCGTTCGGTAAGCGTAAGGGTGTAACGGGCAATTGTCCTGGGTCATTATAGGGAAACAAGGCATTTTGCGTTCCATATTTGCCTATTTCCTGTCGGAAATAGCCTTTGGCATAAAGCAATCCCACAGCGACAACAGGCACGCCCAGATCACTGGCCGCTTTTAGTTGATCGCCTGCCACGTTGCCCAGGCCACCGGCATAAATAGGTAGGGCCTCATTAAGCATATATTCCATACTGAAATAGGCGATAGTGGTAAGCGCGGTCTTTGGATGGTTTTGCTGAAACCAAGAGGGAGCGGAAATCGCCTGTTCGTTTGCCTCTAATAAATCATTGAGTTTTTCCTGAAAAACTGGGTCTGTCAAATGCTCCTCTAACCGATCCCGTGAAACCGTCTGTAGAATGACCCATGGGTTGCGTGTGAATTCCCATAGTTCCGGATCTAGATGTTCCCATAATTTATCCGAGGCATGGTTCCATGACCAACGGATGTTCAGGGCCAGTTCTATAAGGGCATCGATTCCCTCGATGTCAGTATGCATCAATCCGTAGAATTTACTTGTATCGATCTTTTGTTCTTTCATAACCATAATGCCGTTAATTAAAATTTGAATGAATTGTTCTTGAACATCAAAAACTCCATGGGTTTTAGCTTTACCTTGATGAAAAGGCGGTCAGCTTCTTTATCTGTATTTTTTTCTATCTTGATATTTTTCTTGTTACCATAGAGGCATTCCATAAGTATACCCTCTTCATTGATATTGGTATCGACCGCTATATATTCTTCTTTGGTATCCTTTGGGGAAGAATTATAGACTACGAGAATTTCGCCCTGATGCAGGATTCTTGAAAATGCCAAAAGACATTCCTCACAATCGGGAAACTGAAAATCAAGTCCGTTTTTTGAAGTTTCCCTGAAATACATTCGACCGAACTTTAGAATGGCTTCCTTTTGTCTAAGATGTGCCAAGACCGAAATTCTCTTGAATATCCATGAATCTTGGTTCAATACGTTCGTCTCCTTATCATCAGGATCGAACATTCCTTCCCTAATATATCGGTCATCCATTCCGTTGCCCTCAAATCCTTGTTCAGTACCGTAATAAATACATGGAGCGCCAAGGGCACAAATAAGAAAGCCCACGCCCGCAACAATTTGCTCGGGAGCGGCATTATGGCCAAAGCGGTGCTTAAAGTCCATCCCCACCTGATCGTGATCATCGATATAGGTTACCAGGAATTCCCCATATTCGCCTCGGCTTAGGGCATTCTTTTGCAAATCCGAATACCGTTGTATCAATCGGTTCGGGGATGAATTACCCTTTATCACTTCTGCCAAAACACTATGCAACGGATGATCTAAAATGGAATCTAGCCCGTAATATACATTCCGGTCCTTCGGCAGCATTTTGGGGCCTATATAGGGATTGCCCATCTCATCATTACCGATAATTTCGCCAAACAGGAAAAAGTTTCTTTTGCCCAAGGTGTAGGCATATTCCCTTATGTTGGAACAAAAACGGCTAATGTCGTTTCCTTTCATGTGTTTGACGGCATCCAAACGAAAACCGTCCACATCCGTCTCGCGTATCCAATAACAGTGTATCTTGACCAATATATCCAGTAAACTTTCGCTGGCGGGAGAACCATCGTTCCTAAATGTTTTTAAGGTAAAGAAGTCGCCTTCCTGGGTCTCGGGATACGCATCGAAATTCCTGATCTGCCCTTTTCGGTTATACATTTCGGGGTCTGCCAGTTCGACTGGAAGCGGCCTGTCCTTCTGGCGCCAACCTCCTAGTGGAAACCGTTGGCCACCAGCATAGAAATAATCATAATCAAAAGGATAGGACCAATTATCGCCTGAATGGTGCAGAACGATATCCAAAAAGACCCTTATATCAAGCCCGTGTGCCTTGTCCACCAATTGTTCCAGTTCTTCCTTGGTGCCCCAGCGTTTGTCCACGTCCATATAGTTCTGGATGGCATAGCCATGGTAGGATCCTGGGTTATTTTCAAACACGGGACTTAACCAGATAGCCGTACAGCCCAAATTTTTGATGTAATCGATATTGTCTGTGATGCCTTTGATGGTGCCCCCAAAAGGCTTTTGCAGCTGTTCTTCGTTCCCGAAACCGGCATGCCGGATATCGAAATTCATCGAATGCCGTTTATTGCTATCATGAAACCGGTCGACCATCATAAAATAAATGATCTCCTCCCGCCATTCCCTGTGACAGTTTACCCAGTACGCCTTGCCCGGTTTCGGGGAAAGATCTATTTTGCTAATTGATTTTATCATTATCCGTTTCTTTTAATAATTAAACAGTTGAATATTCGGTAGTCCTTTTTACATCGCTCACTTTGGTTCCCCCTGGCTTATTTCCATAAAACCTATCGAATACCATGCAGGCCGTTAGGTCTCCGGTAACGTTGATCGCAGAGCGGAACATCCCGAGCAAGCGCTCGACCCCGATGATGATGATGATTCCTTCGGCAGGAATTCCTGCACTGGATAGTACAGAGGCCAAAATCACCACGCCACCACCCGGTATGGCCGGGGTGCCGATGGAAGCGGCGACTATGGTAACTACGACAACGATGACATTGAGAAGGCCCATTTCAAGGCCATAGGCCTGTGCTATGAACAAGGTCGTTATGGTCTGATAGAGGGCCGTCCCGTCCATATTCACGGTAGTCCCGATGGGGATTATGAAATTACTGATGGCCCCATCCACTTTGAGTTCTTCCTCCGCTGTTTTCAGCGATAAGGGCATTACCGCGGCAGAGCTTGTTGTTGAGAACGCCAAAAGCTGTACATCCGTGATCTTTCGCAAAAATTTAAAAGGGTTGCTCTGGCCAAGTATGCTGACCAGCATGATGTAAATGCCGAGCAATATGAGCAATCCCATCAGTACCACGAGCACATAAAATCCCAGACCCGTTAAGGAGTTCAGGCCAACGCTCGACGTAAGCTGTGCCATTAGACCGAATACGGCGACCGGAACCAATAACATGGCCCATTTGACCACCGTCATACAGATTTCCTGTATGGCCCCTAAGAGCAATTTTACAGGTTTAAGCAGGTCGTCGGTCAGCGACAATACGGCGACCCCTATGATAATGGTAAAAATGACGATGCTCAACATTTCGCCACTTACCATGGAGGCCAATGGGTTTTCGGGCAGTAAATTGGTTATGGCATTCGGAATATCGTTTATTCCAAAGGATAGTTCCGAACTTTTGGCAGCGTCGGCCAATGCATTTGTATGATCGACTTCCGCCTGTTGGTGCAGATATTTTCCGGGGGAAAAGATCAGTGCAAGTACGGTGCCTATGGTTACCGATATAATTGTTGTCGATATGAAATATAAGAGTACGCCACCACCCAACCTTTTCAAGTTATCCTTATCGTTACTAGCGATACCCGTAATGATGGAAGCCACGATCAAGGGAATCATGATCATCTGCACCAGTTTCAGGAAGAGCATTCCCGGCAAGGCCAGCCAATTCCCTAAAACATCGGCCGTACTTTTGGTGATCCAACCGTTTTGGGGGCTTAACAACAGGCCGGCCCCGACACCTAGGAACAAGGCAATGATAACCTTGAGCCAAAGCCTATTTTCTACCAGTTTACGCAGGTAGTGGTTTAGGGATTTTAATGATTTTATTTCCGTATCGAGCATGCTTATATCTGTATTATGCCACTGTGATTCTTTTCTCAAGGTAAACGCCCTGGACCGCATGTATCAATTCCACCCCTTCCTTAAAAGGTCTTTGAAAAGCTTTTCTTCCCAAAATAAGACCAGAACCCCCAGCGCGCTTGTTTACGATTGCGGTTGTAATGGCTTCGGTCAAGTCGGATGCTCCTTTGGAGCCCCCGCCGGAATTGATCAATCCAATTTTACCCATATAGCAATTGGCGACCTGTAACCGGCATAGGTCAATGGGGTGCTCTGTTGTTAAGCCCTCGTACATGGCATCGTCATATTTTCCGAATTGCAGATTCTTAAAGCCATAATTTGTGGTGGGTAACTTTTGTTTGATGATGTCAGCCTGTATGGTTACCCCTAGGTGGTTCGCCTGACCTGTTAAATCCGCAGCGGTGTGATAGTCTTCCTTATCCGTTTTGAAGGAGTCGTTACGGGTGTAGCACCACAATATCGTGGCCATACCGAGGCTATGGGCCTCGGCAAAGGTTTCCGCAATCTCTTTTAACTGTCGATTACTTTCCTTAGATCCAAAATATATGGTCGCCCCAATAGCAACTGCGCCCATATCCCAAGCTTCCTTGACCTTTCCGAACACGTTTTGGTCATATGTATTGGGATAGGACAATAACTCATTGTGGTTTAACTTGACAATAAAGGGGATTTTATGGGCATATTTACGGGCATAGAGACCTAATGCCCCAAAAGTTGAGGCTACCCCATTACAACCAGCTCCAATGGCCAATTTTATAATATTCTCAGGATCAAAATAATCGGGATTCTTATAAAACGAAAAAGCGGCACTATGCTCGACCCCTTGATCTACGGGAAGTATGTTTAAATATCCAGTATCCTTCAGATTGCCATGCCCGTACAATTGGGCAAGACTCCGAAGCGTTTGTGGATTTCGATTACTATTGGCAAAAACTTTAGAGACAAAATCAGCATCGGGCAGTTGTAGTTCATCCTTGGTAATTTTTTCGCTTACGTGGTCCAAATAGAAGGACGCTTTGTCCCCTAATTGTTCCACTATATTTTCGTATGTTTTCATTGTTGTTGCTATTGATTAATACCTAGACTTTTATTGGTCTTTGCGATGGATTTGTTACCATCGGAATCGATTCCGGTAAGTGCCCGAATGGCATCGATGGTCTCGGGGATTACGATCGCCTGGTTATCGACCACGTAGGCATAAAAAAGTTCATCGCCCACAACCTTTAGCATATCTTCCCAAAGGGCTACCTCATACATATCGCCCCAAGGTCTTCCCATATCCATAAACATTTCCTTGATCGTATTGTTGGAAACCAATCCTTGATCATAATGGATTAGCTTAATGCGTGTAGAGGTTTTAAAGGCGTTGAGCACTTCTTCTTTAGATGCTTCTTTCTTTAGCTTCACGTTCCAATAATGCATGTGGCTAAGGGTTTGGGGAACTTTGACCGCTGAAGTAATGACATCCAAATCGGGATCGACACTTTGCGCGTCGGGCCCTTGATGGCTTGGAATTTCCTTTTCGGGCACCATGGTGTTCATTATACCTCCTAAATGGCTTTCCCATGGGTCGGTGGCCCTTCTTAATAATGTTCCCCGTGCATAATCCAATAAATCTGCCCTTTTTAAAGCGGTCAATGTTCTCAAGATTGATGTGGTATTACAGGAAACCACTCGGGTAGCATCAATATTTAGCGCCGTACTATAATTGTTTTCCGCACTAAAGGAATGCCCTGTTGTCTCGTGCTTTTCACCCCCTTGAAGAATGAATTTTATACCCTGTTTTTTATAGACCTCTACGTTCTTTGCCGCTATGTTCTTTGGGGTGCAGTCTACTACCAAATCTACTTGACCCAGAAGATTTTGCATGGATCCAGCTACAGGAATTTCAGACATCTTCATTTGCCCCATTGCTTGTCCTGTAGCCGCGAACACTGAATACCCTTTTTTAATGGCGGTCTGTATGCGCCAATCACTTATGACATCGCAAACCCCGACAAGGTTCATATCATCTTGTACATTGATGGCATCGGCCACTCTTTTTCCGATGACTCCGTATCCTATTACTGCAATATTTTTCATATCCTTATTATTATTTAACTGTTATTAATTTTTTACTGTTTCTGTATAATAGTACCGCGCCTATTACCCCTGCTATCATAGAAGCGAATAGGATGCTTACTTTGGACGTAAATATTAGGGACTCGTCCGTGAAAGCCAATTCATTTATAAACAATGACATTGTAAAGCCTATTCCTCCAAGAAAAGCCACGCCATAAATCATGTTCCAATTCACGTTTTCCGGAAGCTTGGCGAGTTTTAATGCGACCAATAGTCTTGAAAAAGTGGCAATACCCATGACTTTACCAAGAATCAGGCCTAGACCAATCCCCAAGCTAACGGGGCTGGATAGTACTTTCAACAAATCTCCATGAAGATGTATTCCGGCATTTGCCAAAGCGAACAAGGGAAGAATTACAAAGCCCACTATTGGGTTTAAAGTCCTTTCCAATTTTTGAAGTGGAGTTTCAGCCTCGGAACTTGTAGTCTTTATATCCTCCAATATCTCCAATTGCGTTTTTGAGATAAGTGTTCCCTTTATAGACTTGGTTTCTTGAAATCTCTTATGCAAACGGTCTAAACGCTCTAAAAAGGTATTCTCCTTAATTTTTACCCTACCAGGAATGGCAAATGCCGTCAGAATCCCGGCAATGGTTGGATGTACCCCTGAAAAAAAGAAGGCCAGCCAAACACCGCCGATACCAATAATGGCATAGAACCAAGTGCTTCTCACTCCCGCATAATTGCCGATAATCAAAGCTCCGAAGAACAATAGCCCATGTAGTAGATCCATCTCGGATATACCGGAAGTATAAAATAGGGCAATGACCAAGACGCCTCCCAAATCATCCACTATCGCCAACGTAATAAGAAAAACCCTTAAAGAGGCTGGCAGTCTTTTGCCGACAAGGGCCAGAACCCCTAGAGAAAAGGCAATATCCGTGGCCATGGGAATGCCCCAACCATTAGAAGCTTCGCCCGAGCTATTGAACATAAAATAAACAAGGGCAGGAAGTACCATGCCACCTATAGCTGCACCAATAGGTAGCACCGCATTCTTTGGGGATGAAAGTTTACCACCGATTATTTCACGTTTCAGCTCCAGACCTACTTGTAGAAAGAAGAGGGCCATCAAACCATCGTTGATCCATAACAGCAGTGGCTCCGATAGCTGAAGACTGCCAACGGTAAAGGCAATATCAGTTTGCATTAAGTCGATATAATATTCCTTCCACGGCGAATTGGCCCAGACCATTGCGACGACGACCGTGATAAAGAGAACAACACCACTGTTATTGAGTTCTTTGGCCGTGCTGCCGAAGAATTTAATAATGCTGTTATTTGTATGGTGTTTAGACATCAATACTGGATTTTTTTGTGTTTACATCCTTTTCCAAATGATTTTCGGAATTATCCTTTGTTTGAGTTTTCCCAGTAGTATTAAGTTTGAAATTCCTAATAATTACCCTATTGCTCTTTTCATAGGAAAAATAGCTTACGGCCCAATTGAAGCCGACCAATAACTTGTTTCGAAACCCACTAATGGATAACAGGTGTACGACCGACCACAGCAACCAAGCAAAATAGCCGGCAAACTTTAGTTTACCTAAATCTGCAACAGCCTTGCGCTTACCAACGGTAGCCAAAGAACCCTTGTCCTTATAGCTAAATAACCTTATTGGTTTATCATTGATGATCCCCATCAATGTGCAGGCAAGGTATTTTCCCTGTTGGATGGCCGCCTGTGCTACCTGTGGGTGGCCTTTTGGGGTCTCTTCGGAAATCAGGGCGGCAATATCCCCGATGGCAAAGATGTTTTCTTGACCGTCTACTTTCAAATAAGCATCGGTTTTTAAGCGATTTCCCTTCACTACATGCCTCTCATCGATACCCTTTGGGAAGTCCCCTTTTACACCTGCCGTCCAAATTAAGTTCTTGGCCAAAATCGTCTTCCCACTTTTGGTTTGCACTACCGTACCGTCATAATTGCTCACGGATTCTTTCAACAACACTTTTACGTTTAGATTTTCCAAATAGGTCAGGGTTTTTGAGGAAGCTTTGTCTGACATCGCCATGAGTAGTTCGTCCATAGCTTCCACCAAATAGATGTTCATTATGGAAGAAGGGTACTCGGGATAGTCCTTTGGAAGGATGTATTTGCAAAACTCCGCCAAGGCACCTGCCATTTCTACTCCGGCGGGGCCGCCGCCCACAATCACAAAATTCGTGAGGGCATCGCGTTCCTCATCATCGCATGTAATCGCGGCCTGCTCCAAGTTTTGCAACATCATGTGGCGGATATTTAGGGAATCCCGGATATCCTTCATGCCCAAACTATTTCTTTCCACTTCTTCCATACCAAAGAAGTTGGTCTTTGTTCCTGTAGCCAAGACCAGATAGTCGTAGGTAAGTTTTCCTTTGTCCGTTATGACAGTATTGTTGGAAGCCTGAATTTCCTTTACCTCGGCCAGCCTGAAGCTCACATTCTTATACCCCTTAATTTGTTTTCTAAAAGGGAACACAATACTATCGGGTTCGAGGCCGCTAGTGGCTACCTGATAAAATAAGGGTTGGAATTGATGAAAGTTGTTGCGGTCTATCAGTACAACCTGAACATCTTTGTTTTTCAGCCCTTCCACCAATGCTAGACCCGCAAAGCCCCCTCCAACTATAACTACCCGTGGCAACCTAGAATTTGGCAAGCAGATTGCTTCCGTCACTTTGCACGTATGATCGTCGATACCGTTTAACATTTGATTCTGTTTCATTAACTTTTTACTGTTTATTTTTTTCTTTCGAGTCGCGTTTCCGGACTATCATGACGGAACAGTCGGCATGTGTTGCCAAAGACTGGGAGACCGAGCCAAGCAAAAATCTAGAAAATGCACCATGACCCTGAGACCCGACTACAATTAAATCGGCATCAAAGGCTTCCGCCTTTTCTAGAATTGCACTTTTGGGAAGTCCATTGACCACCGCTGTTGTTATAGACAATGCGTTATTATTATTTCTTAATGATTTTGAGCCCTCATTAACAAGATCTTCTGCCGATTTTTTCGCATTGGAAACGGTTTCTTCATAATAATTGCCAAGCGTGCCGCCCAATGGAAGGGCACCAGGAGCGGCCAACATGGGATTTTCGAACACATTTATAATACATACTTCGGTACCCGCAGGCAACGGCAGCGCTGCAAGTTCATCTATGGCGACTTTACTAAAGTCAGAACCATCTATTGCTAATACTATTTTCATCTTTTTAAATTTATTTGTTCATGATTAATTATGTTTAATTCACATATTGCCAAATCAACTTATGACCAAGGGTTTCATCAATTTTTTCCAATACAAATGCTCGTATAGCCCCGACCAGTACATTCCGAAAGTGAAAGCGAACAACAGTTCCTCAACGGGGATACCAATAACCAATATATGGGTCAGGTTCTCCAGATTCCAGTAGAGTTCCACATAATCGGGATAGAACGGAAGGATGCTACCGAAATAAATAAAGTAGAGCACCGTGAACAATAGACCTCCGATCCAAATCTTTTCTATTAAATCTGGCCTGCAATAAAGCGTTGCCAAACCGCCTATGAACATGGCCAGAATCCCACAATAAATATGGTTCAATTCGGTAAAAAGACTCAAGGCCCCGAAAACCAAAACAGGAACAAAGAGAATATATACATGAAGGGAGTGTCTTCTATGACTTCTTTCGGTGTGCGGGAATTCAACGTAGCCACGTTTGAAAATAAGATTATACAATACCGTACCAATACCCCCAATCGCGAATGAAAAGATGAGACTTTCAATATCGAAGCCTGTCTTTATCGCCAAATCAAAAAGGGACGGCGGATGCCAATATTCAGGAACGAACAATGGTTCTGTAAGCCCGAAGGGCATCGTTATCCAACTCATTTTGAGCATTTCCTTCCTAGAATCCTTTTTCAGGAGGTAAACCAGGCCCCAAAGGGCAAGGAGGATAAACGACCATATAAACCAAACGTATTGCATGGGAATCTTCTATTTGATATAATTATGTTCCAGATTCAACAGGTCTTCCCTGTCGCCGAACTGTTTATTGAATATTTAACTTAAGGAATACACGAAAGCCTACTGGACACGGTGCTCACTTTTTCCAAATAAGGATTCCGTGAGACCCTTGTTATTTACCCAGTTCTTTGGCACTTTCCGCTAGCAGATTGTCAGGAAAAAACAACATACCAGCGGTCAATACAGTGCCATATCATAAAGCCTCTTCTATCCACAAGCTTAGATTATCTCCTCTTAATTTGTGCGTTATAAAAGCCTGCAATGCATGCTCCGATGAGCCAACCTAGAATAAAGGTTTGTACGATGCCAAAGAGAGCCTCCAGTAGGGGGACATCCATTCTTATAATATTGGTCGTGTCCAGACCGTGCAATAGGCTATTGAAAAATAATATGCTCCCTTCTTGCCCTGCGGTAGCCATGACGACTATACAGCCCAGATAAATCAAAGCTCCTGTGAGACCGAAAGCAAAACCAAGTTTTTTTACGTTTAATCGATACATGATTGTTGTTTTTATGTTAATAGTTGTTCCAAATTCATTTGTGGAGTAAAGACCCTTTGTGCTAAACCAAAATTTTAATTAATGGTTCTTTTCCATACTTTTTTTGTACTCCATCTTATTGTGCATAGCTTTTTCCAATTCCTCATGCTCCAAAGTGTGGTCACAAAAGTTGTCGCTCAAAAGGCTGTCATTGGCAATGACCGGCATAAAATGATGGGTGGTCAATAGCATAAGGTCAGGGTATCCGGTAATCATATCGCTCAGTTTACCGGCGAGAATGGTATCGTTTGCCGCTGCTTTTACGAGTTCGTCTACCATCATGCCCGTGGCATGATCATTATCCATCATTTTGGTAATATACTTTTTGCCCAAATCGTGGTCTTCGACCATCAAGGTCAAGACTTCCTCTTGTTTTGAGGGGTCTTTAAGCATATCCTTTACAGCACTTTCCTGTTTTTGTGCACAGGCCGATAATGTGAAAACGGCCAATACAATTCCTATTGCTTTTTTGATTTCTGTTTTCATTTTGATTCATTTTAAGGGTTACTAGTTGCTGATACTTCCTAGTGTCATGTTAAAGTTGAAATGACACTATTCGGATTTTAGAATCCTTTTTGATTCTTCAAATTCCTCTTTTGTAATTTCCCCATTGGCAAATCTTTTTTTGAGAATTGCGAGAGGGTCTTCCTTCTTCGATTTTCGGTAAGGGATGTCGTATGGCACAAAGAAGATCCATATTAAGAGGATCAACCATATGATCCACCATACGAAGTGCATACCGCCCCAGTGTCCGTCAAAAAAATGCATAGTTTTAGATTTAAAGATTAATAGTTGTTAGTTGTTGGACTATTTGTCCGATCTTAAAAGATTCCTTGATTGCTCATATTCCTCCTTGGAAATCTCGCCCTTGGCAAACCGGATTTTGAGCGTTGTTACCGGATCGTCTTCATTGATTTCTGCATCAGATGTGCCAGACGGCGCAAAAAAAATCCAGCCTAAAGCCACGAACCAAATTGCCCACCAGATAAGGTGCATTCCCCAAAAAAATCCATCTCTGTAAAACATGTTCTTAATTTTATGGTTACTATTATTTTAAATGACCTCAGTAATGGTATAGCCCTCAAGTTTGTTGAGTTGCTTTTGCAAATCTTCTACCGAAAGTTTCTCTTTCATACTTATGATCGTCTTTCCTTTTGGGCTTAAAAAGATTTCCGTTTTCTCAATGTCCGGGTGCGCTTCCATGGTTTTTTTTACCCTTGCTATACATCCGCCACAGCTTAGTCCGTTTATTTGATATGTGTGTTTCATTGGTTTCTGCTTTTTTTAATGATGGCTATGGCCCTTATGTTCCTCATTGGTTTCAGATGCCAACGATTTGTCCTTACCATATTCGTGTTGCTTATAATTCTGTTCCGAATGGTTATGCCTACCGTGGCCATGTGCGCCATGCGGCATAAAGAGATGAAACACGAACATCAGGATGATAAAGCCAAAAAGTCCGTTATATCCCGTAATGCCCAATGCTGGGGCGAAAAAAATTAATAGTAACGGAAGTCCGCAACCGATAACCATCCATATCCAATGACCTTTCATGATTTCTATTTTTTAGTTTTAAATGTTATATACTTTAATGATGATCGCCATGACTTTGGCTTTTGCTCAATTCCAATTTGGCCTGTTCAATATTATCTACTCCTTTCTCGGCCATCATATCCATGCAAGACTCCATACAATCTTCGCTCATCATGCCTTTTTCATGCATCATTTTCATCATATTGCCCATCATCATTCCATCTTTCATCATGGATTGCATCATGTTATTCATTATCATACTATCTTTCATCATCATTTGCATACTCTGGCCTTTCATCATATTACCCATCATCTGTTGGTTGCCCTGCATCATCTGCATTGCATGGTCGTTCCCTTTCATATTGTCCATGAATTCGGTCATATAGCTGTGATTATTGGCAATTGCATCAAAGAGTGCCGTTCTCGTTTGTGAATTTTCGAGCATAGCATTAGAATCTGTTTTCTGGTTGCAACTGGATAGGATAACCATTGCGAATACCGAAATAATGATTGTTATTGTTTTCATAGTGTTATATTTTAATTATGATTTAATTGTTATCTTTTTTTGGAATTTTGCTCCCATAGCTAAGCATCTATTACTATGGGAGCATCTACCTCTAAACCTAATTTGCTGATTTAAGAAACTCTTCAATTTTTTTACTTTCATTTTCGGTAAGATTGGCCCTTACCCTCATATGGAGGCTAATGGTTTCCCAATCGGTATCGTTGTAATCTGCTGGAGATGGGGCAATATGACAGCGATTACAGGTCTCTCCCCAAAGCTGTGCACCTGATTTCTCTATCTTGAAATCATCAGCTGTATCCGCTACCGTTTCGGTGGGCACATCCGAATATTTTTTCTTGGTTGAAGAGCACGCAACCACCGTCAAACCCGTGATGGCCAGTAAGGCCAAGACTATCGATAATTTATATGTTGTTTTCATTTTTTTGCTTTTTATGATTCGATTAAAATCCTATGGCCCAATGCAGAAATAATCCATCTGTATTTGTGATTCCATTACCGTCATGGCCTCCTTCTGTTTCCGTGGTCTGGTAACTCAACTTGACTACAGAACGCCAGCTCAGCCAATAGTTGACGCCAAAGGCATACTGAACTGATTTTTCCTCCCATTCGGCACCCTCGGGAGCATTGAAATCTGAATATCTTCCAACAAACTCCAATTTCTTGACAAAGTCGTTGCTTGCCATGGTAGGCCTATAGCTCAATTGCCCATAAAAGGAATTACTTTGGTTATCAAAAGAGTATTCTTCTGCGATACCATCCTCCAGTTCTGTAAAAGTTGCCGTATCCACATTGGAATTATTGTATTGCGCCTTTACGTCAACTACGCCGCTTATTCCTGATATTTGTTTGACAAAGGAAAAATCCAAGGCATAGAGAAAGGCACCGATATCTTCATATTCTGAATCTTCTTCCCCCGTTCCACTAGTGGAATACGCTGAAAACCCTATTTCTGTGGAAGAATCAGAAAAAGGCAGCAAGCCGATTCGACCCCCATAAGCCTTGGCAAGATTGGTGTCCTCATAATTCTCGAATTGAAGCATCCCCGCTTCTTCAGGTTCCAAATTACCGTCCTTGAGACGTGGACCGTTTGTGGAGTATACCGAATAGTTCAAAGTAGGGCCTCCCAAATCAAATGCCCCTCTTAATTCTACCCCTATACCCGAGGAAGGTGCAATTCCGTCATGCCCATAGCCCAAAGGCGTATTGGGCAATCTGTTAATCCATGCAGGATGCAAGCGTTCCATAAAAGTGCCAAATGGTAAAAGAAATTTTCCGGCCCTAACGGTCATGTTTCTATTAAGTACATACATAACGTCCGCATATTCCAAACCGGTTTCCAGTTCGTTCCCTTCAAGAACAAACTCCAGTTCTGCCTCAAACATCAGCCTATCTGAATGTTTATAAAGAAATATTGGAGCAAAGGCCGCACCCAAAAATGTGGATTCTGTTTCATCCCCAGAATCCATATATTCAAATCCTGTATGCCCGTAACCACGCAGCATAAATTGGGTCTTGCTCGGTTCAAACGTGTTATAGGTCTGGGCGTATGAAGTTGTACCTAAGACCACTACTGTTAGAAAATATATTAGCTTTTTCATTGTTTCAAGGTTCTGATATAGTTAATCAATTCCCATCTTTTCTTTTCGGGAAGAGCGGTTTTATAGGAGGCCATGGGTGAGCGTCCTTCCTCTAGTTTCCAGAAAATTGCGCCGTCGGTCTGGGCTTGGAACTCGGCACTGGTCAAATTGGTCGGTAGCGGCTTTAATCCTGCGCCACCAACGCCATCACCTTTGCCCTTGGCTCCATGGCAGACCACACAGAGCATTCTGTACGTCCTTTTCCCGTTTGCCAATGCATCTGTGTCCCCCTTTAAGGGGTTGACAATCTTATCGGCACTTGCAGGGGCTACCCATTTTTCTTGGGCATGGCCATTGAACCCGAGAATTAACAAACCTGTGACCATTAATATGGTCCAAATACGTATGTCTCTTTTGTTTTTCATTTTATTGGTATTGAATTGTTAGTAAATCTATTTTTTGTTGGATGTTTACATCTGCATAATTTTCGTTCTTATCTATATAATTTCGTCAAGGAAGCTTCTTTCCCATACTTGGCTGTTTTTATAATCTGTCATGCTCAATCCAGTAACATTTTTAAACTGTCTGGATAAATGGTTCACGCTACTGTAATCGAGTAGATAGGCTATGTCCGAGAACGCATGCTGTTGCAACTGTATGAGCTCTTTGACCCTTTCGACCTTCAGTTTTATAAAGTACTTTTCAATGGTAATGTTCTCTTTTTTAGAGAAAATCTTGCTCAACATCTTATAATCCCGATGTAGTTCTGCTGCCAAATGTTCGGAAGTCTTTTCCTTAATATGTAAAGGAAGGTCTGTTACAAGTTCGATTAAGGTGATCTTGATATTCTCTACGATCATTTCCTCCTCGTTCTTGGCGATTTCAAATCCGTTGGAATGAAGCACCTCCGCTATTTTCAAATCGATTTTTTTATCAATTTCAGTAGTGATACGGACTGATAGTTTGCCCAGTTCAAGGGAAAGCACTTCTACACCGATTTCTTCAAGGTCCTGCTTTATGACCTTAAGGCACCGACTGCAGACCATATTCTTGATCCAGTATTCTCTCTGAGAATCCATACTTTAGGGTTTATTAAATGTTCTAATTGCTTGTGTCCATAAGGACTCATTATTATTTGGTATTTTGACCAATTGGAGCGAGTGTCGTTGGAATAAAGGGTACGACATTAGAGGGCAGAACGCGATGTCGGCCAACAAGAAGTACAGATTATTGGATCAATAATCTGTTTGAAAAAAAATCAAATAAGGAAAGTTTCATGAAGCACAAGAGTGTCCTTCTCTATCCATGGCGGATCATAATTTACAAAGGGAACGATGTTTTTATCTAGCCCTTCAAATCGATTTATATAGGTGTAAAAAAAGCTATGTAAGAAAACATAGTTTTCGATGCTGAATTCCGCGGTAACCTTTTTAACGTTGTCATCACCGGCCTTGCTAAATGTTTCATTCCTGCAACAATCCTCGGCTCCTACAGAACACTCCTTGGAAGGACTTTCGCTTTTTTGAACTTTATCATCACAAGATTTTGCCTTACCAAATACGGCAATATCCACTAATTTGTTACAACAGAAATGCATATCAGCGCTAAAGGATGTGGTCGCAAAAAGTATTGCGAACGTCAAACCGATGGATACTATTTTACGTAAAAAGCGCTTCATACTCTAAAATTAGCAAAAAACCGTTTGGGTTTTAAAATTACCTGTCAATTTAAAAAATATATAATAATCTCATTTTTATATAGTTACACTCAATTTAAATGACATTATTTTTCAAAAGTAACGTAAGTGATCAAACACAAACATGACGATCGTCATGTTTGTAAAAAAAGTTGAATGTAGCAACTCGAATAAAAGCTATTCTTGTTCTTTACTAAACACAATCAGCATAGTACTAAAAAAAATTGTTGACGCTTGCGGGTATAGGACAGTATAAATCGGATGCGTTCAAACACTCAATTAGACCCCCTTGTAGAGAAATTATTGATTTTACTATCTTCTATAATATGCGCTGAAGACTACATATTTGTTCTTTGCATACGATTTTTTAGCAAAAGACGTTTATTTTTAAAAAGTCTTTGTTATGGAAAGAAAACAATTTTTACGAAGTTTGGGTGCCGGTGCCGCGTTTGCCATTGTTTTTCCGTGTGTTCAAGGCTGTTCCAAAGATGGTAACGGAGACGTTTCCCCAGAGGATATGAGACCGATACCTACCGGAATCGATTTTACGATAGACCTTAGCTCCAACGAGGGTAATGGCTTACAGAACAACGGCGATTATATTTTGAAGGACTATGTGGTCGTAGTTAAAAATTTAGAAGGTAATTTTGTGGCGGCCAGTCAGATATGCAGCCATCAACAGACCGAGGAAGTTAGGTTTGTGGAGAACGACGGCGGTATTTACTATTGTTCTACCCATGGCGCACGCTTTGACCAAACCGGAAAGCCCTTAAACAGTATTACGAGCAACCCTTTAAAAATATTCCAGACTGAACTTACGGGAAACCTACTTCGGGTCTTTGAATGAATTAGACTGAGCTAAGGTTTGGGTATCGTTTTGATTTTCACATTTTTCAATTGAATGAGTGAGAGTTCTTCCAGTTGGTCATTTTCAAAAGCCTTCTCGATTTCATCAAAATCAATGCCGTCTTTTATTTTAGGTTGTAGGTTACGGTAATCCTGTATTACGACCCCATTAACGTTGCGCTGGTTGTAAGCTTCCCGAAACCGCATTCCCCCTTTGCCGGTAAAGTATTTATAGGCGAGGTAGTCCATACTATAATCCTTGACATCGAACCAATAGAGGAACACATCCTCAAAATCATCGCCACCGCCCTCTTGCTTAAAAGTAATACGGATTTTATAGTACTCCTTACCTTTTATCAAGTTTCTACCTTGGTCTTCTACAATGACCGCGGGGTCTTTGAGCCATAATGGAAGAAATGCAAAGTACATCACTGAATTTACCGAATTGGTATAGGCTTTCTCTCTTTTTTCGGTAAGGCTTATCAAGGTATCGGCCACATAGCGGACCAGCCCCTTATTGGTATAGACATCCCGTATTTCCGTGCCATCGCCTTTCTTGCCGATTCTTGTGTATTCAAATCGCCCTTGGTTTCTTTTGTATGTATACTGGTAATCCCTAAAATCAAATGAAGCCTTTGCATTTTTCAATTTTTCGGTTCCCGAAACCGCTATGGCCTTATCGATGATATCTTGTTGCGCAAAGGAAAGACTAAAAGATAGTATGGATATGATTATTGGAATCGAAAAAAAGAATGGTTTGTTGCTTACTTGTTTCATATAGTCCTTGATCGGTCCAGTTGTTTTTTGGTAATTCATTTTATTTCTTGTTTGTTTGTATTCCCTTATTTTTTTCATTAATAGCTTTGGTCTCCGTATGTAAAAAGTCCGGAGCCAAGAACTGTATCTGTTCCCGTATTTTTTTTGCCTTATCTTCTTCCCCGGTACTGACATATCGCAAATAACGATGGTAAAGCGCCCCCACTTTTACAAATCGAATTTCTTCCTCTGCCAAGTTGGAAAGATAGGGGTCTTTCCCAGCAGGAAGATTAGTATTTAATAAGGTCAACAAATCATCCAACTCCTTGCCTGTAATATAGCTTGCACTGCCCGAATTGGCTTGTTGCGATAGAATAGGTGCCTTAAATTCAATAGACCTTCTGTCATCGGTATTCAGTTCAACACCCGACAACCGATTTCTAATGGCCTCCAAGTTACCTAGATAAAAAAGACCGGCCATGTGGTTGTTTTCCGGGTCAATTTGCTTACCCACTACATGGACAATATTTTTGCGTAAGGTATTATCGTTAAGCTGTGAGCCTGCTTCCTGGCCAACGAGTACGATACTGGCCCGGTCCGTGGAAAAATCGGCCCGCCAGAGTGTCACTTGTGGATAAACGGCTGCAAATGTAGCGGCAATGGTATTGAAGTTCTCAGGTGTAAGCTGGTATAGCGGTAACCATTGCGCAAAGATGCCACCGGGCGATAATCGCTTTTTAACTTGTTCAAAATGCTCAAGGGTGTAAAGACTTCCCGTACCCGCATGCCACGGGGTAAAAAGGTCTCCGATAATAACGTCGAATTTCTTATTGGCGCCCAGAAGAAAGTTTCTGGCATCGTCAGCTACTATATTCGCCCGTTTATCTTTGAAAAGTCCATTGGTCCAAGGTGAAAAATAACGTTTTGCCGCAATAACCACGTTGGACACCAGTTCAACGGCTACTACATTTTCTACATCATGGTTAAACGCCGCACCTGCCGTGATGCCGGTCCCCAGTCCCAAAAACGCCACATTTTTTGGTGCTGGATGTATCATAAGCGGAACATGGGCCTGCATTTGCTCGACCAAAAACGATTTCGAATCCCCGAGCACATAAAAATTATCCAATCGCATCTCTAAATTTCCCGCCAATTGTATTATAGAGACGACACCGTCGCTTGATTGCCAATAATCCAGTACTTTTTCTCCTGTTTTCAATTGTACAAGAGGTGGGTTTTTCAACACGAATATTCCGAAAATCAATGCAACTGGTAATAAAAGTTGAATAATTTTCTTTTTTCCGGATGCTGGGAAAACAATCAATAGAGCTAAGATGCCATACAGAACAGCAATGATTTTTATACTATTCCAGAGGCCGACCAAATCAAGTAGAACAAAACCTGCCACTACCGGTCCCACAAAGCCGCCCAACGAATTGTAGAGTACTAATTTGCCCGCGATTATCCCAGATGGCATTTGGATTGTAGGGGCCGCTTTCAACAGAAAGGGAAACACGGCACCTAAAATAATAGTTGGAGGCATAATTACTATTAGGCTTAGTTTAAAGACGGACAATATATATGTAAGCCAAGATGCGTTCACTGCAAGGTACTCAAGTCCGTTTGTCACAGTACTGAATACCGTTGGAGATATTCCTATCAAAATTGCGGCCGAGGCCAACAATAAGATCAAAAGTTTTGTTGACGGCGCCCTTAGCCTTACCAGCACATGGGATAAAATACCGCCAAGCCCTAGGGATAAAAGGAACACTACCAATATTGCAGCGAACGAATAGACCGAATTTTGTAAAACTTGGGCGAACATTTTAGTCCATAAGGTTTCGGCCGCTAGTGCCAAGGCCCCGGAAAAAAAGGCGACCGTGATGAATTGGCCATAACCCAATTCGGATGTAGCGTAAGTGGATTTTTCGTGCTTTTCAGGCCAATCGAAGGCTTCAAGAGCAGCTGGGTGGGGAGTCTTATAAAAGCGGTCGATAACAAGCGCCAGAACCCCTACGGAAAGAGCCAGGGCCATGGCAAAGCCATAGGTTGCACTGACCCCGTACCTAGCTAACAAATAAAACGCGGCAGCAAAAGCACCTAGAGCGGCCCCTAAGGTATTTACGGCATACAAAATCGTTCCACGTCTTGAAAGGTCAATTCGATTTTTCCCGATGTACTGTGCCAAAACGGGAAAGGTGCCTCCCATTAAAAATGAAGGAAAAAAAAGTAATGAAATACCAAATACAAACTTGATGACTAAGAGAACGCTTCTTGAAACCCCTAAAAAAGATACGATATCAGAATAGTACTTTTCATAGAAATGGAGGCCAGGAATCAACAAGAGTGCCGTTACGGCAATACCTAGCTCCATAAAGCCATATAAGCGAAGTGGCCGTTTAAAACGGGCGGAAGCCTTGCCAAAAAACCGTCCCCCAAGGGCCAATCCGAGAAAAAAAGCGGATAATGTTGCAGCCGTTGCATACGCCGCATTCCCGAACACAAGTCCCAGCCGGTACATCCAAATCACTTGGAATATAAGGCCAGCGGTGCCGGACAACAAAAACAAGGCACATAAGAAAATGAAGCTTCCAGAACGTTCAAATTTTGGAATCGCTAACAGGTTTTTCATAAAAAATGTAATTGACAACTTTGCCTTCAGCAAACTTAAAAAGAAAAGAGGCCCTAAAAAGCCTCCTCTCTTTTTTGTATGACATTTTCAAATATGTTCAATCCAAACAGCCAACATAATTGGGGTTGTTCGATTCTGACTGTGGGACTAGAAATTTAAGATTGGGATTATATTCCCCTCCCTTGAAATAAGGCCCCCATGGAAACACACTTGAGGGCATCATATCATAAACATCCACAAGTCTTCTTAGGTCTCCCAGTCGATGACCGGTACTGAACAACCAAAAGGCACGTTCTGAAAAATGGGCCAGCAACAGGTCTTCGCCACTAATTCCTGAGAGGTCTAACTCTGATAGACCCATTGCGGCCCTAAGTTCATTATGTATATTCTCGACGGTTTGGGCATCATCTGCACTAGCGGCCGCCTCGGCTTCGATCAACCTTGCTTCTATTCCTGAGGCCAAGGCCACGGGTACACTGGAGGAATTGAATTTGAGTTGGTTGTAATACAGGGTAATATCATCTTGTCCAAATTCCGTGCCCCCGTCCCAAGGTGTCCGGGGATCCATAGCGGAGCGGTACATTAGACCATTGCCGCCTTTGCCATCTGCTATAGAAAACTGACGGCGAACAGTGGTCATTATATAAATACCGTTCTCTTGTCTACGACTGTTGTCTGATTGTTCAATATTGTAAACAAAATCTGATGGAACAGCAGATACTTCGCCAGCCGCGGCATCAATTTGTCCTAGGCCCAAAAGGGAGCGGGCCTTGCCTAACCGCCCCAGGTTGGCCAATTTATCGTTGCTGCCGGCGTTGGTGATGGCTTGATCAAACCATTCGACCGCAGCATTAAACATTTGCTCAGTAGTCAAAGGCTCGCCATAGATCAATTCACCTCCGTCGGCAGGTGCCTTGCTAAAGGGAACCCCACCGCAAAAGGTTTCTGCGAACATGACATAGGCATACCCAACGATACTTTGCATCTCGCTTTCCACTTCTGGATTTCCGCCGAAATTGGCAAGAAGGTCTATAGTAGTTTCGGCCCCGGTTCGTGATCTGTGCAGGTTACCATAAATTGTATTTATGTCACCGTTAATATCTTGAAGGTTTCGGGTATCAGCCTCACGTCTAGTGGGGAAGGTTCCAGAATAACTATACTCATCAGCCATAAGGCCGCTCATAACGATTAGGCCCGTGGTAGCCCCATGGCCTGCTGCGGAACCGCTCATGGCCACGGCAAGATCTCCCAAAGAACCCGCGCGTAGGGTTTGTATACCGGCTTCGCTATTAAGTGATTCCGGTGTAACAATATCAGGATCTGTAACTTCTACCACCGAATCGCAAGAAATACTCAACGATGTAAGTACAACCAAAACAACGACATTAAAGATCAATCTGGAATAGTTGTTTTTTATTTTCAGTAATGTTCTCATTTTCTTAGATTTTTTTATATTAAAAAGATAGGTTTAGCCTTGCTTTCCAAGAACGCACGGGTGGTTGACTGAGAAATTCCTCAGTAGTAAAATTGGCTTGCCCCTCAGAACTTATTTCCGGATCAAGTCCCGTGTAGTCGGTCCATACACCCAAGTTTTGCCCGGAAAGCGTCAGGCTTATACGATCAAAACCAAATTGACTCGAAAAGGTGACAGGCGCATTATAGGTCAACGAAATTTCACGTAGCCTCCAAAACGAAGCATCTTCAATATAACCAGCATTAGTGCCCAAAAATTTTGATGCAACGGCCCTTGCCTGATCGGCAAGCGAGGCATTGGGATCGTTCAGTTCTTGGTTGTTACTATTCCCGTTTCGCCAAGAACCGGTGTTGTTATAAAGTTTTTGACCACCCCTGTAGTTTAGGAGTCCTCTTAGCACAAATTGATTTTCGAAAAAACTAAGTGTTGGGGTAAATGAAATATCGGTAGTGGCAAACGGCGTACCTAAGTACCCTACTTCCCCAACTTGTATCTCATCCTGCCCAATGAAACCATCGCCATTGGCATCGTTAAAAGTATAGGTTTCATCCCAGTAACCGCCAAGGGGAAAGCCTTCAACGTGACGCTGTTGACCAAAAATGACCGGTTGTATGCCCTCACCCAATTCTATCAATTCATTATCTATGAACGAACCCACAAAATCTACCCCAAAGAAAAACTTATCGGTTTCGATGATTCTTGTATTCAATCCAATTTCAATACCCGAGTTTTTAACGGAACCCAAATTTTCAAAGCGCCCTTCGCCCACGCCGAGCGATAAGGGCAATTGCCTAAATATAAGAGCATCTTCGGTACGTTTATTAAAATAGGTCATTTCAAAGCCAATTTTTTCGGACAATAGTTTCGCATCAAAGCCGAACTCAACTTCCGTTGACCGCTCTGGGGTTAAGTCGGAGTTTCCAACGCTGCCAATAGTGACCCCGGTAACACTTTGTCCGTCCAGTGTAGCGGCTATGGGATTGAAAAACCTCAGCGCATCATTGGTGCCCGGTTGTACCCCCGAGGCTCCCCAGGCTCCCCTAAGCCGTAACGAGCTTATGCCATATTTGTCGGAATCATTGAAAAATTCTTCTTCCGAAATCAGCCAAGAAGCACTCACTTTGGGGTAAAATACCGAATTGAACGAGGCACCAAAAGAACTCCCGCGATCGGCCCGTACGGCACCTGTCACGAACAATTTGTCATTAAAACCGATCTGTTCCTCCACAAAGACCCCTACGGTACGCGACTCGATGGTCTGTTCGTTACTTTGTGTTACTGCTGCCCCCGCAATAGAATTACTACCCGCAACCAACTGAAGACCGGTTGCGAAGGTGCCTTGCGAAAGATTCTGTAAATATTGGAATCCAAGGGAAGTTCTGGAATTTATGCCCTCCCAAAGATCTGTTTTGTAAGAACCTACGGCATCCAAAGTATAGACAAAATCGTTGAACCTATTAGAGAACCGGGCACCTTCGTCGTAGTTTAGAAAATCAGGGGCTTCACCCGTGGGGAAAAACTGACTGTCCCAACGGGATGTAAAATCTAGGCCTCCGGAGGCTCTTAGGTTCAATTTTTCAGAGGGTTGCCAAATGAGTTCAAGACCACTGGTAAAACGATTGATTATTTGCCGGGTGTCTATGGTAAACAGTTCATCGGGTGTAAATTCACCCCAACCGTTGTTGACATCTATGGTCGATGTACCATTTAGGCCCTGACTCATTAATGCGAGGGCAAAATTATCGTTCAAGGGAAGTTCCAGATTACTGTTGGTGTAGCCCGTGGTCAAATTTACCTTAAGGTCATCAGTAATCTTGGCTCCGAAATTTCCCCGGAAATTCGTTCTTTTTATGTTATTGACGGGCAACACGCCTTCACCGTCGGTAAGACTTCCCGAAAGGAAATAGGTGAGTACTTCCGAACCTCCCGATACGCTCAACCCACCGCCATAAGACTGTCCGGTTCTAAAAGGCGAGGTACGCGGGTCGTTCAAGGGCTGAAAAGAATTGACCGTACTGTGGACAAAAGTGCCTTCGGCCGCTTCAAAGTTGAAACCGGGATTGCCTGCTGCGTCAAGTGCCTGATAGTTTTTGGGATAGGTTGTTACATCTTCTACCAAACCGCTCTCGAAAAATGCAGACCATCTTGGTTCTCCTTGTTTACCTTTTTTAGTGGTAATACGAATTACACCGTTGGCCGCAATAGATCCGTATAATGTTGCCGCGGAAGGACCCTTGATGATTTCGATAGACTCAATATCCTCTGGGTTGATATCATTTAAACGGGAAGGGGATTGCCCACCTGTTTCAAAAGAGATTGAATTTGCCTCGTTATTAATCAAAATACCATCAACATAAATTACTGGTTCGTTGGAAAGGGATGCACTGTTCGAACCCCTGATCCTAATGCGCGAGCCCATGCCTGTAGAACCTCCACTACTTGAAATCTGAACGCCGGTCGCCTGCCCCTGAAGTAGGTCCGAGACATTGCTTATCGGCCGCTGCTTTACGTCATCGGCAACGTTGAGATTCGCAATGGAATTTCCCATCTCAACCTTACGGCGCGCACCGGTTGCGGTAACGATTACTTCGTTCAAATCCATTGAACTTTGCATCATGGCAACGTTAATTACGTCTGCTTGTTTTACACTGATTTCACGTGAGGAAAAGCCAATATAGGAGAACACAAGAATATCGCCCTCAGAAGCTTCTATTTCATATTCCCCATCAAAATTGGTGGAAACCCCCTTAGTGGAGCCCTTGATGACAATACTCACTCCACCTAAGGGAATATTGTCTTGATCGGTTACCGTGCCAGTTACCGTCATAGTTTGATCCGGAACCTTTGGAGGATTGGATGAGGCCGGACTTGTACCGGAATTCAACGTTTTGCCGTTTTCAACCAACACGATAAGTTTTCTTCTAATTTCAAAAGAAACATTGGTTTCCTTTAGAACTATTCCCATCAGTTCATCTATCTTGACTTTGTCGACGTTTACGGAAATACGTTTATTGATGTCTAAAGTGGAATTCTTATAAAGAATGTTGAAATCGGTCGTTTTCTCTATTTCTTCAAATACGGAGGCTATCGTAGCATCCTTCATGTTCATAGAAATATTGGATTTCTGGGAATACGTGTTATTTGCCTGAAGTTGAAAAAAGGCAACCAAAAGAAACAACATGGTAATTTTCATTTTCAGGTCTATTTTAATCGTAAAATACCTTTTACATAGTGTGTTTTTCATACTTTTGAGAGAGTTTAGAAATTGGTCAAATAGTTTTTAAATTCGTTTGGAATCATGGGATTGTTCCAGCAATCCCTGATTCTTTTAAGGTTCACTCCATACGCTTAGTTTTTAAGGTTAATTTTAATGTTATTGTTTTCAATGTTGTAGTCAAAACTTTTAATCCGTTGAAAAGCCTGTAGTATTTCCTCAATGGTTTCCGTTTTAAACCTTCCTGTATAACTTTCTTTGCTTACCTGCATATCCTTTATCTCGATTTTTACATCATAGTGCCTTTCAAGTTTTTTTGCGATATGATAAAAGTCTTCGTTCTTGAACAACAATATGCCATTTTTCCAAGCAATGTAACTGCTAACATCTATATTAGCAGTGGCTAGTTCATCATCGGAATAGGAATAGGAAGCCAGCTGATTCGGTTTTAGGATTACATCTCCCGAACCAATAGAATTATTCCGACCGACTGACAGACTACCTTCAACAAGTACCACTTGAATATGTTCGTCATCTCGGTAACTGGAAATATTAAATTCCGTCCCTAGGACCTTTGCATCAAGAAGCTGTGTGCTGACCGTAAATGGCCTTAAAGAATCTGAAGCAACGGTAAAGTAAGCTTCCCCTCTAAGAACAACATTCCTTGGGCCTTCGTCGTAAAATACCACTGGGTATGTAATTGAGGAACCCGAATTAAGGTATACTTCCGTACCATCGGATAGTACCAACTGAAACTTTTTCCCATAAGGTACATCCAAGGTGTTGAACACCAACCGATTCACCTTTTTTTGGTTCGATGCTACTTTTTTATAGGTAATTTTAGTGCCTTCTTGCTCTACCACATAGGCATTTGTAGTAGACACTATTCCGGTTGCCTTGTCATTTAAGGTTTCCTTTTTAGACCCATCTTCAAAAGTAATCGTGGCTTCTTTTTCAAGAATTACTTCAGGACTACGTTGCTCGTAAGCATAAATACCTAACATAAGAACGCCGACAAAAATCGCGGCGTACCTGAGTAGTAAGTTCCTTTTTTTGACCTTGCCTGCGACGAGTCTAGCTTGATTGAAGGCCGATGTCAGATTTTTCTTTAGGTGTTCCGTACTTTCTTCTTCTCCAGCCCCGGTTATTAGATGATGGAGTTCCACTTCTTCCTGAAAGCTAGATTTATTTTTATCGACCCATTTGGCCAAAATATCAATCTCATCCAAAGTTGCCGTATTGGCCAAAAATTTGTGTATGATAATTTCTATTTTCTTGTTTTTCATCGATGATTTTTAGGAAAGTCCCAATTCATATTATGTAAACGATTGAACTATACAATACCCTTGCTTTTTATTGTCAATAATCTATATTATTGATTTTTTTTGTTAAAATAGCCTATGAATTCAAATAACTTGGATGAAAAAATTAAGGTTGAAGCAATCCAAAAAGGGGATAGGAAGGCTTTCAAAACAGTCATTGAGTCCTATTATAATGAAATCTACTGGTATGCAAAAAGTTTAAGCCGTAACGAAGCTTTGGCAAAAGATTTGGTGCAGGAAGCATTTTTCAAACTATGGAAGAAAAGGGATAATATAAAAAAGGGAACTATCTTAAAGGGATGGCTCTACAAGTCTGTCCGAAACAATTTTTTGGACCATATAAAAAAGTATAAGAAAGAAACTTATTTTTTCGAGACTACCTATGCCGAAACTTTGGACCATGTAATTGAAAGGGAATATCAAGAAGACTTAAAACATAAGGTGGAACTAGTTGAAAAAGAGATCGAACAGCTTCCCAAGAAGTGCAACCAAGTATTTAAGTTAAGTAAGAAAGAAGGTCTAACCAATACTGAGATTGCGGAACATTTGGGTATCTCCATCAAAACGGTCGAAGGACATCTTACCAAAGCCCTCAAAATTTTAAGGGAAAAATTAAAAGAAAAAATTAAAGTGCTGTTTTTAATTCTTGGCCATGTGAGGTAAAAAGGACAAATGTCCTTACATCGGTTTTCAATTGACATGGTCTAGAAATTATGATTATTCCTTTTAAAGGCCATAGGTTATTGAAAAATTAACCCCGAATGGATGCCCAGGCCGTAGTCCGGCAGGAACCCTTGAAACCGCATAGGTGGTGTCGAACAAGTTAATGATATTGGCGGAAAAGGTAAAATGACTATTGTAGAAATAGCGGCCCGACATGTCAACGACAAAATTGGAATCCACCCTTAAATTTGTGGGAATGGTCCCTGTTCCTGCTTGTGTCCTGAATGCATCGATATAGCGTGCGCCCAGGTCGACAGCAAATTTTTCATGCCCCAGGCCAAGGTTCAAATTGAACTGGTTCTTGGCGATATAGGGTATTTCATCACCCACCGAGACTTCCCCGAATATAGCGTTGGCACTGTCAAATGAACTAAGAAACTCGGTATCGGTCAGGGTATAGTTAAACGTTAACGGTAAGCGGACCTTTTCCGAGCTGTTATTCAAAAGGTTATAGTTCAACGATACTTCTACACCGCTGACCCTTACCTCGCCAGCGTTGAATTGGTCCAAGCTGCCCGTACCACCTGTAGCCGCAAGGTCGCTCCCCAACAAGTTTTGATAGTCGTTATAGTAGCCTACCACTTCGCCTTGAATTCCATGATAATTGAAACGGGTACCCAATTCATAATTTATACTGCTTTCCGCATCTTGGCCTTCGGTATTGCCGGGAGGGGAAAACCCTTTGTGCACCCCGCCAAAAACGGAAAGATTTTCGGTAAAGGTATAATTTGCCCCAATTCCCGGAATCCAAACATCCACTTGGTTCTCACGTTCGGAAAGGTCCGTACCCGATCTCGTTGCATCGTTGGTACCGTAATTTATCCTGCCCAACGTAATATTCTCGTACCGAATACCCGGGGTCAATGTAAACCTGCCCAAATTTAGTTTGTACAAGGTATGCGCAGCAATTGCCTTTGCGTTGCCGATACGGTTTGCATCCGCCCCTTTGATGCCGACCGTTGTACGTATTAGTTCATTGTTCTGAAAACCATACCTGTCTACCCATTGAAACCTATCCTCCTCATCCTCATGGTAGCGAATACCCAGCTCCAGGCTTTGTAACCAGTCAGCGCCCCAGCGCAACCGGGCAATGGACTGTATTCCTTGGGAGGTATACCTCCTGTTATTCGCTTTTATGCCGAACACATCTTCCGGGGTATCCGTGTTTCCCAACAGGGCATTGTATTCCATGGCATAAGTTTCCGGATCTGTGAGCACATTGTTTATTCCAACGCGCTCCCCAAGATTTACATCGTCCAATTTGTACCAGTTGCGCTTAAACTTGTTCACATATCCCGTGGTGGTAATGGACAGGGCCTGGGAAAGTTTAAGAAAATGTGTTAATTGGTATTGTTGGTGCTCCGCATCCATCACATCTTCCGAGGATGCCCTGTATCTGCGGTACGGGTTTTCATTGAAATCGGCATCGGTCAACCCTAAATAGGTTTCATTGGCCCTTTCTTCGGAAAATTGGATTTTAAAGAGAAGGGATTGATAGACTTTGGCACCTTCATCGGTATTCATTCGAAACTTTGCCAAATAGTCCGATTTATCAAAACCCGTATTTCCCCCTCCGTCAATATTTTTAAAACCGTCTGAATTGTAGTTATAGTATTCGCTTACGAATCCGAAGTTCTTAAAACTATCGCCTATTACGATCTGTGTATTTTTTGAATTGAAGTTACCGGCCGATAAGGTCGCTCTTCCCGTAAACCGGTCCGGTATCCGGGTAGAGATCATGTTGATGGCGCCACCCGTAGTATTTGGCCCGTACTGGGCCTGACTACTTCCCTTCAATACTTCCACGGCCCGCATCCTTGCGATGGTGGGAAAATAATATGCGGCAGGGGCACTGTAGGGGGCAGGGGCTATAAGCACCCCATCTTCCATAAGATTGATTTTTGCACTACGTTCTGGAGAAGTACCCCTCAAACTGATATTGGGCCGTAATCCAAAACCGTCCTCCTCGTAGATATTCACCCCGGGCACGTTTCTCAATATCCTGTTAATATCGTTATAACTGAATTTTTGGAGTTCTTTCGCCGATATATAATTTGCGGAACCCGTTCTGTTCATGGCTTCAAATTTACTCCCTAGAATTGCACTTCCATTGACTATGACCTCGTTTAGGATTTCCGTTTTCAGGACAGTTGAATCTTTGCCATCATTGCTTTCCTGTGATAATCCTAAATTCGCTGTCAGGAGCATTATTGAAAATACAGTTAAAAACCATTTCATATTATACTTATTTAGATTGAATAAAAATAAAGTGCAAACGTAGGATAATTTTTGGTTTGGCGCAATCTTATTGAGAAAGATTCTAAATAATTTTCTAATTTCGGTATGCCTATAACTTAACTGCTTTATGCTTTAGTTATGATAATTGTCATGTATTTTCAAAAGGCAAACAACTAGCTTTGCATATCATATAATCCGACTGATTTTAGTTCTAAAATTTTGTTAAACGAAACTCCCATGTTAAAATTTTTGTAGCTTTGCAAAACTCATGAAAAGTATTTTTCATAAAATAACGTCTTTTACCATGGCACTATTAGTGCTGTTCTCAACCTTCTCTTTTTCGGTTGCGCAACACTATTGTGGGGATGTTCTGGTTGATTATTCTTTCATGGGCCATGCAGAATCTTGCGACATGGAAGTTCAGGAGTCAGCAGAGTTACCAGAGTGCAATTTGGTCAAAGCCGATTGCTGTGGCGATGAAGTCCTTACCGTTGATGGTCAGAACGACTTAAAAGTATCGTTTGAAAAATTAAGTTTTGAACAGCAACAGTTCGTTGTTTCATTCGTTTATAGTTATCTAAACCTTTTTGAGGGACTTCAAGAAAATGTAGTTCCTTTCAGTCACTACCCACCACCTCTTTTGGTCAAGGATATTCATATTCTAGATCAAACTTTCCTTATATAAAAGCGTTTTGTTGAAGTATGGCCGTACTATTGATATAGTTCGGTCACAGGTATTTATTGCCTTTGGAACATCTCATTTAATTCCAACCCAACATTTCATAATATGCTTAATAATATCATCAAATATTTTTTAGAGAATAAACTGGTTACCGTTCTGATTTTAATAACTTTAACCACTTGGGGTGTTGTTACATCACCCTTTAATTGGGATACGGGATTCCTCCCGAAGGATCCCGTACCTGTCGATGCCATACCCGATATTGGAGAAAACCAACAAATCGTTTTTACACAATGGCCTGGGCGTTCCCCACAGGATATCGAAGATCAGATTTCCTATCCAATGACTACCTATTTATTGGGAATACCAGGAGTAAAAACCATTCGTAGTTCTTCCATATTCGGGTTTTCCATGATCAATATTATTTTTGATGAGCAAACCGAGTTTTACTGGTCTCGATCACGGATTTTGGAAAAATTGAACTCACTTCCGGCAGGCCTGTTGCCCGATGGTGTAACCCCAGCATTAGGACCTGACGCCACAGCATTAGGTCAAGTATATTGGTATACGCTGGAAGGTAGGGATAAAAATGGCAATCCCACTGGTGGTTGGGACCTGCACGAAATTCGTACCGCACAGGACTTTTATGTAAAATACGGTTTAAATGCCGTTGAAGGGGTTTCAGAAGTGGCTTCCATTGGTGGTTATGTGCAGGAATATCAAATAGATGTAAATCCTGATGCCCTTAAAGCCTATAACATTCCCTTGCATAAGGTTATGCAGGCTGTTCAAAAATCCAATAGGGACGTAGGAGCCAAAACCATCGAAGTCAATCAGGCGGAATATTTGGTAAGGGGCTTGGGGTACATCAAGAAAACTGAAGATATAGAAAAAGCGGTTGTTGCCGTCCAAGATAACGTTCCTGTACGTATCCAAGATATTGGAGTGGTCAGTTTAGGTCCAGCGACGCGTAGAGGAGTGCTTGATAAAGGGGGTGCAGAAGTTGTTGGGGGTGTTGTAGTGGCCCGTTACGGTTCCAACCCCTTGGCGGTTATCAACAACGTCAAAGATAAAATCAAGGAAATTGCTCCTGGGTTACCAAAAAAGACCTTGGCCAATGGTGTTGAAAGCCAATTGACTGTTGTGCCATTTTATGACCGTACCCAATTAATCCATGAAACCATAGGCACGCTCGAAAATGCCTTATCCCATGAGATTTTAATCAGTATCATTGTTGTATTGGTACTGGTCCTCAATTTAAGGGCTTCCATTATTATTTCAAGCCTGTTGCCCGTTGGGGTGTTGATGACCTTTATCGTCATGCAATATGCTGGTGTCGATGCCAATGTAGTTGCTCTTTCAGGTATTGCCATTGCTATTGGTGTTATGGTGGATGTGGGAATCGTATTTGTCGAAAATATCATTAGGCACCTGGAAATGCCAGAGAACCATGGCGTTAAGGGGAAAGAACTCATGCAGGTAATTTATAAAGCAACTGTAGAAGTAGCTTCAGCCATTACTACCGCATTGGCTACTACGGTTGTAAGTTTCGTGCCTGTTTTTGCCATGCAATCGGCCGAAGGAAAATTATTCAGGCCTTTAGCGTTTACCAAGACTTTTGCGTTGTTAAGTGCCTTTGTTTTAGGTATTATTGTATTGCCAGCACTGGCCCATTTTGTAATGGGAGTGAATTATGATAAGAAACGCGTACGCCGTTTTTGGTCTATATCATTGATTGTTGCAGGTATAGTATTTGCTATTTATGCCCATATGTGGCTGCCGTTGGTAATATCACTAATTGGATTGAATAATTTATTGGAGCCCAAATGGCCGGAGACGTATAAATTGTACCCCAATTATATCAATTTAGGACTAACGATTTTCATAGCTTCTTTTTTCCTTACAGAGGAGTGGATGCCATTAGGACCTCAAAACGGGATCATTATCAACTACTTTTTTGTTTTGTTTTTGATTGGAGTTATTTTGGCTGCATTATTGGCCATTGTACATTTCTATACCCCGGTATTACGATGGTGTTTGCAGAACAAAGGAAAATTTATGCTTATCCCATTAGTGACGCTGCTTTTCGGGGTTTTGGTTTGGATTGGCTTCGACAGTACTTTCGGAATGGTTGCCAAAGGCCTTGAGTCCGTAGGATGGAAAAGCGTTCGGCAATCCTCTGGTTGGCAGGCAGCTTCAACTAGATTTCCTGGTATAGGGTCGGAGTTTATGCCATCACTCAACGAAGGCTCGTTCCTATTGATGCCTACTTCCATGCCGCATTCAGGGGTAGAATATAACAAAAATATAGCAGGACAGCTGGATATGCTGCTGGGAAATATCCCCGAAGTAGAATTGGTCGTGGGTAAGTTAGGTAGGGTAGAATCGGCACTCGATCCGGCACCTATTTCCATGTTTGAAAACATCATCAATTACAAGCCTGAATTTATTTTAGATGAAGAAGGTCATAGGGTCCATTTTAAAGTGGATAAAGAAGATAGGTTCATTACCAAACAAAAAGACACCCTGACCAATGAAGAAGCCTTAAAACAGGGAATTACCAAAAAAGATTTGATAGAGGACGACAATGGTGAATTTTTCCGCAACTGGAGGCCACAGATTAAATCGCCGAACGATATTTGGGACGAAATTGTTAAGGTAACCAAAATCCCAGGAATTACCTCGGCTCCCAAGTTACAGCCCATTGAGACCCGGTTGGTCATGCTGCAGACCGGAATGCGTGCTCCCATGGGGATAAAGGTATTTGGACCTGATTTGAAAACAATAGAAGAATTTGGAATGCAATTGGAGGGTATTTTAAAAGAAGTTCCTTCGGTAAAAGCAGAGGCCGTATTTGCTGACCGAATTGTCGGAAAACCTTATTTGCACCTTAATATTAATAGAGATGAAATATCCAGATATGGACTTAACGTGGAAGATGTACAGCAAAGCATTGAAACGGCCATTGGAGGTATGAAAGTTACCTCAACAGTCGAAGGTAGGGAACGGTTTCCTGTGAGGGTGCGTTATCCAAGGGAATTAAGGGATGATCCAGAGTCTTTAAGTAAAATATTGATTCCCACCCCAGTAGGAGCTCAAATTCCACTATCACAAGTAGTTGATTTTGAATATGTAAGAGGGCCACAGGCCATCAAAAGTGAAAACACCTTTTTGGTGGGCTATGTTCTTTTTGATAAACGCGATGGCTTTGCCGAGGTCGATGTTGTGAACGACGCGCAAGAAGCCATTCAAAAAAGAATTGATGAAGGGGAACTAACGGTTCCTGCGGGAATAAGCTACAAATTTTCTGGGAGCTACGAAAACCAGATAAGGGCTGTCAAAAGATTGTCTATCGTAATTCCTATTAGTTTGGTAGTCATATTCTTGCTATTGTTCTTTCAATTTAAAACAGTCATAGCCTCGTCCATTCACTTTTCGGGAGTATTTGTTGCTTTCGCAGGAGGGTTTATCATGCTGTGGCTTTATGGGCAGGATTGGTTCATGAACTTTGCCATATCCGGTGTCAATATGCGTGACCTGTTTCAAATGCATACCATAAATTTAAGTGTTGCAGTATGGGTTGGTTTTATCGCACTGTTCGGAATTGCGACCGATGACGGTGTGATTATGGGCACCTACATCCATCAGGTTTTTGAGGAAAAGAACCCACAAACCATTCCTGATGTAAGGGCGGCAGTCCTGGAGGCCGGAAAGAAAAGGGTCCGTCCCGCGATGATGACGGCAGCTGTAGCCATTATCGCACTTTTACCCGTGCTAACTTCAACAGGTAAAGGCGCAGATGTAATGATTCCTATGGCCATACCAACCTTTGGAGGAATGACCATACAGATCATGACCATGTTTGTGGTTCCTGTGCTTCAGGCCTATTGGAGGGAAACGGTGATTAAAAATCAAAATAAGAAATTGAAAAAAATACAATAAAATGAAAAATGTATTCACAATGATACTTGTCTTTATAAGTATTGGATCATATAGCCAGACTTTAGAGGAATACTTTAAGATTGCGGCAGAAAATAACCCAGGATTACTTTCACAATATAAGGAGTTTGAAGCGGCGTTGCAAAAAGTACCGCAGGTAAGTACTCTGCCAGATCCTTCACTTTCTGTTAGTGCATTCGGTCAAATGGTGGAGACAAGGGTAGGGCCACAAAAGGCTAGGTTTTCGTTATCCCAAATGTTCCCTTGGTTTGGAACTTTAAAAACACAGGGCGATGCCGCAGCACTTATGGCAGAAGCCAAGTATCAATCGTTTTTGGATGCCAGGAACAAACTGTACTTTGAGGTTTCTGCGGCCTATTACCCATTATATGAACTCCAAGAATGGATAAAAATTGAAGAAAGAAACATTGCTATTTTGGAATCCTATAAGACCATTTCCAATTCAAAATTCAAAAATGGCGTAGGAACTTTGGTGGATGTCCTAAGAGTAGATATTTTTTTAAAGGAATCACAGACAAATCTGGAAATCCTGAAAAAAAAGGAAAGCCCTCTTTTAGCAACTTTCAATAAATTACTAAACCGCAATGAATTCGAACCGGTAACTATTTCTGAAACCCTTGAAATCGATATGCTGTCCTATGATAATGTTAAGGATTCCCTTTTAGTAGATCATCCACTCTTAAATTCTTTGGAATTGAAGGTAAAGGCCGGAAAGGCGTCCGAACGTGCCGCAATCAAGCAGGGTTTTCCAAAACTAGGGGTTGGAGTGGATTATATAATGGTCGGTAAACGTAATGATTTGGCCCCAGGTGTCGCTACACCTCCCGACAATGGCAAGGATGTATTAATGCCAATGGTAACCGTAAGCCTGCCCATTTTTAGAAAAAAATACAAGGCGGCCGTAAAGGAAGCACAGTTAATGCAGGAAAGTTATACGCTACAAAAGACAGAAATAACGAATTCATTAATATCAAATTACGAAATGGCTTTTTTTGATATTGAACAACAAACCGCGTTGGTATCCCTTTTCGATGAACAAATAACAGAGTCGGAACAGGCACTTAATCTGTTGTTTACGTCCTATGGGAATTCTGGAAAGGACTTCGAAGAGGTATTGAGAATGCAGCAACAATTGCTAACGTACGATAAACTGAAAATAACCGCATTGAAACAATATAAAATTGCACTGGCTAAATTAAATTATATCACAGCAAAAAAATAAACAAATGAAAACAGAAACAAAAAAAATCATAAAAGTGGCCGCATCTACCCTGGTTTTGGGCTTGTTGTTCGGGTGGTTATTGTTTGGAGGTTCAGAAAACAACATAACAGATGAGCACCAACATATGGAAGAAGAAATAGCCGGTGAAACCATCTGGACCTGTTCCATGCATCCGCAGATCAGGCAGAATGAACCAGGTGACTGTCCTATCTGTGGGATGGATTTAATTCCTTTGGGAAACGACGACGATTCAGAATTGGACCCCATGGCCATAAGCATGTCGCCAACGGGCATGCAGCTTGCCAACGTTTCAACAGCCGTAGTGGGCAAGACCAAGCCCATAAAGTTGCTTAAATTAAACGGTAAGGTTGAAGCCGATGAGCGGTCTGTCTATTCCCAGTCATCCCATATACCCGGACGTATAGAAAGGCTCATGGTCAATTTTACAGGAGAGTATGTAAACCAAGGGCAGGTGATTGCTTCTATATATTCCCCAGATTTGGTAAATGCGCAGGAAGAGCTTTTTGAAGCGAGAAAGATTGTTGAAACCCAGCCACAACTTTTTGATGCCGCAAAGGAAAAATTAAAAAACTGGAAACTATCTGATAAGCAAATCGCACAAATCCTCGAATCTGGTGTTGTTAAAGAAGAACTACCCATACATGCCGATGTTTCGGGCTATGTAATCGAAAAAATGGTAAACCTTGGCGACTATGTCAACAAGGGCAAAGCATTATATCAAATTGCAAATCTTTATAATGTATGGGTGTTATTCGATGTCTATGAATCGGATATGGCTTGGGTAAAAAAGGGTGATGAGGTAAGTTTCACTATCCCTTCTTTACCAGGGGAAACCTTCAAAGGTCGCATTTCTTATATTGACCCAGTAATCAATCCCATGACAAGGGTAGCAAAGGCCAGAGTAGAAATCAATAACAAGGGTTTAAAACTTAAACCTGAAATGTTCGTTTCTGGCACGGTGGAAGCGAAATTACCGATAAAATCAGATGCTATCGTAGTTCCCAAAACTGCTGTGATGTGGACAGGACAGCGTTCTGTAGTATATGTTAAGAATACATCTGCAAAAGGTGTGAATTTTATGATGCGCGAAGTAACTTTAGGACCCGGTTTGGGGGATGGTTTCGTGGTAAACAAAGGCTTGGACGAGGGGGACGAAATAGCCGTAAACGGGACCTTTAGTATCGATGCCGCAGCACAATTAGCGGGTAAGCCTAGTATGATGAACCCAGAAGGAGGGCCGGCAATGACGGGGCATAATCATGGGGGTATGAATATGGGTGACACTCCTAATTCTAAAGTGGAGTCTAAAAAATCAGTTCTAAAAAAAATAACAATTGGGCAGAATGCAAAAGATGCGCTTCAACCTCTTTTTACAAATTACATTGATATGAAAGAGGCACTGACCAAAGATGATATGGAAGGCGCAAAAACGGCAGGAGCAAAAATATTAAAGACTTTGGAAGGGGTTAACATGTCCTTGTACACAGGAGAATCGCACAATGTTTGGATGGGGTTGAGTAGTGATTTAAAAAATACGCTTCAACATGTTCAGCATTTCAAAACGCTGGAAGACATTCGAAAACCTTTCCAACAGGTATCCAGTACTATGATTGATTTGGAAAAGACATTTAGTCCTTATAACAAATCGTTATATGTGATGCACTGCCCAATGGCGAACAATAATAAGGGGGCCGATTGGTTGAGTACAACAAAAGAAGTAAAGAATCCCTACTACGGAGAAGCAATGCTTACTTGTGGAGAAGTAAAAGAAGAAATACAATGAAAACAAAAATGAAAACAAAATTAACATTATTATTTCTAGTTGCAATAACTACTGGTGTTTTTGCACAAGTAGTGCAAGTAGCAGAAGGTAATATAAACAACCTTCCTGTTAGAGAACATACTATAACTTTGCGTGAAGCAACTGTAAATAAAGCAGGAAAAAATGTTATGGGAATGACCGTTAACGGAACTATCCCAGGGCCAACTTTAGAATTTACTGAAGGAGAATACGCGGTTATTTACGTAAAAAATGAAATGAGCGAAGAAACTTCTGTGCATTGGCATGGTTTGTTATTACCTAATTTTTATGATGGCGTACCCTATTTAACAACACCACCCATAGAACCTGGGCATACACAGAAATACGAATTTCCTATAAAACAATCTGGAACCTATTGGTACCATTCACATACAATGTTGCAAGAACAAAGTGGTGTTTATGGTTCTATAGTCATTCATCCAAAAGAACAACTATTGGAGTACGACAAAGAATTGGTCTTGATGTTGTCTGATTGGACCAACGAAAAACCAATGAATGTACTTCGCAATCTTAAACGAGGCAATGAATGGTACGGCATTAGAAAAGGAACGGCTACCCCATTGAACCGAGTAATTAAACGAGGTGCCATGGGAGCGCAATTAAACTTTTGGAGACAGCGAATGGAAGGTGCCGATATAGCCGATGTGTATTATCCTGCCTTTTTAATTAACGGCGAAGAAAGTATTGAGTATCCTGAATTTAAACCCGGTGAGAAAGTTAGATTAAGGATTATAGATGGAGGGGCTTCTACCTCTTTTTGGATGACTTTTGGAGGAGGAGACCCTCTTTTAATTTCGGCTGATGGTCTTGATGTTGTGCCTGTTAAAAAGAACAAAACGTTCATAGGTATTGCAGAAACCTACGATTTTATTGTAACCATTCCAGAAAAAGGAAAAATTGAATTTAGAATTACGGCACAGGATGGTTCTGGTACGGCTTCAGCATTTCTTGGAACCGGCGACGTGCTTCCTGCAGAGATTGTTCCGAGACCAGATAAGATTGGCATGATGCAGAAAATGGCAAAGATGGACATGAAAATGGGTGCACATGCATTAAAATATCGCCCTAAAAAAGATGAACGCTATAAAATGAAGGAAGAATATGGGATGCAGATGGATAAGATGCAAGGAATGGACATGGGTAATTCCGAAATGAAAGATGATGATATGAAAAATATGGATCATTCAAAAATGCAGGGCATGGAGATGAAGAAAGATTCCATAAAACAAGACAAGATGGAAGGTATGAAAATGGATGACATGAATATGGAAATGCCAAAGGACACAACGGCCATAGACCATACGAAAATGAAAGGTATGGCAATGAATATGCAAAAAGATACCATCAGAATGGATACCATGGCTGGGATGAAAATGGAAGGAATGGATTTGTTTGCAGAATACAATTACGATTATTTGAAGTCGCCCGAAATAACCACCTATGATAAGGATGTTCCAGTTAAGGAAATATTGCTGAACCTTACCGGAAATATGAACCGTTATATCTGGAGCATGAACGGGGTGCCATTGTCTGAGGCGGATAAAATAAAAATAAATAACAGGGAAGTTACCCGTATAATATTCAATAACCTTACCATGATGCACCACCCCATGCACCTGCACGGGCATTTCTTCAGAGTACTTAATGAAAATGGAGAGTACTCACCATTAAAGCACACGGTAAATGTACCACCAATGCAAAAGGTAACCATTGAGTTTTATGGTAATAATGGCGACGAGTATGGTGATTGGTTTTTCCATTGTCATATTTTATATCACATGATGGGTGGTATGGCAAGGGTAGTATCTTATGATACACCAAGAGACCCAAGAATGAAAGGATATCCAGTTTCAAATTTGATAGCCGAAACTAACAAATACTATACTTGGGGTATGGTTGATGCTGCTTCGCATACAACGGCTCTCAATATTATAAGCTCCAATATTAGAAATCAATTTAATGCTTCTTTTGAATATGGATGGAACAAAAATTTAGAGGCCGAGGCAACCTACGAATATTACCTACACGATTATTTACGTGTTTTTGGAGGTGTAAATATTGAAAATGAAACTCGTAAAAGTCTTGACCAATTTAAAACAACCGCAGTGGTTGGGGTTCGCTATTTAACACCTTATTTATTTGCACTCGATGCCAGAATTGATAATGAATTACGACCGAGAATTGGATTGGGGAGAAGCATTATGCTGTTCCCAAGATTTTCCGTTTTTGGCTATTATGAGTACCAAATAGATTTAGGATTTGTAAATGACTTACCTGCAAATAAAGACTTCACTTCAGAAACAGTTTGGAGTGCAGGTGCAGAATATTTTTTATCGAGAAACGTATCCCTTATGGGCAGCTATGACAACCGTTTTGGTGGAGGTGGTGGGCTATCCGTGAGATTTTAATCATTCATATAAGTCAAATAAAAACAAGTATTAATCTAAATAAAAACAAAATGAAACGTTTAAAAGTAACAACAAGTATTATGGCAATTGCATTGGTAATCCTTACGGCTACTTCATGTAAAGACGCTAAAAAAGAGCACAACGACGAAGACGGCCACCATTCGGAACAAATGGATGACAATAGTCATATGGATGGCGCAATGGAAGAAGACCATAGCAAAATGGATCATGGCGATATGGAATCGTCGGATAAAATGATGGGCAACGCACAGCATGCATCAAAATCAACAACACTTATTGCCAATTACCTAGACCTAAAGGATGCACTAGTCTCCGACGACAAAGATGGTGCGGCGAAAGCCGGGGGCACGATGGTAACGGCTTTAAATAGTTTTGATGCCAGTTCTTTTAGTTCAGAACAACAAAAAGAATTGAAGGATATTATTGAAGATGCTACTGAACACGCCGAGCACATAGAAAAAAGCCCAATCGACCACCAAAGGGAACATTTTGATGTGTTGAGCAAAGATATGATAGACCTTATCGCCATTACAGGGACGGAAGAAAAGTTATATCAGGATTTTTGCCCCATGTACAATAACAACAAGGGGGCACAATGGCTGAGCGCTACCAAGGAAATAAAGAATCCATATTACGGGGCTAAAATGATGAGCTGCGGGAGTGTACAAAAGGAAATCAACTAAGTGAAGAAAAGTGTAAAAATCATTGCACTAGTGTTTTTGGTCGGGTTAGTGGGAATTCAGTTTATTCCCACGCAACCCAATCAAAGTGATAGTGTACCCGAAACGGACTTCATGCTAGTATATAATGTTCCTAAAACTATACAGAAGAAGTTACAGGTGTCATGTTATGATTGCCATAGTAACAACACTCAATATCCGTGGTACAATAAAGTGCAACCGGTGGCTTGGTTATTGGAAGACCATGTTAAGGAAGGAAAGGCCGAACTCAACTTTAACGAGTGGGATTCCCTGAGCAGTAGAAGAAAGGCAAGTAAATTAAAATCAATTATTAGTCAGATAGAAAATGACGAAATGCCTCTAGCCTCTTATACCCTTATCCACAGGGACGCCGTTTTTACGGATACTGAAAAACAGGACATCATCAACTTTTTAACGGAACTTAAAAATAAATTATAAACAACAATTAAATACAATAAAAATGAAATATTTAAAAATGAGTATGGCAGCAATGCTATTGTTAACCCTTTCTTTCACCAACGCACAGGAAAAAGAAAAAATGAACATGGATCATAGTAAAATGAACATGGATGGGATGAAAATGAACATGGACAAAATGCAAGACACAAAGGCTGAAGCAATATTAAACGACTATTTCAGCCTAAAAGATGCCCTAGTTGCAGATGACACCAAAAAGGCAGCCCAAACAGGTGCTAAATTGGCGGTTTCACTAAAAGCCTTTGACAAGTCAAATTATACAGCAGATCAGCAAAAGGAACTGGTAGATATTATAGCAGACGCTATTGAACATGCAGAACATATTGCCAAAAGCAATATCGACCATCAACGCGAGCACTTTAAAACGTTGAGTAAGGATATGGCCGATATGGTGGCCATTACCGGAACAAAAAACACGCTATATCAGCAATTTTGCCCGATGTATGATGGTGGCAGTAATTGGTTGAGTGCTAGCAAGGACGTTAAGAATCCATATTACGGTAGTAAAATGTTGACGTGCGGAAAGGTTACACAAACTATAGAAATGTAAACCTGAATAAGGGAAGGGGAGATAAAGTTAGCGGTTAATGTTTAAAATGCTTCCCCTTTTCAGGCATTAATAGTTGATTGTTGCTGAGCACAGCTTTACGAGTATTAAAAAAATAAAATGCAAAAAAAAGGTTTAACGTAAGCAAAACCTAAATGGAAGCATTAAGCCTTGACATTTTTGTAGTACCAACCATTGCGCTGACCGCGGTCGTTCTGCTATATCTCTATTTTGCCAAACAGGTACGGGACAAAAAAAATTATAACAACTATATCATCGGTATTGCAGTAATAGCGTTTTCGTTCAATTTTATCTGGGAGCTGGCACAAGGTCCGCTCTATGAAGGTTTTGAATACGATTGGCAACATATATCGTTTTGTGCCCTCGCATCTGTAGCTGATATGTTGATGGTGCTTATCCTGCTTTTCGGATTTGGTTTGGTTTATAAAAATGTCTTTTGGACAAGGTCAATGGGTATCAATAAAATATTCCCGTTGATTTTTATCGGAAGTGCTGGTGCAATTTTGGGAGAAATTTGGCATACATCACGGGGCGATTGGGTCTATGCAGAGGCAATGCCTGTAGTACCATGGGTTAATGTGGGACTGTCGCCGCTATTACAATTTGCCGTGTTGCCCTATTTAATTTTTGTGATTGGAAAAAACTTTATAAACGAAGTGAATTTGGAAAAGTAAAATCTGGGTCGGTCGGGAATGTGTTTTTATTGGTTAGTTATTTAGTGTATTTCATGACCGCCCTGATTTTTTTAATGAAGAAAAAGTCCTGTTATGGGAAGGGAAATTTGGTTGATTTAGTGTTTAACGCCCTTCCCTTGACAGGCACAATAAACAGAATTAGGATTTGAAATGAAAGCTTGTTGTAAAAATGGCCCGGAAAAGTCAGGGAAACAAGGTTGGAAAAAGTGGTTCAACTATACCATTTACATCATTATAGGCACTATTGTTATAGGTGCGCTTATTTTACAGATTATGAATAGTTCATCATAAAAACGATTGATTATGAAAAAAACAGTTTCATTTTTAGTACTGCTTTTAAGCCTAATGTCGCTTCATGCAAGTGCCCCTGAGTCCATTGGGAACAATTCGGGATATTCGGCGAATAGTTTGGGAACCTTTTATGCTCTTGAATTGTCCGAAAAACTACAGCAACATACCGAAATCCACGCTGAAAAGCCCATAAACAAGGAGGAGGTGGCTTTGGATGAATTCGACAATTTACATCCGTTGGTGGTGCATTTTCCTATCGTACTCCTTTTGTTTGCGGCATTGCTCCAAGGTATTCAGCTGTTCGTCCTTAAAAGGAACTTGGACTGGGTTATCTTGTTTCTTATTGGTACTGGTTTTATTGGGGCCTACGTAGCGGGAACTTTTGTACACCCGCATACCCATGGCCTTACGGATATAGCCCAAAAAGTATTGGATAACCATGATAAATATGCAGATTGGACCATTTGGTCGAGCGCTCTGGCCGCAGTATTGAAGGTTATCAGCCTTTTTTGGATAAAACTGAATCGAGGTTTTGAAATAGCCGTTCTCCTTGTTATGGCCTTTTCGGCGTTCTCCGTTTCACAAGCAGGACATTATGGCGCTCAGCTCGTTTATATTCAGGGCGTTGGCCCACAGGGCCAGTATTTGGAAACTGAAACGCCAGAGGAAGAAAGCCATTCGCATTAAAAAATAAAGCATGAGAAGAATATTTTTAATATCGTCGATAACGCTGCTAGTGGTACTTGCAGGACTTATAATGTGGAAGCCTCATTTATGGTGGCTTGCGCTGTTGATCGCACCTTTTATGCTTCTCGGCACTAAGGACTATTTTCAAAAATCCAATAATATAAGACGCACCTATCCTTTGCTGGGAAGAATTACCAATCTATTGGAAAAACAACGTCACGTCGTTCAAGAAACGGTTTTATTGAATAGAACAGAGGGAAAACCTTTCAATTGGATACAGAAAGAAATTGTTTATAAACGTGCCGCAGACGTAGTCAAAAACCAACCCTTTGGAACGCAGATTCCGTATAACGAAGTTGGTCGCGAATGGTTTACCCATTCCACGTATCCTGCAAAGGAAATCAAAGATGATTTTAGGGTTACCATAGGGAGTTCAAAATGCTCAAAACACTATTCGGCAAGCATCCTAAATCTGGCAGGGATGAGCTATGGTTCCATAAGTAAAAATGCGACCCTTGCTTTTAATGGCGGTGCAAAAATCGCAGGCTTTGCCCAAAATACTGGCGAAGGTGGATTTACGCCCTACCATCAGGAATATGGAGCCGATGTTATTTTTCAATTTGGCACTGGATATTTTGGATGCCGAGATGCAGAAGGAAATTTTGACCCTAAAAAATTTGCGGAAATCGCATCCAATGAGGTGGTCAAAATGATTGAGATAAAAGTCTCACAAGGTGCAAAACCCGGTTTTGGTGCCATTCTTCCTGCCAAAAAAAATACCGAGGAAATCGCAAAGTACAGGGACGTAGAAAAAGGAACCGAAATTCTATCGCCACCAACTCACGCTGAATTTAGTACTGATTTGGAAATGATTGCCTTTGTACAAAATTTAAGAAAGCTGTCTGGAGGAAAACCCATAGGGATTAAAATGTGCATCGGACAGAAAGACGAATTCGAACGAATGGTTCGCACTTTTGCTGAAAAGCAAAACTATCCAGATTTTGTAGCCATTGACGGCGCAGAAGGTGGTTCCGGTGCTGCACATATGGAATCGCTACATTGGGCTGGAATGCCAATAATTGAAGCCGTACATTTTGCAAACGGCATTCTTAAAAAGTATGGATTGCGAGATGAAATAAAAGTAATGGCGGCAGGAAAAATAATTTCAGCTTTTGATATCTATAGAATGTTGGCACTTGGTGCCGATGCTTGCTATAGTGCCAGAGGGATGATGTTTGCCTTGGGCTGCGTACAATCCTTAAAATGCAATCTGGATACCTGCCCTACGGGAATCACCACAATGGAACCTTCAAGGGTAGCATCATTGGTAGTAGAAGATAAAAAGACCAAAGTAGCCAACTACCATAAAAACACTATGGAAGCTTTTAAGGAGCTGCTTAAATCAATGGGAATTGAAAATAGAAGGGGTATCGACAAAAAGTATATTGTCCGCAGAATTAATGAAAATAAGACCAGGACATATCAAGAACTATACTCAAATGGATTGAATGGTCGAAAAATAAAGAGCAATGGATAAAAATGCAATGTATTTTTTAATAATACTGTTGTTTTCTGGCAACGTGGCTATGAACGCCCAAAATTTTATAGTAAAGGAAGGAAGCGCATCCTTTAAGGCAAAAATGCCACTTAATTCCTATATCGGTACATCTGATGATTTACAGGGCGCCATAGATTTTAAGGAAGGTGCGTTGAACTTTTCGGTACCTGTAAAATCCATAAAGACAGACAATGAAAAACGGGATGGACATATGTACGAGTTGGTAAAAGCGGAAAAAAATCCCAATGCCGTTTTTGAAGGAAACTTTATGGACGATTTTAATTTTGAAGAAAAAGCGGCACAAACGCTCACCGCAAAGGGCGACTTTAGCCTTGCGGGAGTTACACGGGAAGTAACGATTCCTATTGAGTTGAAACTTGTTTCAGAAGATACTTTGCAACTAAAGGCGTCTTGGTCCCTGTTGATTACCGATTATAATTTAGAACGCCCCAGTTTTACATTTATAAAGGTTAATGACAAGCATGACTTGAGTGTGGATGCGCTTCTTGAGAAAAAAAAATGAGAACGAAACAAAGACCTATGATGAAATTTTTATAGATAACAAATAAGAATGGATAAAGAAAAAGACATAGAAACCACAGGGGCATTTTATGGACAGCTTTTCAATAGCTCAAAGTATGTTCTATTGGTGATGCTTATTGCTTCAGTAATCGAACTGTATGCGCTACCTACTATGGAAGGGTTTTATGCTATGATTATCCTACTGGCCTTAACATTACTAAAGATAGGATTCATTATAGCCTTGTCCTTTAACCAATTGATGAAGATAATTGGTCAGAGCCATCTATTGAGCCACGTACTGGTGTTGTTCGGATACCTGATTGTGTTGATAGTTTTCTCGTTTGCAATAGATTACACAGCGTTGCAGTTTGTGGATGCTATTCATTTTAAAATGAACAACAGTATTGGCAATGATGGACTGTCGGTATTTTTTGATTTATCCTATTTCAGTTTAATAACATTCTCATCAGTAGGATATGGTGATATAGTCCCAATTTCCTTACCCGCGAAAACCTTGGTGGCGCTTGAAGTGGCACTGCGGTTTTTCGTCCTGGTCTTTGGTATCGCAAATGTGAATAGAATTCGAGTAAATAAATAACCCTTAAAAACTAAAAGTATGCAAACACTAAAATCAACTACAGTAACAATGTTGCTCATAATAGCGACAAGCCCACTATTCGGTCAAGATGCAAACACGGAAAAAGAAGCAGTGCTTACAGTAATGAAAAGCTATAAGGAAGCCCTACAAAATCTTACGACCGATGGTACTTTCGAATTATTTACCGAGGATTCCGAGGTTTTTGAATCGGGAGGCATCGAGGGTACGTACAGCCACTATATAGAGCACCATTTAGGACCTGAATTGGGGCATTTTAAAAAATTTGAGTTTTCAGATTATGAGATTGATGTAAAGGTAGATACACCTTATGCTTTTACCACCGAGACCTATATTTATACTATTGTTCTTAAAGCAGATGAAAAAGGCAATACAAGAACAATAAAGAAAAAAGGCGTGGCAACATCTATCTTAAAGAAAGTGGATGGTGATTGGAAAATCATCAAAACCCATTCATCTTCAAGAAATACAAAATAACAACCGATGAGTAGATATATTTCAATAAGTATAGTGTTCGGTCTTCTTCTTATTACCAGTTGTAAAGAGAAGAAAACCGAGCCAATGCCAGAACAGTCAAAAGAAGCAACCACAGACCAACCGCCAAAAAAAGAGCTAAGCCCACACACCTCTGCAATGGCGACCATTGGTAATGTGCACATCCATATTGATTATTCATCGCCAGGGGTTAGGGACAGGATGATTTTTGGTGGTTTGCTGGCGTATGACCAAGTCTGGCAAGCTGGGGCACATATGGCTACGTGGATAGAGACAGATACGGATATAGAAATAGATGGTAAGGAACTGAAAGCAGGTAAATATGGATTTTTTACCATTCCTTCAAAAGAAGAATGGACCATCATTTTAAATTCCAATTGGAACCAGCACGGAAAGGATGAATATGACGAAAAAGATGATGTAATACGATTTAAGATAACACCGATTATTGCAGATAGTCTAAAAGAACACTTAGAATATAATATCAAGAAAATTAGTGATACGGAAGGTGAGATAACATTAGCTTGGGAAAAAGTTAAAGTAGTAATTCCATTCAAAGTAAAATAACAAGATAGGGTCAACAAGGGTACGATGATAAAAAATATAAAAAAACGTGTATCATCAAAGAATAAAAAACTAATACAGTTTAAACCGTGAACGAATTTTTAAAACAATGGGGCGAAGCCGCCTATACGACCACCGGATTTTTCTGGATGGCGCTTTGGGCGTTCATTTTGGGTTATATCATCAGTAGTATGATACAGATTTTCGTGACCGAAAAGCGGATGCAAAAAACAATGGGCGAAAACGAAGGCAAAAGTGTGCTTTTGGGCACGTTTTTCGGCTTTATAAGTAGCTCGTGCAGTTTTTCGGCTTTGGCAGGTACAAAATCCATTTTTAAGAAAGGGGCAAGTTTTGTGTCTTCCATTGCCTTTCTGTTGGCATCGACCAATCTCGTCATAGAATTGGGGATTATCATTTCCATCTTTTTAGGTTGGCAGTTCGTGGTGGGCGAATATGTAGGTGGTATTCTCTTGATTGGTATTTCGTGGATTTTGATACGACTCATCAATCCTAAAAAACTCATCGAAAAAGCCCGTAAGAATCTCGAAAATGAAGATGATGATGAGATGGACGGTTCCAAAGATTGGAAGAAACAAATCAAGAACGAAGACAGTTGGGCGCGCGTTGCCAAAAAATACAAGATGGAATGGCAAATGGTCTGGAAGGATGTAACCGTAGGTTTTACCGTTGCGGGTATTACAGCGGCTTTTGTGCCAGATTCGTTCTTTCAGACCTTATTTATCAATAGCGGTCAAGGCAATACAGATTTCACATTTCTCGAAATTCTGGAACATATTGTGGTCGGTCCGGTTGCCGCATTTTTGACGTTTATCGGTTCAATGGGCAACATTCCGTTAGCAGCGTTACTATTCGGAAAAGGCGTGAGTTTTGCGGGCGTAATGGCCTTTATTTTTAGCGATTTGGTGGTTTTTCCAGTATTGCGCATCAATGCAAAATACTACGGCTGGAAGATGTCACTCTTCATCTTGTTCTTACTTTTTACAGCATTAATCGGTACGGCATTGACACTTCATTATGGATTTGATTTATTGAATATGCTACCAGATTCATCACAAGTGAAGATTCAAGATAGCGAATTTTTTAAGATTGATTATACCTTTTTCTTGAACGTTGCTTTTCTCATTATTTCGGCCTATCTCGTTTATCTGGGTTTTTTTAAGCGAAAAGATGTAGAGGATTCAATGAGCGAGATGGCACCCAAAAGCCCTTTACTCGAAAAGATTTTAAAATATGCAGCCTTCATCTGTTATATATGGCTCGCTGGAGGACTGATTGTAAAATTTTTAGTGAACTAAAATTCGGATATAGAATAAAACAAATATGGTCAACAGAAAAACAGCAAAATGGATTCGAAAAGCCCACCGCTACTTGGGTATCTTCCTGGGTATTCAGTTCCTGATGTGGACGATTAGCGGGATGTATTTTAGCTGGACGGATATCGATGAAATACACGGCGACCAGTTCAAAAACGAGGAGCCAAAACAGACGGCCTTTTCAAATTTATTGGGTACAGGCCAATTAGATAGTAAGCAGCCCATCCAATCGCTGGAATTATTGGAAATAGCAGAAGAACCTTACTATTGGATAAACGAAGCAAAGCTTTATAATGCCAAAACAGGAGAGGAAAAGGAAGGTATCACTAAAGAAGAAGCGCAAGAGGTAGCACAAAGATATATACTTCCAGAGCTTAAAATTGCCGCAATAAAAAGGATAGAAGAAGTCGGAAACCACCACGAATATCGAGGACGTCCCCTACCTGCTTATGAGATTTCGTATGAAACACCACAAAATTTAAAGGCTTATGTAGCTGTCGAAAATGGGGCGTTTCAAACGGTGCGGCATAGAGATTGGCGCTGGTTCGACTTTCTGTGGATGACCCATACCATGGACTATGACACAAGAGATAATTTCAACACCCTTTTGTTAAGGTCATTTTCGCTTTTGGGACTAATAACCGTGTTGAGCGGCTTTGTCCTATGGTATATATCATCGCCATCTATTCGAAAGATAAAAAAACAGATTTAGAAAGTAATTTAATCAATGGAGACGTAATTTATGGAAGAAAAGAACCCGAACGGCGAGATTAGAAAAGTGCCATTTGAAAAGGAAGGCGCCTATATTTTAGCGGGCATTATCATACTTTTTATAGTACATACGCTCATTGTACTGGTTTTGAAAACTATTAGTGAATCCGTATAAATTTTTAAGAAACAATAACATTTCAATCTTCAATATCATGAACAAGAACATCATTTACATTGTAGTAGCCGCCTTAGCGGTCGGTTTATTGGGGGGATATTTTATTTTCTCAAACGCTGAGGCCAATCAATCGGCCATAAAAGATCTTTCGGATATGTCCGATAGCCATGACCATTCCGGAGAATCCGAGAATCAGATGTGGACCTGCTCCATGCACCCACAGATTATGTAACCCGAACCGGGAGACTGCCCAATCTGCGGTATGGATCTCATTCCCGCTGAAACCGGGGGAGAAGGGCTGGGCGCAAACGAAATAAGGATGACGGACAACGCCTTGGCATTAGCCAATATACGTACCTCTACCGTTGGTACAGGTGGTTCGGATGGGAGTTCACTCAAACTCTCAGGAAAGATTCGCGAGAACGAAGAAGCCAATGCTACCCAAGCTACATATTTTGCGGGTCGCATTGAACGGTTAAATGTGAATTATACTGGAGAGAACGTTGCCAAGGGCAAACTTTTGGCAACCATCTATTCCCCAGAATTGGTAAGCGCACAACAAGAGCTGTTGACGGCCGCATCCATGAAGGAATCGCAACCGGCATTATACAATGCCGTTCGCAATAAATTAAAATTATGGAAGCTTTCTGACAATCAAATCGATAAGATAGAAGAAGTGGGGAAAGTGCAGGAAAACTTTCCAGTCTATGCCACAGTTTCAGGAACGATTACCGATATCATGGTTGAAGAAGGAGATTATGTAAAACAAGGGCAGCCTTTGTACAAAATTGCCAACTTAAATTCCGTTTGGGCGGTATTCGATGCCTATGAAAATCAGATAGCATCGTTGAAGGAGGGTCAGGAGGTCAAGATAACGACGAATGCCTATCCCAATGATGAATTTACGGCAAAAATATCCTTTGTAGACCCGTTACTTAATTCTTCTACAAGAACGGTTATGGTAAGGGCAATACTTAACAATAAGGATAATCTCTTGAAGCCGGGTATGTTCGTGGAAGGTACAATCAAAGCTGCCGAAATGCAAATGGATAACGCGGTTATTGTCCCCGCTAGCGCCGTGATGTGGACGGGGGAACGGTCGGTGGTCTATGTAAAGACCAATCCCAATGAGCCTGTCTTCGAAATGCGCGAAGTTGCCCTTGGAAATACCAATGGCGATACCTATACCATAATCAGCGGGCTTGAAAACGGGGATCAAATTGTGACCAACGGAACATTTACTGTTGATGCGGCCGCACAGTTACAGGGTAAAAAATCGATGATGAACGCAGAAGGAGGCAAAACCATGACCGGGCATGAGGGTCATTTGGGTATGCAGGAAGGAGATAAAATGGAACCCTCAACAAGTACGGGCACCGACCATTCTAAGATGAAAAAAAGGATTGAAGTATCAAGTGAGTTTCAAGGTCAGTTGAAGCAGGTTTTCGAAGCCTATATAGATGTTAAGGATGCTTTGGTAAATGATGATGGCGCGGCCGCACAAAAAGAAGCAAAACAAATGGAAGAAAGTTTGGCCAAAGTCGATATGAAGTTGCTAAAAGACAAAGAGGCCCATGATCATTGGATGACCATTCAAAAAGAGCTCAAAGCATCGTCCAATGCAATGGCCAGCACTTCTGAGATCAAGGAGCAAAGGGACCACTTTAAACATCTATCGGCCCACTTGATCAGCGGTGTTCAGCTTTTTGGAGTCAATCAAAAAGTGTACAACAGCTTTTGCCCGATGGCAGATAGCAATAAGGGAGCCAATTGGCTAAGCCTGGAAAAGGAGATTCGAAACCCATATTATGGAGAAGCGATGATGAACTGTGGAGAGGTAAAAGCTACTTTGGAATAATTAATTTCCGTAAAAGGCGGATGTGGCCAATAGGTACTAAGTTCCGCTTTTTTACTTTAAAAAAGTCGGATGACGATGAGCGAGAACAGAAGGAAAAGGAGAAAGGAAGAGAGAAAAAAACCGCAAAACAATATCGATAAGAAAGATAAAATTTACGGAATACTGGCGATAGTGCTATTATTTCTTATAGCCACTATATTAGTAATTATCAATGCATTTTCATAGTAACTTTCCTTATGATAGAAGTTGAAACCGGAATAACATGAGCAACATCATCCACATAAAAAATATGGTCTGCCCCAGATGTATAGCGGCAGTATCCAATATTTTGAAGGATTTGGAAATTCCATATGTATCTATAAAATTGGGAGAAGTGGAATTGCCTGCAACACTTGCTTTAAAGAAAAAATTGGCCTTGTCCATAGGACTTCAGGAATCCGGATTCAGCTTGATAAACGACCGTAAAAGTCAACTTATAGAACAGATGAAGACCTTGGTCGTGGACAAAATCCATCACTCTTCCGATGGATTGGATATTAAATGGGCAGATTATATAAGCGAAAAACTCCATCTTGATTACAAGTACTTAAGTTCCCTTTTTTCATCCGTGGAAAGTATCACTTTTGAACAGTATATCATCAACCAAAAAATTGAAAAGGTAAAAGAATTATTGGTGTACGACGAAGTTACGTTAAGCGAAATTGCCTATCAACTGGGGTACAGTAGTGTGGCCTATTTAAGCAACCAATTCAAGAAGGTAACGGGAATGACCCCTTCACAATTCAAAAAAAGCATAGATAAAAATAGGAAATCGTTGGATGACATATAATTTCTACTATAAGGTTTTGCCATAAGTTCGCAAAGAAACGCTTATGTCGGGTTGCTTTAGATGAATGTCCCAATTCTCAAATGGGTCAATGTTTTTTTTATTAGAAACATATGATTTTTACTGTAAGCATTATTTTGGAGTACTATTCATTATGCACATTCTTTTAATGGTTTGGTGTAGCACAAAAGAATAACTCAGAACCATGAATAGAATAACCAAATTGGTTATCGCCGGTTGGCCAAAGTGATGAATTCTTTTTCGCGAAAAAATCATGAAGGCCTTTAGCGTGCAGAAAATAATTAAAAAGTAATAAATACTTACGAAATCGGAAAATTTCCGGTTTCACGAAAAAAACTGAAATAAATTACGTCATGAAAAAAAGATATGAAATAAAGGGAATGACCTGTAACGGTTGTAGAGATCATGTAGAAGAAGCAATTCTAAATGTCGCAGGAGTAGCCGATGTATCGGTCGATTTGAAAAATGCCGAAGCAACGGTAGAGTCGCAATTTGAAGTGCCTTTGGGAAATTTACAAAATGCCCTTAAAAATACCGGCGATCAATATAAAATACAACTTAAGAATAGTGTTGAACAAAACTAAAACAATGCCTATATAGTTATGCGGTAATTTGTATGATAGCTACAAACAATTGAAATTCTAATAATAACCAAAAAACAATTTTACGATGGAAAACAAGGAAAAACAAACAGATAAGTATTTAAAGTTCTTCGCAATGATTGGCACCTCAATGGTCGCGATGTTCTTTTTAATGTACACGCACTCCTATCAGATTATCGATCACTTCTGGTATAGTGAAACCAGGTTCTTTATGACGTTGATCATGGGCGGGTCCATGGTTATTATCATGCTGCTGTATATGCTACAAATGTACAAAGACCGCAATAAGAATATTGCCATCCTGGCATTGGGCGTTTTGCTGATTGCAGGCGGAATATGGCTGGTCAGGAGTCAGGTTACGGTTACCGGTGTTGATTATATGGAAGGTATGATTCCCCATCATTCCATCGCTATTCTAACTAGTGAACGATCTCAAATAAAAGATGTCAGGGTAAGAAAACTTGCCGATGAAATCATCAAAGCGCAGCGTCGGGAAATAATGGAAATGCAATGGTTGATTAACGATATCAAGGAAAATGGGATAGTAGAAACAGAAGAAGAAAAGGAAAAGCGTCCGCTTCCCAAATTTGAAGGATCGCTTACCGAAGAAACAACAAACCTTGACTGATACGGAAAAGTGAATGTCAGGAGGTAATAACAGTTTTTACTTTCGAAAGGAAAAAACGAAAATACAGGAGAATAAACGAAGGCATTTCGGACGTTAAATTATAAACACATAAAATTTTTATGAAAATACAGCAATTTGAATATGAACCACTTTCCCACTATTCATACGTACTGCTGAGCGAAGGGGAGATGGCGATAATCGATCCCGATCGCGACCCGATGCACTATTATAACCTTGCGCATAAAGACAATGCTAAGATCAAAGTTGTGCTATTGACCCACTCCCATGCAGACTTTGTAAGCTCACATTGGCAAATTAGCAAAGAAACAGGAGCCACGATCTATAACAGCAGCAGATTGGAAGCTGAATACCCTTTCGAAAGTTTTGATGGGAACAGTGCCATATTCGTGGGCAATACCAAACTAGAAGCCATAAATACTCCTGGGCATTCATACGATAGTATTTCCATTCTTGCCACAGATGAAAATGAGGTTGCACTTTTTACGGGGGACACCTTATTGATCGGGGATGTCGGACGCCCGGACCTGCGCGGAAATGAAGATGACAAAGAGCAAAAAAAGCAAGCACTGGCCCGTGAAATGTTCAACACAATTCGAACTAAATTCAAAAAAATACCGAATGAGGCCATTATTTACCCCGCCCACGGGGCGGGATCCCTGTGCGGCAAAAGCATGTCGGCAGATAGCAGTAGCACATTAGGTAGGGAGCGAAAGGATAACTGGGCATTTGGCCATCAAAATGAAGACGAGTTTGTCAAAGAACTCCTTGAAGACCAACCGTTCATACCGGCCTATTTCAAACATGATGTAGCTATGAACAAAAAGAAAGTTGAATCGATTGATATGGCAACCGCTAAAATCCCTATTCATCTTAATGCCGAAACACCAAAAGAAAATATCTTAATTGTCGATAGTCGTGATGAAAACGAGTTTAAACAAGGTCATTGGCCACAGAGTATCAATATTATGCAGGGTGGCGAAGCATCCTCTTTTGAAACATGGTTAGGTACTATAATCCAACCAAATGAGGAATTTCATCTGGTTGTCGATTCTCCAAAAAGTGTAAAGACCATCGCCCGGCGGGTGGCGAAGATCGGGTTTGAAAATCAGCTTAAGGCGATAATTACCCTTTCGAAGAAAAGCTTTGTCGAAAACGAGCGATTGGATTTCAAGCATTTTGTGCAAAATCTGGATAATTACACCATTGTCGATGTCAGAAATACGGATGAAGTAAGAAAAAAGAAAATTTTTGACGGTGCCCTGAACCAACCCCTACACGAACTAAGGGATTCAATTCAGGACATTCCTAACGACAAACCCATTATTGTCCATTGTGGCAGTGGATATAGAAGCGCGATTGGAAGCAGCATACTTTCAAATGAATTGCAAGACGTAAAAGTATATGACCTAGGGGAAGTTATTGAGAAATTCAAATAACCAAGAAGCTAAGTTTTTAATGGGCAGAAGATGTAAGACAAAATTTTAAATGGCTATGGGAACACGTTTTTTTACAGGTTTGATCATTTCACTCCTATTATTGGCAACTACATATGCGCAGACCGTCGATTCGCTACCGCCGATATCGGCCTCCAAATCCTATTCCAACTATAGCAATGTCATTGGCTGGAAAAATGGAAGTATCCCCAAAGCCCCACCCGGTTTTACCGTTACAAAATATGCTGACGGTTTCAAGAATCCAAGGTGGTTGTACGTTACACCGAACGGCGATGTACTTGTGGCGCAAAGCAATTCGAATTATCCGCTCTGGAAAAAAATCGGGGCATGGTTCATCGGGGCATCAAAGTCGAAAAGCTTTAAGAACAGTGCGGACTTGATAACCTTGCTCCGCGATGTAGACAAGGACGGGTCTCCCGATGAACGCACCGTATTTCTCGAAAAGGAACTCGATCAACCCTTCGGAATGCTTGTGCTGGATGATTGGTTCTATGTGGCCAATACCAACGGATTGTTACGTTTTCCTTACAATCCCGGCCAATTGCAAATATCGGGAAAAGCGGAAAAAATTACCACCTTACCCGCAGGAAAGGCCAATCGGCACTGGACACGCAATATTATTGCCAAGAAGGACGGCTCGAAAATATATATAGCGGTCGGTAGTGGCTCGAATGTTGGGGAGAAAGGGGCAGAGGCCGAATTCATAAAGGCGGCCATTTTGGAGATTAATCCCGATGGCTCCGGATTAAGGATTTTCGCATCAGGGTTAAGAAACCCCGTGGGTATGGATTGGAATCCCGTTACCGGAGACTTATGGACGGCGGTCAACGAACGCGACGGATTGGGCAACAACCTCGTACCTGATTATTTGACCAGTGTCCAGGAAAACGGATTTTATGGTTGGCCCTATGTGTACTATGGGCAAAATGAAGATCCAAGGGTAAAATGGGTTCCTTCGGCCCAAGTTGAGTATACACTGGTGCCCGATGTGAACGTTGGCCCCCATACCGCATCTTTGGGATTGACGTTCTATACGGGCGATTCTTTCCCCGACAAGTATCGGAACGGTGCCTTTGTCGTACAGCATGGCTCTTGGAACAGACAGGTTTTATCAGGCTATAAAGTGGTTTTCGTGCCTTTCGAGAACGGAGAACAAACTGGAAAACCTGAAGACTTTTTAACGGGTTTTATTGTTGACGGCAAAAAAGATGAGGTCTATGGCCGACCCGTGGGTGCCGCCATACTACTCGATGGATCGATGTTGATAACTGATGATGTGACCAATACGATCTGGAGAATCAGCTGGAACGGTAAAAATGGTATGTGAGCGATTCTCAATGGGGGTTTGCCGTTAAATAAGTATTTTTATTTATGGAAGATGCACAACCTCCGGTAAAGGATTTGAGAAATCTTTTGAGTATCCTTTATTTATACGCTGATATAAACCAAACACATTAGTCAGGATTCCAATAACATCACCGTTCCCAGTCCACCATCGGCACAGACACTGACCACCGCTTTCTTGCCGGGTCCCATTTGTGCCAGTTCCTTGATTGATTGGTTAATAATTCTTGCGCCGGTCGCTCCGAAAGGGTGACCAATAGCAATACTACCTCCATTTGGATTGAGATGGTCCCAAGGGAACGCTCCAAAGTCGAATGAAACACCCACCTTTTTAAGGTGATTTTTATCTTCAAGCAATTGAACGTTAGCAGCCACCTGTGACCCAAAGGCTTCGTGCACCTCCCATAAATCTATATTATCATAGCGTAAATTGTGCCTGGCCATTAATCTGGGAATTGCAAATGTAGTGGCCATCAACAGTCCTTCTTTTTCAATATTTACGGCGGCAATTTCCCAGTCTATTAATTGAACAGCATAGGATTCATCGGAAAATTTCTCTTTTGCCTTTGAACCACATACCCATAAACCTGCGGCACCATCGGTCAATAAGGAAGAATTTCCGGCAGTCAATGAACCGTTGCCCGACTCCTTATCGAATACCGGATTGAGTTTGGCCAACTGCTCCAAACTGGTATTTTCCCGAGGAATCTTATCCTCTTCAACTCCATCCAACGATAAAATCAAATCATCAAAAAATCCATTATTTCTTCCTTTGATATAATTTTGATGGCTGTTAAGGGCTATCTCATCTTGCCGCTCTCTATCAATATTAAGACGTTTTGTGGTAATTTCGGAATGTTCGCCCATACTCAAACCAGTAGTTCTGTTGGTAACACTCGGGATAAACAAACGTATATCCCCAAAACTCAAATCTTTCAATTTTGAAAATTTATCCGCAAGGGTCTTGCTTTGGAACAACCGCCGTAACCAGTCGGAAAAATTCTGGTTCAATCCAAGTTGAACCCGACTCATACTTTCAACGCCGCCCACCAAGGCAACCTCTTCTTCGCTTATCAATCCAGCAGCCTCAATGGCTGCCATCATACTGGTGCTACAGGCCATAATCGTGGTCAACGCAGGAATACTCTGATCTAATTCTGCATCCATAAGTATCTCACGTGCAAGATTGCTATAACCTAGATTTGGCGCTACTGAACCCCAAATAAAAAGATTGGGGGATAAAGAGTCTCTTTTTATCATTTCCTGGACAACGGGAATAGACAAGTGAAGGGCATCTTTATCTTTAAAATCTTTATCAACCTTTGCAAAAGGTGTTCTCAATCCGGCGATCAACCAAATTTCACTTTTAGAGTTTTTCATAGTAGTAATTCTATTAAGCCTTAAATTAGGAAAAAATGGTCCTATGAAAAATAATTAAAGCATAAGATTATTGTATGTAAGCAACTTTTTAATGCAACAAGTAAAGCTTTGCAGAGACTTCTACTATCGCTGGAAAGAGGGAGTACTCTATTTACCTGTCACAGCCATTGATAAGAGTGGTCGAGGCCTGTGGTCAAGAGGCGAAAAACTTTATGTAGATTTTTGCACGATGGTCAGTTGTTTCTTCCGAGAATTCTACAACTCTTTCAGCAAATTTCGTAACACGGTTGGCGGCAACAATTCCGAACTTTGCATAAAGTAATTCAGATAAAGCCATGGAAACCACAACTGTTTTGGAGCAAAAGGATAAAACCAAGAAATCAGATATCAAAAAATCGTTTCCGGTCACGGGAATGACTTGTGCGGCCTGCGCATCAAGTGTTGAATCCATCCTGTCGCATACTGAAGGTGTCAATAATGCCATTGTTAATTTTGCGAGCAGCTCGGTACTCGTAGATTATGATGAGAACGTTACCGAAGAAAAATTGCAAAACGCTTTACGTCAGGTGGGCTATGACATTATCATAAATGCTGAAGACCCTTCGGAGGTACAAGAGGAGCTTCGGCAAAAGCATTATTATGATATAAAAAACCGTACTATCTGGTCAGCGATTCTGACCCTTCCCATTTTCATTTTGGGAATGTTTTTTATGCATTGGGAACCTGGAAAATGGATATCCTTGGTATTGACTTTTCCTGTTTTATTTTGGTTCGGTCGTAGCTTTTTCATCAATGCTTTCAAGCAGGCCAAACACGGGAAGGCGAATATGGATACCTTGGTCGCCTTGAGTACCGGAATCGCTTTTCTGTTTAGTGTTTTCAACACCCTCTTTCCTGAATTTTGGCTGAGCCGTGGTATTGAACCACACGTCTATTACGAAGCGGCCACGGTCATTATTACATTCATTTCCCTTGGAAAATTATTGGAAGAAAGGGCCAAATCAAACACCTCTTCGGCCATTAAAAAACTGATGGGATTACAACCCAAAACACTAAAAATCATTGAGCATGGGGAAGAAAAAGAAATTCCTATTTCCTCGGTTCAAGTAGGTCAAACTATTTTAGTTCGTCCAGGAGAAAAGATTCCTGTGGATGGGGAAGTTTCCAAAGGCAGCTCGTATGTAGATGAAAGTATGATTACAGGGGAACCTGTTCCCGTGGAAAAATCAGGTGGTGGAAAAGTATTTGCGGGTACGGTAAACCAAAAAGGAAGTTTTCAATTTACCGCTGAAAAAGTAGGTGGGGAAACCTTGCTATCCCAAATCATCAAAATGGTTCAGGAAGCCCAGGGAAGCAAGGCACCCGTTCAAAAACTGGTCGATAAAATTGCTGGAATATTTGTTCCTATCGTTTTGGGTATATCTATCATTACGTTCATTGTTTGGATGTCGGTAGGAGACGATAATGCATTTTCGCAGGCCTTATTGACCTCTGTAGCAGTATTGGTTATCGCTTGTCCCTGTGCATTGGGATTGGCTACACCTACGGCTATAATGGTGGGGATTGGCAAAGGTGCCGAGAACAATATCCTAATAAAAGATGCCGAAAGTTTAGAACTAGGACATAAAGTGAATGCGGTCATTCTTGATAAAACGGGTACCATTACCGAAGGAAAACCATTAGTGACGGATATTCATTGGTCTGAGAATAATAAAGACACGAAGAAATACAAACAAATTCTTTTAGCAATTGAAGCACAATCTGAACACCCTTTGGCGGAAGCGGTGGTCAACCTTTTGAAAGAAGAAGATATTGAACAAACTGAAATAGATTCCTTTGAAAGTATTACAGGTATGGGTGTAAAAGCTCAAGCAAAAAATGGTTCACAATACTATGTGGGAAACCATAAATTAATGCTTGAGAAAAATATTCAAATTAATGCTTCCTTAATGCAAACAGCAGAAAGCCTCGAAGAGCAAGCAAAAACAGTCATATTCTATGGAAATGATGAACAAGTACTGGCAATACTCGCCATTGCAGATAAAATTAAGGAAACTTCAAAGAAAGCCATAGCAACGCTTCAAGAAAGAGACATCGAGGTCTTTATGCTTACCGGAGATAACAATAAGACCGCAGCTGCAGTAGCACAACAGGTTGGAATAACAAATTACCAAGGCGAAGTAATGCCTTCGGACAAGGCAGCTTTTGTAGAAAAACTGCAAGCTGATGGAAAAATAGTAGCTATGGTTGGCGATGGCATCAACGATTCCCACGCCTTGGCGCAAGCCAATGTGAGTATTGCGATGGGTAAAGGTTCTGATATAGCGATGGATGTTGCAAAAATGACTTTGATAACTTCAGATTTGCAATCCATCCCAAAAGCATTGGAACTATCAAAGAAAACGGTTTTGGGTATCCGTCAGAACTTATTTTGGGCATTCATATATAATATCATTGGAATACCGATTGCGGCGGGCGTTTTGTATCCCATAAATGGGTTCTTATTGGACCCAATGATTGCGGGAGCAGCAATGGCATTCAGTAGCGTATCTGTCGTTCTAAATAGCTTAAGGCTTAAACGAGTAAAACTTTAAGATTAATCATAAATTTAAATACTATGAAAACTATAAAATTCAAAACAAATATCAATTGTGGCGGTTGCATCTCTAAAGTAACCCCCTTTTTAAACAAACAAGAAGGGGTCGAAAGTTGGGAAGTGGACACTACTAATGCTGATAAAATCTTGACCATAGAAAGCGATGGTGCTTCAGAAGAAGATGTAAAAGCTACTTTGCAGAAAATTGGGTTTAGCGCGGAAAGTGTTGATGTTCGTTAATCACCAAACGCCTATAATAAATTTATATCCAATCTAAAAGATATCGTTCTGTCAGTACTGACTTAAGTCAAATGAAAAGAAAATGAAGGTAGCGGAAAAAAGCAAATTCTATAAAACGAAGTTATTGTGGCACCGAATACGCCATGGACTATTTTTATTCACCCTTAGAAATGCTCTGACCCGGATAGGATTGGACATCGCACCCTACTATTGGTATAGGGAAATAAAAAATGGAGCCGAAAAACCTGAGATTCGAGATAGCTTCAAAGACTATGAATTATGTTATATAGGTTTGGACGAGATTGGGATAATGAATAACATCATGGGGCTTACAACCAAGGAATTAGAGCAGAATTTAAGTATGGGGCAGATATGTATCGGTCTCAAGCGAGGGAAAGAGATTGCCGCCCTATTATTCGTTGATTTGCAGGATTTTGTGTTTAAAGGCCGCTCCTTCAAAATAAAAGATAAGGAAGGTTACCTTTTGAATGTTTACACGTTTCAGGCGTATAGAGGTAAGAACTTGGCTACCTACTTACGTTATCATTGCTTTGAACTTCTTGAAAACTATTGCGTAGAAGAACTTTACAGTATTGTCTCCTACTTCAATACGTCATCAATAAAAGTCAATAAAAAATTGAATGCCCAAAAGTTGAAACTCTATTTGTACATAGGATTGTTAAAAAGATACCATTGGAATTTTCTGTTGAAGGACTATTCCAAATAATCAAACCGGATAATTTGTTATTATATGGTGGTTATTCTGGGAAAAATTAAAATCAGATGATATTCCCTTATCCGCTACATCAACTATGATTTATACGATTATATTCGGATTGATATTGGCGCTTGCCGTTTATTATTTTTCCGGAATAGGAAAAAAAAAGGTAAAGCCCTTCCCAAATCATTGGCATCCGTTGCTGATGGATCATGTACTCTTTTACCGGAAACTTCCCAAAAGTGAACAGGCAGTTTTTCAACAACGAATGATGCAGTTTTTAAGCGAGGTTTCCATCGACGGAGTACAACTGGAGTTACAGGAACTGGACAAAATATTGATTGCCGCAAGTGCCGTGATTCCCGTTTTTGGTTTTGAAGAATGGCATTACACTAATTTAAGCGGTATACTTTTATATCCCGACCATTTTAATGAAGATTTAGAATTTGACAGCAAAGGACTACTGCGAAATATTGGCGGATTGGTCGGTAACGGAAGGTTCGAAAAACAGATGATTTTATCAAAAAAAGCGTTGTATCATGGCTTTGCCAATACGACTGATAAAAGCAACACCGGTATTCACGAATTTGCACACCTGATAGATAAAATAGACGATGTGACCGATGGAGTGCCAGAACGGTTATTGAAACATCAATATGCAATCCCATGGCTAAAGTTGATCCATAAGGAAATGGAAGCCATAAGCGATAATCATTCCGATATCCGAAAGTATGGCGGCACCAACGAAGCCGAGTTTTTTGCAGTGGCTTCTGAATACTTTTTTGAACGGCCCGATTTACTCAAGAAAAAGCATCCTGAACTCTATAAAATGCTGGTGGAATGTTTTAGGCAGGAACCAGTAGTTTTAGAAAAACAATTGCAAAAAGTTAAGGTCCACTAACAAATAAGGCTATGGGTGCTGTAAATGGCACGTATGATCGGCGTCATCACACAGACCATCAAGAGGTTTGCTGGAAGGCAGAGTCCAGGCCCCGCCATAGATAGCGGAAATCCCGGCGGACATTGGACACTCTTCCTCAGAATCAAGGAATATCAAACAAGAACGTCCAACTACGATGCCATGCCCTCGGGCCATGTGGCGACTTTTATGGCGACCATTACCGTCATTGCTACGAACTATCCTGAGATAAAATGGATAAAGCCCGTTGGCTATACCTTAATGGGTATCATGGCCTTCGAAATGATGAGCAGCAGGGTACATTGGGCCTCGGACTATCCCTTGGGTCTTTTTATCGGTTATGTAGTAGGCAAGGCGGCGGCCAATCGACGAATCAAGAAAATCGATACAAACGATGGTTTGGGTTGGAAAAAACCAGAAAGCATGAGGACTGAATTTGTTACAGGTCAGTTGGAAGGTTACACAACTTTGGGGATAATGTTTAGTTTTTGAAATATAGAGATCATTTTCATATTGCTCTCCCCTGTGCCTGCGGAAGTTGAAAACCCTCTGCCTCCAAGCCTGACCGAGCGAGCACGCTACGCTGGCCCGCATTCGGTCGTCTTTCCGGCTACGGTTTTTAAACATCCTCAGCACCGCGCATAAAAGCATGGAGGCACAAAAAAAGTGCTCCATGCATTTATCTTGCCTAAGCACAATTAATTTCGAAAATTCTTGTTTAAAATATGTAATCCTTAGTGATATATTTGTAGTAATTCAAGGCTAGTTCCAATGAAACCAAATATTTTCATCTTTTTTGCATTCCCGATGCTGCTATTTTTTTCGTGCAATAGCGACGACGACAGCGTTGCGGAATCGGATAGGAGCCAAGCTTTGTTGGGCCAGTGGGAGTATGAATCTATTGATTCCAATACAGCCGTGGACATCAATGGCGACGGTACGGTCAATGTAGACCTGTTCAATACCAACGAAATACGTCAATGTTTAAAGGATAATCTCACTTTCTTCAGCTCTAGGGGAGCTGAAGAAAAAGGTGCTTTTTCCATTAATGAAAACGGACTGTCCTGTGGGGAAGTGCCCGCATTTCAAAATGTCGAGGACGATAGGTACGAACTAATAGACAACTGGATCATACGATTTGATAACCGCAACGATTGGATTATCGTGGAGTTTACCAAAAACCGATTGGTCGTTGACCAAGAGGATTTTCTGGATGATCAGGATGTAGTGATTACCTACACTTTCAAGAGAAGCTAGTTTTAGTTATGCTTAGCTTAGCGCGTTAAAAGTGCCTTTGACATCAAACTCTGACCACTCTTCCCCTTACTTTGTCACTCCATTGGCCATTGGTATCCCTGACCCTGACCTCAAAGTCCTGGTCAAGATATTTTAAACGGCTTTCACGGGCTTCCTCTTCCAACATGAAATACCTATCCACCCCATCGCCCGAGGCTTCATTGTAATTGAATAAGCGGGTATCCCACCGATTGGTACTCCGGTTGAATATCCTGATTTCCACTTGATCCAACGTAGCACCGCCATAGGCCTCCGAACACTCGATATCAAAACAGGTATAGATCCTGACTTGATAATCACAACCGTTCAATCCCCCACAACTGACATTGTGCTTTTCCCCCTTGACCAATGCCACGGGCCTTCCTAAAGTGTCAACAAATGTGCTTCCGCTTTTGGAATGCCCCGTTGAGTTCTCCACCTCAAAATCAATGGTAAACGTATTTGAGGTCTCTGGATAGAAAGTAAGGTTGGTACTCCCGTAGTTCAACGGAATTGTCTCCCCCTCATCATATCTATTCCCACCATAAAAGAAATAACCGACACGGTTTCCATTGAAAGAAAATGTCATTTGATAGGTCACGGCCGGGTCATGAGTGCCTATGGCATTAGTAATGACCGTGATGTTAAAAGGTTCTTCTTCCAAACGTTCCCCTGGAGCCTGACTAACGGTCAACTCGAATGGTTCCTCGTACCTTTCATAGTTGATGTTGACGCTGGCCGTTTTCTCCACATCCGATGAAGAGCGTACCGTAAACGTTATGACATGACTGCCTTCGGTCGTTCCGACATACTTTCCCGAAAATGCCCCCACAGGTACATTAAAACTTTCTCCAGCGGAATAGCTAGTGCCCTCATATTCAAAAGAACCATTGTTGCCGCTTGCCGAAAAATACATCCCGTAGGTATCCCCACCGATTCCGATTTCGGAAATATTGAAGTTCATATCCACCTGTTCCCCTGTATAGGCTTGCTGCAATGTGCCCGATGCGGTAAAGGTGTAATCCTTGGCCGCCACGTTTACCGTAATATCCACAGTTTTCTCCAATCCCGTATCGTTTCGGACCGTGAAAGCCATTCGAACCGTACTTTCACTGGTTCCTTCGAGCGTCCAGTTAAAGTTGCCCGTATTGACATCGTAACTGTTTCCTGGGCTTACCTCTATACCATTGTTGTCCCTGATAAGCGCATTCCCGTTCATACTGAAACGCATGGTGTAATCCGAAGACCCGACACTTTCCGAAATATTGAAATTGAGACCGGTGGTTTCCCCCACGGTTATATCCGATTTTTGGGTGCCCCCGGTAAAGGTAAAATCGACCTGGTCAAAAGTGATGGTAGAGTTGGCCGTGCGGGTAACGTCCGATCCTGATTCGACACTGAGGACAATATTGTGCTGTCCGGGTTCCGATCCGGTATAGGAAATATTGTTGACCCCGGCGCCCAAGGGAAATTGTTCCCCCGGACCGTAGGTTATACCATTTACGGACATCGCCCCGTTTTGGCTGGAGGAGAAGAACGCTATGTAGCTGTCGTTCGCTCCCTCGGGCAGTTCGTCGATATCCACGATCATACCTACCGGAATATTGGAAAATTCCGTAGCCTTGGATGGGGTCATATTGACCGTAAAGTCGTTATTCCCGACAACGACGGTAACCTTATCTTCAAGGATCTGACCGTTGCTGTCACGAAGCAAAAAGGTTATTTCGTAGGTTCCTGCCTGTTCCCCGACGAAATCATACGCAAAGCTTCCCGGACTTACCGAAAAATATTGGCTAGGGATTATTGGCGAATTTCCATTGTATAATTGTGCGTCACCACCTGAAATGAAGTAGTTCAACTCATAGGAAACCCCATCGTAATCCCCTTGTTCGATAAGGCTTAATGAAATTGTACCACGCTGGCCTACCAATACCTCGTTGCTATTGGCCGAGGCATTGAATTCCAGTTCAAGTGGATTGGCATCCAGATCGATTTCGACGGGTCCGACCGCTTGCCCGTAATTGTCCGTAACGAGAAAATTGATGCGATGCGGGCCCAAGGTTTCGGGCGTATAAAACAATGGGAAATTACCCAAGTCGACCGGATAATCGGTATTGTTCTGAATGGTATTTCCATTGACCCCAGTAACCCTTCCGTTTCCTTCTTCTAGGTCATAGGTCAGGAAGTAATCGATATTGGATGTGTTGCCGTTCGATTTGATGTTGAAATTAAGCTGTGTCCGTTGGTTTACGAATACCTGGTTGCTTTCCGAATTTCCGCTAAACGTGAAGGGAATGTTGGCAATCTCGATCTCGACACTGTCCCTTTTCCTCTGGCCATTGCTGTCTCGTATATCAAAATAGATTTTGCGCTGCCCCAATTCATCGTCCTCAAAAGTATAGTTATAATTGCCGGGATCGATGCCGCGAAAAGTCCCGGGGTCCATGACCCCGCCATTTTGGTCCCGTACGATTCCCGCGCCTTGGCTATCGGAAGAAAAGGAATGGCTAATATCATAGGTAACTTCGCTTTCCCCGTCCTGTGTCTGCAAATCGATATTGATTGCTAGATTGGTGTCCAGCTCCACTTGTGAGGATGCCGCCGTCGCCCTGAACGTGAAATTGACATTTCCGACTGTCAGCAGCAGCTCGTTCGTCAGGGACGCCCCATCGGGAGCCCTGGCAACCATGGTCAATTTATGCTCGCCCAAGGTTTCTGGAAGGTAGCCAAATTCGGTAATGCCCTTGGGCAACTTGAACGGGGTTCCCGCATCGTAGGTAACATCGTCCAAATGGAGCTTGCCAGAACCATCTTCCAGTTGGTAGGTAATCCCAAATTCCTCGGTCGATTCCCCATCCGGAGCTACCGTGTTCTTGTCCCGTAGCAAGGTTACATTTACGGGATTCCGACTATTGATAATGAAATCCCCGGTACCCTTTCCCAAGAGAAAGCTGAAACTGGCGTACTTGACATTGTAGGCCAACTCCAACTCCTTTTGCAATTGGTTTGAATCCCAGGCCAATACCTTGACTTTATGCATACCCGTATCGATGGGCATATACCGGTAGGATAGGTCAAAGTCCTTGACCAAAATGGTGTCATTTTCGCGGATGGTATCGTTTTCCGTACCTAAATAATAGCCTTTTCCGTCAAGGATATTATATTTCATGAAATAGGAAACGGTGGAGACCATCCGCTCTGGTTCCAAGCTGAAATCCGTTCTTGCAGCTTCAAATACAAAACCGTTTTCCTCGTTGTTACCATCAAAGGTGAAATCGAAGGAATCCTGCACTATTCCTTCAAAGTCCTTGCTACAGGCAATTATAAATATTATGCATAGCGAACCTATGGCGACTATGCGTTGTGGGGTATTGAATTTCATAACGTCGCTTTTTAAAACAAAAAATACCGTAGGCCGACGCCGACATACGGATAAAAATTTCCCACGTCCGAATTGACATGGTAGTATTCGTTGGCCTTGACCAATAGCGAAAAATCATTGCTCAGGCCTATTTCCATTTCCGCACCGAGATACAGGCCATAAATAAACTGGCTTTTACCATTGATAAGGGCACCGGTGGGCAGTTCATTGCTTCCGTTATTGATGACCTCGTATCCGAACAGCCCACCGCCACCGAGGAAAAGGCTAAAATTTTTTCTTCGAGGCGCCATGAATACACGATAGTACAGCCCCGGCTGAATAGTGAAAATATTATAGGGAATATATTGGGCACCCTTGTCCTCGGCAATTGCGGCCAAAACACTTATCTGAAAATATTGGAACCGATTGGGATGAAAATTGAACGTTCCCATAATGCCGTATCCATCCTCGACATAGCCACCGCTCACTCCGACCGAAGAGGCAAGGTTCCCCCGCATTTGGCCTGAAACGGCTGAACCCGCAAGACAAAACAACACCGTAATGAAAAATAACTTTGCTTTCATCTATTTAAAATTTAGCCAACCAGTGATGATAATCGTTTTATTCTATCGGTTGGAGTTGGTCATTATCTTATAAATGCGCATTATGGCCTTTCATAATTTAAATCCTGATGGGTTATTGATGACAAGTTGATCTATATCCAAGGATAGGTTTCGATTGCCCTTTTCTTCATCTAGGTCCACTACGAGGGACTTTCTCCGGTCAAGGGTAAACTTATCGAAGACCACCATAAAATAGTTCTCGGAATTCCCCTCGACCTTTTTGGGAACTTTATACCTGAACAAGGGCTTGTGTTCCGTCTTGACATTGCTCGAACTATTCTTGTAGTTGGTGGCGATGCTGAACTTTATAAAATTGACATCATAGTCTATATGTTCCTTGTTCTCCAAGCGAAACTGTAGGTATATTTCGTTATTCTCATAGTACACGTTCTCCAGCCAGAGAAATACATCATCGTATTTGGAAAAATATCGGATGATCTTGCCCTTGTTGAACTGGTTGTAATAACATCTCCGCCGTATATATTCCATTCTATCCAAGACATACAATTCCTTGGTAAGCGGCAAGGGTTCCCCATCGATTTCCTTTTCGAGCTTAATCTCCAATTTTTCCCCAACTGTTTTGGTAGTTGCTAAAGTGTCCTTTATGTCAGGATGTGAGGCAAAGTCGGATTCATCCAATTCAGTAGCACTTTTTTTATGGGATAGCTCTTCGAGGTTATCGACCATATCGGTGGTTATGGTCCATCGCTTCTTGGCGGGGATGTCCACAAGTTGCAGGATAAAATCATAGGCACGACCGTCACGGGTATAAATGGTATAGTTCGTAAAATCGGAGGTGTCGGGCGCCACATCGTTATAGATAAGCAAAACGATACGCTCTGAGGTTGCGGAAGCATTTTTCGTCGGGAAGGACTCCAAAAAATTCAGCTCCTTCCCATTGATGGAAAAATCATAAGGGGCGGGCAGTACCAGAATGGTCTTATAGTTCCTTGAAACCGGAATGGTGTCCATTTTCGCCATAACCGATAGAGACCCCAATAGCCCAATTATTGTAAGTACAGCTTTTATTTTCATTGTGTTGCCAATAAGAGTTCATAATCATCCATCAATAGGATTTTTTCTTTTTCCCGTAACCTTTTTTTTCGAAGGAAAGTCCCCAACCCTTGGGCGATGCCTTTTAAAACATCCGGTGCGCCGCTGGTAATTTCGTCGGTGGCCCCTCGTAGTGCATCGCCTCCCATTTCGGCCTTGTACTCCCTCCAGAGTTCCCCGGCCCTTTTGTTGTAGATTCCTTCCCTGCCATCGTTGAAGTCCCTGACGGAGATATCGACCGGATGGTGCTCGATATTGTCTATATCCAAATACACCCTGTTTCCCTGTATGGAAGCCATAGCGTAGATGAAGGTATTTTTGGAAAATCGTTTTTCGCTAAGGACCATATCTTCCATGAGTAGGAGCCTTACGTTCTCATTGGGCAAGATGAATTGGTCGCCATATACGGTGGCCCTAAAGAAGATTGGCTTTTTGGTAACGGGCATCCGTTCCTGTTGGGGCCTGCGGTTCCCTCTCAAGGATTCCCCGACTATTTTCTTTTTTCCCTCCAGCAGCATCTCACGGTAGGCCAAGCGGTTCTCGACGAATTTTTGCTTCTGCTCTTCAGCGGTCATTGCGCTCTTCTTTTCCCTCTCCACGGTTTTCTTTCCATCGGGGATTTCGGCCTGCACCGTTTCCTGTGGTTTAGCATCCAGGGAGAGTCCTTCCAATCGCTTCAAGATCTTCTGGAGAGAATCGTTTTGCGAATCATTCATTTGGGTCATGTCCGGTAAGGACGAAGATTTCCCTACCTTTTTCTTTTCAGTTGAGTCCTTTAATTTCCAAGGCTCGGCGATAGCTTCGGATTCCAAGGTCGGAACCTTGCCGGGAAGTTCTGGATTGAAGCCATTCGTAGGATCGGTAGTGTCGCCGAACCCCATTTGAAAATCCTTGACGTTCTCAATGACAAAAAAACTGGTCAGTACCAGAATAAAAGGTAGGGCCATAGCAAAATTTCTGTGCCTTACGACCCATCGCTTCAAACGTTTTATGTTGCCACTGAATTTCATGTTACCTACGCTCGAGATCGGAATTGTCCACGACCTCAAAGTCGATAATCTTGATTCCGTTCAGGTTGTTTGGGGTAATGCCCGCTTTTTTCAGGTGCCCCTTAGTGACCAAGTTCCTATACGTTGTGGATTTGCCTTTTTCTATGGCCTGTTTGCCGTAAAAAGTAAACGGAAACGGATAGGTTGCATAGTCGATTTGAATCGAATCAAGTTCCACAAAGTAGTGATAGTCACGCATTACCACATCATGGAAGTATTTTTTTTCGACCAAACGGGCATATAAACGGTTGCCTGACCAATCGACCATGAACAAGGCTTTTTCCTCTATGTTTCTTTTGATCAGGTTCAGATCGGGTTCCAACGAGAAAAACAGTTCATGAAAGTTTTGGACGTGACCTTCGCAAAGAATTTCGAGGTTTTCCTTGGCATCCCTGATCGGTACCATGGGGAGGCGTTGCCCCCCGTGCAGCACATAGGCGTTATTGTTGGCACGCTCATGGGCCGATACCACGAAATAGATGGCGATCGCGAAGACCGCTATCATCAAGATCAGGCAGCTATAGACGAGCCTGTTGTTGTGCCTTCTACTTTGGGCGATATCATTGAATATCTCGTATTTTCCTTTCATAATCCTAATTATTGCGTAAGTGTCCTAACCGCTTTTGTGGCCCCGCCGCTCTTTGCATCGATGACCGTTTGTATTGCTTTTTTGCCATAGTGCTTGGGCTTGGAGACGATGCCCCCACCCGATATGTTAAGTCCCTGCACTACAAAGTTGGCCAGTGTAGGGGCCTTGATATAGAAGAAGGAGGTCATCAAGACCAGGAGGGAGGAACTCAAAATCAATCCGAGGTCGTAGGCACTGTTACGCAACAAATGGTCCACGAGCGCATCGACAAGATTGACCATAAACATATCCACTACATATAACATGGGAAGCCAAAGACAGAGGCTCATGAACTTTTGCAACCATGCTTTCCAAAGGCCCGAAATGGCGGGAATGAACGAAAGCCCGATATTGATCGGCCCGAAAATGATAAGGATGAACAGGTAAATGGTGGCCAATGCCTTGATGCCCACGAAAATCAGCGTAGAGATAATATGTGCGAAGGCCGTTATGGAACCTGCCAGACCCGTAAGGGCAAAGGATTGTAGCGCATCGATATCCATGCTGAACATGTTCCATTCTACCACATTGTTGGCTGCCACATCGATTTGGGCCAAGGCCACCTTTTGCCCGATGGTATCCCAGTTCTTTTGGGTACTGACAAATGAGGAGCCGAGGTTGTTATAAAATTCAAAGATGGCGTGTGCAAACTCGGAGTAGTTGAAAAGGATGAACATCAAGGGAAACCACTTTAGGGCCTTGAACACATCGGCGCGATCATTGCCCACAAAATGCATGATGGCGAAAATGCCCAACCCGATCTTTGCCATTTGGAAGCCAATGCCCAAGGTAGGGCCTAAATTCGCGAAGGCATCATCGATATATTGGTCGAATATCGTGTTGACCGTTACCCTAAAACCTGTATCCGATTGCATTACGTACATCAATTGGTCTTGATCAAGGAATAGACCGCTTTGCGGTGTTCGTTTTTCTGTAAAAGGGAGGTGTTGACTTTTATGATGGTTTCCAGCACGCTGTCCATTTTGTCCAAGATCGACCGTAGTGCCGAAAGCCGGTCGGCCGATTCGATGATCTCGCCCGTGGAGGCGATATGCGATCCTTGGGAGACCAAAGAGGTAACCTGCACGAGGGCATCGGCCAACGCTTCGGTCGCCCTTTCCTTTTCCACCTTTTCCAGATTGGCGAAGGAACGCAGGTTTTTCTGCGTGCCCTTATAGGCTTCCACGATCTTGTCCTTCAGGTCATAGAGTTCGGTCATTTCGGGACTTCCCATGACATAGCTGGCGGGGGTCCTTTTTGCGGTAAGGTCCTGGCTCAGGATCTTGGAGGCACTGGAATTGGCGGTAACGTTCCGTTCCATCTGTGCCAAAAGCTTACCCATGGTCGAGTTCAAGGTGACCAGTTGCGAATTCAGCGTGGCCACATTTTGATTAAGGATGACCAGTTGGGCATTCGCCGCCACATCGGTCACGGGAATCTGGGCGGCCCCGAAATAAGGGAGTAGCCCGATCAAAATTTTCAGGTGTACAATTTTTGGTTTTAAATACTTCATCGTTTTTTATTTTTAGGGTTATAATCGCTGTCGTTCAAATTCCCAGAACCGGATTCCGCCAGTTCGTTTTGCAGCTGTTTGTAGGCGTTGGCCGTTCTTTGCCAAACACGACCGTGTTTTTCGTGGAGACGGTTGATCTTTGCTTTTTCGTTGGGGTTGGTCTCGAATAGGCATTTGGTCGGCAATGAGGTTTCCAATCCGAACACCTTGACGCGGTCCTTCCAACAAATGGCCATTTCCCTTAGCTTTCGGCCCATGGGCAAATCTTTGTTGATGGATAGGATCAGTTGCTTCTGTTTCTCGTTCAGGCCCAATAACCGTTGGATCTCCCCAAAGGAATTTCCGAATTCGCCGAGGTCCAGCAACACCTTGATATGGCTGTTGACCACAATGGTATTGCCGATGTATTTGGATTTGACGAAATCGCTTACCTTTTGCGAGATAAAAATGGGCTGCCCCCCATATTTCCGGGCCATTCTGGACTTGGCGTCAAAGTAGTGGGCCATTATCGGATTGTCGAACAGGTTCCATGCCTCGTCAACGACCAGTATTTTGTTTAGGGAAAGTTTTTTGGGATCCTTCAGTTTTTTATCGAAAACATCGATCATCAGGAACGCCAGGATCGGAAAGAGCTGTTCGTTTTCGATCAGGTTTTCCAGTTTGAAGTATACCAACCTTTCACGACCCAATTGGGCTATCCTTTTGTCCCTGCTGTTCAACAGGTATGCCCTGGGGCCATCTTGGGCATATTTGCCCAAGAGCAGTAAAAACAGATTGGGGTCGAAGACTTCCTTTCGGATGCCCTTGGAATCCATAAGCCGCTCCAAATGCCTTTCCGAATACCCATAAAAAGTATTGAAGGAGTTATCGGGATTATCCTTAAGGAACTGGTCCCTATAATATCCCTGTACCAACAATTCGATAATGGTCTGGATTACGGCACTGTCATGACCGTCGTCCGTTGTAGTATCCTTTCGCCCCAATAGAAGATAGACCAATGCGATAAGCTGCGTCAGCTTGTGCTCGGTAAGCATCTTTTGGCCGTCTTTTTCTACCATATCCCCCGGATCCAGCATAAAGGGGTTGAACGTAAAGGGATTTTTGTCGTCGTTCTCTATGACGACCCCGTCCAGATGGTCCAGCAACTTGTCATAGGAATTCCCGTTCTCAAGAATGAGGATTTCCGCTCCCTCGCGATATTCGGAGAACAGGTAGGCATTGGCAAAAAAGGTCTTTCCGCCACCGGAACCGGAGGCGATGAGCATGCCCCGGTTAAAGATCCAGTCCTTTGCCTCGGGATCGCGGTAGAGACTTACCAATAAAGGTTTTCCCGTGGCCCTATCGACCATGCGCAGGCCGTGGGGGCCGTACATCCTGTTTCGATATCCCCCTTCAAAATACCAAAGGCTGGCCGCCATCTCCGAGGAAAAGGGGCTGAAGAGTTCCATGCTGAGTCCGATGCCGTTGCCAAGGATACCCCCAAAAAAGAGGTTTTTCCGATCCACGGTATTTTCCTTGGCATGAATACCCAGCTTCCGAAAGGCCGACCGGACGGAATTGCACATCGACCTAAAGGACTTTTTGGAATTGGAAATGCCCAATACGTTCAAGTGATAATAGACCAGTTCCTTATGCTCGTTAAGGATATGCTGCTGGAACTCATAGATTTGGTCCCGGTAGGTGCTGTTCTTGTCCCCCTTGCGGTTCCGGGCATATTTGTCAAGTCGTTTCGCCTTCGACCGAAGTTTGGCCATGGCCTTCTCCTTTTCGGGTATATAGATATATTGGTTGACAATATGTTCCTGCGGAATCCTGAACCCCAAGGAAAACAGGTTTCCTATAGGAAAGAGGTTGTTCCCTGTACTGTATTTTCCAAAATATTCGTGAAAGGCCATATCCTCCTTGGAGAACTGGTCCAGGTTTTCCAAAGTGAAGTACTGTCCCTGTTTTTCGCCGATCCGCAGCCCGTAGTCGGAAAAATCGATATCCCTGCCCGTACCTTCCCCGTAGCCCGCTTCCAGATAACAGTCGTAATAGCCCGATCGTCCGAAAAGCCCCTCGGAATCAAGGATTTTTGAGCTCATCAGGCCCGAATCGTTGATAAGGTCGTTGACGGCACCGACCCTAGCCTCGAAATCCGCCATTGTGTCCCCGTCGAGGTATTCTTCGGGAACATATTTTTGGCCGTAGAACCGGCGCTCCTTTTTTAAGAAGGAATTGGCCCCGATAGGCGTTCGGCCGATATAGTTTTTGGGTACTTTGTGGATGGCCAGATAGCACCGGTGCTCCAAAAAAGGCCTGTCCTTGAAATAGCATTCGTCCTCGGTCTCGAAAAAATCCCGTTCCAACCGCTGCCGGTCCATGGAATAGGTTTCCCCGAAGAACAGGTCCTGTTTGTGCAAAAGACAGTTCTCGCCCAGGATTTCCAAGATACCCGAGACCATCCGGTTCAGGTTCAGATAATCCTTGCTGTCCAAAGTGTAGGTTTCGGGAAGTTCCAATTGCAGCGGAATGCTCAGGCAACCCCGTTCCTTGGATACCAAGATCGGTGCCTCATAGCCATAAATGGGAAAGGCATCCAGAAGATTCAATCTTTTTTCCATAGCACCAGCTTTTTTTTGTTGACATGGCCCTTAATGGTATCCGGCCCCTTTCTGTCCGCTCGGGACTTGATAAAACCGTTTTCCCCATAAGCCTTTGAATAGAAAAGCATGAGTGCGATATAGAGTGCCGCTGTACAGAAGGAGAGCAAAAGGCTAAGAAAGGTCGGGATGACCGTACTGAGGAACAGTCCCACCATCAGGGACAGGAACGAGCCCTTAAAGGCTTGGTCCACATATTTGGCGCGAAGCCCAAAGAAGGAAACGTCCTTTTGCAGGGCCTTTGGAATTTTGACCAGCTTGTTTTCCATGATCAGTTGGCCAAGTTTTCCCCGATTTCGATAAGGCCGTAGAAAATGACCAGCCCCACAATGGCGTTGCCCACTTTACGGGCCATGTCCTGGTTCTGTTCCCTAATGATGAGAAAGGCCAGTGCCGCAATGGCCAGAAGTACGCCCGCGGCAATCTTGATGATACGGAAAATACTGTTCCCTATCTGTGCCGTACCCTGTTCCGCCTCGTTGACCTGATCGACCAGTTCATCGATCTGGGCAAAGCCGGCCGAATGGAAAGCAACAATAAGGAATAGTGTCAGGAAGACGTTAATCGGAGTCGTCCACCTCCGGTTCCGGAGGGGACTCGGAGTTTTTGATAATCTTGAATTTTTCATGTTCTGGAATTAAGGATTCATTCTGAACATCTTTATCGGACGCATTGAAAATATCCAACAGCTCGGAGCTGGTTTCATTCTCATCGACACGGTTGAGTAACTGGCCCATATCTTTATCCTTTGAAGATGTGTTTTTTACAAATATATGTGATTTTTGCATATATGAATCATTTTCCTGAACATTTTTTTCGTTTTTTGATTTTTTAAGTATGACAAAGATCCATAAGTACCACAGCAGGCACAGGATACCGATGACGGCATAGACGATATGTTCCCACTGCCAATTCAAATCTTGTCGATAATTCGTTGAAGTTCCCGAATGTTTTCTTGGTGGTAAAGCTCCAAGGCCTTTCGCATGATATCGTTGCGCGAGACCTTTTTTTCCAACTTGTAGCTGCATGCGCTGGCCAGTCGCTCATAGTCCTCGAAACAGGTCTTGCTCAATCTAAAGATAAATTGCTCCTTTTTGTCGATATAATTGTTTTGCTTCAGCAACGTCTCGAAATCCGTTACCTTCTTTTGTTCCCTACGGCTTAACTTTGCCAAGGGAAATGTACGTCCCGTGGCCCCACGCGTGTTACCATCTCTAACGTAGTCATCGTTTCTTTTGTTTTTCCGGATTGGACTTTTTCCAACTTTTCCGACCGTGCCGTGCCGTTGTTCCCTAAGTCCCTCGACCTCTTCCTTGGTATCCGTATTCTCTAGGATGGCCGATTCCAGCAAGTCCTTAACGTTTACTTTTTTGCCCATTTTTAATTTTTTGAAATTCTCATGACCTCTTCCATAAATCGTTTTAGCCCCAGTTCCCCGTTCTCTTTTGTCGGGGGAATGGGAATCAGGGTATTCCGGTATCGCTCCCTGTACACGGTCCGTTCCATGACGACCTGTTCCATCATGGGCATTCCCGCCTTTGCCAAGGTTCTCCTCACCGCATCGAACTTATTGACCTTGACCAGTTCGTAGCGGTTGAAGAACAGGTTGACGGACCGCAGTACCCGATTTTCGTTCCATAGATAGTTCCGTTGCAGTGTTTTGTAGAACACCGCCGTACTGTCGATTTCCAGTTCGTCAAGGAAAAAGGGAATGAAGATATGTTCGACATACAGCAGCCCCCTTACCATTTCCTCGTTAAGGTTTCCGGGGAAATCGACGATGATAAAATCCACGGTACCATAATATTTTTTGATCAACGGTTCCAGGGTCTGGACCGTTGCCCGCTCCACGGGAAATATCGGCATTTCGGTCGAACCTGCCTGTCCAAGATCTCGGTTCCGCTTTTTGTAAACCGAGTACTGGGGATTGTCCATATCGATCAATACTACTTTCTTCCCGTACAGGTGGAAAAGGTTGGTGGCCAAGATGATATTCAGGGTCGTCTTGCCACAACCGCCCTTTTCCCCCGTACATGAAATTATTTTTGTTTCCATAAATATACTTTTTAAAACCATAGTATCATATGGTCATATGACCATATGAACATTTGATGCTATATCCCTATATAGCATTGAATATACAGTGCATTATAGGTTGCTATATAGCAATGATTGTATAATGCCATGGACATTGGTATATAGCCATGAACAAAGCATAGGTAGGTCTTCGCAAACAATAATGGGGATATTGGACCAAGAACCCTTTTAACGGCAAGAAATTACGCCGAATGCAAAATTTACAAGGACGATTTGAATTCCTTCATGGCCTCTGAAACCCGTTCCTCCAGCTCAAGGTATTTCTCGCGAAGCCCTTCTTGGTAGACCATATTTTCCCCAAGGTTACGTTTTTGCACGAACTCGTTATCGGGTAACAGAATCCAAATGGGATTATAGCCCAAACTGTAGAAATAGAGGATGATCTTGATGGAATTGACCATTGAGGAACCGCGCTCCACATTGGCCAAAGTTGTACGGTCCATGTTCAGGTAATCGCTCAGATTGGTCATCGAAAACTGACTGAACCGTTTGTCTTCGACATCGTCCAATTCCACCAGTTCAAGACGTATTTCCTTTAAGCGTTCCCCGATATACCCCAAATCCTTGGAGTCCAGATTGATGATCGATTCAATGTCCATTATTCAAAATTTTCTATGGGATACGAGGAAAATTCCTCTTCAAAATTATACTCCGTCTCTTCCTGCAAAGCTGCCAAACTTTGGGACAGGGACTCATCAAGTTTCTTCCCGAAATCGTCCATGAATTTTTCTACGGCCGCCTCGGAGTTGTCGATTGATTTTGCAATTTCACCATTTATTTTCTTTTCGTCAAATATGGCGCTCTCAAGCTCTTTTCCCGTAACGGCCTTATATTCCTCTTTTACCAAGCAGTCCACTTCACCGATGATCTTGTCGAATTCGGCCTGGGCCACACGGTCCATTTCCGTACGTACCAAAAATTCCTCCACAATATAGGCCAATAACCTTTGCCAATCGGCACCTGTTGGACCAGTATTCAGTAGTTCCAGAATATCCTCCCTGAAATCGAACAGGCGAAGCTCCTTGACCACATCCTTAAAAATTCGGCGTTTGGTACCATTGGTAAATGCATTTTTGGCCGTTTCTTCCAGACGCGTACCATAAAATTCGATGTACCCGATTTCCTTGGTAAACAAGCCCGAGACGTTCTTCTGTAAATCCAGTTCCTCTATGAGCTTCATCTGCGCTTGGAACAGTTCCCCGAAATTCTCCGGTTTGAAATCCTTGACAACGGGCAACTTGTGTTTCATGGCCCTTCGCTTGCCTTCGATGTCGGGGAGCAACTGGCCATAACATTTCTTTTCCTTGATCTGATGCTCGAAAGTATCGGCCACCAGCCCTGCGAAATGTCCGGTAGACATGGATGCGATTTTGCTCTTGGGCAATAGCTCCATCATCTGTGTGCTCAGATTGGTGCTTACATCGGAACTGCTCGTGTTCTTTGAGACCTTTTCTTGATGAATCTTTCCGAAAAGCTCGCTCAACCGTTTGGCCGTCTCGCCTTTGGCCGCACCACAGATAAGGTTCGCACAGTTGTCATAGATGACATCGGCCAGTTCCCGGCCGTAATCCAGGATAAGCTGTCCGACGCTCTGAAGCCCCAAAATGGTGGCGATCTTGTTTTCCCTCCCGGTATCGATAATGGTCCGCAATAACATGATGAACAAGGTGGGTACCTCGTCGATAAGTAACGCCATATGCCGTTTGCCCGGTTTGTTTACCCGCTTGAGAATAGTGTTCATGTACAGGCCCAAAGGTGCGGAATAAACCTCTTTCCGTTCGGGATTGTTCTGTAGCGATACGATTTTGGGATATCGGGCGTCATTTACTTCCAGACTGAAGTCATTGCCGGACATCACATAGAAGATTTCCTTGGTCGCAATGCTGGAAAGGCTTATTTGGACCGTACTGGTCTGGCCCGAAAGTTGTTCCATGGCCTCCTTTTCCAATGCGTCCCGAAAGGGAACCAATATTTGGCGTACCTCTACGTCCTTGGTCATGATTTCCATCAATATATCGATCTTTACGGTGGTCAGAATGGCTAAATGCCCCGGTGTACAAAGATATTTGCCGGTTTCTTCCGATTTTTTCTTGAGGTACCAGATACAGCCCCCTGTATAACTGATGGCACTGCGTGAAAAATAGTCCTGTCGTTTAATCCATTCGGGATTGAGGTTTTTCATAAGGGTCGTGGCCGTATCGATGGCATCCGACTGGTTGACCAGGCCATAGGGATCCATGGGGTTGTTCCGATGGGTCATCCGAAGGTCATCAAAACAGATACGGTAGAGCTTAGGGAAGGGTATTTCGGAATCGTTGCCGTGCTTTTTTATGGCCTCCTGTAGATAACCGTACGCCTTGCGGGTCAGCGTATCGAACTTAAAATCGTAGATGACCATGGCGTATTTCTTGTCGATGAACTGGGCCATGATTTCCTCGATAACGGAAAAGGATTTGCCGCTCCCCGGAGTGCCGATGACCAACAATGCCCTGAAAAGATTGACAAAATTGATCCATCCCTTCCTTTGTTTCCCATTGTGGGAATAGGTGTACGGGATGTTGGCGGAATAGGGCGTGTCTATTCGTGTCCCCGTCTGCTCGAAGGTTTCCTTCGTATCGTTAAAGGGGTCATTTTTTGCCAAGTTCATGAAGTCCAAAAACTGGAACAATCGCATCCCGAAGGTCATCAATCCCAAGTAGGCCAATGAAAGAAATATCATGGAGGCCCACATCCCCAGCTCGGAAACACCGTGGCACCACCAAGAAACGAACAGCAAGGCCAAGGACGCAAGAAAGCCTGCAACACTTGTTCTACGGTCGATCCCCTCTTTTTTGACCGGACGGTACATCATGATACCGCCCATCAGAAGTCCCAACAAGAGCAGACGGGCGACCATGCCTTGGGACGGTAGCCCGGACCGTACCAGAAAGGAATGGATGCTATCCAAGAATCCCTGATGCCCGTAATGGAATATGTACAGGGCATATTGCTCCCGGAACAGGATAATGGCGAAGTGGAAGGCGGATAGGTACATGCCCATATAGCCCTTGTTCTTATCTTGCATGCCCTTTTCTTTTTTGGGTTTTCCTCGGTCTGTCCATGACAGTCTTTAAAGTAGATTCACTAGCTGACAACTGGACTTTTTTTTTACCGAGATCAGTTCCTCGTTCCAATCCTTCATGGTGGGGCATTTGTCCATTTTCAGGATGCCCGATGCGAAGCATTTTGAAAGTGCCTCCACTGCCAGCCGCCAATAGGTTCTGGAATGTTGGGGGAGGGAGACTATCCTTTCCAAATCCAGTTCCCAAAGCACCTTGTCGCGATAGCAGATGGCTTTTAGAAGACCTTCGGGCATTCCGTGGGAACCTCTGGAAATCCGTTCATTAATGTAATCGGTATCCCGTTCCATGATAGCAATGGATTTGGAAAGATAGTTTAGTTTCAAACGCATCACGGGGCGTTTCCAATCCGTTTCGATGAATACCCGGTTGGACTTTCGATTGATCCAATGGCTCAAAAGAATAAGGTCGTAGCGCATCCCCTCGATATCATGGTCAAAGGCCAAAAGAAGAGGGAGCGTATGGGAAGGGTCTACCGTACGGTTCCATTGGAGGAACTGTTCGAGTTTCCGCTCGTCGATATGGCCCGACATGGAGATGTAGAATATTTTTGGGCAACCGTGTAGTTCATGGTAGGCCATGGCATCGAAACCGCTCTCGACACAAACTATTTTTTCCGCATTGATATTTGGATTGGAAACGAAAAGGTATTCATAACGCTCGTTGAGGAACAACCGGAACTTTTTCACCTTTCCGTCCTTTCTGTCCCGATAGGGCCTATTATAAAGCGTATAGTTCTTGATGTTACCGTCCAATCCATATTTGGGAAGGGCGATATTGGCGATGCGGCCCTTGTTGTCACTGACGTGGAAGGCATTGAAGATCCTGCCCTTGAAGGCTTCGGATTGGAGGGTGTTTATGGAGAGTCCGCGACCTTCCATTAAATAGTTCGGTCTGGTTAAGGGACCGATACGATAACGATCTTCCAAGCTGATGCGCTTGTTGTTCTTTTGGCTCACCTTAACGGTGGTTGGTTCGGGATAATCCCTTTGGATGATGCCCAGTCCCTGTTTTACGGCTTCGTAAAAATTGGCGGAGCGTTTGTGGAGGTATTTGAAAAATCGCCCCTTGTCCGAAGAGTCGTTGCGATTGAAATAGGTTACGGGATTTCTTTTTGTCTGTAGGACGAGGCGTTCCGCCTCCTTGCCAAATTCCTGTGAACCCGAACTTTTCTTGAGCAATTGGTAGCCCTGTGCAATCAGGTATCCGGGAAAATCGACCTCACGATCGATCTGGGCGATCAACCGTTTGTAGTGCTCCGGATTTTCGGCATAATTTTTCATATAGGCATGGTTTTTTTGGGAGCATTCCATGTGGATATGTCCCAAACTTTACTCTATATTTTAAATTGATTTCATTAATAATACCTCGTGGGTCTCCCCCCGCGTTGTTAACTTTTGTAGAGAGTATCGATGAAAAGAAGGCCGTCCGTAATGGACGGCCCTTTGTTTGGTCAATCGGTCAGACTTTCATGCCTCGGCTGCGCGACTTTTTTTTTTCGCCAGGGTTTACCTCAAGCTTTTTGGCCTTTTCCAAATCGACTTTTTTGGTGATAAAGGTCTGCCTACGGGGGGACCAGGATACCATATATGGTTTGTTCCCGTGGACTTTGCTCTTTATGACCATTTCGAGTTCCTGGCCCCTGTTGAGCGCATCGGCCTGTTTCGCCGTCAACTTTTGCCCATAAAAATAGGTGTTCGTGGAAAGTGCCGGTTTGGTACGGATATCCTGTACCTTCGGCTCGTAATAGGCCAGTTTTTGGAACACTTCGCCGTCGTTGGTGCTTCCCTGGAACAGCACAAACTCCTTTTTGTCCACCATGCGCTCGAACTCGTCGGCACTGAAACTATGGTTATAGGCCCATGCATCGTCCAAGGTCACCATTTCATTTCTTCGGAACTGGACATCCATTCGGGAACCCAAGTTCCGGTCATAGACCATCTGTATCATTTTGGCACTTTCCTTGAGCTCGCCATCAGAGATATAGGTGGACTCGTGGAAATACTCCTGTCCCTCGGTCAGATTCGTGCGTACATTCGGGGCGAGCTTCTTATAACTGATGTACTGCCCCTCCAATTGTTCCCTGACATCCCGATAGGCGAATTTCTGATCCTGGGATTCGATAGGTTCAAACCATTTCTTGTTTCTCGTCAGCTTGAACGACTGTCCATCATTGGTCATAACGGACACCTTTCCGTCCTTTTCTCCGGTTACGGTCGCTCGCTGCCACCGTTGGTTTACTTTTACGAAAACCTTCTCTGCTTGTTTTTCCATTTTTCAAGTTTTAAATTAAGGATTAATAAACAATTGTTAACTTTGTAATTCTGGATATGACATTTCCATTTTTCATGTCCGGAATTAAGGATTGAAGGGGGCGGGAGCGCCCCCTTTATTTATACGGCCATCCTAAAAGCCTTTAATTTTTCTGTTCCGCCATAGGCCCCGTTCGCTTCGAACTCCAGCCTCCAATTGGTGTGTACCGGCTTAACAATCTCAACGGTCTTGTCCATATAGTTTCGGTAATAGCTCCAGAGAAAATAGCGAAGTGCGTTGACCTCAAAGGGAATACGGCACGATACCCACTGCTTTTCCTTGGTCAGCACGATGCTCTTCCTGTTCAAAAGGGATTGGTCGGGCACCTTGTTGTATTTGATATATTCCTTTGCCAAGCTACCGTTGTATTTTAGTACCTCATTGTGCAGCTTGGCCAACGGTTTCTGCCCTTCGGGATCGAAGCGGACGGCCAAATGGTCCTTGCCCACCCGGAACAAAAAACGCGAGTCGTTGATAAAGGAAATGAGCATCAGGTCGTGGATATAGCCTTCGATCTTGGATGATCCGGTAAAACTGAGCACCATTTTTTTCAGTTTGGTACGCTTCAGGATCTGCACCAGTAGTTTCGAGGTCTCGTAATTGATTTTGGATATCGTAAGGTAGACCACATCCTCCAATTGGAACCTTCGATGAAAGGCCATAGCTTCCATAGGGTTGCGGAGTACCACCAAATGCTTGATGGTATCGGGGACCTTACTGAACCAAACCGATTTGGAAATATCGCTTTCCGCTATCAGGGAAAGCTTCCCATCCTTTTCCATGGCATATCCCGTTAGGGTGTTGGCCAAGTTCCGATAGGGGAAATACAGCTGGCCCTCAGGATTTTCGTAGATACGATTTTGGAAAATGTCGGAGCCGACACCCTCTGTGCTTTTCGGCCTTAGGGAAAGTTCCTCGGTCAGTGCTTCAAAATGGTTGAAACCGATGTCAACAACTTCAAGTGAATTTTTGGAGCCGTTATTTAGAAAAAATTCCGGCTTTTTTTCAAGTTCCTCATAGAAATCCTCGATTTTGGTCCACAGACCCGTTCTCGCCTCTGCATCCGTTCGAGAAAGTCGTTCCAATATAAAGTCAAAAGCGGTCAGTTTTGTCTTGGGACCGCTCGGTTTGTAATAGCGATATCCGAGTTCGGTCCTGATAACGATATACTGCTCCTTTCCAATTTTGTAGCATTTAAACGTATTCGTCTTACGTTGGGCCACAAGCCCAAAATAATCCATTAGGGCCGGTAGATCCAGCGTTGCATCAAATTTTCGCCATGTGTTATTCATATTTGTAAAAATTACATATATTTGCAATAATTACTACAAATATAAATAAAATTTGTAACAATCAAAATTTTGTCAAGATTCTTCGCAATAAATTCGTTATGAGCACATGGAAGAACATTAAAAAATCTTCGATCGGTTGGATAAAGGGATACGCCCAAAAAGTGGGCGGCATCACCAATTCCACGGATAGCGGTCATTTTACCCCACAGAACAGCAGTTACTGGATTTTTGTCGGGGTGTTCTTTCTTTGTATCGCCGCCAATCGATTTTTTTACAATAATCCCCAAAATACCAAAGACCTTGGAAAGCTAACAAGGCAAATAAAGAAACCCATGACCGAGGAATCAAGGGAAGACCTGATCTATCAACGGCTCAACGAATTATTGCACGACTTGGAAAATTTCGAGCAAATGGACCGGTTAAAACCGTTTTTGCCCTTGCGCCCGGAAATCTTGGACAGTGTGCCCTCGACGGTTCCCCTGTTCCGGGAGCACTATGTTCTCTCAAGTTCCTATGGAAACCGGCACCATCCCATCCATCGGGTCACAAGGAAACATTTTGGGGTCGATTTGGCGGCGGAAAAGGATACCCCGATCTATTGTACCGCTGCCGGAAGGGTGGCCCATATCGAAAATGATCCCAACGGGCATGGCCTGCACGTTATCATTTCACATGCCTATGGTTTCAGTACCCTATACGGGCATATGGAATCCGTGGCGGTCGAACTCGGGGAAGCACTCGATGCCCACGATTTTATCGGAACCGTTGGGAGTACGGGGATTTCCACTGGGACACATCTGCATTACGAGGTCATTAAGGACGGAAACAGAATAAATCCAGCACCTTCCTTCAATATGAAATATGAGGTGTATTCCAATTTAAAAATCGATTGAAACGATAGCCATGAAATCGTACCGTACTATTCGCAATTTCGTTAAACTCTTCCACAGGGTCAAAAATTTGGTGTCTCAATTTTTGGATCCCGACTTCAGTACATTTAAAGAATTTGAATTTAAGGCCGTTCCGACCGATCAATTGAACGATCTCAGAAAACTGCGATATGTACGCGATCTCAAATTGGCCGAATCGGGTTTTATCAATACGGCACTGAAAGAGCAATTGGCCCTTTTAAAAAGTGAAAACCGGCTGTTCCAAAAAGACCGGAATATAACCCCCGTTGGTCGGATTTCCATCCATGAAAACGAAAATAAGTTGATGAAACTATTATTGGGATATCATAAGATAGAAAATAGGACTTATATATCCTTTACCCATGTGAACAATTGTCCGGTCTGGCACAACAATACCATTTCGCTACTAAAGGAAAGGGTTCAACACCTGTATCCTTCCAGATCCGATCATTTGTTTATGAAGCACAGGTATTTCCAAAGGGATGTCGACCATTTGGATATGCAGACCAAAAACAGGCTGCTCCACCTTTTCAACGATACTTTACGAAATATGTACTCGTACAATCGGCATCTGCAAAATGGCATCCGGCCTATGGTGCCCCCGGTCGGTAAACTACCGAAATTATCCAAAACATTGCCTATTCAGGTCGAACAAGGTTTGGATGGACTTTTCGTTCCTGCAACCCTAGGAAAAAACGTTGTCGTACTGGTGCCCTATCTAAAAGTCGCCAATGAAAAAAATCGCCTATATCTCTCGGTAGGCGAATTCCGCACATTACTTGGACAAAAATCAATAACCTTTTTGGCCGAGACCAAATACGGCGTTTCCCTAGGCATTCATGGGAACAGATTATTCCTAAAGGCTACGGACAGTGTGGGAGGTATCGATGTTTTAAAGCAATGGACATTGCTGGATGATTTTTTGGAATCCAAAAACGTCCCGAAACGGTTAAAGTACGAGGTCGTCAAAAACCTTATTGAGAAGAAGGACTATCTCATAGATGTGGACAAGATTCCCTTGCGGCAGACCAACGATACCCTACTGCTAAAAAAGCATTACGGTTCGGGCAAAACCTACTTTGCATTGTCGAAAAACGGCAAGAAACCAGAACTCAAGGAATATAGGCCCATTGCCAATCTAAAAAGTAAACATCCCGAATACTACCATAGCTATAGGGAATATATGAACCGTACCAATGTCTTGGAACCATTGGGGACAAAGAAAAAAAGACAAATTAAAATTTCCATTTGAACCATGCTTTTTGAGATAACGATTTTGGACACAAATGGCCGTCCCTTACTACGGGATGCTTTCCTTATGGAAAGTATTACCACATTGATGGATTTTACCTCAGAAGTATTAAAACCATTGAGCCAAAGCACCGAGAAAAAGGCCTTTGAGCTTTTCATCCGCTGCGAAAAGGGTCGACACGTTTTCCATCGCTTCGATTCACTTGACGGCGTGATACTGTTCAAGAACGCCTTGTACGAACACCTTATCGAATTGAACGAAACTCCAAATCGAAACATTGAAAGCACAATTGATTTTATACTGTCAAACAAACCTTAAAAAATACAATCCATGACACAGGAAGAACTCTTACTTACTTCGGAAACCCAAAGGTTCCGAACTGAACATCCGGAAACGATCAAGGACTGGGAGCGCCAGCTTGCCAATGGGGAATGTGGTCCCGACCTTCATTTTTGTTTTTACGCGTTGGAGGCTTATCCGAACCTGACCGCCCGTTTGGATGCTGCGGAATACCGTTTTGATTTTGCCATCAATGCCTATATCCTGCACGCCAAATTACAGGGGCAGTTTCTTGAGGACGGCCACATTGGGCCCCTTGCGCTGGAGCATGCCAATGAAGCCCTGTCGGATATCTATCGGGCCTTGAACGAAAAAGACCCCGAGGGAAAGGCGGCCATCCTGAAATCGCTTCAATAATTCGGGATGAAACAGGAACATTTGGCTCAGATCGTTGCCTTGATAAAGGCATCGAATCCCAAGAACTATTATATCAACAATTCCGGACTTGCCAAGTTGGGGGAGCTGTTGTTCTATCCTGCATCTGGGAAGGAAAAACAGGGGCAACAATTGCTGCAAACCCTTGAACAGGCCTTCCCGGAGACCTTCAGGGGAATTCTGGCTTCGTTGCGGCGGTACCATCTGACCAGTTACTATACCCCCAAGACCCTTATCGAATATAAAATCGGTCTTCTAAAAAAGAACGGGTTCGAACCCAAGACCATACTGGAGCCCTCGGCGGGCAATGGGGCCTATGTGCAGGAATTGAAAAAGGCGTTTCCCGAAGCCCAAATCACGGCTTTGGAACCCGATATCCTATCGTTTGAAATCCTTAAGGCCAATAACCAAAAAGACGACCGTGTAACCGTACTGAACACCACTTTTGAGGATTTTTTTCTGGATCAAGGGGAAAAGACCCGTTTCGATCTGGTCATGACCAATATCCCTTTTGGGGACATTCCCATCACCAAGGCCTATCGACACGATTACCTGACGGAAGGTCCGCTCAAGAATGTGGGCAATTATTTTAATTTTTATGCCCCAAAGATGGTACGCCATGGGGGAATCACGGCCTTGGTTACCTCTTCCGCCTTTGCCGAGCGAAGTGCCTACAATGATTTTAGGGAGTCTATATTATTGGATAACGACTTGCTCCTGGCCAACCGTTTCAACACGGACTTGTTCACCAACGAGGGCACCAAGGTCGTATCCGATCTATTGTTGTACCGTAGGACTTCCAACAAAAAAACGCTGTCCGCCGACGAAATGGATTTTGCGGAAACCGAAGCCGTTGAACTGGAAGGTCAATCCTTTCTGACCAATCGTTTTTTCAAGAACAATCCGGGAAATGTTCACGGTACGCCCAAGCTCGGCTTTTTCCACAACAGGCCAAGCATTATTGTTGAACCTAACGAAATATCCCTGTCGAATTTTCTGGAAGGACAATCCGATGGTTTCAAGTTCGAGGTCGGTCAGGCACCTTTAGATATACCGAAAAAACCGGAACCCTTGCCAAAGGAGGCCATAGCCGAGGAACAAACGGCAGCACCACCAACGCCTCCTATCGTCGATACGGTTTTACCTCCGATTGCCTTGCACGATAAAGAAGCCAAACAATACTCCCGATTGTTTTTTGGTACCTACAATTTTAACAAGAAGGGCGAAGTTTTGTTTTACACCGACCCACAGCGCACAAGAAAGGTACCCCATAAAATCAGGGAATTGGTGGCGGACTATGCCCGTATGCGGAACGAGCTCGTACTGCTCAACCTCAATATCGAAAAAAGGGAACTTCCGGAGCAAGAAGTTGCCCGACGCTTCCAGGACTTGGACTACCAATTGGACACCTTCCATTTTAAGTGGGGATTCCTAAAGGGGCATCTCATATTTCTGAAGGACGACCATTATTTCGAGCAGGTCCGCCAACAGTTTGAGAAAAAGGAGGATGGAAAGGGCTATGGCAAAAATCCGTCGTTCACCTTGAAACGATTTCTAAAGGCTCCCCGCGCCAAAACCAAACCCGATGAAACCGCTTCTGCTGAAATTGGCACAGATACATCCGACTCAAAGGAACCCAGATTCGAGAATCCCGAACAAATGGCGCGCTACCAATTTGACCATAACGGACAGCTCGATATAGCAGCCATCACAAGAGCCTTTAAGATCAACGAAAAGGAACTGTTGCTGAACGGGCTGGAAACCCGCTCCCTTTTTCTAGAGCCCGATAGGGAATCCGAAACGGGCTATGCAGTGGTGCCCTATTTCCTATTTTCGAGTGGCTATATCCAGGATAAGATCGAGTATGTCGGGAACCATCCTCCACCATTCGAAATCGAAACGGAAAAAATGGAACGGGCATTGACGGAACTGCTTCCCGCAAAGTTGGACCTGGACGATATCGAGTTCAATTTCGAAAGCCATTTTATTCCTATTTCCGCAAAAGAGTCCTTTTTGGAGGAACTCATAGGCGAGAAGGTACAGATCAATATGGCGCAGTTCAACTCCACCTTGACCTTGATGTTCCCAAGGGACTTTAACCAAGAGGCCCACGAACGCTTCAGTGTGGTGCTCCACCATGAGGTCAAGGCGAACTATAAACGGATATTGCAACATTTCGCGGAAAATAGGTATCCGGTCATTTTCACTTCGTACAAGGACCGATCGGGAAAGACCATTAGGAAATTGGACAAGGATGCCACCTTGATGGCCCAAAATCTTTACGAGGAGCTGCAGCTCCACTTCAAGTCCTTTATCGAAGGGCGGCAAGAGTTGAAGGCCACCATTGAGAACAACTATTACCAGGCCTTTTTGGCCGATGTCAATATCACGGTGCCCAAGGGATGGCTCACCTTTCCCGATACCTTGGTCTACCCGCCCTACCAACATCAGATTGACTCCACCCTCTTCGGTCTTACTAGGGGTAGTGCCCTGAACGATCATCAGGTCGGCAAGGGCAAGACCCTCTCCATGGCCATGCTGGCCCATAAACTGAAACAGCACGGGAAGAGCAGGAGAACCCTGCTACTGACCTTAAAAAGCGTGGCTCCCCAGATCGAGGCCGAGATCAGGGCCAATTTTCCCCAACTGAACATCCTCCGATTGAGTTCCAAGAACATGGCCAAGGGCAAAAGGGCCAAGACCTTGAAAACGATTAAAAACCACAGGGCCATTGACCTGATCATCGCCGAGCACGGCCACTTAAAGCAGATTCCCAAATCAAGGCAGTTCGTCCTGGATATCCTCGGCGAAAAAATAGATATGATCGAACAGGACCTACAAACGGCAAGGGAATATGGAAATATCAAGGAATCCAAGAAACTGATCAAGGGCCTGATCAAAAGGAAGGAGCATTTGGAGGACAAGCTACAGACGACCTTAAAAAAATTGGAGGAACGGTCCGGGGAAACGGAAACGACCCTGACCGATTTGGGCATCGAGGCCCTGATGATCGACGAGGCCCATTATTTCAAAAATATCGGTTTCACGACCCGGCACCAGAATGTATCCGGTCTCAACAACCATTCGGACAGTCAAAGGAACCTGGACCTCGAAATCAGTATAAAGTCCATCCATCACCGCATGGGTGCCGATAAAAATATCTTTTTTTATAGTGGTACCCCTTTGAAAAACTCGGTCACCGAACTGTATGCCTACCAGCGCTACCTTACCCCTGCGGCACTGAAGCGCAAGAACATCTTCAATTTCGATGCCTGGGCCTCGATTTTCCTGAAGCAGAGCGTTAGCATCGAACCGAATATTTTTGGCGATCCGAGGATGCACGCTCGATTTCGGTACTACACCAACCTGCCCGAACTGAGCAAGATGTATAACTCCTTTACCCATATCTGCAGGGACAAACATTTCAGGACCCATGACCTTGAGGTGGACAGGGAATTTATCATTTTGGAATCGACACCGGCCTATGAAGAGCTCAAACAGGCCTCGCTCAGGTTTACCAAGGACCGTAACCAAAATGCCCTGTTCAAGGTTCCCATTTACAACGAGGACCAAATGAAGTCCGCACACATAACAGCACTCAATATCAACCGCTCCCTTTTGATCGACCCTTTGGCAAAGGACAATCTCGCCATCGAATTTTCGGAACTCGATCAGTTCAAACTTCAACGCCTGTGCCAGGATGTTGTGGGGCTTTATAAAAAAACATCGGAACACAAAGGGGTATGCCTAGTGTTCTCCGACCTGAACGTTTGGAAACCGGGACAATACAACTCCTATGAAACGGTCCGCAAAATCCTCCGGGAAGACTATGGGATTCCCGCAAATGAAATTGCCCTGGCCCAAGAGGAAAAGGCGAGGAACAGAACAGATCGTATGCAGGAAAGGATACGAAAGGGCGAGATTAGGGTAGCCCTCGGCAGTACACAGGTATTGGGTACGGGCACGAACATTCAAAAACGGGTCGTGGGCATCTTCCATATGGACATTCCCTATTCCCCCGATGCCTTCGACCAACGGGCCGGACGGGGCTTGCGCAAGGGAAATGAAGTGGCCCAAATCTACGGCAATTCGGTGGTGGAGCGATTCTACGGCATCAAGGACTCCACGGACATCTTTTCCTATTCGTTGAATACCCATAAAGAAAGATTCCGGGAACAAATCAGGGAGGCCGATCCGAACAAGCGCATTTATGACGACCTCGTTCCCGATGACAAGAGCCTGTCCTATGAACAGATGCAGGCCGCGTTGATTGGGGATATGGACCAGTTTCAACTCGTCAAGCTTTCGGATGACCTAAAGTTTCTACAATCGCAAAAGCGGTTGCACGAGCTCAACAAGGCCAATTCCTTCAAAGCCATCGAGCGCATCGAAAAGGAAAACAAACATATTGTTTCCCAAGTGGCCGATTTGGAGAGGGCGCAAAATACGATCAGCCAGCTGAACCTGCCCATGGATGAAATCGAACCCGAGGACATGGGCCAGTTGCAAAGAAGTTTGCTAGGTCTCGTTTCGGGTTCCGAACTCGAATCGAGTGTCCATAACATAAGGGAACCCAAAACATTTTTCAAAGGATTGGGCCTGGCGATGGTCGAACGGTCGAATTTGAACCTGAACATACAAAAGCACAAGCAAGTTGCCCGCTTGCAAACCCTGAACGCCAATTTGGTCTTTCAAGCGGAATATGTTCCCTCAAACCACAATTATCTCTATTGCTATCGGCTAGAGTTCAGGAATATCCACATCGCTGGCAGAAAACAGCAACGGTTCGATCCGGAAAAAGTGGCCCTGCAACTCGTCAAGCTATGTCAAAAGGTAAAACGGGAAATCAGCTCCAAGAAATTCGATCTGGACTATAACCTGCGTTCGATGGAAACCCATAAAAAGAAAACGGCTATTGGCTTCCCTCCGGAAAAAACGGCCAAGATGCAGGTATTAAGACAGGATATCAAAGAGCTCAAACGAAAAAGGGCAGTCAAAGTCTAACCACGGCAAAGACTATTTCGTAAATTCCAATTTAGAATGTAAACACACCTAAAGTGAGATATAGCCACACTACCTTATAAATAAGTAGTTGAATGTTGACAGTTAGCCCCTTTAAAATGGATATTTCTTAGGCAATAGCTATGCGGTTGTTTTAAAAAGCAACTTACAGAGATTCCTGAGATTGTGAAGTTCAAATTAAATTGGAGTTGTTTGTCCGGCATATAATAGGGAGAAATTTCATTTAACCCTTTCAGAACCTATTATTAGCACTTTCTTTGAAAACAAAGAGCGATAAACTCTTTATTTTTATTATCCTGTTCAAATACAAAAAAGGAATTATCTTTAGGTTGTTATCTTTGTTCAAAACAAAATTTATATGCTCAATAACTTGCAATTTAACTTTAGGAAAGAAAAAGAAGGCCCTGAAAATGACTTGGTCAATACTTTTCTAAATCAATACACTCACAACTTTGAGAAGAAAAATTACAAGTTTAAAATATTGAAGGAAGTTTATGCTGAGACAGGAATCCCAGATATTCTGATTGTGGTATGGGAAGATGTTAATAAAAGTGATTGGTCGCCAAAGCGAAACAAACTCGATAAAACAGACATTAAAATCCTGCACCATATTTCTTCAAATGGTAAAAGAGGTATCCGTTTTAAAAGAATACTTCAACAACTTGGGTACTCCGAAAAATCCGCTCAGAAATCCCTTAAAAAGCTGGTGCAAGCAGAGCTTATATTCTTTAACGGAATGACTGCCAGAATAAAGGATTTTGAAAATTCCTTTTTTGTACGTGAAATCATTTCCATCGAAGCTAAAATGAGTGATTGGAAGAATGCGTTTAAGCAAGCACAGTTAAATGAAAACTTTTCCTCACATTCTTATGTGTTGCTTCCTGATAAAACCATAACCGAGAATGTAGTGTCTTCGATCAATGGCAACCTTGGAATTTTATCTCAAAGTGAAGACGGCGCAAAATTGAAGGTAAGGGCAAAAAAAGCCAAACTACCTGGGTCTTATTTCTCTTGGATTATCAATGAATATATAGGCCGTCAATTGGCATCAGCTTTGTAAGTTTTATGATAGAAGAATTAAAGGATTTAAATCTAATCAAAAAAGGGGGGCAAAAGGAAGTTTTCCAAGGTACACATGATGAACATGGTCAAATCGTATTCAAGAAAGTTTTTCCAAATTCTGACAGTTTAGAGCGAACAAAAAGGGAAATAAGAGCGGTATCCGTACTAGACGAATCTCCGAATATACCTAGAATCATCGCTCATAATTGCGAAGAAGCTGACCCAGAATTTATTTGGATTGTCGAAGAGTACATTTCAGGGCAAAATCTAAGGGACGCCATAAATGACGGCAGAAAGTTCCTAATAAATGATATTGTTCGGTTTTTGGACACTATGCTCGAAATAGCTGTTCATTCCGAAAACAAACAACTGGTGCATAGGGATATTAAACCAGAGAATATTATCCTCGACGATGATGACAACTTTTGGCTTCTTGATTTTGGAATAGCAAGACACCTTGATCTAGAATCCATAACCAAGTCTGATGACCCCTTTGGCCTATTTACAGTGGGTTACGCATCCTCAGAACAATTTAGAAACTATAAAAAAGATATTGATATACGCGCAGACCTTTTTTCAATAGGGGTGGTTTGTTATGAATTGTTAAGGGGGCAAAATTTTTATATGGTCGATGTCGATAATGATATTTTTAAGGTTCTTAGAAAACTGGAGAATATATCTTTACCGCCTCTGAGAATAGAAGGCGATGGACAATTCCAACTCTCTACCTTTATTAGTCTTTTAGGAGACCATCGAAGAAATAGAAGGCCGAATACGGCTAATGAGGCAAAAATTGTTTTTGACACTTTAAAGGAAACACTTACTTTAAATTAAATGGAACTATACCTTCAATTTGGATATGGAATGATGGCGCATTGCAAGCACCTTATTAAGAACTGGCAATCAGGCACTGTAATTTTGAGTCCAAGGGATCAAGACATAGATCAAATGAACGGTTTTGTTCCGGACATACATAAACTAGGTGGTCAAGTTGTCTTTGATCCTCAATTTTATGTGCCGCACGCTGACCATGGAAGATTGACATCCCATTCGTTTTGGCCATCGGATTATTCAACAGCTCTTTTTAATTCGGTCGACGTCAGAAGAATGCTCGCAGTATTAAGGGACGAGTATAATAGCCCTTATGAAACGCCATTTTTCATCCTACCGGGAAGCAGAAGCTCTGAAATCAATGATAATTGGTATAACTACCATACTTTAATTATCAATGAAGCACAGAATTTAAATGTTCATGAAAACATTTATTTCACTTTGTGTTTATCTCAAGAAGCTATGAATTCTGAGGAGGCAATTCACGATGTTTTAGAATATATGGATACTTGGAATGTGCAAGGCTGCTATGTGGTACCAGAACCATCTAACAATCGCTATTTGGTTGACAACCCAAATTGGCTTGTCAATCTAATGGATTTAACCGCAGGTTTAAAACTTCAAGGTAAACAGGTTGTTGTTGGCTACGCCAATCATCAAATGCTCAATTTGGCACTTACGAAAACCGATGCAATAGCATCCGGAAATTGGCTCAATGTTAGGAGCTTTAATGCCAATAAGTTCAACAATCCGGAGGATTCTGTTAGTAGGAGGTCAACATGGTACTATTGTCCTCAGAGCCTATCGGAATATCAAATACCGTTTTTAGATATTGCGAGACGTTTGGGTATTTTGAGTGATTTAAGAACGGATACAGAAAACCTTTCTGGTTATGCCGATATTCTCTTTTCTGGTGCGCAACCAACAACTGTCAAATATGGCGACCGAGAGTCTTTCCGGCACTATCTACAATGTTTACGAATGCAAGCCCAAAATAGCGTGAAAGAATCTTATATTGAGACTAAGGAATCCATTAAATTAAGACTGGAAGGAGCCGATAGACTTACCAAATATTTTAATGACAATGGAATACGAGGAAAAGACAGGGATTTTTCGGATGTTGTAGACTCCAACCTTTCTGCTTTAAATGTTTTTCACAGATTAAGAGGAATGGTCTTAAGTCACAAATGGGATTCTATTTAAATTTCCTATGGATTTATACATCTCAGTTATCAACTACGAAAAGCGCATGAATTAACGAAAGCCCTACTTCGTATGCAACACAGCCTGCCATAGATACCGTAAACTACTTCCGCAAAAATTTTTACGGTTACCTAAAGTCCATCCAAAAATTTGCAATGATTCCCGCCCGCCTCCAATAAGCGGACACCGGTTCCAACGCCCCTTCGGGGCGTATTTTGTGGTGAGGGGAAGAAGAAGTCGATTGTGGTTTAAATCCTTAATTTTCAATGATTAGAAGATTCTTGAGGGTATCTTGTAACAACAATTAAAAGCAAAATCTATGGAAACATTCTTTAAATCTTTGGGCAAGACGGGCATCGGGCAATTCTCCATATCGGTCTCCTTTCACGGTACGGACTGTGCGGTCTCGCTACTCCCAAAGGCATCGGAGGGGGATAACGCCCTAAAAGCGATACGGCCCTTCACGCTCAAGGGCAGCATCGAGGAAATCGATACCGTCTTTTTGGAACGGTTGGGGAAACCCATGCAGGAAACAAAAGTCCTGTTCGACAATGCCAACGGCTATCTCAGTAACCTGAAAAAGGCCGAGGAAAAGACCAAAATGGCGAACGACCGCAAGGAGAAAAAGAAAAAGGCGCTGTCCGACCTAAAGGAACTGGTGAAGGACAAGAACTTTAACCCAATGGCTGAACACAGGAAGGCCGTGAATCTGGCCAACAAAGTACTGGAACTCGATGAAAACGACGCTTTGGCAAAAAAGACCATCGAGGATATGAAAGCCTATCAACAACCCACCTTTTTTTAACCCACAAGCATTATGGAAGTATTAGGATTGGAACGAAAATTTATGATAAAAAACGTCTCGGGGGAATCCGTCTTGGACGACATCGACCTGAATTGGACACCGGAGCGGATCAAAGATCACTATGCCTCGGTGTATCCCGAACTGACCAACGCCAAGATCGTGGATAACGGCATTGTCGACGGGCGTCATGAAATTATGTTCAAGACCATAGCGGGAACCAAAGGATAGCGATGAATGAAAAAGAAGCACATACCATCAAAAAGGGAACTGTCGCACTTCCACAAGGCCTTGTTCGGCATTCTGGATTCACGGACAAAGCCATCATCGGGAACCCGAAGAGCCAAACACGTCCAACAAGGGGATCGTTTTTTTCTGACCTGACCATTCCGATCTTGCCTCGATTCGAGGTATTCGACGGTGGGGACGAAAATCGATGGGACATGCTAGGCACCCTGACGAAAAATGCATTGGATACGCTTACGGGCAAGGCATCCGCCTTGACGGAAGGGAGGCCTGAAATGCGGTTCTTCGGACAATTGCAACGATTGCACATGGAAATTCCCGATGCACTGGTAAAGGAGGTATGTACACAAGAGGGAAATGATGGCATCCTTGTCATGAAACCCGTTTTTGAGGCACACCATATTTGGGCGATTCCAATGGCCCCCATATTTTCGCTGCGAATCCGCAGTCCAAAATTGTTCGCTAGCCTGCTGTCCTTTGTGCATTCATTGCCCTTTGACAATGTATTCAAGCGGATGGGCTACCTCTTGGAATGCTTGTTCGAATGGTCGTTGGGGGTTTCGGAATCCGAATCCGACCCCGAGACAGACTGTTGTGCCGAGGGGCCATGCGTCCTGTGCTTTATCGAGGCCCATGCTTCCGATTATGCGGAGTACGAGGATTTCGATTGGCTGGCCTGTATGCGTGGCTACCGTCCAAAGAACACCTTGTTCAAAATGATACGGGATTTGCTTTTGGAAGCCCCTATCATTGATTTCAATGCCTTTGCCAACCTATGTTTTTTGGAAGATGACATGGATATGGAAGTGGACGACCTGATCGTCTTTTTGGATAGGGAGGATTCCCAATTGGAGAATGGCTATATCAACTTTGTAAACGAGATCGCACAGTACGGCTACTCCCATACCATCTACGACACATCCCTTACCCTTGGGAACGATATCAAACCCTTTGTAATGCGAGAGGAAGGGCAGGTAAATGCCGTTTTCAATTTTATGGATCTTTTGAACGAACTCTTAAAAAAACTCTGATGGAAGAATGCACCCTTCACAACCCGAAATTTCATTTTGAACCCAAAATAGCCATCATAGGTTATGAGGCCATAAACGGGTATTACGGACGGGACGAATGTTACTTTTCAAGGCATACCGTTCGAAATGGGAAATTGGGGGTAGGGTCCCCGCTTACCATGGATATGGTAAGGGACATGCTCAAATTGGTCGATGTGGACCAAAGTGAGTTTTCCTTTAAGGGCCGGTTGCCCAAACAGTTGCTCTATTTCAGGGACAAGGGGACGTTGCAGTTGGTCTGGTCTTGCGACCGAACCACGGAAAGGCTTCTTTTTAAGGAGCAATTGGACATACCTACGGGAACATATCCCATACCCAAATTGGTATTTTCCCTTTCGGGGGAATCGCTTTCCGTTTTTGCCATAACACGAAAAAAGCCGATCCATGACGGCACGGAACTCTACCATGCCCCTTTTATGAACGTCTATGCCTCTGGAAAGGTGTGCATGGGCGATGCGATGTTGCAATATCGCCATTTGGACTTTTATGAGGACATCATGGCCTTTGTGGAAAAGCAATTTTTCCTGTCCGTGTTTACCCATACAAACCACGACCATCTGCTCAACGGAAACTACACGGAGTTAATGCTCCAAATGCAGGGAATACAGAATTTCGAGGAGTCCCTTTTACTCGCGAACCACCAACTTTTACAGCATGTCTATGAAAACTGATTTTCACTACGCCCCGAATTATTTTTTCGCTCCCACACATCCCATTACCATTGCATTGGTCGGGGCAGGGGGCAACGGTTCCCTTATATTGGCACGTTTGTCAAGGCTCGACCATGCCTTGGTGCAGTTGGGGCATCCAGGCCTCTATGTGACCGTTTTCGACGGGGACTTGGTACAGCCCTCGAACGTGGGCCGACAGCTCTATGCCCCACAGGACGTTGGGGGCAACAAGGCCATTTGTGCCGTAACCAAGGTCAACCATACCTTCGGACTGCAATGGGATGCCGTTCCCGAACGGATAGGTGCGGACGATAAAAGATTGCACGCCAATTTGATCATTAGCTGTGTGGACGGTGCCGATTTTCGGTTGGAACTGGCAAAGGTTTTGGAACACCCACACTCAAGTTCCTATCCCTATGAGAACCAACATTATTGGTTGGATCTGGGCAACGGAAAATACTTTGGTCAGTATGTCCTCGGAAATCTGCAACACAATGATCGGCCTTCGAATGGGGAGGTGCAAAACCAAAAGTTATATCATATCGTTGATTTGTTCCCCGACCTATTGGCGATGGAAAAAGAGGTCGAACAGGGAATGGGATGTAGCTATGCGGACAAGTTGCAGGAACAATCGCTGTTCATCAATGATGCCCTGTCATCGATGGCCGTCCATTGCCTTTATGAACTACTAACGAACAAAAAAATCAAATATCACGGGGCATTCGTAAACCTTGAAACGGGCAGGACGAATCCGCTTCCCATAAAATCCAATATACATGCTATCGCTTGAAATTCTTTACGAAAAACTTCCCTTTTTGGGATTCATTATTTTTATATGGATTATTTTACAGGGAATTCTCAGGCTCAAACGTTTTTTGGGAATACCGTTTCTACTTTTTCTTTTCATCATGGTCGGCATTCCATTTATAAAAGATCTGGTATGGCTCTTCGGTGCAATGGAACTATCGGTCTGGGGATATTATATCGCTAAAAGATGGCCGAGGCCATATTCCTGATCTTACCATTGGAATGATCGTTCTTATTGGTTCGTCTTTTTCTCTCCCTCCCCATGGTTTCTGCGGGAATTGAAAACCCTCCACCTTCAAGCCTGACCGAGCGAGCACGCTGCGCTGGCTCGCATTCGGTCGTCTTTCCGGCTACTGATTTTCAACCCCCTCGAAACGGGATGCAAAAGTATGGAAGCCCCTATCGGGGTCCCATACCTTTGCGGAACGTGTTTTGTAGTTCCATTCGTATAAGATTTTTGTTCAATGTTTTTACCATCCATTTCTGTGTGTAAGATATTTGGCCGATTTTTTTAGGTAAACAAGTTGGAACGCAATTATGGTAGGAATAGAATAATTATCCCAAAAGTATTTTGTAACAAAAATTTACTAAATTTGTTACAGATAAGATGAATGTGTTATGCAGAGTGTTGAGTCCAAAATAAAAAAATCCATTTCCAAAAAGGAGCGGGGAGAATTAGTGTTCCCCGATGATTTTCGGGGATTAGGTTCATCTGAAGCTATACGGTTGGCCCTCCACAGGATTGAAAAAGAAGGTTATATAAAAAGAGTGGCCCAAGGAATCTATGTCCGTCCCAAGATAAGTAAATATGCGGGAGAGGTATTGCCAACGGCAGAGGAGATTGCCATGGCCATAGCCAAAAGGGACAAGATCAGGTTGGTACCTACCGGGGTATATGCTTTAAGTGCATTGGGGCTTAGCACACAGGTACCCATGAAACTTGTCTTTCTTACCGATGGAGCTCCCCGGGAAATAAAATTGGGGAAACGAAGCATAAAACTAAAGAAGACCACTCCCAAGAATTTATCGGCCAAGGGAGAGATAAGCAGACTTGTCATACAGGCCCTTCGCGAGATTGGAAAGGAACAAGTAACGGACGAGGAAGAATCTAAAATAATAGCCCTCTTGAAAAAAGAAGACCAAAAAGACCTGCTTCACGATATAGCACTGGCCCCGGCATGGATTCGGAAAATTATGGAAAAGAGCTTGGACAATGAATAAAAATGAATAAAATGAAATTTTACGATATACCCAAAGAAGATAGGCTTGCCATCTTTAAAAATGTAGAAGGCAAAACGGGAATACCAGATTTTGCGGTTGAAAAGGACTGGTGGGTCGTCAGTACATTGGGAATAATATTTGAAATGGGGATAGCGGAACATTTGGTCTTTAAGGGCGGGACGTCGCTAAGCAAGGCTTGGAAACTGATCGATCGATTTAGCGAAGATATCGACCTTGCCGTTGACCGGGGATTTTTTGGATATTCAGGGGAGCTATCAAAAAAACAGCTGACCAAGCTGAGGAAAGAAACGAGTTCCTATATTTCAGGGAAATTTTATCCAGAGTTGCAGCAGCGATTTAAGAGCAATGGATTTAAGGATGTGGGTTTCAATATCATTCCGGCCGAATCAAGCGACCAAGACCCTCGTATCATAGAAATCTATTATCCATTTCTGACCAAATCCCCCGGATACATCCAACCAAGGGTACAAGTTGAAATTGGCTGTCGTTCTCTAAGGGAACCATTTCAATCAAAACCGATAAGCTCCTTTGTGGACGAAGAATATCCCGATGCCGAATTTGTAGCGCCTCCAGTAAAGGTTCCATCCGTAACCCCTGAAAGGACTTTTTTAGAAAAACTTTTTCTATTGCATGAGGAATTCCAACGTCCCAAGGAAAAGATAAGGGTGGATAGGCTAAGCCGTCATTTGTACGATATTTTCCAATTATCGAAAACGGAATTTGCGGTCAATGCCATCCACGACAAAGGTTTATATGAAACCATTGTAAATCATAGATATGTATTCACAAAACTTGGTGGGGTCGATTATAATCTGCATCGACCTCAGGATATACGGCCCATCCCACCCCCTGAGTATGAGGACGATTGGAAGGCAGATTATAAAACCATGCAAGAGCAAATGATTTATGGGGATTCCCCAGCCTATGAAAATTTGGTCAAGGGAATCCAAGGATTTTTAGAAAAGATGAATGTTTTGGATTGGAGAATGGGAGTGGAATTTCCCTTACCCAAAAGTTGAGATCAATTTGGGCAGGACAACCATATAAACGAATCAAATAGGAATAAAGACTATATAATCGGAATCCATAATGGATGATGTTTGATATGAACACCTAAATTTAATCATCTTTGTTATCGATTAAAGAATCAATGAGTTATGGGAAAAATTAAAAAATTTAATTCGGACACCTTCTTAAGGATATTCGCCCTATTAATGTCCGTGTCGCTGTGTTCTTGGATCGCACCACTTGTTTTTGAATTAGAGGTTAATGAGATTAAAGTGGTCTACATGATAAGAACATTCACTTTCGTTATGATTACTTTAATGATTATTGTTCCGTTAATTTTATTCTCTTTCGAAAAACCAAAAAAGTACAAATAGGCAATTAAAACGAATAGGAATGCCAGAAGACGAATTTTCCATACAGGTAAAGTCAAAATAGCAAGGAGAATACCTTGATGGATTTGTACGGTCTTCCCATTTATAAGGAAGAAGTTATAGACTATCTTTTGGAGGGTAATTGCGATAATCAGTTTCTGCTATTTATGTTCTCTTCAAAAGGGTGGATACGGCCAAGAACGAAGTGATGTATTATTTGAATCTTTTCCGTTACATTGATTAAATTTATACCATGTCGGAAACCCTATATAAAGTACTGGATTTCAGTCGGCCGATAGGCCGACAGTCGTTCAGGGAAGTCATTAGTGAACTGGATGGTCATTCCCCTTCCCACAAAAAGTCTGCGCTTTCAGAAGGGCAACTGAAAACCCTTATCGCGGCCATCTTTACGTATGGACTTCATTATGACGAAGTCCCCAAAGAGCAAAGGGAACTGCTGTTAAAGGCAATTCTGGAAGATAAACAACCGCTGTTTGACCTGTCCCAAACCTTTGGAAGACATCTGATGAACAACCTGGGTAATTCCGCGAAATTACAGATGGAAGCACTAAAAAATATCGAATATGACTTTAAACGGCCATTGTCCAATGAACCGCTAGTGGATTTTGTAGAAATGGAACTCTTGGATCAGACCACCTCGTACCGGAAATGGGAATATGGCCGATTCTCCGTAGTTTACATGGCCGCTCATTTATCGAAGCATGTCGGATGGGAAAGTATGGAGAAAACCGTGAAAGAAAAGAAGCTCCTTCCCGAAGGTTATCTCAAAAGTCTTGGTAAGGAATTGGAAAATGCCCGCTATGGTCTCGATGCCCACGAACAATTACTGCTACATCTTATCGTAAAGGCCAAGCTCTGGCCAAAAAAGACTACCATGGCCGATTATTTATTGGCGGGTTCGATAACACAACAACACATTTTGGGCCTCTCCCTCCGGTCCGAAAAACTTGCCAACGCTTTGGTAAATGCTATAGAGCGAACTCCAACCATAAACAGACGCAGGGGCGGCCCTAAATTATGATTCCATCGGAAAAACTGCTCAGCTATCTGGAAGATTTGGCCAAGAAGGAACATCCCGAGGTCAACGGCAAGGAATATTCCCGATTACAGGTCCTATTGGCCGAGCGTTTGGTACGCGATGTACAAAATGCCATCGGCATCGCTTCGCAGAAACCGAAACTTTCCCGCAGGAGGGCCTTTATCGTAATCTTGGAAGAACTTTATTACAATGTCCCTAAATATCCCAAAGATCTTACCCTTCAAGGTATCCACAGAAGGGCATCCCAACGGTTCGAGTATATGAACAGGGACATAAAATCCTTTACCACACCTACGGATGTGCATCCCAAGGACCCCTGTACTTTTTATGAGGACAACGCCCATGGCAAGGCACGCTATAGATCCGCATTAAAGCATCTCGTATTGGAATCCCATAGATACTTTGAGGTTCCTGAAGCGGAGGCCTCCCTCAAAATCCTTTTTGAGGACGTAGAACTCTGCTAAATCCATTTACCGTACAACACTCCGTGTACGGCAAAGCCCTTACTGACTTGCGATATGTTCTAGGTTTGGCCTAAGTTAATCGGAGGTCACGTAGCAAGCCATGTTTTTGCAAGCAAAAACCGCTCACTTTGTTCGCGAGGCTTGTTGGGGATCCTCCCCAAACCCCTGAATTATGGCACGGCCAAAAAAAGATATTGAATCACTCAAGGCGATACGGGTCAATGTACGCATGACGGTCAATGAATACCTTATCGTTTCCGGAAATGCGGCCGCTTTAGGCATGGGCATACCGGATTATATTCGAAAAAAGGTAACGGGCAGACCACTTCCAAGAACCAAGGTTACGCCAGAGGATAGAAGATTGTTCGTTGAGCTGAGCCGGATCGGCAACAACATCAACCAACTTACGAAAAAGTCTCATTTGGGCATACACGCCCCTAAGAATCTATATAGTCATTTAAGAGAGTTACAGCATCTTTTGCAGGAACTAAAGTCGAAAATTGTCAACAAATGATAGCCAAACAGATAAAGGGAAAGGATTTTTATGGACTGTTGGCCTACAACCAAAAAAAGGTGGAACTGGGCCAGGCCGTTGTTCTGGACGCGAATATAGATTTGGGCAGCTCTGTTGACATGACCAAGGAGTTCAATTTGATTCGGCAGTTACGCCCTAGGCTCGGTAAAGCAGTCTATCATGTTTCCTTGAACCTGCCGCCTGGCGATAAGATGCGTGATAGTGAATTCGTTGCGATGGGACTGGACTATCTAAACGGAATGGGATTCGATGACAACCAATACATTATGTACCGCCATGATGACCAAAGCCACCAACACATCCATATCGTTGCCAATAGGGTAAAACTATCCGGAGCATTGGTCAGTGATAGCAGAGACTATGAGCGCAGCGAACGCTTGGTGCGAAAGCTGGAAAAGAAATATGGTCTTTCACAACTGCCAGACGCAAGCTTGGAAAGAGAGGCGGCACTCACCCAAAAAGAGATAGAGAAATCGCTCCGGACGGGCAACCCACCGATTAAAAGCCTGCTTCAACATCAATTGAGGGAGGCATTAAAACGTTCAGCTACTACACAAGAGATTATAGACCAATTACGGTCAAGAGAAATTCGTCCAAAATTCAATATCAGCAAGACCACTGGAAGGGTCTCCGGTATCTCCTTCAAATATGAAGGAGTGATTTATAAGGGCAGCAGCCTAGGCCGAAAATATTCATGGAACAACATCATAAAACAAATCGATTATGAACAAATCAGAGACCGTACAGTTATTCTCGAAAATAATCATGCAGAACAAGGAAATAAAGGAGTTGTTGCTCCGGATTCAGGCCCATCAAGGAACATTGTCGGAGAAACAAAAGATGCTGAGGGAGGGACAATCCAAATTAGTGAAAAATCAAAATACGATTTGGGAGGTACTCAAAAGGATGGCCTAGATGACGAATCCTTCACTCCGTTCAAGATAGAGTTGGAAGATTTCGACCGCAGGAAGCGCAGGAGTAAGAAGAAGAAAAAAGAAAGGGGTTTATAATATATATCATGGAGGGAGGCTTGGTCAGCGATAAATTGTTGAATGCCTTGGTGGATAGCTTATCCGTCGAAGATTTACAAGCTATTATGTCCCAGAAGATAGCTAAGGAATGTGCTGACCATAAACCAAAACCAATGACTGAAAGAGAAAAACTAAAAAAACATTATAGAAACCTCTTCATTTCCATGGGCAAGCTTCACTTGTAAAAATAGGAATCACTGTTATTAGCTAAACAAAATTCAATTATTACAATAGTATTTTTTATCAGTTAATCTTGAATTAGGTTAAGGATAATAAACCGCTATAATCCTCAGGGAGTTCCGCATCGATATCCTTCAAATAAGACTTAAGTGCTTTTAAGGTAGAATGCCCCGTAATCAGCATCAATTTATCACAAGTTTCTGTATAGGTAAATTCTTTCCTGAACTTCCTAAAAAGCAATGTTATAAAAGTATGCCTGAAAGAATAGATTGTATATTCACTGCCCAATTGTAGCGTTTTTCCTTGAGACAGAAGATATGCGTTGTATTTCTTTTTAAGTTTCCAAAACCGTTTGGTAAAATAATCCCTTCTACTTGATTCCGAAGCTTCCCATTCTCCAATACCAGCAGGAGTAAACAAAAAATGATTTTGTACGGAGAAGTCCAAATCCTTGATTTCATGGTGGACGATATCCGGTATAATTTTGGTCTTTTCAGGTTTGTTCTTTGCTTGAACCCGTAATAGCTTTTGAGCAAGAAAAATATCCTTGACTTTTAGCCTGCATACCTCAATGGGGCGTAGAAAATTATAGGAGACAAATTTTATGAAAAGCAACAGAAGTGGGTCGTTTTCCTTGATAAAGGCAAATAGACCTTCCAGGACTTCTAACGAATAGGTCTTATGGCTTACCGATTTTGTATTGAGTACTTTGATATTCTCGATAAAATTTCTCGGGATAATATCGTTGTCTTCAAGCTCACCAAATAGGGAACTTAATACGATGCGGGTGTTGTTCCTGTTTCTTGCACTGCTTTTTTTGACTATACTTTGTAGATAATTGTTGACGGTCTGCTTGGTAATGCTAAGGATGCTTTTATCAAGCAAGTTCTTTTTATTCAAGTATTTTTTAAACTGATTGTATCGGCTTTTGTAATCTTTGATGGAAGTGTCCGAAAGTTCATTGAGTTTTAGCGTATAGGCATAATCCAATGCGGCTTCGGCCGTATATTCCAGGGATTTTGAATTGAGCTTAAGCTTGTCCTTGTAAGGAGAATACCCTTCTTTGAGCATTTCCAGCAAAACCTCCTTGATTATCCCAAGATGAAATAATCTTTCTTTTTTTGTCTTGTAGTTTTTATTGACGCTCATTGTTACTGGCGTTTGACGGACCAGCACGGGATTTCCAAGTTTGTCAAAAAGGTCCGGACTGGCATAGTCAAAATAGACGTACCACCTTTTGGAAAGGTCAAAATTGTCCCCGCCATGGTAGATTTTCGGTTCCGTGTATTTTTTCTTCTCCAATCCGTTTTTGTATGCGGTAGCGTATGCGCTTTGCAATATATCAAAAAAAGAACCCATTGACAACAGTTTTAAAAAGCTGTTAATCAATGGGTTATGTAGTAGCGGGGACTGGACTCGAACCAGCGACCTTCGGGTTATGAGCCCGACGAGCTACCTACTGCTCTACCCCGCGATGTGGACGGCAAATATACAACGCTTTTTACATCATTTCCAAACTAAACTTAATATTCCTTTTTTGCTAGCGCCAATCCCGCCCAAAATCCATAAATTCGGCCTTTTTACCTTATGGACGCAATCAACGATTTTATATCCTCTCTTTTGCCTTATACCGAGTGGCCCATGTTCATCTTGCTTATTGGCGGTGGACTGTTTTTGGCTTTTTATTCCAAATTTGCACCTTTTCGCCATTTCGGTCATGCCATTGCAGTGGTTTCTGGCAAGTACGATGATAAAAATGCAAAAGGAGATGTGAGCTCGTTTCAGGCTCTTTCTGCAGCCGTCGCTGCCACAGTTGGACTGGGAAACATATCTGGTGTGGCCATTGCCATTCACGATGGAGGACCAGGTGTGGTTTTTTGGATTTGGATGACTGCACTTTTGGGAATGGGCATCAAATATTATTCAGGTAGTTTGGCTATTATGTACCGAGGAACCGATTCAGAAGGTCATATGCAGGGAGGCCCCATGTTCTATATCACCCAAGGAATGGGGAAATGGGCAAAACCCATGGCCATTTTTTTTAGTATTTGCGGCTTGTTCGGATTTTTGGGAGTGTTTACGGCCAATCAGTTTACAGAAGCCTTTATGGGCGTGGTGGAACCGCATGAGACGCTTTGGGCGACCAGCGAATACAACTGGAAACTGGGAATTGGTTTTTTTCTGGCAATCATCACATCCATTGTAATTTTTGGCGGACTTTCTAAGATTGCAAAAGTAGCATCGGCGATAGTTCCTTTTATGGTGGGTATTTATCTGTTGGCAGTCATTTTTGTGATGGCAAGCCACGCAGGTGAAGTTTGGCCAGCGTTAAAAATGATATTGGTCGAAGCTTGGAACTTCGACACCATGGTCACAGGGGGATTCTGGGGCTTGGTAATTGTTGGGGTTCGGAGAGCTATGTTCTCCAATGAGGCTGGTTTGGGGAGTGCGCCCATGTATCACGGACAATCCCGTAACGATGAACCTGCCAAAGAAGGACTCGTGGCGATGTTAGGCCCATTTATCGATACGATTTTAGTATGTACCTTTACCGCAGTAGTAATTATTTTGAGTGGTGCTTATCTAGAGGACGGTAGCGGAATCACCATGACGATGTCCGCTTTTGAAACAACCCTTTACGGGATTGGAGATGTACTGCTGATGGTTATTGTGGCCGCATTTGCATTGTCAACATTGTTCACTTATTCGTATTACGGTGTAAAGAGTTTGTCATTTTTGACCAATGCCAAAATCGGAAAATGGTACAATGTGTTTTTTATCATTATGATTGTTTTTGCCGCAATAGCATCATTAAAATTGGTAAAAAACTTGATAGACCTGTCATATGCATTGATGGTGATACCCAATATGATAGCTGTGCTTTATCTTTCACCAAAGGTGAACGCAGCATCTAAACAATATTTTGAAAAAAGAAAGAAAGGTGGAGCATAAAGCAGGATTTGTAAATATTATCGGTAATCCCAATGTGGGTAAATCTACATTGATGAATGCCTTTGTAGGTGAAAAACTTTCCATAATCACCTCCAAGGCACAAACCACCCGTCACCGTATTTTGGGTATCGTGAACGGAGATGATTTCCAAATGATACTCTCCGACACCCCGGGAATCATAAAACCCGCCTACGAGCTGCAAAGTTCTATGATGGATTTTGTAAAGTCTGCCTTCGAGGATGCCGATGTGCTGCTGTATATGGTGGAAATAGGGGAAAAGGCACTGAAAGATGAATCTTTCTTCAAAAAAATACAGAATAGCAAGATTCCAGTTTTGTTGCTCCTCAATAAAATTGACAAATCTGATCAGAAGATGCTGGAAGAACAAATGCAATATTGGCAAGAGCAATTGCCCAGCGCAGAGATTCACCCTATATCCGCTTTGGAAAACTTTAATGTTACCGAAGTGTTCAACCGTATTTTGGAATTGTTGCCCGAAGCACCTCCATTTTATCCAAAAGATCAAATCACGGACAAGCCCGAACGATTTTTTGTAAACGAGACCATTCGTGAAAAAATATTGCTACACTATAAAAAGGAAATTCCTTATTCCGTGGAGGTAGAGACCGAAGAGTTTTTGGAGGATGAGGATATTATCCGCATTCGTTCCGTAATTATGGTGGAACGCGATACGCAAAAGGGTATTATTATCGGACATAAGGGTAGCGCCATTAAAAAAGTAGGGGTGGAAGCCCGTAAAGACCTCGAAAAATTCTTTGCGAAGCAGGTTCATATTGAACTGTATGTAAAAGTGAACAAGAACTGGCGGAGCAATTCCCAACAGCTCAGGCGCTTTGGATATAATGGCTAAGATTCGTTGTTGATTCGCTCAAAAGGGGCAATGGTATCTCTGACAAATTGTTTCAATTGCTCCATTTGTCCTTTTCCTTTAGCTCTTCCCAAGCGGCCAAAAGCGTACAATGCGAACCAAATCACTACCAAAAAGAACATCCCCAATGACCATAGGGTAATGTCTTTTCCCAAAGAATAATTGGAATAAGCAAAGATTCCGAGAATTATAAACAGAGTGCCCACTCCAAAATGCAGAAACATAAAAAATGTCCATAGGGTAGGGTTGGGTCCGAAGACACCACGAATGTTACTTACACCTTCCTCGTAGGACGAAAGTTCCAAGTGAAGTTGAGGGGACCAAAAGGTTATTTCCGCCTTTCTAAATTTTACAAAGATATGTTCATCCAGCCTTTTGATTACAAAAGAATTGGACGTAGCAGTATCAAAAATGGCTTCTAAATTCTCCAAATTGGTTCTTAGGGAGACGCGAAAACGGGGCCGTAAAACTATCTCATTGGTCAAGTCGCTCATAATCATTTGAAAATGATTGAAAAAGGTATCATTTTTTCTTCATAATAAATGGTATTTTTGCCAAAAATTAAACCTGATGGGAGCTATCGTAGCCATTGTAGGAAGACCCAATGTTGGGAAATCCACCTTTTTTAACCGACTCATTCAGCGCCGTGAGGCGATAGTGGATGCCGTTAGCGGTGTTACGCGAGACCGTCATTACGGGAAAAGTGATTGGAACGGTAAGGAGTTTTCTGTGATTGACACTGGTGGTTACGTAGTAGGTAGCGACGATGTTTTCGAAAAGGAAATCGATAAACAAGTTGAATTGGCCATAGATGAGGCCGATGCCATCATTTTTATGGTTGACGTTGAATCCGGAGTAACCGGGATGGATGAAGATGTTGCCAAATTGTTGCGTAGAGTCGACAAGCCTACTTTTTTGGCCGTAAACAAGGTTGATAACAGCAAGCGTATGGCCGATGCAGTGGAATTCTATTCCTTGGGATTGGGCGAATACTATACGCTGTCAAGTATTAATGGTAGCGGTACAGGTGAGTTGTTGGATGCCCTTGTCAAAGTACTTCCGGAGGAAAAAGAAGAGGAAAACGAATTGCCCCGTTTCGCAGTAGTAGGTAGGCCCAATGCAGGAAAATCGTCCTTTATCAATGCATTGATAGGAGAGGATCGCTACATCGTAACCGATATTGCCGGAACAACACGAGATAGTATCGATACCAAGTATAATCGATTTGGATTTGAATTTAATTTGGTGGATACAGCAGGTATTCGAAGAAAGGCCAAAGTAAAGGAAGATTTGGAATTTTACTCAGTAATGCGTTCCGTAAGAGCCATAGAACATTGTGATGTATGTATTGTGATGTTGGATGCCACTAGAGGTTTTGATGGACAGGTACAAAACATATTCTGGCTTGCGCAACGAAACAACAAAGGAATTGTGATTTTGGTGAATAAATGGGATTTGGTCGAGAAGGAAACCAATTCTGTAAAGGAGTACACAGCCAAAATAAAGGAGATTATTTCACCTTTTGAAGACGTGCCGATTCTTTTTGTTTCGGTGATGAACAAGCAGCGTATTTACAAGGCGATAGAAACTGCAGTGGAGGTGTATAAGAACCGTTCAAAGCGGATTCCAACCCGCAAACTGAACGATATTATGCTGCCCATTATTGAAAAAACACCCCCACCTTCAACCAAAGGGAAATACGTGAAGATTAAATTTTGCACCCAATTGCCCACCCCATACCCGCAATTTGCTTTTTTCAGCAACTTGCCACAGTATGTGAAGGATCCTTATAAAAGGTTTTTGGAGAACAAAATCAGGGAGAATTTTGACTTTACCGGAGTTCCAATGACCATTTTTATGCGGAAGAAATAATTATTCGCCCGAAGCTGAACGTACTTCCACTACTTGTTGAATTCGGTTGCCTTGATTATCGACAGCAGTAAGCATATATTCACCTGACTCGATGTTTAAAATCAGCTCATGGAAGTTTTCGGTCTTGCCCACAAAAGTGTCATCCAGATACCAATAAATAATGGCGTTCGACTGTTGATGAGCTAATTTTAAAATGATTTCTGATGTTTTGGTGCCTAAATCTTTTGGAAGCAGAACGGTTTCATTTTTTTTTGGATAGATGAATTCCATCAAATTGTTTTCCAAGGCAGAACAACCTTCCAAATAAGGCGGTAGGGGCTTGTAATTTGGATTGGACGAAGCGTAGTAATATTCCAAAACGGGAGGGAGCACCAACCAATTTTTGGCTACCATATCTTCCAACGGATAACACTCCGAGTTTACTCTATACCGTTCAGAAGCATCCAAGAACACCTGTTGATGATATGGGCACGGACCACTTCGCGTTCCGTGTGTGGGGACCCATTCTTTTTTAATATCATCACAATAAACCGATGCACGAAAACCACTTTGGGCACAAATCTCCAACTCAACAAGGTCATCAAATGGTTCTTGAAACCAACCACTTTGTGGCAGAGCGTCCAACACATCAAAAAGCAAGGGAGCGGCAGCTGTAATCCCTGTGAGTCCAGGTCTGCCCTCGCCATCCGCATTGCCCGCCCAAATGCCAATTGCATATTTAGGCGTAACTCCCACGGCCCACGCATCTTTAAAACCAAAACTGGTTCCAGTTTTCCAAGCGATAGGCTGGGAGGAATCAAAAAACTGCCAATTTTCATCACCTTCAGGTCGGTTTACTTCATACATCGATTGAAATGTGCTATAAATAGCCCCAGCGCCAAAAACTAACGGGTCAAATTGTTCTTTGCCAAAATCTTTAGTTTCATTTTCTATATAGGTGGCTTCTGTAAACCCTTGGTCTCTATATGTACTGGAATGGGTCAAAAAATAATTCAAACAGGAAGCCATAGAGGCATAGGTTGAGGTTACTTCCCAAAGGGAACTTTCCGCACCTCCAAGAATCAAGGACAGGCCATAATAAGATGAGGGTTTGTCCAAGGACGTCATTTTCATTTTGTGCAGTTTGTTATAGAATTTTTGAAGCCCATATTCTCGTAATAATCTAACCGCGGGCACATTCAACGAACGGGAAAGCGCTTTACTGGCCGGCACAGCTCCTACGTGTTTCAAATCAAAATTTTGTGGGTTGTACCCATTGATGACGGTAGGAACATCTTCCACAAGGCTATGGGGCAACAATTGACCTTCGTCCAATAAAGAAGCAAACAAAAAGGGTTTTAAAGTACTCCCTGTGCTTCGTTTTTTTGTGATGATGTCCACATAATTGGCGTGGGTTTCTCCAGAAGGGGAATTGCCCACATACCCCAAAACTTTTCGGGTTTCCACATCAAGCACCAAAATGGCCAGATTATGTATTTCGTTGCTTTGCAATTGTCGATAATGCCTTTCGGCCAAAAGATTTAGTCCTTGTTGCAGAGGCCTTTGAATGGATGTGGTGATGCGCTGGCCTGGATGTTCGTTTCGAATACGCTCCGTAAGATGGGGAGCCACATCTGGTAAAGGAAAGGGTTTTTGCGGAAGCGGCTCGGCAATGGCCAGTTCATAAGTGGTTTGGTCGATAATTTCTTTCTCCCATAATTTCTTCAATAAACGGTTCCGTTTGTCCAAAAAGACTTGTTCGTTTCTTCCAGGGAAAATCAAGGCAGGTGCATTGGGCAAAACTGCTAAAGCAGCGGATTGTCCCCAACTTAATTCGTGGGCAGGAATTCCAAAATAGCGCCAAGCTGCCGTTTCCAACCCAACCACATTGCCCCCATAAGGTGTGTGCGAGGCATAGAGTTTCAAAACTTCCTCCTTCGAGAACCGAAATTCCAACCGAGTGGCCATAAATACTTCGATGAGTTTTTCCCAATACGTCCTACTTTGGTTTTTTCTGCTCAACCGGATGACCTGTTGTGTGATGGTACTACCCCCTCTTCGGGTTTCTTTGGTGAGATTGTGCCCAATGGCTTTAATAATGGAGATTGGATTGAAGCCGGGATGCTTATAAAAGTATTCATCCTCAAAATGCAAAATACTCTGCTTGAAGCGTTTGGGAACAGAATCGATTTGCGGGAATCGCCATTGCCCATCATCTGCGATACGTGCACCGATGAGGGAGCCTTCGGAACTGTCCACAACCGTTGAAGTAGGGTCTTCAAACAGGATTTTTGGTAGGCAAAACAACCATAAAATCAAAACGATGAAAAATACACCGACCTTGATTTTATGGTTGACTAGGATCGTTTTTACTGGCGATAAAAATTTACTCATTCAACATTACTGAACTATTTTCACCCATTCTCCTTTGTTACGTGCTAGGTAGTTGTTATTGTACATCGCTTCGGCTTGGGCACCTGGTAAATAGTAATCCCCCAAGAATGATGCATTCAACTTAATGATAAAGGTTTTGGATTTTTTGCCATCCAAGTCAAAATACAAATGAGTTCGGTCGTCCCGAGTATCCACATAATCCACTTTGGAGGTATTTTCATTGTCTCCGCTTACAAAAGAGGTGTCCACAATTTCCCATCCACTGGGCACGATATGGGTCAGGGCCACATTGTCAATATAGTCATCAGAACTGTTGAAAATGGTAACCTGTGCTTGGAATTCCGTTCCTTGTCGTAACTCTCCCACATTAACCGAATTGCCAAGCGGGTCCACATAGTTAACGGATAACCTTAGATTTTGCTGTTGTGCCAATTCCTCACCGACAGGTAATTTCCCCGTTTGGGTAAGGGTAGCGTAAATGATATTTCCTTGGTTGTTTTTCAGTTCAATTTCTTCTTTAAAGGAAGTGACGGAAAGTTCCCGTTGTGCAATGGCCCTATCCGTTTTTACAGCAACCTCTTTTCCATTGTTGGTAAAAGTAATATCGATAGACCTACCACCGTTTTTCAATACCATTTTGGACATTGCCAAGAGGGCAAAAGCAGTTTCTTGAGTACTGTACCATCTTTGGGATGATAAGTTTTTGGCCAAGGAAACAGCCAATTCTCTTTGTTGGGAATCACCCAATATCACCATGGTTTCCAATGCCATAGCTCGGTTTCTGAAAACGGAACCATAGGTTCTGTAATTATAATTATTGGATGTAAAGCTGATATTGGCTTTTTTTACGATTGCTTGGGCCACTTCTTTTTTGCCAACCAAAGCGTAAGCAGCTGCCAGCCTCCATTTGGCCTCATTACTGAGGTTTGTGGTTTCCCGTAAACGGTTCATTGCGGCCAGTTCCGGTTGTTGAGCCAGCGCAAGTGTGTACAATCGATACGCCTGTGAAATATCGTTATTGTAATAGGTGCTTTGGTTGCTCCATTGGCGTGCAGCATTCTTTTGATAACGTAGCCAATTGCTGAGGAAAGTCAACGGTAGCTGATAGCCTTCTTTTTTGGCTTCCAACATAAAATGTCCTGCGTAGGAAGTGCCCCAATCATCCGCATTGCCGTAACCCGGCCAATAGCTCAATCCGCCATTGGGAACTTGGAAATCACTGAGACGGTCAATAGCAGCTTTTATATTTTTCTCAATCTCTTTTTTCTTTTCAAAAGTGATGTCCAATACATCTGCCAAAAATAATTGTGGGAATGCCGCAGAAGTAGTTTGCTCCACACATCCGTGGGGATATCGCAACAGATAATCCATTCGTTTGGAGAAATCCATGGGTGGAAGCGTTGAGAATTCTATGAATGCTTCGTTGGTGCCCGATGTGCCAAAAGTTTCCATTGTGATGGTCTGTGACACGTTGGGGTCGAGGGTATACAATTCACTTTTGGTAGTGACAGGATTTGGATTTTCTACATCAATTTCCGTTTCGTTACTAGCACTTTCACCAGCTCCCGAAGCAGTAACTTTTATGGTTTGGAACGATGATGTTGGATTGACTTTGAAGTCAAAATTGACAATCTGCTCACCAATTGCATCGAAAGCGATGTTTTTGATAGTACCGTTGATGGGTTCCAATGCTTTTCCAGCATCGATGGAAACCTTTACGTTTTTCACTTTGGGTTCCATAGCAAAAACCGTTACGGGGATGGTCACAGTTTCACCAGGGGATAATTTTCTTGGAATGGATGTCAAAACCATCAAAGGCTTGCGCACTGGGGTTGTTTTTTCAGCATTTCCGTAAGCACTGGTTTGGTTTCCAGCAACCACCATAGTTCGCACCGAACCTACATAATTGGGCATGTTTATAGTGTGTGATGCTTTCTCTCCTGCCTTCAAGGTAAACGGACCCAAATAAGTGACCACAGGTTTGAAACGTTGTGCTTTTCGATTTTTGGCACCAGCACCAATGCCACCACCGCCAATGGCGTAAATATTATCTACGCTTACGGAATAAGCGCCCATTACATCATCAAAAATATCAAAGGTCTTTACGCCTAAAGCTTGTCTGGCATAGAAGGAACTATGAATATCTGGAGTGCTAAAACGGGTAAGGTCCAAAAGGCCTTCATCCACTACTGCCACTGAATAGGTCATTGGTTTTTTACGGGCCTCCGAAACGGTGACCTTATAGGACTCTTCTGGTTTCAAAATATCGGGCATACTAATCTGTGGCTCTAAAAATGTTGCCGGGTTTTCCACCAAAAGCGGAACAACACCATATAAACGTATGGGAAGATCATTTTTAGCTTGACTGTGCGGCTGCAACAAGGAAATATTTACGTAGGCATTCGGTGCCATTTCCGCAGTAATCGGAATGGTTGCGCGAGTTTCTTTGGCTGAGGTCTCTATCCATTGTTGGGAGAGTACTTCGGTGCCGTTTTCGATACTGACCAAAGCACGTCCGCCTTTATCTGATGGGAAAGTGACAGTTACTTCTTCCCCAAGGGTATATTTTTCCTTATCTGTGGAGAAAATCAGGATTTTGGAGCTTTCTGCATCCGCGGATGCTGGTCTACGCCACCAATTGCGATAAAAATATGCTGTGCGACCGGTTGCGTGTCTAGAGACTTCATCAATAACACGGATAAGGTAACGTCCACCTTGCTCATCGGGAACATTAAGATTGAAATTGGCCTTTCCATTACTTCCCGTGGTAATATTAATTTCTTTGAAAGGGCGATGTACTGTAGCGTTTTCATATCGTGATAAGTTATCGTAACCACGGTTCCACCACCAGCGCCACTCAATTTTGAATACTTGAACTTTTAGTTTTCTGTTGGATGAGGGATTTCCTTTGGCATCGACGGTTACCACATCAAACATATTGTTTTCATCTGTTAGGAAAGAGCCGTATTGTTTTGCTTCAGGGGAACGGAGCCCCACAAAATTTGAAAATGGCGCCAAATTTTTGGAGAATACATCTATGGAAAAATCACCACCTCCTTCAAAAACCTTTGTAGTAAAGGTTGCCTTCAACATTCCAGGTGCATTGCCATTGATTTCTATTTTTTTGTTGATGTCCAACTCGCCATTGGCATCCAGCTTGGATGAAATCCATTGCAGCTCGGTCTCATTGAAAGTCCGGGCAGGATCCTGAAAAATGTAGTTTTTATAGTTTGGAAAAGCCTTTGAGGTCTGGCTCAAAGTGGCATTGATGTCAATTTTAAGATTACGGGCAGGAGCACCGTGCAGCCATTTTACCTGGGCTTTTCCTCTGTTAAAAGTGTTTGCCTCCAAAACTTCATCATCAAAAGCGAAGTCAACTTTTAGTCGGTTGGGCTTTACCGTGGCTATTTTTAAGGTTTTGGTAAACTGCGCACCACCAACAATCACTTTGGCCGACCAATTTCCTGTAGGTGCAGTGTCTTCGGTCTGAATCGGAAAATAGTAGAAATTCTTCTCTTTTTTGGCATACAATCCTTCTGAAACTGGAATGTTTCCTTCTTTGAGGACATTGCGCTGCACCAATTTTCCACGGGCATCACTTACTTCCAAAGCTACGGGGTGACCTTTGGGCAAAGGGTTTGCGTTATCATCCAAAACAAAGGTTAAATGTATAACATCACCGGGTCGGTGCACTCCTCTTTCGGTATATAAATAGCCTTGCAGCCCTTTTTGGAGTTGCTCCCCAGAAACATCAAATTTACTCAGTGACAATGCATTTCCATCTGCAAGTTTGGCGTAGGCAAAATTGTTGTTGTTTTCGGCTACGGCAAAAGCAATGCCCTTGTCGCTATCGTAAACGGATAAGCCAGAGGCATCCGTGGTAGTTTCACCTATGAGCTGCTGTTGATAATTATAAAGTTTGATTTTAGCGCCAGCTACGGGTTGGGTCGTAAGCAGATTGGTCACGGCAAAATGATGGGAACGGTTACTTCCTTTTTTAACGATAAGGCCCAAATCACTACCCAATAGATTGGTAGCGGCTATTCTATCGTAATTGTAATAGGCAGAGTGACAGGGATTGTCGCGTTCCTCCCAATTATAATCATAGTTTCTATAATTGTAGATTTCGTTGTCCCAATAGCGTTCTTCTTGAGAGGCTTCATCCGAGCTTTGTTCCAGTGTATACTCTATGGATGATTCTTCGGTTTCTGCACTATTCCCACAATCGTAAGTGGTGTGTTCCTTCTTAAAACTGAACTCGACCCGATATAATGACCCAGGATTTATTTTGATTAATTCCGACAAATCCAAACCATGTGCCTGCCAGTAGCTGGTGTTTTTGTTTCCATCTTTGGTCAATGGGATTACTTTGTAGGCCACCCTGCGCCCGACGGGTCTAAAATCTGGATTGTAATTTTCGGTAAGGTCGTAGTTTTGGAGGTACTGGAGCATATTGTCCTGATACACTTGAATTACACGAACTTCAACGGCGGAAAGGTTGACGGTTTCAAAATAAATAGGTGTTGATGCTGCGTTGGGTAAAATGGTTCCTTTGGAAATCAATCGCACGGCAGGTTTTAACTGTTCAAAAGATACTAGTTCGGAGAAATTATCTTTTAAGGTAAAGCCATATTCACTTTTGATGCCCTGAAAAGCATTTACCCGTACTTCGCCCAACACTCTGTTGGAAGGATACACGTTCAAAACGTTTCCGTTGATCTCGTACCGTAAACTCTCCGCGTTTTCAATGGTCACCAACCCATTAAGATTTTGGTCTTGTTTTAAGGGTTCCGAAAAATTAAGCTTCAAAACTGCATTCGGGGCGGATGTTGTTTTGGCATCAACGATTACGAACTTGTTTTTGCCCGGGATAGGGTAGGTTTCCGAACCTTCGTTTTCAATATCGTAGGCATCGCCCGTCCAGTTGATGGTAAGCTCGCTATCATCCATTTTTCTGGAAATGCTATCAATTTTGAAACTGAAATATTGTGCATTGTCCGAAGTGTTGTCCCATTTTACAGGAATTGTCTTTTCTCCCTGCTTTACATAAAGTACTGTATTAATTTTTGATGCATCCAGCATATCCGAAGCATCCAAGGTGCCCGTGAGGTATTGCCAATCTTTACTGTAAGACTGTAAATCTCCGAGATTTATCCTGAAATTCGGTGCTATTGTCCTAAAACTGAAGGTGTAGGTTTTAAACTCACTGTCAATATCTTCAAAGAGCCTGTTGAGCTTCAAATTGACAGTGTACTCCATATTGGGCTTTAAATATTCCGTTGGCTGGTAGGTGAGTTCCCTACCATTTTCAATAATCAATTTCCCGTCAACCTTTGGTGAAATGTCCAAGTATTCTTCAGGTAGTTCTTGGGTCAATTCAAACTGCTCCAATTGTTGTGCCAAGGCAATTGTGATCGGTGTGGAAATACTTTGATTGCCGTTGGTGTGATAACTGATATAGTCTTTGAACTTAAAAAGATTATCGGTTTCAGCTGGATCATTCTTTTTTTTACAGGATGTGACAAGAATTAGGATTGCAATTAGAAGCGTTTTGTAAGACCGAGACATGCGGAAGAGAGTGTTTAAATTTATCAAAAAGGAACTACAGCAAGATAATTAAAATTAGTCAGTCGTAAGCCTAAAGTTGATGGATGGTCGGTTTGAGTTTATCAATAGAAACCCAAGACTGTTTTCTCTTTATATTTTGTCCCGAACAGAATTTGAAGGTTCAGATATTGATTGCCCCCAGATTTATGAATTTCCAATAGGTATTGCCTAGTCGATATAAAGCGTCACTTCTAAAGGTAATGTATCTCTTTGGGAGTATTCATGCGTGTAGGTGCTAATTTCGACACCATCAATTACGGTATATACACCACAACATCCACCGCCGCTATATTCACTAAAAAACTCAATTGTGAAAGGATCACCACCATCAAAACTGATTGTATAGGATTTGTCACCATAAGTATCTGTGGAGACCGTAAATGCAAGGAGTTTTCCAAAGTTCGGGGTTTCTCCTATTATGGGAGTAACTTCCTTACTCTCTATATCTGTAATTTGAATGGTTTCAGATGGAATAGTGTAATTGTCCAATAAATTTTCTTCACTTTCAGAATCCAAGAACCTAATAAAAACCGTGTTTTCTGAAGGTGCACAAATTACAGCAGAACAATCTGCTGAGTCATTAGAATCATTACAGGAAAAAAATAGACAGATTGCGGTGAGGCATATTACTTTTTTTATCATAGTACAACTTTTAGGAAAAGATACGATTTTGATGAAAAAGTTGCTTTTTTACTATAAAGATGTTACCACCCCCCAGAGGCACCGCCGCCTCCAAAACCGCCTCCTCCGAAGCCGCCTCCGAAGCCGCCTCCAAAACCTCCGCTTCCAAAACCACCGGAAGAGCCAGAACTACGCCCCATATTGCTCAGAATGATCATGTCCCAAATATCGAGTCCACGTCCTCTTCGACCACCGTTACGGCCGCCGCCTTTGTTTTTGCGGCTCCATAATATAATGATGATAACAATAAAAATGATTAACGGGAAAATGGCATCAATCGGGAATTTTTTACCGCTTCCAAAAGTGCGGTCTTCGGTAAATTCTCCAGTGAGCACTTGGAAGATGGCATCTGACCCTTTGTCTAATCCACTGTAGTAATCCCCCTTTTTAAATTCTGGGATAATTACGGATTCTATGATTCGTTTCGACATTAAATCGGTCAGACTTCCCTCCACGCCGTATCCGGTATTTATGGCAATTCTGCGGTCGTCCTTGGCAAGGAGCACAAGCACACCATTGTCTTCATCGGCTTGTCCAATGCCCCATTTTTGACCCCATTGTGCCCCTAAATAATTGATGTTCTCACCTTCGGTAGAACTTATTATAGCAACAACAATCTGGGTAGAGGTACTGTCCGAATATCGAATGAGTTTTTGTTCCAGTGCACTGCTTTGTGAAGGAGATAATAGGTTCACATAGTCATAAACACTGGTTTGTTTTTGTGGTTTTTCGGGTATGGTAAACTGTCCCCAAGCTAGGGAAGCCCATAAAAAAACCAGTAAAAAACTACCCTTTGGATATTGCATCGTTTAGTTCATTGGTGTCGTCGTGGTCCCATGGAAAATGAGCTTCAAGTTCTTTGCCCGTCATCAGGATGCCATCAATGATACCTCGTTTAAAATTTCCTTTTTTAAAGTGGGACGCAATTACATCTTTGGTAGTATCCCAAAATCCTTTGGGAACAACCCTGTCAATCCCTTGACCTCCATAGATTACAAATTTATGATCATCCACGGCAACATACAGCAGTACGCCATTACCTTCCTTAGTGTTGTCCATCTTTAGGAAATGGAAAATTTGTTGTGCCCTGCTAAAGTGGTCTATTTTAGCAGATGCTTCAATATGTACCCGTATTTCGCCAGAAGTGTTCTTTTCGGCTTCAACAATGGCATTTATGATATCTGCTTCTTCCTCAGCGGTCAAAAACTCCTCTACGTGCGACATAGCTTAATTAAATTCGAAGTTCACATCAGGGGCATTTTCCGAACCTGGGTCTGCTTGATATCTTGGCATATCCTCAAAACCAAACCAACCAGCAAGTAGTGTTCCTGGGAACTTGCTAATGTGAATATCATAAATATTCACTTTTTCATTATATCTGTCCCTTGCCACATTGATTCTGTTTTCCGTACCCTCTAACTGGGATTGAAGTTCCAAAAAATTCTGATTGGCTTTTAATTCAGGGTAGCGCTCCACAGTAACCAATAACCTGGAAAGGGCAGAGGATAATCCAGTTTGGGCTTGTTGAAATTCAGCCAATTGTTCTGGGGTAATGTTGTTTGCATCAATATTGGTGGACGTTGCTTTGGCGCGGGCCTCGATAACATCGGTTAAAGTACCTCGTTCAAAATCTGCAGCACCTTGAACGGTTTTCACCAAATTTCCTATGAGATCGTTTCTTCTTTGGTATGAGCTTTCCACATTGGACCATGCTGTTTTGGCATCGGCTTCATATTGTACGGCTGTATTGTTGAAGCCAACTGCCCATCGGTAAAGACCAAAGACAATGACAACAACAATAATCAAAGGGATTAACCATTTTTTCATTTTCCTATGGTATTAGTGTTTATAGTTGTTCTTTTATTTTAAGCAGTTCGGCTTTCACCTTTTGCAACTTTTGAATGACCTCAAAATTGGAAAGGGCCTTTTGTTTTTCTTCTTTTAGATGAATTTTGGCTCCATCCAAGGTAAAGCCTCGTTCTTTCACCAAATGATAGATCAATTGAAGGTTCTGAATATCTTGAGGAGTAAATTTACGATTGCCCTTCGCATTTTTTTTGGGTTGGAGTACATCAAACTCTTTTTCCCAAAATCGAATCAAGGAGGTGTTCACTCCAAAAGCCTTGGCTACTTCGCCAATGCCATAATATCGTTTTTCTGGAAGGTCTACGTGCATTAATCCAGTGATTGGTTCTCTTGGTTGGCCAACCTGAGCATGTTCTCAAATTCTTCAGCGGATAAACTTCCGTAGTAGAAGTTAATAGGGTTAATACGTTCCCCATCTTTAAAGATTTCATAGTGAACGTGTGGAGCTTCCGAACGCCCCGTGCTGCCTACAAATCCAATGAGGTCGCCTCTTTTTACTTTTTGGCCCACGGTAACATTGTATTTGCTCATGTGTCCGTACAAGGAAATGTAGCCATATCCATGATCAATTCGAACATGTTTACCGTATCCGGAAGATCTATTGTCGGCACGTACAATTTTTCCATCACCGGAGGCATATATGGGAGTGCCTCGCGGAGCCGTGAAGTCCATGCCCCAATGCATTTTACGAGCCTTGGTAAAAGGGTCGGACCGCCAACCATAACCGGAGGCCATTCTGGTCAAATCTTCATTGCTCACTGGTTGAATAGCAGGAATCGAGGCTAAAAGCTTTTCTTTTTCTTCTGCCAATTTTGCAATCTCATCCAATGATTTGGACTGGATTACCATCTCTTTTTGAATGATATCCAATCGTTTGGTAGCATCAACAATGATTTCCGAATTATTGAAACCTTCCAGGTCCTTGTATCGGTTGATACCCCCAAAACCAGCTCTTCGCTGTTCTTCAGGTATCGGATTTGCTTCAAAATAAAGCCTGTAAATATTGTTGTCCCTGTCTTCAATATTGGCCAAAACCTGTTCCATTTGGTCCATTTTCCTGCTCAGGATATCAAATTGGAGCTCATAATTGCGAACCTCGCGTTCAAGGGAAAGCTCTTTGGGTGTATTTACCCAACGAGTATTCAAAAGGATAATGAGTCCAATAAAACCGAACAGCGCGGAGCCCAACAAGAACAAGAATATGTTCCTGTATCTTTTGGATTTCTTCGGCTCTATCTTTCTGTACGAAAGTGTATCCGGATCGTAATAGTACTTTACTTTAGACATGAATGGATTTTATCCTATTTTTGCTCTCTCATTTTAAACAGAACAAACAAATATAAAAATTGTTTTGCTTAAAATGTTAAATTTAAGAAAACCCTAGGAATTCAATGACATCCCAAGAAGTTAGAAACCAGTTTTTAAACTTTTTCAAAGAAAAGAATCATAAGATTGTTCCATCCGCACCCATGGTGATGAAGGATGACCCTACCTTGATGTTCACCAATGCCGGTATGAACCAATTTAAGGAATACTTTTTGGGTAATTCTGTTCCAAAAAGTAAACGGTTGACCGACACCCAAAAATGTCTTCGGGTTAGCGGAAAGCACAACGACTTGGAAGAAGTGGGAAAGGACACCTACCATCATACCATGTTCGAAATGTTGGGGAACTGGAGTATTGGGGATTACTTTAAAAAGGAAGCCATTGAATGGGCATGGGAATTGCTCACGGAGGTATTCAAAATTGAGAAGGACAGTCTTTACGTTTCTGTTTTTGAAGGAAGCGAAGATGATGGATTGCCGCTAGATCAAGAAGCTTATGATTTGTGGAAGGCGATTGTGCCCAAGAATAGGATAATCAAAGGGAATAAAAAAGATAACTTTTGGGAAATGGGCGATCAAGGCCCATGCGGACCTTGTTCCGAAATCCATGTGGATATCCGTTCCAAAGAAGAAAAATCGAAAGTTGATGGAGCTTCCTTGGTGAACCAAGACCATCCACAGGTCGTGGAAATCTGGAACTTGGTTTTTATGCAGTTCAACCGTAAGGCCAATGGCAGTTTGGAGCCGCTTCCCGAAAAGCATATCGATACAGGCATGGGCTTTGAGCGCCTTTGCATGGTGCTTCAAGGGGTGCAATCGAATTACGAAACCGATGTTTTTACACCGCTGATTCGTGAAGTAGAAATTATCACGGGAAAAAAATACGGTAAGGATGAAGAAATTGATATTGCCATTCGTGTTATTTCCGACCATGTAAGGGCAGTTGCTTTTTCCATTGCAGATGGGCAATTGCCGAGCAACACCGGAGCAGGGTATGTGATCCGAAGGATTTTACGCCGCGCCATTCGCTACGGATTCACCTTTTTAGGCACCAACAAGCCATTTATCTACAGATTGGTGAGAGTGTTGAGCGAACAAATGGGCAAAGCGTTCCCAGAGTTGAAGGAGCAGTATCAACTGATTGAAAATGTAATCAAAGAGGAGGAAAGCTCTTTCTTAAGCACCTTGGAGCAGGGGTTGGTCTTGTTGGATTCCGTGATAAAATCATCCAAGGCTAAAACCATTGAAGGTGAAAAAGCCTTTGAATTGTACGACACTTTCGGTTTTCCAATAGATTTGACTTCCTTGATTCTGGAAGAAAAGGGCTATCAATTGGATACGGAAGGGTTTGAAAAAGCATTAAAAGCACAAAAAGACCGTTCCCGAGCAGCATCCGAAGTGTCCAAGGATGATTGGAACATTTTGATGACCGATACCGAACAGGAATTTATTGGTTACGATAGCTTGGAAGCCAAGGTGAAATTGGTGAAGTACAGAAAAGTGACCAGCAAAAAGGAAGGTGATCAGTATCAATTGGTATTTAATCTTACCCCATTTTATGCCGAAGGTGGTGGACAGGTAGGGGACAAGGGCTATTTGGAAGCTCCAAATGGCGACGTAACCTATATCGTAGATACCAAAAGAGAGAACAACGAGATTGTTCATTTTGCCAAGTCGTTGCCCAAAGAGGTTTCTGGAACATTTAAGGCTGTTGTAGACGAAAGGCAACGTCGAAGAACAGAGAGCAACCATACCGCAACTCACCTGTTGCATCAGGCATTGCGAGAAGTTTTGGGAACTCACGTGGAACAAAAAGGCTCCGCAGTACATTCCAAATATTTACGATTTGATTTTTCCCACTTTTCCAAATTGACCACAGAAGAACTACGGGAGGTTGAAAACTTCGTCAATGCTCGTATTGATGGCCATCTGCCATTGGAAGAAGGTCGTAATGTTCCGATGAAAGAAGCTATGGAGCAAGGTGCAATGGCACTCTTTGGAGAAAAATACGGCGATACCGTCCGTACTATTCGCTTTGGACAATCCATTGAGCTTTGTGGTGGAACCCATGTGAAGAACACTGCGGATATTTGGCACTTCAAGATTGTTTCTGAAGGGGCGGTTGCCGCTGGTATACGGAGGATAGAGGCCATTACCTCCGATGCGGTAAAAGAATTTTATTTCAACAATAACCGTATGCTTTTTGAGATCAAGGATATGTTGAAAAACTCTCAAGATCCTGTAAAATCGGTAGCTAGTTTGCAAGAAGAAAACCTTGCCCTTAAAAAGCAAGTGGAGCAATTGTTGAAGGCTAAGGCCAAAGGACTAAAGAGCGAACTGATTTCCGAATTGGAAGATTTGGGCGGTGCCAAGTTCTTGGCGAAAAAAGTGGATTTGGATGCAGGCGGAATCAAGGACCTTGCCTTTGAAATGGGCGGTCAGGTAGATAATCTATTCCTATTCCTTGCTTCGGAAAAAGATGGAAAAGCAATACTTTCCTGCTACATTTCCAAAGGTTTGGTAGTAGAAAAAGACCTAAATGCCGGAACCATTGTCCGTGAACTGGGCAAATACATTCAAGGTGGAGGCGGTGGACAACCCTTCTTTGCTACGGCAGGAGGAAAGAATCCTGCTGGAATACCAGAGGCGCTTGATAAAGTGAAGGAATACCTTTCCTAATGGAACTACAAACAAGGATACCCTTAACGCCTAGCGATAATCCTATCGATTATCAAAGTAAATTGGTGCTTTTGGGGTCTTGTTTTGTGGAAAATATTGGGTCTAAGCTAGACTATTTTAAGTTCCAACAATTGCAAAATCCCTTTGGGATATTGTTTCATCCCTTGGCCATTGATAATTTGGTTCAAAGAGCGATGGAGAGAAAAACGTATCAGCAAGAAGAGATTTTTGAGCTTGACGGAATTTGGCGCTGCTTTGATGCCCATTCCGATTTGCGTTCCGATACTCCCGAAGCATTGCTGAACCTGCTCAATCACCGATTGAAAGATTTCAAAGTTGGATTAGAGATTTCATCCCATATCATCATCACCTTGGGTACTGCTTGGGTTTACGAGCATAATGCAGCAGGTAAAACGGTGGCCAATTGCCATAAGGTTCCGCAGAAGCAATTCACTAAAAGATTGTTGAGCATTGCGGAAATTGTGGAGCGTATTCAAAATATAATAGGCTTGATTCAAAAGGTAAACCCTAATGCGCAAATCATATTTACCATTTCTCCTGTTCGTCACCTCAAAGACGGTTTTGTGGAAAATCAACGAAGTAAGGCACATTTGGTAGCAGCCCTTCATCAAACAATAAATAGGCACAATGTGCACTACTTTCCATCGTATGAAATTATGATGGACGAGCTACGCGATTACCGATTTTATGGAACCGATATGGTACACCCGAACGAGTTGGCAATCGATTACATCTGGGAGCACTTTAAATCAGTTTGGATTACAGAAGATGTTTACCCGGTAATGGATGAGGTGGATGCCATTCAAAAAGGCTTAATGCACCGATCATTTAACCCCAATTCCGAAGCACATCAAAAGTTTAAAACATCGCTCGGCACAAAAATTACGTATCTTCAAGAAAGGTATCCTTTCATGAAATTCGAATAAATGAAGAAAGTTCTAGTAGGAGCTATAATAGCATTGGCGTCGGTATTGATCTATAAATCATGTACTGATGACCGTCAGCAAAAATCAATTCTGGAAGAAAATTCCATGTTGATTCAGCAAGAACTGCGAAATGTTTCCAAGTTGGTGGTCACTGAGGGGCATTTTGCAGAAGTCTACAATTACAAAGATTCCAAAGAGTTGTTTGGTCCGCTAATTACAGCCCACAAAAAAGCTTTGGTGGTTGTAAATGCCGATGTTTCCATTGCTTATGATTTGTCCCAAATAAATTATGATGTGGACGAAGAAAACAAAATACTAACAATCAATCATATTCCAGAACCTGAAATAAAAATAAGTCCAGATTTTGAATATTACGATGTTACTGCTGACTATTTAAACCCGTTTAAAGCTGAAGACTATAATGCAATCAAACGGAATGTAAATGCTTCTTTGATGAAGAAAATCGAAGCTTCCGCGTTGCGTTCGAATGCTGAAAATCGATTGGTGAGTGAGCTTTCAAGAATTCTGGTACTGACCAATTCCATGGATTGGACTTTGGTTTATGAAAACGCCCCCGTTGAAAATACAGAGCAACTGAAAACTTTTTTGGATTGAGCTGTCACATTTTGTGATTTTGTGCGTCTTTTAGATACAATCAATCGAGCACCATGTTTAAAAGAGTACTGCTAACCGCCCTTTTAGCCACTTTTCTATTTTCCTGTCAGCAAAAACCCGAATCGGATATCAGTTACGTCATTGCACCCGCGGTGGTGGATAGCATTCCGCAACTTAAAATCAAAATGACATTGGAAGCCAATCCCGGTGGCACTACCACCTTATCTTTTCCGAATGATGCTTGGGGACAGACCGATTTATATCATTCATTGGGCAGGATGCAATTGTTGAATGTTGAGGGAGTGGTGGAAAAAGATTTGGACAGTGGCAGGATTGTACTAATGCATCCCAAAGATGTAAAGGAATTGGAGTTTGAGTATTTTCTGAAACAAGATTTTGAGGGGGATATTTCTACGCGGGAAATTTACCGCCCCATCATAAACAAGGACTATTTTCATGTGTTTTCCCATAATATGTTCATGGTGCCCGAAAATACGGAAGAGAATTTGGACATTGCTATGGACTGGTCTTCTTTTCCAGAAAGCTATATCATTCATAACAGTTTTGCAAGTCAAGAAAAAGTACAATTGTTGGAGGGGATGGATATGGAGCTTTTTGGAAGTGCAATTTTTGTTGGGGGAGATTTTAGAGTCTTTAACGGGGATATTGAGGGTAACCAAATTAGTTTGGCCACTCGTGGCGAATGGATTCCATTTAAAGATGAAGATATTTTTAAAGTTTTGAAAGAAACTTTGACGTATCAGCGTAATTTTTGGAACGATCATTCCCAAGAATACTTTACAGTGACTATGCAACCCTTTCCGCAAGAAAATGGAAGTAGTTTTCAGGGAACGGGGCTCACCAACTCCTTTGCCACATCTGTTTCCAACAATGATTTAACGGATATCGGTCAAATGGTGTATTTGTTCAACCACGAGTTGATGCACAATTGGATTGGCCACACGATTACCAACGATAATGAAGAAGAGCAATACTGGTTTAGCGAGGGGTTTACGGAATATTACACCTTCAAGAACATTGCTGAGAACAATATCAATGGTCTGGATGGCACGTTTTTTATATCGGAGTTGAATAGGACCATCCGTGATTTGTACGCATCTTCAGTACGTGATGCTCCAAATTCTGAGATCAATTACGATAATTTTTGGACCAACTACGAATATTCCAAACTTCCGTATTGGAGAGGGGCTATTTTTGCCTTTTATCTCGATCAGAAAATTCAGCAAACAAGTGGGGGAAAGCAAAGTTTGGACAATGTAATGCATCAGATTTATGCCGATGCGACCTTGAAGGACCAAAAGCTGACACACGATTATTTTATGGGTGTGATGGAGGTGTATTGGGATGGTGCTTTTGAACCCATTTTCCAAAAACACATTGAGGAGGGGCAAAAAGTAGATTTGATGGCCCTATTTGAAGAGCTTGGCTTGGAGTATAGTCCCGAAAGTGATATTTACGAGCTTGGTTTTGAATTCACGGATGACCGAAAAGCAATACAAAGCGTTACCGAAGGCAGCAAAGCCTGGGAAGCTGGTGTACGCAAAGGGGATGAGGTGTTTTCTCGAAGCATTTGGCAGGGAAACATTGAGCACGAAGTAAAACTGGGACTAAGGAGAAATGGAGAAGAACGCAACATTTCTTTTTACCCTGTTAAAAAAGGCGAAGTGCCACAGTTGAAATCTACTCCTGAAAACTTGGAAAAATTGGGCTTCTAGCTAGCTTACCAAAGCGGTATCCACTAGCTCAATGCCATCATCAATTAAGTGGCCTACTTTGGGATTGTCCCGCTTAATATTTTCCAGGTGCTCCAAAATCTCTTGTTGAAACTCTTGGTTATTGTCCTGCTTGGCGAGTTCGTATAATTCCACCGGTAATAACCAATCGCTAGGGTGGTCTTTTTTGAGCGCTTGTAAAACCTTGTTTCGGGAAACTGTGGTGTTTTTTCCTTCTCTAAAGTGCCTGATTTGCTCATAAAACCGCTCTAACTGCAACCTATTCTCATCTTTTTTGGATTTTATGGTGCTCTCTGTAATCTGATGACTTATCAGGTTGAAGCTGTTCAAGTCTGCTGGTCCGTTGTAAGCGGAAACAATTTTTTGTCCAACCGCCATGTGGTATAATCCCCATTCGGGTTGGAACAAGACTTTATCGTTATGGGTAACTGTGCAATTTTCAAAAGTGATGAGAATGATTTCACCCATTAAGTTTCGGGTTCCTGTGATAATGGTTCCTTCAACTGTCACACCTCCTTCAAACTCCAGAGCAATTTGTTCGCCCTCATAAATTTTATAGGCCTTAAGGTCACGAGGACCCATATTTTCAATGGCGATGTTAATGCCTTTCAGCTTGCCAATTGGGGAACCAAAGCCCTCAGCATGGTGATTGATACTGTGGCCAACCAGCTCCTTTTCGCGATAGGCAAGTGCCGTACCTCCCGTGGTTTGAATGTAGACAGGCTTTCCTTCGTTTTCGATTACATTGCTGAACTCTCCGGAGATTTGTAGTCCCGTGCTTAATTCGATAGTTCCCAATGCTTTGGAGCCAATCAATTTTTTAATTCCTGAAAGTCCTCCCGTTCGCACGGCCATGGTATTGGCAAAATCTTCCAATACCTGACTCAAAAAAGCAAAATCAGGAGTCACAAAAAGTTGTGGTTGTGGTTTGGTAATATCAAATTCGGTATGGGCAGCTCCAATGGAGTAGGGTATCTTTTTTACCTTATCCGTCATGCACCAAGTACTTTCACCAATGGAAGAGAGTAGTCCGGCCCCATAAATTTTTGGATTGTCCACGGTTCCGATCAAACCATATTCCACGGTCCACCAATGGAGATTTCGGATAAGGGCCATCTCACTGGGTTCGCCCATGTTTTCTTGAAGGTGTTCAATATGTTTTTCGGCTTTTTCTATCTCACTTTCCGGGGTGCCATGAGCCTCTTTGATTATGGAAAGATGGCGCACCGCATTATACAATTCGTAATCCTTGGCACTGGAAATCGCCTTGCACCCAATCTCTCCAAAACGACGCAAATATTCCGCGTATTCTGGATTGGCAATAATAGGTGCGTGTCCGGCCCCTTCATGAATGATATCTGGCGCAGGAGTGTATTCAATATTTTCAAGTTGTCGAATGTCCGAAGCAATCACAAGGACGTTGTAGGCTTGGAACTCCATAAATGCCGAAGGGGGAATAAATCCATCAACGGCAACGGCCGCCCAACCAATTTCCTTCAAAATGCGGTTCATGCCATACATATTTGGGATATGGTCAATGGAAATCCCTGTTTTTTTTAATCCATCCACATAAGATTTATGGGCTACTTTACTGAGGTAATCCACATTTTTCCGCATCACGTACCGCCAAACGGCTTGGTCGATGGCCGTGTACTCTTCATAATTTTGAGGTTTTATGAATTGTTTAAGGTGCTTCGGTAGTTTGTCCAGAATAGGATTGGATTCGTAGCTCATGAGTCAATTTTTATGCGACCTAAAGATACGAAATAGGGAACGGATTTTTTCTTAAGAAAGGTTAAGGGCAATAAAAAACCGCCCAATGGGCGGTCTGAAGTTTTTAGTTTGAGGCCACCACCATTTGAGGTGGGTACTCCTCAAGAATCCGTGAAACAAATTCTCGGATACGCTGCTCTTTCTTTTCAATATTGCTTGTGTTGTTCAACGTTCCTACGCCACGTCCTTGCCATACCAGTTCTTTTTTATTGGCATCGATGACGTCGATGTACAATGAACCTTCAGTGCGGGTGCTCACGTTGTTGCCGTAACCACCCCAGCCCCATCCGGGACCCCAGGCCCAAGGACTGTAGAATCCGCCCCAGCCCCAGCCGTAGTTGTTATAAACGTCCACACGTTCGCGCTCTTTGGTAAAAATACTGATCAATACATCAGGGTTATCGGATTTTACAAATCCACGAGAACTCATTTCGGCCTCAATGGCCCTTAAAATTCTTTTCTTGTCCAAATCGGAAATCTGGGCTTTATCGATGCCAGTTTTATAAAAAGCATAGCTTTTATAAGTAGTAAAGTCAGCTTTTTGATCGTAATCGGAAATCACCCGTACAGAGGTGCAGGAGGCTAACAGGCCAAAAGCGAAGACGGCCAGAGCAAAACGTTGTAAACTTTTCATAGTACTTTTTTTAAATTCTTGAGATTTGACTAAATAACTCACAAATATTATGCCGAATCCTTAATTTCGGGTGTTGGTTTTGGCATTGTATCCGTAAGGACAATGACGGCATCCACTCTCGCAACAATAACCGCGTTTTAGGTGGTATTTCTCGGTAAATACCCGATATCCTTGTTCCGATACGTAATAATCACCCTCTTCCAGAGGAATGCGTTCTTTCATATGCTGCCTTCCATTTTTACTATATAAATTTAAGGTTTTCATGGTACAACGACTAAGATTTTAAGATTTTGAAAACAATGTTATTCACCGAAAATGTTGATGGAATTATGGGAACTGTCCAATTTTGAGCACTTTTTGCAGTTATATTTGTTAGGTAACCAATGATAGCAACCATTTGATACTTGTCTTTAAACATTTCTTCTATAAAAATTATGTGGGGCTCTCGCTATGGCCTTTCATTATTCTTAAGGAGGATTCCCTTAAGACTGATGAGGTGCTTATCAACCACGAGCGTATCCACCTAAAACAACAGCGGGAATTACTGATATTGCCGTTTTACCTTTGGTATATTGCCGAATGGTTGTTCCGTACCGTACTTTATCTGGATAGTTACCGCGCCTATCAGAACATTAGTTTTGAACGTGAGGCCTATGCCAATGAAAAGGATATGCAGTATCTTTCCAAACGCAAAACCTTTGGTTTTTTACAGTACCTGACCCGTTAATTTTTTGGATTGAACATACCCAATCAGCATATAGATATGCCCCTTCTCCGTGAAAAGGGTATTCACCTCTACCTGAAAAGGGAAGATACCATTCATCCATTTATTTCTGGCAACAAATACCGTAAGCTTAAATACAACCTGCTCGAAGCTAAAAAACAAGGCAAAGAAACTTTGCTCACCTTTGGTGGGGCCTTTTCCAATCATATTGCGGCTGCCGCTTATGCGGGACACGAACAAGGTATAAAAACCATTGGCGTGATTCGGGGTGAAGAGCTGCTAGACAAATGGCAAGACAACCCCACTTTGCAGTTGGCCCACGAACACGGCATGCAGTTTCATTTTATATCCCGGAGTGCGTATCGACTTAAAAATGAGCCATCCTTTATTCAAAAGTTAAAAGAGAAGTTTGGTGATTTCTACCTCTTGCCCGAAGGTGGAACCAACGCACTTGCCGTAAAGGGATGTGCTGAAATATTGACCGATGCGGATGCACAATTCGATTACATCTGCAGCGCAGTGGGAACGGGCGGAACCGTGGCAGGATTGATCAATGCTGCCCAGCCTCATCAAACGGTGTTGGGGTTCCCTGCACTCAAGGGTGATTTTTTATCTGAAGAGATTTGTACCTTTGTTCATAACGACCGTTGGAAACTTGTAACCGATTATCATTTTGGGGGTTACGCCAAAGTGGACCAACAACTGATTGCATTCATCAACCTTTTTAGAAGAGAAACGGGTATCCCGTTGGATCCCATATATACAGGTAAAATGCTTTTTGGTATTTTTGACCTGATAAAACAAGATGTTTTTGAACCAGGAACCCAAATCTTGGCGATACATACAGGAGGATTGCAAGGCATAAAAGGCATGAACCTTGTACTGAAAAAGAAGAATTTACCGTTATTGGACGTATGATCAGGCGAATAGGATATGTATTGATAGCGGCACTTTTGCTCTCTAGCTGTGGTGCCAAAAAAAGAAGGACGACCCATCGGAAGGGAGCTCCCGTAGTTCGTAATTCGGAAAATACCAATACCAACCGTAGGGGCGATACCAAAGAAGGTTCAGGCTTATACCCTATGCCCGAAGACTCGGGACGCTTTGAGCGCTTCCCCATTTCGGATACCCAAGATTATATTGAGACCTTTGCCGAGATTGCCCAGTACGAAATGCGTGCCTATGGCATTCCCGCCAGTATTACCTTGGCGCAAGGTATTTTGGAAAGCGGCTCAGGTCGTGGGGAATTAACGCTGAAGACCAACAACCATTTTGGTATCAAGTGCCATACAGGTTGGCAGGGCGAGTTCGATTTTCATGATGACGACGCCAAAGGCGAATGTTTCCGTAAGTACAACCATCCCATGTATTCTTTCCGCGATCATAGTATTTTCCTGTCCACTCGTTCACGCTATGCATTTTTGTTCAATTACAAAAGGGACGATTATAAAAAATGGGCCCACGGATTACGACAGGCAGGTTACGCCACGGATCGCAAATACCCTCAAAAGTTGATTTCCATAATAGAAAGCTACGATTTGCATAAGTACGATGAGGCAGTGGTTGAAAATGGACTGTCCACAGTGCGTGAACCCAAACAATATGAGGTGTTTACCCATGAGGTGAGAAAAGGCGACACGTTGTACGGTATTTCCAAGCGCTACGATATTTCGGTGGATGAATTGCGCCGCCTCAACAATCTAAATGACAATATTATTTCCATCGGGCAGCTACTCAACATCCGAAGGGCGCAGTAATGCTAAAATTGTTATCCTGAACGAAGCAAAGCATCTCCTAGAACCGCAAAAACTGTTTCCAAGAAAGTTTTATCCTCATTACCTTTGCGGCGAGCATTTTGAAATCTATATGGCTTGTCACATCGAGCGCAGTCGAGATGTGGTGCCGTGTCGTTCTCGACTGCGCTCGAACTGACAAACGTCAACCTGAAACAAGTTCAGTATGACGTTTATAACGAAAGCATACTATGATCTACCAACGAAGTAGCGCCTTGTTCGCAGAGGCCAAAAAATATATCCCTGGAGGAGTAAATTCACCTGTACGAGCGTTTAAAGCCGTAGGGGGCGACCCAATTTTCATTAAAGAGGCCAAAGGGGCCTATCTGTACGATGAAGATGGTAACCAACTCATCGATTATATTGCTTCGTGGGGGCCGCTAATTTTGGGCCACGCGTACGAACCGGTGATCAATGCGGTCATCGATAAGGCCAAAAAAGGAACTTCCTTTGGAACGCCCACCGAAATTGAGACCGAAATCGCCAAACTGGCAGTGTCCATGGTGCCGAATATCGATAAAATCCGTTTTGTGAACAGCGGTACCGAGGCTTGTATGAGTGCGGTGCGCCTCGCGCGCGGGTATACAGGCAAGGAGAAGATCATCAAATTTGCGGGTTGCTACCACGGCCATTCCGACTCTTTTTTGATACAAGCAGGGAGTGGTGCCGTAACGTTTGGTAGCCCCAACAGCCCTGGGGTAACACAAGGCACGGCGAAGGATACCTTATTGGCCGATTACAACGATTTGGAAGGGGTAAAAGCCTTGGTGGAGGCCAATAAAGGTGAAATTGCCGCCATTATTTTGGAGCCTGTAGCAGGGAACATGGGCTGTATTATCCCTACAGATGAATTTATAAAAGGATTGCGCGAAATCTGCACCCAAGAAGGCATTTTATTGTTGTTTGATGAGGTGATGACAGGCTTTCGCCTTGGAAGAGGTGGGGCGCAGGAAGCTTTGGGCATTGATGCCGATATTGTGATGTTCGGGAAAGTGATTGGAGGCGGATTGCCCGTTGGGGCGTTTGCGGCCCGAACCGAGATCATGGCGCATTTGGCGCCCGAAGGCCCCGTGTACCAAGCAGGAACTTTGAGTGGAAACCCTTTGGCGATGAGTGCTGGATTGGCCATGTTGACCGCTCTGAACGACCAGCCTGAAATATTTACCAGCTTGGCGGAAAAAACGGAGTATCTGCACAAGGGCATAGCCCAGACCTTGACCGAAAAAGGGGTAACGCACCAAATTAACCGATTTGGCAGTATGATTTCTGTACACTTTACGGATGAACCGGTAGTAGATTTTGCCAGCTCGGCGAAAGGCAATAACGATACCTTTAAAAAATACTTTCACGGCATGTTGGAAAACGGGGTGTACCTACCACCCTCTGCTTTTGAAAGCTACTTTTTAAACGACGCCCTCAGCTATGCCGATTTGGATAGTACGATTGAAGCGGTGGGGAAGGTGTTTTAAGTTGTCATTTCGAAGGAGCGAAGCGACTGAGAAATCTGTTTGAGAATGGGATTTCTCACATTCCCTTTGGTCAGTTCGAAAAGACATCGTGTTGGTCATTTCGATATGAGGAGTGCAACGACGATTGAGAAATCTGTTGGGTGTTTTTTACTATGTTGTTTGATTATTGAGATTTCTCACGCTCCCTTTGGTCGGTTCGAAAAGACATTGTGTTTGTCATTTCGATATGAGGAGTGCAACGACGATTGAGAAATCTGCTTGGATTTTATCTGTTCGATTATTGAGATTTCTCACGCTCCCTTTGGTCGGTTCGAAATGACGTTATGTTTGTCATTTCGATATGAGGAGTGCAACGACGATTGAGAAATCTATTCTTCGAAAAAGAATATCTTTAAAAAATGCTTTCACCTTGCTACGTATATATGGTCACAAATGAAAATAAGAAAGTGCTTTATATTGGTGTGACCAACAATATCCAAAAAAGACTTTCGCAGCACCATTTTGACAGTATCAACACTAAAAAATCGTTTGCTGGGAAGTATAACTGTTATTATTTGGTTTACTATGAGCAGTTTGATTCTATTGAGTTAGCCATTGAAAGAGAAAAAGAACTTAAAAAATGGAGAAGGGAAAAGAAAGAAAGGATGATTTCTTCATTTAATCCAACTTGGGAATTTTTGAACAATCAGGTGGTTTAGATTTCTCACATTCCCTTTGGTCAGTTCGAAATGACATGGTGTGAACCATTGAGGCGGTGGGGAAGGTGTTTTAAAACCTGAGTGAAAGCCCAATTCCATTTTGATTATTAATAACAAACATCTCGGGTTGAAAACGGTAGCCGGTTGATGGTGATGCGGCAATATTGTAGTTGTCGATTCCTTTGTTAACATTGTTGAACGCCTTGATTGCAAAAGGGAATCCTGCGATGAGGATAGCACCACCAATATAGGCCAGTTCCCACATGGGTTCATAATCATTACTTTTTTGACCAATAGGGAAGCCGATCATGGCGCCGCCGACTACAGCTGAAATACTTGCAACCAAATTTTGAGTTCTAGCTTTTTTAATGAGCTGGTTTGCCTCCTCAACAGCTTCCGTGGCCTCCACCAGTTCTTTCCAGGTAAGACGCTGACCATCTTTAAAAAAACGATACCCAAGTAGGCTTGCTTTCATTTCGATTTCTGGTTCCACTGCTGTGTTTTGGTTTTGTGCGAAGCTGGAACCATAAGCAAAGCAAATAAGTAATAGGGTAATGATGTGTTTTTTCATAATGGAGGTTGTGTTTAGGATTTGAAAATACATTTTTGGCGGCAGTAATCCAACTGTATTTTATTAGTCATTTCGAAGAAGCGCAGCGACTGAGAAATCTAGATTTCTCACACTCCCTTCGGTCGGTTCGAAATGACAATTTGGACTGGGTGTTATGATTTTGTGGATACCAACAATTCCCGAACATCGACATCCAGAATTTTGGCAATTTGTCGTAAAATAGGAATGCTGGGTTGCTTTTTATTGTTGCAATAATTGGTAACCACAACGTAGCTTTTGTCGAGTTGTTCCGAAAGCCACATTTGGCTTCTACCCTGTTGTTTTAGTACCTCTTTGATCCTATTCATATAAAAAAGCAATACAGGAACATATTACTTTGTAATATAGATATGTCCTGTATTGTAATCTGTTTATTTATTGTATAGCAAAGTACAAAACAAAAAAGTGTTGTAAAATATTATAAAATAACATATATTTATATTGTATTATAATAATATATATGTTTTACAAGTCCCAAATCATTCATCTGATACAGCAAGATTTAAAACATAGCCAACTTACCGAAGCCTTACGAAATTTAGGTTTGGATGATGGTGGATTATACAGTTTGGATTTGATGTCCCTAGTGGCTGAGTTGATGCAAGTGCCGCCAGAGCAAATGGAAAACTTTGCAGAAATCTATGGCAGCTACTTGGATAAAGCTGCTGCGTATCCAGTTACTTATTTGGGCGAACATCTTATGCCTGTTGCTGAAGCATGTTATTTTAGGCTGTTGGTTGGCAAAGAGGATTGAGGTGGTGGAGGGTTTTTTAGGACTTGTAATGGGACTGTGTGTTAGAAATACGAGGTTATTACATAATGTACTTTATCGTAAGTAAGCAAAAGATTGCGGTGGATTCAATCCGAAATTTTGCTTAATACATAATTCAGTTTCATATTTTTTGGGATTTTTAACTTCAATCGCATACCCATTTTCTTTACCATTGAAATATTGCATGTAGTAATCTTCAGTGATACCTGAAAACTTTGAAGTTTGATTCCACAGTGATTCCAACTCTTCATGAAAAATTCTATCAATCTCAAATTCTCCTATTACTTTGCTTATTGGTGCAGATGCATAGACAACAATTTTTTTAACCTCTTTATTCTTAAACAATGTTCTCCGAAATTCAAATTTCTTGGTTCCATTGAATATTTTGTTTGCAAATTCTGGTTTAATCGATAATATAACTTTCATTAGCTCTAGCTTCTTTTAAAATCTGTTCAAATTGAGCATCACTTATTGGTTCAAAACCTCGTGGTGCATCTTGTAAAATGTTTAAATCCCTCAATTTCTTTAAGTTAACTTTTGGCATTGGGAATGACTCAATATATAAAAAATTCACTATAAATGGTCTATTATATTTACTCCAATTCCAATGCTTTTTCAGTTCATCATTGTCAAAAACACTTCTTTTTCGACAGAGTTCGATAAAATGGTTTTCATCTCTAATATTGGTTATAACATTTTCTATTACTCCAATTGTCGATATAACTGAGGTGTGATGTGCTGGTCCATTGAGCTTCGTTCTGTAAAAAAGTACTAAATCACCACCATTCAAATTTCTATTTATTGAGCGTGATATGTAAACTTTTTTAATAGCATTTCTATAAGGTTTATTTTCTGTAAAATCTTGTGGTGATTCGTTATTTAGGATTGAATCGGGAAATAGTTCAGTATGATATGCCGGATAAATTGGAACAATCCATTTTGTCGTATTTTTCGATACAGCAGGAAATGATAACTTGGGCTGTTGAAGATTAGGTGTTGGTTTACATTCTCTAACATATACCTGTTCAATACCATTATCAGTTGTTTTTGTTCCCCAATGTTTAAATCCCCAATCTTCAAGTAAATAAATAAGTCGCAGTTGCTCATCTCTTTTATCAAAGATTGTAACATAAATTTCTTCTACATTGTATTGTAATGCATTGTCGAATATTACCTTAAGAAATCTTTCTCCTAATTTATATCCTGTAGAAGTTACTTTAAACGTTCCAATTTTAAGTCTTTTCTTTTGAGGAAATGAAGGTTCGATGTCACTATAAATTTCATCGGTGTTTTCTTGTTTCAAGTATAGAAATGCTTTTACATCTCCATCTGTAATACATACATAAGATATGTTGTCAGCTTTCCGGTTGAACCAGTCTGCAAATTCAACGTAGTCTTGTTTGAAAGAGTCGAAAAATGTATCATCTATGTTGATGTTGCCAAAGTATTCTTTCTTTACTGCTAATACCTTATAGCTTTTTAATTCGGGATTTTCAGCGATGCATTTCTCCAAAAAGGCGTCGATTTTGAAAACCTTTTCAGCACAACCCAAATAGTTAGCTTTTCTATGAATTCCTCTGTCTTCCGTTATAAGATAATCAACGCGATTATTGTAAACCTCTTTTACTATACTCGTATCAATAAAATCATTACGTGAATTGTCCGTTTGTCGTATTTGAGCTATTAGTTGGTCATCTGTCGATTCTGTTTTTAATAAATTGTAGTTAGCAATTTTAATTTTCATTGTTTTAACTACATTTTCATCTTGATGACCAGAAATTTCTTCAATGGAAAGAGGATGAACGCATTTGTCAAATTTCAATCTATCAAGCCAGTTGAAAAGTAGCCCAATATCTTCGTTAACAATTCGATTAGCTTCTCGATGGATTATTATGTTGGTATCAATTAGTATTCTCATAAATTTTTTAAATGTTCGATTACTGAATTTGTGTTTCCATCGATAACTGTAAACAAAGGAATTTTTAATTTTTTTGAAATGTACTTAGCGTGTTCTACTTCCATTTGTTGCATTTTTTCTAGAACACTTAATTTGTATGTAGAATCATCTCTTTTTTTTAATCTTTCAAAAATTATTTTGCGTTCACAGGTCAACAATATTATGGATTTTGGTTGTATTCCAACAAATGTAGATTCATCGATTTTCTCAGGTTCTCCATTTGAATTTAATAAAGTAAAATGTCCATCGAGTAAATACTTTTCAGTTGGTTTAACAATTCTATTTAGATTAGTCAATAATCTATCTTGAGTTGTAGTGAAATTTTGAACTTTTTTGTTTTTAGCATCACTTATTTCATTCCATTTGAGTACTTGACTTGCTGACAAATGCACAAAATCGAATTTTTGTGCTAATTCTTTACAAACAGTCCCTTTTCCAACTGCGTGGATTCCTCCAACAAATATTATTTCCCTATGATTCATTATGTTGATTCAATTTAATACTCAGCTTGTTTTATAGGTATAAAATCTACCCATACACACGCCGCATCGGTGTGTTGGCGTTGTAGCTGTATTTTTAATGCAAAAGCACAAATTCATCGGTAAAATTCTTGGGGGAAGGGGCTGTGATTTGCAAACTACTAATTTTCAAAAAAACAGCATTGCGGAAAAACCTTAAAAAAACTGGGGGAAATCCACAGTTGGCAGTAAACAGTTGACAATTATCAATAAGTAGTGGGTTAAAGGTGAAAGGCGAAGGAATGGAAAGTTGAAAATGGAAAATGAAATGGGTTGTGGAGATCAGATTAAGCTAGGAGCTGTTAGGTTTTAGAGTTAAGGGCAAAGGGTAAAAGGTGATGGGTGATGGGTGAAGGGTGTTGGGTAAAAGGGGAAAGGTGAAGGGTGTTGGGTAAAAGGTGAAGGGTAAAGGGTTGAAAGGTGAAAGGTAGTGGAATGGAAAGTTGAAAATTGAAAATGGTTGTATGGTCAATTAATAATGAGCTATACCCTTTAAGCTATCAGCTATCTGCTTTTAAGGGTAGGGAGTTAGGGTTGGTTTTCTTCTTCGAGAAATACCAGTACCTCCGAAGGGGTGTCAATTTGTATGGCTCTGTCGCCATGTACCAAAATGGGTTGGGTCACTACTTTGGGGTTGTGCTCCAGTACTTTTAGCCAATCTTCGTTGCTTTGGAGCTTGTGTGTCTTTCCGTAGTCGTTTTTAAAATCGGGGTGCTCGGTGTTGATCAACTCCTTTATGGGCTTGCCCAATCGTTCGGCGAGTTCCGTCCATTGGGTGCCGGTGACCTTGGTCTTGGACAAATCTATACCCAAAACTTTTTTCTCCGAAGATTCCAAATAGGCCAAGGTCTGCATGCCTTTGTTGGTTTCGGCATTGTAGTATAGGTTTATTTCTCGGTTGTTTGTTGCTATTACTCCCATGTCATCCTTCATTTTAACTTGTAATTGGATTTCAACCTAAGCTTTTTTGTTATTGGGATTTAACGCTATCCAATTTTTTTGTATCGTAAACGGAGGACAAAGGTTGTAGCTGGAATAAAAGTCTAACCCAGGAGACCCACTTGATAATCCAAGAGTTCTTTTTTATGGAGAAAATATGTTTTTGATAATAGAAAAGAAAAGTTGGACAAAGCTTGCATCAACACGGCTAGATTATCTTCAAAATAGCTCTGATTCCCAAAATAAACCCATTCTTTGGAAAGATAGTTCTCAAAATTTTCTCTGATTGGACCCGCAACTTCATCAGTATATTTTGGGTTTTGTAAGAATGACTCAATCTCGATTTTTAATTCTCTTTCTAGAGAGGTTAGATGTCTAAAGTTGCTTTTAATTTCCTCATGGGGAGTTACGACATTAAGGAACTCTAGTTTTTCAGACATTTTGGAGTAAAGCCCAAATTTGGCTTCGAAGACATCATCAAGTTCAAAAAAGTCCGAATAGAGTTTTTTTAATTTTGAAGCTTTGCCTTTTTTTGTTTCCAATTCCTTGAAAAAAACGAATATGTTACGATCATTTTCTATGATGGTATTTTGTAAATTTTTCATTTCCTTTTGCAATGTATTTACTACTTCTGGCACATCGCTACGTTGGTATTTCTTTCCATCATAATCAAATGTTTTGATGCCAAAAGATTTATCGGCAACCATGTTCAATGTTTCAATATCATTTTGAAGTGCAATGTGGGAATAAACCTGATTCACTTTTTTGTCCGAGAACAATTCAGAATAATCTTTAAGCGAAGAATCTTCATTGGGGATCGATAAGTCAAATTTTATCGGATTCTTGTTGTCATAATAGGAGTTATAGAGCTTAGGAAAGGAGTTTTGACTAAAATTATTTTTGTATTCTTTTTCAAAATGTGTTAAAGGAAGTGAACTTGGTTTACTCTCAAAAACAACTTGACTAAACATTTGTTCGGTAATTTGTTTTTGGGTTCTTTCGATGTTTTGAAAAAATTGGTTGGCTGGTTCTTTTAATCCATTGTTCTTGATGATGTTCGTTTGTTCCAATCTCTTTATACGCTCTTCTGTACTAGGGTGCGAAGCCCATTGATCTTTGATGATCAATTTGGATTTGTTGAAACGATTTAGCTCATCAATACCAACAGAAGGAAAGTTGTTTTTTATTGGAATTTGGTTGTCATCTGCCAAAAAATGCATTACATAATGCTGTTCTCGAAAAATATTTTCGCTTTTTTGATTGTCACTTATTTTACCTTCATAAAAGCTCAAAACATTGCTCATTGAATTATCGGCCAATTGAAACCTTAACAAGGCGGTGGTCAGTGGTAAATAACCGGTGACATGTGCAGCTATTTCATCGGCATGAAATTCCATTTCGCGAGATAGTGCCATGTAACTTTTATTAACGACACCATACATTTTACCCAGAATCCATTTAATACCATCCAATATTTTAACTGCTATAACCACAAATATGGCTATGTAGTTACTAAAACTACTCCATTTTCTGATTATCTCATCATACCCGTCATTATCGAACAGCATGTTATAAATTACATGGTTTACATTGTATACAAAACTTCCCACTTTCATGGTTTTCTGTGAAAAGTGACCAAATTCGTGGGAGAGTACCGCTTTCAACTCTTCTTTAGTGAGAGAGTTGACAAGGCCAAGACCAATATGAAGGTTTTTTCGAACGGGAAAAAACATGCTCCAAAAACTACTATTATAAAAAACTGAGGCGTTCACCTCGGAGGATAGATATACTTTTTTGGGAAATTGGGTGCCAACTTCATTGACAATATCCTTGATCAGGTCAAATAATTCAGGTTCATCCTTTGCGGTAATTTCTACAAGATGGGAACGATCTATTTTGTTCGATTTGAAAATGAACTTTAGCAAGAAAATCAATATCAAGATTCCTAAACTTGCCAGACCTACACCCAAAGCAATAGTAAAAAATCTCGGTACGGTAATCACCAAAATTACTCCACCATAAATACAAAGAGCTGTTAAAGCCAGCGCTAAAAGTAGTAGTACGGAATAGACAATAGTGAAAAGGACAATGGAAAAAATAGCCTTACGAGTCTGTGTTTTAAACTCCAAGGATGGCTCAATTTGATGAATCATAATGGTTAGGTATGATTAAATAATTTTGTTACAATCTAACATTTTTTTAAAAGATTATTATCACGATTCAAGAAAATACTTACAATTATTAGAGGTTAAATAAAAAGCGGGGCATTGCCCCGCTTTTCACTTAAACTAACTCAATAAAGTACAACGAACAAAAGAGGTGTGTTTGGAAACCTCTTTAGGTATTGCCTTTTAAATATAATCAATTTATAACAATTCTAAATAATATTTTTTGGCTATCTTTGTATCGGCATGCTACGATGCTAATTGCCATAAGTACACAGTGTTTAAACAAAGTAGATTTTTATTCGGAGAGAGCCGTCCCTTTGGGACGGTTTTTTTTTATGCTTTAATCAGTTCTGCCAAATACAAATAGAACATCCCCGATAATATGGCCAGGCCAAAACTTAAGAGTGTGCCAATAAGGACATATTCGGTCAGCTTTCGATTTTTGCCCTTGTTGAGGTCCCCAAACCGGAACACGGATTTTGCCGCGATCAAAAGTCCAATGGCCGCCCATTGTTGCATTAAAATAAACCCAAATACAAAGAGGCGTTCCAACATGCCAATATAAGTACCTGCATTTTTAAGGGAACCGCCCTCGCCAGGTTCGTCGCTCTTGGCCACTTCATCAATATAAGGGGCCAACAACATCCGCATAATTATACCGGACACATAGGTGACAAATGCCAAAAATGTAATCAGCAGTAAGGTGCTTTCCGAAAAAACTGCGGTAAAATCTAACGCAAAAGGGGATATCCAATACAAAACACCACCTAGCACGAGTAAGTGAAGCACTTGGTCCACTACAAAGAGCCACCGATAGTTTTTGGGATTTGTAAGGGTCAGTTTGCCCAAATCGATACCGTAATGGGTCACTACAATAATCGCAATGGCACCGAGATACTGAAATTGCAATAGGAGCATAAGCACCAGTGCGTGCACCCCAATATGAAAGTAGAGGTATTTGGACCTGCCTTTCTTTTGTAGTTTATCGGCTACCCAATGAGCCGGTTGAAGAACAAAGTCTCCTATAAAGTGGGCGAGTATCAGTTTTATGGCCAAAAGCATCATAGTTGGGCGAGTTGTGTTCTGTAAAATTGAATCATTTTTTGGACTTCGTCAAATCCTGCCCGGATCAATGCCTCGCTAATGGTACTTTGGGACTTGCCCAATAGGGTTGCCAGTTCCTTTTGGTTGGCCTCTGGATGTTCCATGGTGGTTTTTACCACCGTAGCGGTGGCCGGTAACCAATTGTCCATGGTCAATGCGGCCAATTGCAGCATGGTGTTCAGAGTTTCGTTAAAAAGGGTTGATTGGGACTTTAGTGCCAAGGTCTGTTTTTTTAATTGGTCAAAACATTCCCCTGAATGTACAAAAGCTTCGCCATTGGATTCCGTAATTTTTGCTGCGGTATGGTTTTTTTTCCCCAGACCTATGGCAATCCGTACATCCAATTGTCGTATTTGTTTGATGCTGGCCTTGATATAGATAGCGGCTTCCAGAGCTTGTTCGGGAGTGGTTTGCAATTGAAAGCTATCACCCCGGTAAATTTCCCAGTCCGATGGTTCGGAGCCATAATGTCCCAATGCCGTTTTTAAAACGGGCAGCCATATATCGGCTTTGTGATCTTTGGAGTTTTTGATGTCTCCGGTAAGTACGGCAATCATTATATATTTTATCGTTTAATTAAGCGATTAATTCAAATATCGTTAAAAAAGTCGATAAAACAAAATATCGTTTAAAAAAGCGATAAAAAAAGAAGCCGCGACCATGGCCGGCGCGGCATCTTAAAATCAACAAAAAACACTATCCTCTTCTCCCTCTCTTCTGCATTCCCTTTTTGCCGTGCTTGGCTTTTCTGCTTTTCTGCATTGTTTTCCAAGTTTCGTATTGTTTGTCATCCAATACTTTTTTCATTTTTTCCTGCGTTGCAATTTGACGGTCCAAACGGGCCTTTTCCATTTCAAATCGTTCCTCGGAAGTCGGTCTTTTCCATTCACCGCTTTCTTTTAAGGCATTAATCTCGTCCCATTTTGCTTTTCTAAATTGGGCGTTTTCCAAATTAATCTCATGCACCTTATCCTGTTGTGCCTCGGTCAAATCCAATGCCAAGGTCATGTGTTTTGTTCGCAAGGTGGCCATCTCTTCTGCAGTCATGTCCATTTGAGGACCTTTGCGCATTCTGGGGCCATCATTTTTTTGAGCGACCATGCCAATACTCATCAGCATAACCAATACTACTGCTAATCGTTTCATATCTCTAAATTTTAATGATTTATTCCTTGGACAAGTAGGATATCCAAAGGTTTAACCATCGCAACATAGTTTATGATGCTTTTAACAGTAAAAGTGTGTTTTAGGGAAATTACTTGCGATCTTCCTCCAAATCTTCTGGGGTATCATCAGTGTAATCGTCGGCATCTTCGAATTGTGTCTCGACGTAAGTTTCTGAGTTGATTTGATCTTGGAATTCATCGTGTTGGTCCACAACATAGTAAAGTGCAGAGGCTGCCACGAAACAGGAAAAGTAAATAAAGCTCTTTGTCTTGTAGGTCATGATGTTGAGATTTGGGATTACTAATGTAATTAAACCTAACGGGAATTTCAGCGATATGTTGTGAAATGAGCTTGTTTAGATGTGAAGAGTAAAAAAAACAAGGTGTAACCGATAAACGTATCGGTTACACCTTTGCAATTTGTACTTTATTTAAAAAGGTGCCTATTTCGCAGGCTCCAAGATAAGGTCGATACGCTCCAAGGCATCCTGTAAATGGTAACGACTCATGGTGTCGGATATCCTGGCAAGACCACCTCTAATATCCTTTTTTAAGTTGTTGAGCTCAGCACGTGCCACCGAACGAATATCGGATTGACTCGTGTTGATTGGTGTGGATTTTCTATATCCACCAAAATCTGGCAGTTTACCCTGGCTATCGGCCGTCATTAAATATTCCAAACGATCGATGTGTGCTTTTTGAAGGTTTCTTCTGTAGGTATCTATGGTTCTGCCACTTCTGGTTTCGGACCAGATTCCTCTACGAAGGTCACGCATCATTTCTACCAAACCATAGGCTTCATCGCCGTTCAAGGTTTCGTTTTCAATGATTCGTGCCAATTTGCCCAATTGCAACATAGTGTTCAAATAGCGTTCTTGGGTAGCACGGATACGCTCTACAGAACCAGAATATTCAATTTTATTGAAAATGTTTTGGTCTATCAACCATTCAGGAGTTTCGAATAATTGTTCCTGCATAAAGTTCATGGCATCTTTCTGATGTTCTTTGCTCACATGGGTATATACAGCACCTTCTTGGTCCGCAGTTTTGTGATATTCGTAAACACCTCCAATGTTGTTGGATACGTGTCCCATATACCTGCGGAACTGCGCGACAACATGTCCGTACATAGTTTCCAAATCATCATAATTTTCACCATCTTCAGTGGTCCATTCCATCAATTTTGGAACAATACGTTTTAGGTTTTCAATACCATACAAGCTAGCTTTTATGGCATCATCCCCTAAATCTTCGGTTTGCGAACTTGGGTCGTGGATGTCGCCCACTTGTTGGTGACCAAAGCGATACATTGGGTCTCCAGCGTGTTCCAAAATCCAACTGTTCAGGATTGGTTTTTCTTCTTTGGCCGTTTTATCCAAAATAGGTTTGTATCCCCATTTAATGGCATACTTATCATAAATACCAATGTTTGGCATCAATGCTACACCTTCGTCGCCTGGTTGTGCAACATAGTTGAATCGGGCATAGTCCATAATGGATGGTGCCGTACCATATTTTTGGGTAAAACTGGCCGAACGCAACGAATCAACGGGATAGGCAACACTGCTTCCCATATTGTGCGGCAATCCAAGTGTGTGTCCAACTTCGTGGGAGGATACAAATCGTATCAATCGTCCCATAACTTTTTCTTCAAACTCTGTTTTTTGCGCAGCAGGATTGATTGCGGCGGTTTGTACAAAATACCAGCCACGAAGCAAGCTCATTACATTGTGGTACCAGTTGATGTCCGATTCCAAAATTTCACCACTTCTAGGGTCGCTCACGTGCGGACCATTGGCGTTTGGGATAGGGGAGGCCAAGTAGCGAACTACTGAATATCTTACATCTTCTGGAGACCATTCCGGGTCTTCTTCGGGTGAAGGAGGGTCTTTGGCGATAATGGCATTTTTAAAACCTGCAGCTTCAAAAGCTACTTGCCAATCCTCGATACCTTGTTTAATAAAAGGAACCCATTCTTTTGGCGTAGCACGATCTACATAATAAACAATTTGTTTTTTGGGTTCAACCAATTCACCGGCCTTATATTTTTCTATGTCCTCGTCTTTGACTTCGAGTCTCCAACGATCCAAATAGGTTACCGTTTTGCTTTCTTGGGCATCGAGTCCGTAATCTACTTGACCTCTGGCAAACCAACCGACGCGTTCATCAAAATAACGACGTTTCATAGGTTCTTTTGGCAACAAGATCATAGAATTGTTTATTTCCAATGAAATAGATCCCAAGCTAGAGTTACTTGGCGGTTCGCTGGATAAATATGTTTTTACATGACGCGCCTCAATGTTCAGCGGGTAACTTTTGATGGACTCGATATAACTTCGGTCGCCATCCATACGGGTAACCTTATATCTTTTTCTGAAACGATCTGGAAATCCAAGGGCTTTTACATCCTTAGTGAACAATGGATCTATTTCTATCACCGTTGCTGGGTTCAGGGAGTCCTTTTTGTTGATGGCCTTAATATCGAAAGAAAAGAGTACAGGTTCAAAGTTGGAGTTCACCACAGCTTCGTGAACCGGCAATGAATCCGCCGCTACATTTTCATAAGAGGCCACACGGACCAATACTTTTTTGTCGTTTTTCTCCCAACGCAGCACTTGCGTATTGATTTTTCCTCCACCAAAACCAATTCCGGTGGCAGTTTTGGAAATTCTGCTTACCATGAGCATTTCACGGTTGAACAAGGAATCGGGAATTTCGTAATAGCGTTTATCATCAACGGTGTGTACGCTAAAAAGTCCTTCGTCCGTTTTTGCATCTTTGGTGATTACCTTATCGTAAGGTTGAATGTCACCAGGTTTGGACTTGTCTTCCTTTTTTTGTTCGGTGTTTTTCTTCTTCTTTTTGAAAAGTTGGGCTTCCGTAGTTTGGATAGTACCCGTCAAAATGACCGCTAAGAGCAGTCGAGGTAGTAATTTTTTGATCATTATATGTCAGTTTGGATAACTTAAACATCCAAAGAACCTAAAAATCGAGAGAATTAACTGTTAAATAAATATTAACAGTCATTTTTTTAACGGAATGCCCCAACCTTTGGGAGTCCTGCGTTTTACTAATGGTTTGGAGTGTATCGCCCTGTATGGCTGGGCTCAGGGCGTGTTTAATTTTCGTAAAAAAATGCTAAAGACTGTAACGTTTTGGTTTTTGAATAGTCTTATAAGCATAACATCAATCATAAAATTCAATCAAAAAATGAACAAGTTATTATTAATTTATGGTAGTGTATTATTAAGTAGTACCGCCATAGCGAACGACCAACAAAATACTAGGGTTGTCGAGGGCCAAACCGAGACTCCCGGTAGTTTAGAGAACAGTTTAACCACATTAAATATTAGTGCAGAGTTAAACAATTCAACTTTGGAGATGAACGATTATGCATCGTATGAGTTGAATTTAAACGAAGTAGCTTATATAGAGGAAGAGCCGGAATTGGATTTAGGTTTTGATACCTCCGATTACCTTCCCGAGGGTTTTGATCCCTACGAAAGCTATTTTGATTTGAATTCCATCATATACCTCGAAAACAAAGTTGAACAAACATTAGGTTTTGATACCCAAAAGTATTTGCCGGAACATTTTAATCCCTTCACGGAAGTAGTGGATGTACATTCTATCAATTACATGGAAGAAGAGGATATGGATCTTGGTTTTAATACCAAGGATTATCTGCCAGAAGGTTTTTCTCCTTATGAAGTGTATGTGGATTTAAAGGCTATTCCTTATGTGGAAGGTGAAGTTGAACTTGAATTGGGAATCAATAGTAAGTATTTATTGCCAGAAGGTTTTGATCCTTACACCAATGTAATTGCAATTACTTCCGTTAACTACATGGAAGATGAAGAAATAGAATTGGGTTTTGATACTTCTAAGTATCTCCCAGAAAATTTTGATCCTTACTCTGGATCAATACAGTAAAATGTTTTTCATTTTACAACTTATTTGAGTTAGCTATAAAAACCCCTCTTAAGAGGGGTTTTTGTTTTTGTAGATGTTAAAGAATTCTTTTAAGTAATTGGTTAACAAAAAAATAACATTGGTTATGGGGGAGGTGGAATTTTTAGTGAAATGGTTTTGGACGTGCGGATTATTCAATGATTTGTGTGATTGACTGAAATTACTTTACTGTTTTTAATAGAATGGCTTGAATCTATGCGATTTCTTTTTCTCTCTATTACGTTAACAAAAAACTAATTGCAATAATTTATCCTAAAAAGGGTTATAACTTTGTACCTAACAAAGAGTTACGCCACACTTGCTTAAAAGTGAGTAGCGTTAGTTAAGTTAGTTTCTTACATTTTTTTGAGTTAGTTAGTTTGTAAAAATGCCCCTCTACCAAGAGGGGCATTTTTAGTTTTAGAACAGTAGTGGAATCACAAACTGAAACACTAAAATAAGCAATACCACAGCGATCAGATTTAGGATTACCCCAACACGGGCCATTTGTGGAATCTTTACGTAGCCGCTTGCAAATACAATAGCATTGGGTGGTGTAGCCATTGGGAGCATAAATGCGCAGCTACTGGCAATGGTCACAGGAATCAATAAATGGAGCATTGGTATATCCAAACCAATGGCAATACCGGCAACTACCGGTGCTAAAACAGCGACAAGTGCTACGTTGCTCATCAACTCCGTCATAAACAGCATTAGGAAAATCAATAGTGCGGCGGTGAACAAAACACTTATCTCGCTTTGGGCAATTCCGTTGGCAACCATATCCACAATACCACTTGTAGACATCCCTTGTGCCAAAGCCAAGCCTCCACCAAAAAGCACTAAAATGCCCCAGGCCAGTTTGGAAGTATCTTTCCAAATTATAATAAAATCACCGGTTTTAATATTATAGGGAATTCCAAAAAGAGCTATGGCGGCAAAAATACTGATCATCGTATCCGTTAGTCCCAAATTTGGGAAAATACTATTGATCAAGGTTCTGAAAATCCATAGAAAAACGGTCACTCCAAATATGACCAAGACCATTTTTTCTTTTCCGGAAGTAGGGCCCAATTTTTCTAGTTCGGTATGAATTACCTCTTTGGAAGCACTGAATTTCAAGTCTCGGTTGGGAAACATCCATTTTACCAGAACCAAGTAACAAATGGTAATCATGATTATGGAGAATGGCAACCCAATGGTCATCCATTTTAAAAAGGAGATTTCGGTATTGTATTCGTTCTCAAGCAATCCGATTAACACAGAGTTTGGGGGTGTTCCGATTACGGTGGCTATACCTCCGGCATTGGCGGAGAATGCGATGCCCAACATAACACAGAGTGCAAAATTTTGATCACTCTTTGTAAATCCATCTTCATCATCAATCAATAGATTGATAACAGAAATAGCTATGGGCAGCATAACCACTGTACTGGCCGTATTGCTTATCCACATGCTCAAGGTGGCGGTGGCGATCATAAAGCCCAAAATCACCTTATTGGGGGTGGTCCCCGTAAGTTTTATAATGTTCAGGGCGATTCTGCGGTGCAGGTTTACCTTCTCTAAGGCAAGTGCCATAACAAATCCGCCAAAGAACAGGAACACGATAGGGCTCCCATAATTTGCACCGACTTCTGCAATAGGGAGTATTTTAAGAATGGGAAGGAGCAACAATGGTAACAATGCTGTTACAGAAATGGAAACCGCTTCGGTAATCCACCAAATCAGCATCCATGCCGCTACTGAAATTACGGGGTCACCTTTTTCCGATAAAAGTTCAAAAGGCAACAGGTTTAATATAAGGAAGACAGCGGGTCCTAGGACCAGCCCAATTTTTTTACTTAGTTCCATTGGGGTTCTAAGCTATGCTTTTTTGTTAAAACATAAAAATATAGAAGCCCCATGATGGGGCTTCCGTATGAAATATTTAAAATATGACAGATTTATTTCAAAGAAAGACTAATTCTTCCAAAAAGGAACCTGCCGCCAATTCCGAATTGTTGTGCTCTTCTAGACCAGTCAAAACGCCCGCCACTTCTATTATTTCCGCCATCACTCAGAGTCTCAGCTGCTCTATCGGGATAAATGTCAAATAAGTTGTTGGCCCCAACAGTGAAGGTAAGTGCCGGGGTAACTTTATATCCAATAGATAAATCGGTAACCAATTGGGTTCCGAATACTTGTTGTCTATCTACATTGGTAGTGGCCTCTGTCACCTCTCCAAAATATACATTTCTCAAAAAGAAAATTAGCTTGTCAGAAGTTAAGCTATTGGATAAGTTGATTTTAGTTCTGGGAACAGCCTCTTCCAAATAAACCCTACTGTCCTCTGGAAAATAGGTATCAACTAAGCCTGCATTTTCTAAAACTTGGGAGGCATTGATATCGCCAACTTGTTTTGTTTTGGAAAAAGTACCTGCAAGGTCAGATTTTAAATTCCAATTATCACCAAACTGCGCCTTATGTGTAATAACAACATCCAATCCTTTCGATTCGGTGTCAATGGCATTGGCAAAGAAAGATGCAGCGGTAGCGTTGGCCTGTCCTAATAAGTTGTCAAGTTCTGTACCATTACCAGGTCCTTGAAATTGACCTGTATAAACCACCCTGTCATTGATTTTAACAAAATAGCCATCTACCGTAAAAGTTAGGTTAGCATCTGGAATTTTAGCCGTAAAACCTAAACTAACACTACTTGATGTTTCTTCCTTAAGTTGAGGTATGCCCAAAAGTTGTGCGGCCCTACTGTCATTTGCAAAGGTGCCAACCTCTTGTGGATTTCCGTTCTGGTCAAAAATTGTTGATGTGGAATTAAAATTAATTTGATGTAACGAAGGAGCACGGAATCCAGTGTTTCCTGCAGCACGAACATTGATATTATCAGAAATTTTGTAACGGGTAGCCAATTTAAAATTAATGGTAGATCCGAAATCGCTGTAATCTTCAAATCTAGTGGCAAAACTTGCCAAAAATCTTTCAGAAAAATCAGCTTCTACATCAAAGTACCCCGCAACACTACTTCTGCCTCTTGAAAGTTCGTTGCTTGGACTAAAACCAGGAAAAACCTGTGAGCCACCTGGTCTTGCATTTCCAAAGAAATCTCGGGAAGGTTCTTGCGAAGCTAGGGTTATCACTTGACCATCGCTAGTATATTGAGAATATGATGCCTCTTCACCTGCTTCAATGTTGTAGTTTTCAACTCTATATTCTGCTCCGAAAGCCACGTTTAAACCAGACATTACATCATCAAAAAATTGATTGACATCTAGGTTAGTAGTGTTTTGACTAAAAGAAAAACCTCCTGCATCAAAAACAGTGGGCGAAGAGCTCTGTAAAGAAGCGTTGAAGGTGTTCCCTATGGTGTACAAAAAGGAGTTTTTCCCGTAGGTGTTACTAAAGTCTACATTCCAATCACCGACCATACCTTTTATACCTGCAGATAAAGAATGATCCCTTATAGCAGAATTGATTTCAGGTAAAAATCCATTAATGTAAGCTGGGGTGAATGTTCTACTTTGATTTGGAAGTCTGTAAAATCCTGCAGAATTACCTGTTCTTGAGCTGATACCTGCAAAAGAGTATAATTCAGTACCCTTGTCATCCAAGGGCAGTGAGAAGTTTGCGAAAAACCGACCACCTCGCAAGGCAGATTGGCCTACGCGCATGTTAAAATCGCTTCTTTGTAGTCCTCGTGCAGCCAATTCTGCCTCGGTATTATCTGCAGATAATATGGGTTGAAGCTCTTCTTTGGTTGCAGCTCCGTTTAAATTAATATTGGCTTCATTTGCATATTGAATCACATCTGCAACATCGTCATCCAATAAATTGGCCAAATTATAACCATCTTGATTGGCAAAACGTTCAACAGTATTGTACAGATTAAAGACACTGCCTTCCCATTCTTTCATACGATTATAATCCTGACGAACGTCAAAATCACCTGAGAATGTGATATATCCGCCATTCTCTCCAAGAGGCAAACCATAGCTAGCTGCAAAGTTTGTTGTTTCACCATCTATACCGCCTGTTTGCCCGTTTGCATTTTTGGAAAAATTAGCACCGCTAGTCACGGTTGCCGTCAATTCATTTACAGTGGTGTTCAAAACAATATTAATAACACCGGCAATGGCATCCGAGCCATATTGGGCTGCCGCACCATCTCTAAGTACTTCAATACGTTTTATTGCTGCTGCAGGAATTGCATTTAAATCGGTACCTACACTGCCTCGCCCAAATGTACCGTTCACGTTAATTAAAGAAGAGGTGTGTCTACGTTTACCATTGATCAACACCAAAACCTGATCTGGTCCAAGCCCCCTTAAAGAGGCGGGGTCTATATGGTCTGTGCCATCAGAAATGGTTTGTGTGTTCGAAGTAAATGAAGGAGCTACATAATTTAATATCTGATTTAAATTTACCTGTGGCGCAACATTATTTAGTTCTTTTATGTCTATGACATCTACAGGAACGGTACTTTCTGTAGCTGTTCTATTTGGATTTCTGGAACCGACAACCACTACATTTTCCAATTCGAGTCCTGCTTGTAAGGTGACATCTAAAGTGTTGCCTGTTACGGTTGCTTCTTGGGTGTTAAAGCCGACATAGGAAAAAACTAAGATATCCCCTGGATTGGCTTCGATAGTGTAGTTGCCATCAAAATCGGTGATGGCACCTGTTTGAGTGCCTTTTACTTGAACAGAGGCTCCAGGCAAGGGTACATTTTGGTCGTCATAAACGGTTCCGGTTACCTCTTGTGCACGGCTAACAAACGATACCAACAGCACAAAAAGGAATGCTAATTTCATTCTTTTCATATAAGTAGATTTTAGTAAGATTATTGGGGTATGCTGCTGGAAATTTCCTTCGGAATATGAAGAAAACTGGGGGAAGATAGCACTTTTTTTAAAAATAAAAACCCCTGTATTTAATTTCCAATGCAGGGGCCTATATATGATAAAAATAGAATTTCTTGGTTTATCCCGTATACTTTACAAGTAAAGCATCTTCTATTTTTTTTACTTTGATAAGTCCGTGCTTACTAAGACTCTTGGTACTCTTGTCCCATTTCTTATTACTTAAACCTGATTTTGATTTTAGTTCGGACAATGGTATTTCCCCTTGTGGTTTAAGAATATCCAAAACAACTTTTTCCTCTTCGGTAAGCTCCACTTGTTTTTTCTCTGGTCGCATTTGCGGGAAGAACAATACTTCCTGGATGGAGGAATTGTTGGTCATTAACATCACTAAGCGGTCTATTCCGATTCCGATACCTGAGGTTGGAGGCATACCGTATTCCAAGGCACGTAAGAAATCTTGGTCAATAAACATGGCTTCATCGTCTCCTTTTTCGGAAAGTCTCAACTGATCTTCGAAACGCTCGCGTTGATCAATAGGATCGTTGAGCTCAGAATAAGCATTGGCCAATTCCTTACCGTTTACCATCAACTCAAAACGTTCAGTCAAACGAGGGTTGGAACGGTGTTCTTTGGTCAACGGACTCATTTCTTTTGGATAATCGATAATGAAAGTCGGTTGGATGTAGTGATGCTCACATTTTTCACCAAAAATCTCGTCGATCAACTTACCCACGCCCATGGTTTCATCTACTTCAATGTCCAATTTCTTGGCTACTTCACGAAGTTCATCTTCTTCCATTCCGGCAACGTCGTAACCCGTATGTATTTTTATGGCCTCTAAAATGGGAACTCTTGGGTACGGCGCTTTAAACTCAATTTCGTGATCTCCCACTTTTACTTTGGAACTACCTGTGGCATCAGTGGCGACTTTTTCCAATAGTTTTTCAGTGGTGTCCATCATCCAGTTGTAGTCTTTGTAGGCCACGTAGAGTTCCATTACGGTAAACTCCGGATTGTGGGTGCGGTCCATTCCTTCATTTCTGAAGTCTTTGGAAAATTCATAGACACCGTCAAACCCACCAACAATCAATCTTTTTAGATACAATTCGTTGGCAATTCGCAAGTACAAGGGCACATTCAGTGCATTGTGGTGCGTTAAGAACGGTCGTGCTGCCGCTCCTCCCGGAATAGGTTGCAATATTGGAGTTTCTACTTCCAAATAGCCTTTTTGGTTGTAGAATTCCCGTATACTATTAGTGATTTTTGTTCTTTTGATGAAAGTGTCCTTTACATGCGGGTTCACTACCAAATCCACATAACGCTGACGGTAACGTAGCTCGGGGTCGTTGAACGCATCGTACACTTTCCCCTCGTCATCTACCTTTGGTAATGGCAACGGTTTTAAACTTTTGCTCAAAAGTGAAAAGTTCTTAACCATCACGGTCTTTTCGCCTACTTGGGTAGTGAAAAGTTCCCCTTCAATACCGATGATATCTCCAATATCCAACAACTTTTTGTACACATCGTTGTACAAAGTTTTGTCATCTCCGGGGCAAATTTCATCTCTGTTAAAATAGACTTGGATACGACCTTCGCTATCTTGAAGTTCGGCAAAAGAAGCTTTTCCTTGAATTCTACGAGACATCAATCTACCGGAAATAACCACTTTTTTTCCTTCTTCAAAATCATTCTTGATGCTCTTGGAGGTGGCATCAACAGGATACAATGCTGCGGGATATGGGTTGATGCCCATTTCCCTGAGTTTGGTCAATTTTTCCCTTCGAACGATCTCTTGTTCCGATAGTTGCATAATCTGTAAAAATTTAAAGCGCAAAATTACACTTTTGCGCTTTAAATCCTTAGCGTTGGCCAAACTTAATATGCATAATTGGGCACATAGTCCTTTTTAAATACAATTTGGGCCATGTCTTCCTCCAATGTTTCCAACGGACTTTCCACAATTCGATTCACTTCTTTTCCATCTTTAAAAAAGATGATGGTCGGTACTTTAATAATGTTCAAGCCTTTTTCTTCTCCGGTGGGACTGGTTTTGTAAAGTCCTTTTCGGTAATCCAGGGCAATAATTTCCAGTTGCTCCATGGGAAAATCTGCCGTTTCCAATATTTTAATGAGTTTAGGGCTTTCTCGTTTGCTGTCGCCACACCACGTGCCCAAGAATAGTTTGATGTTGTATTCCGACAGTTTTTCTTTGAATAACGTAACCATGGTATCGTCCGGATGGTAGTCGTCATGCCTACTTTGGAACCAGTTACTATAGGGTTGGGATTGTAATCCTTCCAAATTGATTTGCCCTACTAAGAATTGCAGGCCGTTTTCGGTAGTAATTTCCTTGTTGAATTCTTGTGCCGAAACACAAACAATGCATAACCATAGCCATGCCGTTAAAACTTGTTTCATGATTTCTTTGATTTATGGTTTGATGCCCAAATTCACTAAAATCAAAGGTTGAAGGAACTTTTATGCGTTGGAAATCGGGACTAGACCGGGGGTTGAAATTTATTTTTTGAAGAGAACGGACATTTCTTCCCTAGAGGTGACCTCCAATTTTTTGTATAAATTGTTGATGTGCGTTTTTATGGTGCTTACGCTTACAAAAAGTTCCGAAGCAATCTCTTTATTGGTCTTGTCATCTAAAATCAAATTGACGATTTTTTGTTCCTGCGGTGTGAGTTTTTGAAGCAGGTTTTTGGTATTTTTTTTACTCTTTTTGCCCAAGAAAAATATAATATTGCCCAATAGCGAAACCGCTAAAAGAGCAATTATGGTCCGATTCCATTTGGATAATATAGGTTTATTGAAGTTGGCCAATTCTTTATCGGTGGTTATTTCAGCTTGGTACTGTTGGGCGAATTCTGCATCAGGATAGGTGTTGCCCAGTCTTTCGGATAAGTTTTCGTAATAATCGTTTTTGGTGAGGTCTTCCAGATAAAACTTAAAGGTTTCATTTCTTTTGTCGGACAAAAAATCATAGATGTAAAGTTCTGCCAAAGGTTCATTGGTTTCCTTTCCAAAATTATGCATGGTGGTAAACCATTTATCAAGATTCAATTTTTTGTTGGCCTCACTGGGGTAGTCCGTAAAATCGTAGGCCATATGCTCTTTTAAGCCCTCTATTTCTAAAAGCAGGCCTGATTTTGGATTGGTAGAGTTAATGGTACAAAGCGATTGGTCTTCAAAAGAGGTGGGAAACAACAGTGTATCTTTATTGTTGGCGATAAAGAGTACATTTTTACTGTTGTTGCACTGGCCCAAAAAGTGATTGGCTCCTGTATTGTCCGAACAGCCATCCAAATGGATGCGATAGATGCGATTTTGATGGTTTAGATTGTTTCCTTCAAAAGAAAAATGTCCTAAAGAATCTACTTCCGATTTCTGAACGATTTGATTCAGATACACTCGAGAAGATTTACGATAATCTTCTACCAACGATAAATAAATGGTGTTACCAGCATTTTCTTGAGAAACTTCCCCAGAAAAGCGGTATTGTCCCAAAAGGACAGATGAGTTAATTAAAAGTAAGATGAGGACGAAAAACCGCATTATTTATCCGATTCTGGTTAAAAATAGTAGTTTTTTGTAACAAAACACGCTTTTTAGCTACCTATAAGTGTCATCAATCAAATTAAATAATCATGAGTTTCTGGAGAGTGTTATTGGCCATTCTATTTCCTCCATTGTCTGTAATCGGTAAGGGATGTGGCTCTATTCTAATTGTATTTTTACTTACCCTTTGTGGTTGGGTACCCGGTGTAATTGCCGCCTTGGTAATTTTGAACAATCCAAATTAATCTTGTGTCAAAATAAAAACGGGTGTTACCCAAATGTTGTTTATCCAAAATACACCATTGTCATTTTGGATATTCGTTGATTGTGGTACTTTTGGCTTTAGTGAGATTCTTCCGAATCAAAACAAATAGTAGAACACACTAACCATTAAGAAAATTCCATGAAAAAGATTCAATACGCACTAGTTGCCACACTTATCGTTTTGACCGCATCCTGCAATTTTACCGAGGAAATCCATTTAAAAGAAGATGGTTCAGGCAAATTGTCCATCAATTTTGATGGCTCCGAAATGATGGATATGGCCGGAGAAGAATTTGCTAAGTCCGAAGACAAGCCTATCGATTCCATTATATCGTTTAAAGATTTTTTAGAGGAGAAAAAAGATAGTATTGCACAATTGCCAAAGGAAGAGCAGGAAAAGCTAAAAAAATTGGAACCTTTTAATATGCGGATGGTAATGGACCCTGAAAAAAAGGTAATGATGTTCGATTTGTTCAGCGAGTTTAAAAACGTAAACGAAGTAAACGATGCTTTCGGTGCTTTCCAGGATGCAAGCTTATTGGGGCCAAACGCCAATCCACAACAAGGGAAGATGAAGCCTTCGGAACAGGCAACGGAAGTGAACTATACCTTCAAAAAAAACAAGTTTACCCGTACCGCTAAAATAGTGGACCAAGAGCTGTTCCAACAGCAAGTGGATAGCTTGCAGGGTGCGGAAATGTTTCTTTCGGGCTCTACTTATACCTTAAGGTATCATTTTCCAAAAAAGATTAAGTCCACCACAGTCGAAGAAGCAACTTTTAGCCAAGATGGCAAAACCTTGATCTACGAGGTCAATTTCTTGGATTTGATGAAAGACCCTTCTGTACTGGATTTGGAGGTGGAGTTGGAGAAATAGTTTTCCATTATTGAGCTTTGTATCTTTGTGGCATGAACAAGAAAGTTGCCGTACAGGATTTAGGATTTAAGGATTACAAGGAGACTTGGGATTATCAAGAAGCTCTTTTTAAAAATACTTTGGACACCAAAGTACGCAACCGGCGCGAAGATGCGGGCCTTGAAACCCCGAACCATTTTTTGTTCGTGGAGCATCCTCATGTGTATACGTTGGGTAAGAGTGGCGACATCAACAATTTGTTGGTGGATGAAAATAAACTAGCTGAAAAGGGAGCTACTTTTTATAAAATAAACCGTGGGGGCGATATTACCTACCATGGTCCAGGACAAGTAGTGGGTTACCCTATTTTGGACCTGGACAATTTCTTCACGGACATTCACAAATACCTTCGTTTTTTGGAAGAAATGGTGATTTTGACCTTGGCCGATTATGGACTCAAGGGGCAACGCTCCAAAGGAGAAACCGGTGTTTGGTTGGATGTGGGCACTCCTTTTGCTCGTAAAATATGCGCTATGGGCGTACGTGCCAGCCGTTGGGTGACCATGCACGGTTTTGCACTTAACGTAAATACCGACCTTGGTTATTTTGATATGATGATTCCCTGTGGTATCAAGGACAAGGCCGTAACTTCTTTAAATGTGGAACTGGGCCAAAAAGAAGTGGATGTTGAAGAGGTAAAAGAAAAACTCCTTAAACATTTCACCATTCTTTTTGAAGCGGAGTCGGTGAAGGTAGCCGCTGGGGTTTAAATTGTCTGCTAAAGGTTAACTCAAGTATTCCATGTTCCATACATGTGAAATGTTGCATATATTATTCCCTGGGATATAATGTTGGTAAGGGTGATAATGAATACAATTTTTAGTATACTCCAGGTTGACTTTGTATGGTAAAATTGCAGGATAGCAATTGCGTACCATATGCTTATCAACAGCCCTATTATGATGCCTAGAGGACCCAGTAATGAAGGGAATATTGTAAAAAGGGCTATGGCCAAAATATAATAGAGCATGGTTTGCCCACTTAAATAAGCAGACAAGGCGAGGTTTTCAACATAATTGGTTTGACGCCCCCAAAAAAACAACCAGATTAGGAACCCATGAATTGGCCACATTAGAAGAATGAAAACATTAAAATACTTGAAAGAAAATTGTAATAGTTCTTTGTTGTCAGACTCAATAGTGGAATAATCCAGAGCAACCGCTTCAAACTGTAGAATAACATATAGTGCAATCGCTACGGTAAGCAGCAAATAGTTGAACGGATTAAAATAACGCTTACGCCTACCCGAAATATATTCTCTGGCCACCTTGCCCGGTCTGTAGGTCAGATGTTTGATCAGGTGAAGTATGCCTTGGTCTGTGTTGGTAACAGAAACCCATAGGTCTTTTAACAGTTGTTTGAAATTTAATCGACCCAAGCCTATTTTCTGACCACAGTATGGACAATATGAATGCGTTTCTTTTACAACGGTATTGCAATTTTTACATTTCATCTTGCCATGTAATACCATTTTTAGGGTTATGGAGATAGTATTACTTCTCTAAGATATGAAATGTCTTCTTTCTTAGCGTTTATGTAATTGGTTTATATGAATTCTTAATCTCCAAATAAGGGAAGTGGTCCAAACTAATTGTTCCTTTGGCTAAATTGATTATTAGGGGTTTTCAAGGAACTATACTGTAACACCAAAAGGTATTATCCCAAAAATTCATAACTTACTTAGTCTACATATCGATTGCATTTGGGTTCAAATTGAAAAATAATTTTCTGTGTGGTTGGTTCCCATCATGTGGTCGATAAATAAATTCAAAATATCATGAAAAGATTTCTCGTAGTACTTGTGCTGACAGCAGCTTTGATTTCCTGCAAGAATACCAGCGAAAACAAAAAAGATGCAAACGATTCTGCTGTTTCCGAAACGGTGGAGAAAAATGCTGTTGAACAAGTAGAAGCCAACTACATTGCCATTGATTCCGATGAAGCCTTGGTCGCAGCATCATTAATGGCGGCTCCTGCAGCAAGTCGGGATGGTTGCAAGGTCATCGGCTATAATATGGCAGGTGAGTTTGTAACTTTCAGGGAAGGAGAAAATGAATTTATAGTCCTAACCGATAATCCAAAACAATCAGGGTTTAATGCGGCCTGCTATCATAAAAGTTTGGAACCTTTTATGGCTAGAGGTCGAGAATTACGTGCCGACGGTAAAACAGGGCCCGAAATTTTTGATATCCGAGAAGAAGAAGCGAAATCTGGCAAGCTGGATATGGGAAAACCGGGTGCGACTCTTCATATTTATTATGGGGAAAGTGATCGGTACGATCCCGAAACCAATGAAGTAGAAGGGGCGCATTATCGTTATGTGGTGTATTTACCTTTTGCCACAGCTGAATCCACCGGGCTTCCCGAAAATCCTATTGGTCCAAACCATCCTTGGATCATGAATCCAGGAACACATAGGGCCCACATTATGATTTCTCCTTTGCGAAAAGAATAAGACAAAAAACCGAGGCTCGCACCTCGGTTTTATTGTTATTACAAAGTAAACCCTAGTTATTTACTGTATTGGGTCAAGACCATACTGCCCATTAATTTTCCGTTTTTGTTGTAGGATTCTTGTTTTACCATGCCTACGCCTTTGGCCAGCCAAGTACGTGATGGAAAGGTTTTGTTGGCCATCATCATTTTGGTTTTGGTTTCACTATAAATTACATAGCAGTCAAAAGTGCCGGCTGGAGTAGTGATACTTTCCTGTTTTTCAACCTTACGATTAATGGTTTCCACATTGGTGTTCATGTTGATTGCACCGCCCATCTTCATTTTAAGTTCCATATTGGCATCGGGCAGTTCTTGACCCACGGAAAGGCTGTTGGGCAATTCCACATCGGTTCCGGAAATATCCATTTCCACATCGCCCATTTGACTGAGCATTTGTTCGTTCATCAAAGATTTAAAATCAATTTTGACCACATTGCCATCGCAGGCAATCTCATAATCCGAAGTATAGGTATTTCCCTTTTTGTCCACCATTTCCATCATCATGGTGGCACTTACATTGTCGCCACTGCTTTCCACATTGGTGACGTTGTAGTTGATTTGTCCATCCTCTTTGCCCTTTCTGTCATAGTTGGTATACTGTAGACTGGCACCATCCTCTAATGGGTAGTAGGTGCTGCAAGCGGATTGTGCCTGTGAATTGGGAGCTGCAAATACGGCGAGTAGCAGTAATAGAAAATATCTTTTCATGTTTCTATTTTGTGTTATTTTTTAATGAATTCAACTCTACGGTTCTGTGCTTTGCCTTGCGTTGTGCCATTGTCGGCAACAGGTTCGGCTTCTCCTTTTCCTTCGGAGCTCAGTCGGTCCGCGGAAATGCCATAAACGGATACCAAAGCTTTTTTAACAGCCTCAGCTCGATTTTTTGAAAGGGTAATATTACTCTCATCCGAACCATCGGAATCGGTATGCCCAACAATATTGAGGCTAATGGAACCATCCTGATTCAGCACTTGGGAGATTTGACGGATAATACCCATGGATTGCGGTAAAATATCAGCCGACCCTGAATTGAACAGGATGCCATTGGTGGAAATCTTCCCCTCGGACATTAATTTCCTGCGAAGATCCACACCGCCTTCAGCTACTTTTAAATTACTTATAAGCACTTGCTCTTGCTTCTTCTGTCTGTCAATACCGTTTACATAGAATTTAATGTAATTGATCAACTCTGGTTTTACGATAAATTGGGGCAGGTCCACAACTTTGACTTCATTTAGCCAAAGTCGACACCTGTTTTTGTTAACAGCGATGGAGACATGTGCCACATCCTTATAAATTTCCCTGAAATCTTGTTGCATGGTGTTTGCAATAGGTGCAGAATCACCTCTAAATTCATTTTCTACGCGAACTCCTATGGCAATGTATTGGCAAAAATTTAAATTGGCCTTCACATGGTTTTCGTTTGTGGTCAGCCCGTCAGTTTCCGAAAGGTAGATGCCCAAGATGGCGCCTGAGCCTGTATTGCGTGTCAAGTTTGTTACCTTAAGGTCGAATTCCACGGTAAAATCCTCAGGAAGGGTTGTTCCCAAATTAGGAATGGTAAGGCTTCTGTTGGCCACAGAGTACCATTTGCCTGGAATGGTTCCCAAGGTAACCACTTCTCCAGAACCATTAGTGTTCCATTTGGAGGGGAAGTCGCCCATAAAGTCATCGTTGAAATCGTCGTAAAAAATAGGCTTGTCCCCAGGGACATAATCAAACTTACTGTAGATTTCTATAGTTTGGGGTCCTGTTGAAATTGGGGAGCCATTAGTTGTGTTGCCTTCCGCATTTGGAATGTTTTCGTTTCCGGGAGCCTGTTTGCCGCCCGACCCCGGTTCCAAAATACTGTCGAGTGCTTGATCTGTTTTTTTTGTGGTTTCCTTTTCTACGCGTCTTTCTACTGTACGTTCAGCAGCCTTTTCTGCTTTTTTGGCCAATTTTTTAAAAAATTGTGCCTCTCCGCTGGTACCCATCAATAGGGTAAAGGACAAACAGTAGAATAGTTTGTTTGAGGTTTTCATTTAATAGTGTTTTGTTTGTTGAAATAGCAATTGCATACAAACTACTAAATTGAAGTCCTCTTAGAGCTTAAAAATGTATGTTTCGTAGTAACTAATGTATATGTCGCATTAAGATGTGTGGTTAGTTTATTTTGTACACAATCAGCGAGTTATCTTGGTCCTTGGCTACCAGTTCCAATTTTCTGTCGTTGTCCATATCGGTAAGGTCGATTAACGAACTGCCAAATACAGGAAAATTTGGAATAGGCTCCGCTTGGCTATCGAATAAATAAATCTGATGGTTCTGAATATCCGTTACGGCGACATATATTTTGTCATAGATATAGAAAATTTTAGGTTTGGAATAAACGCCAAGCTCCAATTCTACTTTTCTTCCTTTAATACTAAGAATATTGTCGTCCATAAAAACCAAGGTATTGCTTGTGGCATAAAAACCATGATCTGGATTTAAATTGAAATTGGTGGCGGTCAACTTGCCTTTGGTGTCAATTTGGTGGAGCACCCCTTTTTTATTGGTGACCGAGAACTTGTTTTTGTACAAGAACACTTCGTTGTTGGAAAAATCTATCTTTTCCGGCACTTTTATGCGGTCGCTTCCTACCCGGTGTAAGATTCTGATAGTGCCGTTGTCCTGTTTAAACACCAAATAATCTTTATTGCCTACCCTAAAGTGTTTCGGCGCTCCCAAAATATTGCTTGGAGCTTCTTTAAAGGTAAATCCGTTAACAATTTTAGCTTGGTTGTTGTACATATACACTTTTCGACCTTGGGTGACTACGAAGCGGTAGTTTCTGCTTCCATCATAATCGAAAATGGCCAATGGATTCAGGTTGCCGCCCTCAAAATCCATTTTAAATGGAGATACTATGTCGCCATTACGGTCCAAAATCAAAAATTGGTCGTTGGTGCAAAAAGCGAGCTGTAGTTTTCCGTTCTTATATATATCCACTTGTTGAATTTCTCCTTGGATTCGACCATCCAATTGTTTGGTCCAAAGCACTTTTCCGTCAGAGGAGATAAGGTAAAGGACATTGTTCTGGTCTTGCACCACAATTTCCTGTTGTTTGGTCCTATGGTTTTTAACAAACTGAGGGTCCGTTGCCAAATCCGTGTCCAGCTCCAAAGTAAAAAGAGGTGAAACCGTATTTTTTTCTTGTTCTTTTCCGATTTTGGAAACAAGAATATTAAAATGACCGAAACCATGGTCGATTACCATTTGCGATGCAAAAACCTGTTCCTTGAAATTATTTTTCTTGATATCTTCAACTAAATTGGAAGAAAGTTCTTGTTCTGCAAAATAATGAATCCCCGATGCGTTGGATACAAACAGCATACTGGATTCGCTGGCCAAAGATGCTTTTGCAGTTTTGAATCCTTGATTATTGTCAAAGGAAGAAGAGCTTTTGTGACTGCTAATTATAGTCTGTAGGGCATCCTTTTCTTCTGAAAAAATAAAACTATTCTCTATAACTGTGCAAAACCTGGAATCAAAATCTTTGACTAAGGGAGTAAAGCCTTCTTCAACCATTTTTTGGTCTTGCAGTTCTAAAATTTCGCTGCCTTGATAGTTTTGTGAAGCAGTCTTATGGCTGTCTAAATAATCATACAGGCTCTCTGTGCCAAAAGATTTTAGCAGTACCACTTTTTCGTTGTTCAAATAAATCACGCCGACCTCTTCCACGGTATTAAAAAGCGAGTCGGTTTTCTTTACCCGGTCCAAGTAGGTGTTTTGGTTTTTTGCAAAGACCTGATAATCATCAAAAGTATAAGATAGTATCGCTTGAGCATTCAACGGGGCATAAGATGCTGTTTTGTTGGCTAGGGGGGAGGTACCTTTAAATAATTTGATGAAATTTTTCGTAGAATCGGGTGCCATTGCCACTCCACCAAAATTGACTTCGTCCGAATTGGCGGTAAAATCCAAAGAGATCCATGAAGAGAAGGGTGGGTCATTGGTTTCGCTTTGTTCTTTTAGCGATAGCAGAGATATATTGCCACTTGGGTTGATGAACAGGGAGGCAGATTTATCAGGTGAGCTTGCTTGGTAAAGTTTTTCCAAAGTCCGGTCTGTTGGAGTATTGTCGCTTACTCTTATGATGTTTTCTATCAACATCATAGAGGAGCTCATCAAGATATCGTTGTTTTTTTCCACACTGTAGATGTCAAGACCATCAACATTGTATTTGGTAACCTTGGTGCCTTCGTAGGTCAAAATCTCCACAGTCTTGTTGGCTACACTATCTACATTATAAAGCCCGGAATTATTTTTGGCCCCTAAAATATAATCGTAGTTGTCCTTGCCCACCTCGTAAAGTGCAAGTACGCAGGTTTTGTCAGTGGATAAATAATTCAACCCTTGAATTTTCCCTGAAATGTCCTTCACATTAGAAAACTCCTCCATATTTTTAAGGAGGGGGTTGTTTTTTAGCTCACTTTTAAAATTGGTGAGGTTCGTAATCTTCAAAACGAGCGAAGGGTTGGGCGGTAAATGTTCTAAGAGGGAATTTTTGGTCTTTACCTCTTTTGTGCAGGAAACTATAAAAATGGGGAGTAAACAAAAAAGTGCCTTTAATCTCATTCTCGAAGTTTAGCACAAAGTTAGGGTTTTTAAATATCCAGTGTCAACTGTTCGGGAAGTTGTCTAAAGCTTTTTCGATGGTATTTGGTGAGACCATATTGTTTTATGGCTTCTCGATGCTCCTTGGTAGGATAGCCTTTGTTTTTTTTCCAATTGTACATGGGGAACTCTTCATGGATTTTGGCCATGTACTCGTCGCGGTGTGTTTTTGCCAAAACAGAGGCAGCAGCGATGCTCATATATTTTCCATCTCCTTTTATAATACATTCGTGTTCAACGTTAGGATAGGGTTTAAAGCGGTTACCGTCCACTATTATAAAGGACGGCAAGGGTTCCAAATGGTTTATTGCACGATGCATGGCCAAGAAAGAGGCGTTTAATATGTTGATTTCGTCGATTTCATCCTGGAAAACGTGACAAACTGAGAAAGAAACAGCGTTTTTTTCCAAAATTGGCCTCAATAATGTCCGTTTTGTTTCAGAAAGCTGTTTGGAGTCGTTTAAGACAGAATTACGGAAATTTTGTGGAAGGATTATAGCAGCGGCGGTCACTGGACCCGCTAGACAGCCCCTTCCCGCTTCATCGGTTCCGGCCTCATCAACAGATTGATAACACGATTTTAACATAAACCATGAAACTTTAACAATTCACACATGTAGAATAACATAATAATCAATAAAAAGTTAAAAAATTTCTTACATACCTAATAAATGGGACTTTACCATAAGAATAATGTGTTAAAATTATTAAAAATAATGAGCTGTTCCCCCCTAAATATGTAGCTGCAAGGTTGTTAATTTTTTTGAATATTAACTTTTTATACTGATTTTTGGTGCGGACTAATTCAAAAAATGAAATAAATGAGAGCTAAGTTAGCATGGATGCTAACACCTTTCTTGGTGTTATGCATGTCTTTCTCTTTTGGACAAGAGAAAACAGTTTCAGGTAACGTGACGGACCAAAATGGTTTGCCGCTTCCTGGTGTTTCCATCGTCGTTTTAGGAACGTCGAATGGAACACAAACAGATTTTGATGGAAACTACTCCATTTCAACTTCCGAAGGTCAAGTTTTGCGTTTCAGTTACCTCGGTCAAAAAACCGTGGAAAGAAATGTAGGTGCTTCTTCTATTATTAATGTACAATTGGAAGATGACGCCCAGGCACTTGAAGAGGTTGTTGTTGTTGGTTATGGTACCACAACAAAGCAGGCTTTTGCAGGTACGGCATCGGTTGTTGAAGCAGAGGCCTTGGAAGTTAAATCCTTTTCCAACGTATCTCAGGCTTTGGCCGGTGAGGTTGCGGGTGTTAGTGTAATTAACACATCTGGACAGCCAGGTACTTCTTCTACTATTCGAGTAAGGGGTTATGGTTCTGTTAATGGTAACAGAGATCCTTTGTATGTTGTGGATGGTGTTCCTTTTACTGGAAGTATCAATTCCATTAACCCTGCAGATATCAAAACAACAACAGTTCTTAAGGATGCTACAGCTACCGCTATTTATGGTTCTCGTGGTGCAAACGGTGTTATTTTGATTACAACAAAAACAGGATCTGCCAACGAATCCTTTGTTGAGGTGGATGTAAAGTCCGGTTTCAACATGCAGTTGATTCCTAGGTACGATGTAATCAGGTCTCCTGAAGAGTACATCGGTTATGTTTGGGAAGGTATCCGTAACGGAGCGGCCTTAGATGGCGAAGCTGACCCAGTAGCGTTTGCCAATGATAACTTGTTTTCTGTGAATTACATACACCCGGGTTACAATATGTGGAATGTTGCGAATGGTGGTGAATTGATCGACCCAGCAACAAGTACTGTAAGGCCTGGTGTTACTAGAAGGTACACACCTCAAAGATATACTGATTTGGCCTTTGATGCCGCAATCAGAACAGAAACCAGCCTTAGAATGGGTGGTGGAGACGAAAAAAGTAAATACTTTACTTCTATAGGTTACTTGGATGATAACGGATACGCTCTCAATACAGGTTACCAAAGATATACAGCAAGATTAAATGCCGATTCTCAAGTTAAAAAATGGTTGAAAGTTGGTGTGAATGCTGGTTATGCTTACTCTAAGAGTCAAAACAACGGTCAAACTGTTGGGTCCGAGAACCTTTTTGAGTTCGCCGATAAAATGGCTCCTATTTTCCCGGTTTTCTTGAGAGATGAAAACTATCAATTGGTAGAGGATCCAATTTTTGGAGGTTACCAGTACGATTACGGTACGGCTTCTGGATACAGATCAAGACCAAATGCTGACCAGTTGAACCCAATTGCTTCTGCTTTGTACGATTTCGTAGGTACAAAAAGACATGAAATCAATGGGAACTTCTCATTGGATTTTAATATTGCAAAAGGATTGACTTTTGAAACTCGTTTTGGTGCACAGTTCGCAACTGAGCGTTACAAGTCTTTCACTAACCCATTCTATGGTGGTGGTATTTCCACTGGTGGTGACTTGTTCCAAAGAGATAGAAATTTCTTGACAACAAACTTCTTGAAGTTGTTGCGTTACCAAACAGAATTTGGTAATCACTCTATTGAAGCATTGGTTGCACATGAGAACAATCAATTTGAAAGAGAAGAAAGTGTAGCCTCTAAAAGATTGGCGGTACACCCTGATATTTACGAATTAAACAACTTTGTTGTTTCTCAGGGACCACCTTCAGGTTTTTCAAGAGGATATAGTATCGAATCTTACTTTGGACAAGTAAACTACGACTACGATAAGAAATATTTCTTGACAGGTTCTATCCGTAGAGATGGTTCTTCAAGATTTATCAACCAGAAATGGGGTACTTTCGGATCTGTTGGTGCTGCATGGGTTATTACCAATGAAGACTTTATGTCTGGAAATGGTGTTTTTGATTTCTTGAAGTTGAAAGCATCTTACGGTATTACTGGTGACCAAGCAGTTGATGATGATTACTACGTAGCTTACGATACCTATGACATCAATAACTTGAACGATCAGATTTCACTATCTATCAGAGATAACGGAAACCCAGATTTGACATGGGAGACTTCCAAAATGTTCCAGACAGGTGTTGAATTTGGTTTGGGAAGATATTTGGACGGTGTTGTGGATTTCTACAGCAAAAAAACCGATAACCTTATTTTCTCTAGAAGGGTGGGTCCTTCTCAGGGTATTGCAATTGTTACTGTAAACGATGGTGAGTTATTGAACCAGGGTGTTGAATTTAACCTTACTGGTCACATTTTTGATAAAGAGGATTTCAAATTGGATTTCTCCATTAATGGTTCCCATATCAACAACGAGATTTTGACTATGCCTATCGAGCCTTCTACAGGTGAGCCTAGAATCTTGGATACTTCCAATTCTCCCTATGGATATTCAGAAGGAAGCTCTATCTACGATTTCTATGTTAGGGAATGGGCAGGTGTAAATCCTGAAAATGGTGTTGGTCAATACTACCAATACTTTAACGATACTAACAGCAACGGTACTCTTGATGATGGAGAAGATGGTATTGCTGATATGGTAGCGTATTTGGATGAAAATCCTGATGCCAATGTAGCAAGACAGACAACAGAGACTTATGCCGATGCTACTCAAAAGTATGTAGGTAAGTCTGGTATTCCAGATTTGTTCGGTGCATTCAGATTGGCTGCTCAGGTTAAAAACTTTGATTTCTCTGCACAGTTTACTTATAGTTTAGGTGGCTACGCCATGGATAACCAATACTCAGAATTAATGAGTGATAACTTTGGTGCTGCTTCTACCAACTTTCACAAGGATATTGCACAGAGATGGCAAAACCCAGGGGATATTACAGATGTTCCTCGTTTGGATGACGCTACTGGTCAGGATCAAAGGGTAAACACTACCAGATGGTTGACAAGTACCGATTATTTGGCGTTCAACAATGCTAAGATTGGATATACCCTACCTAGAAAGGATGTTGAGAAAATGGGATTGAAAAATGTGAACATTTGGTTGGCTGGAGATAACTTGGCCATCAAGACTGCAAGACAAGGTTTCAACCCATCTGTTAGGGAAAATGGAGCTTCAGCAAGGAGAATTTACGCTCCGTTGACTACTGTAACCTTGGGTGTAAGAGTTAAATTTTAGAAAAAAACGTTATGAAAAACAGTAATATTAAATTATCAGTTATAGCCGCACTATTGTTGTTGGCGAGCTGTGGTAAGGATTTCTTGGAGGAGCAACCGTCCGAGTTCCTAACGCAAGAACAAGTTGGGGAGGCGGCTGCCGTTAACCCAGCCGTAATCGAAGGAACAATTTCGGGTATATACTCGACAATGTTTGCTACTCAAAGTGGAGGTACTACAAACCATGATGATTTTGGACACAAAGGCTACGATATTTACGGGGACATGCTTTCCGGGGATATGGCCCTTTCTGTAAGTACCTATGGTTGGTATAGGGCAGATATTACGGAGTTCCAATCAACTCTGGACTTTACAAGGACAAGAAACTATATGCCTTGGAGGTTTTATTATCGAATCATTCGTTCTGCAAACTTGGTGATCGACGCTTTGGGCGGTAATGATATTGTGCCTGAACTGGAAGAGAATAAATATTTGATGGGACAAGCCAAAACACTTCGTGCCCACGCTTATTTCTATTTGACTCAGTACTATGCAAATAGCTATGACCCTGCTGCTGAAATCTTGCCTATCTACGATAGTCCTGACGATTTAAACGGACCAAAAGTAACAACTGCTGAAATTTACGCTTTGATTGAGAAAGATCTTAACGAATCTATCTCTTTGTTAGATGGTTTTGCAAGAAGCTCTAAAAGTCAAGTGGACAAGACTGTAGCTCAAGGTGTTTTGGCTTATGTATTGGCTTCTAAAGGTGATAGTCATCAAGAGGTAATGGATTTGACCGAAGATGTTATCAATAATGGTGGGTATACACTTATGAACGCTGAAGAGCTATTAGGAGGATTCAACGATTTGAACACATCAGGATGGATGTGGGGTGTTGACCTTACTGTAGATACAGGACTTGGACTTGTATCTTGGTGGGGACAAATGGACCTATTTACTTATAGCTATGCTTGGGCAGGAGATGCCAAAGCCATAGATGCTGATTTGTATGCTGCCATTCCTGCAGATGATGTTCGTAAACAACAATTTGCGGAGCCAATAGGTGGGTATACCGATTTGATGCCTATCAATAAATTTTACGATCCCAATAGGGTCATAGGTGGACAAGCAAATATTACCACGGATTATATCTATCTGCGTGTTGCTGAAATGTATTTACTACATGCTGAGGCTGCTGCTAAAGCAGGTGATTCTGGTAGGGCTCAAACTATCTTAAAGGCTTTGTTGGCTGAGAGATTACCTAGTACCGCTTATATTGATAGTCTTTCAGGACAAGCGCTTTTGGATGAAATCTATCTTCAAACTCGTATTGAGCTTTGGGGGGAAGGTAAGAGTTACCTTTCTCTTAAGAGAAATCAGGGAACTGTTGTTAGGGGATCAAACCACCTATCTAACGTAGGTACTCCTATTAGCTATGATGATGAAAGGTTGACATTTGAGATTCCGCAATCTGAAATTCAAAACAACCCAAGTATTTCTACCCAAAACTAATTTTTGGGTTTACATACAATTTGGATGAAAGCCCCGCCAAAAGGCGGGGTTTTTTTTATGCCTAAACTTTTCACATTTCTTTAGTAACAAAACTTTTACCTTTGCCCAACCAATATCATGGAATGAGATTTTTATTTGTTACCCTACTTCTTGTACTTAGTCAACCAATAATGGCGCAGCAGGGTTCGCCGTCAACAAAAGAGGTGGATTCCTTGAAGTTAAAGTCAAAGGATTCTCTTATAATGAAATCCAAAGATTCCATTCCGAAGGATTCTGTGGCCCGAAAGCTAAAGGGTCGAAGAAAGGGTTCAAATATTAAAAAAAAGGATTCTGTAAGTATCCGAGATTATAAAATAGTTTCATATTCCAGAGATACTACATTTTTGGACACTACCTTAACAATTAAAAAGGAATATAAGTACAACTATATCCGCGAAGACGATTTTGAACTAATGCCTTTTGCCAATATGGGGCAACCCTACAATGAGCTTGGCAAAAGTTTTTTTAGTACTCAATATTACCCTCACATTGGTGCTTCGGCAAAACACCCAGGTTATTTCGAAAAGGAGGATGTTGATTATTACAATGTTCCTACACCGATTACGGAACTTATGTTCAAGACAACTATGGAGCAAGGGCAGTTCTTAGATGCTTTGCTAACTTTTAACCTCTCCGAAAGGTTCAATGCATCTATAGCCTACAATGGTTTTCGGTCTTTGGGAAAATATAGGTATGAAGAAGCTCAAGACGGAAAATTTAGGACAACTTTCAATTACCTCGGTCAAAACGGACGATATCAGATTAGGGGACATATAGCGGCTCAAGAAATGGAAAGTGAAGAAAGTGGGGGGTTGTTGGATAGAAATCAATTTGAGGACGATTTGCCAGATTTTCAGGACAGGGCAAAAATAGATTTGTTGTATACAAATGCCAATAATAGAATTTTAGGTAAACGCTATTTCTTCGATCATCAATATAAATTGGTCAATCATAAAAAGGACTCAATAGATAATAATCCTACCACTTTGATCATCGGACATGAGTTCAGTTACGAATCCAAGATTTATGACTTTAACCAATCCGCCCAAAATGATGCCTTTGGGCAAAATCCATTTTTAACTCCAATCGAAGACCGGGCTAGACTCAAAACCATGTTCAATCAGGGAAGTGTGGAGTTCTCGAACAGAACTTTAGGTAGATTGTCGGGTAACGTAAGTCTATTTAACTATAATTATTTTTTTAATAGTCTTCTAATTACTGAGGAAAATACCATTCAAAATAAATTAGAAGGAGAGGAAATTTCTGTTGGGGGTGCTTATAGTAATACAATAGGTCCGCTACATCTGGAAGGAAATGTAAATTATACCGTTTCTGGAGAGCTAACCGGTAATAATTTTGATGCCCTTGCCAGGTATAGACTGAATGACAACAATTCAGTAACGGGGGGCATACATGTATCTTCGCGCATGCCAGATTTTAATTATTTGCTCTATCAAAGCGATTATCGCAATTTTAATTGGCAAAACAACAACACTTTCGAGAAAGTTCAGACGCAAAGTATCAAATTTAGCTTCGACTCTAAAAAAATCGGAAAATTGGAAGCGGAATACAGTGCTTTGGATAACTACACCTACTTTGCATCCACAGCTAGTGAAGAGGAAATTGGATTGGGTCAAGAAACCGCCTTTGTTCGGCCCTTTCAAGAATCGGGAACCATTAATCACCTAAAGGTAAAATATGAAAAGGAACTTAGGTATCGCAAATGGGCGTTGATGAACACAGTAATGTATCAGGAGGTTACACAGGATAATCAAGTGCTCAATCTTCCACAGGTGGTAACAAGAAACACCTTGTATTTTTCAAGCGATGTTTTTAAGAAGGCCATGTTTGTACAAACAGGAGTTACCTTTAAATATTTTACTTCATATAATATGAATGCCTACAATCCTTTGTTGGGGGAATTCTATATTCAGAATAATGAAGAATTGGGAGGATACCCATTATTAGATCTTTTTATAAATGCGAAGGTGAGGCAAACAAGAATTTATCTAAAGGCAGAACACCTGAATTCTCTTTTTTCTGAGCCTAATTATTACTCGGCACCTAATTATCCATATCGAGATTTTGTGATAAGATTTGGGTTGGTATGGAATTTCTTTTCATAAAACATGTTAAGAATAAATAAAGGGAAACCTGAAAAACAAGCACTTATAAATTAATTGATTTTTTTTCGAAAAAAATATTGAAAATTGTTTTGTGGGAAGAAAATAAGGTGCGTATATTTGCACCCGCTTAGCTGATAAGGCAGGGCGCTTTCGAGATGCCGGGAGGTTTAAATCGGAAGGGAAGGAATAAAGAAGTTCATATACATATTGTAACGACAGCGTAGAATTAAGAACAAACCATTTTGATGCAGGGACTCGGGTTTCCGGGTGTCGGACAGACATTCAAGGAAATACAATGAAGATTTTGATCCTGTCTCAGAATGAACTCTAGCGGCAGGCCTAACACATGCAAGTCGAGGGGTAACAGGGAGAAGCTTGCTTATTTG
>JAVJRL010000013.1:0-39058 GCA_040285615.1 Allomuricauda sp.
GCCACACAAGGCCCTTGGATATGTGTCCCCTAAACAATATCTGGAACTCAATTCCTTGTGCGGTACCGCACAAGGAATTAAAAACGATAACTTTGATGAAGTTTTAGAAAAATAAGCAGTTCTATCTAAGGGAAGTCTACACAAGTTTAAAACTTAAGGTATAATCAAACGATATTTTTATTTGACCAATTCATAACCATAACCTGGACCATCACATGGAAGATAGCCTCCATTGAAAATTTCCCTATCATTCAAAACAGACATCCATTCCTTAAGGGAATTTCCACAACTCTGTATAAGATAACTTCCTTTTTCATAGTTCAGTTCGAAATAATCTATGCCATCCGATTCAATCAAAGTATAACTACCCGTGGCGATGCTAGTACTATCAACAAAAACTCTCCTTTTGATAAAAGTGCTGTCCAGTGAAAACTCGACAAACTCATTGAACTCCAAATCCTCCTTTTTGATAATTTTTCCGGACATCCCTGCATTTATGAACTGGAGTTCAAAAAGCATTGTCTCCTCTCCCATGAATCCTTCATCATCATGGCCACAAGACAAAAAAGCTCCCATAGAAATTATCGAAAATAATATATTTGGTATTTTCATAACTAAAGAAATGTTGAGGTATCAAATAATAGATACTTCATGCCATGAAAAGTTGCTTTTCCCAATTCAAGTATCAAAGAAAACAACCGAACTACACAATCAAATAGTTTTAAACTCTAGGTGTCACATACAATAATATTGGAACTAGAATTAACCCAAGAAGTTCATAATGATAAAATCTAAGATTTTTACGGATGGTTTCTGTTTGGAAACAGATGAAATCAAACTAAGACCCTCAAAAATGGAGGACTTGGAAGCATTTCTGTCAATAAGCTCCCCTCCGATATGGACACATATGTCACAGGACTTGGAAAATCCATCAGACTGGGAAAAATTCCTATCCCAAACCATTTCAGATAGAGAAAATCAAATCAAACAGGAATTTGCCATCATCCTAAAAGAAGAAGACCGAATTATCGGGGCCACGAGCATCAGTCAAATTTCGGAAGTGGACAATAAGGTTGAAATTGGACTTACATGGATTTCGGAAAAATATCAGGGAAAAGGTATAAATCAAAAAGTAAAAGGTATACTCCTTACTTTTTTGTTCGAGGAACTAAAAATCAACAAAGTAGAATTTAGGACTCGTGGTGATAACCTAAAATCGCAACGGGCACTTAATAAAATTGGTGCTACAAAAGAGGGAGTGTTAAGAGAGCTCATATTCCGCAATGGAAAATATATTGATGTTGTATATTTTGGGATTTTGGCCTCTGAATGGAAAAATATAAAAAGGAGAGGAGCACTTTAATATAATTAGAAGCACTTATAGAAAACCATTCGAGACCAATTTGAAACTCTCAAACAAATAATAAGGAAATGAAATCTGTAAGATTAAGTCCAAAATCAAGTATGGATCAAGCTTCTTCAAGAAAAACTAAATTAAATAATATTACCATTAACGAGCCATAAATGAACCCAGATATTTTAAACACAGACATAGTACTTGAAAATGAAAGAGTATTACTCGTACCCTTTGAAAATTCAAGAAACCAAGAATTAAAAGAAATAATCTTCGAAAAGAGAATTTGGGAATTTATGGGTATGCACATTAACGATGAAGAGGATTTTCAAACTTATTTATCAAGCACAATCAACGACAAGCTTAACGGAATATGTTACCCCTTTTTAATAATAGATAAAATTAACAATTGTGTTGCTGGCAGTACCCGCTATGGATATTTAAATCCTATCAGCGAAAAATGCGAGATTGGATGGACGTGGTACGGTATCAATTTTCAAGGAACTGGTCTGAACAAAGCATGTAAGTATGAATTATTGAACTTTGGATTTGAAAATATCGGATTTAGAAGAATCCAGTTCAGTGCTGATCAGGAAAATTTAAGGTCACAACGTGCCATTGAAAAACTCGGGGCAAAAAAAGAAGGGGTCTTTAGAAACAATTATATTGCCCCGAATGGCGAAAGTAGAAACGATGTTTATTTCAGCATAATAAAAGAAGAATGGAATGAAATCAAAATTGCAGAATTCGCAGAGTTCTTATAATCCTAAAAACGGGAAAAAGTAGGTTAGTTGTTATCTTAATATCAAATAGCCGACATCTTATAACCTTATTTTTTCGCAGTTTTTCCAATAAACTTAATAGTAAAATTCAAGTTTTATTTTCTTCTTAAAACAAGCTTAGCGCCTATCCTTAAATCCACTTCTTACGATTCTACCTACTTTTTGGCAGAGATTTAAATGAAGTTTCTTAAAAGTTGTCTCATCTATTTCTATGACTTCAGACCATTCATCGTAACCGGATAGGTTTTTGACCTTGCCTTCAATTACTTTGAAAACCATAAAATCCGAGTTTTCGGACTCTATCAATGTTTCCATCGAAACTTGGAAAAGGTCTTTGGCTTCCATATTGGAACAAAACACATATTTTATAAAATCATCTGAAGACTGAAATGGCATAACTTTATTTGTATGTCTCTATAAGGCTATAAACTAACAACAAATATAATGAAAATTTCACGCTATATATGACGTAATATGTGTCCGCCGTTTTCTGCAACTTTCCGCCCATGCAGAAAGCCAATTATATAGAGGAGAGGAAAGCTATCGCTGACCGTATCAAAGAACTTAGAATCAAAAGTGGATATACCAGTTATGAAGCTTTTGCGGTTGAGAATGGTCTCCCACGCAAAAACTATTGGCGTATGGAGACAGGCGAGAACTTTACCATTAATACTCTAATTAGGATTCTCAAAATTCATGACATTAGCTTAGAAGATTTTTTTAAAGGCATCAAATGAGTTCCTTATTTCTCAAAAGCCTTTTTAATTCTTTATATCTTCCCATCTTGAATGAAATCCCCAAATGAGATAATGACCATTAATTGGAAACGCCGGACATAGTATACTACTTCAATTGTAAAGGGGAGGATGTTTTTACACGTTCCAGAATTTAACCCATTCTAATGATATACATAGAGTAATTGTCTTTGGTATCGTCTTTGGCATTTTCCATGATTTCCGATTTGATTTCCTGCACGGATGCTTTGCCTCTGAACCATAAAGAAATCCTTTCTTCATCAAGGTGCTCCAAAATGCCATCGGTACAAAGAAAGAAAAAATCATCTTTCTTGATATCCGTAATAACATGTTGGTCAACTCTTGTTGAATTTACTCCGTTTACCGCTCTAGTAATAATATTCCGTTTGGGATGTGTTTGTGCCTCTTCTTCGGTAATTTCCCCCATATCCACCATTCCCTGTACCACAGAGTGGTCTTTGGTTTGAAAAAGGATCTCTCCATCCCGTATGTGGTATACCCTACTATCTCCGACCCAACCGACCAATGCCTTTTCTTCTGCATCTGAAATCAGTAAAAAAGTGAACGTAGTGGCCATGCCCTTCGCTTCGGGATGGGTTTCGAGATATGTGCCCAAATTTTGTTCGACACTTTGTAGGGCCAAAGGTAAATATGTTTCATCTTCAATATACTCCACTGGATTTTCAGAGAGATACTTGGAAAATCCTTGACAGGTCAAAGAAGAGGCCACTTCGCCCTTGGCCTGCCCTCCAACACCGTCGCATACCATGAACAAGCGGGAATCCTCTGTTGGTGTTCCAGGGTATATGGCATCCTCGTTTGACTCTCTTAGGCCTATTTCATTACAATACACTGGTAGGTGGATCTTCATTTTCTTCAATACCGTTTAGCGATAACATCACAGGCATTTTTATACCCCTTCTCACAGGATTTTTGGTACCAAGTTTTTGCCAAATAGGTGTTTTTGACCGTTCCAATGCCACTTTGGTAACAAGAGGCCAGATTGTACATGCCAACCCTGTCCCCGTTTGTTGCGGACTTTTTATATAGTTCAAAGGCCTTGTCCAAGTTTTTCGGACCTCCCAGACCCCTGTCGTGCATATAGCCGAGATAACTTTGGGCACTGGCATGATCTCGGTCAGCCGCTATTTGGAACCATTTTCTGGCCGCATAGTAATATTTTCCATTGTAATACATCACGGCCACTCTATATTGGCTGTGCAGGTCCCCTTGTTCTGCTGCTTTCAAATACCATTGTGTGGCCTTTGCTTTTTTGTCCTTGCCCAACTTAAGGTCGTAATAAAGATCGCCCAATTTTTTTTGTGCCTGGAGATGCCCTTTGGTCGCTGCCTTGAGATACTTTCTTTCGGCTTCAAGATAATCTACCGGTCCAGCTGCCCCGGTTTCCGCCATGTAGCCCAACATATAGTCCGCAGTACTCATGTCCTGGGTCGCTGCCCGGAGAAAAAATTCCTTGGCCTTGATGAGATCTTTCTTTTTTCCTTTCCCGTCATAATGCAACCTTCCCAGAGCGTACAAGGCGGAACTTTGATTTTGCTTTGCTGCAAGCTCATAGTATACTATCGCTTCCGATACGTTCGGGGTCCCATCCGCTTCCCCGTACTCAAGAATCTTACCGGTCATGTACTGGGAATGTGCATACCCTTTATCAGCGGCCCGTTGGTACCAATCTCTGGCAAGTTTCACATCCTTTTCCACCCCCCATCCATCATAGTACAAAAGACCCATATTGTGCATACCGAAGGTGTTTCCTTTATCAGCGGCCAATTGGAACCAGTTTTTGGCCTCTAGGTAGTTCTTCTCATTGAAATATAAAGTGCCCAATTCATTTTGAGCCCCCAAATGTCCTTTATCGGCAGCTTTGGTCAACCATTGGACCGACTTTATACGATCTTTTTTGGCCAATACACCATTTTTATAGAATATACCTAAGTTGAACTGGGACAGGAGGTCACCGTTCTCGGCAGCAATTGTATATTGTTCCAGGGCCTTAACGGTATCCCTGGGGACGTATTGGCCGAACCTGTACATGTTGGCCATGCCCCGATATCCCGAATACCTTCCGATGGACGTGCATTTCTCATATCCTTCAAATGCTTCCTTATAGTTCTTTTCTGACACATTGAGGATCGCCAGGTTTTCGATGGCCGCTGGGTGGCCTTTGCTGGAGGCTTTTTCATAGTACAGTTTTGCCTTGCTTGCGTCCTTTTCCATTACATAGCCGAAATAGTGCATCAATCCCCTTAGGTTGTTTGCCTCTGGGTTGCCGTCATCACTCAAGGCCACAATGCTGCTCTTTGCCTTTTCATAGAATTTCTTGGCCTGGACCGTGTCCCTGTCCACACCAAGATTGTTTTGATAGGCCCATCCATGGTTAAAGTTTGCCAGGTCATATCCATCATCAATGGCCCTATCGGCATATTCAAACCCTTTTTCATAATCAACGTCGGTTCCATAACCATTTTGGTTGAACCTTGACAGAAAATAAAAGGCCTCCCCAGACCCATAGTCTGATGCCTTTTCATAGGCTTCATAGGCTTCTTTGAATTTTCCTTCTTTGTATAGGTTCCAGCCGTCTGCCAACAACGCATTTATCTTGGTGGAGCGATAAAAGGCATATCCCCCATACCCGGCACCCAAGATTAAGACAGTGGCCAACAAAACGGGCCAGACTTTTTTCTTTTTTTTGGGTTTGGCTTTCGGTGTGGAAAATTGTGTTTCATTTCCTCCCAAGAACACGGTGCCACTTTCATTGCTCTCTCCATTAATATCCCGGATGAAGTCGGATACGGAAGCATATCGGTCCGAAGCATTTTTCTGCAAACAAGTCTTTATGCAATTCTTAAATCTTTCGGGTACCTCGGAATAATCGGGATCTTCTCCAACGATACCATCCCGAATGAGTTCATAATCCTTCTTGTCATGCCCAAAAGGTAACTTTCCGGTCAATATTTTGTAGAACATAATGCCAAGTGCCCAAATATCGGTACGTTCGCTTATATCCCCATTCAGCCCGAATTTCTTTTTAAAGAATTGCTCAGGCGCCATGTAGTGTGGAGTTCCGACACCTTCGGTCATGGACTGTTGAATGGTCTTGTCGGATAGAATGTCCTGACTGATCCCAAAATCGGTCACCTTGGGCACTTTGTTTCCTTTGCGGTCCTTGGAAAATAGTACGTTCCCAGGTTTTAAATCCCTGTGGACAATGCCCTGTTTGTGCAGATAATCCACCGCTTGGGCTACCTCCACGATAATGTTCTTTCCTTCTTCCAAAGAGAGCTTTCGGTGTATCGCTTGGCCCAAGGTTCCTTCCCCGGCATACTCCATGATCAACACAGGATAATTCACGTTTCTGCCCATGGCATCCGTATGGGTAATGTATTCCAGACCATAATAGGTGATGAGGTGCGTATGGGATAACCCGTCTATTTTGGAAAACTCCTGTTCCAAACTGTATTTTTTCTGTCCGGTGCTCCCAGACGTACCTCTTGAAACAGCTTCTTTGTAAATTTTAAGGGCCACATACCTTCCTTCGGCATTGAGGTCTTTGGCCCTGAATACTTCGGCAAATCCACCTTCAGCTATGAGGTCTTTTTCTGGATCCCACTGGTAATGTGATAGTGTCATGATGGTCGGCGTAGTTGAATTTGGTTACTGTTTGGTGTTGATTTTAATTAACTGACCTGTTGTATATGGGTCACCATTTTGCATGCGTTGGCATGTCCCTGATCGCAGGCCTTTTTGTACCACGCTTCAGCCTTGGCCATATCCTTTGAAACATCCTCTCCGTTATAATAAAGGCTTCCAAGGGTTACATTGGCATCTACATACCCCAATTTGGAGGCCTTTTTCAGCAATTCCATGGCCTTGTCCACATTCTTCTTGGTACCCTGGGCCGAGAGGTACATGATACCAAGGTTGAAAACGGCAGGACCGTATTCCTTTATTGCCGATTTTTCAAAATAGCGCATGGCCTTTGGGTAATTTACCGGAGTGTTTTTGCCGAAATAATATTTACACCCTTGGGCAAAAAGGGCTTCTTTATTCTTTGGGAAGAACCAAATTATGGCCAGAACGGCAAGCAGTATCCATAGGGCATATCCCCATAACCATTCGGTGAATTCTATTTTATAGGGCGGAAGGGGGGTGGGTAAAGCTCCGCTGGCCTGGAATTTTTTTATCTGCTCTTCATCAAGGTCATAATAGGTATTGATACTTCCTTTTACCCCCAAAACATAACCATCGTCCGTCATGTAGACTCCCATAAAAATATACAGGGAAGTTGTTTTGTGGGCAAGATAAAGGTCTTCGCCATTGGCACCTTTAATATCTACATCAGTAATTTTTTGGATTCGTTCGCTTTTTCCAAAAAGTCCTCCGATACGTCTTGCGGATGCAAGGTTGGGAACCAAGGAGAGCAAGGCAATCAGTAGTAGTAATTTTTTCATTTTGTAATGAAGTGTTAAGGTTGAAATTAGTGATATATCTTCTTGTACCTGAACCTATTCGACAGTCAGCATTAAAAATAGGTATATGAAAGTTTTTATACCAACATTTTTAGACCTTGGTGTCAAATATGTTTGGGATTTATGAAATAGCCATATCGTGGCTGGGTTATTTACGGATTATTCAGTCTCTGTTGGCAGTCTAACCGCAATCTTGTTTTCTCCCATGGAGGTTACCTGAAAAGGGGCCCTTGCATTTTGGGGTATCTCTTGCCAAATGGTATCCGCATTTTGTTTGGATTCAATTTGGATGGTAACAACTCCATTCGAAAAGGTTTTGGAAGTTTTTTTCGTTCCATTTTTCTTTGAGAGTTCATGGTACAGGTTTTCTACATTTTTGTCCCCATAGGTAACAGTAGCTATGGAAATCAATATTGTGTTCTTGTTTTTTTCCTTCTTGGAGCCGAACAAAATGCTCCCCACTTTTTCAACGGTTTCCTTGGCACCTTCAATGGTGCTGTCAATGCCCTCCACTGTTTGGTCAATGTCTTTGTTGGTTTCCTGGACAGTTTGGCCCACTTGATCTACTCGTTCCGCTGCTCCCCGGTTTCCTCTTTTTGTGGCATCTGGATTTTGGGCATTTACAAAACCACAGAACAAACCGATTAGAAGAATTGTGTGTACTTTTTTGGATGTCATTTTTAATCGTTTTGGTTATACTTTCTATGGGTATATAACCGCAGATTGGTGATGTCATCTTTTTTTTTGATTTTTTCTAAAAAATTATTTCGTAAACACCTTTCGGAAAGGATGGCCGGTCCATGAACATACGGGTTTCATTGTTTTTGGTAAAATCGATTTGTTCTAGTGAGGTGGTTTCAGTAGCGTCAATGTTTAAGGGATATAGTTCATTTTTATGAATAAGGTAATGGGAGTTCCCTTCGCTTTTTGAAACAACTATAACCGTAATGGAATCAATATTCATGCTGGCATCAATGACCAACTGTTTTTTTTCATTCTGTTCCAAAAAGAAATAATTTTTATCCATGGATGAGTTCTCCGTAAGTGAAACGGTAAAACCGGAATAGGGCTGCGAATTTGCAATGAGGGGCATGACTTTCACTTGCACGCTCTCATCCTGTAAATCCCCAAAAGTGTATCCTTCTTGGACTTCTTTCAATGGATTTATGGTTGATGAAGTGGCCAGATTGAACAATTTACTCCCATATTTTAAATAATAGTTGCCTTTTTGATCTTTGCCCATTTGTAACTGAAGGCCTGAAATCCCTGAATCCCCATATAAGACCAGTTCTTGGCCATTAAAAGTATAGGTTAGCGATGAGGGCTGCCTAACCAGACGTATGGATTCCGATGGAAGTGATTTTCCATTGGAGAAAGCAAGTTGTGTTTCGTCTTGCGGGCTGCCATCCAATTCATCTTCTGGCAGTTCTTCTTTCTCTGTAACTTGGGTGTTGTTCTTTTTCAAAATGAGACTATCCACTGGCTGCGTTCGAACGGAGTCCACATCAACCACGTTGGGGGTGTCATTGCCAATAGGGTCGTTACCAGTTGATCTGAAGACGTAGAACAGGGTTCCCAACACAATACAGGCTGCCACGGCCCCACTGTAAATGATCAGTCTGCGGTATAGCCCTTTGGGCTTTTGCTCTCCAGACGCCCTATATTCGGCATACAAAAGGTCTAGCTTGGCCCTTAGTTTTTGGTCCTCCTTTGATTCAATGCCCGTGTAGATCTGTTTAAAGACCTCAAGCTCCTTTGCAAATTCTTTGTCTTCAGCTAACAGTCGTTCCACCTCACTTTTTTCATCGTCATTAAGATGGCCGGTCAGGTGTTTGTCAATCAAATCAATATGTCTCAATTCTTCCCTCATGGCTATTTTAAACGGATTATGACATCATAGGAGACTTCGCCCCTTAGCTTTTGAAGACACCGTAATTTCTGTTGGCTGGCGGAACGGGCACTGGAGTAATTGAATCTTTCGGCTATGTCCTCCATGCGCATCCCCAAAAATATGGTTGCCTCCAAAACAGATTTACAGGGTTCTCCGACCTTTGCTAGAGCTTTTTCAAGGTATTCCCGGAGGTTTGGGCCCTTTCGGGTGATTTCTGGGTTTATGGATTCATAGATGCCTACCTCACTCTGCCGGTTTTCATATTTTTTTCTTCGATTGAGCTGGTTGAGCCACTGTCGCTTTGAAATTTCGAACAGATAGGTGCTTATTTTGCTTCGGAGTTCATAGTTCCCTGCCATTACATTTTTATAGAACACGATGATTGCCTCCTGAAAAACATCCAAAGCGTCATCTTCATTACCGTTATTCTGTTCCACCCAACTTTTTACCATGCCGATGTGTTGGTACAGTTGCTGCAGACAATTCTCGTTCCCTTTCTTTAATTGATCTATTAGTTCTTGGTCGGTCATCAATGTTTTTCTGAAATGGCTATAATCCTATTTCCACACGGTCCTTTATGGGCACATTGAATTCGTACTCCTGAATTTTTATTTGGGCCTCGCCTAAAATAGTGAAATTCGCTTTTTGGTCGGTCAGCCAAGAGAACTTCATCTGTTTTAAAATATCAAAATTGCTCAAGGTAACATCAATGGGAATGGTAGTGGATTTTAGTGCTTCTTGGTAAAATGGTTCATCCATGGTCCACTCTGCCACTTTCCCTTTGTTTTCATCCAAATAGAATTCAAGTTTCATGGTATTGATGGTATAGGCAATGGGCAATCTGTTCAGGGTCTCAACACCTAATTTTAACCGTGTTTTGCTCAGTGAGGGCAATTTATTGCTGGAAATGGACCGAATTTTAAAATTATTGCCGTAATCCAAATTTTTGCTGATTTCCTCCAAAATGGCCTTTTTGGTATTCAGATGTATCTTGTCATCCAAGGCAATGGTGAAGGAATTCAGCAGAAAGCTCACCTTTCCATTACCCCTGAGGGCGAATTCGGTGGAATCCGATGCCAATAATTCAGGATAAAAGGCATTAAGACTTTTGAGTGCTATCTCGCAGGTTACCGGTATTCGTATGGTATCCTTGGCGGCCAGACTCATTTGTTCGTTTAAAAACCCTTTTCCTACCAAAGAATCCTTATAAAAAATCTCCATACTGGATTGCCTCAGTTTTGTTTTTACATTGTTGGGGTTGTATACCACGTAATCCAATCCCACCACCAATGCATCTTCCGTGAGTCCTTTAATGGTAACATGGTCTATGGCAACAAATTCTGGTTTTTTGCTACATGAGGTAAACAAAAGAAGTACTCCAAATACTAGTGTTATTTTTTTCATGGTGGTGGTTTTAAATACTGTCCTTCTTTTTAAGTGAAACATAGATCAAGACATAGAACATAACATTGAGTGCTGCGATGACCACCACGTTCATATCAAAACTGTTGAAAACCTCACCGATCAACGTTCCATCATCCACCAATTTTTCATTGTACAGGTCGAGGAGTTGCACTGCTGAGGTTGAGGCGGTCTGCGTACCCACTTCGGGTGCAGGTAATGGCACAGAGGTCAAAACGGCTTGAACGGAGTCTGGATTGAATTCAGAAGCGGGGGAAGCATTGTCCTGCAAACGGGCAAAGCCCTCGGTTCCCCATCGGCCCAAAGTGAAAAAGCTCAAGATTTCCACTAAGGTATTGTTGATTTTTGTCATTACCCCGGCCAACATGATCTGTGGCATCAGTGCAATGGGCACTACGGTCATTACTTTCTCTGTGGTATTGAAGGCTGATGAAAGCCACAATCCAATCAGGGAGGCAGAAACCGAAATATAGAACATGAACAGGATGCTCTGGCCAAAAGGACGTAGGTACACTTCCTCAAAACCTTCATAGGTGTTTAATTTGAAATTGAGGTAGATGATGCTCACAAACAATACGGTCTGCACCAGGGCGATCAAGGAAAGTACCAGCCATTTGGAAAGGATGTAGGTATTGATGTTCAGGTTGAACATTCGCTCCCTTTTGTATACCGTAAGCTCACCAACAATCTCTTTTGCGGCATTGCTCACCCCAAACCAAACGGCAGAAATGGCCATCAAGAACATGACCCCAATCTGAAATTTGTTGAATACCAAGCATACCAATCCCGCAATGATCACGGGTTGTGCCAATAACAGGGCCAAATTTCCCTTGTCATTGAGTTTGATGTTGAAATATCTTGAAACCAACCAATACAATTGTAGCCAGTACGAGTCGGGTTTTTCTTTTTTTACGTCTGGGTTGTTAACGGCCTTATACCCAACTTTGCCAGGTTTTTGGTAATAGGAGGTTACCGTGCCGATATCACTCATTTTACTGTAGACCTCTACAATGTTCTGGGCTTCAAAATGGGAAGTCAATAGGCTGGCCGGGCCTTGAAATACCTTGTGCCCCTGAACACCCAAAAATATGGCTTGGTCCACATAGTTGAGGTCTTCCGGTTTGTGGGTCACCATTACAATCGTGGTTCCAGAGTGGGCCAATTTTTTAAGGCTCTTCAGAAAACTTTCAATGGTCTCGGGATCTAGGGGAGAAGTGGGTTCGTCCAAAAACAGAATGGTGGGCTCGGTCAAAAGTTCAACTGCAATGGACACACGTTTGCGCTGTCCACCAGAGAGATTCCCCACTTTTATGGTCCTGATGTCCTTTTCCTTGTCTTGGTCCAAATTGAGGTCCTTGATGACCTTATCAATCCTTTGGTTGATCTCTGATACGGCAGTATCATCCGGCAAACGTAGCTTTGCCGCGTAGAACAAGGTTTTGTATACCGTCAATTCTTTGTGGATGATATCGTCTTGGGGGACATAACCGATTTTCTTTTTGATGAGGCTGAAATTCTCGGCCAATGACAATCCATGGATGAATACTTCCCCCGCCGTGGCCGGATTCTCCCCGTTCAAACATTTCAACAAGGTGGATTTTCCACACCCTGATGGTCCCATCAATGCCACAAAAGTGGAATGGGGAATGTTCAGGGACATGGCCTGTAATCCAATCTTGTTGTTCGGATATTTTTTTTGAATTGCCAATGCTCTTATGGCACTGCTTTCTTTCCTTAGGTCCTTGGCCCCGTCTTTAAGGGTAATGGTGTAAAATGATATGGTGACCGTATCACTGTCCTTGAACTTGGCCTTGGATTTCAACTCCTTTCCATTGAGATAGGTCTTATTGGTGGAGCCGAGGTCCTCGATCCAAAATTCACCCTGCGAATAGGAAATTATTGCATGTTCCCGGGTCACCGTGGGATCATCCAAAACAATGTCATTATTCTCGAGTCTACCAATTTTATAAGCCCCTTTGGATACGATTTTCTGTTTGAAGCCTTTGAACTCCTTTTGGGGTTCCGAGGATTTTGGAGCCTTTTCTTTTTGACCTTCAGCGGCTACTTTTAGTTTTTGTGATGCTATGGTAAAAACGTCATCAGGTAAGATCTTGACCCATGTATTTGGGGTGATCGGCTGTTGCCCAACCATGGTCCCATTGGAGCTTTCAAGGTCCATGATGTAGATTCCGTCCATCCTTGCTTCAATTTGGGCATGTTTTCTGGAAGCAAGTCGGCTGTCTATCTCAACATGGGCACCATGGCCTTTTCTCCCAATGGTGATAATTTCATTTTTAGGCAGGGGAATGGACTGTCCGTTCCAGATGAGGTGCATTTCCGGTATCATTTTATTGGTCGATATAGGATTGGATGCATTTTTTGCGATGTTCCGCAAAAGGATGCGTAGAAGTCAATTTTGTAAGGAGATCTTGCTTTTGGTAGCGTTCCAATTTTTTGAAGAAATCCGCAAATCGGTTCACATCATATCCGGCGGCCTTGGCCAATTCAAACCCGACCTTGTCGGCTTCATATTCATCAATTTGGTCAAATGGGGGGGAAAGGGTCCTATTGATCTTATTGGCGATATCGGTGAAACCTTCCATACGGGTCATTCCCTCAAGGTCTGTGGAGAGCGTAAGTTTGGTTACTTTCCTTTGGGTGTGGAGTTTGTCCTCATGGGCCACTTCATGTCCTATGATGAACGCCAATTCATCATAAGAATCAATGAAATTGAGCAAGCCCGTGGTAATGTATAGGTAACCGCCCAAGGTGGCAAAGGCATTTATTTCCTCGGATTTAAGGATGCTTATTCGGTAGGATACATCCTTTCGGGACACATTTTTAACGATACGTTGAAGTATTTCTTCAACTTTTGGTTTGGCAAAATGGTTGTTGTCCAATTGGCCAAGGGTAACATACCTGTTGTACATATCCCTTCCAATATTCTTTTTGGAATCACTGGAAATATTCAGTGCAAAATCCAACCAATTGTTTTCCATTTGTTTATAAAAAAATGCGGGGCCATCAAAGGCATGGCCACAATCCTGAAGGACGGCTGCATGTTCAATTTTTGCGGTGTAGTCAGATAGGGCATCTTCCAATTTTTCAACGGAGATTTCCTGTGCCAAGGAAACCTGTAAAAAGCAACAGAAGAAAGTGGCGGATAGTGTGTGTCTCATGATGTTTTTAGTGTATATAACCAAAAATAACAAATGTCATCTTTTTAAGTCAAGGTTTTCGGTTTTATAAACTTTTGTCACTGAGACACCCCAAAAAAAGAACAGGGAAGCAGTTTATTAACTGTGATTTTGTTTCCAAAAAGGAATCAAAGAAAGATACTTTAAATCCATTGAAGAAGATTTGATTTATATCTTTAAGAGATAATGACCATTAATCAATGGATATGCCTGACAGAGTTGAAAAAATCCTACTTTAAAATTTCACATCCAAAAATTCAGTAAAAAAAATAATAGTAGTTAGTAATCATAGAAGAACATTAGTAATAATTGCTATTATTATTCTTTCTTTTTCACTAAACATTCTGGCTTTGACTTTTTTGAATCATTCATACTATTGACCATTACAGTCTCCGTCCTTTTCCTTTTCGTCTTTTCTTCCTAAATCGTATCTTATCGTCAAGTTCCAGTTTAAAAGAATTCCATTGATTGTCATCGGTTTGATGTGATTTCAATCCAATTGCTTCAACGTTTCCCATATCACTTTTTGATTGTTCAATAGTTTTGATAGTCTGTCCAGTAACACTAAATGTCTTTCCTGCAATTGGTGTTGATGCCCTTCTAAATTCTTTAAAAGCGCTATCACTTCTTCGTTCTGTGCTATTATTTTCGAGAATAACTGCACGGTCTCTGTCTTGTTCATAATCGATTCGTTTGATGATATTGTTCCATGAAAATTGTCGCCCAAGGGTGCTTCCTTTGTATATAATGCTATTGTACCTAATGGAGATTCCTGTTACCCGTCCAGTACTTTTGCTTATGTTGAACTTGGGAGTTATTTTCATTTTAACCAACTCTTTAATGAATTCCGTTACATTATTTGATTTTAAGATGGCATTTTCAAGATGCTGTTGAAGCATAAGTTTTAATGGTGGCTCTCCTGTTCTAAAAGCCTTTTGAATCTCTTTATGAGTAAGTGTTACCTTTTCTACCAATTCTAAATCACTTAGCTGAGATAGTCCATACTTAAGTTCAAGTTTCCGAACCAGATGCTCGCTTCGTTCGTAATCTTTACTGTCGCTGACCACTTCCCCGGAAAACTTTACACGATTAGCCACAATATGGATGTGTTCGTGTTCTTGGTCGCAATGTCGATACATGATATACTGATTGTCATCGAAACCCATGCCTTTCAGATAATCCATTCCCAAAGATGTGAATTGCCCATCACTTAACCTATCATCATAGGGCAGGTTCAATGAAACATGATACACCGCTTTGCCAAGTCGAGGTCGAAGTTGTCTGACCAAATTGAACTCCTGGGTCATATCTATGATCCTTCCATAGGTAAGATTGGTGTCCAACAGATGGCCTTTCCCCTGTTCTATCTTCTTTTCATTGTAGGCCAACACCCCATAGAAATCCTTTCCTTTAATCTGCTTGGCAATCACTCTTTACAATATTTGATTTTAGCATGTCCAAAATATTCTTTAATTCTGCTAGTTGATTAATTAACATTGGGGGATGTTTCATTCCCAGATGTACCTTTTTAGTGAGTTGGTTAATATTATTCCCGATACGGCCCAACTCAATGAAAAGTTGTCTGTCCTCAAGCAATATTCTTTTTCTTGGCAGTGCTTTTCCCGTTACCCTTTTCCTTATATAATCGGGAATCGTAATTCCCAGCGTACTTGCATTTTGGGATAGTATCAGGTATTCGTCCACCGTCATTCTCACGTTTACCCGAATAGCCTTTAATTCTCGTATTTTCTTTTTTGGTCTTGCCATATTTTAGGGGTTTGGGGAGATTCCCCAACAAGCCATGCGAACAGAGTGAGCAGTTTTTGCTTGCAAAAACATGGCTTGCTTCAAGATCTCCGATATAAAGTCCATTTTCTGTTTTGTCTTTGGTTCATCAATTTGTTTCTAAGAAGAGATTCCCCTTAACCGATTGATAAGTTCATTGATGTCATTGGGATGGAACAGGACACGTCCCCCAATAGGTATCTTTTTGAGCAGCCCTTTTTCCATCCAGGAATAGATGGTCGGTCTGGTCACTTTGAATTTTTTGACCAAATCGGCAATCGTCAACATTTCATTTTCAGTTTGATTTTCATTCTCCTCATCCTTCAGTTTTGGAGCTAAATTGTTTTTAAGAGATTCTACAGGAACATATTCCTTTAATCCACCGTCGTCCATGATAAATATGCGCTTCATATTACTGGTATTTGTTGATTTACTTTATTGAACAAACCTAGCAACATTGAACAGCATTTAACCCGTTTGCCATACATCAGTTTATGTACGGCAAATCAAGAAACATTCAAAATAAATTTGTATGGGAATTGAGGTCGAATCTAAGACAGGGATGGTAACCCCCCGAGGGGACTTACCTATTTGATTCCTTCTAAGGTGTTGCCAAAAACAATGTTTTTGGCAACTGCTATAAAAATATGAGTAGGGAGAAAAAGAATTCAGTTTACGCTAACACTCGGACAATCTCTAGCCATTGTCTTCTTTCTCCCTTTCCACAAATATTTTACAAAAATTTCAAGCTACTTTAAATACAATTATTTAAATAAATGTATAATCATACAAATGTATATATCATTAAATATTTATTTGTTTAAGGCCAGGTATAGAGTTCTTCTGGTGAATCAAGCAAGATTTTGTTTTTATGTTGCAAGTCCAAAAATCAAAACTTCAATAATATGGGCGCATATTTGCAAACATCAAAAATACAAATCCAACAAATTGAATATTATTTATCTATTATTTTTAAATTACACATTGTAATATCTTATAATTATTTGATTATATATTAAGTTTAAATTCTTTAAATTATATTAATTGTATGGAGGTGTCTTGTGTGGTACACTTAAGTATATAATTGTCTTAAATAAATATAAATTCGCTACAGGCTGAACGTAACTCCGTTCAGCCATACATTGGCAACAAGCTAAAGAAACATCCTGAATGGAACAAGAGTTTAAGGTTTATATCAAATCTTACTTAGAACAATTTCCAGATTTGAGCTCGGAGGAACTAACTTTCATTTCCTCATATCTTATTATAGAAAAGTATGGAAAAAAAGAATTTTTATTTAAAAGTGGAGAGGTTCAAAAGGAAGTGGGATTTGTTTGCAAGGGACTTTTGAGAAGATACTACGTCAATGAAAAAGGAAACAAAATAACAACGGGTTTTATAAATGAAAACAACTATGCCACAGATTATCCGGCATTCATAAGGCAAAAACCATCAAAGTATTTTATCGAATGTCTTGAGCCATCGGTAATCATAAAATTGCCCTATGATAAAATTCAAGAAGGGTACCGTAAATTTAAAACCAGTGAAAGGTATGGTAGATTAATAGCCGAATATGTTTTGACCGTGCAAACCGACAGGGTGGAAAGTCTTTTATTTGAAACAGCTGAAGAGCGTTACTTGAATTTTATAGACCAAAACCCAGACCTTGTAAACAGAATTAGTTTAACGCATTTAGCAACGTACTTGGGTATAGAACGACAATCATTGAGCAGAATACGGAGTAAGATCGCCAAAAAATGATTTTGTCACAAATGTGTCAGGTAGAAAAGCCGATCATGTTTCATTTTTGCAATAGTTAGTTCCATAATATTGTAAAAATGACTTCAAATAATCAAATAACCAAAATAGCCATAATGATTCAATTCCTCTTTTTTGGACTCGTTTCCTGTGGCCAAAATACAAAGGTTGAATCTTCCATACATTTGAAAGTCCAAGAGCGAACCGACAAAATTTTCGATAGCCTTGTAAAATTTCGCAGGGACTTTCATATCAATCCCGAAGTGTCAGGAAAAGAGAAGAGAACTTCCAAAAAGATTGCAGAATACTTGTTGTCCTTGGGCCTTGAAGTTAAAACAGGTATAGGTGGCTATGGGGTAGTAGGAATCCTAAGGACTAAAAAAAGGGGAAACGGATCGCTTGGAGGGCCGATATAGATGCCCTTGCTTCCGACCATCCCGATATTGTCGATTTTTCATCAAAGATTAAAGGTGTAAGACATATTTGTGGACACGATGTACATGCAACTATTGGACTTGGGATAGCTAATGTCCTAACAAGTTTAAAAGAAAGTCTTACTGGAACTATTTACTTTATCTTTCAACCATCAGAAGAAAATTTGGCAGGGGCAAAAGCTATGCTTGATGATGGCTTGCTCAATATTATAGATCCCGAAGAAATTTATGCTTTACACATTGCACCTATGTCTGAGGGGATTATTACTACCAAAGCAAGAAACCCTTATGCAGACTATAAGGGAATTCAAATTACCCTAAAAAACACAAAGGAGAGAACGGCTCTTATTAAATTTACGAAAAAGCTCTTTTTACAACTTCAAAATGTTTCACCTGAGAGTAAATTCTGGGACAATAAAAATCTATTGGACCCCAACATAGGATTGGGAAATCCAAATACCATATTTAAGGATTATATTACTGTTAATTCAAATATTGCTGTTAAAGAAGGTGAAGATAAGATTACAATAAGGGCCTATCTAAGTGCTGAAAAGGAAACTCAATTAGACTCTCTTTTAAGTCAAATAAAAAAGAAGTTTAAAGAATCGGACTATTCAGATCAATTTTTAGATAGTTCATTTTATTATGAGACAGCGCTAGTGCTTAATGATGAACGATTAACTTTATTGACCATACCTACAATAAGTAAAATTTACGGAAATGAACACGTTCTCCCCCTCTATGGAGCTATACCTGACGGACGTGCGGATGATTTTGCACTGTTTCAACGTGAAATTCCAGGAGTCTATTTTTTATTGGGTGCATCAAATTTTGAAAAAGGAATAGTTTCCATGCCTCATTCGCCGAATTTTGCTGTTGATGAAAGTTGTATGAAAACGGGGGTCAACTACTTTACATCAATGATAATAGAGAGACTTAAGTGATAAGGCCGGTTGCCTACGTTGTATAACCGAAAATAATAAAGACCATGATAAAATGGATTGATAACATTCCTTTTTGGGTATATATAGATGTATTTTATACCCATATGATCAAGTTAACAACAATAATTAAACACCATATGAAATATTTTCTTTGCGCAATAATTTTCTTGACCACTTCAATTAGTTCCATAGCTCAGGGAAAAACCGATGTTACCGTTAAATCCATTAACGGAATTATCGATGAACTACTTGATCAAATAACCATCGAAAAGGGCGAGAAAATGGATACAATAGCGATTAGGAACTTATTTCATCCATCGGCCATATTTACAGTTGCTGATGTTACAAATGCTGAAACCGTATCACTTAATGATTTCCTCATCCTCTTGAAAGATCCTTACTATGAACAAGGATATCTTGAAAAAGAAATTCATAAAGTTGTTGATCAATACAATGGAATTGCCCAAGTATTCCAGACTTTTTATGGCAAGGACTCTGAGGGAGTTGAAGAAAAAGGGATAAACAGCTATCAATTAACATATTATGGCGGTCGGTGGTGGATAGTCAGTCTCTTATGGACCATAGAATCCAAAAGTGCCGGAATACCTGTAAAATATGGTGGGGAATAAGTGAAGAAGTTGCTGAGTTGACCACTAAACCACGCAACACCCATAGCCGAAACCGTTGACAACCATTTAACCAAAAAATACAATCTCCTGTTTGATGAAAAAATTTTCCCTAACCCTTATTCTAATAGGCCATTTTTTAGTTTCCACTAAGAGTAATGCCCAAGAAAACTACATGAACTACCATTCGAAAGTAATTGAATGTGAAGAGCTAATTGTTGAAGGAAAATACACTTCTGCAATTAATAAATTTGATTCTCTTTTCAATCAATTTAATTTCTTATTTCTAAGAGATATCAAAGTTGCTACTGAACTCAGCGCATATGATAACGATTATAAATCAGGGTTGAATTTTGTAAGGCTGGGAATCAAGGCTGGTTGGTCATTGGAAAGCATCAACAAGAATAAAAATTTGCAATCTTTAAGGGAACAACCGGAATGGGCCAAACTCATGTCAACATATGATTCCCTTCACAAAACCTACCTATCCAAAATAAACTTTCAGGTAAAAGAACAAGTCCATGAAATGTTCAAAAAAGACCAGAAAAAAGCATTTGGGGCATTACTTAGAATTGGACAAAAGGCCAAAAGGAGGTATTCTCAAAAAAAGTTTGCTCCTCATAGCGAACAACAACTTGAGAAACTGGAGCAAATTTTAAATGAGTACGGTTATCCAGGTGAACGACTTATTGGGAATAACCTATGGGGCTCGGTGATTTTAAGCCATCACAATTCAATATCAGTGAACTACAATTCGAATGACACTTTATATGCTCTATTAAGGCCAAAATTATTGAATGCCTTGAAACAAGGTGAGATATCCCCATATGAATTAGCTCAAATAGAAGACTGGAGAATTGCTGGTTTACATGATCATAAGTTGACAACCTATGGATTTCTTGGAGCCATTCCAGACGATACAGTTCTTGAAACTGTAAATAAGAATAGAGCCAATATTGGATTAAGAAGCATTGACCTTAGGAATGAATTGATAGATGTTGAAAATGAAACAGGAATGGACCTACACCTACCCAAAGGATGGCAGAATGGAAAAATAACGGTTGCCAACAGGCGCTAAAATGAATTCGTAAACTAGGTTATTTAATAATGATAAGTATGAATATAAAGTTCAGTACTCCGATCAACTGAGGCGTTTACTCATTTTAGCTAAACGCTGCCACACATTTGGAACTGTAACAATTAATAAAAAACTCAATCTTTAAAAAAATCATTTTAAAGATGAAAAATCTTTTATGCCTGATTACAGCTCTGATTATATTAACTTCTTGTAATTCTAAAAAAGAAGAGACGGTAATAGATACAGCATTACCAGAAGGGGAACAGGTAAGCGAACTTTTCAGCACAATAGCTACAATGGATAGTTTATATTTTTCAGCTCAAAACGTATGTGATTTAGAAAAATATGCCTACTACTTATCAGAAGATTTTGAGTTCTTTCACGATAAGGCAGGGTTGACTCCATCCAAGGAAAAGGAAATGATGGACATGGCCATTTTTTGTGGGGAAGAACAAAGGACAAGACAACCTTTAAGAAGGGAGTTGACCAAAGGTTCTCTACAAGTATACCCAATGGATAATTATGGTGCTCTTGAGTTTTGTGACCATGTTTTCTATTTGCAAATCAATGATGGTACGGAAAAGGTTGTAGGTTCTGGAAAAATGACTGCATTATGGAAGCTTGAAAATAACGAATGGAAATTGGCACGAATAATAAGCTACGACCACCAACCAATTGCCAAAGTTGAATTGAAAACTGAAATCCTGGACAAATATGTAGGTGATTACATGCTTCCCGACAGAATAGTAAATATCAAGAGAGAAGAAAAGTTCCTTAGAGCGACCGATGTGAATGATGGAAAGCCAGGTTGGAACACACTCCTATTTCCCGAATCGGAGAATTCTTTCTACTTTAACTATGAGAATGTTGTCTATGAATTTATTGATTCTGGAGCCCAAATTGGAACCTTGAACATTTATGAAAACGGTAAACTTATTGAGGAAGCAAAAAGAAAAAATTAAAACGGGTGGCAACTGTACAAATACTATCCAGATGGGATTTACCAATTCACACGGATATATTGACCTTTCAATTATCTAAATCTTTTTAGTTAGAAGGTACATTTAGTTATTTCTAATAACAATACTTCAATGCGAGATACCGAAATTTTGAAATGAAAACATCATGTGTCATTTTTTTGCAAACTTAACGGTGTTCGTACCCATGATCAACAGCCACAAGCATGTTCCTATTTCCCCTATGGATGCGGGTAGGGCAACAATGGTGGAAAAAACGGTTTTTGAAAAACCTGGATACAGGAAGCCTCCAAAAAAAGTGATGAGATAGCCAAAACAACCCAACATGAGCAATATTCCCAACAATTTGGGTAGAAATACCGACCTGTAGACCAAGTAACCGAAAGGTAACAGCCAAAGCCCCCAGAATATCTGTAGCAGTTCGGTTCCATTGCTATACTGTTCCAAGTAGAACATCACTTGGTACGCAAGATCGTTACCTTTTTGAGGTTCAGGGGTTTCAAGTAAGCTTAATATGGTGAACTTGTTCAGGATGTTGACAAATGAAATGGGTACGCTAAGTATGGCCAGCAGTGCCATGAGCAATGCGGCATTCTTGTCGACCTCTTTTAACAGGCGGTACAGTGCCAAGGGCAAAAGTATAAAAATGATAAAAGAACAAATGGCGGCAACGATGCCCAGTTTAAACAGCATTTCTTTCCGTTCGAGGTTTTCCAACGTCCTTGTTGCATTGTCCCAATCCACGATCTGGGAGGGGACATAAACAAGATAGGCCAAACCGCAGATTACCAGCAATAGATAGAGCAGTCCTGCCAGCCTCGCTTTTTTATTTCTTGTTGAGATTTGGCTATCCATTGTCTTTGGGTTTTGGCCATTTTATGGCATACCGGACAATCAGAAATGTCAAGATGCTCTCCACAAATGCCAGGAAAACATAGAAGCTATACCACTCCGTCAAAGAATTGATTCCGATGAACAACATCATTATGGTAAAGACAGCCCCAAAAATAATGTTCATAGTTCGGTTGACCTTGGGAGGTAGTAGGACGGATGCGGCAACCATGACCGAGGGAACGACAAGGATGATGGACGCCACCAGCAACTTGACAGGGTTGTCCAAAATATTTTTACCGATCAAGAGACTGTCCACCTTGCCGGGTGTGTACAGCTCAAAATAATCACCGTAGATATAACAAAATGTTGTGGACGCCCATAAAGCGGCCAGTTTTAGTTTGATGTTCACTTTTGGGTTTTCAAGCATAATTGGTCAAATTTTATCACTGATCTCTATCAACAATGACGTAAATTAATTATAAATGGTTGCCTGTAACTTGTTGAAATGCTAATTTTTTTTCAGAATAACATTTGGGATTATCCAGAGTTGCTTCTCCCAAATCTTAATAAGATCACGCTTCGTCTCTGGGGAGCAAAAGAATTTGCAGTAATGGATTAACAATTGGGTATTGTTATCCAGCAATGGTAAAAATTAAAAATAGACCCCTATGCTAACTAACCTTTAAGATGTAAATCTTCAACCAAAAGTAGACTGATTCTGGTCAAAAGTTAAGTTTAAATCTGTTTGAACAACAAACACAAATTTTGTGTTAATCCAAGTATTTTTTAATTATGTGAAAATCAACAAAAAGTATATATCATTAAATATTTATTTAATGACAGTATGAAGTTCCTCTAAAGGGTAAAGTAAGATTTTATTTTTATGCAATTCCCCACGCCTCTTTCAATTTTTGGGCGGCCTCATAATTTGAAATTTTGAGATAACGACGGAAAGCCTTTTCTGATTTATGGCCAGAAATCTTCATGATGAGTTGCACATCGATGCCATTTAGGTAAGCATTGGTACAAAAGGAACGCCTACAGGTATGGGAACTTATCAATTTATATTTTTCCAAAAGTTGCGCTTCTTTTATAGTTCCCCGTTTATGTTCAATCTCTACTTTTTGGTGAAGTTTGGCTGAATCCCCAAGTTCCTTTATGCGCCTGTTGAAAGTGAATGAATCAATATCAGGTGCATATCCATCATATCTTCTCAAAATGCTCTTGACTTGGGAACGAAGTGGCACTACAATTCGGCCAGAAGTCTTCTTTTGTCGGATATTCAAAAACCCATTATCATCCAAATACTCAGGTCGAATCCTCGAAATATCGGAAAACCGAAGCCCTGTCAAACACCCAATTACAAAGAAGTCTTTTACTTTCTCCAATTCTTTATCGGCTTTACAATCAACGGCTGCAATTGACTGAATTTCATCATCGGATAGATAGATATGGTCCACTTCTTCTTGAACTACCTTGAATGCCGAAAGATCTATGGGCTTGATACGGTTTCTACGCATACGGTCATTTAAGAAGGCCTTTAAGTTTTTCACCAACTTGCCTATCGTGTTGTTCTTCATTCCGACACCTCCATTTTTTAATGGGGCATGGTACGCTAGGTAGTCCGTCCATTCTTGGTAGAAATGATAATCAAAAGCATTGAAATCGATGATGATTCCCGAAAATTCCTGGAAACCCTCCAAATGCTTTTTAAGTGAATTGTAATCCTTGATGACATCTTTGACCACCTTGCTCTTTTTGCTTTCCAGATAATGGTCAAATTCAGTAAAAAAGTCTTGGACAGGTTTTGAATTGATGGACGGTTCACCTTCTTCAAATTGTTTCTTGAACATCTTTTTTGAAAGTGGCCTTCCTTGATTTCGATAGCTGGAAACAATTTGATTGGCCAAGCTGTCCATTTGGGTAAGTTGAACAAATTCGGAAGCGACTTCTTTCGATTTTTTCAAGAATGATTTCTCTGGGCTCCAATATTTCGGTTGGATTTCTATTCCTGTATCGATTTGGATTCTCGAATTACGATTTTCATAATATCTTAATTTGATACTATGGGTTCCATTTTGATTGGATTTATCCGGTATGTAGAATTTATAATTGTACATCAGCGTGCCGCATTCGTGCCGCATTTTTCACGAAAAGTAGTGTTTTATGATGTAAAATAAAAACTAATATATATTTAATTATTTGATAATCAATAAAATAATGTAAGTTAATGAAATGTTAAATATTAGGGGCAGCATCCCGTCCAGACCGCAAAAAGCTCCGAGAAATCGGAGCTTTTTTTGTTTTGGTACATCATATAGCTGTATATAATTCCCTTCCAAGCTTACAACCAAATCCATGGACTACTATAAGGTTTTCTTTACTCAGCCAAACCACTTTACAAACGTTATAAAAAGTATAAATCCCAGTATTATTGGGATTTAAGGGCTGTAATGCTTACCTTTGTCCCGATGAACGTAAAGCTCCACGAGAGAAAAAATTGCAGAATCCTAAGTTTTAATTATCTGGTGTTCCGAAACCAGCCAGATAAGTTTATACCACCTACCCTATAATTACCTTTCCCTTACCCGGAAAAATAAACCCTTTTTAATTGGGGATTCACGGAAGGTTTCTTCCGGCACTAACATTGCGCCCTATTTGTAACCATTAATTAAAAAACTAGATTCATTATCGTTCAAAATAAAAGCATGGTAATCAAAACCTACGATGCCTACACCAGACTTTCTACTATGGAGGCTAACCGATTTGCCAACTTCCTTTTCGAACATCAAGAAGGTAAGAAAGCTACGAAGAAGGCCATTAGAAAAGCCATCCAGTATTCAACAAAAGATATCCCCGGATTGGGAGGGTATGTATTTGCCATGGAAGATAAAGATGAAATTCTAGGTTTGGCCGTTGTGAACAAAACGGGTATGGGAGACTATATACCCGAAAACTTTATGGTATTCTTTGTAATACATAAAGACCATAGAGGTGACAACGTCGAAAGAAAGCTATTGGACTATACCCTGCAATATTGTAAAGGTGACGTTGCTATTCACATTACAAGTGAAAACCAATATCCAAACCAAAAATTTTTTGAAGAAAAAGGGTTCAATGCAACCCATTTAGAAATGAGATTGAACAGATAAACCATTATATGCTAAAAATCGAAGTTAAGCCAGGCGAAAGTATAGAAAGGGCTCTAAAACGCTACAAGAGAAAATATAGAAATACCAAGCGTTTGGACCAAATACGAAACCATCAAGAATACACTAAAAAGTCCGTAGAGCGCCGAAAAACATTAAAAAAGGCACAATACAAGGAACAATTCCTAAAAGAACAAGAAGACCAATAAAATTAAAAACAAAAAGTATCAACAACAAAATGAGACTTTCAAGAATTAAAAGGGAAACCAAATATGAAAAACGCTATAGCGTTAAAATGGGAGAACTTACGACCCAGGTCACTTACATTAAAAAGTACATCATGGGTCTTCCCGTTCGCACTTTGCACAAATACCGTGAAACTTATGACGGAAAAGTGAAAGATTGCAAAGAATGTAATGTATTAGCATAACAACTATTATAACTTATTATATAACCCTTTAATAAAACAAATGAAAGTATTGGTTATTGGCGCAGGTAACATGGGACTTACCTACGCTACAGGTATGTCTAAATCCAAATTGTTGAAAAAACGCAACATTATGGTGCTGGACAAGTCAAAAGAAAAATTGGAAGAAGTAGGTAAAATTGCCTATTTCGACGCCATTGACAAGATTGAAGACTGCGTTCCACAAGCAGATATCATCTTTTTGGCCGTTAAACCCTATCATGCCGAGGAACTTTTCGAACGCATGAAAAAATTGGTGAATCCCGAACAATTGTTCATTTCCATAATGGCCGGAGTGACCATAAACTACATTCAAGAAGCTTTGGGAATCAAAAAAGTGGTAAGGGCAATGCCAAACCTTCCTGCTCAAGTAGGTAAAGGACTTACTAGCTATGTATCAGCAGAAGAAGTATCCCGATTAGAGTTATTCATGGTTGAAGGTCTATTGGACACCACTGGAAAATCACTCCGTGTAAAGAATGAAAAGTTCATTGATGCATCCACGGGAATTTCTGGAAGTGGTCCGGCATACGTATTCTATTTTATGCAAAGTATGATGGAAGCCGCCCTACAAATGGGATTCTCAGAAAATGTATCCAAAGTATTGGTGAGCCAAACCTTTACAGGTGCAGTAGAGTTGTTCAACCAGAACAATCTTAACCCTGACACTTGGATGGAAATGGTCGCCTCCAAAGGAGGAACAACCAGAGCCGCTTTGGATTCCATGGAAGACAATAATGTAAACGAATTAATCAAAGAAGCCGCATTTGCAGCATTTGGAAGAGCTGTGGAACTTGGCGAAGAATACTAAATCATGTATAAAGAACTAGTGGTCATCAAAGTAGGTACAAATGTGATGACTAATAAAGACAACCGAATTGTAAGACCCGTGCTCAACAGTTTGGTACAGCAAATTGCCGAGCTATACGAGCGAGACATCATGACCATTTTGGTCTCCTCTGGATCGGTAATCGCCGGTAAAGAGGTTTTGGGCAAAGCAAAAATCAAAGATAAAACACAACGAAGGCAAGTTTATTCAGCCATCGGACAGCCAAGAATGATGAGGCATTATTATAATATATTCAACGATTACGGTATGAAATGTGCCCAGGTACTCCCCACAAAAAGGGATTTTAACCCTGGTGTACATCGAGACAATATGATCAATTGTCTTGAGGGGCTGCTTTCTGAAGGAGTAATCCCAATAGCCAATGAGGATGATGCTGTTTCCGTATCCATGTCCATGTTTTCGGATAATGATGAATTGGCCACTTTGCTGGCACAGTTGATGAAAGCCGATAAACTTATCTTGATGACGGATATTGACGGGCTTTACGATGGACATCCTGAAAAAGAAGATTCCAAGGTAATTGATAAAGTAGAACCCAAGGAAGATTTGGACAAGTATATTGAAGAAGGAAACAAACAAGAAGGTGAAGGCCGTGGTGGTATGGGTTCAAAATTGAGCTACGCACAAAAAGCTGCTGCCGATAACATCCCCTCTTTTATTGTGAACGGAAAAAGGGAAAATGTTATCCTTGATATAATAGAAGGAAAAAGTGTAGGAACTGAAGTTTCAAAACCAGAGTAATGAAATTATTGAACACAGAATTAAAAAATAAAGTATTACAAGATATGGAGCGCATTCTTGATGAAAATCGAGATGAATTGCTCCAAGCAAACAAAAAAGATTTAGACGCTTTCAATCGCGACGACCAAGCATTATACGATCGGTTGGTGGTGGATCAAAATAAAGTGAATCAAATGATTCAGGCCGTAAAAGAGGTTCGCTTGCAAGACGATCCCGTTAACAAGGAAATCTCGACAAGAGAATTGGACAACGGGCTAAAGATCATTAACCGAACAGCTCCTTTTGGTACCATTATGATTATTTATGAATCACGTCCAGATGTAACCGTGGAGGCTGCCGTACTTGCATTTAAGGCAAACAACAAAATATTGTTGAAGGGCGGTAAAGAAGCGTACCATAGCAATAAAGCCTTGGTTAAGTTTTGGCACCAGGCCTTGACCGAAAATGGGCTGTCCGAAGACTTTATCCAGTTCTTGGAAATGGATAGGACACAAACACAGGAGTTCTTAAGGAATCCAGACCAAGATTTGGATCTTATCGTACCCCGTGGCGGCGAACGTTTGATTGCTTTTGTAAAAGAACACGCCAAGTGCGCTGTGCTGATCAGTGGTAGAGGAAACAACTTCCTATATGTGAACAAGGAAGCTGATTGGGAAAAAAGTTTAAAAGTGATTTTGAATGCAAAAACCCAAAAGATTTCCGCCTGTAACGCATTGGACAAAATTTTGATGGATACACAAATTGATGGTTACGAGGATAAGCTCAAGGAATTGCAGCAGGTACTCACCGCAAACAATGTTTTAATTATAGTAGATGATGAAGTCAAAAAAGTTTTGACGGATAAAGATACCATTACAGATGAATCCATCTGGCAAGAGGAGTTTTTGGCCATGAAGTGTGTTATCGGTGCCGTCAACAATATTGATGAAGCCGTACAAATGATCAACAAAAACTCTGGTGGTCACTCTGCTTCGATCATGACTGAAAACAATGATGTGGCTAAGATCTTTATGGAAAACGTGGACTGTGCAGCGGTATACCAGAACGCCTCAACCCGATTCACCGATGGTGGACAAATGGGGGTTGGTGCAGAATTGGCCATTAGTACCGATAAATTGCACCACCGAGGGCCATTGGGTCTAAAACAATTGGTCACCAACAAATACTATGTATTTGGAGATGGACAGATTAGGGTGTAAACGATATTTATGTACCATTAAAAGGAGGCTGAAAAAGCCTCCTTTTTTCGTGTGTAAAACTTTTATTCTATTCCCAAAGTGTTTCCCAAAGCATCCAAAACTTATTTTATTATCAATTTTCGCATCTTTTATTGGTCATTTTTTAATAAAATATCTAGATTTATTACTTAAAATAGATTAAGTATGGGAAAATTTGAGATTAAAACGGATAAAGCCGGAAAGTTCAGGTTTAATTTAAAAGCTGGGAACGGCCAAGTAATTTTAAGCAGTCAGGGATATTCATCCAAAGATGGCTGTGAAAATGGTATCGAGTCTGTGAAAAAACATTCACAGGACGATGGAAATTTTGAAAGAAACACTGCAAAGGATGGGAGCCCATTCTTTAACCTAAAAGCATCGAATGGCCAAGTTATAGGTAATAGCGAAATGTACTCTAGCGATTCGGCCATGGAAAATGGTATTGCTTCCGTAAAAAAGAACGCGCCAGGTGCATCAGTAGAGGAAATCTAATTGACCATACCATTTTAAATAATTATGGACAGCCCTTTAGGGCTGTTTTTTTATGCTTGTTTTTTTCTTCCTCAAACCATAAAGGGCATTCGTTAGTTGAAACGGGGCATCCATAAAACGGAGCACTTTTATATCGATTTTTGATTTTATGTTTGTTCTGCAATCAAGCGTTAAACACAATTGAAAAGCAAGATCAATTTTTAACGTATGCACATATAGCAATTCACTTTTGACGACTGTTGGTCATAAAAGTGTTTAGTTTAGTTGAGGTTTCCGTTACACCAAGGAATTTTAAAATTCCTTGGTTGTAATGGTTTTTTTGCTTTGGAGGCAACTCGTAATAGGTAGGAATACTCTTCGCTTCAAAATGGTGTGTAAATTCAACTGCCCCATTCGTCAATCCAAAAGCCCGATTCGTTTATTTGCCCCTATTTGTCATCACTATTTATATTCTATTTGTCTTTTCAAAAACATGAAAACCAAACCCTAAACGTAGATCATGGAAAATAAAATGATGTATTTAAGGAAGCTAATAATAGGCTTAATATTGATTTCGACAATCAACGTAATCCAATCCCAATCCTATATTGGGTATTTGGAAGATAATTATAACGGGGTACATGGAATTATTTCCAACCCAGCAAACATTGCCGATTCCAGACTAAAAATGGACATAAACCTGGTGGGAATTAGCGCCCTATATGGAAACGATTATATAGGCTTTAATATTGGCGATGCATTTAAGGACTACAGCATGGTTTTTGACAATGCAGAAACGTTTCCATCCGCAAATAATTTTCTAGCATTCAATATAGATGTAATGGGGCCCTCCGTAATGCTTAGTATAGACCAAAAAAGTTCACTTGCTATTTTTACAAGAGGAAGAGGTGTTTTCAACCTAGTTGATGCAAATGGAAATCTGTTGGAAAAAGAAGGGGGTTTTGATGAAAACGAAGATTTTAATTTCATAGAGGATGATATAGTGGGTTCCTTTAGTGCATGGGGGGAAATTGGAGCCACATATGCCCGTATATTATTGAATGATGGACAACACTTTCTAAAGGGAGGACTAACCGGTAAAATCATCCAAGGTTTCGGAAATGTCTATATAGATGGAACAGGAATTACAGTCGATTATGATTCCAATACACGTGAAGTCACCACAACCGGTGAAATTCATCTTGGCGATACAGGTAATATTGATGAAAATGGCAATACTGGGGAGGCTCTTGATATAAACAACGGTTTTGGTATCAGTGGAGATCTAGGGCTTATCTACGAATGGCGACCCGACCATACCAATTTTACCAAAATGAAAAGCGATGGAAGTACCATTGTAAATCGAGGAGTGAACAAATACAAATTAAAATTTGGATTGTCCCTAACCGATTTTGGGAAAATATTGAATGTAAAAGGTACCGACCGCTTGTACGATCTTAACAGAACTCAAAACATTGATAACTTCGATGGCGATGTTCTTGAAGAAGCTTTACTGGACAACTTTAATCAAATATCAAGCGAAAAATCAGAGAGTTACATATTACCAACAGCATTACATACAAACATGGACTGGAATTTGGATTCCAAATTTTATGTAAACCTTAATGCCGATATTTCCCTTACTACCAAAAGCAAGATAAATACAGGTAGTATTTTAAACCAATATAGACTCACGCCCAGATACGAAAGCAAATGGCTGGCCATTTATTCCCCTATGAGCATTATTAAAAATGTTGGTTTCCAATGGGGTGCGGGATTTCGTTTAGGACCCATTTATATGGGATCGGGATCGATACTTTCATCCTTGGTCAGCAATAATACAAAAGGTTTAGATCTTTATGCTGGGGCAAAAATTCCACTTTATCACAATAAGTTGAGAGATAAGGACAATGACGGGATAATTAACAAAGAAGATAATTGTCCAGAAATTGCAGGACCTATTGAAAACCAAGGGTGTCCTTGGCCAGATACAGATAAGGATGGTATCCTGGATAAAGATGATAATTGTCCCAAAGAAGCAGGACCAGAGGAAAACAAGGGATGTCCTTGGAAAGATTCCGATGGGGATGGTGTTTTGGATAAAGATGATGAATGTCCAAAAACACCAGGACTATCAGAATATAATGGATGCCCCGATACCGATGGTGATGGTATAATAGATTCAGAAGACCGCTGTCCTAAAGAACCAGGAAGTAAAGAGCACAATGGATGTCCGGATAAAGACGGTGACACACTGGCTGATATAGATGATCAATGCCCTGATTTAGCTGGACCTGTAAGTAACAACGGGTGCCCAGAAGTAACCCAAGAGGTTCAAAAACAGTTAAACGATTATGCAAGAACTATTCTATTTGATACAGGAAAAGCCACTATTAAACCGGAATCTGTATCTGTTATGGTGGACATCATTCAGATTCTAAATGAATATCCTAATGAGAAGTTTACAGTAGAAGGACATACCGACAGTGTTGGAAGTAATCAAAGTAATCAACGGTTATCGGAAGCACGAGCCAACTCTGTTTTGGATTTCCTGATCAATGAAGGAATCTCTGCGGACAGATTAACCGCAATTGGGTTCGGAGAAGAAAAACCTATTGCCTCCAATACCACAAAACTTGGAAGAAAACAGAACCGAAGAGTAGAAATCAATTTGATCAAATAACCATCCAACCCATATTTTAATAATTGATTATAGAACCTAAGGTTTGGTGTAATTCGTTAGTTCTTCAATAATCAGGATGGTAAAGCCGCCAAGAAATTCTTGGCGGCTTCTTTTTGCCATCAATTTAAAATTTCGAGGCAAAATTTCTAATGTAAGTATTGGATTACAACTATAACGTATTGAATATCAATTAGATTATCCTTCGTTGATCCATTTGGGGCATTCGTCAATTCTAAACCACCATAGGTTAATTCACGCATCCTAATCCACTCATTATTAACTTATTTTATAATAACCAAATCTTTACCTGTTGTTTTCTTACAAAGAAAATTCCGGTTTAAAACTACTTGCTTATGATAAGATTTCTACGCTCTTCAATTAATAGATCAAATACTGAAAAACTTTTTTCAGTTATAGTATTTCAACCAATCTTACGTTGCACATCGATTCTTTTGATTGCACTATTCGTACAACAAGTATCCGCTCAACAAGTAGATACTTGGTTTATGGCAGGCAAGGGAATTAATTCCCCCACCAATGGTATATCACTATACCTACCTAACCCTATAACAACCCTAGCGCAAGATGGTGATCCCGTAACTACGTGGTACGATATTGTTTACTATTCCGAACAGAATGCAGTACAGCACCCAGATCCGGTTGATTATCCAAATGATCCATTCGGCACACCAGATGGGTTTGATTATCCATTTCCCAATAGTGGGGGAAATCCTTTGTTCTTAACCCCAATGGGTTCCATACCTGGTGTACCTACGGTGAGGAGAAACCCAACGGACAACATGAATTTTAACCCCGTAGTGAATTTCGATGGAAGTGGTACCGGACAAGCATTGCATTTTAGATCTAACTCCCGCCGCGATATCACGGTTTTTATCGTATTCAAGGCCCGGGGAGCAGGTAACTCGGCCGAAACACAAAGACTTTTGTTTGGGGGCGATGTAGATGTCCATCACCGGTCTGCGAACTCTAACGACTGGACAACAAATTTATCATTGGGCGTCGCGGATGGCAATACATTCTCGGTAGGCCGAACATGGAATCCATTAAATATGTTAGATCCTGGTGAATTTTATGTAAGTGGTGGTATCGATCTTTTGGGAGAGCCTTCCATCGGGGCCTTTAACAGAGTAGTAGGTGTAAATGCAGAATTATTGATCACCCATGTTAATGGGATACAGGACATTTCAATCAATCGAAATCATCCCTTAGCAGATAACACTTTATTTTACTTCAACAGATTAGGTAAACATTTTAATAGTAACGATTCCAACAGAAACCTAACAGGAGACATAGCAGAAGTTCTTTTAGCAGACTTTAGTTTGGGTAATAATCTTAGGCAAAGAGTGCAGTCCTACTTGGCCATCAAATATGGAATTACTCTAAATGCTGTAGGTTCACTGGGTAGTATTAATGGAAATACCTCATACAACTATCTTGCCTCCGACGGAACAGTAATATGGACGGTAGACCCAAATTATAGGCATGATATCGCAGGACTGGGCAAGGATAGATACAAAGATGTTGGAGGAGCATTGAGTTTACGGTACAACATTGACCAGAGAATATCTAAAAGTGTCAATTCAGATGCAATAGTAACCATGTCCACCAACACCGATTTTTCAACAGATAATTTAGATCTTACCAGAACCGAAATCGATGGACAAATTGTAGGTCAACCCGACGGAACACCCAATGACCACAATTTTTTGATGTGGGGTAATGATAATCAATCCATTAATTCATCCGCGCTTGAATTGCCCCCAGGCCTAGGTATAACTTCTCGAATAGGAAGAGAATGGCGGATTCAGGCAGTGAGGACCCCAGGAGTTAATCCAATTCAAGGGGTAAGCGTTCGTGTGGACCTTAGTGGCTCTGACATACTTACAAACAGTGGCACTTGTGCCATTAAATTGTTGATAGATACCGATGGTAATGGAGATTTTACAGATGGACCTATAACGGTCATTGAAGCAACATTGGTTGATGGTTCTGGTAACGCATATTTTGATGGAGTAGATTTCCAGCATTTAGATGTTTTTACCATAGGCTTTGGAGATACTACCGACCCTACAGCGAGCAACCCGGCAACAACCACAGTATGCGACACGCCTCCCCTCGTAGACCCATCCATAGTAAATGATGAAGCTGATAACTGTGCTGTGGATTCGGTTACTTTCCAAGGAGAGGTATCAGATGGAAACACCAATCCAGAAACCATAACCCGCATATATAGGATAACAGATACAGCAGGCAATTTCATTGATGTTACCCACACCATATTGGTATATACAACCCCTGTAATAACTAACCAACCCGATATTGTGGGCTGCGCACCACAGGTATTCCCTCCAATAAATGGTATCGGTCTTATTTCAGCTGCTTATTACGATGCTCCTAATGGAGGGGGTAATTCCTATAACCCAGGAGATCCAATACCATCTTCTGGTACATATTATATATATGATGAAACTGCATCAACACCCAATTGTAGTGCAGAAACAAGTTTCAATGTAACCCTTACACTACCTCCCACAGCATCAGCAGGACCGGATGACACAATATGTGGATTGGTTGACTACACCCTTACAGGGGCAATGGCCAATAACTTTGATAATCTGTTGTGGACACACAATGGTAGCGGCAACTTTACAGACGCAACAGCACTTAATGCGATATACGAGCCCAGTCTTTTGGATGTTGGCAGTACCGTAACCCTTACCCTTACTGCCTCAAGCATAAACTGCCCTGATGCAGTAGATAGTATGGAGCTCACAATTACATTTTTACCTATAGTGGATGCGGGATCCGATGAGGAAATCTGCGAGGGCGATACTTTGGACCTTGCCGCCTCGGGAACGCCACCAAGTGCATCGAACACCAGCTCCCTATCATGGGCCACGGCAGGCGACGGTTCCTTCGACGACCCGGCCGCATTGCTCCCCGCATACACCCCAGGTGTCAATGACATAGCCAACGGCTCGGTGGTGCTCACCCTGACCGGAAATGGAAACGGTAGCTGTCCCGCAACGCTCGATGCAATGAAATTGACCATTACCCCAGTACCTATTGTGGATGCAGGCTCCGATGAGGAAATCTGCGAGGGCACTGCTCTGGACCTTGCCACCTCGGGAACGCAACCAAGTGCATCGAACACCGGCTCCCTATCATGGGCCACAGCAGGCGACGGTTCCTTCGACGACCCGACCGCATTGCTCCCCTTGTACACTCCAGGTCTCAATGATATAATCAACGGGTCCGTGGTGCTTACCCTGACCGGAAACGGAAACGGCTCCTGTACGGACACCATCGATACGATGACACTGACCATTACCCCCGCATCAGTGGTCAATGCAGGCTCAGACGAGGAAATATGCGAAGGGGACAGCCATGACCTATCGATTTCAGGTACGGCTCCATCTGCATCCAACACGAGTTCTTTATTGTGGAGTACCCCAGGAGATGGAAACTTTGATGATGCTACATTGTTGGCACCTACTTATACCCCTGGAGCGGCTGACATCCTAGCGGGCAGTATTGTACTGACCCTTACCGCCAACGGAAACGGTAGCTGTGCCCCGGTACAGGATACCATGACCCTTACCATTACCCCCGCACCAGTGGTCGATGCGGGCTCCGACGAGGAAATATGCGAGGGTACTACTCTGGACCTTGCCACTTCCACAATAGTGCCAAGTGAATCCAATACCGGCTCCCTATCATGGGCCACTGCTGGCGACGGCACATTTGATGATGCAACCATCCTTATGCCCGTATACACCCCGGGTGTCAATGATATAGTCAACGGCTCGGTCGTGCTCACCCTGACCGGAAACGGAAACGGTAGCTGTCCCGCAACGCTCGATGTGATGACACTGACCATTACCCCCGCGCCCACCGTAGACGCGGGATCTGACGAGGAAATCTGCGAGGGCACTACCCTGGACCTTGCCGCCTCGGGAACGACCCCGAGTGCATCGAACACCAGCTCCCTATCATGGGCCACATCCGGTGACGGCTCCTTCGATGACCCTACCGCATTGCTCCCCGTATACACCCCAGGTGTCAATGACATAGCCAACGGGTCCGTAGTCCTTACCCTTACCGCCAACGGAAACGGCTCCTGCCCACCATTTTTCGATGCCATGGCACTGACCATCAACAGTATACCATTCATTGGCGTGGACGTATACTCCGACCCCACCACCTGCGGAGGAAGCGACGGCTCCATATCGCTCATCTTCGGGAACGTGCCCGACGGGGTCTACGACATCTTCCACGATGCCGGCGTCTTCAACGCCGTACCCGTCAATGCAGGAAGTGCCGTTGTCAACGGACTGCCCGAAGGAAACTACAACAACCTTAGGATCACAGTCGCCGGATGCACCTCCACCGACGACCCGGACGTCACACTTACCGCACCCGCGGCACCCGTCATCGACCCAGTGACCGATGTGAGCGCATGCAACCAATATGTCCTGCCCGCCATAACAGGGACCGACCTGACAGGGAACCAGGCTTATTACGACATGCCAGGGGGCGGAGGCAACCAATACAATCCCCTCACCATCTTCAATATCGTTGGGACCACTACCCTGTACATATACGACCAGAACGGGACCTGTTCCAATCAGGAAAGCTTTGACCTTACCATCAACAACACCCCACTGGCAGACGCACCCGCCGATGTCGAGAGCTGTGACTCCTATGTACTGCCCGCACTGGCCAACGGGAACTACTTCGATGCGCCCAACGGAGGGGGCAACGCACTCATCGCAGGGGATGCTGTGACCACGACGACAACACTGTACGTCTTCAGCCCGGGGACAGGGTCATGCCCAGATGTGGAGAACTCCTTCACCGTGACGATCAACAACACGCCGGCCATCGACCCACTGGCCGACCAAACGGCATGCGACGCATACACCCTCCCTGCCATAACAGGCTCCAACCTTTCAGGCAACGAGGCCTATTTCACGGGCACAGGGGGAACCGGCACACAGTACGCCGCGGGACAGGCCGTCGGCGCGGGCACATACTATATCTATGACGAGACGGGGACAACACCCAACTGCTCCGATGAGGTATCCTTCACCGTGACGATCAACAACACACCAGATGTCTTCGCCCTTGCGGATGTTGAGGCATGCGACTCATTTGTATTGCCAGCCATCAATGGTAACAACCTATCCGGGAACCAAGCCTATTACGATGGCCCGGGAGGGACCGGAACACAGTACAGCCCCATGGATGTAATCGCAACTTCCGGCACCTATTACATCTATGATGAAACCGGAACTATACCCAACTGTTTTGACCAGGAAAGCTTTGTCATAACGATAACACCATCGCCAACTGTAGATGCAGGCTCCGACGAGGAAATCTGCGAGGGGGCTACCCTGGACCTTGCCGCCTCGGGAACGACCCCGAGTGCTTCCAACACCAGTTCCCTCTCATGGGCCACCGCTGGCGACGGTTCCTTTGATGATGCAACCGCCCTTCTGCCCATATACACCCCAGGTATAAATGACATCGCAAATGGATCGGTGGTGCTCACACTGACCGGGAACGGAAACGGAAGCTGCCCTTTAGTCTTCGATACCATGACATTGACCATTACCCCAGCTCCTATCGTGGAGGCGGGATCCGATGAGGAAGTATGCGAAGGTGCTGCTTTGGACCTTGCCTCATCTGGAACACCACCAAGTGCTTCCAACACCAGCTCCCTCTCATGGGCCACAGCTGGCGATGGTTCCTTCGATGACCCGACCATATTGCTCCCCGTATACACCCCTGGTGTCAATGACATAGCCAATGGCTCGGTGGTACTGACACTGACTGGGAATGGAAACGGTAGCTGCCCTTTGGTCTTCGATACCATGGCACTCACCATCAACAGCATACCCTTCATCGGCGTGGACGTCTACTCAGACCCAACTACCTGTGGCGGAAGCGACGGCTCCATATCGCTCATCTTCGGGAACGTGCCCGACGGGGTCTACGACATCTTCCACGATGCCGGCGTGTTCAACGCCGTACCCGTCAATGCAGGAAGTGCCGTTGTCAACGGACTGCCCGAAGGAAACTACAACAACCTTAGGATCACAGTCGCCGGATGCACCTCCACCGACGACCCGGACGTCACACTTACCGCACCCGTGGCACCCGTTATCGACCCGATACCCGATGTGAGCGCATGTGACCAATATGTCCTGCCCGCCATAGCAGGGACCAACCTGACAGGGAACCAGGCCTATTACGACATGCCAGGGGGCGGGGGCAACCAATACAACCCCCTCACCATCTTCAATATCGTTGGGACCACTACCCTGTACATATACGACCAGAACGGGACCTGTTCCGATCAAGAAAGCTTTGACCTGACCATCGACGCAACCAACGAGGCCGGTACCCCCACCGACATGGACCTCTGTGAGGGAGACGCCACCACATACGACCTGAACGCACAGCTCGCGGGAGCCGACGCGGGCGGAACATGGACCGATGTCAACGATGCCTTCGGCAACGGGGCCAACTCCGTGGTGCCCGACCCCGCAAACATGGACTTCTCCGCTCTGGGCGATGGAAGCTACGATTTCACATATACCGTATCCTCCACAGGGGCATGCCCCGACGACACGGCCACCGTGAGCGTCAACATCTTTGAGCAGCCAACCATTGCCAACGCCGGGACCGACATCGAACAGTGCGACACACCTGACTTCACCATGGCGGCCAATGTTCCTGCTGTGGGAACAGGGATATGGACACAGACTGCAGGGCCACCACTAATCATATCGTCACCAAACGACCCGGCCACTAATGTAACAGGACTGCCGGTAGGCCAGAACGCCATTCTCAGGTGGACCATCACCAACGGTACCTGCCCCGACTCATTCGACCAGGTCACCATAACCAATTACCAACAGTCACTGGCAGATGCGCCCACAGATGTCGAGAGCTGTGACTCCTATGTACTGCCCGCACTGGCCAACGGCAACTATTTCGATGCGCCCAACGGAGGGGGCAACGCATACGCCGCCAACGACGCCATAACGACCACAACGACCCTCTACGTCTTCAGCCCGGGAACGGGGTCATGCCCAGATGTGGAGAACTCCTTCACCGTGACGATCAAC